>JAEKNX010000017.1 GCA_016839055.1 Spirochaetales bacterium
TTCGAGTTGCTGTTAAGCAGTTTGTCTCATCGACTGTGATAAGGAATATAATGAAATAGCCCCGCTCTGTCAACGGAATCTGAAATAATAATTCGTTTTTTTCACCGAATTATTATGCCTCTTGCAATCAGCATTTCCCAATCCAGATTACAGGCTCTGAATACAAATTATCCAGCATAAAACCATTGATTTCCTGCCTGTCAACAGGCTTACCATCATCATGTCTGTCGTGAATTTCAAGCTCATAAAAAGCAAATCCACCCTTCTCTTCTATATATCCCCAAGCTGATCGCCTATATCCATGCCGCTCTCTGGCGAAAATATACTAAGCATATGATGAATGCAAACCGGACTGTCCGGGGGTATCGCGGAAACAAAGACATAGCCTTTGTTTCCGCCGCCTGCGCGCCCCTCCCATTCCTAACGCGGAAGAAATGCTGTTATCGTGATTTTTTCGTCTTAAGAAGGCTGCCTATCTGTCTAATACGGTTAGGATGAATGAAGATAATCAAAAAACCGCCTACGATGTTGCCAATTGTTACAGGCAGAATATTGCCCCAGATAGCCATATGCCCCGCGAATGAGGCACCCTCAACAAATAAGCCTATAGGAATTAAAAACATATTTGCAATACAGTGCTCAAATCCAATGGCAACAAAGGCCATAACAGGAACTATACAGCAGATAATCTTGGCAGTTATGTCCTTGGCCATAGCAGCCATGATAACGGCAATTACAACGAGCATATTACAGAAGATTCCCCGAATAACAGCAGAGCCGAATGAAAGCGAGAGTTTCTTTCCCGCCACAGCTACCACAAGAGCTCCCATCCCCTCTATCTCGGCAACACCACCGAAGGCGCCGGTCGATTCACCGAAATAGCCGGCACGGTAGACAAGATACGTATAGGCCATAGCTCCAATAAAATTACCCAGGTAAACGAAGATCCAGTTGGTTATAAGCTTTCGAACGCTATAGCGTCTGCTCACAGCCCCTACAAGCATCAGCACATTGCCGGTAAAAAGTTCGGCGCCCGCAATGACTACCAGGATCAGCCCAACGGAGAAAACCGCCCCACCGACAATCTTACCCGCGCCCTCGTTAAGGGCCACGAGAAACAGATGCCCGCCAATGCTAACATACAAACCTGCAAGAATGCCCAGCAGCAGCAGCTGCCACGGCTTCGTATTAGCCTTCTTTATACCCAGCTTGGAAATTGTCTTACCTAATTCCTCGAAAGTTAATTTTGGATCATAGGATCTCATATCACTCATGTTTGTTCCCCATTTGTTGATTTTATTTATGAACTTAAGAATACCGATCTCAGTATCCACAACCCCTGAATCAGGAAGCCGACATAAAAACTCTTTCCAGTTATCATCGTCATTAAAGACGGCGGATAACACCTTTTCCGCCGGTCTCTACAATGAACCCTCTTATAACAGAGCCATCATTACCGCCAGCGAGCCTTTTCATGAATCCATTCTCAGCATAAAAAGGTAAACTGTCAATATTAAAGTTATAAAGAAGCAAAAACTCTATTAAAACACCATCTACAAAGTCGCTGCAAAACAGCCCGCAGCTTAAATAATATTAAAGCTTTTCGTATGAAAAAGAAAGAGAACACCTCTTCAGAAAAAAGTCAGATATATATCAGCCCTATATCACCCCGCGAACAGGTACTCGCTTTAAAGTTTTAATTATTCACAAAGGGAGGGGCTCTGATGAAGTCTTTCAAATTCAAACTAATAATTCTGTTTATTATTATGACTGTTTCCGGAGCGGTGCTCTCCGGACTTCTTGTTTACAGAGACTACATAAAATATATAGACGATTCCGTCGCAGAAAAATTGGAGATCGCCGCCTATGCGGCCGAGGTTGCCCTGGATTATTCAAAAATACATGAACTTTTACAGCCGGGGGCTCAAGAATCGGAATATTATCAGGATGGAATCAATAAACTAAGCAGGCTTAATGCGAGAATAGGTTCTGAATACATCTATTGTGTCCTGAAAGACGAGTCAGGTGACTTTATCTTTGGATTTGACAGCGGCTCAGTTGATGATCCTCCTGAGGATGACAGTTTTCTCGGGGCGGTTGAGGATTGGGATAATCTTCTCGTCGCCTGGGACAGCGGTGAACTTGTGATCGACCAGGAATACTTCTCAGATGAATGGGGAACATTCCGTTCCTCCTGCCTGCCTCTCATAGATGAACAGGGGAATGTATTTGCTGCAATCGGAGTCGATATAGCCGCAAGTTTTATAGAATCGCTGAAGTTAAAGACCAGTATCGTGCTGATAATGTCCATCCTCATTGCCGCGGCACTTGCAGCCTTGATAGCAGTTATGTCAGCTAAAAAAATAGTACGGCCTATCTCGATTACATCAGAAGCACTGGCCGATATTGCAGCCGGACAGGGGGACCTCACCAGGAGGCTTGAGCGGATTTCCAATGATGAAATTGGGACTATGGCTGACAACTACAATGGTTTTGTTGAGACGATGTCTGATATCATCCAGCGGATTATTAATGCCGAGAAGGACCTTAATGCGGGCGGCCTCGAACTATCTGCCGGGATGGGGCAGACCGCAGTCTCACTGATCCAGATTAATACAACTATATTAAAAATTAAAGAGCAGCTCGAAATTCAAACGGACAGGTTGAAGCACTTTTTCACTGCCCTTGGTGCAAACGGGAAAAGTATTAACGGGCTGAACGTCAGTATCGATGATCAGGCTGCCAGTCTTGAAGAATCCTCGGCCGCAATAGAGGAAATGCTGAGTAATATCAAATCAGTTACAGCCGTTGTCGGCCGGTCGGATGACCTCTTCAGAGAACTTAAAACTGCATCTGACAAAGGTATGAGTCTGATTGAGACAGTAAGTAGTCAAACCGGAAGCATAGCAGGCCAGTCAGAGAGCCTACAGCAGGCTAATTCGGTTATTGCAGGAATTGCATCTCAAACAAATCTTCTTGCCATGAATGCCGCAATTGAAGCCGCTCATGCCGGAAACGCAGGGAAAGGATTCAGCGTAGTATCGGATGAAATTCGGAAACTCGCCGAGGAAAGCTCTCATCAGTCAAAATCAATAGGAGCATCACTTAAGACTGTGATAAATTCAATTGAAAACATTGTAAGTTCAACAAGTGAGGCAGAAAAAGCCTTTGTTAAGGTTATCAATCTAGTCGATGCCCTTATCCCCTCCTCCGCTCAGATCTCCGGTGCCATGGAAGAACAGAATGCCGGAAGCAGTCAGATTCTCGAAGCTCTTGACTCGTTGAAGAACATAACAGTAGATGTACAGCAGAGAGCCTCAGAGATGATGGATAACGGAGTAGTACTCAAAGGGCTGATGAGTGAAATTAATAATATTAATTCTGATATATCTACAAGCATGAATGAAATAGAAAATGGCGCGGGTGAGATAAGCTCAGCTGCCGATCTGACCACAAAAATCGCTAACAGGCACAGGCAGAGCATCACTGTTTTATCGAAGCAGACATCAATGTTTAAAATTTAAAGAATACGGATGACAACATCCTTTACCAGGAAATTGATAGTTCTGGCTTCTTAATTATCTTTAGCCCGCACTTTATTCCGCACTTTTATTGCTCAGCTCTGTCTCTTTCGACTATAATTATCCTTGGAAGGAGTTCAGATGGACACTATCGGAGTAATCGGCGCAATGCCGGAAGAGATGGAACTACTAAAACTCAAGCTGGGTAAGTTTGAAACTTACAGCCGGGGCGGAAACACCTTTTTCATCGGTGAACTCCATAATTCCCGAATCATCCTGTTACAAAGCGGTATAGGCAAGGTCAATGCTGCAATCGGAACAACCTTGATGATTTCCCATTACAATCCAATATGCATAATCAATACAGGCTCGGCCGGAGCAGTCTTTAAAGATCTGAAAATAGGAGACGTGGTTATCTCCTCCGATGTCGTTCATCACGATGTGGATGTTACAGCCTTCGGATACCAGTTCGGCCAGGTTCCGCAGATGCCTCACGCCTTCCTTCCGGGCGACGATCTGGTGGCCATGGCTGAGGCAGCAGGGAAAAAGCTGGATGGAATACATGTTCGGCAGGCAGGAATTGCAACGGGAGACTCATTCATGAATGATCCTGAGAAAATAACGTTCATAAGGAAGCACTTTCCAACTGCAGCGGCCGTGGAGATGGAAGCGGCAGCCATTGCACAGACCTGCCATCAGTTCAGCAAACCCTTTGTAATCATTCGATCAATATCTGATAATGCTGACAATGAAGCTACTGTTTCCTTCGACGCCTTCATAAAAACCGCTGCCGATAATTCGGCAAAGATGGTACTTGAGATAATTCACAGCCTTAGAGATTATGTGGACGAGAAAGAACGTCGGCGTATAAAGGAAGCCTTATAGGCATAATAAGCGGGCTTCAAAGGCAGCCGTCTTGACTCATGATATTATCCTGAGCTTCTTTTAAAAAAACATTAAAAAAGTATAATTATCTTAGCAGACAACCCCGGTTTTACTTTAGGAACCTGAAATAGTTAATAAAGCCTGATTTGAAGATATATCATTCCTACACTTTCAATAATAGCACCATATTTGCAGAAGCATATCCTAAAAAATGCCTAAATGATTGCTCGAGGAAGCCGGGATTAATGAATATTAAAGACTGTGTACAGGGGGCCATATTTATAAATGAAAAGCTGAAATATCAAACAGTTATTCAACCCGGCGCCGGACACAAGGGGTACAGGCCCTCATTGGTTTTTTTTGGATTGAAGGAAAAGATGACTTTTTTATAGTATAACGTGACAAGCTCCGTTTCATAATATATTATTTTAAATAAAACAACATGTCCTAACGGAGGATTATTTTGAAAAAATGTTCACTTATTCTTATGAGTCTTGGGTTTCTATTTACCACTCTTGTTCTCTCCTGCGAAAATGGTGAGACAATACCGCCGAACCTTTCTCTGCTTTTTGGCATCACCATTGACGAGGTTGAGTATATTAATAATGAAACCTACAATTTCAGCCTGATTGAAGCCGAGATCGGCAGTAAAACGTTCACTCTGACCCTTGCAAATACCGGCGATACCGATATTACGATTACTGCAGTTGAACTATCGAATTCTACTAACTATTCGATATCTATCCCTGAGCTTCCTTACACCGCAGCCCCAGCAGGAATAGTCGAAGCATCGGTAACATTCAGCCCCAAGGCATCGGGCGTGCTGCCCGCGACTGTGAGCATAACCCTTACAGGTTTCACCGACCCCTTCGTCCTCAACCTTACCGGAGAGGGAAATTATCCGCCTACTGTCAAATTCGGAATAGCGGTCACAGGAGCGAAAAATGTGGAATCCAATGGATTTTACGCGCGGAATGGATTTTTGCAGTGCGGAGATACTCTAAGACCACAGTATGATAAAACCGGGAGTCCTAATTATTACTGTTATATCTACAATGCTTCAGATTATTATTTTTGGTGCCTTGATGATTCACTGGATGCTGATTATGACACACCACCGGAATATTATTATGAATATGAATATGACAATTCTGAGTATATGCCAATTGTTCCGCCGGCAAGCGTCTGGACGCTTGGTACGGCTACCGGCAGTCTTCCCGTACTTACCCTCCACGACATCACCGGCGAATACGGTATAGTTAATGAGGAACTAACAGCCAACTATTTCTACAGCGATGTGGACAATGACACCGAGAATACGGCGGCGGTAACCTACCAGTGGTATAGCTGCACTACCATAGATGGGACCTACGAAGCCATAGCCGGGGAGACGGCCAAAACCTGTACCCCAGAGACTCCTGGTGTTTTTCTAAAAGTTGAAGTCACCCCATATGCCGCAACAGGAATTACGGCCGGCAAGGCAGCACTCAGCAGTCCGACAGTTGAGATTATGCCGCCACCTCAACAAAACCCCAATCAATGACAAACTTCATAGAAGCGGATTTGTATTAACCGCTAATATCAATTGCCTATACAGCGGCTTCGCCTAATTCGAAGCCGCTTTTTTTATTAATCAAACAGCATCAGTCGGTCCAGGTTCAAGTCAATAATCCTGACACGCTCTCTTCCTGGCAGGCTTTTTCCATTCTGTGATTGCCGTCGATTAGATTATATGAACCAGGCGATATTTCAGCTGATATAACAGGAGAAAAAGGACACCTCAACAAGAATATTACCCGGCTAAAGCCTTTTAAATAAACTAGAAGTTTCTAATTAGCGACGCGACAGACTCGCGCATTGCTGTCTGCTCTACCTGAAAAAATACATAGTCACCGTCGGCTGTGGTTTCTTCACCGGCATAGAACATCTGACTGTGCAGCAGCAGAAAATCTCCAATATATTCAAATAAATCCGCCCGTGCTGATGAGCCGGCCGGTATTTCTCCGCCGGACTCAAGCAGCATTATAAGCTGAACTCCGGCATAAGCTTTAAACAGATGAGCAGTTACGCCCCCCTCCCTCTCCATCTCGGGCAGAGTTGAAGATAGTACTCCGAACACAAAACTGTTGTCATCCTCCCAGTCGGCAAGCAGTCCGGCAGGCGCAGCAGACGAGGGCTCTGCTGTCTCCGAATTTTCAGCCGTCTGTTTCAAAGACGTATCCGGCTGTGATTTCATCAATTGGGGGTAGATTACAAAGTAACCAACCAGCAATACGGTAGTAATCAAGGTGATTATCGAAATTCTTCGGACATGCTTTTTCATCACACCTGAAATACGGATTTCGGCCTGCACGGCAAGACCTTCGCCAACAGCGGCAGGAATGTTTGAAACACCCTTCTGCAGCAGTTCGTTGAAAAAATCCCGGATATTCTGCGGAGAAATGAGTATAAAACCGCCCGCGTCGGTACGAAGCAAAATCAGCTCCGCCCGCGGCCTAACCGAATAGTCCGTAATGTTTGTTGCATACCCGCGGCGAATTTCGGTGCCGGTTACCGGAATTGACAGATAACGGACAACATCGCCTGCCCGGCGGGTTGATTTATACCATGAGCTGATATCCATCTGCCGTTCCGAATCAACGGTTGATTTGTAGAGTTCTTCCATAAACCTGCGGCTTTCATCCTTCGACAACAGCGCCGCGGATGCTATATCTTTGAATCTGAGAACCTTTTCGGAAAATGCAGTTTTAAGAAGTACTTTCTCATCGCCTAAACCATATTTCCTCCCCCAGGCGGCCGCGGAAGGAATAATAAACGCATAAAACAGAACTCCCAAACCGATAACAGCTATCCCCTGAGCAGTAAGCCCGAAGATAATCGGAAGAAAACCGGCGAGGATAAATATACCGAAAACAATAAGAAAAGGACGGACCTGACGGAACCCCCGCTGCGGAGAAAACCATCTGTAAATATCTCTGTTCATGCTTAAATTATATCATGAATTCGGCTTATTACCGCTTTAATAGCCATACAATGCGAAACGCTATCCAGGAAGCCTGCCCGGCATTAACCGGAGACCTTCAGCAGCTGAAAAGTAAAATATACCGCGGCCAGGGCATCATCATAGCCGCTGCGCTCTGCCGGGTAAGACAGAAGGCTGTTCTTCATTTCCTGAAAATATGAGGGCACTTCGCGGCCGCTGATAATTTCCTTGCACCTTTCCCATATCCTGGCCAGTTCATCGTCCCTGAACCAAACTTGAAAATCATGATGTGACTCGTAAAAAAGCTCTTCTCCGCGGGCCTCATCAAGAAAATCGCTGAGGCCGGACCCCCTCTTCATATTTCTGATCTGAAAAATATCGGCCAGCGGAGGATCCATTTCAAGCAGACTGGCATGGAGGCTGTAGACAGTCTGGCTGACAGCGCTGCCTTCTCCGGCTTTCTCCACACTAAAAAGTCCGGACAAATATGAGCCTGCCTTATCCATGTGTTTCAGCGCAATTATATAATTCATCCGGTTCCAGATCCCGGCCGCCCGGGAGGCCTGCTGTGCAACCTTTTGGAGAGGATAAACACATCCTATTCTTCCCAGTGATTTAGCCGCGTTTGATGCGGCGGCGGGGTCATCTCCATCGAGGATGGAGATGAGCAGCTTCTCAGTTTTATCACCAGGATATGCCCCAAGCGCAAATATCGCCTTCAGCCTGTGGTATGAACCGGCATCGGAAGCCTCTCTGAGAAGATCAGGCAGAAGAGCCGGTCTGGGATTCGAAAAAAGCGATGTAATCAGCTGGCCCTTATCGGTCAACAGTGGATTAAAAAGTATTGATCTTATTTCCTCTGTTGCCATCCTTGAATTGTTTTTTCCGATATTCAAGAGAATTGTCTGACGATCCATCCGGTTTTCAGTAGTGTACAGCCTGCCTATTTTCTGATAAGTGGTAAGGTTTGTCGGAGAAAATATGATGGCTGCAGCCTCTCCGGGCGACAGGCTGCCTTTTTCACGAATCTTCAGGGTCAGAATCAGTGAAATAAAGCATAAGATAAAAGCCAGTAAAAATGTATACGAGTATCCGTTGCTGACAAAGAAAAAAGGCCTTGCTGATGAAAGATCAGCAAGGCGTCCCCCGGCGTATCCGAAGAGAAGCGCTACAAAGGCGATAGAGAAATTGATCATGCTTGAAAAACCTACAGTGTCCCCCTCGGGAAGACTCTCCACTATCAGCCTGTTAACAAGAAGATCATTAGCCCTGAGGAAAAAAGTGGTAATGAACATGAATATGAAGTATATAAAGACAGCTGTCCCTGATGATACCAGCACCCAGATAATGGAATTTACTGCAAGCAGCGATATAACCCATATTAAAAGCGGACGGCTGCCCAGTCGGTCCCCGAAACTTCGGGCGAAAAACGCCGAGGCAATTGTAGAAATTCCAGCGGCCAGGGTCAGAAGAAATATCATGCTCGTTGAGAATCCGGCATCCCGGCTCAATAGCGGAATAATGAAACTGAAAAGTACTAATTGAGCCGTATTCAGCCATGCAAGAAAAATTCTAAGTCGGATCTCCCTTTCTCTCAGGGAATCACGGAGCACAATAAAAACATTCCGGCCTTTTGTATATTTAATTTTTTCACGGCAGGGTATTTTCCTTATTTCAAAGGCTGCGACGGTATTTAATACCACCCCGGCTATTTCAAGAAAGAGCAGTCCTGTAATTCCGGTCAGCTGTTTCAGAGAAGTTACTAAAAAGCTGATGCCTCTCGACAATGTATTTGAGAGCTGAAATCGGAGGGAAGAGGCTGAGAGAATTGTTCCTCTGGTGCGGCTGCTCGAAATCATTCGTATAAGAGGCTGATAAATTGCAGCCCCCACTATCCTTGCCGTGCAGAACATTGTATATACAACAAGAATCAGCCAGACTGCATATCTTCCCTGAATAAAAAACAGGGCTATATACGCAAGGCAGATAATTCCCCGGATCAGCCAGGACAGATACTGAAGGCTTACTATATTCTTACCGGCAAAAATCCTCGGAACCATTGATAAAAAGACGCCTGCAAAATATATTACTGATGAGAGATAACCGAGCTGCGTATTTGTTGCTCCAAAGTAGACGGCAAGAAGAATTACCGGAGTGTCGCCCAGAAAGTTGAATCCCAGCCCGTTAAAAAACTGAAACCGGTAATGATGTTTTATTCCTTTTATTTTCTCTTCAGCTGACAGAAACGGGCTGCTCATGTGTCAAGCATAACTCCATATGAGTAAAATGTCACCGGGGTAATTATAATTACTTATCAGCTGCTTTAGCCTCGGTTCATTTTATGGCTTGAATGGCCAGTCCAAGTGAAAAGTTATTCAAGAAACTTCTTCAGAAAAGAAAAATTGATAAATTCCTGCTCCAAGCGCAATCCGGATAGAATTACATCATTCTTCAAATCGGCATAAAGGGCGGCTTCTTCCTTTGTCAGGTTTGGAAGCGCCTCTGCCGCTACTTGTTTCGGTTCTGCTCCCCAGTGAGCCCTGTGGTTCATCAAGGTTTCTCTGTCCATCAGAAAAGAACGGACCCGTGGGAAGATTCCCCGGAATTGACTTAGTATTGCAAACCCGTGGGTATCAATATCACCCCAATACCAGAGCTCTTTTTCATTGAGCCAATGTGCGGCAGCGAGTTCGTTAAAGTTATACCCTCTGCCGAAAATCAGCAGAGAATCATCGGCATCAGGAAATGATAGTGCGGTAATATCATTCTCGACAATGAAAACACACTTTAAATCAGGCTTCCACCTGGCAAACTCAGTGGCTGGAACCGTCATGTCGGAAAAACCATTAATCGTCCGGCCAGGAGCAAGAATCCTGAACCTGACTAAGCCCGGACGCTGCAGAAATCCATACCGAGGCTCGAATTTTGCTACGCCCTGATAACGCTCATCAATAAACTGAGGTTCCAGGATAATATCCAGCCACTGCGACAGAAGTTTTCTGTTTTTTTCGATGAATTTTGTATCAACTCCGGGGAGAGAAAGCTGTCTGAGATAAATTCCAGGCCTCGGATTATTCTTTATCCACAAGACAATCGACAAGAGCCTGTCAAGCTGTCCGGAGCATCCGATTAAGTCGAAGGGATGAGCACCGGCCCAGACTGAAAGCTGAGGATAAGAAGCGGAAATGTGTCTTAACGAGGTTTCGAAGCGCCTTAATTCGGCTTTTTTTCCTGTAAAATCAGCAAGTTGAGGCAGATCATCAAAAACAACTCTATTAGGAATTGAGTTGCGGCCAAGCTGCCGGTGGTTGATATTTCTCCATTCAAGCCTGATTCCGGCTTTTTCACATCCGGCCTTTATTTCCTGAACCCAGATGCGAACCTCATTAAAGCGCTCGGACAACTGTAGAGGCGCAGGACTTTTCAGAGAAAACTCGAAGGGGAACAGCACGTCCCCCGTCACTAATGCCCTAAGAAAACCCCCCTTCTCCCATTTAGCAGTTAAATCGACCCTCACCTGCTTTAAACTTGTTAGAGTCATATTGGCGCATTCTCATTTTCCACTTTTTCGGAGCGGTATTGCTCGATGGTAATGGAGCGCAGCAGCGACTTCATCCCTTCTTCGTTGTGAACAAAGCCGACGGTTGAAACGTAGGGCTCGATAATATTAATCTTCTGCAAGGGCGTAATGAGAAGAAACTGAAGGTTCAGCTGTTTAAACAATTCAAGCCCGTAACGGGTAGATTCGTCCGAGCCCCTTCCGAAGGCTTCATCAATCACGACAAACCGGAAGCTGCGTGATCTAACCTCTCCCCATTCCAGTCCGAACTGATAGGCAAGACTGGCCGCAAGAATGGTGTAGGCAAGCTTTTCCTTTTGTCCGCCCGATTTACCGCCTGAATCAGTATAATGCTCGTACTCGCTGTCATCTTCCAGCCAGCGCTCTGATGCTGCAAAAGCAAACCAGGTTCGGACATCGGTTACCTTGACAGTCCATTTCCGGTCCATCTCGGAGGTGCCTTCCCGCCCCTTGAACCTGTCGACAATGGCCTTTACCTGAATAAATTTATCTTCGGTATATTGCTCCGAAGCTATACCATTGAGGCTGCCTTCGGTACAGCTTTTGAGCTCCTGCCTGAATCCCCTAATCTCGGAATCGCTTGACTGAAGAGCCTCAAGTTTTATATAACGGCCCTTATTATATTCGATAGCCGACATTGACTTGTTAATTAGCGATACTCTCTCCTCAATCTGCCGGTGTTCCTTATTCAGCTGAGCCTGAAAGCCTGCGATACCTCTTATGGTGTTCTCGTTTAGCTGCTTCTTAAACCTTGCCTCGAATTTCGGCAGATCATCGGCCTCAAGCTGCCGCAGCAATGCAATGTATTCCGGGCCGGAAGCCAGTGAAGTATCAAAATCCCTGGTCTCAGAGGGATAATCCTTGCGGAATTCGGTCATTACCGAAATTATCTTCTCTGATAGATTTTTAATCCGTTTATACAGCGCATCGATCCTCGACTGAAGGCTCTCGCGGACCTGTTGCTGCTGTTTATCACAGTTTTCAAGGGTCAGCCTGACCTCTCCGAATACTTCGACAACGACAAGATCTACGAGTTTCCGAAGCTCAGCCTCAGAAAGCTCCGCCCCGGCAGCGGCGGCCATCTCGTCTTCGAGCATTTTTCTATGGTTACTGCAGCGCTCCTCAAGCTTTGCTGTTTGTTCTTTAAGGCCGTCAAGCTCCGCTTCCGCAGCATCAATATCAGCCTCAAGCCTGCTCAGGCTGTCGTATAGCGTCTTGAGCCTGTCTGATGATTTCTCGAGTTTGGATATCTCTTTCATCAGATGTTCAATCCGCTTTGCCGCAGGCTGCCAGTTTATATTGTCCCAATCACTGAAGAAACCAATCTTGTTAAGCCCGGTCTTTTCCGTCTCAAGGACTTCAGTTTCATCATGTATTTTCGACAGGTGATCTGCTATCTCAGCCATCGATTCTTCTAACTCTTGTCTTGCCTTGTTGAGTGCGCTTATTTTAGCCAGGTTACTCCAGCCTAGAACCCAGCGGCTTCTGTCGTTAATATCATGGCGATCGTCTTTCTCATGTCTTGAAGCCGAGCCTTTCACCTGCCCAAACCGCGTCAGCCCCTTTTTCACCTTTCTGAACATCTCAATATCATCACAGCAGATATAATCAAAACGTTCTCTAAGCTGCTGTTCAAGCCAATCTCTAAACGGCGAATCTGTTTTCACCTGAACCTTGGCAAGCAGGCTGTTTACAATTATGTCACGTACAAAACATGAATCATTATACGTAACTTTATAGTACACGAGCCTTCCGCGTAAATTTGTCTTGTCGACCCATTCTGAGACCTCTGCGTAACGGTCGGCAGGAACAAGAAGTGATAGGGCAAAATTATGAAGCACGCGTTCAACCGCGCCTGCCCAGCCGGCATCCTCTTCTTTGACGGCTATCAATTCCCCGGCAAACGGAATTTCGTTCTCGGCAAGCCCTATGGCATCACAGAGCCTGCTTCGTATTCTTATCTGCTTCAGCTCAATATTGCTCTTCCTCTTCTTTAGTGAATCTATCTCGGCACAGAGGTCATCGTGACCTCTCTTGATTTTCTCAAAGGCAACCGATTGTTCGGTTCTATTGTTCTGAAGCACATCGCTTTTAGCCTGAATATCCTCTATCCTTGCGGCGGCTGTGTTTCTGTTATCAATAAAATCGTCTGCATTCCTGACCTTTTTAAGACCGAGAGCACTGCAGAGACCCTGATATTCTTCAAAGCTTTTAAGCCGCCGTTCTTTCTCCGATTCAATGCCGGCGGCCTCGCTCTTCATTGCTTCAAGTCTGTCACCGCCGTTTTCAGCAATTGCCTGCTTCAGCCGGTCACGCTCGCCCCTCATTGAAGCACGGTTCGAGCTAATTCCATCCGCTTTCAGTTTGAGTTTATCAATTACCATCTGCTGCTGTTCAATCCTAACAGAAAGCAGCCCAGCTTTTTCAAGCGCAAAATAGGGCCTAAGCACGTCCCGGCACCCCAGCAGCATACTATTTTCCACCTCAAGCTTTTCATTCTTTTTCATGTTATCTGCAAGGGGCAATAGTCTTTCAATCTGCGTCCTGGCTTTTAACACGGCCTCATGAGCCCTGCTTAGATCATCAAAATGATTGATAAGCTCCTCAATCCTCGGAACGGTATCGAAGGCATCAAGCATATTTTCACGGACAAAACCTGTCAGGTTGCCTATGGCCTTTAGCGATACGGTCTGATGAAAAAGCTCCAGGGCCTGATTACTCTGAAGACCGAAGCGGCGCCTGAATGCACCGCCATATGGAGGAAATGTCTCAAACGGAGGTTCAATCTGCGGCAGGTTCCGAAGTCTCTTTCGCAGTACTGAAATATCTGAACCGAAGCCCGAAAAATGCTCCTGGATTGAAAGTTCGCGGTCGCCAACAATATAAAACCGTGCCGGCTGCCCTAAGGCTTCCTTCTGCCAGAAAACCTGAGCAAGACTTACAGTCTGCCTAAAACCTTCATTACTAAAAACTCCAAGGATAACCGAATAGGCGTTCCTGTCACGCAGAGCAACAGGCTTTGCAGAAAACCCGCCGTCGCTCCGCTCAGATTTATAATAACCAAGCACATAAGACTTGAGACTTCTTTCCTTATGTTCGGCGCCGGCCGCCTTGTTGTAGGAAACCCTGTTTGCCGGAACCAGCAGTGTTGTCACAGCATCAACCAGGGTAGATTTCCCTGAACCTATATCTCCGGTAAGAAGCCCGTTGCGGCCTTCCAGCGGGAGCTCCCAGATTCTCTCGTCAAAAGTTCCCCAGTTATAAACCTCCAGCCTTTTCAGCCTGAATCCGGCAAGCTTATCGTCGCTCGAGAACTCAAACATTCCGTCCAAATCACTCATCGACGTCCTCCGCATCGCGATGCTCAGCACCGGAATACTCAAGATAATTATTCAACCTCTGATCAAACTCATTAAGCCACTGGGCATCAACAAAGGCCTTAATAATTCTTTTAACCTCTATTTTTTCCTTTCGCTCTCCGAGAAAACGGATAAAACCGAGTTCAAGGGCTTTCTGCAGAGCCGCGTCAATCCTGTGTGTAAACTTCACCTCGTTACTCCCCGACACAAAAAAGGTGCCCATCATCCCGACAACTTCCTCTTTATCGATAATCAACCTTTCTTCGCTGCTTGAAGCATCGTGCTCGGTAAGTCTTCGGCGAAGCTGAGCCAGGAGCAGACTGACCGGATATGAGAGTTGTCTGCGTACTATCAGCTGCGGCAGTTCGCCATCTTCATCGCTCCGTTCCCGGTTTTTTAAAAATCCAAAACCCTCATCTTCATGAAGAATCAATTCAAGTCCTATCACTGACAGATAATCCTGTACCGGCCCCTGATAATCGACAAGCTCCTGCCACTTTTTCACATCATCTTCCCTGTAAACTACTCCCTTAAGCAGGGTAACAAGCAGCACAGGAAGCCGGTCTCCGAATTCAGCCATCGTCGGTCATCCTCTTCTGAAATATTATTTTGGGCATATCAGCAGTTCTAACAATACCGCCTCCATCGCTCCATGAAACAGATTCGTGTTCTTCTTCATTTATAAAAGAATGCGCATCATCTTCGGCAATAGTAAAATAAGTAACAAGCTCAGCGAGTCCCTCTTCAAGCGGACAACGGGTGAGCAGCGTGCCGAGGCTAATCTGTGACTGCGCTCTCAGCTCATTGTCAATGTTCCGCTTTAGTTTTTCTTTATCAACAAC
Organism: Spirochaetales bacterium; assembly: GCA_016839055.1. Lineage (GTDB taxonomy): Bacteria > Spirochaetota > Spirochaetia > UBA9216 > UBA9216 > Thalassospirochaeta. The sequence continues at coordinate 15,171 of JAEKNX010000017.1, forward strand.
AGTCTGGTTAAAGAGAGCCGAAGAATCAATTTCAACCTCACCTACAGATGGAATCATGCTGTCTAATACTATCTTTAAGGGCGGAGAAAACAGAGGCCTCTCCATCGGAAGATTAAACGAAGGTTTAAAGCCGCTTATCATCATAAATTTATTATCAGAAGGCGGATCATCCCGAAGGCCCAGTGCATTCCGGTCAATACCGTCCAGGAGTTTAGTTATTCGCTTGTTCTCATAGTAACTCTTATCATCTAAAAACCTTCGCAGCTGTCTCGATAACCGCGCAACCATCTTCTGTGTCTGCTCTCCGGCATTGATCCAGTCAAAGTGGACCCGCTTCAACCTGATATCGTCGGTTAAATCTTCCAGCTCATCCAGTTCAAAAACCCTGTCAAGAAGCATCGTAAACTCTTCCTGACTATCGGACGACATAATAAAATCCCAAAACGCCCTAAAACTCTGTCCCTGCTCAGTCTGCTCGATATCATCATGTTCGCCAAAAATAGTTGAAAGAAGCTCTCCTTTATCGCCGGTCCAGGAGGCTATCTGTTCCCGGACATTGTGATCGAGTTCCCTGAAATTCTGTTCAACCATCCTGAAGTCACCCAGCAGCTCACGTGCCGTCCGGCTGAACTGGATAAACCTCTCACGGACCTCACGTTTATTTAACATCGGAACATCACCCGCTTCTATGGCCTTAATCTGTTCATTAAGCTCTCGTTTCTGCTCACGCAGGTTATCTATCCGCTTCTTTTCATCCTGTTCCACCCCATAAACAATCTGCCTGAGCAGATCAAAACCGGCAAATAGCCGGCTCTCGGTTCCTACAAACTGCTGCTTTTCGAAAATAGCATCCATCCACTGCAGAGCCTTCTCGGTGGCCGGAGTAAGATCATAGGACGGTTCATCCGAGCCCTGAGGATAAAACTTCCGCAGCCATCCCCGGTTGTTATCAGCCCATTCATCCAGATAATCAGCTGCATTGCGCGGAAATTCCTGCTCGGCCCCGCCGGAAGTCAGCGAGTAGATATAATCTTCAAGCCTCATTACCAGCTCGGATTCATAAATACTGCGACTATTATTCTCTCTGAAAACCAAATCAAGAAAACCAGCTATAAAGGGCCCATTCTCTGCCGTCATCAGCCTCCAGGAAGGATGGCTTTTCCGCATGTTTTTTAAATCAAAATAGTTCAAAGACATGGAATCATTTTATCCTCTTTCATATTCTTCGAAAAGTATTAAATATATTTTAATTATGGTTGAGTGCGAAGTTTAATGTATCTGCTGAGATTCGGTGGTAAATGTATCGATCAAATTCTTTAAAGCCGGGTCTTCAGATTCAATCATAAAAACATTTAAATAATCCATCATGTGGGAATGTTTTTATCGGGTTATGCCGGGACAATCAGGAGATATCGGATTCCTGATTTGATTCGAAGCAGGTTCTACTATAAGTTCCATGCATCTCCTACTTTCTCTCCCAATATATGATAATTGTTTTCCGGCATTGTTACCAAAAGTGCCCTTATCTTATTATCATCCAATTTATTCTCTGTAATGTATTTCTCCTCCGAATATATCCCCTTCACCTCACCAATAAAAATAGTGTGTTTTAAAATTTGAATGGTTTTGTATAAAACACATTCTAGTGAAACTGAACATTCTTCAATCATTGGAGCAGAATCCAAATTACCATTAAAAATCCTAAACACTGATGCTTTATCGGTTAATCTACCCGAGGTAGTACCACAATGATCAACTTTGGAAACAATACTATCACCTGGAATATTTATACTAAATTCTTTTTTTTCTTGAATACCCGTATTTGTATAGTGATTAGCCAATGCAACGGCAATTAATGGTGGCGTACTTTCAACTCTTGTAATCCATGCAGCCGTCATGAAAGTTGGTTTTTCAGCTACTATAGCTCCAACTAAAACGACAGGCATCGGGAATCCGAACGATTTCACATTATCGAGTTTTATTTTATTCATAATCATTTTATTTGTTTTCTCTAAATTAATATTGAAATTATAAGAACAGTAAAAAAACTTCTTCCACCCTGTATGAAGAATGGAAGAAGCAATTTATTGTTCAATCCACTTTATCACCAAGAACTTGCTTGAAAACATCTGCCGTTTGATCCATTGCCTCTTTGGCTGTCATCTCTCCGGAAATTGCATTGCTGATGCTTAAGACTATAGCTTCAACTAATTCTTCCTGTTCAGGAAAAGTCGGTTTTGGAACTAATGTTACCTCAGTTGTGTTTGTAGCGGGATTTATTGCTTCCATATATCTCCTTGGAACACCCCATCCGGTTGCATCACCTTTTTCGCGTATCCCAAGAACCTCAGCACCTCTTGTTTTCAGATAAACTGCTGTTGGCGTATACGGCAATTTAGCAATATCGGCATCATCATACACAGAACGTACCGCAGATTGTCCGCCAATTTCCATCTGCTTTTTCTGAGTTAAATCTCCCATTGCCCATTGAATAAACAACCAGGCTAATTCAGGTTTATTTGATTTCTTTGGAATTAAATAGCTCCAGCCCTCAACCTGTACGGCTTTTTCAACTTCAATAGGCGGGCCGGAATATGCAATTTTCCCAGCAACCAATGATTCTTTTGGATTCTCAACAGCCCCAACTGCATCATCCCATTCAATACCCATAACTGCTATATCCTGCTGCATCGCTGCCTGGGATTCATCCCATCCGAATGTTAATACACCTGGAGGACAAAAAGGAACTAAAGATTTATAATATTCCATTGCTTTAACTGCTTCCCTGGAATTAATCCCAATTTTTCCGTAATCAGAGCCTTTTTCTATATACAATTCCCTTCCACCGAAAGGATACAGAAAGTTAAGGAAGTCATACCATGACGAAACATGTCTTTTCCCCTGAATTGTATTTCCATAGAAATTTCTATCAAGAACTTTACCGGCAAGTTTCTCACCCTTTTCTCTCGTGAAAAACTCAGCCACATCGTAATATTCTTTCATTGTTACCGGTGGATTAGGCAGATCGTATCCATAGGCACGCTTGAAAGCCGCTATTTCTGATGCTTCTTCAAAAATATCATAGCGGTACCATAGGTACATTGTAATAAAATGAAATGGTAAGCCATAAGCTTTGTTGTTATACCATGACACTTCATGCCAATAGTATTCATCAAGCAGAGCACCGCCTTCAATGTTGAAGTCAGGATCTCTTAATTTATTATTATTAAGAAATTCACCTAAAGGCAATATCCAGTCATTCTCAACATAAGCGCCTAATTGTCTATGCGGACTTATAATAAGATCATAGATTCGTGTTCCGCCTACAAAATCAGCCATAGTCTTTTCAATAACCTCGGCCTGACCATATTGCTCGATCTCTACTTTAACACCGGTGATGGCTTCAAATTCTTCTTTAACATCAGCCAAAGCTTCGAGCGGCGGTAACGCCTCTCCAATGAATCTTAATGTCTCGCCCTTCCAGGGAGCAGCAGCTTCAGCCAAAGTCCAGCCGTCTTTGAAGGTTATTTCTGCAGAACTTGCCGCAGACTCCTTATTTCCACCGGCAAATACTCCAACAACAGAGAACAGCATCATGATGATACATACTGCTAATCGAACTTTCGATTCCTTCATAATAATTCTCCTCCTAAACTTTTAAGGGATTAAATTTTCCCCTGATTCACAATCAAAAAGATAAGGATTTTGACTCTCCCATTTGAGCCAGATCTGATTTCCAGTTTCAATCATTTTGTCACGATCTAGTTCATGTACCACAACAAGCTTCAACTCGTCATGAACAGCTGTAATAACAACCTTTTCTCCGTTAATTTGATAAAAATCAACTATACACTCAAGGTAACCTTCTTCCTGTTTCTTCTCAAAGGAGATTTCCAGGTCTGAGTACCTGATTCCAAAAATTACTTTATTACTTATTTTATTTTCTTCTATTACCTTGCATATTTTGGGCGGAATTTTAAAATTAACATTTCCTTTCTGCAGATAAAGTGAATTGCCCTTTCTCTCAATCTCTGCTTCTATAAAGGTAATTTTTGGTTCGCCTATCGAAGAGGCGACAAAGGTGTTTATAGGATTAAAGTACAGTTCTTTAGGTGTTCCGATCTGCTGTATTCTCCCTTTATCCAATACTGCTATTCGATCAGCCATCGCAACTGCTTCTGATTGATCAGGTGTAGCAAATATTGCAGGAACTCCCTGTTCTTGCTGAAGTCGCTTCAGTTCTCGCCGCATCTGGTGCCTCAATTTCGCATCAAGATGGGCAATGGGTTCATCAAGCAAATAAACATTGGGTCGACGAATCAGAGTTCGCCCAAGCGAAACTCTCTGCCTCTGGCCTCCGGATAGTTCCTTAGGATATCTATCCAGAAGCGGATCAATTTGAAGCAATTTAGCCATGTCTCTTACCATTTTGTCTTTTTCGCTATCAGATAAATCCTTCTTCCTTACAGGAGCATCAAGTGGGAACCGAATATTTTGATATACGGTACGGTTCGGATACAAGGCATAAGACTCAAATGCGACAGCAACATTTCGCTCGCCCGGTTTTAAATTATTTACTTTTTTATTTCCTATGAAAATATCCCCTTCGGTTATAGGAGTAATTCCGGCGATTAAATTGAATATCGTAGATTTTCCTGCACCAGATGGACCGAGTAAGAAGAAAAACTCCCCTTCTCTTGTCTCAAAACTCACATTATCCACCGCTGTGATACCACCAAAAGTTTTTGTTAAATTGGAGATTCTTACTTCTGCCATTATTTACTCCCCAAGCTCAGATTTTTCTCAGTTTCAGGATTGAAAAAATTCAGTTTATGATGATCTAACTGGAACCAGATAGACTGGTTCATCTCAAGATGTTCGATCATTCCCGTTGACACAAGAAGATTCTGACTTCCCAATTTGACTGTTATTATTTGTTCTTCATTTCGAGGTTCAATAAATACCACCTCTCCTTTTATTGAGTTAATCGTATTTTCCGGAACAAAAGCTACATGAGTGTCTCTAATTCCCACAACAACTTTCTCAAGTCCTTTCTCTTTTATGGAACTCATAATTTCGTCCGGAATATATAAATTATTGTTTTCAAAAAATAAATTATTTTTATGCATTTCACATGGCAGGAAGTTCATCGGCGGTTCACCAATGAACCCTCCGACAAAAATATTTGAAGGATGTTCAAATACATCACTTGCACTTTCAAACTGTTGCAACACTCCGAAATTCATGATAGCAATCCTATCAGCCATAACCATGGCTTCAATCTGGTCATGGGTTACATAGATGGTTGTTACGCCAATTTTTCGCTGCAATTTTTTCAAATCCTCTCTCATTCTTGCTTTCAGTTCCTCTTCAAGATGTGAAATTGGTTCATCTAAAAGAAGTACTTGCGGATTCCTTACCAAGGCCCTGGCAACACCGGTTCTCTGTTGCGCTCCTCCGCTTAGATCTTTTACACTCTCATTCAAAATAGAGCGAATTCCCATAAGTTCGGCTGCTTCAATGACTTTCTCTCTCACGATTTCGTCTTTTACTTTTCTTATTCTTAACGGGAATGCTATATTCTCACCAACGCTCAGATGTGGATACAACGCATAGTTTTCAAATGCCATGGCAATATCCCTTTCTTTCGGCGTCAGAGTGTTTACAACACGATCTCCAATAATTAAATCTCCACCAGTAATATTTTCCAGTCCTGCTATCATCCTTAAAGTTGTTGATTTTCCACAACCGGATGGACCTAAAAGACATACAAATTCACCATCATTTATTGATAAATCAATATCATCAACTGCCAGAACATTATTCTTATACACTTTGCGAATGCTCTTAAGTATTACTTCGGCCATCTTGCTCCCTCTTTTTTCCTGGACGGGTCTTTATATATTCTCTCCAGATAAGAAATACAATTACAACCCAGACGATAAGTGAAAACTCCACACTAATTCCTATTCTTTCAAAAGTGAACAACCATAATAACGCTAAAAGGATCTCGGAAAGAATTGTATAGAAAACACAATCGCCCAATTCAACTTCCTGCCCCCAGATAAATTTATATAATGCTTTACCTATTGAATCATGCTTTCTTTTTTTAAAATCCATCGTGCTATTTTCCACTTGCTTACCCCTTTACTGCGCCCATTGAAAGACCTCTGATCAGATGTTTTTGAAGTATTATGGCTAAAATAATAATTGGTAGAGTTACAACTCCTGAGGCTGCGCATAATTGCCCCCAGAACGTTCCATGGGGCGTAATCAACCCGCTGAAACTTGCTGGCAAAGTGCGAGCTGCATGCCCGCCAAGAATTAAGGAAAAAAGCAACTCATTCCATGAGAAGATGAATGAAATCAATGCAGTCGAAACAACCGCTGGCTTTACAATAGGGAAAATCACATGCCAGAAAGCGCCCCATTCAGAATAACCGTCCACAAGGGCGGCATTGTCCAGATCAACCGGAATATCATCGAAAAAGGCTCTCATTACATATATTACTAATGCGACAATAAAGGTGCAGTGTGCGAGCACAAGCCCCGGGGTTTTACCGAGAAGTCCCAGCTTGCTGAACATTATATAAAGCGGTAAGGCCTCAGCAACTCCGGGACACATTCTTGTCGTCAGGAAGTAAAAATATAGATGTTTTTTCCCGTAAATATGATAGCGGCTAAAAGCATAACCTGCAGGTATCCCTACCAATAAGCATAAAATTACTGCAAAGACTGCTGTAAGTACGGAATTCTTAAGATACAGGATGAATCCGTTTTCAATAAATACCTTAGGAAAGTTTTCAAGAGTCGGTTTGAAGAAGAATTTTGGCGTTGTAGAGAGGATATCTGTACGAACCTTGAATCCCGAGAGGAAGGTCCATAAATATGGCAACAATGCTATCAGACACGCTATGATGATGATTGTTATTTCAATTGTAGTAACTGTCCATTTTAATTTATTACTATTCAGCATAATAATCTCCTTTTTCAATTAATCTTTTTTTCAGGTGGGATAACCAGGTGAAAAAATACCAAGGTAATTAAATAGCTCACTAAAAATAAAATCATTACTACGGCCGAGCCATAACCAATATGCCAGTACTTAAAATTAACTCGATATCCGTAAATACTTAAAGCCTCCGTAGACATTCCAGGGCCTCCGGTTGTCATCATCCAGATCTTATCAAATATTTTATAGGCATCAGTAAATCTTAACAAAAATGCTACGGTAAAAATCGGCCTTAATGACGGGAGTGTAACTCGTCTGAACGTTTGAATAACACTTGCCCCGTCAACTTGCGCAGCTTCCAAAGGTTCTTTCGGCTGGCCAAGAAGTCCGGCTAAAAATAATAAGAATAGGAAGGGAGTCCATTGCCATATGTCGATAGCTATTATTGTACCCAATGCAGTCTGAGAACTGCCCAAAAGACCGTCTTTGGCAAATCCGATATTTTTTAGAAAAATTCCAACAATGCCAAAGTTTGGATTCAGATTCAATCGCCAAATAAGCCCGACGACAGTCGGAGAAATGATCATAGGAATTAATAGTATTGGAACTACAAATTTTTGAGTAAAAACATGCCGTGCAACCAGTACAGCAAGTGTGAGGCCTAAAAGCAATTCGCAGGGAAGAGATACCGCAAGAAATTTAATTGTAACCCAAATGCTTGTCAGAAATGCCGTATCAGTAAAAACTTGTCTATAATTATCCAAACCGATAAATCCGCCAGAACCTATTTTCGTATAGCTTAGGCTAAAAAAACTGTTATAAATCATTATCAGCCATGGAGTCAGAGATATAACAAAACATAATATAGTTGCCGGGAGAATCCAGGCATTCCATCCTTGCCATTTACTTTGACGCATTATATTCTCCTATCTTCAACGTTCAACACGAAGTCCGTGGCCATAACCTAAAGTTTCACCCTGATCTATGATGACGGCAGAGCCTTTCATTGCACTTGATTCATCTGAAGCAAGAAATGCTACCAGATTCGCAACTTCTTCCGGGGTTGAAATCTGCCCCATGCTTTCCAGAACTGCTTCGGGATCATCTTCAAGGCTGAGTTGTCGTTCAAGTAAAGGAGTTACCATGTTCCCGGGGCAGATTACATTTATACGGATATTATCTTTTGCATGATCAAGAGCCAATGCCCTGGCAAAGGCTACAACCCCGCCTTTGGATGCAGCATAACTAGTAAACCCGGGATCACAAACATAGGCCCAATTTGACCCGGTAAAAACAATTACTCCTTTATCCTGGTTTAACATTTGACTTATTCCATACTTTGCCGTTAGAAAAGCGCCATTCAAATTAACATTGATAACCTTTTTCCAATCATCAAATGAAAGCTCTGAAACAAATGTTACCTTATCTATAATTCCTGTATTTATATGCAGAATATCTACAGCTCCAAATGTAGAAACGACCTGACTATAAGCTTCAACTACTTCAGTTTCACTTGTTACGTCACAATGTATAAAAAGGCCCTTTGTTCCTTTATTCATACATTCTTTAATAACAGATTCTCCTTTTTCATCATCTATGTCAAAAATAGCAACCTTTGCTCCTCCTGAAGCAAATTTCAATGCAGAGGCTCTACCGAGTCCTGAGGCCCCTCCTGTAATAACAGCTATCTTCCCCATAAAATCCATAAATTACCTCCAAGTAATATTTACTTATCAATCTCCTGTTTCTTTCGCAAACATCGGTCTCAATGAAGTATAAAGTTCAAGATATTTCCTATATACATCATCATAAATTCCTTTATTGCTCAGATTTGGTTCGTAACGATTCTTAACACTAACCATTCTCCGGGAGGCCTCTTTTAAATTTGAAAACATCCCGATTCCTGTTCCTGCTACAATCGCGGCGCCAAGACACGCCTCTTCTTCATTACAAGTGACGACAACCGGTTTCCCTGTAACATCTGCTTTCAATTGTCCCCAGAAAGAACTCCTCGCTCCACCGCCCAGGCTGCGTATCTCATTAACAGGAATGCCCATGTCTTCAATAACTTCGATATTTTTTCTGAGAAGAAATGCTATACTTTCCATTATTGCCCTTGTGAAATGCGCACGTGTATGAGTAAGGGTAAGACCGTAGAATACACCTTTGGCCTTTGGATCATTCTCCGGGGCCATGGCACCCTGAAGGTGAGGCAGCATAATCAGTCCTTCCGACCCGGGTGGTACTTTAGCTGCAGCTATGCTCATTAATTCATAAGCATCTATATCAGAAGCCTCTTCGACAGCCATTTCATTCTCACAGAATCTATCCCGAAACCATTTCAAGACCATTCCCCCGGTCGTGAATGTATGAACCATATATGTATCAGGCATTCCATGATAATGACAGGGCATTCTTTTTTGAGGGTCACAAAAAGGCGTGTCGACAGTTGATACAATTGCCAATGCGGATCCCGTGCATTCAGAGAAAACTCCTGGTTCTACATTACCCACACCGATGGCCCCAGCCACCTGATCAAGAACACCCGTGCATACTACTGTTAAAGTTGAAAGTCCGGTTTCAGCAGCAATATTACTTTGCACCCTGCCTATGACATCACCAGATTCACAAATAGCTGGAAGCTGCTCTTCATTTACCCCCAAATAGTCCAGCATTTCTGTCCAGTATTTCTTTTTGATAATATCCCAATACACTGTTGAACATAATAATGAACCCTCAGCTACAAATTTGCCGGTCAGGCGATAGATGAAATAATCTTCTATAAGAAGGTATTTATCGACCTTTTTATAAACTTCAGGCTCATTTTTCTTTATCCATAATATCTTAGACGCCGGCCATGTTGGCACAATGCTCACCTGGCCGGTAATTCCGTAGAGATCACTGTTTTTAAAAGCCAGTTCAAGTTCGGCAGCTTCTTCCTGTGCCCTGTTATCCATCCATACAATTGCGTTTCTCAAAGGCTGTCCGGACGAATCTACCGGAATGAGTGTCTCTCCCTGAGCAGAGATACCAATAACGCGAATTGAATCAGTATTGACCTTACTCCTTGAAAGAACATCATTTACTCCGGAGGTAAAGGCATTCCAGTATGTTTCAATTTCAACTTCAACAGAAAGAGCTGTAGGTGTAAGAAGCGAATATTCTTGATTAGAAGATACTACCAAGTCTCCATCTTCATTAAACAAGGCAACTTTTATTGCAGAAGTGCCTAAATCAAGACTTAAAATATACTCCATCAAATACTCCTTCTGTGTTTATCTCTCAGGCGGTGCCATTGTCCAGGTAATTACTGCTTTTTCATTACCAATATTAATCAGCGTATGTGAGACGCCTTCGGGCATGAGAATACAATCGCCTTCATTTAATTCGAAATATCGATCCTGCTCTTCAACAAACATCAATACATGACCTCTTGAAACATAAAAAACTTCGTGGGAATCAGGATGGCCAACATCCTTTGCCCCTCGCTGTCCAGGCAATAATTCAGAAGTACCAAAAACGATCTTATCGGTTTGTAAATACTCGCGGCAATGTTCAACACCTTCCATAAAGTTCCGTGCATTCTTTTTTTCTACTTTTAACACGTCCATTCTTTCCTCCGATTCTCTAATCAGGCTTATTTTTGGAGATAATCATAACTGGCAATTACCTGTTCTCGGAATGTTCCATTCTTTACAAATTTTTTATCAAAATACGCTGTTCCAATAGTAAATGCCCATGGATTAATTCTCTTCATCACATCAATACGGTCAAAACTGCTAATGCTGCCTGCTATGACTACCGGAATATCTAAACGCTCGACAATGAGCTCAGAGACCTTCTCGGCATCTGATTCATGCCGGTAAGCTAGCACATCAACTCCTTGAACCCCTTTCTGCTGCAGCACGTATGCATCTTCTGTTATCTCTTCCGGAGTGCCTTTAAGAATACTGGGATGACCTTCAATGCGACCGCAAAAGGGGAAGTATGCTTTTCTGTTTTTCTTTAAATATAAGAAAACCGATTCAAAATAAACTGTACCCATTAAATAATCAAAACCGCATTCCACAGCCAATTTGGCGCCATCCAGACATTCACTCTCGCTTAAAGACACTATTTCAAGAAAAGTCTCTTTTCCTACGCTTCTCATATTTTCTACGAGAGATTTCATTTCTGTCTTTGGAAGACCAATATCTTTAAATCCCCAGAATTTAACAGGCAGATCGGCACAGGACTTAAAAACCTCAAGTGCGTTTGATACTGTTTCATCATTATTGGTTAACATTACTATAAGGTTAGGAATCATGGATGCTCTCCTTAACATTTATAATTCATTATCATTTGAGATCTTTCTATTGTCAAGATTTTTTTTCGTACACTAACTATTTCTTGCTGTTTTCATTTCTTACAACAACATTAAAATAGTTTATTCATATCTAATTACATTATTTTCTTTCGCATTCTTATCGTATTAATATTTTTTAACATATATCGAAATAAATATCGCCATGATTCGCAAGATATACTATACTTCATTCAGAAAAACCAACCCCGAGAAGGATAAATATGCAAAAAAAACTGACAAAGAGAGAACGGAAAGTTGAAATTCTCAATATGCTAGAAGAACAAGGCTCAGTAGAAGTTACAGTCCTGTCACAATTATTTTCCGTCAGTGAAATGAGCGTAAGAAATGACCTAAACGAACTTGCCAACGAGGGTAAACTTCTGAGAAAGCATGGTGGCGCCTATTCCAAAACCAGCATCACCCAAAACAATGAGATTCCATTAACAGAAAAACAAAAGAAAAATTTTAAAGAAAAAGACATTATCGGCCAGGCTGCCGTATCACTTATCAAGGATGGGGACTCAATAATGCTTGACGCAGGGACGACTACCGAGCATATTGCACAGCATCTTAATACTACTAATGATTTGACAGTCATTACAAATGGCGTGAATACAATGAATCTGCTCCTGCACTACCCGGGAATAACCACCTATACAGTAGGCGGAAAAATGGATAGCAAATCTTTTTCCATTGTAGGAGAGATGGCGGAAAAAGATTTAAAAAACTATATAGCAAAAATATCCTTTATTTCAGCAGACGGATTAACAATCGCACATGGACTTACAAATAACAGCCATGAAGCAACAAATATATCAAGAATTCTCATCTCCAATTCACAACAATGTATTCTTGTTCTCGATGCTGATAAAATAGATGAGCCGGGAATAATATCGTTATGCCCAATTACCGATATAGATATATTATTGACTGATGCGCGTGCTCCCGAATCATTTATTAAGCAAGTAGAAAAGATGGGAGTTAAAGTGCTGATTGCTGAAGACATTCTTGCAGACAAAGCATGAGCTGAAAATGGCCGGTTTCGAAAATACTGATATAAAAATAGTCTGGCTCGCTGATTATCCCGAATTTATTACATCCGTCTCAGAATGGCTACATACTGAGTTCGGTCGATATCATCAAAATAGTACAATTGAAAAGCGCACTAAACGTTTGAAAAAATCCTGTAATAAAACAAAAATTCCCATAACGCTACTTGTTTTACATAAAGGAATGCCAATAGGAACTGCCAGTTTAATCGAAAATGACATGGAATCTCACCCTAATTATTCGCCATGGCTGGCAAGTGTTTATACATTATCTGAATATAGGAATAATGGTGTTGCGAAATCTCTAATTAAACACATTATAACTTTAGCAGCCAGACTGAATTATGAACAGATTTATTTATTCACAGATAAGTATGCTAATTATTATGGAAATTTTGGCTGGCTACCAATCTCTAATGAAATGTACCACGGAGAATCCGTAACACTCATGAGATTATTAATCAGGTGATTTATTATGATATTATTTTTTAGTAGTTGAATTATCTGAAAAACTTTTCTCTAAAACTTGGTGTCAACGTAAGCAGCTTGCAGGTAAATGACAGGCGCTCTGCTCATCCATGAGAGCGTCTGTTTATGTACATCCATGCTAAAGGCTATAAATTCTTTTAACTCGTCAATAGAACTTAAGCTGCTTTATTATCTGTCTATTCAGGGTTATGAAGTCAGGTATTTGTTAACTTTGAAAGTATAGTTCTTATTTGAATTAATTCTTTAAAAGCTATATATAGTTTGAGTTTTCTATAAAATTTTGCCGCATATTATATGCTTTTGTTGATTAACGTGACTAAATCTTCATTAGACCAATTTGAAAATTTATCGGACAATTCATTGATTTTTTTTTGAAACCGGAAGGAAATATAAAGTTTCTTTTTAATTCAAATAAATCTGCTGATTAACAGTATCCTAAAGATCTTAAGGTGACAATAAAACAACAATAACTGCTGTCATGCTACTATCTTTCGGTTATATCCGGAGCAGTCTTCTAAAAAATCGTCCTGCCATGTTAAACCGGCTCAATCCCTTCAGCACAATAGCTTTTTCAGGACAGAGGTAATAGCAGTGGTAACACTTAAGGCATGCATCAAGGTCTATTTCGGCACCACCGTCAATCCTTATGGCCTGCAGTGGACACCTGAGTGCACAGATGCCGCAGCAGGTGCATTTACCCTTCTTTGCGAGCGGATATACCGCAACAGCCTGATACAGAAGGACCTTCTCTCGGGGCCGTATTTCAGATTTTTTCGGCAGCTTATAAGGTACCGAAGGCAGGGTATCAAAATCTCCTGTCATAACTATCTGCTGCGGGTCAGGAAGAAATCTTCTCTTTATTCCTGCCTGCAGAATCTCATAGCCGGCAGGATCAACGCCAATCATGCGGGCCGCTAGATAATCAAGGGCGTAACCGTTGTCCGAGACCATAACTATACCGGTATCCTTCGGCCTGCCCGTAGCGGCAGGTCCCGGGCCTTCGAGTCCCCGAACAGCGTCAAGAACATACAGGTCCGGCCGAACCAGAGCGTAGAGATCTGCTATTTTTTCGGCAAACAGCTCCCGGCTGTAGCCGCTGGTAAAGTGGTATTCATACTTGGTTCCTCCGGGAATTAAGCCGAAGATATTTTTCACTGTAGCGCTCATGCCGGCAAATGAATGAGTCTTAAGTTTGCCGGCCGATATTATATAGTCCGCTTCCTGAACACGTTTTGACATAAGAATTTGTTTAAGAACCACACCCTTCGGATTATCTACAAGAACGCCGCCGTCCTCCTCGAAGGCTACTAGCTCAGCAGAGTATTTCCTCGCTACATCCGCTATTCCCGAAGTACGAAATCCTCTTTGTGTATATCCCCCCTGATAAAAAGCCGATGATTCGCCTATTATGATGCTGCATCGGTTATCCGACAGCAGCATGCAGAGAGCATCAATAACAGATGGATGGGTAGTGGTACACTGGACCGGGAAGTTCTGTGAAACAATATTTGGTTTTACAAGTATACGGGCATCCGACGGAAGGAAAAGTCCGACCTCCGATAGCGCTTCGGAGATAATATCGGCCAGCTTCTTTGGATCATAACAGGAAGCCTTATTTACCGCTACTTTGGTCATACATTAATAATAGTTTGCATGCTGCAAGATGGCAATAGTAATCTTTTTGGAAGCTCAGCTGCTGAATTATCTGTCCATTTCTGGTATTAAAGTTGGGTATCTGTTCAACTTCAAGGGTCCTGCTCTTAAATGGCAGCGCATGGTGCTGTGAAATGCTCAAAAATAAATTATTGATGTGAAGGTCAAATTTCTATGTTATTTTTAAATTATCACATAGAAACGGTTAAACATGAAAATAAGAGAAATTACTTTAAATGATATTGATGATTACACTATTTTAGCAAAACAGCTTGGATACGAGATTGATGAGAAACATTTGATAAATTGCATCAACGACGAGAATGATGCGGAGGCAGTATTTGTCGCGGATAATGAAACTAAAATTATCGGCTGGGTGGACTGCAGAATCAGCCATTCATATCTGAATAAAGCATATTGTGAGATTGTAGGCCTGATAGTTGATGAGAATGAAAGAAACAAGGGAATAGGGAAAAGCTTAATAGATCGGGTTGTGATATGGGCTAAAACAATGGGTCTTGGCAGAATAATAGTCCATTCAAATGTTAAACGGAAGAGAGCACACAGTTTCTATCTGAAAAACGGATGGGATTTTATTAAGAAATCGATGCTGTTCGGGAAAGATATCTAAGAAGTGTTAAAAAAGACATTCTCGGTCCCTAAACCTCTTCAGACTACATTTTCCGATCTGTAATACAGATACAGGAACCAGACGGAAACCGCGCCGCCTATATGCCATATTCCATGTCCCTGAATAAGGCTCTCCGGGCTGCATAAAATTTTAAATGCGTCCAATATCCATATACAAAAGGAAATTAGTATTATAAAGAAAGCTAAGAGCAGATATTTTGATTTGATATCATGCCTTTTCTCTCTTTGGTATCTCAATTCAAGCAATAAAGATAAAATTAAAAAGAAGGCAAAGATATATCTTCTAACCCCGGGAAAAAATATCAGAACGCATGATAGGACAGTATTTATAATTATGTAGAGCACCGCGGCGTGACTTTCCTTCATACAGCAGCTCCGCAGAATATTATACATAAGGATGAAACTTACAGTAAAATACATTCCAAGCACGTCTATAGTCTGGCCCGCGAAACTTAATGAAGCATGATAAAAGGCACTCCCCAGCCCCGTCAGGGCCAGAGAGGCTGCAAATACTGCTCCATAAATAAGTTTGGTAGATAACATATTTTTTCTAACGCCGATTTTTACATCACGCCTCACCCGGTTAAAGATAATAAAACCCAAAAGGGTAAAGGACAGCGAGCTATAGGTATTAACAGGCTGGCGCAGCAGGCCGTCTCCAGCTTTTTCACAAAAACATCCTATCGTCGATGCCGTGCAGCTTGCCGGCCGCCAATCATCCCAGGAGTAATCAAACCTGCTGTTTATTAATACTAAAGCCAGGCATAAAAATGAAAAAATAATCAAAGGTGTCTTAAGATAATTTTTTTCCATAGAGACTCTCCAAATTGTGAAGGTTCCTTGTTACAGCATATCATATCATATCATATCACGGACGAAATCCGATATTATCCAGGATTACAACTCCTGATGGAGTTTTATCAAATATAAACCTTATCGATTCAAGAGTACCGGAATCAAATTCGGCATTGTTGTTCACAAACTTTTCAAGCGGATATTCAAAGGTCTGAAAAACCGGTTCCGACAATTTAGTAGAATACATAAAATCCGCTTTAGCAGTAGGTCCCTCAATCTGGGGCTGAAGCCGGGAGAATGAAGAAAGGGGAAGCCGGGCCCTCACTCCCGATGCATCCGCAAGCTCAATTGTCAGATCGATTGACTCCCGGCGTGCATCCTCGTTTTCATCATTCGCGTCGGACAGTGAAAAAACAAGACAACTTTCTTTGTTAACCATAAAGCCGTCATCGGGAAGTTCGATTAGATAGGAGGCCTCTACCATGTTGTTTTCATTATCCCAGCCGAGAAAGACTGATTTAGCCTCATAAGTGCCCACCTTCAGTTCGACAACATCCTCTTTCCAAAGGCTCAGGTTTTCGCCCATAAGCCGGCCGCCTTTTATTGACGTCGAAACGAGATCAATATCTTCTTCAAAGTCACTGATTATTGTTGTTGCCGAATCCTGAAAATTATTAAGGTAGATTGTATCAGGCAGCCAACCGGAAGCTGTTCGGTAATCTTTGAAAAGAGGAATATAACCCGTCTCGCCTCTTAGCGTCGCCCTGAGGAAGGCTGGAATATAAACCTTTGCTATCTGTCTCTGCTCTTGCGGCGGCATTATCTCCTTCTTGTTTAGTAATGTAGATGCGATGATCGGGACATCCCGGTTTCCCCACTCGGTATTGAATTGTCCGTGATTAGCACCGTAAATATACACAGAAGCCTTAAATTTATCTTCCTGCCCGGTAAAGCTGACCCGTTCATACTGACTTGCCCCTATAAACATAACGAGGTCCCCGTCATTAGCGCCGTGAAGAACAAGATAGCTGATATCCTCGATGGGAGTACCCACCCCGGTAGGTTTATACATACCGTCGGTGGGAGCTATGGCAATTACCGACTTTATATTGAATCCGTAATCAAAAACCTGCCGGGCATCATCGGGATAGAAGGAAAGCATATTGAATGCAGCCGCGACTGCCGCCGCCTCACCTCCGCGAGAATGCCCGATTAGACCGATGTTGTTCATATCGACCTTCCCGGAAAAAAAACCGTCGAGTGAATTATTCCACTTGCGCCACAGCTTCAAGTGCTCAAGCAGAATCCATCCTCTTGCATCATTTTCCTCTTTGATCCCGCCCAGAATATTGGACCAGGAATAGTTCAGGAAGTTTTCATCGACCGACGCAAAAATAAAACCATTACTTGCCAGAAGTTCACCCAGATAGGCATATCCGGAATCTGAATAATCTTCCATCAGATGATTACCGTGAACGGCAAGCACCAACGGATAAGGACCGTCACCATCGGGATACCAGACCGAAGCGTTTAGCGGAAGTTCCGTCACGTCGAATTTCCAGAAAAGGGTTCTGGCCCATCCGATGAATCCCTCCCAGCCATCGATATAAGGCGTTCCGTCAACTGTTTTTGTAACAATATCGGCATCTTCACCGTATTGTTTGCGGCGGTAATCCTCTCCGCTGCCGTAACTGAGAGAAAGGACCTTATAAGCGCCGGCTTGAGACGGATCCGGGGCATTAATCTTCTCTACTTCTATGCCCGCGGCGGCATTAACCGGTTTATCTACTACAGATCCCGGATAAAGCAGATAGAAACTTCCCAGGATCAGGCCCAAGGCTCCAATCACAAGCCCCGAAATAGTAATAATACGTTTTATAAGCGGGCGGTTTCTATAACCTGGTCGGAGTATAATATTTAATGCCGCTCCAAAGATAGAAACAATAAACATACCGGCAAAAGCCGTGATAATAACGCCTGTGATAAAGGTCGAAATAAACACAATGACAGTAATAAGAATGACAGTTATCCAAAGCCATCTGTAATAGTACGGTATTCCCGCCTGAATTTTCAGAAACAGTACAACAACACCGCTTGCCGCCGAAAAAACAAAAAGTCCGATAATAATACTGAGCAGGAATCCGGCAAAGCCGTAATCAACAAGCAGAAAGTTTTCAACACATCCGATTATCCACAACAGTACCCCGGCGGCGGCAACACCAAATGCCGCCCCCTTCCATGCGGCCGGCCCTGGGGCTGCAGCCGACCTTAATCTTTTAAACAGGCCCAATATTTTCAATATTAGAATACGCACTTTATCAATCCTCTCTTTTAACAGCATTATTGAAACACCCTGTATATAATGAGGTTTTTAGTGGAAATGAATATAAGGAGAACTCTTGATTTCTCATGTATAAGGAGATCTCCCTATACAAATTTTCTACTGTTTATCGGGGACGGATCTAAACAAATTGACTAATTCCATTTTATTTCCTATATCCAGTTTTTTGTAGATATTATATACATGGGTTTTAACAGTGGAATAAGATATGAATAGATTATCGGCAATTTGCTGATATGTATATCCTCTGCAGATCAAGGCGGAAATCTCCATTTCCCGTTTGGACAGACTGCTGTGTATTTCCTGAGAAAAGATTTCCTGATTATTTTCCAAGCGAAAAGTTCCCGCCAAGACAATAATACTTACAGTATTCCATATTAGATAAAACAAACTGGGACTTAGAAAAAGATCGGAATAGAGCATTACCCATAAAACTTCATCAAGAACCAGGACAGGTGTCAGGATTATCATCAGGCCGTAAATTATAGAAGCTCTTTTATACCAGGATCTTTTTTTCTGATAGCGAATAAGAATTCTGCCTCTTATAAGAATGATGAGAAAAAGAGAGTAGAAGAAGATGGAAATGCTCCAGGTTGCATCAATATCTTTTATAAAAAGGTATATAAATATAATACAGCCCGCAATAAATAATATTGCGACAGTCACTGGTATATAAACACTTTGTTTCGAATAGGGTTTGTGGAGTTCTTCCACGAACAGGATAAGAGATGATAAAAATAGCATCAGAGTTAAGTAATGTATAACAGTGATTACAACCCCGTTTATATTCTGAAAATTTTGGAGCGTAAAGACAGCCTGTCTAATTACAAGCAAAAAGTGAAGCGGCATGTAAAACTTTAATAACCTGTTTTTTGTCCTTCCTGAAACGATAAAACTCACAACCAGAGATGCGACTCCATATGTTATCATCGAAAGATTAACTATCTGAGAAACTGTCATATTAACGCAATATATCATAAAAAATTATAAAGTACGATGATATTAATATGGCTGGGTGGAACGTACATTAAAGTACACTATAGTTAAAAACCCTTTCAGGGAATACGAAAGCAGGATTGGAGGTGTTTACCTACGGGAATCAGGTTGAAACAGTATGGTAAAATAAAGTAATATCCCAGTAATTAACCAATCTCCTGTGAATCTTGAAATAATGAGGAACTTTTAAATGAATGACTTAAAAAATATAGTTTTTGACATCGGCAACGTACTTCTTAACTGGGATCCCCGAGGTCTGTACAAGGCTATATTTGGCAAGGATGAATTTGAGGAACACCCCCTGATGAAGATCATCGGAAGTAATCTTTGGCTGGAGATGGACCGGGGAACCGCCGGCATCGAGGAGACTATTGGTAAACTTGAGCCGTACTACCCTGATTTCATTGATGAGATAGGCCGCTTCATCCGTGAGGTTGCTTCCCACATTAAGCCCATGGAAGACTCCTTCAAGGTAGCCCGGGAGTGCAAAGAACGGGGAATGAGTGTTTATCTGCTTTCCAATTTCGGGGAAGAGGCGTACAAGGTGATACGCAATAGAATTGAGGATTTTGATATCTTCGACGGCGGGGTTATATCCTGGGAGGTCAAGCTTCTAAAACCCGATGCGCGGATCTACGAGTATCTCCTTTCTAAGTACGACCTGACGCCTTCGCAGACCCTCTTCATAGATGATTTGGCACCCAACATCGAGGCGGCGGAAAAGCTGGGCATTAAGGGGCTTCACCTTCCGGTGGGCACCGATTTGCGATGCGCCTTCGAGGCTCTGACGGTTAAGAGTCATTAAGCCTGATGAAGAGGAAAGTCATAATCAACAAAAGCTGCTACCGCTGCCTTAACAGAGAACACTCGGCTTACGCCTGAAATATCTGAAAAAAGTGATTTACAGAATCGATTCTTCGACATAAAATGTCCAGAATATAAAATATTATCAGATACAGGATTTAAATCAAATGACGGAAAACAAGAATAATATCTCTATTTTAAAACTATCGTATTCAGAGCTAAACGGGATAGAAAACGTTATTCCTGAAGATACCAGGCTAATTCTCGGTTTTATTTCTCCCGATATCGACTTTAGGGAAGCCTCAGCAAGAATAAAAAATATCAGCGGCAATATCCCCCTGATTTTAACCTCAACAGCCGGAGAACTCTGCAACATCAGCAACGGCGGCCGGCATCCTCTGTATAATCCGGCTGATGAGAACCGGCAAAGTATTGTTCTTCAATGCTTTTCTTCTGATATTATCGATGATGTAGATATACATTCAATTGAGCTTTCAGATCCGGGGATGGATCCTGAACAAAGGACGGCACTCATCGAGAAGGAGATTACGAAGCTGCGACCGTCCTTTCCCCTGAATTATCAGAACTGCGTCGCCTACACGCTGATTGACGGACTTTCCCGAAGTGAAAGCTTCTTTATGGAAGCTGCTTATAACTCAGGAAAGCTGCCTTGCCTGCTTATTGGAGGATCAGCAGGCGGTAAACTGGATTTTCAGAATACCTATATTTACAACAATAACGAGGTCGTTCAGAATAAGGCCGTTATTACTCTGCTCCGTTTTAAAAGCGATATAAAAATCGGCGTATTTAAATCTCAGAATTTTGAAATAAAGCCTTATTCCTTTACCGTGGCAGAGGCTGATCCGGCTAATAGATATATTAAGACAGTGGTCAGAAAGGATACCGGGGATATTGTTGATGCAATCTCGGAACTCTGCAGACATTTTAACTGTGCTGAAGATCAGCTTGAAAAAAACCTGGAATCCTACAGCTTTGCAATAGTTATAAATAACGATATCTATGTAAGATCAATTTCCGGAATCAACTTCAGCAGCAGGGAAATCCATTTCTACTGCGATCTTGCCTTCGGCGATGAACTTGTACTTGTAAAGCATACTGATTTCCTTTCTTCGATAGAGAAAGACTTTGCCCAATTCCGTAAGGGCAAAAGTGGAGAACTCCTCGGCGGACTTTTTAATGACTGCATACTCAGACGGCTTTTTAACCAGAATGAACTGAGCGGGGTTAAACTCTTCGACAATATACCTGTCGCCGGATTCTCCACCTTCGGAGAACTGCTGGGAGTGAATATCAATCAAACCCTTACTGCCCTGATGTTCTATCGGGTCAAGCCGGGAGAGAAATTCCATGATGAATATATTGATAATTACATTCAGAAATACTCTGCTTTTAAAGAGTTCTTCTTAAAGAGAACTATTAATCAGATGAAACATATCATGAAGATTAAAGACCAGGTCTGGAAGTCAAGCAGGGAAAGCATCGAACTGTTTTCCGAATTTATTGAAAAATCCTCACAAAAGGCAACGGAAAATGAGACTTTTTTAACAAAAATCAATGAAAATTTCATAGCTCTTCATCATAATATTGATGATTCAAATACAGAGGGAAACAATATCAGCAATGAACTGATAAAGCTGGAGCAAAGTGCCGGCACAATTGAACAAGTTCTATATAGTATTGTTGACATTGCCGGTCAGATAAATCTTCTAGGCTTAAATGCCTCAATTGAAGCCGCTCGTGCCGGAAACGCAGGCAAAGGGTTCGGTGTAATAGCTAAGGAGGTTAAATCTCTTGCTGACAAAACGGATCTAAGTGTCAGAGATAGTAAGGAATCAATAACAAACCTTATAAACAGTATGTCACAGCTGCAGGAACAATGTGATATTATTATCACCTCTCAGGTTAGCGCAAAAAACCTGGGCCGGGATCTGAATGATACAATTACCCGCCTGGCCGATAACTCTAAAATAATCGAAAACAGTATTTCAAAGAACGCTGTTGAGGTTAAAGCTTTAATTGATAATCTTGATTCAATGCTGAAAACTATCGATATTCTTGCAAGCAGCAGCGTATGAGCTCCCTATCAACCTTAAATCCTCGTGCCCATCCGGTTCCCGGAGCTGTATTTTTTCAGGCCTGCCTGAAACACAACTACCGAAAGAATAATAATTGCGACATCTGCTGAGAGAAGTACCAGGAGTTTCTTCAAATCGAAGGATGCAAAGATCTCTGCCGGAATCCAGGCCACGAGGGCTGCCGGAATAACCGAGTGAAGAATCCAGGTTGAGGGAGCGGAGAAAATTGATCCCGGATAGAGGATGAACATAATAACCATTTCGGTTATAGTCCCTGCAAACTGTTCGGCATTTCCCAGAAAAAAGGTAAGGCTGTGATAAATGATTCTCACCGCCGTAAAAACCACCGCCATCAATATTGAAAAAACCAGAAACATAAGTACCTTATGGGGCTCAAAACTCTGGGTCAGAAAATAAAGAACAATACCATAGGTTACGTCCCCCCAGCCGGCAGTATTCATCCTGGAGCAAACCAGATTGGGAAGAATAGCCCGGGGCTGAAGCAGATAGACATCGAGCTCACCCTTGTAGATTATAGAGGAGATAAACCGGGAGTTGCCCATGAAGACTTCAGCCAGACCGTAACCCAAGGCTGCAAGGGCCCAGAGAAACATCACATCCGAGAACCCGTATCCATTGATGTCCCCCCCTATCCTTTTATAGAGAATCATCCAGAAAAAAATAAAGGCGCAGTTATTTAGAAACATTCCAAATACCTGAATCAGAAAGGAGGCCCTGTACTCCATTCCCGCCGATAAGTTAAATACGAAGTACTTCTTTAATAATTTCCACATACTCTAGCCTCCCTGAACATGGATTTTCTTCAAAGCCGTCCTGAAAATCAGATAAGCTGTAAAAGCCAGAACTGCAATATAAAAGGCCTGCCCGAAAAGAGCCGTTCTGAAGTTTTCCATGGAAAAATCAACCATGGTAATGGCCGGCCAATAGGCGGAAAAAGCAAAAGGCGCAGCCTTAGCAGCAGTCTGCAGCCAGTCAGGGAAGAAATCGATGGGCAGGAACATTCCTCCGGCTATAAATATCAGCTTCTGCAGTATCCAGTAGAAGGGAGTAACCTCCTCCGTCCAGAAAGCCAGCAGTCCTATTATGAGGCCCCACATGATGTTAAGGGTTATTCCGCCTATTATCAGGATGATTCCAAAAGGCAAGGCACTCCAGTATCCCGGCAGCATTCCTGTAAACAGGAAACACACGATAAATCCCAGCAACATAATGGGTATAACTTTCACGAGACTTTCTCCAAGAGACCGGGCAACCTTAAAACCGTTATAGGAATAGGGGCGCCCCAGAGCATAGGCTATGGATCCTTCTTTGACCTCTTCCTGAATCTGAATATACACCCTCGCTTTTGACAGTTCGACAGCCTCGGTAAAAGAGAGATACCAGAGGGTCTGAGTAAGGCTTAGACCTGCAATTAAATTCTGGCCCCGGTATATTACCGACCAGAGAGAGAAAAAAACAAAGAGGATTATAACAAAGAAGATATTTCCAATGAGGTAGGCAGGGATGTAGGCAAATTGATCTCTTATGGTGCAGCTGAATATCATCCGGTATTTGCGCAGGTGCGTCATACGCCCCCCTCATAAATCGATGAGATAACCTCATCCATCGGCATGGTTGAGATGCTGATATCACTTATGTTGTGCCTTGTAACCAGGGCCGACATCACTTTTTTCATTGAAGTAACAGTTAGGTCCACTTCGAGCTTGGCCGAGCAGCCCTTCTCTTTCAGCAGTTCAACGCCTTTCATGTTAAGCGCCACCGGTTCTTCAAGCCTTACATTGATTATTCTCTTGTTAAGCAGAGAATATTTCATCTGTTTCACCGAACCGTCCCAGACCATCTGCCCCTTGTTAATTACAATAACCCTGCGACAGATCTTCTCGATGTCGCAGGTGTCATGGGACGTAAGAAATACAGTAACCTTGCTGTCCTGGTTTATTCTCGTGATAAGCTCACGAATTCTCTGCTTGACCACTACATCAAGACCGATTGTCGGCTCATCGAGAAAGAGGATCTCAGGGCTATGGATGAGAGACGCGGCTATTTCACACCTGATTCTCTGACCAAGGGATAATTTCCTTACAGCCTGATTAAGAAAGGGGCCAATTTCAAAAACTTGAGTCAGGTAAGCTACCCGCTTCTTGATCTCAGGGGCGCTCAGATTATAAATACTACCTAAAAGATCAAAAGAATCGGACGGAGGAAGATGATACCATAGCTGACTCTTCTGGCCGAAGACGGCACCGATTCGGTAGGCTAGTTTCTTTCTGTCTTTATGGGGGTCCATATTTAGTACGGAAACCCGCCCCTCGTCAGGATAGAGGATACCGGTTATAAGTTTAATCGTCGTCGATTTTCCTGCGCCGTTGGGACCTATGAAGGCGGTAATCTCCCCTTCTTCAACCGAAAAAGAGATATCATTCACAGCCTCTATAGACCTATACTCCGGAGAAAACATGTTTTTCAGGGAACCTTTGAATCCGCTGCCCTTTACCCTGCTTTTAAATGTTTTGCTTAAACCATCTACTTCCAGCACCATAAACAACCCCTTATTTTGAGGCAACTCAATAACACGTAATTGTGAATATTGAGTTGCCTTGGAGTTTATTTATTTCCTTATCAGTCAATAAATAAACATCCATTACATCTATTGTAGATAGTTAAAAACTGCAGTTTTTAACTATCCTGTATAAAAAAAAGACCCGCCGGTTAAAACCAACGGGTCTGAAAATACAATGCTACCGCCGGTCAGGTTTTCTCATAGTTAACGAGGACGAGTTTAGGTAGTGCTGAAATAATCTGAAAATTAACTGAAACCGGCATATTTACTCCATTTAAAAGTGCGTTCTTACAACGCTTGAGTTTATAATAAAAAAAGATGTATTTCATGTCAATTGCATTAAAAAAAAAGACGTTATTCAATTGTTTGAATTTTTAACCACGGTATCAACTTCACTGACTATATGCTACGTGTAAAATCAGCCAACCTTCTTCTTGCTAAATTCATCTTCGATTTTCTCGGCTAAAAAGACTTTAAGAAGTGATTGGTAAGGGACGTCACGCTTGTTTGCCAAGATTTTTAAATCGTCAATCAAGTCCTGAGGTAATCGGATAGAAATAGATTTTGTTGTGGGCTTCAGTTTAGGAAATCGGGCTACTTGGGACTCATCCCAGTCCAAATAGTCCGTTGAATCATGATCTTCCCAGAATTTGCGTTCTTCCATCTCATTTTCAAACTCAGGAAGTTCTTTTTTGGTTGTCTTCATATACTCTAATCTCCCTTTTGGTCATCTCTCTGGCAGAGATAACTCGGATTTTATCAGAACGAATAGTAAACGCGATGAAAAGCAGCCTATCATGATTTGTTTGCCCCAAAGCATAAAACCGCTCTTCTGTTCGAGAGTGCTTACAGTCACGCTTAACCACTAAGGGATGATTGAAGAAAATCTGCTCAGCCTCAGTATTAAAAACGTTGTGCTTTCCAATATTTTTATAGAAATTATCCTCATCCCAATCGAAACCGACAATATTGGAAAAATCCACTAAAGCCTCCTCGTTTGTATACAATCATAATATACAACAAAAGGCTGTGATTGAAAAGGTTTAATTTATTATCTTAAATTCTAATTCTGTACTAAACTCCGCATTATCCATAATATCAGCTATCCATAAAGCTTATAGAATCGATAGCCCTATCAACCTCGGGAATAGTCTTGAATTTCGGCTTATCAATAAAGAGCTCTCCATGCATAACCATACTGACCTCCTTGAGGCTTCTGATATCCTCAAGGGGATTCTTTTGGACAACTATCAAATCAGATGCCTTGTCCGCCTCGAGAGTTCCGGTTACGTCGTCTATTCCCATAATCTCCGCGTTTATCCGGGTGGCGCTGTCGATTGCCCTTTGGGCGGACATTCCTGCGTATTTGATGACAAACTCAAGCTCGCGCCAGGTATTGTACTGAGTAACAAATGGAGTTGAAGCATCGGTTCCAAGCCCTACCTTTATCCCGGCCTTTACAGCAGTCTTCATCCCGGAAATCATCCCCTCATAAACCATTACCGAGTTTTTTATCTGTACATCAGTCATATATGTAATAGACGAATCAAGATTTCCTATGGTTATCGCCGGATAAAGGGTCGGGATCAGTGATGAGTAGCCGCGCAGAGATTTCGGGTTATGAAGGAAGAGTTCTATCATCTCATCATCTAAACTTGCACCATGCTCGATGGTATCAACCCCGGCCTTCAGGGCTATTCTAACCCCTTCAGTGCTCTCCGCATGGGAGGCAACCATTAAGCCCGCCATATGAGCCTCTACGCAGGCGGCTGTCACCTCTTCGAGACTCATTGTCGGACGACCGGCTTCTCCGAGCTTTAGCGCGTCGGTAACCCCGCCTGTGCTGGCAATCTTTATAACATCTACCTGTTCCTGAATATTCCTCCGCACAGCCCTGCGAACCTCCCAGGGTGAGTCGGCAACTACCCCGAAATTTCGGCCATGGCCGCCGGTTGGGGTAATAATGGGGCCCGAAACAAGGAGACGGGGTCCAGGCGCCTTACCGCTGTTTACCATATTCCTGAGCTTAATATCCGTATAGAACAGATCACCCATGGACCTGCAGGTAGTTACCCCGGAGTGCAGCTGAGCGGCCGCATTAGTTTTCATCATCCCAAGTAAGAGCGAACGCCCAATACGGGTCTTAAGGATCTTAAGGA
Source organism: Spirochaetales bacterium (assembly GCA_016839055.1). Classification (GTDB taxonomy): domain Bacteria; phylum Spirochaetota; class Spirochaetia; order UBA9216; family UBA9216; genus Thalassospirochaeta. Next base: position 42,082 of record JAEKNX010000017.1, read on the forward strand.
GACGCTCCTGGCTCGCTCCCGCCGAGCTTGCCTTTGTGCCCTTCCCGGTGAGTGGCAGATGCATATGGGCATTTATCAGGCCCGGCAGTACATACTTTCCGCCCAGGTCTATGGTTTTATAACCGGAGGTATCTTTTATATCTTCTGATCTGCCTACCGCAAAGATTTTACCACTTCTTATCAGGAGAGTCATGGCAGGTTGTATGCCCGCCTTCTTGCCGTCTATAAGATTACAATTTACTAAAGCGTAATTAGCCATTTTTAAGCCCATCCTTTTTTATAAAAAATCCGCGCGGAGATTACCGCAATAGCTATTCCAACAGGAACAAGAATGCCCATAGCCCCGGCAAGAGACGGAACAAAGGCAAAAAGAAGTATCATAAACAACAGAGGCAGAAGAGCCATCTTTACATGTTTGGAAACAATCATAACGCAGAATCCCCCAAGCAGGGCTGGAAGGAGGTTATCGAAGGCGGGTTTCAGGAAATCGGTCTGAAGACCAGTCTGGATATCTGTAAGTAGAAACAGGATCAGAAAAAGGGAAATAACCAGGGTTGTCACTATAGAGGATACGGCAATAGCAATAGTAGAGATAACCTCAGCCTCCTCTGACCCCTTCTCGGCCCCTGCGGCTTTCATCGCATTTATGGCGCATGGCAGCTTAAGGTTACTGATATTTCCCGTCACAAAGGCCAGGTATGAACCGCCGGTTCCAAGCATCGGCATATAGGAAAAGGCTTCAACGGAACCTGCCACCCAGAAGATGAGAATCACGCTTAAAGAGCCCTTCAAAAAAACCTGAAGATTCGGCCATGAATCAAAGACAATGCAGGTAATAACAGGCACAGAAAACATGAGGATTGCGCCGGCGACCATCCAGCGTCTTCCAATTCCATGCATTCGTTCACGATAGTTTATTTCAGTTTTCATATATGCCTCCTAGGCAGGTTAACCGGAAATAGAAGAAACCAGGTTTGTGATTGGAATGGATAAAAGCATTGCACCTATCATGCTGATAGGAAGGGCATAGTTTTCCATTGCATTTGATTTCATATGTTTTGATATAAAGTTACACAGGATCATTATCAGCGCTGAAATAATCACGACAACAACAGGAATCCATCCGCCTATTCCGCCTGTAGTCCCGCTGAACTGGGCTCCGAGGAAGGTAGCAATCATCCCGATAAACAGAGATACACCGAAGAGCTCACTCCAGCGTTTGTTCTTACTCTCAATTTTAGCCATGCCCCGTTCTATCTTCTTTCCAAAGATCGGAACCACAATAAAGGCCGGAAGAGTTCCTATTGTCATCGCCCAAAGAATGGCACTGAAAACTTCCGGATTGCTAATCTGATCAGACATAGTATAACCATATCCGGAGACAGCTGAGGCTGCGACAGTAGTTTCATAGGCAAGAGAGCCAACCACTGACAGGCGCAGCCATGGAACCGCCAGCCCCAGGGCTTTTGACAGCACAAGGATTCCCATGGCGATTGATATTGAAGGAATGATTGTGAAAACTGCGCTTGATACAACAGTCTTTTTCAGCGTTTCGGTTTTCATTCCCAGTTTCTTTGCTCTTTTCCAGGCAAGTACAGAAAAGTAGATTGATTGAATAAATACAAATCCAATCACTACCGCAGCAAGCAGGTATAAAATCCCGCTGTTCGGATTAAGCATCCTTTACCTCTTTTCCCTATAAGAATGGGTTAATAATAAAAAAGACCGGCAGACCTATAGCTGTGGTTCCAGCCTTTTTTTAAGATATTATGAATAAATATTTATACATCTATTATTATATCGCCAGCAGTATACAACAGATTTGAGACTTATACGAAACAGTTTTTCTGAAATTAAAAATAAAGCCACTACGGCTTCCATTAGTGAATCAAGGAGCCGGGACTGTTTAGATCCCTTCCAATATTTTTAATAAAGTATAAAAGAAAAGGGCTGGCTCATTGCTTATGTTCCAGCCCCTTATTTATGTTTTATACAATATTCTGCAGTAAAGCTATCAAAGAGTATAAAACCGGAACAAGCTATTCTTCTTTTTCCTTCCACGTCCATGCAAACCAGATTATCAATAACATACAGGCTACCTCGATTGTTGCGAAGAACAAATATGATCCACTCGTGTTTCCTCCGCCAATAACCCAAAGAATAGTAATTGCACATGCGACAATGTTCACCCAACGGTTAATTCGGAATTGGAGAATCCTGGACAGGACGATCATTGCTATAGGAATTTCCACAAGCACTGAAAATACTAGCAGAAACATTGGCATTGGCTCCAGCGCCATCATTTCTTCCAATGCTCCGGGATTTAGAAAACCAATAATATCCGCAAAAACCATATTAAACATTACGAAAATCCATAAGGTTGAAAGTATAACTTTCATATCTACATTACCTATACAATTTCTACTTGTACTCATTTGTCACTCCTTTAATATACCTAAATAGAATAAAAATGTAATCGAACATACTACAATAAAAGAATCAGCCTGTTGTCTGAAAAAGTCCCAACGTGAGCATTAAAGTGATCAGGCCGGTTAAAATGTAAAGAATTATCTTTATCTTGTTATTAAAATCACGCATTTCCCATCTTTGAATCAGAAAAGAGAATAAAGCTGTTTGAAGAACCAGCTCAGGTAGATAGAGAAGATGAAACAAGGGTGGAAGCTTTGTATAGATTACCCCTTCTATCGAACCAGGTGCAGCTCCAGCTGGTCCAAAGACGGCAAATACCATAATCACAAGCCAAAGCTTAAGCCAATCATTCTTCTTCTCAATAAACACATGAAAAATGGGATACAGTGCGCCTGCAAACAGAAGTCCTCTGATAAATTGAAATAAAGGACCGGCCATCACTATCAATGAATCACTGTGCTTAAAAAACACCGTTACGATTTCGATAGGATGCTGTTCATAGTACCCCAGAGAATGGATCTTCAATGTAAAAGTAAGGAACCCGATGAAAAAATAGGATAGAAACTGGATTACTGAGACCCTTAAGGCAAAAGTTAAAAAGTTGTTTTTCTGCTTCATGCAAACCTCCAATTGAAATAAATAGTTAGTATGTTCATTTATCAGGAATTGAACATCTTCATAAATCTCACAATAGCCAAAGGTCACAACGAGGGCTATACGTATTTCTACTCACATCATAGGTACTCTGATTGTACGTAGAATCACGTATCGATTTTATCCTCCGCAGGATATACAGCTGTTAATAAGAAAAGACAGGGAGGATTAAATGAAAATATTGGTCATATCGGGGAGTCCCAGAAAAAAAGGCAACACCATGAGCATGGTAAAGATTGTGGAGAAAGAGATGATGGAAATTGATGAAAGCATAGAGTTTGAATATATCCATCTTATAGATAAGGACCTCCGTTTCTGCCGCGGTTGTTCTCTATGTTTGCGAGAGGGAGGAGATAAGTGCCCACTTAAAGATGATGGACAGCATATTTTAAAAAGCATGCATAATGCTGACGGTATTATTTTTGCGTCACCGGGATACTCAGCCATGGTGTCGGGACTGATGAAAAACTTTATTGATCGCTTCATGTATCTGGATCATATTCCCGAACTTATTGCAAAACCGATTCTTATCATTTCAACCTCCGGTGGGGATGGGGTTATGGGAGCTCCCAATTATATGGCGAAAATGTCCTTTTACTGGTGGGCATGTAATATCATAGATATTATAGGCATCGGACATGCCTTTTACACCATTAATGATAAAGTTAAACGCCGAACCGAAAAAAAGCTCAGGAAAGCGGCTGAGAAATTATATGATACAGCCCGGTTAAAACCAGAACCCCGTCCAAGATTTATTCAGTATATGTACTTTGGGTTTAACAGAACCGAATTGGAAATTTCTTCCTCAGTAATGCCCTATCGTACCAGAGTATGGAAAGAAAATAACTGGTTGAAGATGAATTACTACTACAGCACAGGGGTTAATCCTCTTTTCAAACTAATCGGCGGCATTGTCTTTAGTGCCATGAAAATCTCATATAGGATTCTTCTTGGAAAAGATGGGGATAAAAAAATTGCTGCCTATGTTCGGGAGAATTGATATATGAACTGGTATCTGTTAATCTGTCATTATGAATTCTCTGTTTTTCTGGATGACATTGATTGTTCTGCTCTTATGCACCGGAGGGCTTATAGCGGCATTTATACTTCATTCTCTTCTCAGACTGATTTTCTGGATGAAAGAATTCATCTATATTCTATTCGGTGCGGTTTTAATCATGATTATGCAACTGTCCGTCATCTTGCCGGCAGTAGTTTCCCCAGTGACAGCGGACAAGCTTTATTACAGTATGATTTTACTGAGTGGATTAATAATTGCATGGGGTTATCTGTCTTTCTTCGGTATCTGGAGGGAGGAGCACCCTAGCCGTTTCCTGAAGGGATTGATCACAGGATGGTCTTTACTTACCGGTCTGACCATCCTTCTTAAATGGTTAGGATGGGATCCGTCGTTTTACCTGGCTCTGAACCCCTTAACAACAATCCTTCCATCAGCGGTGATTATCTTCAGATATAAAGAACTAAAGCATAAGGAATTTGGAAATTATCTTGTGATCTTCAGCTTGCTCTCTATCTCTGGATACAGTTTTGAAATTGTCGAATATTTCATTATAAAAAACGGGAATTCCGCAGTTTTATCTCTGCCGACCGGTTTTTTTTCTTTCACCGGCTTCAGTCTCATTCTGGCTTTATTTGCCCTGTTTTTCAGTTTGAAAACTATATATGAGCTTAAGGGACAATTGAGCAGCAACGTCCCTTCGGAAAAACAGGTCAATGATTATTGCATTCGAAACGAACTCACCGCAAGGGAAAGCCAAATTGTTGCAAAGCTTCTGCTGCGCTACACGCATCGTGAGATTGCGGAACAATTAGAGATTTCACCCAGAACCGTTGAAAGGCATGTTTACAACCTATATCAAAAAACTGGACTATCCAGCCGTTTTGAGCTATATGATCTGATACGGGTAGAGAGATGTTCTGATTAAAAGAACTTACGAAAAATATTTGACACTACGAATATTCTTTATTTCTTGCCATGATTCCCCCACCAGGAAAATTCCATCCTAGGCTTTTTATAATTCAAAGGAAAATCGGGGGGTTTCCTACAGTCTCAACAGCCGCATGAGCTGCAGATCATACATCGGCGTGATTTTTGCTTTACAAAAGATTATTGCGCTGACTTTTAGCATAATCTAATAAATAACCACCTATACCTTCACCCTGGTTCTCTGGCCTTAAAAAAATTGCTGCAAGGTATTTATCTATCCGAGCAATAAATCCTAGTATTATTTCCCCATTTGTTGCTCACAGGATTAATCGTCCAGTCCTCAGTCGGTTATTGTTCAGCTATATGTATCAGTTAGAACAGTCCACGAACTTACTGCGTTACTACTGTCCTGACTATAGCGCAGTTCAAAATAATTAGAATACATCCGAATACTCCCGTTCCGCTATGTTCTCGACTTTTTGTGAAAATTCAATTTGTTGTGCTGCTCATCAATTCAGCAGGTTCCACCAGTCGATCGATTCAAAGACAGTTTTTGCCATATATTGTCCGCCGTGTTGATTAAGGTGTAATCCGTCAATAATATAAAGCTCTTTCCGGCCGGTAAAAGCCTTATTTAAATCAATCATTTCAATATTCATTTCACTGCAAATTTGTTTCACATCCGGAACTATTTCATTCTGAATAACATCACCCTGTATTCTGTATGCGCCTGAATATGCCGGAATTGACGTCATGATAATGACTCTCGGTTTCGACGGAAGATTCAGATAAGCTGCAACGAGAGCTCTATAATCAATATTGAAAGCCACTCTGTTCCAGTTGAATGTTTTAGAATCATTGGAACCTAGCATGAAAAAAACAATATCGGGAAAAAAATCGACCGACTTCTCATACTCCGACAGACTAACATAGGGCTTATTAGCCTGCCCCATCACACATGCGCCGGAGACACCGAAATTCTCAACAATGTACTTTTCATCCAGCAGCTCATCGAGCTGAGTCGGATAGTTATACATCTTCTTATTCGGCATGAGAAAACCTTCGGTAATGCTATCTCCAATGCAGGCTACCCTGATTCCATCAGCTGGATATTCAGGGATTGTAGTACAGGAGATAAGGGCTGCAGCAAGCAGACAGATAAGAACCGGGAATACAATGAGTTTCTTAAAAGCACTTTCTAATCGAGTATTTTCTTTAAGTTTGGAATACAAATTTACATTTTGTTTATCAATTGAATCCATATGATCACCTTTTTTAAATTACATTTTCTTTATTTCAACCTACAATACATTATCAATATTGTATCTTCGCCCATCGGCCGGACAGGAAGGCTTTGATGAAAAGTATAATCGAAATACTTGGCGGAGCCTATGTCTTCATGGAAATTTCTTACAATATTCGGAAATGTTTCGAGGATTATCTCACTGATTCCAACAGCACATTTCTTGCGATGTTCAGAGTGCTTGAGGAACATCTGCCGAATATAATATGCGAAGCTGGCCACAGGCCAATTTGAGTGACGCGATCCGGGGGCAATACCTTGGGATTCACAGCATTCAAATTGCCCGGAACGGGGTGCTTGTTCTGGATGCCTACTTACCCCCTTTCGAGGAAGGTGAGCGGCTGAGCCTGCGTCACCTGCTGACAATGACTACCGGACTGGATTCGAGGGATTCCTACCTTTACCGCTGGGCGGGGCTTAACCGGATGCGCGCAACCAGTGACTGGGTAGGACACATCCTTGATCTGCCGATGGCGGCAGAGCCGGGCAGCAGGTTCGACTACAGTAATATGGCGTCCCACCTGCTTTCGGCGATTATTACAAAAACCACGGGGCTCTCTGCTCTGGCCTTCGGACGGGAGAACCTTTTCGGCCCGCTGGGCATCACCGATATCACCTGGCCGACGGACCAGCCGGGGAAGAGCATCGGCAATGCAGAGATGCGGATGAAACCCCGGGATACGGCCGAAAACAATACCGGATGGGGCAATATGGAGCTTAGGCCTACGGACCTGGCAAAAATTGGACAACTGGTGCTCAATGATGGACTTTGGGAAGGACGGAGGATAATCTCCGCAGGTTACCTGAAGGCCGCCACCTCTCCCCAGATACATGTGGAAACTGCGCAATTCCACTACGGATTTCAGTGGTGGCTCTTTGAGCCGGGAATACCGACGGCCCTGGGCTACTGGGGACAGTATCTGATAGTATTCCCCGAGGAGAATCTGGTTGTGGTTTTTACAAGCGACCTGACCGAGCGAAACATGGATAAACCCTATATCCTTTTCTCAACCTACATCAGGCCGGCTCTGCTTTCAAAAGATCCCATACCGGAGAACAAGGAGGCTGTTGAGGCTCTCAAATTGTTTATTCCGTTAAGCTTTGTAATTTTTTTAATCGGTCAACAGTTATGACTCTAAAAGTATTAGAATTAACAGTTACTCTGATATTTATATCTTTGTTTGTAATATAGTAATTTTTACCGATTCTGGAATAAAACTCTTCAGGGGTGTCACTTAGCACTCTGATTATAAAAGCTTCAATTTGGTTAATTGTAAAATTCATACTCAGTTTCTTATTTATTCTTCCGTAGACGAGTTCAGTATAACAAATGTTCTTAATAATTTCTTTCTTATTATTTATCATAAATCTTCATTACCCCATTAGCTCAGTCAGAGAATCAATTGCGCATTAAGAAAATAATCCTTCGATGGTTTTCAAAAAACGGGAATTGATAATCCGGTTACAGATTCAATCAAACAGACAAAGGCTCCGGTATCGATTTGTTTTTTCTTATATTTCAAATAGTAGGTAGACCTTGATGCGGTGATAATTTTTGCTCCTTCGGCAATGTGATCAATCACTGTTTGTAGGTTATTATATGAGAAATTATTTTTTTCAAAGTCAAGGAGAATAATCAATTCCGGCATATTAGACGAATGAGTTGCGTGTATTTGAGAGATTTCACTTTCATTCCCGACAACATATACATTATTTATTTTATTTCTTTCTAAATATTTATTTATTGAATCAATTGGAGTATATATAATTTCAGTAGAGACCGTAATTCCAATGGCTCTAAGCCTTTGAACCTGCAAATCATGCGATTTAATAGAGTTAGTTGCTAATAAAAAATCACTGCCGGTATTCTGAAGAAATTGCATGAATTGCTTTGAATTATTCAATTCACTGCTGCCATCTAAAATTGTTCCATCAATATCTATAATATAACTTTTCATTCTAACTTCCATTATATAGCATCTTTTCTCTTCATGGTAGAACTCCTATAATTTTTTTAAGTACAGATTGACTTTACCCTCAGGGCAAGGTGTATGCTAGGTAGAAGATGCACTGCAGGGGGAATACACTATGTTATCTATTGGAGAGTTTTCAAATATATGCAAGGTAACCACAAAGACACTTCGTTATTATGCTGAAATCGGGTTAATTCTGCCTGATGAAATCAAGCCTGAAACCGGTTATAGATATTATTCTATAAAGCAATTAGAGAAGATGTTATTTATCAACCGACTGAAAGCATATAATTTTTCATTGGAGGAAATTAAAACAATAATAGAATCGGGGGAATTACAGGATGAAAAACTTTTTAGAGAGTTAAGCAGGAAGAAAGAGGAAATTGAGAAACAATTACAGAAATATGAAAAAACTATAGAGCAATTAGATAGCGATATATCAAATTTGAAACAAGGCAAATCAATCATGTCATATTTGAAAAACATTGATGTTCAACTTGTAGAAGTTCCTGATATGAATCTTCTATTCATCCGTAAGACTATTCATGAGGACGAAATTAAAAAAGAATATGGTATCTGCTTTGGTTCATTATTCAGAAAAATTACAGACGAAAAGTTAACCCAGGCAGCTCCGCCGATGGTGCTTTTTCACAGTGCGGAGTTTAGTTCATTTGGACTTGATACCGAATTTGCAGTCCCTGTAAAAGATTGGGTTAAGGGCACAAGAGATTTCACCCCGGAACTTTGCCTGAAAACAATACTGCGCGGGCCTTACTGCGACCTGTCCTCTGTATATACAAAACAACGCAACTGGGCAGAAAAGGAAGGCTACGAACCAGATGACGCGCTTTATGAGGTATATGTAACCGACCCTTCCCAGGTAACAGATGAAAGTGAGCTTATAACTGAAGTCTACTATCCTGTTAAAAAGAAATCAGAGGACCTCTGAATGATTAAGGAGAAAACTATGAGTCAGGCAAAAATTAAAGAATTGGAAAATATAATAAACAATGAGTACAGCAACACGGCAGGTATTGTTGTACTCAAAAACGGTAAATCAGTATACGAGAATTATTTTAAGGGCTGCACTTCTGACAGCCGAATCCATATTTATTCAGTAACCAAAAGCATTATATCTATCCTGATTGGTATTGCCGTGGACAAGGGTTATATCGAAAACATCAACCAGAGGGTAGTAGATTTCTTTCCGGATTACAGGGTAAAAAGAGGAGAGAAAACAATACAAAAAATCACGCTAAAAAATCTGCTGACAATGACAGCTCCGTATAAATACAATCTTTCCACACCCTACATAAGGTATTTTACAAGTGATGACATGGTAAAATTCTCTCTTGATCTATTAGGAGGAAAGCAGCTGCCCGGCAAGTTCAGATACACTCCCCTGATAGGACCGGATATACTATCAGGCATTCTTGTTAAAGCAACCGGGCAATCTGTCTTTGATTTTGCAACAGAAAACTTATTCTCACCACTAGGCATTACTGTTGAGAGTAATTTAATTTTCAACAGTAAAGAAGAGCAGTTTGCATTTAATAAAGCTACAAACATCAGCGGCTGGGTTAATGATAAAACAGGTGTAAACACAGCAGGATGGGGCCTCACCCTATCAGCTGGAGACATGGCAAAGATAGGACAATTATTCTTAAATGACGGGCTGTGGAATGAAAAAGTTATTGTATCGGCAAACTACCTGCAGGAGAGCTCAAAGGAGCACAGCCGTTGGGAAAAACAAAACCTGTCATACGGATATTTATGGTGGATTATCGATGCTGACCAGGCGTCCTGTGCGGCTATGGGTGATGGAGGCAATGTAATCTACTTCAATAAGGAGAAAAATATAGTTATTTCTATTGCCGCTCTCTTCGTAAGAAACCCAAAAGATAGATTAGAATTAATAAGAGAGCATATCGAGCCGCTATTTGAGAACTGAAAAGAAAGCATCTCCGAAATAAGAATCACCCAGAAAATGTTACAGGTACCCGGAGTTCGGACCAAAGCCAGTCCTTCCCGGAAACCCGCAAAAAAATTGGAATGATATTTTCTATCTAACAACTCTTGGAGTGCGTCTTAAATAACGCTCAGTAAAGATATCATCATTCATGCCAATATTATATTCAACGCGAGAAAAGGAAAGAACAGTATTACTGCCGGTATCTATATTACTGACCTCAATTTTTGTAATGGTTGGGAAACCCTGGATAACCTCTGTCTCCAGTGCCTTAACAATACGGTATTTTTGATTCGCCTTGTTATAGTACTCAGCCTTCATTGGAAGAAAGCTGTTTTTATCAATAACAACGTCATAGTAGGCAAACTCAACACTTTCTTTGTCGACAGGTACGTTTCGAAGAATATAAGAGTTTTCATTCTCCTCAATTATTTCGTGCGTATCCACATTTACCACCCTACCGGACAGATCTTCATAAAAGAAATCTGAACCTACAAAACTGTTGCGCACATCTGAAGCTGCTATTCTTTTAACAAGATCTAAAGCCGGTATATACAACCAGCGATGATCCCCCTGTGTGATATTCGTCTGTACAAGGAGTACCATCTTTCTCACATCCGAAGGTTTCGAAAAATAGAAATAGTATGACTGTTCTTTATCCTCTACTTTATCTTTACGAAGAAAAACAAAGGTCCTGGTTCTTATTTTTCCATTATTGTCAGTGATAACCATCTCGGCACGTGTTCTACTGTCATCACCTAAGTAAAAAGCCTGGTGCATGGCCTTTGCAGCGATATCATTCGCTGTAGTCTGTGCAAACAGGCTTGAAGCAAAGGCAATAAACATCATTAAAGACAATAAACCTGTTTTCGTTGTTCTGTTCATTAAGTATTTCCTTCTTTATTTTTGGATTTTTGAAAAGGGTATCAACTGCAAAAATGTAACATATACAATTTTGATTGAATAACTCTTTTCTACAATCAATCAGTAAATTCTTAATTTTAATTAAGTTAAGTAACGCACTTTAAACAATTAGCTTCGGACTGTCAATGTTAATGACTTTTTATAAACGTCCCCACGAGCACCAGCCTTTAAGACATAGACCATTAAAGCATCGTCTTCAATCACATAAATCACACAGTAGGAACCTATTCTTATTCTGTATGCGTTTTCTTCTCCGGAAAGTTTTTTATGACCTGAGGGTATAGAATCTGAGGCAAGATTTTCTATAGCTGAAAATATCCGCTCCGCATCCTTTTTTCGAAGCGTACTAAGGTACTTGATTACTTTCTTTATAATTTGGACTTTATAAACCAAGCTGTTTTTTCGCCTCAATTAAACCCTGACATACAGTTGTCATATATAAATAATATAATTATTAAGAAACAATACAACTGGAGGAGAAAATATGGGATATTATGTTGATCTAAAAAGTAAAAGTATTGATGGATATAAAGATATTTTGAAATCAACAGAGCTAATTCCAAGCTGAAAAATACTCTAAAGTTATATGAAATGATTTTGACGGCTGATAAAAGAGAATTACTATCAAAGAAAACAGGAATAGATAAAAATGAAATCTTGAAACTTACAAAATTAACCGATCTTTCTCGAATAAGATGGGTTAATCATACATTTGCTTATATAACTGTGGAAAACATCTTCTCTTCGCAGTAGTTTTTCATGGGTACGGGGTGCAGCAAGGGCCGACACTCGGGGGGAATTGCAGTCAAATTATGAATTGCTGATCGACTATAGTGTTAGGTTTTCCAGTTAAAAAGCAGTATATTATTCAAGAAGCAAAATGATTTTAATTAAATATTTTTAATCAGGAGGAAGGCAATGTCGTTTTTAGAGGGAAAGCCCATTTGGATGCACTGGATATTTTATGTAATTCTCTGCGGTATTATTTTTGGAATCTCTTATGGAATGATCTTTTTACTGGCCCTGCGCTGGTGGGTTACAGTACTTGCCATTCTATCTGCCGGAATGATCTGGGGAACAATTGTTTTCAAGCAGGCTTCTCCAGCTGAGCCTGAAGTTAAGAAAGAGTAATTATTAACATCCTCTGTCCTAAACCATCGGCGTTTACTTGCAGAAGTTTCAGAGAAAATGATTACCCAGACAGCCTTGATATTTAATTTGGGCGTTACCCCGCCCTTCGGGCGCGGTCAGGCCATTCCAGGCTACGCTAACGCTCCGGACTATAACGCTCCGCGTTTTAGTCCGCCTCCGGCGCCTTGCAAGTCCTTAACGCTAATGATTTACTTCGTAAATCATTCAGGAGTTTTGCCTTTAGCAAAACATCCATGGAGGCTAATTAGACAGCCCAGCAATTACATGGCACATATTTTTTAAGATTTCCGATACGAGTTTTTATATCAGAATTATCAATTGATAGGAGATTTAAATATGTGTTACAAGATAAAGCAAAAGGTCTACAGCCTTTTCAGCCGATCTCAGAGGCAGATACTCCTGAGCACTGTGAAAGTTATGGGCACCGGTAAAGATGTTTAGAGTCGGCAAGCCTTTCATTCCTAGAGCCGAACCGTCATAACCGCCGCGCATGGACAGGGGAATTCCTTTAATCTCGAGTGCTTCCATACCCTCACGGACTGTCTTAAGCAGTTTTGGATTTTCACTTAAAGCTTTAGCGCAGTCGCCGTATCTTTCTGTATATTCGATAGTACAGTTTTTAAACTTAAGAGCGAGTTCAAACAACATCTTTTTACGGTTTTCATAGCTCTCTTTATCAAAGTCCCTAACGTGTATTTTGGCTGTTGTTTCCACAGTTGAACCATTTAAGTTACTAAGATAGAAAAAGCCCTCTTTTTTTTCTGTATGTTCAGGTCTTTCGGTTTCCGGCAGCCCCTGGATATACTCCTGAGCCTGCAGGATGCTGTTGACCATCTTTCCCTTGGCACTCATGGGATGGGCAGTAACACCTCTGAAGGTTACTAGTGCCTCTCCGGCCCACCAGTTCTCAATGACATACTCTCCAATACCGCAGCAGTCCAGACATACACCGTAGCTGCCGCGAACCAGACTCATATCTAAGGCCTTAGCACCGACGAGACCTTTTTCTTCATCTGGGACAAAAATAATCTGAATATCTCCGTGAGGAATTTCATCATTATTTTTCAGATATTTCACAAGTGCCATAACCTCGGCAATGGCTATTTTATCATCGGCTCCCAGAAGGGTATCTCCGGAAGTAACAATAAGGGTATCACCCACATAATTACTCAGTTCGCTGTTTTCTGAAACCAAGATGCTGGATTTTTCGTTCAACGAAACGTCACCGCCGGGATAATTTTCAATAATTCTGGCCTTAGTATTTCCCGGAAGGTCTGCGGCAGTATCAAGGTGCGCAAAAAGAGTAACCTTTTCCAGACTGCTGTTATTACCGGGTAACTGGCCGCCGCAGATGGCATTGTCCAGAAGAAAGAGCTCTGAAAGACCCAGGTCTGTCATCTCCTGATGCAGAAGCTTTGCAAGGCTATTCTGCCCGGGAGAACTAGGAACTTCTTCATTATCATGACTGACCTTTGTGTCGATTTTTGTGTAACGTAAGAAATCTTCCAGTAGGTCTTTATAATTATCGTTTTTCATATTTCTACCCTATCCTATGAGATAACAAGCTGCAAAATGACCGGGAGCAATTTCCTTTAAAGGAGGTGCTTCACTGCGGCATTGTTCCGTCTTATTAAGAAAACAACGCCCTTCAAACCGGCATCCCGGAGGAGGATTGATTGGACTGGGGACATCACCCTCGAGAATAATTTTTTTCTGACTGTCTTTTTTGTTAATTACAGAGATGGCAGACAGAAGAGCTTGCGTATAAGGGTGGGAAGGATTGGTAAAAATGTTTTTATAATCAGCGATTTCAACAATTTTCCCCAAATACATAACAGCAATACGATCAGAGACATGGTGCACTACAGACAGATCATGGGTGATAAACAGATAGGTGAGTTCGAATTCATTCTGAAGATCCTTAAGCAGATTAAGAATCTGAGCCTGAATGCAAACATCGAGTGCAGAAACCGGTTCATCCAAAACCAGAAATGAAGGATTCAGCGACAGGGCACGTGCAATTCCAATGCGCTGTCGTCTTCCGCCGTCAAGTTCATGGGGATAAGCATTTATTCGGGAACGGGACAGTCCGACAATATCCATAAGCTCTAGAACTCTATTGTCCTGAGCCTCTCTTGAGAGCTCTTTGGCATTCAGACGCAGAGGCTCCTGAATGAGATCTTTGACATTCATTCTCGGGTCCAGGGATGAGTAGGGATCCTGAAAAACAATCTGCATGTTTTTTCTTATTTGTTTCAGTCGTTTCCGGCTGGGGTTAATAATGTCTTCACCATTGGCTTCCATCTTTCCAGATGTAGCCTCAATAAGATTAACAATAACACGTCCCAATGTGGATTTTCCACAGCCTGACTCACCGACGAGGCCGAGGGTTTCGCCTCTTCTTATGGCCAAATCAACACCGTCTACTGCGTGGACAACACCTTTTTTTGTTTTGAACTCTTTGTAAAGAGATTCTGTTGTTAATATATAATCATTTTCTTTAATCATCATGACTTCCTGTAGGGATTAAAACAAGCGAGGGAGTGATTCTTTTCTTCTTCTGAAAGAACAGGTCTTTCGTTTCGACAACGGTCGATGCAGCGGGAACAACGGGGGGTAAAACTGCAGCCCTTGATATCTTCTGTAGGCTCGGGAGGAAGCCCAGGCAGTGTTGCCAGTCTTTCTTTTTCTACAGTGACATCGGGGATAGAAGCCAGGAGTCCATGAGTATATGGATGCATGGGATTATCAAACAGCTGGTCCTTTGTGGCCAGTTCCAGTATTTCTCCGGCATACATAATAGCAATAGTTTCACAAAGCTCGGAAACAATGCCAAGATCATGGGTTATCATTATCAGAGTTGTCCCATTCTCTTTTATGAGGGTTTTCATCAGTTCCAGAACCTGAGACTGAATGGTAACATCCAGGGCTGTAGTCGGCTCATCGGCAATCAGCAAATTAGGACTACAGGCCAAAGCCATGGCAATGACTACCCTCTGTTTCATTCCACCGCTAAACTGATGGGGGTACTCATTACACCTTTCAGCCTGAATACCAACAGAAAGCAGCTGCTGGAGAGCTAAACGAAGACTATCTTTCTTTGAAAGTTTTTTATCATGTAGTCTTATCATCTCGGCTACCTGTTCATCGACTTTAATTAGAGGATTTAAGCTAGTCATGGGGTCCTGAAAAATCATGGCAATCTCTTTGCCTCTGACCGCTTCCAGATCCTTACTGCTTTTTTTCAGTAGGTCATCACCGCGCCATTTGATCTCTCCGCCCCGAACTGCAGACTGCTGAGGCGGCAGTAATCCAAGGATACTTAAAGCTGTGGTTGTCTTTCCAGCTCCAGTCTCTCCTACCAAACCTATACTATCCCCTTTTTCAAGGGATAAAGTTATACCTCGGAGAGCATGAACATCAGCTTCTTCGGTCAGGTAGTCTATATTAAGATTATTTATTTCTAATAAACTCATTCTTTATCTCCTAAGTTTAGGATCCAGCACATCACGCAATCCGTCTCCAAGAAAATTGAGAGACAAAATGGTCAGCATGATTGCAAGACCGGGGAAAATTGTTAGGTGGGGAAAGTCCCGGATATATTCGCGGCCGGTAGAGAGCATAGCCCCCCACTCAGGGTTGGGTGGTTCAAGGCCCAATCCAATAAAACTGAGTCCTGCTGCAACTAAAATTGCAAAGGCAACGCCTAGAGTTGACTGAACAATCAGGGGTGCAGCGCAATTGGGCAGTATGTGCTTAAAAATAATGTAAAACTTACCGCCCCCGCTGGCAGTGCTTGCTTCAATGTAGTCAAGAGAGCGTATACTTAAGACTCCTGCTCTGACCACACGTGCATACTGCGGAATAGCTGCAACTCCTACCGCCAGCATAAGGTTTCCCAAACCGGGGCCTAGAGTGGCCGCAACGGATATAGCAAAAAGAAGCTGGGGAATAGCGAGAAAAACATCCATTACACGCATTATGTAATGGTCAGTTCTACCTCCGAAAAACCCGGCTACGGCACCTAAGAATCCACCGAAAACAAGGGCAATTGCTACAGAAATAAAACCAACCAGTAATGAAATACGGCTGCCGTATATGATGCGGCTAAGTACATCTCTTCCAAATTCATCAGTTCCGAAGGGATGCTCCATCGAGGGAGTTGCCAGGGTATTAAGAAGGTCCTGCTCGGAAAATGCATAGGGAGCGATGACACCAGCAAAAATAGCAACCAGCAACATAAAACATAAAAAAATCAGCCCGAAAAATGCTGTCTTACTGCGGCTTAACCGTTTTATAAAGGGTATAAAATTAATTTTCGTACTCATAATTATCCTACTTGTATTGGCTTTTTATTCTGGGATCCAGATAGGCATAAAGCAGATCTACTCCAAGGTTCACCAGACAGAAAGCTACAGCAATAAAAAGAACTCCGCCCTGTACCATCGGGTAATCACGCATTTGTATGGCAGAAACAAGTAAACGGCCGACACCCGGTATGGAAAAGACAATTTCAGTTAATACGGCACCACCAAGGAGTCTGCCGAACTGGATTCCTGTTATTGTGATAACAGGGACAAGGGCATTGGGCAGGGCATGTCTGACTATTACATGGCGTTCATTGGCACCCTTTGACCGTGCCGTTCTAACAAAGTCCTGCCTGACTATTTCAAGCATACTCGAACGGGTCATTCTGGTAATTACAGCAACACTCTGAGCTGCAAGGGTCGCAGCAGGCATAATCATGGAGATAAAACCGGAGCCGCCTGACGGGGGTAATATCCTCAGATGCACAGAAAAAAGTAGTATAAGCAGTAGCCCTGACCAAAAGACCGGAATGGAAATTCCTACCATAGCCAGGGATGTGACAATATTGTCAAATAAAGAGTACTGCCTTATTGAAGAAATAATTCCGAAAGGAATACCCAAAAGCAGGGCTATAGCAATAGACATGGTTGCCAACTGCAGGGTGTAAGGGAAGGCACTTAGAAGCTCTGAGAATACAGGGCGGTTTGTTGAATATGAACGACCTAAATCTCCAGTCACAGCATTGCCGCAATAACGGAAAAACTGCAGAAAGAAGTTATCGTTCAGTCCCATTTGATCACGAAGACCCTGAACTGATTCCAATGAGGCTTGTTCTCCCAGAATAATCCTTGCAGGATCGCCGGGTGTTAAATGAAGCATTGTAAATACAAGAAAGGTCACACCCATAAGGACAGGAATGACTCCCAGGATTCTTTTAAAAGTATATTTTAACATTTAGATCCGTCTCTTTATATAGAAAATGTCCTCCACAGTAAATCTGTGGAGGAAACAATTTCTTAAATTTAACTAAGTTAATAGAGATTAGAAAAAGTAATCTACTACTCTTCCCATCTTAGATTATAAAGCTTGTGGTACATCATAGGACTGGGAACAAAACCCTTCAGATTTTTGCTGTAACCGAAGGCCATTTTTGTGTTAGCAAGGGGCACCCAGGGTGTTTCTTCAACAATAAGCTGCTGTGCAGATGCAAAGAGCGCAGCTCTTTCTGCTGTATCAGTTGTCAGACGACTGTCATCAAGGTATTTATCAAATTCAGCATTCTTGAAGCGGGCAAAATTACTGCCGCCTGTTGAATGGAAGGCAGGGTAAAGACCGAGATCGGGATCAAGTGACTGACAAGTCCAGCCAATGACAAACATTTCATGCTCATCATTTTCGAGCCCCTGAAGATATGCACCCCATTCGAGAACTTCAATCTTCAGATCAATGCCAATCATTTTAAGCTGTTCTTTGATAATTGTAGCCATATCAACACGTACTTTCTTTGAGTTGGTCCAGACCTTCATTGAAAATCCGTCCGGGTATCCGGCTTCTGCCAGAAGAGCCTTTCCTTTTTCAACGTTGTACTCGGGTACTGTAAGAGTTTCGTCCGCAAAGTTTACAGCCTGAGATAGAGCGCCTGTTGCAGTAATAGCCTGTCCTTTAAAAACAGCCAACACATCAGTCTCAATATCAATACCGTATTTAATAGCCTGTCGAACTCTAATGTCATTAAGAGGCGCTACCTGAGTATTAAATCCAAGGTAAGTTATAGCGTGTGAAGTTACTTCCGACACAGCTAAATCTTCATTTTTCTCAATACGATTTACTTCGAGTGCAGGCATTTCGTAAGCAAGATCAACAGTTCCGGCTTCAAGCTCTACAGTTCTAATGGAAGCTTCAGGAATTACTCTGATTATCATATTTGCAAAATAAGGCTTTTCACCATAAAACTCGTCGAATCTGGTAAGGGTCATTTCATCGCCCTTCTTCCATTCTGTCAGTTTATAGGGTCCTGTACCTACAGGAGAGAAACCATAATCTGCACCGGCTTCTGTAACGGCTTTCTCATTCAGAACAACTCCGCCACCAACATGTGCCATGTTAACTAGGAAGGGGCTGAACGGCTGAGTCAGACTAAAACTGAATGTATAATCATCATCCTGTTTGATAGTACTTAAATCAATAGTGTTAATGAGGTGTTTGATGGCAGCACCTTCATTATAAGCTCTTTTCAGGCTGAAAATAGCATCTGAAGCTTTAAGTTCTTCACCATTGTGAAAAAATACACCTTTTCGGAGTGTAAAACGGTAAGTTTTTTCATCGAGGGTTTCGATCTTTTCAGCTAGCTCACCAATAACCTCTCCGTTGTCATCAACTGTAACGAGATTATTGTAAATCTGCTGCATGATGTTTGATGAAGCTACGTCATTGGTCGCATAAGGATCCAGAGTTTTAGCATCATAGGTTGTTGCGATGATTACTGTGTCTTTTGCTTTTGAAGTTTTCACTTCTTCTTTAGCACATCCAACCATAAATATTGTCAGAGCAAGTACTAAGAGTGTTAAATATTTTTTCATGGATTCTCCTAATTTTTCAGTTACCTTAGCACAGCTATTTTTTAATTACAACAAAATTTTCATGCTTGGAATTTGCCGTATGGAAATCAAAGATTTAAATCTTGATGAAATTACAAAACGCCTCATTGATTTATATAAACCAAACGAGATGTTTCTATACGGTTCCCGCATGAAGAATGATTGTTTAAAGCAAATCATGATCTTAAATCCTCCAAAGTACTAATTCAGAACGAAGAGCCGTTGCTTGTATAACAATCTACCATATGGTATCTCTATCCAGGAGTGAAAAAGAATTCAGCATAGGACTCAGCGGATATCTGGGAGAAGAATTGTTTCACCAGATTGCATACAAAAATGTTAAAACATTTCTATCGAGCAAGTTTTCTCCATGAGGCAGGATCGCCTAAAGGGTCATAGAACATCCAGAGCTATAATGTCAGCCTGATAACTGGTAGAATTGTAAAACGTGCAGTAAAAAATATAAGCTGAATATTCGGATTCAAGATCTTCTCCTTTTCTGTTTTTTCAAAGGTCTTAGTTTATATTATCTATATTTATGGTGTTTTGAGATTTATGGGCGTTCCCCTTCATACGGCTGAGCTATGCTCTGCCGTCTTTCGGGTCCGGCCATTCCGGGGTTCCGTCAAATAAAAGCCTTTGGCTTTTTATTTGACCGCCTCCGGCGCCCTCCAAGTCCGTAACGCGTACTCAGATATTTTTATTAATTTAAATATCTATGTTTTTCCTCCTGTTATTGTGACAAATGAAATTGGATTAACCACGGTAATATGCTGCGGTGTCATGGGGTGCCCACGGAAGTATGGGGCAAGGTTTCGCGGGTGGATCGCGGAAAGAGCTTATTGATTTCACTCCTGTTCTTCTAATTGTACCGCCTGAATCTGTGCCGTCAAGGTCAAGGCAAGTCCTTCGGAACCTTGACTGCCCATATTCAGGCATGGTTTTAGGGCAGAAAACAGGGGGTTGATTGATTTGCATTCTGCAAATCAATTTAAAGTTTCCCTTGGAAACTTCTGCTACGCTTTTTGGGATATTTTATTTAGGCGGCAGGCAGTGTTCACCGTTCGGTCGGTTCGGGTCTGCTTGAATCTGTTTACCAGCAGGCGTTTGGTGTTGAGCTTAAGTTTCTCGGTGTTCCGTTTTCGGCGCAGCATCCATTCAAGGTTTATCACCGTAAACAGCTGGTTGGTGAGTGACAGGCGCTGCAGCTCATCCATGAGCGCGCCTGTTTATGTACATCCATGTACATCTTTTGCAGACATTGTTGTTGATAATAAAATCATTTTAGAGCTGAAGGCTGTTAATTCCTTCAGTCCTGCAATGGAAGCTCAGCTGCTTAATTATCTGTCCATATCAGGCATCAAGGTTGGGTATCTGTTCAACTTCAAGGGTGCTGCTCTTAAATGGCAGCGCATGGTGCTGTGAGAAACCATTTAGGGAATCATACCTCCCACAGGCCGAAACCCTGGTTGGAGGCAATACGGTAAGCCGGCTGCAGGCACTCTTCAAGGATGTTACGGAAAGATTTCGCGGGGATGTTTTTGTCGATACCTTCGGAGACAATAAGAAGGTAATCTTCAAGGACTTTCTTATTGGAGCTATGCTTTGTATGCCATTTGTAACTTCGATACTGAATGTCTGAAAACAACGGGAAGAAGCGCTCCCATGGCGGAAGCCGGTTGTTCTTGCTGCTGTTTATTTCTCTTGTTGTCGGAACAAGGTTCCAGATTCTGTCATGAAGGACAAAGCTCCAGGGAATAAAGTGATCTATGCTCAGTTCATCGGGTTTAAGTATCTGATTTGTGAAGATATCAGATTCAGGGTTTGCATCAAGATATGATTTCCAGTAGTTGCGCGCTGATGTTAGATTACGCTGCACCGGCACTTCAAGCTTCAGGTGGATGGCCGGAACATTCGGGTTGCGGTTTTGCAGGAAGGCAGTGAGTTTCATCCTCGCCCAGCCTTCCAGAATCACACGATTAATATAGAAGTATTCCAGCCAGGACGTGTCGATTATCAGCTTTTCATCGTCCGTTATTAAATATGGGACATCAGGATTGTTTCTTGAGTTCTCGGTTATCAGCTTGTTCTTTTCAGCATCTTTGATTCCGGTCAGTCCGGTAATAAAGGTTGTAAGGAACCGGTATGGCACATATTTTTTCAGATTCCAGATACGAGTTTTTATATCAGAATTATCGATTACGCTGAGGGTATTTATTATTTCAGCGGTAGTGCTGTTTTTATTAAGGGAAGTATTACTGATCACTGCTCTAACACAATTCTCAAGCTGATCAGTTGCGCCGAAGTTCAATTTAAACTCAAGGATGGTATACCAGCTGCTTGCTATCATCCGGGATATGACATCTTCAAAATCGATGATTAAAGATTTCTCATCCGGAAAATCTTTTATAATATCAAGCAGACCGAGAAACCAGTACAGCTTATAACTGTTTGTTAAATACTGGGGAGATAAGGCCTGCTCAAGCTTTGAAATCGGCAGTGAGGAGTTAGGAAGTGCAGGTGTTGTGATGCTATTCATTTTTTCTTCTTCATTACGCGGAATGGAAAAGCTCATAACGTTCCGCCAACCTATCACGATCAGGCCATTCCCTGCTCTTCTTTGGTAATATAATTTTATTACCTTCAAATGACTGAAGCCCATATTTTAGCATTGGACCATCGACCTCTTCCAAAATATCCTGCCGGATTTTGATCTGATAATCAGGAGAAATCCCAATAATATTTTTGTCATATGCAGCATGATGTATTTTACAAAGAGATAGTCCATTTGTAACAATGGGGAGCCCCCGCTCATCAGAATCAGGTGTAATATGAGCAGCGTCTAATAATTCAGGATGTTGTAACCGGCAAAGCGTACAGCTTCTATCATAGGCTTCAAGAACAAATTCTCTAAATGCTGCCTGATGTTGTCTTTGTCTTGTAATTGAAGTGATATATTTACGAATACTCAATATAGATTCATTATTGTATTCTGTTGTTTCAGGAATAGCAGGAAGATATTGCTGTTGGCTATAAGCGGGATCAATAGCAGCCTCTATTTGGAGATTCATAGGATCATTTCTCATTATAAATAGCGGCCAGACGGCCTGATATTTTCCAGGACTTATTGCATTGAAATAAACTAATGGTGTTCTACTCAGAAAAGCAGTATTTAAACCTAAATTTTCCCTATGATTCGGATTACTACCCCGATATTTATAGATCAAAATACCGTCAGCTGAAAGACCATCATCATAAGGCCCATTGGTTGTTGTTGTAATTGATATTGGAATCTGAAATCCTTTAGGAATCCAAATACCTGTAGGTCCAATTAAAGTAATGCGTTGATGATTGAAAGAAAAATCATTCACCAACTCATCACGGGAAAAGATTCCACCATTTTGAGCTTCTCTTTGTTTTAACCAGAGAAACAATGACGTTCGGATCTCATTATCAAACATTTTACCACCTATTAAACGATATGTTTCATAATTATAGGCTGTTGCACCAAAGAGTTTTCAATAGATAATCACTCCTCGATAAAATAATCAGTATCAAGCTTCTTAATTGTATATGTCTGTACTGGAGTTACTCCCAGATTATGTTCAATCATCAAATCAGCAAGCCTGGAACCATCAATTAAAATTACCTTGGTATCAATATTTACAGCGTAATCTTCTGCTTCTTTACTGAATCTTGATGTAGTGATAAAAATACCTTTTCTGGCCCGCTGGCCCTGAAGCGCTCCTACAAATTTCTGTATCTCAGGTCTGGACACCACCCCTTCCCAGCGCTTGGCCTGAATGTATATTACATCAAGACCAAGCTTATCTTCTTTGATTATTCCGTCTATGCCGCCGTCACTGCTTTTCCCAACTATTTTTCCAGCCTCTTTTCTGCTTCCACCGTAACCCATACCTAAAATCAGTTCAACTACAGCTTTTTCAAAAAATGCCGGAGAGTTGTCTTTTAGCTTCTCGAGCAAATCTGATGCAAGCGAATTATTCATCTCGGTAACAGCGGCCTCGATTGCTTCATCAGGCGTCTGCTCAGACGCAGATACGGCAGATTGAACATCGGATGATGCTTCACGGTTCTGAAAATCATTGAAGCTGTCAAACTGTTTGAGATAGCTGTTATCTATTTTATCAATACTACTGCTTAAGACCTTTTTACCAATATCTGTAATCTGAAAAAACCCCCGCTTCTCAGACATTATCAATCCGGCTTTTTTAAGATAGGTTGATGCCCATCCGATCCTATTCTTGTATACATTTTGTGCACCTGATGGCAATAATTCGGATTTATCTTCTTCTGAAAGTTCCATATCTAAAGCTAAATCTTCATAAGCCTGTGATGTCTTATGAACAGCCCCGTCTTCTGCATACTTTAATAACGGATACATAAATGATTGGTAATCCGGTACCGACATTTTCAACTCCTTTTTCAATCAAAAATTATTGCAAATTATACTTCTTTTCATATATCTTCCGCCGCAACTCAGCCATCTCACAAAACTTACCGAATATTGCATCAAATTCATTTGAAGAGTAATCGCTAACATCAATACAATGTATAATGTATGAACCGGTTTTTCCGCGATTGTTGCCTTTTACGGAATAAGCACCGCGTTGATGCCCGAACCAGTCAGCAAGATTTTCTATCTGCTTGTCGTCGGTTTCACTTACCTGTACGGCAATACTGTTATTATTAATTTTACGATCATATACTTTAAGCTTTTTATCTTTGCAGTAAAAATAAGCCCATATACTCTGAGCCTCAGCCCATTGAAAGGTAAAATACTCAGGATTCGATTCTGTAAGAGGATCAATTTTGTATCCGGAGTTGTCCCAGCTATCTGTCAAGGTTCTAATGTGTTCTCTTAATTCAATATGTTCAATTGAATCAATCTTTGTGCTTAGATCCATTTTATTTTTTCTTGCCGAACTCTGAATTGGTTGTTTATTGTAATACCTTATAAAACACAAGGATTTCTGATTAATAGAAAGGCGGTTTATTTCAATAATATTTATCTTCTGATATTTTGGACCGAACGACATATAGAAGGCCGAGGCAAGAACTTCATCTGAGGCATCTTCGGTCACCAGATACATATTAAATATTCCCTGCTGAATGTTGTTAGCAATTTTATTCAGCAATCCTGAAGGAAAATCATTATTATGAAGATATTCTTTATTAAGTTCGGCTCTTAGCTGAGTTTCATTCTGAACAAGATTTCTTATGGAATGTGAGTCGAATGCATACTTGCCTATCTGCGAAATAACTTCCTGCCGGTTTCTTGAATCGGCGCCACGCTTAAGCTCGATAAAAAGTATTGCACCTTCTTCAGTGAAACCAATGAAGTCGATGTAACTTTCTGCGCTTAAAGAAACTTCATGTATAAGATAAACATACTGACCGAGAATTTTATTTCTGTTGGTAACGAAAAAATCATGCATACTGAATTCATTATGCTTATTTGAAACTTCAAAATTGAAATAATTATACTTAACATCGGTAGAGTTAAGATTATGTTCCTGATCTTCTTTATATACTTTCAACAGTTCACCCTATGTCACTCTGAAGCAGCATTCTGATACTTCTTAAAGTTCTCAGCCTGCTCGAAGATATCCTTGTAGACCTCATCGCGATCTATAGGCGGATAATCATTTTCTGCAAGGAGAATGATTAAGTCCACCTTCAGTTCGGCTTTGATGTCGTCGCGCCGGCTCCAGTCGGTATACTTGGCCTTATCATCTACTATGACTTTAACTTTCTTTGCGAGTAGAAGGAGTTTATCCTCGGGGTATTCAAAATCATATTTAATAGTCAGGGATTTTAAAATATCGTAGAAGGCTTTTTCTTCGAAATCAATACCCAGCTCAGCGAAGGAATCTTTTTCTTTTTTAATCGCGTGATACAAGTTTATTATCTCGTCGGTGAAGTCTTCAAGCACCTCACTTCGGAGGACATCCTTCTCGTTTCGCTCATTGTATTTATCTACAAGGGCCTTGAACTGTTTGGAGAAGTCCACACCTTTTAGCTTGTTAACCTTCTTGAAATCTTCAATCGCCTTGGCAAGAAGCTTCTGCAGCAGCTTGATTCTGGTGTTCGGAAGCTTGATCTTCTCAATCTTTGCCAGGTAGTCCGGGTCGAAGATGTCCACCTCGGAGGTATCGCCCTGCCCCATCTTGAATATCTCCTCGACTCCGTCACTCTGGAGTGCCTCGGTTATCATTCTATGAACCTTCGCGTTCATTTGGGCAAGGTCCGGGGCGTTACCCTTTGTCAGCTTGAATATGATTGATCTCACGGCCATATAGAAATGGACATGGTCCCGCTCATTTTGAGTTAGCTCATCACTACCGACGCATATATCATAGGCGGCCTTCATCCGTTTGGCCAGAAACATGTAGCGTTTCTCGAGTTTCTCTGTGAGCTGGATATATTCAGCTGCCATGTTAAGACAATTAAGCTGCGCGATAGGCTGACCGGAGAAATAAGGGGTGGTATCGAAACGGTGGAAGATTGCAGTCATCAGATCAAGGTGATCCCGGACTACTATGATTGATTGTGTTACTTCCTCAATATTAGCGGTATCGGCCTTTGAGTAATGGGCCAGAGCCAGATTCATCTGCTTTTTAATGCCGATGTAATCGACGACTAAGCCTTTTTGTTTCTGCTGATACTTCCGGTTAACCCTGGAGATAGTTTGAATCAGGTTGTGCCGTTTAACCGGTTTGTCGATGTACATGCTATCAAGGAAGGGCACATCGAAACCGGTTAGCCACATATCAACAACTATGGCAATCTTGAAATTGGATTTGGCAGATTTAAACTGCCTGTCGAGTTCTTTCCGGTATTCCTTTGTCCCGATTAGATTGTACAGCTCGGGCTCATCATCCTGGCCTCGGGTCATAACCATTTTGATGCGCTCCATCGGCTTTATCTCTTTACGCTCTGCATCAGTTAGCTTCTGTCCATCGGCACAGACCTTTAGCTCGGCCCACTCGGGCCTAAGAGCGATAACTTCCTTATAGAAATCATAGGCAGTCTGGCGGCTGCTGGATACGAACATCGCCTTCCCTGCAACAGTTGCGCCCTCGTAGATTCGCGCCTCATAATGCTCGACAAAGTCGGCAGCTATAGCCTTTAGGCGGTCGGGATCACCTAAGATGGCGGTCATCTGGATGTTTGCCTTCTTGCTCTCTTCAATAGCGTAATCACTTGCCCCGTCATCGGCGCAGCGTGCATAGTATTCTTCAATTTCTGCAAGCTTGCTGTTATCAAGAAGCACCTTCGCAGCTCGACCTTCATAAACGATGCGTACCGTAATCTCATCAGCCACCGATTCAGTCATTGTATAGGAGTCGACAACCTCACCGAATACATCGAGGGTCGCGTCTATCGGCGTACCGGTAAAACCGACATAGGTAGCGTTTGGAAGGGAGTCATGAAGATACTTTGCAAAACCGAAGGTGCGCGTTACCCCGTCCTCGGTGACTCTAACCTTCTGATCAAGATTCACCTGACTGCGGTGGGCCTCATCGGAGATGCAGATTACATTGCTGCGCTCGGTCAGAAGCTCGGCATCTTCGGTGAACTTATGAATAGTAGTTAGGAAAACGCCGCCGCTGTTTCGGCCCTTAAGGTGCTCACGCAGATTAGTCCTGCTTTCTACACTTACAATGAGCTCATCACCTATGTAACCCTTGGCGTTTGTGAATGTGCCTGAAAGCTGCTCATCAAGATCGGTACGGTCAGTTATCAGCACGATTGTAGGACTCGATAAGGCAATGCTCTTCATAAGCAGCCTTGAGAGAAAGAGCATTGTAAAGCTCTTTCCACAGCCGGTAGCGCCAAAGTAGGTGCCGCCCTTTCCATCGCCAGCGGGCCTCATATGACGCAGAATATTATCATAGAGCTTGGTTGCAGCATAATATTGCGGATAGCGGCAAAGAATCTTCTCATCGCGCCTTGAGGTGTCGGGTAGATAGATAAAATTCCGGATAATATCGCAGAGCCTTAGAGGATTAAACATTCCCTTTATCATGGAATACAGCGAGTCTATACCGTCGGTCTCGGCAAGATCTGTACCGTCGGTCTTGCGCCAGGCGTAGAAGAACTCATAGGGGGCAAAAAAAGAGCCGGCCTTGTTGTTAACCCCGTCGCTTATAACGCAGAAAGCATTGTATATAAAAAGCTGCGGAATATCGCGCTTGTAGCGGGTCGTCAACTGTTCAAAAGCATTGAAAATAGTTGCATCCTCACGAATAGCGCTCTTAAACTCAAAAACAATTAAAGGCAGTCCGTTAATATAGAGGATACCGTCGGGTATCCGCCTCTCAGCGCCAATAATCTCAAGCTGGTTCACCATTTTAAAGATATTGCCGCCCGCCTGTAAACGCGCCGTGCCCTCAGCGGCAACAACGGGAAGCTCCCCATCCCTCGGCTGACGAAACTTGGCAAGATTAGAATAATCTATGAGCTGAACATAAAGATCTTTTTTTGTATGATCTTCACGCTTAAGAAATAAGCCGTCTGAGACCATCTTCATGAGTGCCTTATTACTCTCATAGAGATCCGCTGTAGAGAATGAATCCAGATGATGAATTATGGAGTCTATTTCACCTTGGGTGATTCCGTCATCAGCATACTGCCTGGATAGAAATGTTCGCAGGTCTGCCTTGATTAAGACCTCATCAGGCTGCCTTTCAATGCTTTCACCCTTTAGGTGGGGATAACCTTCGGCTTCAAGGAGTTCGATTATTGCTGATTCGAGTTGGGCTTCTGTGAATTTCATGACAGAGCTTCCAGATTATAATGTTTTACAAATCTGCTGACTTTGGGGGTCCTCTCCTGGCGAACTTGTAAGTAATCCTTACAAGTTGCCGTCTCAATAATTTTAGCGTCAAAGGATTTTTTATCACCGGCAGTTGTCCGGGGTTTCCGGACAACTGAATCCAGGCCTAACTTGCCTTCCAATCGAACTATCCGGGAATTCCGGATAGTTGCTGCCTGTTTTAACTCTTTTTCGTTAAAGATGTTTTTTTGGTGTTCGTTAATTGTTCGAACATCCCGATCAAACAACTCTGCCAGTAGCGCCTGAGAGAGCCAGATTGTCTCATCCACAAAACGACACTCAACCTGTGATTGTCCATCTTCAGTTGTATAAAGAAGGAATTCACCGACCGGAACCGAAAGAGGGTCGGCAGGGGATTTTATTGTCTTTTTTTCCTTTGGTCCATCACTCATAAAAATCCTCCATTGGATAATTTCTAATGGTTTCACCCAATATAATGTTTACCCAACCGTATTTAGAAATCAAATAACCCTTGTTCTGCGTTAGGTTTCGGTGAATCACTTACTGGATAAACCTCGGTTTTATTTACAGCGATTACTTCAGATTCAATATCTGCTGCACTTCTAACTTCTGTTTCTACTTTGGCTGTGGCTAAAACTTCAGTTATATTCATATCATCATTAATGTCCCTAATACCCATCATCATTTTATAGTGTTCATGATGCCGTGTATTAATGAAAACTCTTTCAAAGACAGATAAATATTTTTCTACCATGTCGTCTTGAGCCTGTATAAATAAATCATCTGGTAATGTATGAGATCCATCGTTAATCCAGCTTATCATTGACCTACAAATATTTTGTTCTTCAGCATTATCAAAGCTACTAACCAAATCATCATAATTATATTTTCCAAGAATCTTGAAATAATTTTCAATAATCCTACGCATAATATTTTGAATAGTCATTCCATCATTCTTGTCATGATTTTTCAGTTCGCGCCAGAGCAAATCATACGAATTATGAATTGGATTATTCATTCCAAATGATTGAATCGTACTAATTTTATCTTTTTTCCTTAAGATCCAAAATAGTGTTTTTTTGTTCTCTTTTGCTTTGCCACTGATATAAGATACTTCTTTATGAAAGTATACATTGTGCGTTAATATGATAACCTGTTTGATATTGCTGACATTTTTTCTTGTTGTATTTAAAATCTCCTTGATCAATGAACTCACAACGAATAAAACATTGCTATCTAAGCTAGAAATAGGGTCGTCGATCACTAAGATTCTATCATCCAATACCGAATCTTCCGATAATCCTCCTTTTGCTAACTGCAAGTAATACAGAAAGGTTATAAAAGTGATCTCCCCTTCACTGAGTGTAGATTCGGCTATTGTTCCATCCTCGCGGAGAATTTGATATTGAGTTTTGTCATTAGGTACAGGAACTATTTCAAAATTCAGAAAACCGTAAGATTTAAGGATGCGATTTATTTCATCAACCGTTGGCTGAACACTAGTTACGTTTTTATTCGCTTCCTTTATTTTTTTATCAAGATCTATGAGTTTTAATCTCCACTCTTCTATATTCTGACCTAGCGAAACAATGCCTTTCTTCTTCCCTTCTGTGTTTTTAATAAAAACATCTATACTTGTCATGTATTCATTAACAAGATATCTCCATACCAATTTTATTAGGATTGTTTTTTCTTGTGCAAAGTTCTCAACTATCTTGTTGTGTTCTTTAATTTTATGATTTGCCTGTTTAATCAACTCCGCGATATCAGCAAGCTGACTATTGGTATGATTGAGATCAACACTTCGGCTAGGTTCTTTGTTCTTATTGCTTAGTAATTCTTTATTGGACAGAAATACTGAGGATATTGTTTTGATATAAGCAGTTAATATACTAATATCAATTTTAGTATTTGGATTTATCTTCTCGAAGGACTCAAGTTCTTGTAAAATATTCTCCAAGTTCTGAGTTGCATAATTGTATTCACCAGATAGCTTTTTTACTCTATTTATATCTTTTTCAAATGCTTCATCAAAATATTCATCAAGTTGTTGTCGGAAGTTGTTTGTGATTGTCTGTTCTTGGCAGAATGGACATACATTATCATCTTGTAGATGCTTGCGCCCCTCATTTACCCAGTCATTGATATTTAAGCGTTGAATTAGGTTGGATATTTCAATATCTCCTTTTCCGATGATTTTTTTCTCCCAGATATAATCATTTTCTATTTCATTAAGCCCGGAAAATTCAATTTCATTAATAGGTTGAAGTTCTATAGGCATCTCACCAAAGATCGTTTCTGCCTTTCTTTTTAGCTCCTCATAAGGCTGCAGTTCAGATTTATTAATTTTCGATTGTTCAATAAACTTGTCTCTGAATGCTTCTTTCCTCATTACCCCAGTAAAAGCTTCTTTAAATACGACTTCATATTTTTTATAGACATCACCCCAAACAGAGTCACGAAATTGGTTCTCAAGTGTACCCTTTTCTGCGATAATTTTTTCAAGTATGCTTTTCTTTCTGATAATTTCGGAGTTAATATCTCCTTTTTTCTTAACTAAGGTTTCAATGGTTTTTTTTTCCTTATCCGTTGCTTCGCCAAGAGTGAAAACACCCTTTATCTTACCTTTACCAAAATTCCGCTCTCGAAAGTTTTTATTATAAACATGTGTTTTTAGTGGTAAATTATGTTGCCATTTAACTGAACAACTTGCGAAATTAGCAGGATTAGTATCTTCTAAAATGTTCGTAATTGTTGTTTTACCAGTACCATTAGCGCCATAAATAAAGTTGATCTCTTTTAAACCCTCAATTTTTACACCTTCAGTATCGTATGTTGCGATATCAGCTATAGAAATTGAATCAATCATTCAAACACTTCTTCGACAAGTTTTTCAACATCAGGAATAAGCAATTCACCAGAGAGGAGTTTGGGAAGGAGTGTATCACGGAGTTTAGTGAGAGTAGTACTTTGCGTTCTATTCGCTTCTATTCCATCGAAATATGATGTTAGAATAAAATCAAATTGCTGAAGAACCGCCTTGGTGGGTAAGAGAATTGGAAGCTCATTCAAAACCGCAGTTGTCATACTCGGAACTGCTGACCCGACGTTCATTGAAGTGAAGTCAAGGCGTTTTAAATGATGAAATGCATATTTTGGAATATAATCACTCTTGGGGATCGTGTAAAACATTGTATCTACGGTCCAAAACTCTTCATTTAGGAAAAGAATATTGCTAAGTGTACCTTTTCTTGGAATAAGAACAGATTCTCCTTTATAGAGAGATTTATTAGCATACCGCATAAAACCACCTGATCCATATACAGGGATGCTACCTTCACTAAGTTTCTTATGGTCCTTGCCATATTTAACTTCGAGCAAATCACTCAACTTTCTGATTTCCCACCCCGCCGGAATCCAACCCATCTCTTCAGTAAGCCTGAAAGCATCAGGAAATTGCCCGGCAGATTCACGATTAGCGGTACCATCTGCAAGTGCTTTGCGGCGGACTTCCGCACGTTCGGTAAGCTCTTCAGGAATTTCATTTCCAGCAATAATTGCATTATCTATCACCGGGTCAAAATCAACAAACCAGCTCTTGAAGAGCGCCTGTGCTATCTGTTCCAGAGTTACATTCATCTTCCTGTTCAGCTCAATCTTGTCATCCAAAGAACCAAGGATGTGAGCGATTGCTTTTTGTTCGGAGAGAGGGGGAAATGTAAACGAGAGCTCTAACAAATTGCCCACTTTAATACTTGGTTGAGCAGCCCCGATGTTTAAGTTCATTAAGATATCTCTATATCCCTTTAAAAGGTAGTAGAGGTATCTGCTGCTATTTTCTGAATTACATCTTAGTCCAACCGTATTCTGAATAATCACACATTTCTCTTTTGGCGTGATGGCCACTTGGCCATATCCATTCCCAACTAGAGTAATTAAGACATCGTCTTCTTTTATATATTTTCGAATGAAGGAATGATAGGTTTCAGAATCTATAAACCTTTTGGATTTAGTTAAATCAATTCGCCAGTCACTAGTGATTAAAGAATTATCAATGACTGGAATTCCATTTTCGAAATATGCTTTAGGATTCCTTCCTCTATTATCCGCGACATGTTCAAGAATGTCACTTAGAAGATACTCGGCCCACTCACTCTCCATAACCGAGCCCCTCAAGGTTCTTCCGGATCACATCATCAAGCTTTGCCGATTCTTCCATCTGTGAATAAAGAGTTTTACTCAATTCTGACATCTTGGTCTCGAATGGAATTCCGCCTGCCTGCCGAGCCGTGCCTTGTTCAATCTGTTTGTTAATCCAGCGACGACCTGTAGTAGTTTTTAACTCTTTCTCACGGGCAACAGCATCCTCCCGGGACGTAAAGATTTCATAGTGTGGAATATAGATCGGGCGATGAGTTTTAGTCCATTCGGCACCCTTTCCTGTTACATGCTCCTTCCACCGACGCGGAATATTATCAGTTTGCCCGATGTACAAGCTTTCGTCGTCGCATTTTATAACGTATACATAGAACTCTCCGGGCTTCGGCGCAGGCAGGTCGTCTTCAAGGAGCGCCGCGCCTACATAGCGGCCGGGGGTCAGCACGAAGTCATTCTTCTTTATATCTTCTAAGCTAGCCGCTTTACAGTAACCGGCCTTATCTTCATAGACGCCGTCTTTAGCCTCTCCGCGCCAGGCGTGGTAGGTTCTGGCAATAGCTGCTATATCATCAGTATCTAATTCCTTCTGAGTTCGGCTGATCATAGAACCAATCTTTCGGGCATCAATAAACAGGGTCTCACCCTCACGGTTTCGGTAGCCGCGCTCACTGTCGGTCTTTTTGTCTTTGGTCAGAAACCATAGACAGACCGGAATCTGGGTTGTGTAGAATAGCTGCCCCGGCAAGGCTATCATACAATCTACAAGGTCGTTCTCCACCATTTTCCGGCGAATTAATCCTTCTCCGGTTGTATTGGTAGACATTGAGCCGTTAGCAAGGACAAAGCCCGCTACCCCATGCTCGGAGAGCTTTGAGATCATATGGAGTATCCAGGCGTAGTTTGCGTTTCCTGTGGGCGGGGTCTCGTAGCCTCCCCAGCGTGGGTCATGCACAAGCTCATCTGATGCCCGCCAGTCCTTAAGATTGAATGGAGGATTAGCCATGATGTAGTCGGCCTTCAAATCAGGATGCTGATCCTTAAAGAAGGTATCGGCGGGGATTTCTCCAAGGTTGGCCGACAAGCCGCGGACTGCCAGGTTCATCTTGGCAAGCTT
Source organism: Spirochaetales bacterium (assembly GCA_016839055.1). GTDB lineage: Bacteria > Spirochaetota > Spirochaetia > UBA9216 > UBA9216 > Thalassospirochaeta. Next base: position 75,436 of record JAEKNX010000017.1, read on the forward strand.
GTAGGTTGCGGAGGTGAACTCCTGCCCGTATACCGAAATATCCTTTGTATTGCCGTGGTGGCTCTGCACAAACTTGAGGGACTGAACAAACATCCCCCCCGAGCCGCAGCAGGGGTCATAGATCTTGCCCTTGTAGGGCTCTATCATCTCGGCTATAAGATTTACAACACACTTTGGTGTATAGAACTCACCTCCAAGCTTGCCCTCAGAGGCAGCGAACTTACCGAGGAAGTATTCATAGACTCGGCCGACAACATCCTCTTCCTTGTCTTTTACTGTATCGATGTTGTTAATCGCATCAATCAGGGCCGAGAGCTTGCTGCCGTCGAGACCCAGACGGGAGAAATAATTATCAGGAAGGGCGCCCTTAAGCGATGCATTGCTCTTCTCAACAGCAGTCAGAGCTGAGTCAATCTTTATAGCAATATCGCCCTGCTTCGCGTGCTGCTGAATAAAACTCCAGCGGGAGGTTTCAGGAAGGTAGAAAACGTTCTTCATGGTGTAAAACTCAACCATATCGGTATATTTATCCTTGCCCTCGGCTATGAGCTCCGCGCGGCGCTCTTCAAACTTGTCCGACACAAACTTCAGGAAGATCAGACTAAGGACGATGTGTTTATATTCTGATGACTCAACGCTCCCCCGCAGCCGGTTTGCTGAATCCCAGAGGTGCTCTTCGAAGACTTTATCATTTGTAGGTGTTAATTTTGTCTTGGCCATTATTAATCCTTAATATCCATGCGGACAGGTATTTTTAGATTTAATTTATATCAGAATATACCCGTTTGAGGTGTTGTGCAAGGAAGATTCTGGAGAATACAATCTTTGTGAATATTCCATTTACTCCGAATCTATCTGATACGCTCTCGCTTCGAGGCAAATAGTCTATGGTTTGTCCCTAGTATAATAGACAAGTAGTTAAGCCATAAATAGAATCGAGATAAGTCAATTTTATTTATCAAAATTATTGAAGCTTAATCTAAAAATCGATATTCTATCTCAGAAACTGATAATAATGTTATTGACTATTAGGGGTAAAATGAACGAAATATCAGGATATTGGGCCTTTTCATGTAATCCGGAAAGATGGGAAATTGATACTGATTTAAATAACAAAATCGAATATGACACATTGACCATAAGAAACAGTGATAAAGATAAAATTCACGCTGGCCATATGGGTGTAATCAGAGTAGGCAATGACAATCGTACAAAAAAGTATTTAAATGAAAAACAAAGACTATTGCCTGGTGTATATGCTATTGTTGAAGTTATAACAGAGCCGGAATTGATGGAAGAACCAATACTCGAATACTGGCAAAGCAAAGGAAATACTGTACAAAAAAGATTCCGAGTTAAGGTAAAGATATCCAGGAATTTAATCACCTGCCCTATTTTAATAACACAGGAAGACTTCTGGGACAGTAACGACGACAGTTTACTCATAAAAGGATTTCAAGGTTCAACATTCCCTATATCCTCTTATAGCTTTGATAAAATCTACTCTTATTCCAAACAAGCTGATTTTTTTCTGATAATGAATTATTAAAAGAGAACGAATCAAACATGTTAAAGCTTCAAGAAAAATATAAAGATGCCTCACCACAGGTAAAACTACGGTATAGTAAAATAATTGAAAGAGGCAGTATCGCTGAAACATATAAAAAAGATAAAGTGTATAAATGCGAAATCTGTAATGCTATGGGTATTTGTCAACCGCCATTTATTAAAAAGAATGACACCCCATATGCAGAAACACACCACATAATTCCTGTTTCAGAATTAAAAAAAGGTTCTTTATCAAAATTAAACCTTTTATGCGTATGTCCAAACCATCACCGACAATTACATTATGGAAAAGTCAAACTAGTGGAATTAAGTAATAAAAAAGTAGTGTTTGAGATCGATGATCAAATAATTGTAAGCGTCAAAACAACCACACCCCGAAAAATCAATCGAGTTGAATATTCCAGGGAAGTAGCCGATGCCAATCTTCACGGCAATTCATTAACGGAGCCTCTGTGAAAATCTTTCTTAGATATTCATAAGGGTTGAGCTCA
>JAEKNX010000034.1 GCA_016839055.1 Spirochaetales bacterium
TAACCTGACCGTTTTAGGTGGTAACCTCGGCCTTTTGGCGGGTAACCTCCAGAAATAAGAGGTAACCTGTAAGAGCCTGTGAAGGGTCAGCCGTTGGCCTCCAAGACTTGACGAACCGAAGCGGTTCCGTTCTCCCTCCGGTCGAGGACTTGGGGGAAGCCCCCCTAGACCCCCCTAAAAAACGCCAGATTTGCCCTGTGAGGCATTTTTGGTGTTTTTTCCGTATCTTGGCCCCGCAGGGATAGCGCGAAGCGCGGAAGCTCTTTTCTTGCGACAATTTCACGTTGCCGCCGATTGTTTCACGCGATCTCACTTTGCCAAGCTCGACCAAAAGTCGCTTACGCGCTCTCAAAGGGTCTTAATTCTTTGCTATTTGGTGTAAAAATGTCTTTTTGCACGTTAAGGTGGCTTTAAAATCGATTCCCGCCGCTGCCGGGAGGCAGCTTTTTAGGCGGTCATTATCTGGTTTTTCCGCTCTCTTTTTTTTCTTAGCATGATTTAAGCATAATTTAAGAGCATTAGGCGGTTATATATTTCAAGTGGTTACAACGTAAGGTACCCTTCTGTGGTACGGGTTTTGCCGACTTAGGTACCCTTCTGTGGTACGGGAAACCCGACTTAGGTACCCTTCTGTGGTACTAAGTGACCAAGCGTACAAGTGATTTGTCACCTGTATGCCTTGTCACCACAAGTGACCAAGTAGGCTTGACAAGTGGTCACCTAGTCACTATTGGTTCTTTATGACAAAAGAAAAACTCCCACACACGCTAAAAAAACCAAGCGGTTGTATTCATGTAGAGCATACTCTTTCCGGGCCTTCTCAACGGCTCTATAACTGCATATTAGCTTACGTTCAGGACGATATATCCGACATTGAGGGAATACCTATATTTCAAGTCCCTACAGAAATTGTGCGGGGATATATGCACACACGCAATGACTCCAAAATAAAAGAATGGCTTATGGAAATGCGGCGTAAAGACGTAGAATTCAACAATATAGGCAAAGGTGGCGTGTCTTGGGGGTGTTATGGCTTCATAAATGACCCTGAAATGATCGGCAGCTACATCCGCTTTTCCATTGCTCCGACCCTGCGGCAACTCATGGTAGACAGCACCATGTTTGCAAAAATCAACATGCTTGTTGAGCGCAAATTTAAAAAGACTAAACATGCCTTACCACTCTACGAGCTTGGCCTTGATTACAGGGACCACAAAGACCCGATCTATGGGGCTAAGAAAGGTGTAACGCCTTGGTTTGAACTGGAAGATTTCCGCAAGTATATGGGCATAATTCCCGGTGAATTCACGGCCTTTAAAAAATTGAACCAGCAGGTCATTCAAAAAGGGCTCAAGGAGATCAAAGCGGAATCTGACATTGTGATGAAGCTCGACAAGGAAACCGAAAAGCGTGTGGTTAAGCGTATCCGGTTTATCATCGAGGACAACACCGCAAACATGTCACCAGTTGAACGCTTGAAACGGATTCAAGCCACCTTGCCGGGGGCTGACAGTCTTGGTATTGAAGTGTCAAAACTCTCTGAGTTTCTTATGCAAGTCTTTGATATTCATAAGCCTAGAGCGCGAAAGATCGCCAAATTATACGCCGGGAATGAATCGTATTTCAAAGAGATAGCGGAGAAGGTCAACAACAAAAAACTCGCCGGGGAATGCAAGGGCAAGATAGCCCCATTTGCTGCAAAGATTTTCGAGGACGAAAACCCAATGGTCGAACTGAATACAAGCGAAGAATCGTAACACGAATTGAAAAGCCGGCTTCTCCAGGATCTCGCTGGCCAGGTCGCTGCAGCAAAAAACAAAGTGAATAAAAAAAGGCCGTTATAAAAACGGCCTTTTTTAGTGCGTAACACGAATTTATGTTTTTCCAGTTATCGGCCTCTGCCTCGCTCCTTGCCCATTTCCCGTTTTTTCTCTTTCTTCTCTATCCGCTTTTCCTTGAGATAAGTCTTGCGCTGGTCCGGTGTCATGGCCTTGAGTGCTTTGGCTTCCTGCTCCTTGTCCTTCTGTTTCTGTATCAAGGCTTCGCGCTTCTGTTCCATCTGCTTGGCTTTTGCGATCTCACGAATTGCTTTCGGCTCATGCTCAGCTTCCCGCGCCTTCATGCCCTTCTCTACGGCTTTGTTTAACTCGGCCTTGGCTTTGGGGTCTGTAGCCAACTTAGTTTTTACAGCTTCCACGGCTAACTTGTCGCGTTGCGTGGTCAATCTCTTTGCGTCGTCGCGTTCCTGCTTGGCTTTATCCAGTGCCTCGTTTGCGGCCTTCTCGTGCTTCTTGGGTCTGCCTAGCAGCTTGCCCTTTGCGTTCATGACTTCAATCCGCTCGTTCTTGGCGGTCTGTTCGTGTTGCTCGGCTCTGGCCTTCGCTTCCTGAATCGGTAAATTGTGCTGAGAACGTTCTTTTTCCTTATCTTCCATTTTCCCGATCTCCTCTGCTCTGACCTTGGGTCGTTCTTCCATGCGCCATAATTCCCGCGAGTCTTCGGGCCATGCTTCCCGGTCCTGTTCGTTCTGCTGCGTCTGTGGCTTATCCTGCGCCTTTTCCGTGGCCTTGGTGTCCTTCTGCTGCTCTGGTTCCGGTGCGTGGACCAGCTGCGGCTCTGGCTCTGGTGTGCGCTCTGGTTTGAGTTCCTGCGCCTTCTCTGGCTTGTCAAAGCGATATTCATTTAGGACGGCTTCCCGTTCCAGATACTCTACCCTGCGCGGTTCGGCTTCCTTGTGTATCTCCTGCTTGTCTGCGGTGAGCTGCTTCAGCTCCGCATTGAGCTGAGACAGTTTTTCCTTGGCCTGCGCGATCTCCATATTTTCCTGTGCGATCTGTTGAGCCTTGTCCTTGCGGTATTTGCTTGGATTTGGTCCCATGTGGATAGTGGGAGTGCGGTCAATCCCTTGGGCCTCAAGTGTTCTGTGGTCGATACGAATATTTAACCCTGCCCGCTCAAGTTGCTTATTTGTAGTTTTGGCCCATGCTTCGCGCTGCTCAAATATATATTTCTTCTTGTTCAATTCACGATCTTTTGTCTTAGACCACCCTTCCGGCCCTACCTCACGCATTGTCACCATCATGTGAACGTGTGGATTTTTCCCTGCGCTATCGTGGATGCTCCAATCTGCGATCATACCGTGTTTTGTGAAATTATCAGCTACGAACTCACGCACAATGGTTTTTTGTTCTTCCAGATTCAAAGCTGTAGGAAGTCCGGCATCAAAATCACGTGCAAGCTGCGATTTTTCTTGGTTCTCTACTTTTTCCACTTCGTTCCAAAGGCGTTGACGGTCCTTGACCCACTCAGGCGCATTTGTAGGCGCGGCGATTTCAGAGAAATCAACTCGCTCCTTTCGTGTGAAGTCCTTCACTTCCCCGGTGCGCTCGTCTACGAGTTCAACGCCAGCGCGATATGCGGCGGCGGCTACTGCATTTTGACCTTTTGATCTTTGTATTATTTTGCCATGGAAATGATAGATCGCACCACCACCAGAAAGAGAACCAGCTTTGCTGCGTTTCGCTTTTCCTGTGTCGTAATCTTCGTGTGTCGATGGTGTCATATGAACAAGGGTTGTTTTTGGGTTTTGATTCTTAGCCTCGCAGAGCGCAACACTCGCAGAGTGTATAAGTGCGCCCTTGTTCATTCTTCACTACGGGATTTTTAAGAAAGGAACAAGCCAATTGCAGCTCTTTTTCATTTTATATTGTATATGGTTGATAAAGTCATAATTTTGCGCTAATCTCCAAAAAAACAAGGAGCCATACACATGCAAAGTACAACAGACATGATAAAAGAAAAATACCCTCACGCCACTGAACCGGAAATATTGAAACTTGTGAGACTTCATAACCGAGAAGAAAAGCTGAAAAAAGCGCAGAAAAAAATAGATGAGGCCAACAAAAAGCGGCAACGCAAAATCAAGACAGCCGAACAGAAGGCCAAGCGCAAAAAAGAGAATAAAGTTAAGTATGATGTTGGTGGCCTTGTCGTGAAAGCGTGCCTTGAAGATTGGGACCGTGAAACGCTGTTAGGTGCGCTCATGGCAATCAAGAGATGCGAGAAGGATTTTCCAAAGAAAACAGGTTGGAAACAAGCGGGAGCTGAGGGAATGAAAATCCCGGGGGCACTAACGCCGGAAAAGTTCGGACCTATGGAAGTGAAAACGGAAACTTCCACACCTATGGAAGTGAAAACGGAAACTTCCACACCTATGGAAGTGATCGAAACGCCTCATGGCGATAACAGAAGATAGAAACCATTTAACAGGGAGTTCCAGTTATGAAAAAGATGTCAGCAGGAAAGAAAAGAACGCTTATTTTATTCGCATTGTTCGGAGTTATAGCCTTGATTATCCCTATGTTCCTGAATTTCCGCACTGATTACGCAGACTATGCCTTGCCATGGCTCGGCGTAATTGCGGCTTTTGGCCTTGCTACTTGGATTTCAGGGTCTTTGGAACAGAGAAGAGTTCAGATTGAAGCAGCCGTGACACCAGAAGAGGGCGGCACCACAGAAACTACACCCGAAGCAGAAACTAAGGCGTAGTTATCATTACTTTTTATTAAAGGGAGTTCCCTATGGTTAGAAATTTTATATTCGCGACCTTGATCGTGATCTGCACGGCCTTACCCGTCCACGCTTCTGGGATGGGTGTCTATGACGCTGTTGCTAATATGTACAACTCAATGGAATTGGAAAAAGTAATTGAACAGCTTGAAACGAGCATGAAGCAGCTTGATTTAGTCCAAAAAGCCACCGAGACAGCGGAGAAGGCTTACGAGAAGGCCAACACCAATTATCAACGCGCCAAAGGCGTTTATGACGATCTCATGAAGACCAAAGCTTTTTATGATCAGACCAAAGCCTCTTGGATGGGCCGTTATGAGAAATACAAAGGTATTTACGACTCGGTGACTGATACCGATGGACTTTATGAAGAGTTCAACGATTTGCTTGATGATGCCTTTGTAGACCCTCGCAACATAGACCCTATGGAATGGAAAAAACTCGTTGATCGTCAATACGACATGCGCCAGCTGGCTCTCAAGGACTTGATTACAAGTGGTGAAGAACACGCCAAGGGCATGGATAAGCGTATGGAACGCATACAGGACTTAGCCAAGCAGGTGGATGAAACCACCAGCCCCAAAGATGCCGCCGATCTGTCTAACACACTCCTTACGGAAATATTGCGAGTCTTAGAAGAAATGCTCGCTCAAGACGTAAAAGCCAATCAAACAATGGCCTCACTAAAGTATGACGGTGTGAGTGAGGATTCAATAAAAGCCAGACAGACCGCCTTAAAAGGCTTGGAAACTGACTATTCAAAGTACCGGTATGAGGTCGAACTCTACGAGCAACAGGGTTTTACTAAGGATGAAAATGTTATGAACATCATAGACAAAGCAATGGAGCAATAATGAGATACTTTTTAATGGTTATTTGTTTAATGTGTTTAGTTGGTTGTGGCTCAGATATTGAGAAAAAAGATACCTTTCAAAAAGCAACCGGAAATATAAGCATAAGTGATTCCAAAAAATCAGAAGATAATAAAAATTTTGGGAAGGGTGCATATGCAAAGGAACACCTTGAATCTCAAGGATTAAGTGGAAGCGACAATGTTATGGACATCATAGACAAAGCAATGGAGCAATAAAATGATTGCTGCAGAAATATACGGCTCTCTGAATTTCAGTTTGGCGCGTTTCTTTTTAGAGATGCACAACGATTTAATGTCTAGTTTTAGCCTTTTATTAAGGGCTGGCCTCGTCTTGTACTTCGTTTACAAAGGCTACAAGTACATGCTGGATGAAAGCGAAGGGAAAGACATATTGGAAGTGGCGAAAACCTGTCTATTAGTTACTTTCATGTATTATTCCGTTTTTGAATCAGGGATTTATTATAATACTATTGTTCGCCCTTCATTCGATTTTTTAACGGAACTACTTAGCTACATACTCAGTGTAATCAGCAAAGCCAAAACACTCCTTCCTCCTGTAGATGGAGAAGTTCAATATTTCGCAGATATAACTAATATGACGCAGCTTTTTGAAGGTTTAGACATGATGTTTTTGGACTTCATAACCACCTGTGGTGGGTTAGTGCCTTCTGCTTGGACTATGCTTACCCCAGGATGGATACTTACCATTCTGGGAATCCTTGCATTAATTCTTGCTTATGGGGCTATGTATTGCATCTTCGTTTTCATGTTTATAATGAGCTATTTTATGATGTGGCTCTTATTCATGGTCGGCGGTATCGTTTGTATTCTCGGCTGTTTCAAGGGGACAAGAGGAATATTCTTCGGATGGGTTAAGATGCTTTGCAACTTTAGTCTTATCTCTATTTTTACCGCTATGGTTGTTGCGATCTGCTACAGCGGAATAAGCCGCGCTGTCTTTGCAATGTCTCACTATGAATCAACCACAGTTAAATTTACTGGTGATTTCCTTGGTTTATTCGTCTGGTGCTTTATTTGCGCTGCTATCACTCTCAAGGCTCCTGAGCTTGCTTCGGGTTTAACCAACGCAATGTCAGCGGGAACAGGTGGAGTAGCTAATGCTCTGTCTTCTGGTGGAAGTGCTACAGCTAGCGGAGCTTCTGCCGGAGGAAAGGCCGCAGGAAGAGGAGCTAGGAACGCAGGGAGAGCAATTCAAGCGGGGTCAGGAAATCTTGGAGGCACCGGAATGAATGCAACGCAATTATTGAAAAGCAGATTAGGAATTAAGTTCTAAAAATAAAGCGGCCCGTCACGGTGCAGAAACACCTTGACGGGCCTAACCATTCTAACTTGGGAGTTCCAATGGTTTCGAATCATCTACAGACTCAAGCGGATAAACGCAATTCTCAACGCCTAAAATTATTAGCGTGGAGAGAGGAAATTGTGAAAAAACTAGGCCGAAAAGGTAAACCAAGTAGGCAGTTGATACGTGAATTCCGTGCTTGTCGAAAAGCTATAAATATCTATTTGTCGGAGGAATGATGGCAAAGAAAAAAAACGATGCAACGCTTGGCCTTTTGCTGTTTGCCGGGGGTGGCTGTTTGTTTCTCTACGCAATGTTTGATGATTGGGGATGGAATCAAAAATGGGCTTTTTCTGGCGTTGGGGTTGTTAGCTTTCTTTCTTTCCTTGTCTTCTCCCTCTTCCAGAAGAGTACGGGAGTCACGAAAGAGACTGTGCGCGGGATGGATTTCATAGAGCCGAAGGCGTTCTATGGACTGGCTAAAAAGCTCTTGAAAAGTAAAAGAGCGGTTGCAGGTATTGAGCTTCATCCTGATATCATCATGGACCGTGCAGCTGAGGCAGAACATATCAGCGTGATTGGCACCACTGGCGCGGGTAAAACGAAAGGCGTTCTCAATCGAATTTATCAAGAAGCCGCCAAGCGCGGCGATAAAATCATCCTGTGGGATGTGAAAGGCGATTTCACCGAAGCCATTGCAGGACACAACAACGTCAAGCTGGTGGCTCCTTGGGATAGCCGCTCCCTGAATTGGGATATTGCCGCCGATATCACACGCTCGGAAGACGCTGACATGATCGCAGAGAGCGCGATACCGGACGGGACCGACGAGAAAGAGTCTTTTTTCAGGAAGCAAGCCAGAGCGGTTTTTTCCGCTATTCTGCAATGCCTCTGGAATGAAGATCGGTTAACCTGGGCGAATCTATCCGATTGCATTTACGATCAAGACGAGACTCTAATTCTGTTGTCACAGTACCGCACAGGCCAGCAGGTTATGAGCTACATCGAGCGCGAAGGCGGTCAATCTCAAGCGACTTGGACCACGCTACTCGATAACGTGGGCAAATGGATTACAAAGGCCGAAAGAGCGTGGGCCGGGGAAGGGGAGTCGCTCCGATCTTGGTTGACTTCTCCCGGTGGTGGCACTCTGATTTTGCGCTATTCTCCTGAGCATCCCGACCTTTCCGCTTCGATCTGCGCGATGGTAACGAGCCTTTTAATCAATGCGTTACTAGCACAAAAAGAAGACGAAAACCGCGCTGTATGGTTCCTCATGGACGAAATGGCGAACTTTCCGAAGGTCGGCAATCTTAAGCGCGGTATTACTCTGGCGCGTGATCGTGGGGGCCGCTTCGTTCTCTCCGCTCAAGATGTAACGCAGTTGTTTCCGATCTACGGCAAGGAAGTCACGAAAACGCTGATAAACCAGTGCAATACTCAAATTTGGCTCCGCGCAAATGATGAGGAAAACGCGAAACTTGCCAGCGGTTCACTCGGCAACAAAGAGGAATTGTTAACAAAAACGAGTGAAAGCCAAGCGCAAGAGATGGGTTCTAAAAAATCCTTTTCGACCTCTCAAGACCTGCGAACCGTTGCGGTTGTTGAGCCGGGGGAAATCATGGCCTTACGCCATGCTAAGAATATTCCTAACGGCGGGGCAGAGGGATTTTTCAAGATGTCAGGCGTTCAAGGTGTGACTAAATTGGTATGGCCTCTGACCATCATGGAAAAATCATACAGAACTGAAAATTTAGCGGAGTGGGTACATGAACGAGAGCAAAAAATTTAACTGGCTGACTGTGTCAGAAAGGAGAAGACGGGCGCGGATATTCCGAGAAAGCGCGGCCTCCTGCTCTATTGAGGGCTTGTCTCTTTCCAAGAAAGATCAAAAAGCAGTCTTTAAATTGTATCTAACTCACAAATCTAGTGATGATATGGTTGCAGAATTTAAGAGGAAAAAAGGCATTTTATGAAAGATTCTAAAAATTACGTGAGTTCTCCGAGTCTGAGCATAGGCGGTACCTTGCAGCTTTATCGTGAGGATGCCGAGCTTTCCCGCGCTGATCTGGCTGCCCAGCTGGGCGTTGATACCGGTCTGGTCACTGCATGGGAAGAAAACCGGGAAGTCTTGCCCTCCTCTATTCTCGAAAAACTTGGAAAAGTCTTTAAAGTCGGTCACTTAGTATTTACGTAATTTTTTTTGCTTTTGAAAAAAGCAAAAAGGTAACCTTGGCCTTTTCCGAGGTAACCTCGGCCTTTTGGTAGGTAACCTGACCGTTTTAGGTGGTAACCTCGGCCTTTTGGCGGGTAACCTCCAGAAATAAGAGGTAACCTGTAAGAGCC
>JAEKNX010000007.1 GCA_016839055.1 Spirochaetales bacterium
CTCTGAACCCTAAACTGTATCTCATAATTGAATATCTCCTTAAAAAGTTGATGCTTCAACTATGTTGACATATAGGGTTATCCTCTCTAATGGAAATATCAGATACTCCTGATGTTGTAGATCTCCTTGATAAAGTTCTCAATATTGCTATTAAAATAACTGAATCGAAATATGGTTATATTTATCGATATGATGAGCAAAAGCGTCAATTTATTCTTAACACCTGGTCAAAAGATGTGCATGCAGATTGTAAAGTAGTTAAGAGACAGACAACCTACGATCTTGATAAGACAGGTTGCTGGGGTGAAGTTGTGAGGCAGGGAACGCCTTTTTTGCTCAATGATTATTCATCAAAAAATGAATTTGTGAAGGGTATCCCAAAAGGTCATATTGAAATCAAGAAAATTTTGGCAATACCAGTTTCCTCAAATAATGAGATAGCGGCCACTATAGGAGTTGCAAATAAAGATTTTGATTACGATGAAGGTGATATAAGACAGTTAACGCTTCTGATGAATGCAACATGGAAAATTGTAGAGCAGAAGGATTATGAGGAAAAATTAGTAATTGCCAAAGAGAAAGCTGAGGGAAGCGATAGATTGAAGAGTGCATTTTTATCAAATATAAGCCATGAAATAAGAACTCCGTTAAATGGTCTGTTAGGTTTTTCCCGACTTCTATCAGATGACAGATATGATGAAATTGATAAATATAAGTTTCTTCAAAATATTAATCAAAGTGGTGAAAGGCTTACACAAACTATTGATGCGATGATTGATATGTCAATTATCGATGCTAATTTGATAGAAATTAATCTGTCAATTATATCCGTACATGATTTATTAAATGCCCTTACAGCTATATTTAAACCTGAAGCTGAAAAGAAAGGATTGGAATTTATCTGCACTAATACTGAAGATGTAAAAATACAAGTTGATGAATATAAATTAAAAACAGTTTTATCTAATTTGATTCAAAATTCTTTAAAATTTACTGAGAAGGGGAAGTTAGAGCTCGGTTTTAATTCATATGAAGATAGTAATGAGTTTTTTGTCTATGATACAGGGATTGGGGTTCCAATGACACAACAGGCTAAGATCTTTAACCTGTTTGAACAAGTTGAAAATGATTACACCAGGAACTTTCAAGGGATAGGCTTAGGTCTTTCAATAGCGAAAGCATATGTAGAGGCTATGGGAGGGGGTATGTCAATGGAATCAGTAGAAAGTGATCCTGAATCAGGAGTTTCTGGGTGGTCCATTTTTAAAGTAGCAATTAAAAATCATATTAAAATAGAAGCTGTATAAAACAGCTGGTCATAAAATAAACGAGGTTGTTGTAATGAAATTTTACTACAGTATTATAATCCTACTACACATTTTGATTCTTAATATCAGTGCTGATAACAAAGTAAATCTAATTGTTCAATCAGAACCAGACTATCCTCCTTTCTGTATTGTAGATGAAAAAGGCAATGCTGCCGGATTCTCGGTCGATCTTTTTAGAGCAGCTGCAGAAATTATGGGATATGAGGTAGAATTTCAGGTTGGATCCTGGAATGAAATAAAAAATAATCTCGCAGAAGGAAAGATTGATGCATTACCCCTTGTGGGCAGGTCTCCTGAAAGAGAAAAAATTTATGATTTTACAGTTCCATACCATAAATTAAATGGAGCGGTTTTTGTAAGAAAGAATTCGAAGAAAATAATTAAATATGAAGATCTTGATGGTGCTGCTATTCTTGTAATGAAAGGCGACAATGCTGATGAATATACCAGTCGAACCTTCAAAAATGCTACTATAGTTAGAACTGATACATTTGAATCTGCTTTTAATCAGTTAAGTAAAGGCAATGGTGATGCTGTTATAGCTCAAAAACTTATGGGGCAGGAATTATTAAAACTCCTTGAATTGAAGGGTATAACCACCTTAAATATTCCACTTGAAGGATTTGCACAAGATTTTAGTTTTGCAGTAAAAAAGGGAGATTCAGAACTATTAGCACATTTGAATGAAGGTTTAGTCCTTCTTAATTCAAATGGAACATATGAAAAACTGTATAAAAAATGGTTCTATCGCCAGCTGCCTGAAATGAATTTCAATGATATCGTTAAAGTATTCCTGCCTGTTATTCTTGCAATAGTTATACTTATTTTTGTATTCGCTGTAATTTATCTTGAGATTAGAGTTAAAAATAGAACCAAGTCTTTGAGAGCTGAGGTTGCTGAAAGGAAAAAGGCGGAGCAGGAAATAAAACAACAACTGGAAGAGCGGGGAATCTTACTTAGGGAAGTTCACCATAGAATAAAGAATAATTTTACAATTATAGAATCTTTTATTAATTTATCAAGCAGGAATCATGAAAACCATGAAGTTAAAAAAGCTCTGGAAGTGACTTCAAGCAGAGTAAGCAGTATGCGGGTTTTGTACGAAAAACTCTTATTGGACGATACATATAAAGAGATCTCTGTTGAAGATTATGTCAAACCTCTAATTACAGAAATCATCACATTTTTCGCATCAGATAAAGATATTAGTCTTATAACAAAGATAGATGACATTCTTTTGGACACTAAATCAATGTTCTATATTGGAATAATATTAAATGAAATAGTGACTAATAGTATGAAATATGCATTTCCTGAAAAAAATATTGGGACTATCGAAATTCAAATTGAATATGAAGGTAATCAATTCCTTAAAATTAAAGTGAAGGATGATGGCGTTGGACTTACTAATTCAACGACAGAATTAAAGACAGGTTTTGGCACCACTATTATAGAAATGTTATGTAAACAGATGAATGGGCACTACCATATACAAAATAATAACGGGGTTGAAAATATTATTGAGCTTTCTATTTAGAAAATTTTCCACATTAAAATAGGCTGAAATCAAACTCGACAAAATTCATCGGCTATCGATGCCAGTATCGACGCCTTTATTATATAAACCCAGAAGCTTTATTTGGAAGGTGGACGACATAAGCTCTCCATATGCAGCTATATACAGCAGTATATGGACGACATAAGCCTACGCACTGAGTTGAGGGGCTAGTGGGCGCAAGCTCGTGGAGGTTCAAGTCCTCTTTGCTGCATTAAAAAAGGATTATCGCATTGGCGGTAATCCTTTTTTATTTCTGGATAATGCGGACTTGAAGAGAAGCCGCCGCCGAGCGATTGCGAGGATGAGCGGACAGGACGTCCGCGAAAGGCGGCGGAGCCGGGTCGGGGGGTGGCGACATGATGTCGACGCCGAGGAGACCAAGTCCTCTTTGCTGCAAAAAAAAAGATCATCCGTAAGGATGGTCTTTTTTTTGCTATCAGAGAAAGAGGACTTGATCCGAAGGAAGCGCCGAGCTGGCGAGGGGAAGCTCGTAGGACGCGCGCGGCAGCTTCCGCAGGCGGCCTGGAAGAGTGAGGCACGATGCCGAGCTCAGAAAGGCAAGGTCCTCGGAGAACCTGCGGTTCTTTGCTGCATTAAAAAAGGATTATCGCATTGGCGGTAATCCTTTTTTATTTCTGGATAATGCGGACTTGAAGAGAAGCCGCCGCCGAGCGATTGCGAGGATGAGCGGACAGGACGTCCGCGAAAGGCGGCATAGCCGGGTCGGGGGGTGGCGACATGATGTCGACGCCGAGAAGACCAAGTCCTCGGAGAACCGCAGGACCCGATCCATGCGGAACGAAAACGTGGATTTCCGCAGCCTCACTGGGGTTAAATTATATGAGCCCAGGCCATAGTGAAATATTATGGCCCCTCTTTTGGAAGTTTCCGGCTTAGGATACTATTCTATTAGTAGTGAGATGCAATTTTTACCGTTGTTTTTTGATTTGTAGAGTGCTTTGTCTGCACGTTTAGTTATGGAAGCCAATGTATCACCTGAAATTACCTCGGAAAGTCCGAAGCTGCAGGTCATTTTTCCGAATTTATAATCAGATGAAGCGATTATTTTTCTTAATCTTTCGCAAAAGCAGAGAGCTTCATCTGATTTTGTTTCAGACAGGATTATCAGGAACTCATCGCCTCCTAATCTGAATAATTTATCAGTATCTCTCAAACATTCACTCACAAGTTTAGACAAATTTACCAGGTATAAATCTCCGATGGAATGATCAAACTTATCATTGATTTTTTTAAAATCATCAATATCAAACATTATAATTGAAAAAGGAGTTTCATATCTCTGAAAGCGTTTTACTTCCTCTGTTCCGACGGTTTCAAGCTTATACCTGTTAAATGTTTTAGTAAGCATATCATGGGTTGAAAGCTTATATAACTCCTCTAAAGTTTGGTTCATCTTCTCCTTCATCTCAAAGGTATCGATTCCAATATAAAGGATTTCCCTGATTTCCCTAAGAAACAGCAGATATTCCTCTTCAAACTTATCCATTTTTTTAAATTGAAGGATAAAAAAAACTTTTTCAACCTGGATAAGTTTATTAGAAAAAATGGGCAAGACAGCGAGTATGTCCCCTTTATCAAATTCGTTGATAATCTCCTTGAAAGGATTCCGGGAGTTATCTTTATCAAAAATCATGATTTTATCAGGGATATTGTCCAGGATATCATCCTTTTCTAAAAGGGTTCTCATGCGTGATGAATAAGGGGTATCCTGGTCAGTTCCAGAAATAAGAGTTGTATAATCATTAATGTTTTTGCTGGCGATAAAAACATTTAAATTTTCTGTTGGCTCCAAAAGAATGTTTTTAACAGAATTGAGAAATTCATTTAGAGTTTGAGATTTAATTATGGCATGGTTGATCTGGGACTTTACAAAGAGATTACCTCTTAAAAACTGTTCCTTCTCCAGAAGATTTTTTATATGATTGGTGGAATTTAAAAAATAGTCGAGGGTTTTAAGCTCACAGCGGGTATTCAGGAACCTATTGTTCTCGTCATAAACACTTATCCCGTTCAAGACTGTTTCAATAATTAATCCGTCCTTTCTCTTCAACTTGAGAAGCGCATTATTGACGAAACCGTATTCCTTTAAATGTGGAAAATTTTTTTGAACAACTTTAAAAGAATCTTCAGTTATAAAGTTTCCAAAGAACTGTCCGATAACCTCTTCCCTTTTATAGCCCGTCTCTTCCAACCATTTATCATTCACTTGTAGAACTTGACCTGTTTCATTAAGCATCTGAAACATTGAACTTTCAGGTTCAACAGTTCTATCATCAAATGGTTCTTTTTCAGATGTCATATACTACCCCAACTAAATGATAGGAAAATTTTTCCTGTCGATCAAGGATCAATAGGAAAAATTGCGGCGGAGCATAGGGGATGTTGGCGTACTTGTCTGAGACCTATTTGATGAAAAGCAGTACCAGGACTTAATCCTTGTACCATTATCCGGATTCAATAATTTTATCAATTGTGCCGATAAAGATAGGGTTGATATTCTGGAGGAATGATTATGGCGGAAAGTGATTTTGTTAAAAGAGCTTCAAGGCTTCCGCTAGATGTAGAAGTTAACTGTGATGGAAGCTATATTTCCTATAGTAAGGATATAAGTGAATCCGGGATTGCGATTATTACTGACGCCGAACTTGAAGTAGGGAAATTCATCCAGATGAAATTCCATCTTCCAGGGGTTGAAACTGAAATAAACGCTTACGGCAAGGTTGCCAGGAGTGCGGCTGTCTCCGATAATTTTTTTGAATGCGGAATCAGTTTTTGGGATATTGCGGAAGAAGATAAAGAAGCACTTCAGGAATTTTTTAAGAAAAGTATAGTTTGAGACAGTAATAATTTAACTGAAGTTTTGCATCATTCCGGGCCGGATACTCCCGGCATTGTCTCAAAATCTTCGATAGAGCCTCATGGGATAAAATCAAATCATGAGAGGGAGGTGAAAAATACTCTTCAGATTCCGTATCTATCCATATCTACCTTACCGTTTATGTCAAATTCAATTCCTTCTGATTCAAGCAGCTGCCTCTGAAGATCAGCGGCTGCGCCTTTGAGTGATATGTTTCCACTGCTGCCGATTACGCGATGCCAGGGCAGCCCGTATTTTTCACTCGATGAATGGAGCAGACGGGATACCTGACGGGCAGCCCGCGGATTTCCGGCTATTTCGGCTATCCGGCCGTAAGAGCTTACTCTTCCTTTGGGAATGCTGTTGATGATATTGATTAACTGAGTTGAAAATACGGTCATTTCAATTCGGGGGCAACGCCAAGTGAGTAATAGTATCTGCCGTTCGGGGTGCGCCATCTGTCGAGAATGTAGAACCCAGGAATGACTACCTTGGAGGTTTCCAGATTCTGCTGAATAGAAGCAGTACCAATAGCATTCTCAATCTGTCTTTTTCCGGTAACAATATCTACCGATATCTGGCGCGCCAGATCTTCGAGTGCCTGGTTGTCAGATGCAGTAAATGATTCGGCTACATATCCTGCCTGGAGAGAGATTCCTACACTGACCATGTATCCAGGGATTTCCGGTATTACATTTGTCCATTCCGGCTTGCCGTTTTTCCATTTTGTACTATAGGGAATGGCCGGGAGATTTTCATCAGCGAGTTCAGCAATGATATAAGTGCCGTAGGTATCCTTAAACACCGCTATCAGGCTGAGCCTGTCGATCATGTCGAGAGCGAGCCCTCTGTCCCAGACTACCTCGAGATTTCTAATATACCTCATGGACGAATTGATTCTTTCGGTGTAGAACTGCGACACTGCTTTAACGGCAATATATTTTGAAGCTTGTTCTGATGCTTGAAGCAGGGCGGCGGGCAGCTCGTCTTCCCTCCGACTTTTCCGAATTACCGAAGCAAAAAATCTGGGTGTGCCGTTTACAGGGTATGTATTCAGCATCGCCTGAAAATCACTTTCTGAGAAATCTATAGGGCTGGAGTATACTGATACGGGGACAGATTTCGTCTTATTATCACTATTAGTGCTGCAGGAAATAAAGAGTGAAGAAGTTATAAGAATTAATAAAGTTATCTGTTTCATTGTTTTATTCATGAGTCGCCCTGTATTAGTAAGATTTATAAGGTGATTATAGCTTAATAGTATACTTAAAGACAAATCCTTAAGTTTGTTTTCGAAGAAATATGCAGATTTATTACCCGCGGGGCATGGGGGCTTAATTAAATAACGGCAGAAAGCCATGACGCTTCCTGCCGAAACTGCAGTCGGCGGGTTAAACTTTAGTTTTCCATAGCCCCGTCAAAATCGACAGTAGAGGCGGAAAAATTATATTTTTTTACAAACTCATATGATTCTTTTGCTCCGAACTCACGGTCCATACCATTGTCCTCCCATTCTACTGAAAGCGGGCCGGTATAGCCTATGTCGTTCAGCGCCCGGATGATTTCTTCAAAGTTGACATCGCCATGGCCAAGTGAACGAAAGTTCCAGCCCCGCCTTGCGTCTCCGAACGGCAGGTGGGAGCCGAGGATGCCGCTTCGTCCATCAAGGGTGACGGCGGCGTCTTTCATGTGAACGTGATAGATTTTATCTCCGAAGTCGCGGAGGAAAAGATGCGGCTCTACGCCCTGCCAGATAAGGTGACTGGGGTCAAAGTTGAGGCCCAGGGTCTTTCTGTATTTGAATTTTTCAAAAAGGCGTTTGGTTGTCCAGTAGTCGAATGCGATCTCGGAAGGATGTACTTCCAACGCAAATTTTACTCCCTGTTTGTCAAATTCGTCAAATATCGGAGTCCACAGATCGTATATTCTCTGAAATCCTTCCTCGACCATTTCTTCGGTAGTAGGAGGAAATGAATAAAGATAAGCCCAGATGGGGGATCCCATGAAGCCTGTCACTATGCCGCAGCCCATGGCTTTCGCGGCTTTCGCCGTATTCTTCATTTCTTTGATACCCCATTCTCTGATGGCATCCGGGTCTCCGGCAAATTGGGAAGGAGCGAATCCGTCGATTCTGGGATCCCAGCGGTCTCCGACACACTGGCCGATGAGGTGTGATCCGATTGCCCAGCATCCGAGGCCGTTATCATTAAGAATTTTTTTCTTTGCTTCGACATAAGCAGGATCAACCGCCGCTTTCCCGACTTCCATATGATCGCCCCAGGTGCAAATTTCTACACCCTCATATCCGAATGATTTTACCAGTCTGCATGCGTCCTCGAAGCTGAGATCAGCCCACTGCCCTGTGAAGATTGTAATTGGTCTGCTCATTTTATTCTTTCTCCTTATTTAAAACTTTATCCAGATTGCACCCTTTTCAGAGCTTTCAACACACATTTCAATAAATTTTACACCCTGTGAGCCTTCCACAGGTGTTGGGAAATCAAGGTCATTTTCAGTTAGGGTCTCTCCGGCCTTTTTCCTGACGAGAGCACCGATAAAAGTTGTATATATTGTGGCAAAGGCTTCAAAGTATCCTTCGGGATGGCCCGAAGGTGTCCTGATAACCGATGTCGGTCTGGGATAAAACTCATCCCGTCCCCGGCTCAGTATCTGCTTGGGTTTATCGAGGTAGGTTACTTTCAGATAGTTAGGATCTTCCTGACGCCATGAGAGCGACCCCTTCGAGCCGTAAACTCTTATACTCAGATCGTTATCGTGACCGGCTGCAATCTGTGAGCTCCAGTAGACTCCGGTTGCTCCACTTGTGTAATTGACCATTATCGTCGCGTTGTCATCGAGGACTCTGCCTTCAACGATTTTATCAAGGCGGGCGCAGAGGCTGTCAATATCAAGCCCGGTTATATAGCTTGCCAGGTTTTCCACGTGACTTCCAATGTCGCCTAGGCAGTTTGAGATGCCGCTCTGTTTCGGGTCGGTCCGCCAAACGGCCTGCTTGTTGTCAGGATTATTTTCAATGGGTTCTGCAAGCCATTCCTGAGGATATTCAGCGTTAACAAATCTTATCTCGCCTATGTCGCCGCGTTTTACCATTTCTCTTGCGTGTTTTACCGCCGGATAGCCGGTATAGGTATAGGTGACACAGAATAGAAGACCTTTTTCGGCGGCAAGCTTCAGCAGCTGCTCTGCTTCTGAGGCGCTTGTTGTCAGCGGTTTATCGCAGACAACATTTATTCCGTTTTCCAGGAAGGTTCTGGCAATCGCGAAATGAGTGTTGTTTGGTGTTACTATCGAGACAAAATCAATTCCGTCGGTCCTGTCTGCTTCGGCTTTTGCCATCTCCGGGTAGGAAGGGTAGAGCCTTTTCTTCTCAATGTTAAGTGCCTCGCCTGTTGAAAGAGTATTTTCCATGCTTCGTGAAAAGCATCCCGCCGTTAAAACAGCCTTTCCGTCAAGGCCGACGGCATGCCGGTGAACTTCGCCGATGAAGGCGCCTTCTCCTCCTCCCACCATGCCATAACGGATAATATCGGCTTTTCCGCCGCTTTTACTTGCTTCAATCATTGTCCGCTCCTTTTTAACAGTTTATTTTTAATATGTCATAACCGAGATAGGTTTCAAATGCTTCCTTCAGCGCATCCTGATGATGTCCGGTGGTTAGTCCGACATGGTGTCGAAAGCCGTTTCGACCGATATTATATAATTTTGTCTGCAGGTTAGGAATTTCCGCAACTCCGGCGCAACCGAAGAAATCCTTCTCAATAGGATCATCGGTTATCAGCCCTTCTCCTGAATAGAAAATCAATTTACCATCTTCAGTCTTGGAACTGCAGAAAGTCATAGGCGATGGAGCAATCCGTCCTGAATTGCAGCCCCAGCCACAGCCGTCTCCGAAGCTCTTTGCGAACATCGGGTGCTGGATGATCTGTCCTTTTCCGGCCATCAGTTTCTGAGGGACGGGGCCGCAGTGAAACAGGATGCACTTGTCAGGGTCGTCGCCGTAGTCGTTGTTCCAGTCGAGGATTGTCGCCGGCTGTTCTGATGCGAGGCTCAGCGCGCGCATCGGAATTGCGTTTGCAACATCGAGTTCGCAGGCGGCAGCTATTCCGCGGTCGCTGAGTGCGGAAAGAATGACACAGGGTGCTATTCCGAGTTCCAGCTCAAGTTCTATCCAGCAGCGCAGCGCAAGTGCGTCGAGCTGGTAATCGATGATGTAGTCATCAAGAACGCAGGCTGTTTTGCATATTTGATCAAGTTTTTCATCGGGTACACCCTGCCAGCCTGTATAAGCCAGGAGGAACTCTCGTTTTTCCCTGAACTGAGTTTTTCTCGTATTGAACTTTCTAACCCGGCTTATCAGGTCACTGAGGTCGTATGTTTCAGTGGTAATACCGTATTTCTGAAGGGTCAGCTCATCATATCTGACAGTCTTGAAGGCTGTGGTTCTGGCTCCGACAGCGCCTATCGTGAACCGCCTCATCCCTCTGACAATCCGGCAGACTGCCGCAAACTGTTTAAGTTCCGCCTCGAACTCATCCGAGCTCGGGTGAACGGTGTGTGACTTGAAAATGGTAAACGGCAGACGGTATTGATAAAATACATCCATAACCGAAAATTTTCCGCAGAATGAATCTCTCCTGTTCTGGAAATCCATCTTCCCTATTTCATCCGGATATGCCTGGATAAATATTGGAACTCCGCAGTCTTCAAGAGCGGCCACTGCTCCGGTCTCATCGCCGAAATTAGGAAGCGATAGAATAACTCCGTCATACTTTCCTCTGTGTGCCTCGAGAAATGCTGAGTATTTCCTGCCCTCGGCCGTTGTTTCAACCGCTCCGTAGAGGGTGAAGTTTTCGTTCATTATGAGAGTGCTGTGTCCGGCATTCTCTACGGCATTTTTAATTTCTTCCCTTGCTCCTGCAATCAATTCTCCGGGGAAAAAGCCCCGGTTGCCAAAAAAAAGGGCAAATGTCAGTTTTCGCATAGCCTTGATCCTTTACTTGTACTTTTTTATGTATGGGACATTATCAACATTGATATCCGGTCCGAAGAATTTAAAAATTACCATATTCTCGTTGCAGGTGTTTTCAATCCAGTACCCGGCCAGAGCCTTGTCGGCGGTCATAAGAAGCTCATCCCGGCTTTGAGTCAGGCTGACTTTCTGGCCTTCGGTTTTAAAGCCGTCAATATTACCTGTTCCGCGCCATATAAAAAGTCCGTGAACTCCGCCGGCCCTGCTGAAAAACTTCTTTCCCGGTTCGACAGTTATTCTCAGACCGCTGAATTTGACTGTGTTGTACCAGACCCATTCCTCTATTGCTCCGTCCTGTCTTGTTTCTTCTACAAGCTGCGGGCTGAGATGGTAGTTTTCATAAAAATACGGATCGGCATTGGCTTCCCAGTCTACCAGGTCGAGGGCTGCCTCTTCTTTTCTGGCGGTCCATATGTCTTCGGGAATATGATGGTGAAGTAGATCTTTTCCTATTTTCAGCCCTTCAATCTCAGCCTGGAGGACAGCCATTACGTCTGAAGATTCCTGAAGCTCGAGCGTCAGGGCCGTACCGGGAGCGTGAAGCAGGCCCGATGGAAGATGGAACCCTTCTCCGGGAACGTTCAGGTAGGCGCGGGAGTATTTGAGAATGCTCTCACCTTCCCACTGCCTGAGGTATTTTAGGAATATTTCTTTCTGTCTGTTTTCTCTGACGACTGATGGGTGAACACCGAAGAACGTTTCCGGATGCGGACCGAGGGGTTTATCAAGAAAGTGATATGCTTCTTCTTTGGAATTCATACCAACTTTTGCCGCGTCATCATCCATCTGATGAAGATGATAGAAGATTCTGGTGCCGAAATCATATATTTTCAGCAGTCGCCCGAGACAGTTATGATTCTTGGAATAGTCTGTACCGAGGATTTCTTCTCTGCATTCGGCTAGGGCTTCGGTCAGGAGGATGTCTTCTCCGTCTATTTTCAGATATGAAAGCCCCTCGTTCTCAACCTTGATTCTGTTGTCTACCCGGGTTTCAGATACCAGCCAACGCTCGCAAATGTAGCCCCGTTTCCCGACGTCATACTCGGCATCGGAAAGACCAAGGCGTTTTCCGGGCGGCATAAAGTCTCTGGACACCCAGCTGGGACGCAGAAATAGTATTCCGTCATTTTTTTTGAGTTCCCGAAGTACAATACTGCGGATTTTTTCTTTTTTCATAGTCACTCTCCCGCTCATTTACCTGTGCAGAAGGCTGACCTGTGTGTGTTTTTATATGATAACTCCCCTTTTTGGAATTGACAAGTCAGTAATTTGTCTGCACATCATTTTTGGGGGAGTAAAACTGATTCAGGTATTCAATTCCGTATGGGAAAGGTGTTTTTATCCTTATTACAAGCGTCTCGTCACTATATGTAATTATTTGCAGACTTGACGAAAGAGTTTCCAGTTCAATATTAGCCATACTCAATTCTATCGGATCCTGATCCTCCTCTATGAAGGGGATCCCTTCTTCGCGCTTAATGAGCTTGTCTATCTTTATATACTTTCGCTTTGGGAGATCTGCTGATGAAAGTGCAATGGTTGTTAGAAGCATCTTTTCTTTGCATCTGTGATCGATTTTAATATTGCCTGTGTCGATATCGAATGTGAGGGTTTTGATTAAAAAATACAATGCTCTGATAAGGCGCTGATCTTCTGTAAAGGCTATATCCGGTATATCGCCTGATATGGTAAATTCTGACGTTATATTCTGATGTGCCATGGATTCTCTGATTAAATTCTCAAACCTGATAAACAAAAGCTCCGGATCAATTCCTTTTTTATCCGGGCTTGTGCTCTTGAACAAGCCCTGGATGTATGAATTCAGGCCTTCAAGCAGAAGTTGAATGCGGGTGGCATGGAAAGAATCCTGTTCCACGCAGCTATTAGTGAAGTCGGTACTGTCAAGCAGGTTACTGAGCTGACCCGAAAGGTGGATCATCGCATCGGCCTGATGTTCTGAAATATGTTTCTGCTGTTTTCGGGCTTCTTCTATCTTTTTACGCTCCTGGATTCTTTCGGTGATATCGCGGCTGATTCCTACAAGTCCTAGGATTTCCCCCTCGTCATCGTGAAACGGTGCCTTATGTACTTCAAAGTACCTCTTTCTGCCGTCCGGGTAGGTCATTTCCTCTTCATTCTTATAGGCTCTGTTGTGTTTGAAGATTATTGCATCCCTTATTTTGAAGAAATCGGCTTCTTCCTTCGGGAACATTTCATAGTCTGATTTTCCGACGATTTCATCTTTTGTAAGCCCCAGAACTTTGCAGATAGCCTTATTGCCGCTTATCATGATTCCATTAGTATCTTTTATAAATACAAGATCCGGAATGGCATCAATGACGGTCTGAAGTAGATCATAGGCGTGTTCTTTCTCTTTGATAGTTACCTGCTGTCTGTATTCCAGTGTGTTTATATAATTATTTCGGTATTGGGTTGGGCTAATGGACATAAAATGCTTGAATGTTTTACTGAAATGGGCAGGACTTGAAAAGTTGAGTTCCTCGGCAATGAGTGAAAGCGGTTTGTTGGTGGAAAGAAGCTGGGAAATAGCTTCTTCAATCTTAATACTTGTGAAGTATTTCATTGGAGTTGTTCCCATCCTGATCTTGAACAGTCTGATGCAGTGCGGTTCTGAGATGCACAGGTGCTTGCAGAGTTCACTCAAAGACAGCTCTTTGTACATTCTTTCGTGCATGTATTTTACTGCTTTTTCAATATATTTGTGGTGGCCCTGGCTGATATGTGTTTTGTTTTCATAATCGGGCAGATCGTAGATGAGAGATATAAGTAAGTGTCTGGCGGATTCTCTCTGAAAATTACTTTCGGAATTCAGTTTTCCAAGGACTTCTTCAAGCAGAATCCTCTGATTAGGATTAAGTTGAAACGACTTCTGGCTAAGCTGCTGGTCGAGAAAATCTTTCAGTTTATCCTCATTCTCCTTCGGAGTGAGCTTGATTATAAAGTATCCGAGGGAGCTTTTTGATCTTACCGGATTTATTGAAAAATGATCACCTGGATGGGTTATAAAAAATGCTCCTGAGTTTATTGGAAACTTGATTTTGTCTATCCTGAAAAAGCCTTCCGTGTCGCTGAAATAATGAAGGCGGTATTCTCCAGACTTCTGGATGATCAGATTGTTGAAATACTGTGATTTTTCATAATTATTTGAAAAACTGAGGTAATTAAAGTCCTTTATTTCCATAGGCAGCTCTCTTTTATGCAATTATAGGGTATTTTTATAGAATGTGTTATTTCTTTATTTTCATTAAATTATAAAAAACACTCCTTAGAGATGATTCAAACCGCCATATATTGTGGTAAAAAGATAATAATATATAAGTAATAGTTATTTTTAAGTATTAAAAAAAGCTGAAACCGGGCTGATAATTACACTTCATTAAAAATATTGATATATAATTATTAATAATAGACAGATAAAACAGGAGGATTCGTTAATTTCAGCGTAACCCTGGAGGGTTCCGAATATCTTACAAAAGTGAATACCTGCCATATGAAAGCATCCTGCTAAGCACCCGCGCTACGGAATAATAAATAATTTAAATTATGCTTGCCTGAGAGGGCAGCCTGTGTGTGTGAAAAGATGTTTTCTGCCATATCAGCTGAAAACGTTTAATTTAACAAATTTTTTTGGAGGTTTTCATGAAAAAGGTATTGTTACTGGCACTGGCACTGGCACTGGCGCTGGTTTTCAGCGTATCGTTCATTTTCGCCGGAGGTGCTCAGGAATCCGCAGCTGATGAAGATCAGTTTATTACTATTCACTGGGCTCAATGGGCTCCTGCTGATTATCTGCAGAAACTGAGTGAAGGTTTCACGGCTGAAACCGGTATCAAGGTCATTGTAGAACAAACCCCGTGGGAGACATTCGTGCAGAAGTACAATGTTGAAATGATTGCAAGATCAGATGCATGGGACATAATTGTCGGAGACAGCCAGGATCTCGGAAACATGGCAGACAGCGGTCACTATGTTGATTTGACCAAGTTTTTCAATGACAATGGTCTGAAAAACAAATTTACCGAATCTTCTGTTGCCGCTTATGCTGAATATCCTGCAAAATCAGGAAAATACTGGGGAATCCCCGCAGAAGGTGACTGTCTCGGTTGGGCATACCGAAAAGATCTGTTTGAAAAACCCGAGAATGCCGCCGCTTTTAAGGCGAAATACGGTTACAAGCTCGATGTACCCAAAAATTGGGACGAAATGCTCGATATAGCGGAATTTTTCCATGATCCTGACAATGGATTCTACGGAATCAGTATCTACGGCGATAACGGCTATGACTCCCTTGTTATGTTCGCCGAGCAGATGATCTGGACCTACGGCGGAGATCTCGGCGATTACGCCACTGGTCAGGTTCTCGGAATACTTAATACCCCCGAGTCAGCGGCCGGACTGAAGAGATACAAGGAACTTTTTCAATTTGTTCCGCCTGCATTCAATGATGCATTCTTTGTTAAGGCGAATGACGCTTTCACAGCCGGTATAGTTCCTATGACATGTAACTACTACGCATTCCTGCCCGCCCTCGCTAATAACGCAACCAATCCTTATGCTGACGGCACTGACTATTTTGCGTGTCCTCCCCAGAAGGGCGCAGACGGCATAATCAGACAGTACTCAGCTCTCGGCGGCCAGGGTGCCAGTGTAATTACTTATTCAAAGAAAAAAGATCTTGCGATGAAATGGATGGAATGGTTTATACGAGATGACGTACAGATGGAATGGGCGAGAATAGGCGGCTACTCCTGTTCAAAAACGGTTCTTGATTCAGATACCTTCCTTAATGCGGCTCCTTACAATCCTGCTTTCGCTGAATCTCTTAATATAATGAAAGATTTCTGGAGTCATCCTGACTACGGTGAATTGATGGAAATCGCAGCAAGGACTCTTGGTAATTACATTATTCGCGACAACGGTACTGCCGAAGAGGCTCTTCAGGCATGTGCTGAAGAATGGGACGCGGTAATCAATAAATAAACGAAAAAAGTGTTGTAATAAAGTCGATGTAATTTCATCAAAGACCGGCTGTGTATGCAGCCGGTTATATCATGTTTCTTAAAATATAGCTTAGGTATGTGATTTTATGAAGAAAACAATGAATAATCTATCAGGCCCGCTGAACCGCCAAATGAGTGATACGGTATTTGTACGACTCTGTATTCTGCCGGTAATCATTCTTCTGATTGTGATAAATATTTTTCCATTATTTTATTCCCTCATTCTCAGTTTTACTGAATATTCAGCAAGAAAAGCCTTTTCTCCGGAATTTATAGGTAATGCCAACTACAGGGATCTGTTAACAGATCCGACCGTCTGGGTCAGGTTTGTCACTACGGCTAAATATGTGGTTATGTCTGTTGCCGGTGAGATGATTCTAGGCTTCAGCATTGCACTTCTGCTTCAGGAGAAGTTCAGGGGAAGAGGTGTTCTTCAGACCCTGCTTGTTCTGCCGATGACCATGTCGCCGGTAATTGTAGGTCTTATGTGGAAGCTTTTCATGGATCCGAATTGGGGCATGTTCAACTACTTACTTGGGCTTGGCCGTATCGACTGGGCGTCAAATCCTGATATCAATCTTTATGCAATTGTAATTGCAGATATCTGGATGTGGACTCCCTTCGTTATGCTCCTGTCCATAGCAGGGCTGTCGGCAGTTCCCCAATCACTATATGAGGCGGCTGAGATTGACAGGGCGTCATGGTGGTTCAAGTTTACCAGGATTACCCTCCCGATGGTTTCGCCGCTTTTGATGATAGCCCTCATTTTCAGGGTAATGGAGGCATTCAAGGTCTTTGATGTGCCCATGGGTATATCGGGTACCGGCTCATCGGCACCGCCTCTGATAGCGATGAAGCTCTATAAGGACACCTTTTTAACCTGGAAGACGGGTTACGGATCCGCCCTGGGCTATATCGTTCTTCTGATCGTTATAGCTATTACATCAATCTTTGTTAAATATCTCAACAAGGCTAAGCAGGAGGACTGATATGGCTGAAATCAGACAATATAAGGGTATTAAACATTATCTGGTCATCATCGTTCTGATATCAATCACAGTAATAATGATGATTCCGTTATTTTATATAGTAAATACTTCATTCAGACCCTGGGCCGAGATCAAGTCCTATCCGCCGAAATTAGTCTATGAACCAAGTATAGGAAGTTATATCCGGGTTTTTACCGCAAGGACGGTTTATCCTTCGGGAACCACCCCGAGTGATGAAGAGCTTGCGGCAATGACGTGGTATGAGCAGATTGTTTATAAAGATACTAATGAAGAGGTTGTCCGGCGCGGAGATTTTCCGAAAAGGTATGCGAACAGTCTTCTAATATCCATAACGACAACCCTGCTTACGGTAATTCTCGGCACGATAGCCGCCTACGGTTTCTCGCGTTTCAAGGTGAGAGGGGAGGGGAATCTGCTGTTCTTCATCCTGAGCACGCGTATGCTTCCTCCGGTAATAGTTGTTATCCCGGTTTTTCTAATGTACAGGACGGTCGGTCTCAATGATTCTTATATCGGGCTGATTCTTCTGTATACAGCCTTCAACGTTTCTTTTGCGGTATGGGTTCTCAAAGGGTTCATAGATGAGATACCCCGTGAATACGAAGAGGCGGCAATGGTAGACGGATACACGAGATGGGAGACCTTTCGTAAGGTAGTTCTACCTCAGTCTGTCACAGGAATAGCGGCAACCGCGGTGTTTGTATTTATTTTTTCATGGAATGAGTACGCGTTTGCGTTTCTTCTCACCAGGAATACCGCACAGACTGTTCCTGCGTGGCTGCCGTACCAGATGGGCGTGCTCGGTTATGACTGGGGTGCCGCGGCAGCGGGTTCTGTATTGTTTTTAATCCCTGCAATGATATTGACTATTCTGCTTCGAAAGCATCTTGTTCGCGGAATATCTTTCGGTGCAATAAGGAAATAGGAGAAACTTATGTCTTATCAATTCTGGATAGCAATAGGTCTATATGTGATTTCCATCGTGCTTTTCAAGTTCATCCTCCACATTAAGCGAAAGCATCTTCAGGATATGGCAATGTGGTGCATGATAGCGGGAATTGTTTTCCTCTGTCAGCCGCTGTCGGCTTTTCTGTTTCATTATGGAATAGGGGTGCTCGGATTCGGCCTTCTGTGGTGGAATATTGCCAATAACTCAAAACCGGATGAAATAATAGAGTCATAGTGGAGAATGAAAAATGAAATATGGAATGAATACGCTTTTGTTTGAAGCAAGATTTACAAACGATGCCGTTATTAATTTCCCAAAATTCAAAGAAATCGGATTTGACGGTGTGGAAATAGCCCTTCAGGAAAAGGGCGATATTGATACAGCTCTGGTAAAAGACAAGCTGAGCGAAAACGGCCTGGCCTGTGGTAGTCTCTGTGCGCTCATGGGTGCGGGAACTGATTTGCGGGGGCCTGGCAAAGAATCAATTGAAAATGGCAAACAATATATCCGGGATCTCATTGATACCGCGGTAGAAATTGGAGCGCAGGTGATTGTCGGACCTCTTTATTCAGCTGTGGGCCGGGCCGAAATGGTTGAAGCTGCGCAGCGAAAGACAGACTGGCAGCTTGTAAAAAGAGGTCTTAAAGAAGTCTGCGCCTATGCTGAAGACAAAGGGATTTACCTTGCCCTCGAGCCTCTTAACAGGTTTGAAACCGATTTTATAAATATCTGTGCGGACGCACTTAGGATGATTGATGAAGTCGGCAGTTCGATGCTTAAAGTGCATCTTGATACCTTTCATATGAATATAGAAGAAAAAAGCTCTGCCGACGCAATTCGCGCAGCAGGAGATCTGCTTTATCTTCTTCATGCGAGTGAAAATGACAGGGGAGCTCCGGGAACAGGACAGGTCAGCTGGGAAAGTATAGCCGAGGCGCTCAGGGATGTTCAATATGACAGGTGGGTAGTAATTGAATCCTTTACTCCCGAGGTTGAAATTATAGCGAGAGCGGCATCAATCTGGCGGCAGACTGAGAAAGACGGATGGGCACTGGCAGAGAAAGGACTTAAATATATTAAGGACCTTTTCGGTGATTAAAACTATAAGAATAGAGGTTAGGCAGCATGGCTGATATAGTCTTAAAGAATGTGTATAAACGGTTCGGAGATTTTACCGCGGTGAAGGATCTTAATCTGAACGTTTTCGATAAGGAGTTTCTGGTTTTACTCGGGCCTTCCGGCTGCGGAAAAACTACGACCCTTAGAATGATCTCGGGACTCGAATTACCGTCCGAGGGGCAGATAATACTGGATAATGAGGATGTGACTCAGAAGAGAGCTTCCAGGCGGGATATCGCATTTGTATTCCAGTTGTTCGCTCTTTATCCGCATTTGAGTGTTTATAATAATATTTCCTTTCCGCTTAAAACCCAGGGCATTGATAAGAAGCAGATTGAGGTTGAAGTCCAGAAGATTGCAAAACTGCTTCAGATAGATCATATACTTAAAAAGAAACCCAAGCAGCTTTCAGGCGGAGATCTTCAGAGAGTCGCTCTGGGACGGGGACTCATACGAAAGCCCAAGGCGATGCTTCTTGATGAACCAATCGGCACGCTTGATGCGAAGTTCAGGGAAGAGATGCGTACCGAGCTTAAGAATCTGCATATCGATTCGGGTTCTACAACAGTATATGTAACCCATGACCAGGTCGAGGCAATGGATATGGGCGACAGAATTGCTGTCATGAACCATTCGCTGCTTCAGCAGATCGGCGAACCTCACGAAGTTTATTCTAACCCGAAAAATCTTTTTGTAGCCCAGTTTATCGGCAGTCCGGGGATGAACTTCCTGGAAATGGAATCAGTCACTTCCGACGGAAAGGTTCTGCTGAAATTTACCGGAGATGGAACTACAATAATACTTCCTGACTTTCTGGAAGAAAAGATTAACAATAAGAAAGAACTCTCAAAAATCACCTGGGGAGTAAGACCTGAAGATGTTGAAATAGTACCCGAAGGTACCAAGAATTCCCTCCGGGGTGCTGTTTTTGTAATCGAGAATATGGGAAATCATAAGATAATCGATATCAAACTCAAAGACGGAACTTTAATCAGGGTTCGTGAGCTTCCGAAATCAAAGCTCCGCATTGGTGACAATGTAAGTATCACATTTGACATGAAGATGGTGCGCCTTTTTGATACCGAAAGCGGTGATTCCATAGTGTTCCAGGAGTAGAGAATGGCTGAATTGAAGTTAAATGGTGTAACAAAGAAATTTAATGGTATTACAGCCCTGGATAGTCTTGAGCTGGAGGTGGAGAACGGTGAATTTTTCGTACTTTTAGGTCCTACCGGTGCCGGTAAAACAACAACGCTCAGACTGATTGCGGGTCTTGAGAAGGCCGATGAGGGGGATATTATCCTCGGTGGAGATGTCATAAACAGCCTTAATCCGGCCGACCGTGATGTCGCTATGGTCTTCCAGTATTATACGCTATATCCGCATATGACAGTAAAGGAGAATTTAGCGTTTCCGTTGAAATCACGGCGGAGAAATTTTTCCGAAGCGGAGATAGAAGAAATGGTTCTTAAGGCTGCAAAAACACTCAAAATTGAAAGCAAGCTTGAACGAAAACCGACTGAGCTCTCCGGAGGAGAGATGCAGCGTGTCGGTATAGGCCGGGCAATTGTCCGGAATCCGAGAATATTTCTTATGGATGAACCGCTTTCCAATCTTGATGCAAAACTTCGAGAAAGCATGCGGTCCGAACTTGCTAGACTGCATATAGACATGGGCGAGACCTTCATCTATGTGACCCATGATCAGGTAGAAGCTATGACAATGGCTGACAGAATCGGGGTCTTAAATGAAGGCAGACTGATGCAGATAGGCACACCTGATCAGATTTACAATAAACCGGCCAATACCTTTGTGGCGACCTTTGTCGGCAGTCCTCAGATAAATCTGATAGAGGCTGAAGTGGAAGGAAATGAGCTCAATCTTAGATCTCTCCAGCAAAAAATATCAATGAATGCAGCACAGAATAAGGTATTGAAGGAAAAAGGCATTACAAAAATTTTGTACGGAATCAGACCTGAAGAGATCTCTGTAGTAACAGCAAAAGGCCGCAACTGCTGTAGCGGCTCGGTTAAGTTCAAACAGAGTATGGGGGCGGAAGATATTTTGAACCTCAATATCGGAACAGGGAGCATGAAAGCCATTGTTTCACCGCAGCTTGGGATAAAAGAAGGGGATGAGGTGATACTGAATGTTGAAGCAGACCGCAGCCATCTCTTTGACCTCGAGACGGGAGACGCAATAAGATAAATAAATTCTATAAAAGGGGAGATTGTAATGGGAAAGAAAAAAACATCAATCGGTGCATGGGCATTTATCTGGGGCGGATACAGTGAAGACCCAGTTCCTCATGAAGAGGTAGTCAAAACACTGTCAAAACTTGGTTTTGACGGCATAGAGGTAGCGGCCTTTCCCCCTTATCTGGAGAGCAATACCAAAGAAAATCGAATGGCTATGAAGAAATTATATGATGATTACGGCCTTGCCCGGTCAGGACTTGCCGCTCCATTTCCTTCTCCATGCACGAGCCGCAGGGATGAATATCTCGACGCTGTGAAATCAAATCTGGAAATATGTGATGATCTCGATATCCCTAAACTGAGGGTCGATACGGTTGATCCTCCGACGGAAGTTCCCGGCGGAATGGATTATGAGAGCTGTTTTGCGAAGGTGGCTGATATCTGGAGGACTTCGGCAGAGCTTTGTGATGAGGCCGGACGCCAGCTGATCTGGGAATTCGAGCCCGGCTTTCTGTTCAATAAACCATCAGAGGTTGTCAGGATGGTCTATAAGGTCGATCACCCGAACTTTACTATCCTTTTTGACAGCTGCCATGCCCATATGTGCGCCGTTGAAGGTTCGAGACAGATGGGCGAAACCGAGACTCTCCCCGGTGGGGTGGTTCAGTTTGCCCATATGCTGACCGGCAAGATAGGTCACATCCATCTCATAGACTCGGACCGCAGCCTGCATGACGGGGACACCTCAACCCACGCGCCGCTTGGAGCCGGAATCCTGAACTTCGATGAAATTTTACCGGCAATAGTCGAGGCGGGATATAACGACCCCTGGTGGCCTATCGATCTCTGTTTCTGGCCGAAAGCCCTTGAGGTGACGGCAGACTGTAAGGTCTATCTCGATAAACTGATTGCAAAGCATGGCTAGGAGGAAGTAATGAAAGGAAAGATGAAAGCCCAGGTTTTTTATGATGCCGAAAACATGAAGCTGGAAGAAGTAGATATTCCGCAGATCAGTGACGTTGAAGTGCTGGTTAAGGTAAAATATGTCGGGATATGCGGATCAGACGTGTCTTATTATTTCGGAATGAGTCCGCTTGATACCGCTAATGGAAAGGGCCCTCTAATTCTAGGACATGAGTTTACCGGAGAAGTTGTTGAGGTCGGCGCGGTTCCGAAAGCGCTCGGTCTGTTCAAGCCGGGTGACAGGGTCGTTGTGAATCCTGTTCAGTACTGTAATGCCTGTTATGCCTGTGCAGAAGGTAATACTCACTGCTGTACGAATATGTCGGTAAACGGGGTTTCCAAGAACGGAGCTTTTGCCGAATACGCGGCCTCTCTCTATACGGGGCTCTTTAAGCTTCCTGATGACGTGAGCTACAGCGACGGCGCCTTCATCGAGCCGCTGGCCTGTGCCGTTAACGGTATGAACAAGCTTGAAATTGAGCCCGGGCAGTTCACCGTCGTCTTCGGCCCCGGAGCAATAGGGCTGATGATGGTGCAAATGGCCAAGTCTATGGGAGCCGGAAAGGTTCTTCTGGTGGGTACCCGAGATTACCGGCTCGAGATGGGGAAGAAGGCAGGAGCCGATTATCTTATAAATGTGTTCGATAAAAAATCACCCTATTACAAGGAAGACGTGAGGGCCGCGGTAGCTGAGCTTACAGGTGGAAAGCTTGCCGACAGGGCAATCTGCCCGACCGGTTCCAATGAAGGTTTTGAGCTTGCGGTGGAAATCTGCGGAAACTGTTCGATAATAGTCCATTTCGGACTGCCCGATGGCGATGCGAAGTTCTGTATTCCTGCTCTAAAGTTTCATACAATGGATAAACAGATTCGCTCAGCATGGCTTGCCCCGGGAGTCTGGCCGCAGACTCTCCGGATGGTGAAAGAAGGACTTGTCGATGTGAGCAGCCTTGTTACCCATACAGTGCCTCTCGAGGATACCGGAAAAGCTATAGAATCACTCAAGAGCAAGGAGAATAATCCGATGAAGGTTCAGGTCAAAATCAGTTAAGGAGAAATGAGTGAAAGCTGAATCAGGTGTTAAAGTAGTAATTGCAGGTCTGGGTTTCGGGTCGGAGTTCATTCCTATTTATAAAGATTTAAAAGGTGTTGAATCAGTAGGAATATGCGCCAGAACTGCTTCTAAGGTAAAGGAAGTCGGTGATCAATATGATATTCCCCCAGAGATGAGGTTTACTGATTTTAACGATATTCTGAAGCGGGAAGATATAAATACTATTCATATTGTTACCCCGCCCCAGTCACATGCTGATTTGTCAGTAGCCTCGCTCAAAGCAGGAAAGCATACTGCCTGTACGGTACCGATGGCCCTGAGCGTCGATGACTGCAAGGCCGTTGTAAAGGCCAGGAAGGCAGCTGATAAGGTTTACATGATGATGGAAACCGTCCTTTACAGCCGTGAGTATCTCTTTGTTAAAGATCTTGTAACAAGCGGCAGGCTAGGCAGGGTTCAGTTTGTCAGAGGCTCTCATCAGCAGGATATGGGGCTTGAAGGCTGGCCGGAATACTGGCTTGGTTTTCCGCCGATGTTCTATGGCACCCATGCAATCAGTCCCCTTGTTGATATTAACGGCACCCTCGTTGATTCGGTAGTCTGTCACGGTTCGGGACGGATCGATGAGGACATGATTCCCAGATATAACTCACCCTTCGCGATAGAGACCGCTACATTCAAGCTTCAGGACAGCGATGTCAGGGCCGAGGCCACTCGCTCGCTCTACAGTACGGTAAGACAGTACCGTGAAAGCTTTGACTGTTACGGCGACAAGATGGCCTTTGAATGGGAGCAGATTGCCGAAGAGGGCCACGTTCTTTTTGAAGGCGGCGAGAGTGCAAGGAGAATACATGTCCCGGACACCGACCCGATGCTGCCGGAAGAGATTAAGAAATACACGAAGCGGGAGCAAATCCACGATCAGGACCATGTGTCATTTATCCAGGGGGCAGGGCACGGCGGCTCACATCCTCATCTCGTGAATGAGTTTGTTAAAGCCATACTTGAAGGACGGGACTCCGCCGTGGATGCCGTCAAGGCTGCAAATATTACATCAGCCGGCCTCTGCGCGCATGAGTCGGCAATGAATAACGGCCGAGAGGTGAAAGTCCCGGATTTTGGTGCTTTTTAACTCTTTTAGTTTCGTAACCATCAGCCCGTTCCCGGTAAAGGGTCCGGGCTTTTTTAAAAAGGATGAGAGGATGAAGAACATTGCGGAAATAATGAGAATTGCCAGGGAGAGGGAGATCCTGATACCGGCAATGAATATAGCACATCTGCCTATGACAAGGCCTATGATTGAAGCAGCCGTAGACACCGGGACTTTTGCCCTGATGGAAGTGTCCAGAGTGGATTGGAATAACTTCGGTGCCGAGAGTCTGAAGGCCGTCTTCCTCTCTTATCAGAAATACAAGAATGAAAATAATACAAGACTGCATCTCGACCATATTCCGGTGATTGATGAAAATCAGGTTAGGCTCGACTATATGGCGTATATCAGCGAGGCTGTTGAGCTTGGTTACGATTCGGTGATGATTGATGGTTCGAGGCTCAGCCTGGCCGATAATATCGCGGCCGCGGCGGAAGTCTGTGAGCTTGCCCATGAAAACGGGGTTGCCGTTGAAGCAGAGCTGGGTGCGGTACTCGGCCATGAGGCCGGCCCTATCCCGCCTTATGAGGACTTGATTGCAAGCGGCAGGGGTTTTACCGATGTTGCCGAGGCGGTAAGATTTGTCGAAGAATCAGGCTGTGATTGGCTGTCTGTTGCGGTTGGGAACATCCATGGCGCAATCACCGGTGCCGCGATGGATCAGAAAAAGCTTGAGGCCAGGATAAACCTTGAGCACCTCTCGAGGCTCAATGACGCCCTCGGCGTTCCGCTTGTCCTGCATGGCGGCAGTGGAATCAATCTGGACTATGTCCGGAAATCAGTGAAATCCGGAATTACTAAAATGAATATTGGTTCGGATCTGCGTCAGACCTATGAAAAGGCGTTGAAAGACCACGGCCGGGTGGAGAAGGCTCAGAAAAGGCTCTATGACCGCTGCTGTGAAATCTATACAGATGAACTCCTTGTAGCCGGCAAGGCTCAGCAGTTCAGATAAGGATGATGAAACAGTGAGTTATCTCGGAATTGACCTTGGTACAACCGGCTGCAAGACTGTTCTTTTTGATGAAAGGGGAACGGAATTGGCTTTTGCCTATCGTGAGTACACGATAGTAACAGATGAGCGCGGGCACGCTGAGCTGGATTCAAGGCGGGTCTGGAACCATGTGAAAAACATGATAAGAGAATGTGCCGCGCAGGCTGAAGGCGTCATTGATGCGGTTTCGGTAAGCTCTCTAGGTGAGGCCATGGTTCCGGTCTCGGAGGGGAGGGAGTCCCTGGGGAATTCTCTGCTGAACTTCGACAGCCGGGGCGGGGAGTATCTTGACGACTTCAGGAAGCTCATCTCAGATACTGATCTCTACAGGATCAACGGTAACGTGTCCGGTCCGAACTATGCTCTAAGTCGCTTTCTCTGGTATCTGAATAAACACAGAGCCCTCTATGATAAGACCTATAAATTCCTCTTGTGGGGGAGCTATATCCTGTTTATGCTCGGAGCCGATCCGGTAATCGATTATTCCCTGGCCAACAGAACACTGCTTCTTGATATCAAAACAAAGAGGTGGAATTCTCAGCTGATTGAGAGACTCGGCCTCGATGCTCTTAAGCTCCCGGAGCTTGCCGAGGCAGGCAGTCTATGCGGCCGGATGTCCGTCAGCCTTACAGAAGAACTCGGGCTGCAGTCCCCTCCGCTTCTTGTTGTCGGAACCCATGATCAGTGTTCGAATGCCGTAGGCTGCGGTGTCCTTAATAAGGGAACGGCAATGTACGGGATGGGAACCTTTCACTGCATTGTTTCGGTTTTCGAGCAGCGTCCGCGTACTTCCGAGATGCTCACTAGGGGGCTCAACACCGAGCACCATGCGGTTCCGGGCCGCTGGGTTTCCTTCATCTATAACCAGGGTGGAATTCTGCTTAAATGGTTCAGAGATACCTTTGCCCCGGACTCGGCCGGAGGAGTGGATCTGTTCAGGAGGCTCCTGGACGAAATGCCTGAAGGACCGAGTCCTGTTTCTGTTCTTCCTCATTTCACTACTACCGGAACGCCGGGGTTTATCGATAAGACCAGCGGGCTGATTGCCGGACTGACAATCGATACCTCCCGCGGGGATATCTGCAAAGGGGTCCTCGAGGGGATAGCCTTTTATCTGAAAGAGAACCTCGATAATCTTCCTGAGGGAATGATAATTGATGAGTTTACCGCAGTCGGCGGCGGCAGCAGATCAGACCTATGGATGCAGCTGACTGCGGACATTCTCGGGCGGCCGTGCATGCGGACTCAAGAGGCTGAAGCCGGAGCATTGGGAGCAGCCATATTAGCAGCCTGCGGAGCCGGATACTATAACAGTATTACTGAGGCGGTAGAGCAGATGGTTTCTTTCGGTGAAGTTTTTCGGCCGGCAGCAGGCTGTGATCGGTATCTTGAAAATTACATGCGTTACAAGGAAATAGCTCCGCGCTTCGGCGACTTTCTTTCACAGTTTAAAAAATAATTAATGTATAAGTCCGCAGGGTGCAGATTCCGCCTTAATTTCTTTGCTTTTTTCATATATATGAGTAATTTAAGCATATGAATAAAGCTAGTAAAATAAAAATCATATTTTTAATCTTCTTTCTTGTCTCAACTTTTTCTTTATCCATTGCGGCTGAGGGCATGAGAGAGAGTAGTTCGGAAAGTGATACGACGGAGGCTATGTCTGTGAAAGAACGAATGAATAAGAGGCTTGATACCGATGCGTTTCGGGTCATTGAATTGAAGGATACTGAAAGGCCGTTTACCGGGGATTATTGGGATAATCATGAAGATGGAACCTATGTCTGCAGGCGCTGCGGTGAGCCGCTTTACAAGTCGTCGGATAAATTTGATTCCAACTGCGGATGGCCCAGTTTTGATGATGAAATTGAGGGAGCAGTAAGGCGGCAGATTGATGCGGATGGACACAGGGCTGAGATTCTCTGCAACACCTGTGATGCTCATCTGGGACATGTTTTTCTCGGTGAGAAGTTAACTGATAAGGATACAAGGCATTGTGTAAACTCATTGTCGATGAGATTTGTTCCTACTTCCGGCGAAACCGGAAGGGCAGTATTCGCCGGAGGCTGCTTCTGGGGAGTTGAGTACTTTTTCAATAAGGTGGACGGAGTTAAGGACGTAACTTCCGGCTATACGGGCGGCAGCACGAAATACCCGACATATAAGGAAGTCTGTAATGATGATACCGGTCACCTAGAGGTTGTCGAAGTGCTCTATGATCCTGAGATCGTGAGTTATCGGGAGCTTGCAAAACTATTCTTTGAAATCCATGATCCAAGTCAGAGTAATGGCCAGGGCCCCGATATTGGGGACCAATATTTGTCGGTTGTTTTTTATGAAAACGCCGACCAGAGGAAGACGACCGAGGAGCTTATAGCAATTCTTAACGAAAAAGGAATGAATGTGGCTACCAGCATCCTGCCCGCGGCAGCCTTCTGGCCTGCAGAGGATTATCATCAGGACTATTACGCTAAAAACGGAAAATCTCCATACTGTCACTCTTATACCAGTCGATTTCAGGAAGATAATTAATAAAAAAAGCCGCGGCAGAAATTGAACTGACCGCGGCTATTTATTATTTTTGTGAATTACTTGCCGAAAGCATCTGAAAATAATTTAACAATGTCGTTGATGTGGATGCTGACACCTGCAATTGCATCAGTTGTAGCATCAGCCTTCATCTCGGGAACGCTCTGGTTTTTAAGAATATAAGCTTCAAGCATCTCAGCCTGTTCATTCCATTCAAACTTTGAACCCGCAAATGCCTTCATACCGTATCCCTCTCCGAGTTCATCTTTTGACAGCGGTTTACGCGGATCCGGGTTGCCGTCTTTGTCTTTTGCAAAGAGGTTTGCGTTCGAGCCGTCATCAGCGAGGGGGTTTTTATTCACTGCATTCAGGTTTACCGAAACGATTGTTCCGTTTGCGACAATGAAGTCCGCGGCTGCAGCCCATCCATTATCAGCCGGGGCGAGTTTTACGTTTACAACATAGTCGTTGGCTTTGATTTTGCCGGCAGGAACAGCCTTGCCTGACAGAGCTTTTCCGGCAAGAGTATAGAACTCAATAACATGAACACTTACGCCGGTGCCTGCATCAGTCTTGAGCATATCGGTATGGCCCTCAGCGTCAGTATACTTGAATGCGGCAGGATCCTGATTTTTCAGCAGCCATGCTTCAGCGGCTTCAGCCTGTTCATACCAATATGACGCGGCTTTTCCGTACTTAACCATACCGTAGGCTTTATTCTCTGACATTCTGCGTTTGTCGCCTTGAGGCTGTATGTTGGTTCCGCCCCAGTATGTCTCGGATATCTTGCCGTTTTCAACACTGATAACGACGAAGTATTTCCAGCCGGATCCGGCGAAATTTTCTTCCTGAGCATAATAAACGCCATCCGTGTAGGATGGTCCGGATGATTCCTGATTCCCTTTGGCAAAAATAGTTGTTCCTGTAAAAACAATCAGCAGAACAGTAAGTAAGAGAAATAGTTTTTTCATTGATATCTCCTTAATATTTTTCATCAGTATGTTAATAATAGACTGATTTACTAATGTATTATAAGAATTATAGTTATAGATGTCAAACTAAGGGATGAATAATTATTTTATTGGTGCTATTACGCCTTTTTTGAGGATGATGTTCGCATAGAGAGCCGTTTCGCCGGTTGATACTACCGCGAACGCATCTCTCGTTCTTTTGTAGTATTCGAAGCGCTCGATGAACTCATATTTCACGTCAATATCCTCATGTTCGGCTACAATTTTCCTGATGGTGTCCCAGATGACTGGAACTGTTGTATCTCCGGGGACAACCTCCATCAGTCCGGCCTGATACTCTGAATAGGTATCGAGAGGAAGCAGCTGCATCACGGCGCTCAGGACATCCGGCAGATTATGACCGTCGGCTCTGACAAGGCGTTTTGCGCAGGATGCAGCTGGAAAGTTCGCGTCGACAATTACAATGGTATCTCCATGTCCCATTTCCTGCAGAATCTTAAGCAGGTCGGGTGAAAGAATTGATGGTATTCCTTTTAGCATTATTCTTCTCCTATTGTATAAATTAAGCGATACATTCGGTGACTTAGTCCCCGGCATAGATTGAAATTATAGCACATGAAATATCAGTTTATCTATGTAAGGCTTTTGAAATCGAAAATTGACAGTATGCTGTTTATATACTACCCTCCCTATATGAGATATGCATTAATATTAGCCGGAGGAAGCGGAACAAGGTTATGGCCGATGAGTACGGCCTCCAAGCCTAAGCAGCTTATTCCATTTGTAAACGGCAGGAGTCTTCTTCAAATTGCGTTTGAACGGTTGGAAGGTCTTGTTGAAAAGGATAAAAGATTTATATGCGCCGGAAACTCCCATAAGGATATGATAATAGAGGGGCTTGAAGGATTCAATGAGTCGCAGTTTATCGGTGAACCAGATGGACGCGACACGCTGAACGCTCTCGCCTATAGTTCGGCGGTACTTAGAAAATTAGATCCGGATGCAGTCATAGCTGTCTTCACGGCAGATCATATAATCGAGCCTGTTGATGAGTTTCTTAGGGTTGTGGAGAAGGGATTCAGAACGGCCGAAGATAATGAGAAGAGCCTTGTGACCTTCGGAATTACGCCCACCTACGCAGCAACCGGTTTCGGGTATCTGGAGTTAGGCCTTGGCCTGTCAGGGGGCTCACGTAGACTCCGGAGGTTTAGGGAAAAGCCTGTGCAAGCGGATGCGCAAGATTATTATTCTGCCGGTCCGGAGAATTATCTCTGGAACAGCGGCATGTTTATTTGGAGGGCTGATACCCTTCTTGAATGCGTTGAAAAATACGAGCCGGAATGCTATCGTGGAATTATGAAAATAGTCGAAGCCCTGGAAAGTGACAGCTTCGATGATGTGCTGAATGATATTTATCCAGGTTTGAAAAAGATAAGCATTGACTTTGCGGTAATGGAGCCTGCTTCCGGAGACCCGGATTTTACCGTCGCGGCTGTTCCTATGCCGCTTACCTGGCTTGATATCGGCTCCTGGTCGGCATATGCCGGAATTTGTGAGATAGATGCGGCCGGGAACAATTACGGAATTAAAAATCATCTCCTTCTTGAGAGCAGCGGAACACTGCTCGCGTCAGAAGATGAGGATCATCTGATTGCCGGTATAGGCCTGGAAGATCTTATTGTTATTCACACATCGAAAGCTACGCTGATCTGTCCGAAAAATCGGGATCAGGAGATAAAGAAGCTGTATAGTTCTATTGAAGAGAAATATGGTGATGTTTTTATCTAATTAATGAGCAATATGGAGAACTTCTTGGCTTTAAGGAAAAAGGAAAAAGATAAATACAGGCTGCTTAAGCCTGATGAAATACAAACAATGACGGACCGCGGCTGTGTATGCGAAGATTGGGATGATGTTAATGTCGTTGACGGGTTCACTCCGGAGGGCTTTAAGAACGTTATTTTCTACGGCGTGGTGAAACTCGGAAGAATGGACAAACGGATAGAGTCGGTTAGCGGTATTAGCCGTAAATGCGGGGTCTATAACGCGGCTGTTCACAATTGTACTATTGGAGACAATGTTTATATCCGCAATGTATCAAACTATATTTCCAATTATATAATAGAGGATGATGTCGTCATTGACGGCATTAATACCCTTGAAGTAAGGGGCTCAACAACCTTCGGTAACGGCATTAGGGTAAAGGTGATAAACGAGGGCGGAGGTCGTGAGGTTCCTATTTATGACAGGTTGTCTGCTCATGAGGCCTACATAATTGCGCTCTACCGCCACCAGATAGCCCTCCTGGACAGAATGCGCGCGATAATTGATAATTACTCGGAATCTGTGAGATCAGGGATTGGAGTCGTCGGTAAGAGCGCGCATATCTCAAACTGCGGGAATATCATAGATGTGAAGATTGGAGAAAGTGCCGAGATTATTGGAATAGTGAGGCTAAAGAGCGGTACAGTAAACAGCAGCTATACGGCCCCGACAAAAGTCGGCGCCGGTGTTATTGCCGATGATTTCATCCTCGCATCGGGATGCAGCGTCCTTGACGGTGTCATCATCGACAAGTGTTTCATTGGGCAGGGTACTGAGCTGTCTAAACAGTATTCGGCTGAGAACTCTGTTTTTTTCGCGAACTGCGGAGGTTTTCACGGCGAGGCTTGTTCGATTTTTGCCGGCCCCTATACGGTTACTCATCATAAATCAACTCTGCTTATCGCGGGACTCTATTCTTTCATTAATGCCGGATCAGGCTCTAATCAGAGCAATCATATGTATAAACTAGGACCTGTTCACCAGGGGATTCTTGAAAGAGGAACCAAGACAACATCCAATTCATATCTGATATTCCCTACCAGGATCGGCGCGTTTACACTTGTAATGGGCAGGCATTCAGCCCGATCTGATACGGCGGATTTCCCATTCTCTTACCTGATTGAAGAAGATGGTGAGAGCGTTCTGGTTCCCGGGGTGAACATTAAGAGTGTGGGAACCATCCGGGACTCAAAGAAGTGGCCGGGACGTGACAGACGGCTTGGCTCTGACCGGCTTGACTACATAACCTTCTACCTTCTAACTCCCTATACCGTTCAGAAAATGATAAACGGAAAGGCTCTGCTGCAGCAGCTGCGCGACAGCGCAGGTCATTCGACCCAGAAGTTTTTTCATAATGGTGTTCGGATAAGCCGGACTGCCCTGGATAAGGGGATTAAATACTATGATCTCGGAATCACCAGGTTCACAGGTAACGTGCTTGTAAGTTTGCTTCAGAAAAACAACTTCAGTACAATCGAAGAACTGCGTGAATGCCTTGAAACCGGAAATGAATATGGAAAGAGCAGATGGCTGGACCTTGCCGGGCTCATTGTTCCTGAGGCAGCGGTTAATGAATTATTTAAAAAAATTAAAGACGGTAACATTACAAAGCCCGAAGAGTTGAACGCAGAGTTCAGGGAAATGCATGAGAACTACAGCGCCTACGAGATTGCCTGGATGACCGAGCGGCTTGAGGCAGTTCTGGGTAAAAGTATAAAAGAGCTTTCATCTGAAGACCTTTTAATAATCCTTGAGCAATGGATCACAGCAGTGGAAAGCCTCGACAACATGCGCTGTGAGGATGCCAGAAAGGAATTCAGCGCGACGGCGATGGTCGGCTTCGGAATAGACGGAGATCTATCCGACCGGAGGAAGGACTTTATCGAGGTAAGGGGTGAGGAAAACTCGAATGATTTCATCACTCAGCTGAAAGACAGGCTCATGCTCAAGCAGCAAACTGTTAAAGAGCTTAAAGAAAAACTAGCTTCCTTATAACCATTTCAGAGAACAGTCTCATCCCGCCACATCGACTCTTCAGGGAGTGCTCCGCTGAGGAGCTTGTTCTTGAGATTGATTGTTCTCTCATCGGCGGTAACCTTGTAATATGCCTGCAGCTTTTTGTTCAGCTTGTCAAAAAGCCGCGGGATCTCGCTTCTGTTTCCGACAGCGGAACTTGCTATCATCAGCATTCGGTATGCAGACTCACATAAGGGATCAGCATCAATCAATGTTCTCGCCCATTCAAGCCCCTCTCTGAACTCAGCGGAATTGAAAGAAAGCTGGATCATTTTAAATAGGACATTTCGAAATTTTGCCTTTAGAATTTCTCTTTCATCTCTTATGAAATCATAGTATAGATCACTTTCAAGGAAGTCGCCCTTATAAAGCTCGATCGCGGCGGTGAACATTCTTACAGATGTTTCACGGCTGCCATTCGTCTCCGCCTCATTTCCGAGGGTGATATATTCGAGGAAACGATCAACATCGGTTACTACTGATTTTTCCTTGAACCTTATCGAATTTACATCAGTTGAGAGGAACTCGTCCTTGTCATTCAGCAGTTTTCGGAGGCGGTAGATTATTGTATTCAAGTTGTCTCTTGCACTTTTATAAGAATAACGGGGCCAGAACAGCTCATAAATCCTTTCTTTCATCACACCGTTTTTACGGTAAACGATGAGGAGTTTCAGCAGATCCATGACTCTTTTCTGTCCGCCGAGAAGATCCGCGGAAATTTCCCGGCCTCTTACAACAACTGAAAAGTGCCCTAGAGTGGTTATCTCCAACTCATACTGTGATTTTGAAATATTTTCATACTGTTTATCGTGTTTTAGTCTCGGAAAATCCTCAAATATTGTACTTCCGTCTATTTCCGCGATTTTCTTTAGCAGCTCTGGTGAGCAGATATCTATATTTGTGTATTCTTTGTCTCTGATTATCGCCTTCATTTCCTTGAAGTAAGCGGCGGAGGACGCTTTATCGCCTGTTAGATGTTTCGCATAGCCGCCGAGTGCGGCAGCTGTCGCATAGGGGTAGGGGTATTCTTCGGCCGATATCATTCCGAGGAGATCGTCAATAATCTCGATACATTTTTCCGCTCCCTCGGTATAGAGACTGGTCTCAGCGAGTGCAAGATAGCTGAACGG
Source organism: Spirochaetales bacterium (assembly GCA_016839055.1). GTDB lineage: Bacteria > Spirochaetota > Spirochaetia > UBA9216 > UBA9216 > Thalassospirochaeta. Next base: position 33,743 of record JAEKNX010000007.1, read on the forward strand.
GAAGTCTGTCAGCAGCAGCTTGACATTTTCCACGTCAAGCAGTCTGTTGCAGTAGTATTTTGCCCGGTGTTTGTTGTTGTTCCTGTAGGATAGAAGCATCTCAAAAAGAAATCTGAAGTTATAGCGGAGATATAGATTTTCTCCGGTTTCACTCTCTCTGAGTTTCTCATAAAGAGAATCGGCCTTATCTGTATTATTCAGATAAAGATTGTAGTAGACTAGATTAAGCTCAAGATAGGGTCTGAATGCAAATTCGGTGCCGGAGGCGGATAATGCCTTATGAATCTGCGAAATGGCATTGGAAATTTCCCCGCAATAAAAGAATGTGTCACCAAGGTAGAAACTCGAAAGGCTTTGATACTGCCGGTAAAGATGGAAGCTTCCCTCGCTGAAGAGGTTTTCGGTCTTCTTGAGCAGCCTCTTTGCGGCATTAAATTCGCCTCTTGCGATATAGATTTTGGAAAGTACAAGTCTTGAACAGAGGAAGGCCTCTTCGTTGTTGATTCTTGTCGATGTCTCTTCGGCCCTGAGGGCTATTTCAAATGCTTTATCCTTCGATGCTCCGGTCCACCATTGTCCAAGGGGAATCAGAACTTTAAGCAATTCGCGCTGCTCGGTATTTACTTTTTCGCCTGAGGATAACAGGAACTCGTCGGCCATGTTGATAATATTACCGACTGTTTCCGCGTTGGTCTGGAAGAAGAAATAATTAGTCAGCAGAACCGTATAGATGGACGCTTCCCTGTTGTGTTCTCCCGTGTTTTTAAAAATATAGAGCAGTTTGAGAAGTTTCTTCCTCGAGGTCTCCGGCTGCATAAGGTTGTTGACTATGGCTTTGTAATATGCGATTGAGGAATCTTCCTCCTGCATAGATTCTGGAAAGAATTCGAGGACTTCGTTTATTGATTCATACTCATTACTGTTGATCAGATTTTCAGCAAAGGTTATCAGTTGCTGTTTGGCTTTTTCATATTCACCTGCCTCGCAGAGGTATTCTACAGCCTTTGCCGGATTTTCTTCCTCCATGAAGTAGTCGGCAATATCAACAAGGTTCTTTTTTTTTACTTTTGGTTCCATCTGGTTCAGTTCTGAAAACAGAAATGTTCTGAAAATTGGATTAAATACAAATCGGTACGAGGAAGGATTGAGGGTAGTGATAAATAGATTAGTTCTCTGAAGATCTTTTATAAGCTGAAATCCGCTGTCGCCGGTTATGAGCTCAACCAAATGCGGCGTGAAATCAGTCGTGGCGCTAATTTTAATGATGGCTTTAGCCTTGTCGGCCGGAAGTAGGGGCATTATCTGGGTTTTGAAGTAATCATCAATTTCCGGTATAGACTGGGTAAGCAGGAAGTCCTCAAGCAGGTGTTCTCCCTCTTTCCTGCTCAGGCAGCAGATTCGTTCCAGAAGAAATATTATTCCTGTAATCCATCCTTCGGTTACTTCGATGAGTCTTTCGAGTATTATCGAATCAAAACTCATGTCATAGAGGTTGTAAATCAGAGAATGAATATCGTCTCTATTGAAGGCGAGATCCTTATTTTTAAGCTCGGCAAGTTCTTTTCTGGATCTAATCCTTGAAAGAGAAAGATTGGGTAATTCCCTTGAGAGCAGGATGATCTTGATTTTCTCAGACATGTCGTCGAGAATTTTTTCAATAACTGAACAGGTTTCGACTGCATTGTTTACATATTCAAAATCATCAAGAATAAGATACAGGTTATCAGCCATTCTGTTTTTCATTCGTTCGATGAAGGCTGCCGCGGCTTCAACAGGAGATTTCTCATTCCTCCGGCCGGCCCCCGCCTTCTGGTAGCGTCCCTCATGATATATTACAAGGTAGCTTTCCAGTCGTTCAATAAATTTTCTATAATCACTGTCTTCTCTTTTTATTTTATACCAGATACATTTTTTTTCTTCATTCTTGATGAAATCATATACAGCGGCAGTTTTTCCCTGTCCAGGGCCGGCATCGATAATGATTACCTGCTTTTCTTCAAAATACCGATAGAGCCTCGGTCTTGATTGTAGTTTTTTCACCTCTGGAGGAAGAAATTCCTTTGAAACCGGCATAAAGATCACCTCATTGTTGGAATATAATAATTTGACAGGCTTATGTTATCCTGCGGTCAGATTCGTGACATCACATTATTGTATAAAAGAATAGAAAATACAACATATTTTATGAGAGGTTGAAAATGAAAAGCGGACCAAAAAGCAAAGCAATGTTTGACAGAGCGGCGCAGTCCATACCGGGTGGAGTATCATCAAATTTTAGATATTGGGGAGCGGATGAAACACTGGTTGTTAAAAAGGCCGAAGGTGCCTACCTGTGGGATCAGGATGATAAGCGTTATGTTGACTACAGGCTCGGTTTCGGTCCTGTAGTCCTTGGCCATGCCAGGCAGGAAATAATCGACCATGTTACTGAGGCAATGAAGATTGGTAATTGTTTTGCAATGACAAACGAATATGAGATCAGAGTTGCTGAAAAAATTAAGAAGCTAACAGGTGTTGATCTTGTAAGAATGTCCAATACAGGAACAGAAGCAACGATGGGCGCTATTAGAATTGCACGGGCATTCACCGGTCGTGATAAAATTCTAAAGTTTGACGGTGCCTATCATGGATTTCAGGACTATACTCTCTGGAATACTTATCCGCCCGCATCGGGTGTAGGTTACCGGGAGTCGCCCTTTCTCGTTCCTCAGGGCTCTGGAATACCGAGATCAATAGGGGATCTTCTGTATTCCCTTCCGTTCAATGATAAGGAACTTCTGGAACATAAGTTGAAGGAAAGGTGGCAGGATATTGCCTGTATCATCGTTGAGCCTTTGCTCGGTAATCAGGCTTCAATTATGCCGCAAGACGGCTTTCTCGATTTTATCAGGGCGCAGTGCGATAAATATGGAATTGTAATGATTCTTGATGAGGTTAAGACCGGTTTCAGAATTGCGAAAGGCGGTGCTCAGGAATACTTCAATGTTAAGGCCGACATCGTAACTTACGCTAAATGTCTCGGCAATGGTTTCCCTGTAGCAGCAATAGCGGGTCAGAAGCATATAATGGGAGAAGTTGGCCCGGGTAAGATTCCACATGGCGGAACATACGGCGGCAATGTGATTGCAATGGCAGCCGCCGAAAAGGTTCTTGATCTTATCGAAGCCGGAGAACTGGAGAAGGTTGATGCTCACGGTAAGAAACTCCGGGCGGGCTGGAAGAAGATTCTTGACGCGGCAGGCGTTCCCTATGTAATTCAGGGGCCGGATGCAATGCCCGGTATCGTTTTTACTAAGGAGCCTGTCTGCCGTGAATACAAAAATTGGGCCGACGGAGACCATGATACCTATCATGCAATCATCCAGAAACTGTTTGAGAAGGGCGTAATGCCTGACATCGACTCGAGAGAGCCGTGGTTCATCTCAGCCTGTCATACCGACGCAGATGCTGACTTTGTGTTAGGCGCCTTCGAGGAATCAGTTAAAGAAGTAATAGGTTAGAAAAACAGCCTCTTCTGTGGCTATTAGTCATGGAAGAGGCTGTTAAATTTATAGCTGGATGAAATGAGGGAGGGTATTATTCTCGCGATTTCAGCAGGTTTTATAGTTTAATAATTATTAATTTGAATTGAAAAAAAATGAACTGCGGGCAACTGGGGTTACACGCGTTCTTTTTAAATAACAGCATACTATCAGCGTTTTAACATAATGGCGTCACCGACAATAGATAGTATGAATAAACAAACAAATTAGGAATTGAAGGAGAAGAGATTGGAAAACTCAGTAGTTCAATTGCATGTCATTGACTGGGCCATTGTCATACTTTACATTGCCTTCATGCTCTTTGTCGGGTTTTATTTCTCGAAAAAGAAGCAGGGCTTTGATGATTACTTCATGGCCGGACGCTCCCTTACCGCACCGCTGTTGGTGGGAACCTTGGTATCAACCTTTTATGGTCTCGATACTCTTTTCGGAACCTCTGAAGTGGGGTTCTATGAAGGAATATCAGCCTTCTTTGCGTATTCGCTGCCCTATACAGCGCTTTATGTAATAATGGCTGTCCTTGCACCGAAGTTTAAAGAAATGTTTCCAGACGGAACCACAATGCAGGATATTGCGTTCCGTAAATACGGAAAACCTGCCGGGATCTTTACTTCTATTGCATCATTTCTTTATTCAACCAACACTATGGAAATGATGGGGATCGGATTCATCCTGAATCTTATCACCGGTATGCCTATCTGGACGGGAGTGATTATCGGAGCGGTTCTTGTTCTTGTTTACACCTGGACAGGCGGTCTGTGGGCGGTAACCATGACCGACTTTATTCAGTTCATCTCGATGATGATAACGGTCGGAATCGCCCTCATCGTGGCATGGAAGGCTATCGGCGGTTACGACGGTGTCTTCGAAGGTCTGGTTGAATGGACAGGAAGCGAGGAGGACGCGAATTACTTCTTCAGCGTCGGGGCGGGATACTTGAGCCCGTGGACGCTTGTGTCATACGGAGTAACCTCTCTCGCGGTACTCGCAGAGCCTGCATTTTTTCAAAGAGTCTTTGCATCATCAGGGCCTAAGGAAATACAGAAAGCATTTGCCGCCGGTGTTCCAATGTGGCTGTCGTTTGACTGGTGTGTTACCTTTCTCGGAATTCTCGGAGCCGCTGCAATCGGTCTTGGAATTATTCCTGAGGTTGAAGCAAATCAAGCACTCTTTGCTATCGTCGGACAATATCTACCGGTAGGACTCCTTGGAGTATTTCTCGCCGGAGTTCTTGCGGCCGCTATGTCTACCGCCGACTCATACTTCCTCGTTGCAGGAGGTGTTATCGGTTACGATATCTATAAAAATGTAATAAAACCCGATGCAACATCAGAACAGATAGAGAGGATGACCAAGCTTGGTATGCTTGTTTCAGCTGCCCTTGCTATAGGTCTTGCTTTTACCTTTGACAGGATTATGGAAGTATGGGTTTTTCAGGCAACAATTATTCTGTCGGTAGCCCTGGTTCCTGTTTACTTCGGAGCCTTCAGCAGGAAGCCGCCTAAGAAGATTGCCGGTACCCTTGCAACCGGATTTGGTCTTATCTTCTCGGTTGTATGGTATATATGGTCCAACTTCTTCGGAACCTGGAGCGACGAATGGGAAGTCTACCTGATTAAGATTGGAAATATTGAGCTCTGGCAGGAGCATGGTATACTTATAATTGTACCGACTGTTATCATTATATATTTGATAGCAAACGCCGTCGGTAAAGAAACTGTAGCGGAGGTTTCATAATGGGGTGGAATGTAACATGTTATATAATGGGTGCCATTTCTATAATCGGACCTATTTGTTTGATCTTCTGGTATCTGCAGGGCGCTAAAGCGCAGCTCGCAAGACTTAATAAGAAAGAGGAGTAAATCACCTCCGGTGATTTACTCTGGAGTTTCCCATGGGAAACTCCACGGATATAAATACTGTCCCCGGCTTTCCTGCCGGGGAGATGTCTGTATAGCATGACTAATTAAAAAAATAACAAACAACGGACTGTTAGTCTGAATCGGCTGAAAAGCTTTATTTGAGGTGAAAGGAAATGAAGAAGGTAATCGTAGTTGGAGTAGGAGCTCAGGGGAGCACTATAGCTAAGAGACTTGATGAAGAAGCGGGTGTCTCGGAAGTAATCTGTGCGGATTACGATAAGAAAGCTGCCGAAAATGTAGCGTCGCAGCTTAAAAAAGCAAAAGCGGTACAGCTCAATGCGAGGAATGTAGATGAGATAGTGGCGGCAGCCGAAGGTTGTTACCTCATAGTGAACGGACTGGCCCCTGACTTTAACATGAATGTCATGGATGCTGCTCTTAAGGTGGGCGCCTGTTATCAGGACCTTGCATCGGGACCGGTCAGTGATCTTGATTTTGTCTCTGCTGTTAAAAGATGCCTGAACAGGTCCTCTGAATTTGAAGCCAAAGGGCTTACGGCCCTGATAAATACCGGTTCTGCACCGGGAATGGCTAATGTTCTGACAAGACATGGGGTTGAAAAAGTCGACAGTTGCGACAGGATTGATATCTTTGTTTATGATGAAATATGGTCAAAAAAATTCATCCCTTTCTGGTGGTCTCCCGAGACGGCCTTTGCTGACATGGCCGCAGAACCTATTGTTTATAAAGACGGAGAGTTTAAGAGAGTTCCCCCGTTCAATAATCCTCAGATGACCGAATTCAAAGGCGTCGGAGAGAAGAGAATGACCGATCATGAGCATGAAGAACCGGTCACGATGGGACTTCTTGCCGACAAGTTTCTCAAGGGTGTAAAAGAGGTTAACTTCAGGTACGGCGGCCCCGGACTCGAGCTTGCTGAATCACTCTACAAGATGGGCCTTCTTTCTGATGAGAAACTCAATGTAAAGGGACAGGAAATTGTGCCGATGGATATTATCTCGAGGCTCACTCCGCCGGCGCCTAAATATGCCGATGAAATCAAGGCCGTGCTTGATGAGGGAATGGTTTCCGAGGATGGTGTATTCCTGGTGCGTGTTACCGGCAAGAAAGACGGCAGGGAAACCAGGGTTGATCTTTACTGCTACGCTCCCGGCTTAACTGAAGCCTTCGCTAAAGCTGGAATAACCCATGAATCCTATTTTACCGGACAGGCCGCCTTCCTTTTTACAAAGATGTTTGTGAATGACGTGTTGACGACAAAAGGCTGTTTCCCTCCTGAATGTCTCGAAGACAAGGAGAGAGAGTACTATCTCAGTGAGGCCGCAAAGTTAGATATTCTTGTTGATGAGATTATTGAGACAAGATTGTATTAAGGGAACCTCTGATAATCCTTAATTGGTTTTATTAAAGGTTATAAAGGCGCCATGCCTTTCCATATTTTGAGGCTGTCCGGTTTATCTTCCGGATAGCCTTTTTTATAGGAAATATTATTCTTTTAATATTGCGGATTTCAGCTTAAAATAATCCATCATAATATGGAGGAATTGATGAATAACAAAATACGAGCATTTTTAATTATCCTGCTTATTTCGCTCCTGCTGCCGGCGGTCCTTTTTGCGGCTGACGACATCACGGGATTATGGAAGACCATCGATGATGAGACCGGCAATCCAAAGGGGGTTATCGCTGTCTATGAGTATCAGGCGAAGATTTACGGCAGGGTGATAGCTTCTTTCGATGATGAAGGAAGGGAGATTGATGATGATATGTATAGGCAGATTAATACATCACCTTTTCTGGTAGGGGAACCGGCATTCAACGCATTGACTATAATCTGGGATATGAAAGATAAAGGCAATAAATGGGCCGGCGGGAAGATAATGGATCCAGGTGATACTGAGGTGAAACCGGGAATATATGATTGTGAGATCTGGAAAGAAGGCCGAGATCTGATTGTCAGAGGACAGATTTTCATTTTTGGAAGAAACCAAACCTGGAAACCGATGAGGAACTCAGAATTTCCTGAAGGTTTTATTGTTCCCGACTGGAAGAATTTTCGGCCTGAGATTCCCAAGCTAAAATAAGCGATGCTTTAATAAGTGGTATGCTGAAACTTTGATATATGAAATTATGCATGTCAAGCTATTACTAAATAAATAAGGTATCGGACCGGCCTTCGCCGGTCCGATTTTGTCTAGTTATAAAAACATCCATCATCATTTTGTATCCTCCATTCACATGCCTGAACTCAGGCAGCCGCGATGTGCTCACCGAGTGCGATGAGCTCTGCAGCTCTCAGGGGGAATTATATTGTTTTTTTAAGTTTGAATATTGTTTTTGGATTGTCGGTCAACTAAGATCTTTGTATGGACTTTAACAGAATAAAAACTGCTGATCTTATTCTCTTTGTCGCTTCTATTCTTTGTTTCGTAATCCTATACCTCATCCAGCTGAATAATTATCTGCTTTTTCATTTGTGGCGCTTCCGGTTTCTGTGTGGTAAAATTAGAAAAATCTGTTAAAATTAATCTATGAGTGAGAGTTTAGAAGAATTTTATAGTAATCTACTGGGTATAGAAAGTCCTTGGAAAGTTGCGTCAATAGATCGTGATAGTGCCAATAAAAAAGTAATTGCCATAGTCAAAATCAAGGAAGGAGTTCCATTTTTTTGTCCTGTTTGTGGTAAGGAAGTAAAAAAGTATGATCAAAGAATACGACGATGGCGTCATCTTGATTCCTGTAACCACAAAACAATTCTTGAAGGGGCGATTCCACGAATTAAGTGTCCTGAGCACGGAGTAAAACAGATACCGGTAAAATGGGCGGAAGAAAATTCCCGTTTTACTCTTGAGTTTGAATCTGCTGTAATCCTGTGGCTTAAGGATGATCCTATCTCAACAGTGGCAGCGAACTTTGGACTCAGCTGGGCCTCCGTAGATGGGATTATGAGCCGTGCTGTAAAACGGGGATTAGCAAAACGAAAAATAACAACACCACGAAATATTGGAATTGATGAAACATCTTTTAGAAAACGTCATGAGTATGTTACAGTAATTCTAGACAAGGATAGTGATTCAATTATTGATGTTTTGGATGATAGAAAGGCAGAAACCTTAAAAAACTGGTTTAAGGTTCAGCAAAAGAGTGATTTTTCTAAAGTTGAGAGCATATCTATGGATATGTGGGATCCTTTTATTAATGCCGTTAAGTCTAATTTTGTAGAAGCTGAAAGCCTTATTTCATTTGATAGGTTTCATGTAGCTCAACATTTCGGAAGAGCTTTGGACAAAGTAAGAGCGCAGGAGCATCGTATTTTATCCGAGCAAGGCATAAGCCCCCTTCTCCGGACTAAACATCAGTGGCTTAAAAATTCCAACCGAACCGATAATCGAACTATATCCAGAAAAGAGTTTATGAGTCTTAGCAGAATGAATCTCAAAACGGCCAGAGCTTGGCGTATCAAAGAAGCCGCAGCGACTCTATGGAATTACAGATACATGGGAGTAGCCGAGAAAGCCTGGAAAAGACTTCTTTACTGGATAAGCCATTGCAGGTTGAAGCCAATGATAAGCGTTGGGAAAATGATTCGTAAGTATTTCTGGGGCATTCTTAATGCTATTCGCCTTAAATCAAATAACAGCATGTTGGAAGCAAAAAATGCCCGTATTCAGCGAATAAAGAAAGTTGCATGTGGATTTCGTAATAAAGAACGCTTCAAGAATGCTATTCTTTTTCATCTTGGAGGTCTTGAGCTTATGCCGTCTTCCACACGATAACCGGAAGCGCCTCATTTGTTTGTAGAAGTTTTCAGCATAGTAATCGCGTTTTGTGTTTTTATCATTGTATGGAACGGAAGAAGGTATCTGAAAGACAATTATTTGCTGCTGTTAGGTCTGGCTTATCTGTTTATCGGTTTCATTGATTTACTCCATGTTGCCGGCTATAAGGGAATGAGTATTTTCAGAGACTATGATTATTATGCGAATCAGTTCTGGATAGCCGGACGAGGCATTGAGGCAGTTTCTTTTCTGTCAGGTATATTGCTGATTAGTCGGAAGAAAACTTTGCCGATTGCGAGCGTTCTAACCGTTTATGCTGTTGTGACCGGAGGGCTGGTTTACTCAATTCTATTCTCAGACATATTCCCCGAATGTTTTATTGAAGGGGAGGGCCAGACTTCTTTTAAATTAATGAGCGAGTATGTAATAATTTTAATTCTTTTATTAACGTTGTTTCTGGTTATTAAGAAACGTAACAGATTTGCGGGGAATACCTTCGTTTATATATTGATATCAATTCTTTTTACAATTATTTCAGAGTTCGCATTTATGTTTTATATCAGTAATTATGGCTTTTCCAATATGGTAGGACATTATGCAAAGATAGTATCTTTCTACTTTATTTACAGGGCGATAATCCGTAAGAATATTCTTGAGCCTTATGACAGTATTTTCAGGGAACTAAATGTTAAGACCGAAACGCTGGACAAGGCGAATGAAATGAAGACGAGGCTTTTCACTATTATATCACATGATCTGACAGGTCCGTTGGCAGGAGTTACCGGTGCAGCAGGCACTCTGGATGACAATTTTGAAGAATTATCTGATATTCAGAGGAAAGAACTGGTTTCCGAACTGAGGAAGGCTGTTGAGGGCACCGAAGGGATGATTGAAGATCTGCTTGCCTGGTCTAAAATAGAGATCGGGGGCCATCAGCTCAGGCAGGCTGTGTATAATCTTGAAATGTTGCTTGAGGAAGTCCTGAGGCCAATCCTGCCTTCCTTATTAATGAAGGATATTAAGCTTGAATTGCTGCTAAAAAATCCTGAACTGCTGCAGATAAATGTTGACAGAGATACATTCTTCATAATTATCAGAAATATCCTTTCAAACTCATTGAAGTTCTCCACATCAGGCTCGGTTATCATTCTTTCTGCGGAAACTGAGAATTCTGAAGTCATAATAAGGATAAAAGACAATGGCAGTGGAATGAACTTCAATGAGGAAATTTTTTTGAATCCGGTTAATAGTTCATCGCGGGGAACCGCAAATGAAAAAGGAACAGGACTTGGCCTGTATATGATAAATAAATATATGAGGGAGAACGACGGTACGGTAAATATTGAAAGCAGCCCGGGTGCCGGAACCACTGTAACTCTGACATTTCCCTCTCCGCTTGAAGACTAAAAAGGACGGCCTCAATCAGGCCGTCCTAAAAAAATCATATCAGTGAAACTTATAAAGCTTTCTTGTATGCCTCAATAAACTTTTTCTCAATTCCGAGCTCTTCAAGTTTTTCGATTGTCGGTCTGCCTAGTTCATCCCAGCCGCGGTAGGAGTAATATTCATCCATGGCTTTGTCGAAAGCCTCTTTTGTGTAGGCGATATCCTTTGGAGGTCCCGCCTTTAAAAGTTCCTTGTGAAAGCGTCCTGGAAGCTTGTCTTCCTTACGGTCGAAGCCAGCCATGATGTTGAACATCCGCTGCAGGTTGAAGATCCTCTCTCCGGTTTTGTAGATCTTGTCGGCCGGCCATGCTCCGCCGTAAGACAGCTCGAAGAGGCGGCCGAGGGTTTCGTCGTTAATCGGCCAGAAGTCGCACACGCCCATCGAGAACTTGCAGAACTGGGAGTTCTGCATATCGGCGACGAGTTTTCCCTTTCCCTCGAAGGAGAATGGATCTAGTTCACCCCATGCCTCCTCGGCAATCGGGTATGCTGACATGTGGCATCCGCCGCGTGGGGCGGTTACATAGGCAATTCCCATTGACCATGATCCGCGGGGATCGTAGCCCGGCAGCTCAAGGCCCTTGACCTGAATTGCGTAATCCTCTCCGCCGTATTTTCCCGACAGTGCTTTTGAGCCGAGGGCTGCCTCATCGCCTATTCCGTCTCTATTGGCTATTTTGGTCAGCATGTCTATGACTGCATCGATTTCTCCGAATTTGATCCCGAAGTCATGAAGGCCCTTCTCGGTCATCTCCATCATATAGGCTATTGTTCCGCCTGCTGAAATCGTATCGAGTCCGAGATCGTCACAAATCGAATTGAATTCAATGACTTTTTCCCTGTTTCCGATGCCCAGTGATGAGCCTCCAAGGACTATGCTCTCGTATTCCGGACCCTCAACCGAAGCCGCTCCGTCAACAACGTAGTTTCCACAGGCTATTCCACAGGAGAAACAACCTTTCTTGTTTTTTCTGACATCCTTGAATGACTGGCCATTGATTTTTTCGGCATCTTCGAATCTTCCTTCCTGAAAGTTTCTGGTTGGAAGCAGCCCCGATTCCTGGCTGTAATCCACAAGGCAGGAAGTTCCGAGGTCGTAGATCTCGTTGTCATCAGAAGTGACCTCATCTCTTGTTGTTACTTCCTTCGAATATTTCATCAGCCCTTCAATGTCTTTTACTGAAACACCGAGCTTGCCGCGAATTGCTATTGCCTTCAGGTTTTTGCTTCCCATTACTGCGGCAATTCCACCGCGGCCGAGCTGGCGGTATTTCTCAGATGATATACAGGCATAGGGGACGAGATTTTCACCTGCGGGGCCTATTGCGAGCACCTTCAGCTCATCATCACCTATTTCTTCCTTGAGTTTCGCGTCCACCGCGAAGGTTCCGAGACCTTTGAGGAAGGCGGCGTCCCTTATTTCGACTTTCTTGTCGGTGATATAGAGGTACGAAAGCTTTTCAGCCTTTCCAATTATTTCTACAGCGTCATAGCCGGTGTATTTAAGCTCTGCTCCTGTGTGGCCGCCGACGGAACCGTCGCTTATTGTTCCCGAGAGAGGAGACTTTGTTGTCATTGCAAGCTTTGATGAGCAACTAACTATGGTTCCGCCCATGACCGATGTTGTAATAACAACCTTGTTCTCAGGAGAGAGGGGGTCGGTTGCCGGATCGAAGTTTTCCATCAGAATACGTGAACCGAGGCCTTTCTGACCCGTATAGAGTTCTACCCACTCCACGGGAGTTTTTTCATCGGCGATAACGGATGAAGAAAGATTAATTTTAAGATACTTACCCATTAAGCTGTTCATACTGCGGCCCCTTTTTTCTGTCTGAGAGAGATGACCCCTTTGGGGCACCATTCGATACACTTCGGTTCTCCTCCGCAGAGGTCGCAGATGGTTGATTTTTTCTCATTAAGGAAGATGATTTTAGTCGGGCAGTTTGTAACACAGGTATTGCAGCCGATGCATTTCTCCGGATCGACAATCATCCATTTCCCGTTGTTGCTGATTGCTCCCTCCGGGCAGACTTTTTCACATTTTTTACAGAAAATACAGCTTTTTGAAGCAATTTTAATTCCATCGTCATTATAATCATGTATCATCTTGAGTCTGGCTTTCTCAGGATTGAAAACGTCATAGTGACTGGCCGAACATGCGAGCTGGCATAATTTGCAGCCTGTACATTTTGAAAGGTCAAATTTTAAAGGCATAAATCCTCCTTGGATTTTTCTCCTTTTCAATAATGGAAGGCAGTCTCGTTTCCAATACTACCCGGCGGCCAGACTCCATAGATGCTTTAGCTGCATCCTCAGGAGAACAGGCTCGGAGAGTTTATATTATTATAGATCAACAATTTATCTTTGCAATTCTATATTTTAGGTTTTAGAATAATAACACTCTGAAGTCAGAACCATGCCATAGATCTATGTTATATAACATTATAAGGTGAATGTTATGATCAAGGTAAATGGGAAATTATTAGAGTGGCGGCCGAATATTACATTTGCTGATATTTACAGGCAGATCGGGTATACCCTTAAGAACCCGAGAGTGATTGTCAGAATAAACGGTGAAGCAGTTGCAAAGACAGAGAGATCGGGATTCATTATCCCGGATGAGTCCGATATAGAAGTAATAAACACCCTGTGCGGAGGTTGATAGATAATGAATAAGAAGATATGGCTAACAGGTGCTCTTTCAATCCTGGTTATATTTGCAACAGTTTTTATTTATAAAAATTTTATCATGGAAGAACCTGTCCCGGTTGAACCGCCGATTCCTGTTCCCTCCGAAGCCGTTCAAAGCAGTGCCTCTAATTATATTTCACTCTCCGATGGGCTTAAGCGTGAGATAGAATACTCCAATGATATTTTCACTGTGATCTTCTCAACTGACGGCGGCAAGATGACTTCGCTGAGGCTTAACAACTACAGGGACGAAACAGCCGGAACGGTCGAGATGATATTCTCCGGTGACAGCGGACTCTATCCGTTCAGCATCCATCCCGGGAACTTTGAAACCCCGGAGATAAACGGCATATTTGACGGAAGACTTCGGGGTGATATGGTTATCTTTACCGGTGATTTTTCAAATGAGTCCGGGCAGGTTTTTACAATTACAAAGACTTACAGCTTCGCCCCCGGCAGCTACATGCTTCAGTTTGACCTCAAGCTCGAATCGGCGGAGGGTCAGCTTCCGATGGGAGACGGGACTCATCTCTATTCTCTCGGTTTCGGCCCGCAGCTCGGCCCGGAGATTGAAAAGATGAACCGGGGCTATATTTACCGTTACTACTGCCTGAATGACGGGGGCGTGAAAAGAAATATCGCGGTTCCCGCGGAAGACGGTTATCTCTCTCTTGAGACTCCCTATAGCTGGCTTGGGATCGAAGGCCGGTATTTTACCTACCTGACTATTCCTGCCTTCGACTCCTATCATCCTGCCTGGGATGAGAGAGATGCCGATGGAATCTTTAAGCGTAATTCCTATTACCTTCAGAGGCTTGCGGGTGAGGCTTCAGGCTTGGTTTCAGATCGTTACTATATGTATTTTGGTCCGAAGGATGAATCCATACTAAGGAGCTTCAACAGTCCTGAGACGAACGCATTCGCGCTCTCCGGTCTGCAGCTTGATCTAGCATCAGGCCGGACCGGGATAGTCCAGAGGCTGTCCCAGGGCGTGAAGGTTGTGCTGAGGACGCTAAACAGGGTAATTCCTAACTACGGAATAGATATCATTCTGTTCGCCCTCCTGATTCAGGTGATAATTTTTCCTATTTCCAAGAAAACCTATAGGAATTCTATCAGGATGCAGCTGCTTGGACCCGAAATAGGCAGACTCCGGAAGAAACTGAAATATAATCAGAACAAGATGAATCAGGAAATAGCCAAACTCTTTGAAGAGAATGATGTAAAGCCAAGGTCGAGTATGCTTCCGTTTATCATTCATCTTCCTTTCTTTATTCTCCTGTACGTGCTGCTGCTGACGGATGTTGATTTCAGGCTGGCGGCTTTCATTCCAGGCTGGATATCAGATATCTCGCTTCCTGAGCATATTTTTGATTTCTCTCCCGCGGCCATGCCGATAACATCCTGGGATAAGATTCGTGTCCTGCCGATTATAGTGCTGGCAGTCTCTCTGATACAGTCCAGATATGTTCAGGCTCCCGAAGATTCTATCGGTAGTATGAGGGTAATGTCCTACCTTCTTCCTATAGTGATGTTTATTGTAATTTACAATATGCCTGCCGGAACCGTCCTGTACTGGCTTACTATGACGGCGACGAATCTTCTTTTACAGTGGAGAATAAAGACTAAATATGCGCCTGCGAAATAATAAAATTCTCATCGCCGATCTAATGATTCTGCTTTCCGCTCTTCTTTGGGGCGGAGAATATGTTGTAGTGAAAGACATGGTTGAATATATGCCGCCGAACTGGATTAACGCTTTCAGGTTCATAGCGGCGGCCGTAATTCTGTATCCCTTTATCAGAAAGCGGATTAAACTTGCCGGAGCCGGTGAACTCAAGGCGGGACTTCTTCTAGGTTTCTTCATGTTCGGCGGTTTTACTGCTCAGACTATAGGTATTCAGTATACAACCGCCGCAAAGTCCGGGTTTCTCACCTCAACCTACGTCATAATGGTTCCGTTCATTTACTGGCTCATTCGACGTAGTTTTCCGGGGATTAAATCCCTTGTAAGCGCAGTTCTTTGTATTCTCGGTATCTCCTTCATCTCTCTCGATGGGGATCTGGGGCTGAACCCGGGGGACATGCTGACAGTACTCGCGGCTTTCTTTTTCAGCCTCAGCATTATCGGTTTTGATTACTATGCCAAGAAGTATGATCCGCTGAACCTGACTTTTATCGAGATGCTCTTCGGAGGGCTTTTGTCGCTTGTTCTGGCCCTGATTTTTGAACCGGTTCCAACTGGAATAAACTGGGGCGCTCTGGAAATTTTCCAGATTCTGTACCTGATAATTCTCGGCTCGCTTGCATGCCACCTCCTTTCAAATGTGGCCATGAAATGGGCGGAATCCTCGCACGCGTCGATTCTCTGGTCGCTGGAGTCGGTTTTTGCCCTGATTTTCGGCATAATCTTCCTGCATGAAGGGCTCACAGCCCAGAGTGTCATAGGATTTGCCCTTGTTTTTGCGGCGGTAATTGTGAGTGAAACAGGGAATATTCATATAGTAGAAAAAGTAGAAAAAACCGGGGCAGATAGGTAAACTTCGAACATCTGTTCCAAGTCGCGGGACATTTACAAGATCAAAACTTTATATTACAGTTAATTCATCAACCGAAGCCCCGGTAAAATAATTCCCGGGGCTTCGGAAGTGTTTTTGGCGATATTCCGCTGTGTATTTAAAATCGAAAGCGCAGCTATAAAAACTTCAACACAGGTGGTACCTTATGCTGAGAATTGGTTTTCTCGGTGCCGGTAATATGGCCTTCGCGCTTGCCGGCGCTGTTTCAGAAAAGATGAATGATACTGTAATAATCCCTTATGATATAAGCCGTGACAGGCTTGAGCTATTCGCATCGAGTTTTCCGAATGTACAGCCTGCAGGCTCTGCCGAAGAGCTCGCCGAGGGCTGTGATGTCCTCTTTCTTTCTGTAAAACCTCAGATGATGAGGGACGCTATTTCTTCATTTAAAGAGTTCAGCGGACTGGCCCTCTCAATCGCCGCCGGGCTGAAGCTCTCGTTCTTTGAAGAGCTAATGCCCCGGGCGAGGGTTGTAAGGGTAATGCCTAACACCCCCTGTCTTGTCGGCGAGATGGCTGCCGGATATTCTGCCGGAAGCCGGGTAACCAAAGACGATCTTGCCCTGACTGCAAGACTGCTTGAGGCTGCGGGCCGAGCTGTTTTTGTTGAAGAGGAAATGCTCGATGCAGTAACAGGAATCTCCGGTTCGGGACCGGCTTACTTTGCCCGGATAGCCGAGGCATTCATAGATGCCGGGATAGATGCCGGTTTAAAGCCGGAGCTCGCCCGTGAGCTTACTCTTCAAACCATGAAGGGAACCGCGGCGCTTCTTCAGGAGAAAAATATGAGTCCCAAAGAACTTGTTGCCATGGTTAGTTCTCCCGGCGGAACGACGGTAGCCGGAAGAGCAGTACTTGAAGCATCGGACTATCGCGCAATAGTCGCCGAGACAGTGAGCAAGACAATAGAACGCAGTAAGGAACTAGGCAAATGACCTTGAAAGAACGAACAGCAAAACTCAAAGAATCATCTTACCGTCTGGCCTTAGCAGGTGAGGAGGACAGGAATAGCGCCCTACTCCGGATTGCCTCGGCTCTCAGAGAACATAGTGCAGAGATTATTGCCGGTAATATGATGGACCTTCGGGCCGCCGAGGAGACAGAACTCGCCGGGGCGCTTTTAAAGCGTCTTTCATTGACGGATGAAAAGATCGAGCAGATGGCCATCGGCCTCGATTCTCTGTCTGAACTTCCAGACCCTCTCGGGCGTGAATCTCTTCACCGCGAGCTCGATGACGGGCTTGTGCTAAAGAGAGTCAGTGTCCCCATCGGTCTAATTGGAGTTATTTTCGAATCCAGACCGGACGCTCTGGTCCAGATAGCTGGACTATGTCTGAAGAGCGGCAATGCCGTAATTCTCAAAGGCGGCTCCGAGGCGCTCAATACAAATCGGATACTGGCCGGTCTTATTATAAAAGCCGCCGAATCGGTTTCTCCGGACTTTAAAGATACAATAATGCTTGTCGAAAGCCGCGAGGAAATATCATCGCTGCTCGAGATGGATCAGTATATTGACCTGATGATCCCCCGCGGCTCGAATCAGCTTGTCCGTTATATAATGGATAATACCAAAATTCCGGTTATGGGACATTCGGACGGAATTTGCCATATTTTTGTTGATGCAGATTCAGATGTCGAAAAAAGTCTCGAACTCATACGAGATTCAAAATGTCAGTATCCTGCGGTCTGCAACGCGATTGAGACCCTCCTTGTTCATGAATCAGCGGCCGACCTCATCATCCCGAAGCTGCCCGGAAAGATGCCGGAAGTAAAGCTACTCGGAGACGAGAGGACAAGGCAGCTGATCGATGTTGAGGCGGCGACGGATGAAGACTGGGACACCGAGTATAATGATTATATCCTGTCGGTTAAGGTTGTAAGCGGACTGAAGGAGGCCGTGGAGTTCATTAATACCCACGGAAGCCACCACACCGACTGCATTCTCACTTCCAGCAAGTCCAATGCTGATGTATTTATGAAGAGCGTAGATTCAAGTTCGACGATGTGGAACTGTTCCACACGCTTTGCGGACGGTTTCAGATATGGTTTCGGCGCCGAGGTAGGAATCTCGACAGGGAAAATTCATTCGAGAGGACCGGTAGGTCTGGAAGGCCTGACGATATATAAATATTTTCTCACCGGAGACGGACACTGTGTTCAACCCTACGCCGACGGACAGAAGAAGTTTACTCATAAGGATCTGGTATGAAACTGCTTATTAAAATCGGAAGCGCTCTAATAAGCCGGGACAACCGGATTGATTATAGCTGGCTCACGAAGAAGGTTGATGAGATTGCCTCTCTCTACAGGGAGGGCGTTCAGCCGATAATAGTCAGCTCGGGTGCTGTTGCCGCCGGGATGGAAATAAAGAGCCTTCGAAAACGCCCGGTAGACACTATAAGTCTTCAGATGCTCTCCGGTATGGGCCAGGTCAGGCTGAGCCGCTATTATAAAGACCTGTTCAAGGAAAAGTATATTTTTACCGCCCAGCTGCTGCTGACTCATCATAATTTTGATAATCAGAGCGAAGTTGAAACCATAACCAGTATAATAAATCAGTATCTTGAAGAGGGGGTCATTCCAATCATCAATGAGAATGACATGACTAACAAGGAAGAGTTTGATTCCGAAGGCAATTTTACCGATAACGATATTCTCGCAGCCTTCGTAGCGATATCGGCGGATGTCGACAAGGCGCTGATTCTTACTAATGTTGACGGACTCTACGCAGATGACCCGAACAACGGAGCCGGCGGGAAACCTCCTGAGCTTATCCGGAACGTAGATAGAATTGATGAGAGGGTACTATCCATGGCGTCGAGCGGTAAGAGTGAGCTGGGTCTCGGAGGGATGAGATCTAAGATCCTGGCAGCCGAGAAGATAACTTCAAAAGGAATTGAGACAATAGTTGCAAACGGTAATTACTCAATAATAGATATAATCGAAAACAAGGTTCCCAGCACAATTTTTTCGGTACCGAAGAGCTGATCATCGTCGTTTAAAGTTGTAATTTCGGCATACTGCCATTATAGTAAATAATGAAGGAAGTTATAATGAAAAAGAGAATTCTGTTTATCACTCTGATTCTTCTATTCCCGATGCTGATTTTTTCAGGGGGACAGTCCGAGGCTGTTTCCGAAGTCGCGGTGACAGCTGTTGTAGAATATTTTGACGGTGATGTTACTATAAATGATGAGTCTGCCGATTTTGGAATGAAGGTTCCGTTCGGGGCGGTTGTGACTACCGGACCCGGCTCATATTGTGAAATTGTTTTTAACCGTAAGAACATCTTCCGGATTCAGGAATCCACTATCGCAGAGATAAGGCTTTCTCCTTCCAGCCCTGAAATAACAATTAAGAAGGGCACGTTCGCGGCTCTTTTTACCAAACTCGAGGCGCTTACAATGGATGAACCCTTCAAAATTAGAACCCAGACGGCGGTTGCCGGAGTGCGCGGAACCGCGTTTTTCGTAAAGGCTTTGGACGCGGATAACACCTATATATGTATCTGCAACGGCGAGCTGGAAGTTACAGATACTGAAGCTGATAGCCGGGAGGTAATTGAATCAGGTCATCATAAGGCTATTTATTTTCGAAACGTAAACGGAGAAACTGTGGTTGATAATGCCCCGATGCTCTACCACACGGATGAAGATATGGAAGCTCTGGCCTTCCATATTGATGAGAAAATAAAATGGTATTATGGGAGTTCCGGTAAATCATATTAAATAGAGTCAAGGTTATCGGCCGCCGCCGTTGAAAAGCAGGCGCCGGCTGCCTTATTGTAACCGGGCCTGCAGAAGATCAGAGCGAAGAACTGAATAAGCTGGAGGGAATTGACTTATTCATTTCTGATTTTGCCGAGATTGATAAAAATCTATTTTCCTTGTAATAAACATTATAAAACCTGTAATAACAAAGACTCCGGAAGCGCCTATAAGAAGCGCCCAATCTTCGGACTGGAGAGTTATAAAGAGAAACAGATAGACAAATATCATCACCGGCGCTATAGCGGCGGCTCGACTGTCGCGGAGTACTGAATAGAAATAGAGGCATAGCATCAGGGTAACAGCCGCTGATGAGATAAGATAGGACAGGTTGAAACTGATGTGTTCTGACAGCGAGAGCAGCAGCAGATAGAAGATGATGTTTGCTATCCCCGCAAGAATATACTGGATAATGTGAATCCGGCGGTCGAAGAAGTGCTCAAACAGAAAGAGGGTGATAAACGGAATAAGGATGAAGAGAATTGCGTATTTTGCTGCCCTCTCATTCTGCCCGTAATGGTCATGTACATTGATAAAATCAGTCTCAATATATGAGGACATCAGGCTGTACTCATCGAAGACTCTCTGGTCGTTCCATTTGACCGGAATACCGCTTGAGAGGCTGCTGCAGTTCCACCGGGCCGAAAATCTTTCATCGGTTATATTGTGACTATCAGGCAGACAGAATCCTCCGAATGAGGGTGCAGGCCAATCTGCCCGGATATCCACCGATGTCGAGGTAGCGAGCGGAAGAATGCTCACCTTGCCGGCTCCTCTTATCATTATTTTAAAGCTGAAATCAGTTACAGGCTTGGCTTCGTTTCCCGCCAGGCTGAAGGGTACTTCGGTATATATTCCGCCGGAGCTGAGGTTGAGCCCCCTGTTTCCGGGATGAAGGGTCACCTCCGTCCCATTCCATTCAGCCTTATTTATCCCTCTTATTCCTTTCTGGTTGGAGAAAGGAATAATGAGCTCGGCATTTTCAGGATGCAGTTTTTCGTTGTCTTCAAGCTCTTCATCAATACTGCCGAGGTTGAACCGGCCGCTTAGGCTGATTTCACCGGTGAAGACCGGGCTGTAAAAAATCCCGCGGAACTTGTTTTCGGTATCGAGGTCAATTTCTATTTCAAGGTCTTCTGGGGTGAACCAGAGAGTGAACTCTTCCTCGTAAAACTCGCTGCTTTTTCTGCCTTCGCTGTTTATGAAGATCTTTTCAATGCTTCGTTTTCCTGGAACCTTGATTACCGGGCCTGCAAACTGAAGGATACCTCCGGCAGAGGATGAGATTTCCTCCTTGACTGAGGCCGCACGGTAAGAGCGCTCTGATATGAGTGATACTACCATTGTGATGGGAATAAGCATTATCAGGGTAAGCCCAACAAGCGTTCCCGCCTTGAATCCCTGGCTGTCTGTAATTCCTGAAATCCTGTTTTTCATTTTTTCTCCTGTTTTAAACTGATATACGAAGATAGTATCCCTCCTCAGTGACAGAATGACGGCAGAAATAGGGCAGAATTGTGGCAGGTTGATAAAGATGATTACAGACTTACGAGTTTATGCTATTTTTATAATATGCATACTGTAGCCGTCGTAGACGATGAAAAGAATATCCGCAGCATAGTCGGATTGGCTCTCCGGGAAGAAGGATTTTCCGTAGTTGAATTTCCGAACGGTGAGGCCGCATGGAGTGCCTTTCAGTCTGAAATGCCGGAGGTGATTGTCCTCGATATAATGATGCCCAGGATGAACGGGCTGGAACTCTGCCGGAGGATAAGAACGGTGGATCCGTCGGTGCCGATTATTTTCCTGTCTTCGAGAGATGATGAATACGACAAGGTCCTCGGGCTCGAGTCCGGCGGTGATGACTATGTCTGCAAGCCTTTCAGTATGATGGAGCTCATGGCAAGAATCCGGGCGGCCGTTAGAAGACGCACCGGGGTTTCCGTTGTCGCCGGGAGTGATTATGATGTTTCAGTCGGTCCGCTGAAGATGTGTTCGGCCGAGCTTGTAAGCCTGTGGCGGGATCTTCCCGTGAGACTGTCAGTCACCGAGTTTAGAATACTGAGTTCTCTCGCCGCGGTTCCGGGCACGGTAAAAACGCGCGAACAACTTATGTCGGCCGCCTTCCCCGAAGATGTCTATGTCAATGACCGAGCCGCCGACAGCCACATAAAGCGGATAAGAAGAAAAATAAAGGAAACAGATCCGGAAGCCGAACTTTTCGAGGCTGTTTATGGGCTCGGATACCGCCTGAGGATCAACGAGTGAGATTCATTCTAAACAAGATTTCCGTCAGACTCCTGGCCTTTAACCTCCTGCTGCTCTCTCTTCCGATGATAAGCATTCTCTACCTCGACACCTATGAGGGGCAGTTGCTTCGCTCCCAGGAAAACTCGATGATTCAGCAGGGCAGAGTGATGGCTGCGGCGCTTTCGGGCAGGAGTCTCGAAACGGAAGCCGGCAGAATAATCAGGAATCTGAATCAGAGGGTCGATTCCAGGATTCGGGTTGTTGATGCCGGGGGGAGGCTTCTGGCCGATACTTCCCAGCCGGATGTAGCCCCCGCGGCAGCCGGGACCCGCTATGAAAGCGTCAATGAAAGCGGTTATTCAGCCCGCATCGATGCTCAGGACACCTTCCTCTACAGAATAGCAGTTTATCCGATAAATACTCTGAAGAAGCTGCTTTTCCCTCCGTCGCCTGATCTCGGACGGGGTGAGTTTTACAGTGGTAAACTTGTACTCGATGGAGATGAGGTCCGTATGGCTCTCGGGGGCAGGTATGGAGCCGCCACCAGGCTCTCCTCCGGGGGGCAGATCTCGGTTAACCTTTATTCTGCAATCCCTGTTTATTGGTCTGAGAATGAAGAGGAGGTGGTTGGGGCTGTTCTGGTTTCCCGCTCTACCTATCAGATTCTAAGCTACCTCTACGAGCTCCGGCTTGATATAATCAGAATCTTTCTCATCTTCCTCATCCTTTCGGCAGTCCTCTCCTTTGCCCTGGCTCTGAATATTACAATTCCGGTTGTCCGGCTTAAGAATGAGGCCGGTGAAATTCTCGATAAGTCGGGTAATTTCCGTAGTCATTTTACCGGGTTCAAGCGGGGGGACGAGATAGGAGAGCTCTCACGGTCACTTACGCGGCTCAGCAGCGACCTGGAAAATAAGATGGATTTCATCGATAAATTTACCTCTGACATCCTGCATGAGCTGAAGAATCCTCTCTCGACTATCAGGGGAGCCGCGGAGATGGCATTAAGGGGAGGAGTTGAAGTACCATCCCTGCTTCAGAATATTCTTGATGAAGAAAGGAGGATGGAGAGGCTCCTTGTTGAGCTTCGAGAGATCAGCAGCCTCGAGAATCTATTTGAGAATGAGAAGAAGGAAGAGGTCGATTTAGCTGATATTCTTCCGGTAATCCTGTCGCGCTATCCGCATAAGCAGTATCCGGGAATAAGTAATGAATTTACTAATTACACCGGAGAGGAATGCAGAGTCAGGATAAATATCGACAGGCTCGTTCAGGCGGTGACTAATCCTGTTGATAATGCCCTCTCTTTCAGCCCGGAGGGCGGAACTGTCAGGCTAGGGCTCTATCAGGATGCAGGCTCGTTCCGGATTGAGATTGATGATGAAGGACCGGGCGTCGCGAGAGGAATGGAGGAGCTTGTCTTCGACAGATTTTATTCGGACAGGGATGATGAGTTCAGAAAGGATCATTCAGGGCTTGGGCTGTCGATAGTGAAATCCATAATCAGCTATTACGGCGGCAATTGCTGGATAGAAAACCGGGAAGCCGGCGGATGCAGGTTTATCCTCGTTTTGCCGGCCGGCAGAGCTTGAAAGTATACTTCGCTTCGCCGGCCCCTACAATGACGGAGTCTCCTTCCCCCGCATAAGACTCCGCCGAGCGTTTAAGCGCCGAGACAGCTTCAGAAATAAATCTAACCGGTATCTCCTCGGCCGAGACTGCCGGGATTATAACCGGCACCCCGGCTATAGTAATTTCAACCGTGGTGCTGACTCTCTGGCGGAACCCCTCTGCCTGGCTGCCTGAGCGTTGTGAGCCATGTGTCTGCCTGAAATATTCTTCACCCCGCCTGCAGCCGTAGACTCCTTCGCTAAGAAGACAGCCCTCCGGGCATATTATGCAGACCATCAGTTTCTCTCTCTCAAGTTTTGTGAAATAATCAGCGTCAAGATTCCGGTTCGGTGCGGGCTCGGTATAGGGCCGGCTTGGAATCACATCGCCTCTGAATCTGTCTCTATCTGTAAGGTACGTAAGCACGGACTCGGCTGCCTTGGAACCTTCTTCGGCCGCCGAGTCGGCAAGGTCATTTATATGAAGACAGTTCCCCGCGGCAAAGAGGCCCGTAACCGTTGTTTCGAAGGCTGAATTAGCGTCCGGATGAAAGCGGTCTGAAAGACAGAGGCCCGCGCTTTTTACCGTCTCGAGTTCGGGAATGAGGCCGGCCGCGAAGAGGACGGTGTCGCAGTTGAAGTCCATGTCGCCGCCGGGTACCGGATGGAGCCCTTTGTCAACAGCGGAGGTTTCAACGGAGGTCAGCCGCCCCCGGCCCCTGATCTCCGAGATCTGCCGGCCAAGATGCAGGGGGATTCCGAAATGATCGAGGCACTGCACCTTGTTTCTTATGCTGCCGCTCAGATAGGGAAGGCGTTCGAAGACGGCTAGTACTTTGAAGCCTTCAATTGTGAGCCTCCGTGCCATGATAAGCCCGATATCGCCCGAACCCTGAATAACAAACCTGCACCCTATGCCGTAATGCCTGAGGTTCAGCAGCGCCTGGGCCTGTCCCGCTGTAAAGACTCCTGCCGGCCTTGTTCCCGGAACTTCGATGTTTTCCCGGGTTCTCTCCCTGCATCCGGTCGCGGTGATTACCGTTTCGGTCCCGATAGAGAGCAGGCCGAGTTCTCTTGAGTGAACCCTGAGCCGGAATCCTCCGCCGTGTTTTCTATTAACAGAGCTGACCATTGCTCCGGTTAGAACCTCGGCCTCATCCGGCAGCTGTGCCTCGAGGCGTCGGGCAAATTCGGGCCCTGTTAGATCTTCCCTGAAAATCTTGAGGCCGAAACCATTGTGAATGCATTGGTTGAGGATGCCCCCGGTAGAGGCGTCCCGCTCGAGAAGGAGAAAATCCTTCATTCCGCCGGCATGGAGCCTTAGGGCTGCCGAGAGCCCTGCCGGGCCTGAGCCGATTATTACCGTTTTGTACTGCGACTTTATTTTCTTTGTCATTTTATCCGCCCGGTCAGAACCTGTGAAGCAGCGGTGAATTTAATAATCTCTTCCGGGGCAATTCCGGTCTCCTCGCAGAGGATGGCGGCAATTTTGGGAAGGCAGAAGCCGCTCTGGCAGCGCCCCATCATCGAGTATGTCCGCTTTTTTATCGCGTTAAGGCTCAGGGCTCCGAGGGGATTGTTTATCGCCTGAATTATCTCGGCTCGGCTGATTCCCTCGCACCTGCAGATAATTTCCCCGTAATCCGGGTTATCCGCAATCAGGGCGGAGAGCTGCTCATCAGAGAGCCCTTCAGTCCGGATTATTCCCCGGTGCTCACCTATGAATGCCGGATTCTTCCTTAGATCAATTCTCCGGCTGACGAGATCTTCGATAACATATTTCGCAATGGCCGGAGCGCTCGTGAGGCCCGGCGACTCAATGCCTATAAGGTTAATCATCCCGGGAAATTTCTCTGATTCTTCGATTATAAAATCGGCGAAGCTCAGGCCGCTTCCGCTGTCAAAGAGCTTGGGGCGGTTTCCCGCATAATTTTTAATAAAGACCACATCCTTTAAGGTCGGAAAAAGCTCCGCTGCCTCTTTTTTTAGCTGACGCATGACCTCTGAGGTTGTGGCGGTGTCCTCCGCGTCGGCTAGGTAGTCCGCTGACGGCCCTATCAGGATGTTACCGTTGCAGGTGGGCGTGAGGTGTACCCCGAGCCCGCTCCCGTCAGCCGGCGGAACAGGGTAGACCGGCATACTTAAAAGATGGCCGTCGGCCTTGTCGGTTATGTAGTATTCGCCCCGGCAGGGGTAAGTAAGAGTTTCATGCTCTTCGATTAGCGACTTAATGCCGGCGGCATGCATTCCAGCACTGTTAACTATTCCGCCGCAGTCGGCTGTTATGCCGGTTTTCGTTGTAAGTCTGAATCCGCCTCCTTGAAGCGGTATTAAGGCTCTGACCTCGGAGTTCAGAAAGAAGTCGACACCGTTAGCTGCAGCATTTTCAGCGAGGGCGATTGTGAGCTGAAACGGCGAGATAATCCCTGTGGACTCGGACAGGAGTGCCCACCTTGCCGACACTCCCGGTTCGAGGCGGCGGATCCGCTCGTGGCCGATAATTGAGAGTCCGCTGCAGCCGTTTTTTTTCCCCTGCGAGAGCAGATTCCGAAGATAGGGGAGATCTCCATCTGTCTTTCCGACAACAAGCTTGCCAGTTATCCTGAAGTCGACATTGAGTTCTTCCGCGAGCGGAGGACACATAGATAGTCCTTCAAGATTGAACCTAGCTTTTAGCGAGCCTGGCCGGATATTGAAACCGGCATGGAGAACTCCGCTGTTTGCCTTGCTTATTCCCTCGGCCACATCGGGTTCCTTCTCGAAGAGTGCTGTTTTTAGCTTGTATTTTGAGGCTTCACGGGCAAGGGCGCAGCCAACAACCCCGCCTCCTATAATTATCAGATCATATTTCATTATCACTTCGGTCATTAATATAAAGGAAAGAGGCTGCATTGTTAAGACTGTAAAAAACGGCATATTGACCGGATTACGTAAAAAATAAAAAAGTATGTAACTTTTTACGCTTCAAACCATTAATGTTAAGGGAGGGTGAATATTTTGTTTGGAGGTTCTATGAAAAAGGTTGTCTTAGCAGTTCTATTCGTAATTCTTGTGTTGCCTGTCAGTGTGTTTTCTTTATCGGATGATTACGGATTCACGTACGGAGATTGGGAGATAGACGGGAGCAGGCTCTATCAGAATGATGTTAATGTCGGGATAGGAAAAGCCTGGCTTTCGTATCCTCAGGAGGGAGTTGTTGAATATCGTTTCAATGTAAGGTATGAAGACGGATTATTAGATGACTCTCATGTAGGATTCGGAATCCATATCTTTGTCGACAAACCGGCAAGAGGATACAGCTGGGGAGAAGGTCACTCCTACCTTTTATGGCTTAACTATGACAGCAAGCCCGTGTCGGATGATATCCCAGCCGGCCTGAGCCTTCAGATTTACCGAAGCAACGCCAATTGGAAGATGGAACTCTTGGAATCGGTCAGCCTTGCCGAATTGGAAAAAGTAATCGTGCGCTACCCTGAAAATACAATAGTTCCTTTCAGGATAGTCGCCGATGGGAGAAGTGGGATAGTTAAACTATATGATCCGGTAAACGAATCAATTTATTACCCTTTTAAATTGGATAACAAGAAAGCCCTGAGCGGAGATTATATTACTCTCCGCACAAACAGTGCTTCATTCAGTTTTGGATATTAGTATATCTTTGAAGGTGTTCCTGTTTTGAGAGTATGAGGCCGTCTTTGCTGACGGCCTCATTATTGTCGCTTAAAGTTCGTTCGCGAAGCTTGTCAGTTTTTCCACCCAAACCTTAGTTTTGCGTTCGAAGTTTGAGAAGTGTAGAATTTTCGCCGGCCCTCCGGCGATTTCTGTCATCTTCGCAAGTGGCTTCGCATGCTCGCTCCCGCCGGAGGTAAGCACAAACGAGTGAGACTTGAATCTGTCCTTGAACTTTATGAGATAGGTCCGTATTGCCGGGGGAATATTAGAAGCCCAGACTGGGCTGCAAATGATTACCATCTCATAATTATCGGGGGACTTATCGGTTTCGTTTATTTTGATTATATTCTCGTTTATTGCACCCTTACCGCCGGCAAGGAAGCCGAAAGGGCCCCCGTATTTTTTGGGAGAGGTTATCTCTGTTATATCACATTTAAGTATTTCGGCCAGTTTTTCCGCTGTTTCTCTTGTTGCTCCTTTTCTCGAGTAATAGACTACAAGTTTATCCGACATTTTTGCCTCCATTGTATTTTGAATGTCTCAAAGAGTCTCTATCTATAAAGATACTCTGAATTGCTCTGTATGCCCATGGCGCAGTCGTTGAGTATCCCGATCTCATAGGCAAGATCGAGAATAGTATAACGGTTGCGCATGCATTGGGCCTTTGCGTATGTCTTGATTGCCGTTTGTCTGTCAAGATTTATATCCTCCGGGGAAATGGGGCAGCCTGCCGTTCTTAGGGAATTTTTCATTTCCCGGTAGCTCGGAAGTCTTGACCAGACCCTTGAGCTGAGAACCTCCCAGCCCCCCTTGATTCTTTGCAGTTTCCTCAGGAGCTGATCTTTCTCAAGGTGTTTTTTACGGCAGATAGCAAGGTATTCCTCCCAGGAAGGGAGAGCGCCCATCAGCTCCTCTATTTCAGCTGCCCGCTTCGGCCATGACGGATATATGTCAACGGCTTTTTCAATATTGATTTCTTCCGCGCCTTTACTGAAGACTTCCTCCATCAGGGCCGTGACGCATAGAATGCCTATTGAAACCTGAAAGCCGTGGGAAACCGGATTCCCGTCGGCCCCGAGGTGACCGGACATTTCCCAGATATGACTGAACAGGTGCTCCGCGCCTGAGGCGGCTCGGGAGCGTCCGAGGACCTGCATTGCAAGTCCGCTGAAGTTGAGTCCTTCGAAGATTCGAGACAATGCTTCAGGCTCTGCCGCGGCGAGTTTTTCCGGAGATGAAAGCCATCCCTCAAGCCGGGGCTGGACAATCTCCCAGACGGAAGAGTCGATCGGATCATCCCCGGTAAAGTCGGCAATTATCCAGTCCGCCCCGGCTGTCAGTTTGCTTGCGAGGTCTCCGTAACCCGCGGCCGAGCTTTCCGGAGGAGCAGTTTCGAGGATGTCTGTATCGGCGATGATCACCCTCGGAGCAGGGCATTCCATGGTCTGCTTCCGGCCTTCCGAGCTAAGGGCGGCTCCGGATGAGCAGTAGCCGTCCATCGAGGCAGCCGTGCCGACGCACATATAGGTTTTTCCTGTCTCAAACGCAGCCCTCTTTACCAGATCATTTATCGTCCCGGATCCTACCGCGACAAGGACTGAATCAGGGTGTTTATCAATCTCAGAGGTGATACTCCTGACGTTTTCGTAGTCGGCAAGGAGAAATGGCGGGACGGTGAATATCACCGGGGGTAGTATTTCGAATCCGCCGGATTTAAGGCTGACGCTGAGCTTCTCTCCGGCTGCCTTCCAGGTATTTGTATCTGCAACTATTATAACCTTATTCTCATCCCAGTAAGAATTGAGTAGACTTCCGCACTCGTCGAGAGCCCCGCTGCCGATAACCAGATTGTCAGTATTTTTTGCTTTTGCAAGAATTTGTTTTAAATTCATGATATATTTTAACATCCTTTTTAAATTATTTAATTATATACTGGACATTTGTGGCGATTATTTCGACAATAGGTGTATGTATAGCGGAAGTTTGTCTGATTCTTTTCAGTTGGCGGTTTCGGTAAATTGCCTTTCATTACTTGTTATAATATCAGTAGTCTATCTTGTCTACTTTCTCCAGACACGTGAGAAAACCTTTCTCTCCGGGGTAGTTGTTACTGTTGATATTATGCTTTTTGTACTCGCGGAGACGCTGATTATTCTGATGGGATGGTGGGATAATGTCCCTGTAGGAAGGCTTCTGCACCGGGCCGAACAGGTGCCGATATATTTTTTCCTTGTAAGCCTGCCGTATTTTCTCCAGGCTTCGTTTCCTGCCGGGGGATTTTTCAAGGTTGTGCTTAAGGTGATGTTCTGGGCCGGACTTGTTTTCGCCGTCGCTGTCTCGGCCGCCGGATATATTTTTCCGGATTCACTTGTGTCGATAACCGAGGCCTCGCTTACTCCGCCTGAATCTCCTGGAGATTTTACCAGGGGGCTGGAGGGGCCTCTCTACAAATTAAGAGACATCTCTCTGTCCATCTACATCTTCCTTGCCATTGTATATTCCATTTTCTATCTGCTTAAGAGTCAGAGGAATTTTCAGAATATTATGCTGTTATTCGGACTTACATTTTCCATTTTCGGCGGTATCGATGATATGCAGTATCTGTACACTGGTAGAAATTTGCTGTTGGACGGGCTCCGGTTTTCCCGCTTCACCCTTGGTGCCACGCTGATGATGATTTTTTTCCTGGCTGCTGTATTCAGCAGGTATTTTGAAGCGCACACCAGGCTGCTTGAAAAAACCCATGATCTTGAAATATCCGAAGGAAAATATTCGCTTCTTATGGATGCTGCCGATGAAATTCTGTTTTCTCTATCGGCAGAGTTGAAAATTATCTCGGCAAATCATAAGGCGGAGCATTTATTTTCTCTCCATGATCAGAAGAAGAATTTCATGGACTGCCTATACCATAGTGAGTTCGAATCGATGGCTGATAATCAGTACTATCGCGAACAGCTTCTGGAGCTGTGGGATGCCGGAAGCAAGCTATCTTTCAATACTTACATCGAAGACCCTGTCACGCGTGAACCAGTTGAGTATCACTTCAGGTTCGACTGTTTCGAAGGTGATGATCTCGAACTGATAGGCAGGGCCTGGAAGTCGGCCTCATCCAGACTCCTTGAGTTCGTTGATACCGAGAGGCTGTCGCTGAAAGTGGATAATTACATAGTTTTGGTCGGTGATATCGTAGACAGATTAACCTCCAATCTCAAGCGTTACCTTGAAGAGGGTGAGGTTATGATGTTAAAGATGGGGCTGCAGGAGATGATTATAAATGCGATGGAACACGGGAATCTGAATGTAACCTTCGACGAGAAGACAAAGGCTCAGGAGGAAGATCGGCTCTTTGAGTTTATGAGTGAACGTCGACAGCTTCCGGAATACCGAAACAATAAGGTTATGATTGACTATTTTTTCGATGAGACAAAGGTTGTTTACCGGATAACCGATATGGGACCCGGCTTTAATTATAAGCAGATTATGGCCAGAGTTAAGAATGAAGTTAACCAGCAGGAGCTCTCGCACGGGCGGGGAATTATCATGACTCAGGCCGTTTTTTCAAGTGTCGAATATAACCGGAAGGGTAACCAGGTTTTATGCATCAAGGAATTCAGCAAGGGGTAGGCGTATGAAGGTAATAGGTATAAACGGCAGTCCGAGAAAAAACGGTAACACTGCCGCTATGATAGGAAGCATTTTAGATGACCTCTCGAATAATGGAATTGATGGAGAGATATTCCAGCTTGGCGGCAACCTTGTCCGCGGCTGCAGCGGATGTAACTGGTGCAAGGATAATCAGGTTGGGCGCTGTGTATTCTCCGATGACTGCATCAATGAATGCATCGAAAAGATGGCTTCCGCCGATGCCGTTATCATCGGATCTCCGACTTATTTTTCAACTTTGACAACCGAAACAAAGGCTCTTATTGACAGGGGCGGGCGCATCTGCCGTTCCCAGGGGCTTCTCAGACGTAAAGTCGGCGCGGCCGTAACTCCTGTTCGGCGGGCAGGCTCGATGAATGTCTTTCAGAGTATAAACAACTTCTTCCTTATTCAGGAGATGATAGTGCCAGGCTCATCCTACTGGAACATGAGCCTCGCCGCCGCCCCGGGAGATTATGAAAAGGACGAAGAGGGTGTAAAAACAATGAAGACCCTCGCTGAAAACATATCGTGGCTGATGGGGAAGCTGAACTGAGAGGCGGAAGAGCTGATACCCTCTAATCTGTCTTTGCGTCAGTTTGTTTTACTCAATTATATATTCCAGGTGATACTGTGAGAAAGAAAGATCTTTTTATCAAAGCTGCGCGCAGAAAGGTTAGATATACACTCTCTCTGCCCGAACGGATTATTCGCTCTCTCGCGGCCCTCGCCGGCGGAACAACAAGCTTTCTTACAGACAACTTATTTCCTGAATCAATACGCAAGACTACAATTTACAATGTGAGCATCGGAATGATGCAGCGATTTGTTGTTGAGCAGGTTGCCGGTATGAAAAGGGAAGAGGCTGATAAGAAGAAAGAGTTAGGTGATGATTATTTTCAGAGGAAGATGGTCGGAACAGCCCTCGAAGCGGCCGGATTATTGGCGATGAGGTTCTCTCCTCTTTGGGTATTTGCAATTGCAGCTGACGCGGCAGGCGGGAGCAAGGTTTTTCTTCAGCGCCTGGTTAAACATCTCAAAGACAATGATATAATCTCCCGCGATGCCAAAGTTACAGAATTACTTGATGTCCTTGAGGCAGTGCAGGAAGCCTCCGGCAGGAGCGCTGTATCTATTGATGCTCCGCCGCTGTCACGGGAAAAACTTTCCGACTTAGCCAATGAGATGAAAAACGATTATGGCCGGGTATTCAAGACCACGGCAAATCTGATACCAAGACTCGATACTATTTGGGCAAATATGGAGCAGCTTGCAAAGCGCGAAAACATCTCCATCGAACGTCTGGGCGGGGTAATAACAGTTGATGCTTTATTTTGGAGCAGGAAAGGACTTGGCATGGTCTCTGCGGCCGGCAGGACAGGGGCCGAATTATTCGATGAGAAGATCCTCGAGAGTTACAGGAAAACATTGAAGTCGGTTTCCGAAAAAGGAATCGAGAACTATATGAGCGTCCATATGCGTCCGTTTGTGAAATCCGCAAAATCTCACTTTGATCCCGGACGGGAAACCTGGATTGAGAAAGGGTTCAGGAAGAGAAAGAAAGATGGAAATTGAACGTTGCTAAAGAGTTTAATTGAGAGAGAAAATAAAGCCATTAGTCAGCATGCTAACTAATGGCTTTTCCTCTATTTTGAAGTTGAATAAACTCTCAGATGAATCTACTCGTAACTGAGCGCCTGGATGGGGTCAAGCCTTGATGCCCGCACCGCGGGATATAATCCGAAGAAGACTCCGATCGCAGCGGAAAATCCTATGGCCAGAACATAGGCCGACAGCACCGGAGAAAAACTCCATTTCATAAGTTCTGTAACAAGTTTTCCAAGGACGGTTCCGAGGATGACTCCGAGAATGCCGCCAATAATCGTGAGGACAGCCGACTCGGTCAGAAACTGCCCTCGAATTGCCGATGCCTGCGCACCTAATGCTTTTCTGATGCCTATTTCCCGGGTTCGTTCGGTGACAGAAACCAGCATTATATTCATGATACCGATACCGCCTACAAGAAGAGATATTCCGGCAATTGCCGCGAGGACAAGATTCAGCGTTTTTGTCACCTTGTTGAACATTTCGGAGATTGACGATGGGGAATCTACCCAGAACCCATCTTTTTCACTCGTCTTTGTTTGCAGGTATTCGTTCACATCGGTATTTGCCTGGGCGGCAACCGATGCATCCGCTGCTTTAAGGAAAAAAGAGTTTACAACCTCAACTTTTGCAATCCTGCTCCGGTAGTAGTTCAGATCCATCAGGATAACATCATTGAAACTTAATCCCATATTGGCATCCTTCTTTTTCATTACTCCTATGACGGTAAACTGGTATGTGCACTGGTTTATTATAAGTTTCAGAGGTTTGCCAACCGAGCCTCCGGCCGGGAAGAGGGTCTGAGCTGTCTTGTTGCCAAGAATTATTCCCGGATATTTGTCAATTGAATCTGAATCTGAAAAAAAGCGGCCTGCGGGCATCTCGATATTGAAGACTTCGGCATAGGAGGGGGAGATACAGTTTACTTCAAAAAAGGCGGTTTTGTTCCGGCTTTTCGCAAGTGCTGAAACCTGATGGTTCGGTGTAGAAGCTATTATTGTGTCGAGCATGTCATCAAGCTCTTCTCCGAGTCCTGAATGAAAGACTTTTTGGCTTCGGGCGTTTCCCCACCCCCCATAGATCATGATCAGATCCATTCCTCCGCTTGCAATCTCGTTTTTGATGTTTGAGGTAGCACTGTTTCCGAGGGTTGTAATCAGGATGACTGATGAGACGCCTATCATTATTCCAAGAAGGGAGAGCAGGGTACGCATCTTGTTTGTGATAAAGTTCTTCAGGGATAGTTTGATGTTTTCAATAAACATTTACTATCTCCGGCTCGAGCTTTCCGTCTCTGACACGGACGACTCTTCTGCATTGTTGACTAACCTCGGGATCGTGGGTGACGATGATGATCGTCCGTCCCTCGCTATTTAGCTGTCTGAATAGATCCATTATAAGTTCTCCGGTTGTCGTGTCCAGGGCTCCTGTCGGCTCATCTGCGAGGAGAAGGCTTGGATTAGTTACAATGGCACGTGCAATTGCTGCCCTCTGTTTCTGCCCGCCTGATAGTTCTGTCGGTCTATGTTTTAACCGGTCTCCGAGTCCGACTTTCTGCAGCGCCGCTGTGGCAAGCCTGTTTCGCTCGGAGGTTTTTACCCTTGAATACAATAGGGGTGTCGCGACGTTTTCTAAGATGGAAAGCCGCGGCATTAGGTTGAATTGCTGGAAAATAAAACCGATATTCCGGTTTCTTATTGTCGAGAGACGTTTGTCGCTCAGAATTGAGATATCCTCTCCGTTAAGCCTTACCCTGCCGTCTGTGGGCCGGTCAAGGCAGCCGATGATATTCATAAGCGTTGATTTTCCGGAGCCCGACGGCCCTACTATCGAGGTTAGCTCCCCCCCTCCTATTGTCAGCGACAGTCCGTCCAGGGCCTTTACAATATTATCTCCCATCCTGTAGTCACGATGAATGTTTTCAAGTTCGATTACGGGGTTGATATTTACATCCATAATGAGTCTTCCTTCCCCATTATCTGGCTAGTTAGGACTACTTCCTCACCCTCTACCAGGCCGCCTAAGATGATAGTCTTCCCGTTTTTCCATTCTTTTATTTTGATCTCTCTTTTTACAGTACTTTCGCCGCTTTTGACATTCGCATAGACCTTATCATCTTCCCATATGACCGCGGTTTCCGGGATGACGAGGAATTCGGCTGGTTCATCTGTCAGAATTTCAACCTTGAAAGAATAGGGGATGAAGATTCTTGGATCCGGCTCATCTATAATGAGTTCAATATCGACTACCGGAAGGCCGTTATTGTTTAACCGTCCTATCCTGGCCACCTTGGAGACTCGCCCCTCGAAGGTTTCTCCCGGGATGGCGTCGAAGCTGAATACGCCCTTCTGACCAACCTCGATTCTGGCAATATCAAGTTCGTCGACAACTACCGAGGCCTTTAGACTACTGTCGTCTATGAGTTTAATCAGGTAGCCGGCACCCGAACTTGTCAGGTTTACTTCACCTACCTGCTTCTTTATCTCGGCTACTATTCCGCTAAATGGAGCGGTGATTATTTTATTCTTCATGGCAGTGTGCAGGGCCTTAAGTTCCTTCTCCATTAGGGCAATCTTGCGGGGTGATTCGGAATACCTCTGCTGCTCAAGTTCATATTCCTTAGCCTCGATAGCGTATTCATCATTGCTGGTATCAATGCGGGCGAGGATGGTTCCTTCATCAACCCTGTCCCCCTCTTCGGCGTTTATTTCAGTTATTTTGGCATCGCTGAAAAAGCCGAGTTCTCGCGATTTAAGCGGTTCAATATTGCTGCATACCGTGACGCTTTCCTGAATTATTATTCTCTCGACCATTGCGGTGTTTATCGGAGAGACGGCGTTTTCTGCCTTATTACCGAACGGAAGTTTTTCGCATCCTGAAAGAATCAGGATGGTAAGAACTGCCGTACTTAATATTGTCTTCTTCATATTTCTATCCTTTTATAAGTGTTGAAATGTTGTTTAACAGTAGATATCTGTCAATATTCAGTATCTGCCAGTCGATGTCTATCAGTTTCTTCTGATCTCTTGCCTTGATAATTTCGATTTCCCGAATCAGGCCGTTTTCATACTTATCTTCCATTTCACCCAAATATTTCTCGATGAAGGCTTCGGATATTTCAAGATTTTTTCGACTGCTTTCAAGCTGTTTTATTTCTGTCTCGATTGACAGAATTGAGTCGTTAACTGATTTTTCTGCAATTTCAAGATTTAAGTGCGCGATCAGCAGATTATATTCGCCTATTCTGTGATTCATATTCTTTTTTTCTTTATCCGAAAAATTGAGGTTGAGGCCTGCTGTAACTGAGCCCCCCGAAGATTCATTCCAGCCACCCTTTAGCGAGAGGGTGAAATCCTCAAATGTACCCGTGACTCCGGCCGATAATGCCGGCTTGCTTCCTGCTTCAAGAGTCTGACTTCCTTCGAGATTCAGATTAAGCTGTGGAGGAATGTCGGCGATAAGGTCTGAGATTTCAGCTTCTTTAAGGCTCACCGAGGCCTGTTGATCCTTGATGGAGTAGAAGTTCGCGTTTTCAATAGTCGGGCAAAGAGGCAACCGGATCAGAGGCAGACTAGGCGCCTCTGTGAGGCGGATACCAGTGAGCCGGTAAAATTTATCGAGCTTGGCATCAAATTCGATCATGTATCCGGCGGTTTGGGTTTCTATGTTTCTGATTTCCATAAGGCTTGAAAGATGAATACTCCCGTTTCTGAGAAGCATTCCCGCTCTGAGTTTGTTTTCCAGTAGATTTTCCTTCTCAAAGAGGTTGGTATCATTTGTAATAATGTTTTTATTCAGGGTGGACAGTCCTTTAATTAACATAAGAAGCTCATTCTCTATTTCTTTCCCGCGCAGGATGATTCTCCGCTCAAGATTGTCCTCTGCTTCTGTCCGTCTTATGTCCTTCGCCTTATTTTGTTTTTCTATTCCCAGCAGTTTGTTAAGATCCTGAGTGATTTCAATAGATGGAGTGAATACAGCGCTGCCGTCTGCGGTTCTGTAGGTGATTGGGAGTCCGGCCTTAACCGATGCTCCAATATCTTCAGGCAGGCAAATCTCGGCAAAGGGTGCGGCGGTGATACTCTGGCCACCCTGCTTTCCAATGTTTGAAACCGAGAGGCCATCCGTACTTGTTCCGGCACCGAGCTGTACTCCGTGCTTGTAGTCTTCTATTTCATTTTGAAGTAGAAGTATCCGGCCCTCCTTCCGCAGGGCTTCGGTCTGCCTGTCACGCTCAATGGCCGAGTTAACAATCCTTGCAAGGTTTATCTCTTCTGCCGCAATCTGCGAAATTGACAATATGATTAATAAAGCGGCAGCTGCCGCAGTTCGAATTTTCATTATGTTCTCCTGATTTTCATAAATGTACTAGTGCGCATTGTAAAGAGAATTAAGCTTTTGTAAAGCTTTTGTTAAGAAGTAGTTTTGACCTTGTTTTAGTCTTCTTTTCAAAAGGATTATGAACTAAAATATAAAAATGAAATGGATTATGCCTACGATATTACTGCTGTGTACAGTTTTTACTATAGTTGTCAGTTATTGGAGATTCGATGCTGTAGGTATCGAAAAGGAATCAATCGAAAACGATATTGATCAGTATTCTTTTGACTGGATTGAGAATTATTATATTGAGATGGATTCCGCAGTTCAGATCTTTTTCGATCAGGGATATTCGGGCAACGATTTTTTAAGTTTCTTTTCCAAGACATTAGAGCAGCGGCTTTCGTTCTGGAATGATTTCAGCCTGCTGCCTTCTGTCATTGACAAACTCCTTCTCTTTGACGAAGCCGAAGGCAGCTACCTCTATGTAGATATGGCAGATGGCCGAATTCGGAGTGAGTTTCCGGAAGTAATGGAAGCCTATCTGGCCTCTGGGCCAAACAGAGTGACCGAGAATCCGTATTACATGGCCAGCTTTCCTCTGTATTATGGAACGAAGGAGCTTCCGCAGCCTTTCATCCGTTTCTCCGAAGGAGACCGGAGTGTCCTGATTCTCCTTGACTATCAGGCATGGCGTTTTGAACTGCCTTCACTACTGAGTAAGATTACTAATATTCGCGGGGATAATAATACTAAGCTCTTCTCTATTTCGATTCTCGAAGGCGGGCAGGAGCTTGCTGATGAAATAATTGCCGCCGAAGACCGGGAAGGATTCCCGCTAACTCAACTGGAGGTTGTTGCTGATTACAATTTGGGTAGGTCCTTCGGGGTGATGGAGATTCCTGAGATTTTGTCGGAGAACAGTGGCCTTCAATATTCGGTTTTGACGCGGAATCGGCTCAATAACGGCGCGGATAGTTATCCGGATGAAGAGATCTTTAATGATTACATGAACGTAAAGGTCCCCGGGATCAGCCTCTGGGCTGAATTGAGAAAGGACAAGAACGCTATAATGATACAAGCGGTTATGGTTCAGCTAGGGGCCATCCTTTTAAGTTACGCGGCGCTTGCCCTTCTTTTTACGCTATTTATTATTCTGTATAGATACAACCTTAAGGCTTCCAGGCTCGTGGCTGAACAGCGGAGCTTTGTAGCCAATGTTTCCCATGAGCTTCGGACCCCTCTTGCTGTTATCTGCAACGCAGGAGCAAATATGGAAGAGGGTTTTGTTGAAGGCATGCAGCGGGTAAAGAAATACGGCCGGATGATTTCTGAAGAAGGCGGCCGGCTGACTATTATGGTTGAGGGTCTACTCCTGTATTCAGGCTTTCAGCTAGGGCGGAGCCGGAAAGAAGAGCTGCAGGTTGATGTTATTATGTCAGAGATTATAAAACCTATAAAGTTTCTCTGTGAGCAGAAATCGATAATTTTTGAACAGAAGATCGAACCGAATCTGAAAATCTTCGGAGACAGCGATGGAATCCGCTCCTCGGTGATGAATCTTTTAACTAATGCCGTTGTTCACGGAGGAGAAGGCGGATGGGTCAGGCTTACAGTCGCTTCAAGCGGATGTTATCTTGAAATAAGAGTAGAAGACGGCGGCCCGGGAATTATCAAGATTGAACAAAAAAAAATCTTTGCTCCGTTTACGAGGGGCTCTACGGCAGAAGCGAATGCCGTACCCGGAAGCGGCCTTGGGCTGAGTCTTGTTGAAAAAGTTTCAGCACTCCACGGAGGAAGCGTGGAGATTGAATCTGAGCCAGGAAGGGGCGCGGTGTTTACGTTAAGACTATTAATGAGAGATGATAATGAATAAAGAGAGAAGAATACTCCTGGTTGAAGATGAGCCTGGAATGCAGCTGACAGTCATGGACAGACTTGAGGGGGAGGGATATAAGGTCGACTGTGCCGAGAACGGTCTTGACGGCTGGAAGATGGCGGAGATCGGGGCCTATGATG
This sequence comes from Spirochaetales bacterium, assembly GCA_016839055.1. Taxonomy (GTDB): domain Bacteria; phylum Spirochaetota; class Spirochaetia; order UBA9216; family UBA9216; genus Thalassospirochaeta. The sequence continues at coordinate 72,547 of JAEKNX010000007.1, forward strand.
TAATTCTTCTTGATGTAATGCTCCCCGGGAAGAATGGTCTTGAGATCTGCCGGGACCTGCGGGCCTCAGGGATTAAGACGCCCATCATGATGGTCTCAGCCAAGACCCAGGTGATTGATCGAGTGCTTGGGCTTAAGATGGGGGCAGACGATTATCTTATTAAACCGTTCGATCTAATAGAGCTGACGGCCAGGATTGAAGCCCTTCTCCGTCGTAACGGCATAGAGGCGGAAACTGCGAGTGATGAGACATCCTTCAGTTTCGGATCTTTTAGGATTGATTATCCTGATAAGGCTATGTACCGCGGAAGCGAAAAGGTCGAGTTATCCTTTCAGGAATATAAATTGCTTGAGTTTTTTGTTCGAAACAGAAATAAAATACTCAGCCGCGAGAAACTCCTCGACGGGGTCTGGGGTTATGATGAAATGCCGTCGACGAGAACCGTTGATGTACACGTTGCCTGGCTTAGGCAGAAGCTGGAGGCCGACAAGGCTAACCCCGTGTATATCAGGACGGTCAGGAAATATGGATACAAGTTTGTCTCCGATTAAACCTCCATGCTATTATCATCTCCAATGAAGGCTGAAGAAGTAATTACTGCAATTAATAAGGAAGAGTCTTTGCCCCTTAAAAGTGTCCGCCGACACCGATGGTGAGCACCGGGCCAGCAACAAAATCCTCGCCGTAGAAGACTCTAATGTCAAATCCTCCGATATAAGCGGTGATTGTTCCTCCAAGAATGACAGAACCTGTAAATTGAACAGCCGGTGAGACTTCTATCCCTATACCTAATGCCAGCTCCGAAGGATCCCCCAAACATACACTACCTCCAAAGAAAACTGTTCCGCGGTCAAAATCCTCAAGAGAAAAAAGTATACTTAATGATGCGCCGACATAGAAAATTTCGATAATTGGGAAAAGTCCTCCAAAGTATGCTCCCAGGCAGACGCCGTCTATTAAATCGAACTCCAAAGGTCCGCCTGCGAGCATTCCGAAATCAAGAAAGATCGGCAGATTTATTGACGGTGGTTTTGGGGCGGGTATGATTTTTGGTGTTGAGGCCGCCGGGGCGGTTGAAACTTCAGGCTTTGAGGTTTCCCGTGCCGAAGCAGGGGGCTCGGGGCCGGCAGGCTGCTCCCTTTCTGTGAAGATGCTGATTATCCTGCCGGTATCATCGACAAGATAATCGAGGCTGCTGTATTTGTCAGAGACGCTTTTCAGGGTTTCTCCAGTCTCCACCTCTACCAGACTCATATTCAGAATATAACGTGAACCAAGTTTTCCGAGGCTTCCGATAAAAATGAAGCGCGCGGCAAGTAGTTTTCCAATCTCAAGCTGGCAGCTTTCATCCGTGCAGCCGTCGTATGAGAATTTCAACTCACTGAGAATTGTCTGGCGCTGCGTCCTGTCGATAACCCGGAATTTGTTGCTTGCGACAAGATGTCCGGAAAAATAATCAACGAGGATTGCTGCTTCCTGCTCCGAAACCTGACTGACAGTGAAATCTAAAACAGTGGCAATAGGTTTCTCGGTTTCGCTGAAGAGAACTTGTGTTGATATTACGAGAAAGGCTGACATGATGAAAAAAGAAAACTTCTTATTAACAAGAATCTTTTTCATGTTATGATTTTAATCCTGTTTTCCTTCCTTGGCAAGTTCTCCATTATCCAGTTCTCCATTATCCAGAGCCAATAAATCATTACGGATCTGAGAAGACCTGCCGTCATGGCCTGTCCGGCACGTCTGCGTGTTAAACAGAATGAATATAAGCTTTGTCTATCCCCATACTAGTGGATCTTCCTGTATGTTATGTTATTAATTTGGTAAGGTAATCTATTATTTAGGTAGAGCTTACAGCAATTTGACTGCAATTCCCCCAAATGTCAGCCCTTGCTGACCCGACACCATCAGAAAAAGGTTCGGAAGACCTCAATTTTTCTCAGGTGGCACCGGGGCCCCCAGCGGCGACATACAAAGGCAGCCAAATTTAGAACTACTGACGTCCCGGAAGCGGGAATTAGAATTTTTCAAAAAGTGGCAAAGAGGAATAATTTAGACATATTTAAGATTATTCGGGGGCTTCCGGAGATTGAATTATGAATTACTGTAGAGCTTATATGAAAGTATGAGCTGAAATCAAAAACATCGCTGCCGACACCAATATCAATAGCCTGCTTTTAAGTTCCCCCGTATGTTTTAATAATTCCCTAAAAAGTTCCAAATGATCAAATCGTGTGGGAAAATACGTTCTGTAGAATAGATGGAGGGTTAAATTGAGTACTTTAATCTCTATCCCTTTTTGATACCATTGCCCTGCGTTGTTAAGTCCCTGAACTTCGGGATAGGAGATGCAGAAATCCTTACAGAATAGAATTTAACTATTTACACAGCTATCTAAGCAAAGTAATGAATTAGGTAGAATTCATTACTTTTTCCGTGACAGTAAATATCATTGGTGTGGAAGAGGGAAACGCAAGTAACCGAATCACCCTTAACCAGGAGCTATGAAAGAGGAATTTTAGATTTTAAGTATTACAAATAATTAGACAAGGTTAAAAAATAGTGATATTATTATGAATCATGAAGGAAAGTGATCTGATATATGGAATAATGGCGTCTCTCGGTAAAGAGGAATACTCCATTGTCTATATGAAATACCTGCTTGAACCTTTTAATGTTTCAGATTCCTCATTAAGAACGACTCTGTCCAGAATGATGGAAAAAGGACTCCTTAAATCGAGGAAAACAGGTAGATTGGTTTTTTATTCATTTGAGGAAAAAGGTCTTAGAATAAGGGGTAATGTTTCTTATTCGTTTCATACATCAGACTGGAGCAAATGGGACAACACATGGTGGGGGTATGTTTTCACTATTCCATCGGGGGATAAAAATCTCAGGTATAAAGTCAGAACAAAACTGGAAAAATACAGGTTTGTATCTCTCTACCCGGGATACTGGATAAGACCATTTCATGAAAGTGAAAAGATTGATGAAAAATTTAATGATCTAATGAACTCAGGGTACGGTCATCTGATAAAAGTAGAATTTATATCAGAACTGACAAAAGAGGGAATAAGTGAACTCTGGAAAATTGAATCAGTAAATGAAGATTTTGAAACGGGATTGAAGCATTTGAATGAATCAATTTTAAAATTACCAAATGTAGATCCTCAAGAGGCTTTCAGGCTTAAAATGTTGATTGGTAATGAAATTGTACACTTATTATTCCGGGATCCCCTATTGCCGAAATGTTTTCTCCCGAATAACTGGAAAGGGGAAGAGTTACGGAAATTATTTTCCGATTGGGAAAAGGCGGTAAATATCAAAGCAGAATTATTCTGGAATATTTAGGATTATGAATCGTAAAGGAGAAAACAATGAATTATTCAATGGCAGCTATTCTAACTGGGATAATCACAGGGGTAATCAGTTTCATTATCGGGTCGGGACTATGGTTTGCTCCGTGGGCAGTTAAAATAAATAATAAAGCCAAGGATTTACCGATTTGGAAGAATCTTCCCGTTAAAACCTTTTTGCCATGGGTATTTATCTGGGGCTTGGTTTTTTCCATTATTATGGCAATTACCTATATGTTTGTTAAAGATCTACTACCGTTAAATCTGATAGTGAAGGGATTGATTTATGGAATAGTTATATGGGTTTTTAAAAATCTTTCTGAAGCAGTAAACAATCTTTTACTGATTGATAAACCGATCAATTATACATTTTTGGAATTAGCTAATTCTTTTATTGGATTGTCTGTATCGGGGATTCTCATCGCTGTACTTTTCGGAGCTTTTACGAAATCACTACAATAATCAGAGGGGGATAATATGGAAAATATAATAAACCAGATTCAGGAATCATCTCCTATATTGAAATTCCTTGTTACAAAAGACTTATTAGTTCAGGATATTCAGAGTGAAGAAAACAAACAGCTCAGAAGAGACGCATGGAACGATCCTGTTGTAATTGGGATTATTGAAGAACTGAAAGAATGGCCCGGGGATATTCTGAAAAGACACAATGATGCGAAACTCCTGATTCATAAACTATCCTTTATAGCTGATCTGGGTTTTAACATCAATGATGAAGGATTAAAAGAGATTACAGAAAAAATCATGGAACATGAATCTCCTGAAGGAGTTTTTCAGGTAGAAATTAATATTCCAGTCCATTTCGGAGGTACAGGTAAAGATCAATTTTCATGGATGTTATGTGACGCACCGTTGCTTATGTACTCTCTGGTGAAGCTCGGTATTGAAAGGCCGAGACTTGAAAAAGGGCTTGAATATCTTATATCTCTCGGGCAGAATTACGGTTATCCCTGTAGTGCCTCCTGTGATCTGGGAAAATTTAACGGTCCTGGAAAGAGAGGTACTCTCTGCCCCTATGCCAATCTTCTCATGGCAAAACTTTTCACTGTTTTACCGGATAGACAGAATGAAAGACATTGCCAGATGGCAGTGGAGGCTCTTCTTGATCATCTGGATAAGAAGGATAAAAGATATCTTTTCGGTATCGGGAGTGATTTCAGAAAGCTGAAATTTCCTTTTATCTGGTATGATATTCTTCATGTTGCTAATGTGCTGTCACATTTTGATTATGCGGTTAAAGATAAAAGATTTGCGGATATAATCGAGCTGATAAAAGGAAAAGCTGATAAGAATGGTTTCTATAAGGCTGAGTCGGTATGGACTGCCTGGAAACAGCTGGATTCGGGGCAGAAAAAGATTAATTCAAACTGGATAACATTTATGGTCCAGAAGATTTCCTTATTCCTGACTACTCCAAAATAAGCATCCCGGGAGAATCCAAGAACCATAAAGAAGACATGGGCCTTGATTTCTAATCCTGTGAACTCATAATAAATACGCGCGATATAACCAAAATCAACCTGGGCTATTCCCCCCCCCAGGCGGTAGGCTTGTATGGCTCAGTTCAGCTGCCATTGACGCTTCAGGATCAACGGGAGGGTTGATTACCCCCGATTTCTAATGGTGAGCGTCGACAGTAAGGCAAGGTCATGACGTGTGATAGTGTTTATCAAGATGAGAGATAATCTGAAAGTTTCTTTCCACTTGTGCCTGACATGTATTATACTCTGCAATGCAGAGGAGATTGATAAGTGAGCGAAATTAAAGTAGTAATTCTTGATGATAGATACAGCGATTACGGGCAGGAAGAGACGGTACTGGCAGAACTCGGCGTAAAGCCCGAGATACACTGGCCGAAATCGGAAGATGACGCGGCTATGATCCTTCATGACGCGGATGCGGTAATCTGCAATCTCTATCCTTTAACTGGAGACCTTATCCGGGGAATGAAAAAATGCCGCGTAATTTCTCGTTATGGTGTAGGTTATGACAATGTCGATGTAGAGGCGGCATCGGAGATGGGGATAGTCGTCTGCAATGTTCCAGATTACGCTATGGAAGATGCCTCAGATCATGCACTGGCTCTGCTTTTCGGCTGCATAAGGAAAATTTCCTATCGTGACCGAATGATTAGACAGGGAAAATGGAACCTGCACCAGGACCAGCCATGTTTCAGGATGGCCGGCAGAGTGTTAGGCGTAATCGGTTACGGTCATATCGGAAGCACTCTGGTACGAAAGATTTCCGGTTTCGGCTTTTCCAGAATCCTCGTTGATGATCCGCGGGCCGATGAGAGCAGGATAAGGGCAGCAGGCGGTGAGAAGGCGAGTCTTGAGGATGTACTGCGATATAGCGACTATATCTCAATTCACTGTCCGCTTAAGGCTGAAACTAAAAACATGTTTGATTCAAAGGCTTTTTCCATGATGAAAGACGGGGCAATACTAATCAATACCGCCCGCGGCCCTATCGTTAACGACGAGGAATTGTACAAGGCGCTTGTGCGCGGTAAACTCGCGGCAGCGGGGCTTGATGTCTACTCCGAAGATCCGCTTTCCCTTGATAGTCCGCTCCGGACACTCGAGAATATTACCCTCACAGATCATGCTGCCTGGTACAGTGAGGAATCTATTATTGAACTAAAGACAAAGGCAGCCCGGAATGTCATCGAGGTGCTTAACGGCAAAGAGCCTTCATACCGGGTTAACTGATGAAGGCTCTTATAATCTATTTTTCAGGTACCGGCAATACAGGGATGATTACTGCAGAGATAGTTTCCCGGCTGAAACATAATGGCTGGGATGTCGAGGCCGTGTCGGTAGAAAATCTGGACTATAAATCACGTGATTTTAATTTCAACCTCCGTACAATGGATCTCCTCGGTTTCGGTTTTCCCGTGTACAAATTCAGTTATCCTGAAATAATGGAACAGATTTTTCCTTTCCTGTCAAATCTGCGGCCGTCTGCTAAGCCGTTCTTTGTTTTCTCAACCTACTGCCGTTTCGCATCAACTTCATTACATAGATTTACACTGAAAGTTGAGGCGGCCGGGACAGCAGAAGCCGAGCGGCCTCATGTGCCGGTTGCGCTTAGGGCGTTTAAATGTCCGTCCAACGGCATAGCATCGCTGAAAGATCCCGGGAGCAGTGCGTACAGCGAGGTGATGTACTTCGAAGCCGGCATAGGAAGAAGTCTGGATGATTTCTCAGCTGATGTGCTTGAAGGATGGAAGCGTTTTCACAGCGAACGAACAGGAATCCGTCACCGCGGCAGCCCAATCGAGCAGCGGCGTGAACGCCTTGTCGGAAAGATAGAACAGGCGAGATATCCGCTTTTAAGCATAGATGCCGAAGCCTGTATCGGCTGCGGGCTGTGCGCTAAGCGCTGCCCCGAGGATAACCTTTTTATGGAGGACAAACTTGCCGTGCCGCGAGACGCGACAGGCTGCCTGCATTGTCTGCGCTGCCTTCATATCTGTCCGAAGCAGGCTATCTCGTTCGGCCCGCTTGTTCATGGCCCATTGCGCTATACACCGAAGATCCGGAAGCGGCTGTTCGCTGACGCGGAGGCCCTGCCTGTGGAAACCCCTGAACCTGGAACGCTCCTGGTTAAACTGCGCTGGGCTGCGGGAAACCTGAAGTATTTCATTAAAAAGACCTTAACTAACAGATAAGCCCGCAGCGGTGTATTATAATTACTTCATGGTAAGAAAACTTATGAGAATGCTTCTTGCAGTTTTAATTATTCTGACGGCAGTCAGTTGTGAAACACCCGGGACCTTCATGACAGAGGGGGTATATTATATAGATTCAAGTTCCGGCAGTGATGGCGGCAGCGGACTGACGCCTGATTCTGCCTGGCGGTCTTTGGATAAACTGAATAATGCGGTTTTCGCACCTGGGTCCTCGGTCCTCTTTAAATCGGGGCAGATCTTCCGGGGAAGCCTGAAGCCTTCATCCGGCACTTCCTCTAAACCGGTAACCTACAGCAGCTACGGCGGAGATGCGAGACCGATAATCCAGAATTCTCTGGATCTTGGTAATTCTTCGGACTGGATAGATAACGGAGGCGGCATATGGAAGGCCTCAGACGCTTTCAGCTTTGATGTCGGTAATATTGTCTTCGAACACGGTTCCTGCGCTGTCCGAAAGTGGAGCCTTGCTGACTTGAGCGCCGATGGCGATTATTATTTTGACACTTTCTGGAAGATTCTGCATCTCAAATCAACATTAAATCCAGGAGACAGGTATTCCTCGGTAGAGGCGGCATTGACCGCGCACGTAATAGATCAAAGTAACCTTACGTACGCGCAATTCTCTAATCTGCATATCAGATATGGAGGCGCTCACGGATTCGGCGGAGGCGGAACGCAGGGGCTAATCATTCGGGATTGCGAGATCTCCTTCATGGGTGGCGGATTTCTGTATTACAATAATGGAGAGCCTGTCCGATATGGAAACGGCGTCGAGTTCTGGGGTGACGCATCCGATAATACCGTGGAAGACTGCTATATTCACGATATCTATGATACCGGAGTTACAAATCAGAATCATACTACATCGGCTGTTCAGGAGAATATTACCTACCGTAATAATATAATTGAAAACTGCGCGCTGGCTTCATTCGAATTCTGGAACCGTCCGGGGACCTCTGTGATGAGCAGTGTGGTCTTTGAAAATAATACAAGCGTGAATCCGGGAGGCGGCTGGGGCGCACAGCGGCCGGATCTTCATGGAAGCCATGTTTCGGTGTTTGGAAATGAGGCCGTTCTTGATAATGTTGTCATCCGGAATAATATTTTCTACGGCGGGAATATGATTTACTTTTTTGATCAGGGCGTGTGGGATTCCCCCGAGGTCCGGTCTGATTACAACTGTCTCCATCCTGTAGCAGATGGTGATTATGACTACCTCTGTGTGATCTGGGACAATAACAGCATAGATTCCTCGGTTAAATACGGCGCGGGTAATCTTGCTGAGCTTCGCAGTGCTTCCGGGCGTGAGGCCAATTCTATAGTTGCAGATCCTCAGTTTGCGGCGCTGGAATATCCTTACACGCTATCGGATGGTTCGCCATGTCAAGGCCTGGGAGCTTCAGGGTATTGAGGCTGAGCATTGTTGTATGATGAAGCTTTATTAAAAGTTCTTCATGGCCATGCTGTCCTTTGCTTTTTCAATATCAACCGGACAGACCATTTTTCGAATCGGCAGGAGTGATAGGACTGGAAGAATCCCGGCTGCCGGCAGAATAATAATCCAGCTTGAAACCGAGAGAAGGGCGGCGAGCAAAAGGGGGAAAAGAGCGGAGGTAAGGTTCAGAGCTCCGTAGATTCCTGAATAGAGTGCTCTTTTATCATCCGGGCTTATCTGAACAAGGACGGCTTCTGATGACATCTTGTGTGCTCCCGAGGCAGCTCCGAGCAGGGGCACTATGATATAGATTATTCGATAATCAGCTCCGGCAGAAACCGCTACAGCGGTCAGAAACGGCAGGATCCCTCCAAGAACGGCCTGTGTCCGAAGCAGTCCCTTGAACCCTAGAGGCTTTACAATCCTCGGCCAGATTAAGTTTGAAAGTACCATACCGCCTATTTGAAGAAGAACTATAGTACCTATGAACTCATTTTTAATCTCATATGATGTAATGAATATCTTCATATAGAAGGGGATCATTACAATTGATGCTGAGAGCAGGTTTGCTGTGAGTGCATAATTTCTGAATGTCTGGTCGGATTTAAGTATTTTAAACATTGACTTGAAGATCGAAACCTTTTTTGATTGAGGACTGACGGCCGCAGGTTCTTCCCTGATGAGCCAGAAACCTGTTGAGGCAAGCGCAAGCATGGACGCGGCCATTACAAAAAGCAGGCCGTACCGATACATTCCGCTCTCAGTTGAAATTATAAACCTGGTAAGAATCCCGGATATAAATACCCCAATACTCCAGAAAAACTGCTTGTTAAGAAAAAACTTCTTTCTGAGATTTCCCGGAATTGTTGAACCGATAAGAGATACGTAGGTGATGCCCGCGAATGCGCCGCTGAGGGTGAACAGCATCAGCCCGCCATAGATCATTGCAAGTACGGCAGCTGTGCTGTATCTGTCCGCCGAGAAAAGGAGAACGCCGATAAGGAAAAAGGCCGTCATTCGGGCATAGATTCCTATTAACAGAAATGGTTTCTTTTTCTTTCTTGACTGGAGAAAGGGCGAGAAAAGGAGCTGTGAGACAAGCGGAAGGCCGACCATAATTGTAGTCAGTATTCCGATGTGGATTTCGGCTCCGCCGCTCTGAACTATTAGAGCCGGGAGGACGGTATTTATTTCGGTGAATGTGACTGCAAGGGCCAGAAAAACCCCATGTATCAGAAATCCTGAGTAGCTTAATTTTTGATTTTTTGTTGCCCCCGAAAATGGCTTTTTTTTGTTATCCATGGATCAATTATAGACTCAATAATGAGAAATGCAATAAAACTTGACAATCCGGCTTTTCGGGTTTATATTGTGACTATGGGGTCATGTGACTTCATGGTCACTTGGGGAGGCTGTATGCCGAAGGAAACTTTCTTTAATCTACCGGAAGAAAAACGCAGGCTCATAGAAAATACAGCAATAACTGAATTCGCGTCCTGCGGGTTCGATAAAGCTTCAATAAACATCATTGTCCAGAACTCAAGGATTTCAAAAGGGAGTTTTTATCAGTATTTCACCGATAAGAAGGATCTTTTTCTTCATATTCTTATTTCAGTAATTGCCGAGAAAAAACTAGCATATTTATCCCCTGTTTTGACAAACCCTGAAAAGCATGATTTCTTTACTTTTATCAAAGAACTTTTTATCTCAGGCCTTAAATTTGCCAGCGAAAATCCGGAGCTTGAGAAGATAGGTCTCTGGATTATGAATAATACAAATCATCCTGTATATAAAGAATTATTTAAAAAAACAGGTAATATCTCAATGAATATTTATAAAACCATTGTTTCAGAAGCACAGAGTAGAGGCGATTTCCGGGATGGCGTAGATGGTGATTTTATAAGTCATATCTTGCCCTCTTTGATGACTGGATCAATGGATTATTGCCTCAAAACTTCAAAAAAAGAAGGCGTCACAGGCCTGACCGGTATCAGCGATGAAATTATGGAAACAGTGGATCTAATGATGGAATTTATTAAAGAAGGAATAGGAAACAATTAAAGAAGGAGTGATGTATGATTTCAGTAAAAAACCTTTCTCATTCGTATAGTCATGACGATAAACTTGCGGTAAACAACATCAGTTTTGAAATTGAAAAGGGCGAAACTTTCGGATTCCTGGGGCCTTCAGGCGCAGGGAAGTCTACCACTCAAGGCATTCTGACTGGTCTTTTAAAGCAGCAGGAAGGTGAGGTTATTGTCGCAGGCTACAATGTAAAGAAAGTTCAGAATGAACGATTTAATAAAATAGGTGTATCTTTTGAGCAGTCGAATGTGTACAGCAAGCTCACCGCTAAAGAAAATCTTGATTACTACGCCAAGCTTTTTGATGTTCCCACCCGTGACTCAATGGAACTCCTACACCTTGTGGGGCTGGACGGGAAAGAGAATGATCGGGCAGGTGAATTCTCAAAAGGAATGAAGCACCGACTGACATTTGCCCGTTCAATGCTGAATAACCCCGAACTCTGGTTCCTCGATGAACCTACAACAGGGCTTGACCCGGCGATAGCGGCGACAATCAAGGACATTATTAGAGAACAGGCTGCAAAAGGCACTACCTCCTTTTTAACTACGCATAATATGTACATTGCCGACGAGCTCTGCGACCGGGTAGCTTTTATTATCGACGGGGAGATTAAACTCATTGACACACCTAAGAATCTGAAGCTGCAGTACGGCCGGAAACTTATCGATATAGAATACATTGAGAACGGAAAAGTTGTAAAAGAGACTCTAAAGACCGTCACAGAAGAGGACCGCAGGCGTATCGGTGAGATTGTTAACAATCATGATATCCAGACTATGCATTCTAAAGAGGCAACATTGGAAGAGATATTCATCCAGGTTACTGGAAGGGAGCTTGTATAGAATGAAACTATTAAGCTCTTATTTTAAAGAGATGAAGATTGCTGCCCGGGGGTTTTACTTTTACATAGAAATCTTTTTTGCAGTTATACTGCTTGTTATACTCCTTGTTGCAGTTAATGAAAAATCGGTCAGCAAACAAAAGGAATTTCTGTACTACGACATGCCTGAGGCGTTTAAGGAGTTTGTAATACAAAGACAGATCGATAAGGGTGCTTTGAAGTTAATTGAACCTACCGAGTTTAAAATGAAAGCCATTGGGTTTGAAGTTAAGAATGAGGAAACCGGCGAAGTTGAAACTTATAATTTTGATGCGGAGATTATTAGCTTGAGGACATACCAGGAGTATGATCTCGATACTGGTGAACTTAATAAGACAGCATATATCGCAGACAATGAAGAAGACATGATCCGCCTGGCTTATCAAGAACAGAAAATCGGTGCAACAGTTGCAGTAAACGATCAAGGTGAAAGATCCTTTCGGTACTATAACCAGGGTTATGAGACAGATAAATTTGTAAACCTGCTCTACATTCTGCACAACAAAACGCCTGATGTGCTGGCAGCAGCAGTAGAGAGTCAGGAGGTCACAAAACTTGGCGATATCCAGACTTTAAATAACCGCGAAAATCTTGTGCCTGTAATGGTTGTTTTCATGGGTTCACTTATGGGGTTCTTTATAGTCATGGCATATATATACCTTGATAAGGATGAAGGTGTAATTCGCGCGTTTGCTGTTACACCCTCATCCATATGGAAATATCTTCTAACCAAAACCATGGTTATAATGACAACTGTCGTTGTATCATCCTCGATAATCACAATCCCGGTCATGGGCTTGCAGCCGAACTATTTTCTGTTTTATCTACTGCTAATAATTTCAACATTTGCCTTTGCCTCCCTGGGCTTATTTATTTCAAGCTTTTTCGACACCATATCGAAGGCGTTCGGCGCACTGTATATAATCATGATTGCAATGATGATACCGGCGTTCTCTTACTATATTCCTAGTTTTGATCCGGTATGGCTCCGGTTTTTTCCGACCTATCCGCTGCTGCAAAGCATGAAAGAGATAATTATGATAAATACCGATTTGGGTTATGTTTTAACTTACTCAGCGGTTTTCCTGGGCGGCGGTGTCTTATTGTTTGTGCTGGCAAATTTCAGATTTAAGAAAACACTGACGGTTTAGGGAGAAGTGATCAAAATGAACGTCCATGTTCATTTTGATCCTGAAGTTTGATGAGTCAAACTTCACTGCCGAACCCCTCCATCCATGGAGGGTATTATTTGGAGGATTTATGTTAAGCAAAATATTTAAAGTATTTAGTAGAGAATTAAAGACCGCGCGGCGTGATTCAATGGCTATACTGATAATCGTAATGCCGGTACTTTTTGCATTTGGAATAACTCTCTTCACACCGGGGCTGAATGACACAACTGTAAATATTGCTTTGCTTGAAAGCGACGATAAGTCACATATTGAGTATCTGGAGCAGTTTGCAAAGGTGGAAATTTTTGAAAACAGAGAAGATGTCCTGACGCGAGTAAATAAGCGTGACGATATGGCGGCAATAATGCAAAAAGGCGATGGTTACGAAATTATCCTTCAGGGCAACGAGCCTGAGATTGTTGAGGGATATGCAAAAGCACTTAATGCCCTTTATGAAATCGGTGCTAACAAAGAAGAAACAACTGCCGCTATGTATTCATTCGGGCACACAGTTTCACCGCTGAAGACCATGCTTGTGAACATGCTTATATCTATGACCATTATGCTCTCGGGTATGCTCATTGCGATAAGCATAGTAGGAGAAAAGGCTGATAATACAATAAACGCAATAAATGTTACTCCTGTATCTCAAACTTCATTTGTAATAGGAAAAAGCATGATGGGAGGACTGATAGCAATGGTTTCAATCATAATCTCCCTTTTTATTACAGGCTATTATGACATCAATTGGTTTATGATTATACTTGTCGGGCTGACTTCTCTCATTCTCTCGCTGGTAGTAGGCTTTGTGCAGGGCCTCGCGAGCGATGACGTTATAGAGGCTGCGGCTAATGTTAAAATGATTATGATCCCTATCGCCGGCTCAATAGTAGGCTATGAGCTGCTCGCTGATAAATGGCAGTGGACAATGTACTGGAGTCCATTCTACTGGGCGTATAAAGCCAATAAACTTGTACTAACAAAAACAGCTGACTGGCCGACCATCCTTCTTTGTACTGGCATGGTACTAGTGTTGTCGCTTGTAGTATATTTTTTAGCAAAACCAAAAATCAGAGAAGGACTAAGTTGAAATATATTTTTTAAGGAGGAATGATAAAAGGCATCCGTGCCTTTTATCATTTTGAAGTTTTGCACGCAAAACTTCACTATCTGGACCTGCCATACCTTCGGTGCTACTTCGTAGTCGTGGCAGGAAATTTTTATAGGAGAATTTGTATGGGTACTGGATTTTTATTAGGCGGAATTGCATGTCTACTTTATGCACTGCTGGTTGGTTATTTCGGGGGCATAAAAAAAGTTCCGGGGCTGCTGAAGCTTGTTAAAATGAAGCTGGGTAAGAATATGTCCGATGACGGGGCTGCGAAGGCTTGTCTCATTATGTCCATCATCATTCTGGCACTTGGTATCTTTCTCTTTGTTTACGGGGGTATCCGGGGGTAGCAGATTTCCCCTTCTTACGCCCTTTGGAGTAAGGAGGGGGAGCTTTACTGATTTATTTCTTTCGTGTAGACTTAACTCTGATTGATTCTCCGTCGATTTTTTTACCGTTTAAAGCCTGAATAGCAGCCTTTCCTTCTTTTAAATCGGGCATTTCAACGAATCCAAAGCCCTTGGATGCATTTGTTTTTTCATCCTTTACAATATTTAAAGAAGATATAAGACCAAAAGGGGTAAAGAGCGCCCTTAATTCTGCTTCTGTTGTTTTTCTTGGCAGGTTTCTTACAATTATATTCATGGTTTCCTCTATTTCTGAAGTTTTGTTTACAGAAAATGAAGTATATCACGTTAATTAAGATTGAGAAAGATCCGGTGAGCCGCTGATGAGCTAATCCTGACAACCTCACAGATCGTTAATGAGTTTTTGTCACTTTTCTCTCTTCCGGTAATCTCTGGGCGAGATCCCCATCACTCTTTTAAACGTCCTCGTGAAATAATAGGGATCGTCGATGCCGATTTGCCTGCTTATTTCACCTATCCGGTCCGATGTCATATCAAGGAGTGTGCAGGCCCGTTGGACTTTCATTTGAGTATAATGTTCAATTGGCGAATGTCCTGTCTTTTGTTTGAAGAGCCTGCAAAGATATTGAGGTGTCACCCGGACTTTGCTGCTAAGCTCGCCGAGGGATAGCGAGCGGCTGATCCTGTTTTCCATAATGGATATACATTCGGTTATAGTGCCGTAAGAGATGCCTGTGCCTGAGAGTCTGTCTGCGCTGAGACTTCCGGCAAGGTGCCACATTCTGCCACATGCAAGGTTGTATCCCGAAGGACTTATTCCTTCCTGAAGTGAGTCACATATTAAAGTAAACAGATGCCTGCTTTCATCTCCTATCGTAAGGGGAAATGGAATATTTATAGCCGAGCCCGAAATGCGGCAGCTAATCTCGGGTGCGAGTATTCCCTGAAAGTGTATCCAGAATATTCCCCAGGGTGAGGCGTCAATACTGCCGTATCTGTGAGGTGTGTTTTTGCTGATAATAATTGCCTCTCCGCCTTTTATTTCAAAGTAGTTTTCGCCGCTTTCAAACCAACCCCTACCGCCATTGCAGATAATCAGTATATTAGATGAACATCCCGAAATTCTTGTGACGAGATGTTCTTTTGCGTTCGGAAAGCAGCCTATATCGGTGATAAAGAGCTGCTTTGAAATAATATCCGAGCTGATATAAAGTTCGGGAGGAATTACTATTAATACCTGATTATTGAATCCATCCTGCTTTTTCATTCTTATAGGTTAATATAATCCAGTTATATGTGCAACTGAAAACATTTATTAACAGTAAATACTGATGTATTATATAAATAGGTAATATCTATTTATGGATTGTCTATGTTTTAAAAGATAACATAGGATGGGGAGTGATAAATGACATCGAGAGAACGAGTTGAGAAGGCTTTAAGGCATCAGCAGCCCGACAGGGTGCCGATTGATCTTGGAGCATCCGGACAGACGGGAATAAACGCGAGCGTACTTTATGAGCTGAGACGCGAGCTAGGACTTAAGGAAAGACCCATCGATATCTGTGAGCCCTTTCAGCTGCTCGGAAATGTTGATGAGGATTTGCGAAAGGCCTTGGGCGTTGATACCGTCCCGCTATGGTGCCCTGTCACCCTGTTCGGAACAAGGTTCGGCAGCTGGAAAGACTGGAAGATGCCGGATGGTACACCGGTTAATATGCCTGGTGATTTTCAATATGATGAGACTGCCGACGGCGGATACGTCGTCTATCCACAGGGAGACAGGACTGTGCCGCCGAGCGTCAGACTTCCCGAAAACGGAACATTCTTCGACAATATAGATCGGGCTCCCTCAATTGATGAATCCGATATGAACCCTATTCGTGATTTTCAGAATCTTTACGGCGTCTTTTGTGATGAGGATGCTCTTTTTCTTGAGAAGAGCTGCGGCGAGCTCTACAAGCAGACCGACTGCGCAATCCACTTCAATTTCAACGGCGGGGGCTTTGGCGACGCGGCAATTATTCCGGGGCCCTATGAGAAGCATCCCCGCGGAATAAGGAGGCTTGAAGAATGGTACATGGCTCACTATCTGTATCCTGAATATCTGAAGGAATTATTTGCCTGGCAGACCGAGCTGGCATTAACGAATCTGGAGATTATCAAGCAGGCTGTCGGAGATAGGATAACTACTATTAATATTTCATGCACCGATTTTGGAAGTCAATCAGGAGAGCTGATGTCGGTTGATCATTTCAGGGAATTTTATAAAGGTCATTATATTAAGCTTAACGAGTGGGTTCATGAAAATACTGGCTGGTTTTCACATTTTCACTGTTGCGGCTCAATTGCTAATTTTCTGCCTGAGTTTGTGGAAAGCGGTTTTGATGTTTTTAATCCTGTTCAATTAAGCGCCGCCAATATGAATGGCCCTGAAATGAAAGCGAAATACGGCGATAAACTGACCTTCTGGGGCGGCGGCGTCGACACGCAGAAAACCTTACCCTTCGGCACTCCCGACGAGGTGCGTGCCGAAGTGCGGGAACGGCTTGATGTGTTCTCTCCCGGCGGAGGTTTTGTATTTAATACCATCCATAACATTGTCGGGGGTACTCCGGTTGAAAATGTTATTGCAATGTTTGATGAGGTGAAATCATTCAATGATAATAAATAAGGGGAAATATAAGGACCTGGAATCAATCATCCTGGAAAATGATCTTCTCAGGGTAACTCTTGTTCCGTCAGCCGGAGCTCGAACCGCATCAATGATTTATCTTCCTGAAAGGGAGGAGCTATTATGGCAGAATCCCTCGCCGACTCATGCAATGGTGAAGTATACACAGCCGTTCCCCGATGGAGAGGGTGCCGGTTTTGACGAAATGTTCCCGACGATAAATCCCTGCCCGTATCCCGATTCTCCCTGGAAGGGTATTGAAATGCCGGACCACGGTGAGGTATGGGCCCTGCCCTGGAATTGTGTAATTGAGCCTGATTGTGTCCGTCTGGACGTGCATGGAGTACGGCTTCCCTACAGGTTGAGTAAGAGTGTTAGGCTGGAAGGGGCGGTGATGAAA
The DNA here is from genome assembly GCA_016839055.1 of Spirochaetales bacterium. Classification (GTDB taxonomy): domain Bacteria; phylum Spirochaetota; class Spirochaetia; order UBA9216; family UBA9216; genus Thalassospirochaeta. The sequence continues at coordinate 89,746 of JAEKNX010000007.1, forward strand.
TCTGTTTATCGTCTTGAGAATTGTTCTCCGTTTCCTATGCCCTTTCTTTATGCCGCGCATCCGTTGTTCAACGTCACTGCCGGAGATCGGATTATTGTGCCGGACAATCTTAAATCTGTGATTAATTCGGTTTCATCAGAAGCATTACCCGAATACGGAGCCGAGCATGAATGGACGGATGCACTATCTGTCATGCCGCCTGAAAATCCCACGGGCTTTAAAAAATACTACTTCACCGGGAAAAATACGGAAGGATGGTCTGCGCTGAGGCGTGAAGAACTCAGCCTTGAGATTAGAATGAGCTGCTCAGCAGAAGAGCTGCCCTATCTGGGAATCTGGATGAATGAGGGCGGCTGGGCCGATCAGTATAATCTGGCTTTAGAGCCTGCTAGTGCTCCGATGGATGATCTTCCGGCGGCACGCAGTTTCGATGCAGAATCGGTCCTTGGTCCGAATGAGGTTCGTGAGTGGACGTTGGATATTTCTACAGCCACGTTCTGTCGGGGTTCTTGATATGAGATTGAGGCTTTGAACTAATCCTGTAAAAATGTGGGGAGATGCTGTATTTCTTTTTAAAACATCTTGAGAAGTAATATTCATCATTGAATCCGGATGCACGTGCGATCTCTTTTATCGTCATTGTACTTGAAAGCAGGTATTCTGCCTGCTGAAGTCTGATCTCTATAAGGTATGTTTGCGGTGAATATCCGGTTTCCCTTTTAAATTGTCTTGAAAAACCGGAACGGCTCATATGAACGAAGTCTGCAAGATCGGTTACGCTAATATCTGTAGTGTAATTCCTGTCCATATATGCAAGAGCTCTTGTTACAGCTTTTCCTTTTCCTGCGTCATAAGCCGTTTCCGGTTCAGCAGTTGAAATGTTTTCCAGCAGAGTACTGAATAATTGAAAGAGCAAGCCTGAAAGTTCGAGTGACTGGGTTTGCTCAGAAATTGAAACTATTGCTTCAATTCTATCAGAAATCAGATCCGGTTGACTTTGCGAAAGATTCAGCACCGGGTTTCCCGGATGTACTTCGAGCTCTTTCAGCAGGGGATTAGACAGGAAACCGTTGAATCCAATCCAGGATAGTTCCAGAAGATCCGTCTTTGAAGTTTTATAAGAATGCATAACTCCGGGAAACAGAAAGAAAAAATTCTGCGGCAGCAGCCTGAATGTCTTTTCTGCAGATGTAAATTCACCACAGCCGTCATGAATCCATATCATAAAATAATCATCCAGAATCCTCGTGTTACAGTGATAATTGGATGCTGCAATCAGGCTTCCGGTCCAATTGACGAAAAGACCAGCCTTTTCAGACAGTCTACTTGCTTCAAATGTTTGGTAATTATAGCTTCGAAACATATTTAATTATATTCAAATCTGCATTTGTGTGCAACATAAGTCCATTCAGGACTGGATAAATGTGATGCATTATTTAGTAGATATGGAGGAGATTATGACAAATGCAGCACGATTGAATGAGACCCTGAGTATGGGACAGCCGGATAGGATTATGACCTATGATTATGCCGATAATAGCGAGATATTAACTGCTTACGGGGGATGGAGTCCGGATGAGAAGTATTCTTTTGAAGAAATTCTTGAATTAAATGCCAGGGCACATAAGGGAGTAGGGCTTGATATTACCCGTGCATACCATGACCCGTTAAATCACTGGATGCATGGTAAGGTTGAGAACTGGGAGAGATATCTAAAAATTGTTCCCGGCAGCCTGGGCGTTGAATCGAGCGGTGATACCTCATGGATAAACCGCAGGCCTTTCTCGAACTCTGCTGAACTTGAAAAATTTATGCCTCAGATGCCTGTCCTGGAAGAGATTCGAGCAGGATACGGGCCGGTGATTTCTTCCATAGTCGAGACGTTTAAAGCCTATGACAGGGTTTATATTGGCTGTGTTGAAGGCCCTTTGAGTGATGCATATACATATGCTGATATGGAGCTTCTTTCAATGGCTATATACGACGCACCCGAGCTGGTGGACAGGCTTTTAGCGGTTATGGGTGAATATTCCAGGCAATTGGCTCTGATTTATGCTGAAAACGATACCCCTCCTCTGCAGTTTATGGGTGAGGATATAGCCGGTACCGGCGGTCCGATTTTTTCACCGGTATTTATTGAAGAAAAATGCTTGCCCCTCTGGGATAAGATTGCCGCACCAATCAGAGAGCGAGGCGGAAAGTTTATCTATCATACCGATGGTCGTTATGGTGAATTGCTGAACCTGATATTCGGTAAATTTGATGCTGATTGTCTTAATCCTATTGAGCGCTGCGGCTGCAATGATATATTTGATATATTCGAAAGATATCCCGACAGATTCTATTTTGGAAATGTCTGCTGTGAAACAACGCTTCCATTCGGAAACCGCTGGGATGTTGAAGATGAAACACTCGAGCTCATCGAGAAGATAGGTCCGTCAAAACGGATATTCATCGGTTCTTCGAGTGAGGTTCATGAAAAAATTCCTCTGTTGAACATTGAGGTGATGTATGGAACCGTGCATGAATATGGAGAATATCCGCTTGATATTGACCGAATTCGCAAGCGAAGGGCTGAACTTAAATCAAAGCTGGCCGTCAGAGAAGAGGGCGCGGCAAAAGACTGGAAGTAGTTTTCTTCATTGAAATAAAAAAGGCCTTCGCGATTAAGCAAAGGCCAATTGGAGGTTTGAAAAAAGGAAATTATATGCTGCTTCTGTGTGTTTCTTTAAACTTGTCGACGAGTACTGCTATCAGAAGAATAGCTCCTCGGACAACATACTGGTAGAAAGTAGGAATATTCATAAGGTTCATTGCATTCTGTACAGTACCCATTATCAGAACACCGACAATTGCTCCCTGAATGGGCGCAATACCGCCTGAAAGTGAGACGCCGCCGAGAACACAGGCTGATATTACATCGAGAGAGAACCCTACGGAAGTATTAGGCTGGCCTGAAGTCATTCGGCTTGCAAGCACAACACCTGCAAAACCTGCCATTGCTCCCTGAATGGAGAAGATAAGAATTTTAACCTTGTTTACTCCGATACCGGCAAGACGGGCGGCTTCCATATTTCCGCCCATCGCCAGGGTGTTTTTTCCGTATGTTGTATTATTAAGCAGTACGCCGAATATAATAAAACATACAATAGTAATCCAAATCGGATTCGGAAGACCTAGAAAAGAACCGTTTCCTATAGCAAAGAAACTAACCTTCTGAATGCCTACCGCACTTCCGCCCGATACTATAAACCCGAGACCTCTGATAATCTGCGCCATTCCGAGGGTTGTTATAAGTGCGTTGATTCCGGCCTTGGCAATTATTGTTCCATTTATCAGACCGAAGAGTGCGCCGCCGAGTACGCCTCCGATAACGCCTAATACTACACTGCCTGTGGTGTTTATAATAACTGCACAGAAAACACCTGAAAATGCAACGATGTTTTCAACTGAAAGGTCAAAGTCGCCGGAGGCAAGACAGAACAGCATTGTACATGCAACCATTCCGACCATGGATACCGAAAGTCCCAAACCAATCATATTTCTTAGGGTGAAGAAATACGGTACGAAAATAGAAAGGCCGATAAAAAGGATGATATAGATTACAACCATTCCTGATTTTTCCCATAGATCCTTGAACAGCGTCAGTACTGTTCTATTTGTCTGCTTTACAGCGGTGTTACTCATTTATCTCACTCCTGTTCTTCTCTTCATCCACAGGCAGCGCCAGGGACAGTATTTTTTCTTCAGAAAACTCACTTCTGTTTAATGATGCTACAATTTCACCTTCACGCATTATTATAATACGGTCGGAAACACCCATAACTTCCGGCAGGTCGCTGGAAATACAGATGATGCCTTTTTCTTCTTCGGTAAGATTATACATCAGATGATAAATTTCATTCTTGGTTCCTACATCAATTCCGCGGGTAGGTTCATCCATTATGAGGATCTTTACATCTTCACTGAGCCACCTTGCCAGGATAACCTTCTGCTGGTTTCCTCCTGAAAGGTTTCCTACGAGCTGATCCTTCGACGGAGTCTTTATATCAAGCTGTTTAATGAATTTCATTGTGTTTTCAGCTTCTTTCTTTTTATCAATAAAAATACCGGCTTTGATATAATGTCTTCTTGCACTTATGTTGATATTTTCATCTACACTCCGGACGGGAATTATACCGTCATATTTTCGATCTTCAGGACAATACATAAGCCCGTTCTCAACAGATGCCCGCGGGCTGCTGTGGTCGGCAGGCTTATTGTCGATTTTAACCTTTCCGCCGCTTTTCTGATCTATCCCATAGATTAGTCTCATAAGCTCTGTTCGACCGGCTCCGACAAGGCCGAAGAATCCAAGGATTTCTCCCTGTTTTACCTCGAAAGAAGCAGGTTTTTTCAGCCCGTCACCCATTACCTCTTTCACACTTAGAATACATTTGCCCTGTGGCCTTGGTCTGTAGCTGTATACATCGGTAATATCACGACCAACCATACGGCTGACAAGAATATCATGGGTTACTTCTTTCATATTTTCAAATGTCTGTACACGTTCGCCGTCTCGGAAAACTGTAACGCGATTGCAAATCTCAAATATTTCTTCCAGTCTATGTGAGACATAGATGATGGCTTTGCCGTTTTCGCTGAGATTCTTAATTATTTTAAAGAGCCTTTTCGTTTCTTTATCTGAGAGAGAACTTGTAGGCTCATCGAATGCTATTATTTGAGAATCCTGAAGTAATGCCTTCGCAATTTCTATCATCTGTCGCTGCGCAATTGAAAGCTCTTTTATTTTTTTTGCCGGATCAATATCTTCCATAATAAAATCGAGTTGGTCCTGCGCTATTTTTTTCATTTTTTTATGATCAACGAAGCCGTACTTTTTTGGCATATGACCCAAAAGAAGGTTTTCAGCTACTGACATATCCGGAACAAGATACAGTTCCTGATAAATAATTGCGACTCCAGAGTCTATTGCTGAGCGGGTGTTTTTAAAATCCTTCTGCTCTCCGTTAATAGAAAGGTAGCCTTCTGTTGGCGGGTGTGCTCCGCTGAGGATCTTCAGCAGGGTAGATTTACCTGCACCGTTTTCGCCTACAAGTCCGTGAACCTCTCCCTGTTTTATATTGAATGTTATCTCATTTAATGCACGGACACCCGGGAAGGTTTTACCGACTGAATTAAATTCTAAATATGGTGTCATATTCATCTCTCTCTATGCTTGATGCAAATTAAAAACCGGCCTCCTTTCAGAGGCCGTAAATAATTATCTGATAATTAAAAATGATTAATCCAGGCCGTTAGCTTTAAGCTCTTCAGCGTAATTGTCCCGGTCGATCATTACAGCTGAAGTCCATGTTGTTTTTGGGGGTTCAACACCTTCAGTAATCCATTTGTAAACAAATTCACTGGTTTCATATCCATGTCTCTTAGGACTGATAAGTGCTGTTGCATAAAAACCTGTAACTTCTTCTTTCTTGAATTCACTGATAGCTGTTTCTGTGCCGCCGATACCAACACCAAGGATTTCTTCTGCTGCGAAACCGTTTCCTTCCATTGCACGGATCCCGCCAAGAGCAGCTTCATCATTAAGACCGCCTACCATCCAGTGTTTAATCTGAGGATTTTTGGTAATTGTAATAGATGCTGCGTTGAATCCACCTTCTGTATCAGTTGTCTTTTCAGGTGATTCAAAGACATATGCTTCGTCAAAACCCTTTTCAATAAGAGCGTCAGTCATTCCGTTTGTTCTGTCGACTGCCGTAGGAAGCTCGTTAAAACTTATTCTCATGAAGCCGGTTTCTTTCTGAGCCCAGCCCCTTGCCTTCATCTGCTCAGCCATTGTGTAACCAACCTGCTTGCCTATTTCATATGCTGAGATACCCATGTGAGGAACATCTGCGATAGGAGTTCCGTCAGCACCGATGAATCTGTCATCAACTGAGAAAACTTTGAGATTATTTGCTGCTGCTTTTGCAACAATTGCTGATCCGAGTTTTACATCCGGAGTACAGATTACAAATCCCTGTGCACCCTGTGCTGCAATATTATCGATTGCTGCAAGAACTTTTTCTCCATCAGGGGTACCAATTTCAAGTACTTTGAAACCGTAATCTTCACCTGCAACCTGAGCAAACTTCCACTCATTTTGAAACCAGGGTTCTTCGGGCATTTTTACAAGGAAACCAATTTTTACTTCGTCTGCTGCTCCGCTGTCCTGCTGACCGCCGGCAAACGCAATGCCGGTTACCATTAAAATAATTAATGCTACCAAGATTAGACTTTTTTTCACAAGTCCCTCCTTAAAATTTACAAAGCTAACTTTGTTTTACTTTTTGTATTGCAAAAATAGTGCCAAGATGTACAAATAATTACTGTAATTATTAAGTCGTTGTTTAGACTGTATTTAGAATATATCAATTCGCGCTTGTTTTTATTGATATCCTAAAACAGGTAACAAACCTGTTACTGATGGTAACAGATCTGTTACCATTTGGAAACAGATTCCTTTTGTGTACAGAATAAGATGTTCCATGTATAATAATCTCGATGAAACCTTCTGTTCTGATTGTCGATGATGAAATTAAGCTGTGTGAATCCCTTTCAAAGATCCTGACAGCGCATAACCTGCCCTCTGAATATACTGATGATCCAGAGAAAGCAGTTTCAATGATTCAGAAAAATGACTACCAGCTTGTTATTTCCGATATTAAGATGCCCGGGATGTCGGGCATATCACTGTTACAGCAAATAAGCTCGTTTAATAAGAATCTTCAAGTGCTTATGATTTCCGGATATGCATCGGTCGATAATGTTGTAGAGGCGATGAAACTAGGTGCGGTTAATTTTTATGAAAAACCCCTCGATCTGCCCCGGCTGATTGAAGAAGTTAAGGGGCTTATTGGAGACTCCCGCGATACATCCGCTCCGAAAGAGGGAGAGATGATCATCTTTGATCAGATAATGAAGAACCGGCTGCAAATGGTTAATACAGCTGCGGCGACTGATGCTCCGGTCATCATCACCGGAGAAAGCGGAACTGGAAAAGAGCATTTTGCTACTGCTCTGCACGAGAACAGCAAAAGAAAGGATAAACCCTTTATTAAAATTAATTGTGCGGCTCTTCCCGAAGCCCTCCTTGAGAGTGAGCTTTTCGGTCATGAAAAGGGTGCCTTCACAGATGCAAAGAATGATCACAAGGGGAAATTTGAGATTGCAGAGGGCGGGACGCTTTTTTTTGATGAGATAGGTGACATGAGTCTGAAGACTCAGGCTAAACTGCTGCGTGTTCTACAGGAAAAAGAGTATGAACCCCTTGGGTCAAACAAGATTCGCAAGGCTGATGTCCGCTTTGTTGCGGCAACGCACCGAAACCTTGAGGAGATGATCGATAAAGGAACCTTCAGGCGCGATCTATACTATCGTCTAAGTGTAATCTGTCTTGAGATTCCTCCCCTTCGTGAAAGAAAGGAAGATATAATTCCGCTTTGTGATTATTTTTTATCATTATACTGCGGTAGTTATGACAAACCTGCAATTGTTCTGTCGGATGAAGTCAGAGATATTTTTCAAAATCACAGTTGGCCGGGGAATATTCGTGAGCTGAAGAATACAATAGAAAGAACTGTAATCTTCTCAAAATGCTGCGAGGTGTTAAGGGAAGATCTTCCAAGTCAGTATCAGGTTATGATTCCTAAGGAAAGTGAACCGCTTGCATCACTGCATGAGAAAGTTGATCGTGAGGTTGTTCTTGGTGCTCTGGACAAGGCTCACGGTAATAAATCTCAGGCTGCTGAATATCTTAATATCAGCCGCAAAACTCTCTATGCAAAGATGAAAAAACTGAATATCGAGTTATGAACAGCAGAACTGTTTTAAGTCTTCAGGGTATCGTCTATTCTTATGGAACTATTCCCGCCCTGCGCGGGGTGGATTTTGAGCTGCAGTATGGGGAGATTCATGCCCTTGCAGGAGATCATCGTTCTGGCAAGACCACTCTTGCGTCACTGATATCCGGGCATAGAAAAATTCAGACGGGACGTTTTTATTTCAAAGGACAGAATATAGGTTTATTTTCTGTAAAAGCTGCTCTGGCTATGGGGATCGGTATTGTTCAGCAGGGTAAGGAGCTGATTCCGTCAATGAATGTTGTTGATAATATTTTTATCGGCACAGGTTCGAGATTCATTCTCTCTAAAAAGGAAAAGAACAGAAGAGTGCAAAGAGCTACAGAACTGATAGATCTTATACATCCGGAAATCCCCATGGATATCCCCCTTTATAAGCTTTCAGAACATCAGAAATTATTTGTTAATATCGCAAGGGCACTTGCCCGTGAACCGGAAGTGCTGATTGTTGATGAGATATCCCAGAGTATGACTCCCGGCGAAATGGAGCAGATATACAAACTACTGTTTTTACTAAAAGAGCAGGGGAAGTCGATAATCTACATCACAAGCAACTTTAATGAGATTTTTCAGGTAGCTGATCGGGTGACGATAATGAAAGACGGGGTCAGGCAGGGTACTGAATCTGTCGGAGCAGTAGCCCCGTTAAGACTCGTAAATATGGCCTTTAATTTCTCTATAACAGCTGAATCTCTTGAAGCGAATCATGCCTCAATGCCGCTTGCTACAACCCAGGAACATCTTATAAATGATCTGCCTATCGGCGATATAATAGTCAATGAAAGGAAACAGGTGATCATCATCAATAAAGCCGCCTCTGATCTTCTTGAATTAACCATACATAAGGGAGACTTGCTGCAGTTAGTCTTGGACAGTTTTAATGAAAATGATCAGGCAAAAATTTCAGAGACCATCGAGGAGAAAGTCAGTCATACCTTTCCGGGACTTTCAATCGGTGATCGTTTTATCAATCTTACCCTCGCACCCATTTATAACAGCGAACAGCGGTTTATTGGTACAAATATAATGTTTGAAGACGTCTCTTTTGATTATCATACCCGGGAATATCTTATGCAGGTGAAGAAGGTTGCCACAACCGCTGAACTTGCCGCCGGTGTTGCTCATGAGATAAAAAATCCGCTTACAATTATTCAAAACTATCTGGAACTACTCAAGATGTCTCTGGAAGGCGACACTGAAAAGGAATATGTCGCATTTATTGAGAGTGAATTGAAGCGAATTGTTGAGATTATCGGTAATTTGCTTTCATTTTCCCGGCTTAAACAGTCTGAGGTAATAAAGCTTAATATTATAAGCCTGCTTGAAGAGATTGTGATGCTTCTTGGTCATCAGCTTTCCAAGAATAGAATTAACATTGAAAAGAGTTTTCCGTCTCATCCTGTGATTATCACCGCAGAAGAAAATAAGCTTAAGCAGCTTTTTCTTAATCTGATATCCAATTCGATCGATGCAGTATTAGAACAAGGGGAAATAAGGCTTGAGATAGAAGAGGACTCTAAAGAAAAAACAGTAAGGGTTTCGGTAATTGATAACGGTTATGGAATTCCTGTAGAGATTCAGGATGATATTTTTACACCGTTTTATACCACTAAGATTACGCGGACGAATACAGGACTCGGATTATCAATCTGTCAGAATATTGCCGAAGCCCATGGCGGGGTAATTACATTTCAGAGTATTCCTGGGAAGGGCACTCGTTTTACCGTGGCCCTCCCTTCGGAAATCTGAGAGCTATTCGTTCAGTCCGTTCAGTTCTTTCATTATGTTTATATATGCGTGAAGGTTATTCCAGGATACTTCCGGTTCAATTATGTGGGTTGGCGATATCAGAAATCCTCGGTGATCTTCAGACAACCTGGCCATGTCGAGTACAGCATTCTTTACATCCTCAGCTGAGCCGAAGGGCATGGTGGTCTGGGTTCCGATAGAACCCCAGAACGCAAGCCTGTCATGATATTTCCGGTATATTTCTGGAACATTCATGCTTTCAGGCTGAAGTGGATTTAGCACCTCAACTCCTGCGTCAATCAGGCCGTCGATGAACGGGGTTGCATGCCCGCATGAATGATAGGAAATTATTACATCCGGATTAACTGATTTCGCGGCTGCTATAACCCGGGAGAGTCTCGGCTGCAGGTATCTCATCCAGAGTTTCGGATCCATCATCGGAGTGCTCTGCATCCCGATATCATCACCGAGAGCAATTAAATCCACCCCGACTCCGGCCAGAAAGGCAGCAGTCCTCGATGAATGTTCGGTGATGCGGTCGAAAAGTCTTTCGGCTTTAGGATCCTCAAGCATCATATCCATCATCAGATCTTCCATGCCTCGAATCAGCCAGGAGCGTTCCCATATCGTCTGCTCCAGCCATGCCCGGACTGCAATATTTTGATCGTGAAGTTCGTTAACTCTATCAGTAAGCCGCTTTTTTTCGCCGTCGGCAATATCTGGCAGCCTATGGTTTTCAATATCTTCCATTGGGCAGCTTCCGGTTAGTGGGGAATGGAAATGTACCATGTGCATACAGGCCTCGGAGCCTTTGGACATTCCCGTCCCGAAAGGGTCTACTTCGAATTCGGCCGGCATATCCTTTTCAGCAAAAAGCTGCCTGCCATCCCCCGCATAGGTCTTTTCCATTCTGGTTTCAACAGAACGGTGAAACAATCCGAAATATTCTTCGATTGTTTTTCCGGTGTTCATGGCTTCAAATTCTTCTATCTTAAACGGAGTCAGGTCTATATCAGGAGGAAAATATCTCTGACCGTTTTCAGATTCTTCTTTTCGTAAAACCTTTAAAAAAGCTTCTCTCTTGTTCATGATGTGATTATCAACTGATTATATTCGGTTGTGAATAGAATAAATGAAGCATATAAGTGGATTTTTTGATTGTTAAATACGCAAAATAGCGAATTAGAGGTCATTTATGCGTGATTATATTGTATAATTTGATTGATGAATACAGATAATACAGAACGTGTTTTCCCTCTTCCCTCTAAGATGATGCCCGGGGTAACCGTAATCGGTACCGGAAAAATAATACATGATGACTTCAATATAACCGGTATGAGGATACTAAGATCCTATGCAGCTGTCTTTATAGCGAAGGGCAGCGGCCAATACACTTCTCCGCAGCACCCTCAGGCTGTAGACCTTCCTGAAGGAAGTCTTTTCTTTCTCTTCCCGGGATCCCCTCATTGTTATGGTCCTGTAGGAGGAGGCTGGACCCAATACTGGGCCGTATTTACCGGAGAGATAGCAGAGATGTTTGAGTCGCAGAAGCTTATTGATCGGAATTCTTTTATTCTGGAAAATATCAGACGGTGGGATGTTAAATCAACCTTTGAGGAATTAATTAAATTATCTGAAAGAAAACCGATTGATTATCAGATTCAGATGTCGGTGTTAATGTATCGTATGCTGCTCTCTGTAGTTCCGGGGGTCTCAGAGGGCGGACACTCTTTCGGAGCAAAAGAGCAGCTTGTTGAAGAAGTCAGGACCCGCCTGCAGGAGAATCTGCTTACAAGGCGTTCGGTTCCTGAGATTCTGAATATAGGCGGTTATTCATATAATTACCTGCGAGCAGTGTTTAAAGAGGTCACATCATTTTCACCAGTGCAGTATCTGAACCGAATGAGGATTGAATATGTCTGTGAACAGCTTTCATATTCGAGCCAGTCTATTAAGGAGATTGCCTATAATGCAGGCTTTGATGATCCTCAGTATTTCAGCAGGATGTTTAAAAAAACAACCGGGATTACACCGGGCCAGTATCGCAGATCTATTCTGATATATCCCGATGCTTCCATGTCGGATGAAGGTTCGGTATAATAAGATCATGGCAAAAAATGTATCACTTCAGATTATTGCTGACTCATTAGGGATTTCCCGCGGTACTGTTGACAGAGCTATTCATGGACGCGGCCGTATAAGCACTGAAACCCGGGAAAGGGTGCTTGCCGAGGCGAGGCGTCTAGGATATATAGACCGAAAGGTTGAATCGTTTCTGCCTCTTCAGCAGGCGAAGGTCCTCATTGCAGTCATTCCGGGTGGAGATCCGTTTTTTGAAAAAATAGAGGAAGGAATAAAAAAAGCTGTTAATGAGATGAATCCCAGCCCTGAGCTCGAATTGGTAAATATACAGCTTGATAATCCGGAGCTGCAAAGTGAGTATCTCTTATCTGTTTCCAGAAGAAACCTCGAATGTTGCGGACTTATAGTAGTTCCGTCCGAGGATCCCATTCTTAAGGATGCAATTAATGAGGTTGAAAACTCGGGCGTCCGGGTTGCGGCATTGAATACAGATGCTCCTGAAAGCGGAAGGTCGTTATTTATCGGTCAGGACCTCTATGCTTCCGGCAGGGCAGCAGGTGAGCTGATGCTGAAAATGAATAATGAATCAACAGTTATCTTAAGCGGGTTCGATAATATATGGGCGCACAGTGAGCGGGTCAGAGGTTTTCAGGATGTGTACCGGGAATCCGGCAGGCTTCATGATCTCATCGGCCCGTATTATACACATGACAATATAAGTGAAACCGGATTGATATTGCAGAACCTGCCGGACAGGTTTTCCGGAGTCTATTCGGTAAGCGGTTTAACAACCGAAGGTGCCGGCCGCAAGCTGCAGGATAGTAATATTGATGATGTAACCCTTGTAGGTTTTGACTGCACCGAGGCTAATATCAAACTTCTTAAGGACGGTTATATCAGCTGTTTGATTTCACAATCGCCGCAACTCCAGGGATATCTTTCGGCCCGCCGGCTTATGAGTGTTGTCAATGGTGAGCTTCCTGCCGCAGATGGAGAAATCCGAATACCAATAGATATCTATTTTAAAGAAAATATCGACTTTTATCTTAATCATCTTGAACTGTAGGCTCAGGATGATTAAAAAACTTGACAACTATTATATTAAACAGTTATTATAATTTGCGTGCATATGCACGCAAATTTGGTTGACAGGTAGGTTCTATGACAGGACGCGATAGACTATTAACAGTATTAAACGGTAAAAGAGCCGACAGGGTTCCGGTTACCATCTTTATTCAGGGGCAGGGCCATTTTATTACTCAGGTCAATCCAGAAACCGACCCCTGGGATTTTATTGCGCTGCAGAAGAATGTAATAGATTATCAGAAAAGTCTCGGGCTCGATGTTCATGCACGAATGCTGTTCTTTAACCCGCATAAACCAATCTTTGCGCATCTGGGATTGATGAATGTCGATGTTGAAAATGAAAATTGGACAGTCACAAGGTCTGAAGAGCAGAACGGAGATACAAGACTGCTGAAACATGAAATTAAAACTCCAGATGGAATACTGAAGCAGACCTTTTCGATTAATGAATCGCGTCCGGGGACTTTTATGTTTGCTTGTACAGAGAAGCCTGTGAATAATTTAGATGATCTTAAAATCGCAATGAAATATGAGCCTTCCTTCACTGATGAAATCAAGGCTGAGATGAAAAAGAATGTTCAGACGGTAAAGTCCGAAGTAGGTGATGCAGGTATTCTGTCTGCATGGACAAATGGAGGTCTGTTTAATAATGTATCCGGCTTCATTGACCATAATACTCTATATTCGGTCTTTCTTACGGATCCTGAATATTACAAAGAGCTGATGCGTTTTGCAAAAACAAGGGTATTTGATTTTACCGATGCTATAATTGAAGCAGGCGTGGATGCACTCTGTGTTGGCGGGAATGTTGCCGGGGGTTTCATAGGCGGAGCATGTTTTGATCAGTATGTGCGCGAATATGAAACTGAATATATACAGCACATCCAGAGCAGGGGGAAACCTGTTATCTATCACAACTGCGGGCTTGCAATGGGGTTGGTGGACTCATATAAGAAAATGGGAATAAATAATATTGAACCCTTCAGTCCTGCTCCGCTTGGTGACGGTGATCTTGATGCGCTTGCGAGAATGATGAACAATGAGTTCACGGTAACCGGAGGGGTTGATCAGGTTAATGTCATCCAGAAAGGAACTGTTGACGATGTAGAGAAGGTAACTTTAGAAACTATCTCAAAGGGTAAAAAGTTCGACCGTTATATTCTTCAGTCTGCTGATTTTCTTGAATATGGTACCCCGATTGAAAATGTTGAAGCCTTCGCCAGGACCGGATTGGCAAATTCTGAATACTGATGTTGTTAACCGCAGAAAGAGTTTTCACTGCCGGGAATGCTCTCGGAGAGGGACTATTTACACTAACAGATAACGAAATATACTGGTTTGATATTCTCAGAGGTAAAGCCTATCATCTGGAAATTGATCAGATTAATATCGAAGAATTCAATTTAAATGGTTTCATATGCTGCGCAGGAAAAACAACTGATGGGAAAATTATCTCAGCTGGTTTAAATGGCCTAACGATAGTTGACGATAGGTTTAAGACCCATAAAACTCTTTTCCCTGCTCCATTTGATACAAAAGAGTTGAGATTTAATGATGGAAAAACAGGCCCGGACGGTGCATTCTGGGTTGGTTCTATGACACATGAAGGAGACCGCCCTGTTGGTAGTTTGTTCCGTGTCACAGACAAGATTGTCTCTGTTCTTGATGAAATGTTTATACCAAACGGTATAGGATGGAGCCCGGATCAAAAAACCATGTATGTTACAGATACGGGGTATAAAAAAATATCACAGTGGGATTTTAATGCAGAAACAGGACGAATGTCTAATGAACGAGTATTTGTTGATGCCGGAAAGCTGAATGGTGTGCCTGACGGGCTTGCTGTTGATAGCGAGGGAAATATCTGGAGTGCTTTCTGGGGTGGCAGTTGTGTCTATGGATTCAGACCTACCGGAGAGATTCTCGCCGAGATCAGACTTGACGCCCGGAATCCAACCAATTGCTGTTTCTGCGGGACTGATTATGCATCACTTTTTATTACATCAGCCAGACATGGACTTTCTGATCCTAATCCGGCTGACGGATCGTTATTCAAAGTAGATACCGGAAATAAGGGCACTGGCCCGTATCCATTTATTTATTAATAGTCTGGAGCGTATATGAGAAAAAAAGCACTAATTACCGGTTCGGGGCGGGGAATAGGACGGGCAACGGCTGTTGAACTTGCCCGACGCGGATGGGATATAGGAATTAACTACAGCAGGAGTATAGATGCGGCCTTTGAGGTCAAAGCCCTTGTCGAGGCTGAAGGCGCTGAAGCCGTTGTGATTAAGGCGGATGTAGGCAAGGTTTCCGAAATAAACCGGATGTTTGATGAGTTCTACGGGTATTTCGGCAAGATAGATCTGCTTGTAAACAACGCCGGGGTTAGCCTGTTTAAACCCTTTATTAGCGTGGATGAACAGATGTGGGACACCATTACCGACATCGATTGGAAGGGAACATATTTTTGCGCCCAGCGCGCAGCTCAGCTGATGATTAAAGACAATAACCCTGGAGTGATTCTTAACATGTCGTCGAATCAGAAAGACGGCTGCTGGCCGACATCAAGCGTTTACGGCCCAACCAAGGCCGCAGTTGCAAAGTTTACAAAGCATATCGCCATGGAGCTTGCACCCTTTGGTATTCGGGCAGTCGCAATTTCTCCGGGTTATACCGATGTCGGCTGGCCTAAAGAGAACCCGGTACATGAGGCAGTAGATAAAATACCGCTGAAGCGGTTTGCCGAGCCGGCTGAGATTGCCCGCGTTATTGCCGCCCTTGTGTCAGCGGACTTTGCCTACATGACAGGCAGCTGCCTTGATATTGATGGCGGAGCTCTGCTTCCGATTATTACAGAAAATGATCTCAATACTGATTGGTCTTCAGTTGAGGCAACAAAAGGGAATGCAAAATGAAAATAACAAATCTTGAAATATTTCATGTTCAGCCTAGGTGGAGTTTCTTAAAAATATCCACTGATGACGGCATAGTTGGATGGGGCGAGCCTATTTTAGAAGGACGTGCGAAGACGGTTGAAGCCGCGGTTATGGAGTATAAGAAGTTTCTTATCGGGCAGGATCCGCTTCGTACCGAATATTTATGGCAGTCGATGTACCGTAATACATTTTACCGTGGCGGTGTTATCATGATGAGCGCTATAAGCGGAATCGAGCAGGCGCTGCTTGATATAAAGGGTAAGCACTATGGACTGCCGATTTACGAGATGCTCGGTGGTGTCTACCGGGATAAAATCCGGATATACGGTCACTGCTGGGGTGCAACAACCGAAAAAATAATAACCCGGGCGCTTGAGCGGCAGGAAAAAGGTTTTACCGCCATAAAGATCCTTGTAGAGCCGTTTACAGCAAACAGGGGTGTTAAAAAATACATCGAATCCCAGATTACCTGTTTTGCAGAAATTCGTGCTGCCCTCGGCGATGAGATGGATATAGCAATAGATTTTCATGGCAGGCTTACGCCGGATATTGCAATCCAGGTGATTCGAGGTATCGAGAAGTATTATCCGCTTTTTGTTGAAGAGGCCTGCCTTCCGGAAAACACCGACGCCATGGCCAGAATATCCGCTGCCGTCGGTACATCAATGGCCACAGGCGAACGTCTCGTCGGCCGGGGCGCTTTCCGCCCATTGTTTGAATCAGGCGCGGTAGATGTCGTTCAGCCGGACCTCTGTCATGCCGGCGGAATTATGGAAGTAAAAAAAATCGCCGCTATGGCTGAGACCTACTACTGCAAGGTAGCTCCGCATAACCCGCTCGGTCCCATATCGCTTGCGGCCAACATTCAGCTTGGCGCCTGTACACCCAATTTCCTTATAGCCGAACACTTCGGCATGAAGGAGGAATGGGATTTAGGTGAAGGTTATCTTGCAGAGCAATTTGTTGTAGAAGATGGTTATATAAGAATAAATGATAAGCCAGGCCTCGGCATTGAGGTGAATGAAGACATGCTTTCCGAGCGCTCTTTTGACGGTAACTGGGACTCTCCCCGGCTGTATGCCGAGGATGACGAGACAATTATCGACTGGTAAATATCTTTTAACCTACAGCCTCCGAGATCTTATCTGAGGCTGTCTTTACTGCTTCTATAATTTCCAGACGGAGCTCCTCGGTTCGTCTTACCGACGGTAGAGAGACGCTGAAAGCGGCTATTGTTTCACCGGCGCTGCTAATTACGGGTGATGCAACACAGTAGACACCCTCTTCGTGTTCTTCTCTGTCTTCGGCGTAACCCTGCTGCCTGATCTCGTCAATCTCAGACAGCAGCTCCTGAATTCCCGCGATGGTATTCTCGGTATATTTAATGAATCTTACGGTTTTTATATAGTCATGAAGTTGGCCGTCGGACATTCCCGACAGCAGCACCTTGCCGATTCCTGTGCAGTAGAGCGGTGCGTGACTTCCGGTTTTTGAATTCATCACCACCCGCAGGTTCCTGTTCGATTCGCGTTTATCTAGATATACAAGCTCATCATTATCGAGGACGGCCAGGTGGATTGTTTCCAGTGTCTTCTTATGTAGTTCATCAATGAAAGGCCGGGCAATATCCTTAATGTCCCTAGCCTCCTGGACTGAAGAGGCAAGGGTGAGAATCTTCGGCGAGAGGGAGTACATACTGCTCGCATCATCTTTCCTTATATACCCAAGCTGAATAAGGGTCCCCAGCAAGCGGTAGGTTGTGCTGCGGTGAATATCTGTCATTTCAATAATCTGCGAAGCGGTGAGGCGCTTATGTTTGCCAAGCAGCTCGAGAAGTCCTAAGGCTCTGGTTACAGTTTGTGCGGTGTCCATGAAGTGATTATAGCAGGCAAAATGGTGGAAAACAACAGAAAACAGCATGTTGAGCTCTCTATGTCGCAAATAATGAGCCTGTTATCTCATTATGTTGACAAGGGTCGCGGAGGATGGTACGCTACTGATGTAAAACATAAAATAAACGAGGAAAATATGGATAAACTCATTCCTGAAGAACTTGAGAAGAAGATAGAGGCTTCCGGTATTATTGCAGTTCTGGTAATAGATGACGCGGGGAAGGCTGTGAAACTGGCCCGGACTCTGCTTGACAGCGGGATAAGCGCAATGGAGCTGACCCTCAGAACCAAGGCCGCGATCGACGCACTAAAGCTGATAACAGCCGAAGTGCCTGAGATGACTGCAGGAGCCGGAACAGTTTTAACTACGGCCCAGGTAGCAGAGGTGAAGGCAGCGGGTGCTGACTTTGCAGTTGCGCCGGGGCTGAATCCGAGGGTTATGAATGCGGCCGTAACAGCCGCTATTCCCTTTGCTCCCGGAATCTGTATACCGTCTGAAATTGAATGCGCCGTTGAAGCCGGCGCCCGTGTGCTCAAGTTTTTTCATGCTGAAGGCATGGGAGGGCTTAAGTATCTGAAAGGGATAAACAGTCCCTACGGATTTCTCGGACTCCGTTATATTCCTCTCGGCGGCCTTTCGATTGATAACATGCGCGGCTATCTTGAAGCACCTGAAGTTATCGCCCTCGGCGGCTCATGGATTGCTCCGGCAAATCTTATCAATTCCGGCGACTGGGGCGCTATTGCCAGAAACGCTGACGCAGCGGTTAAGATCATGCGCGAGGTGAGAGGATGATGGACAAGACGGTAGTAACCTTCGGAGAAATAATGGGCCGCATCGAGCCGGAAGGCTTTAAGCGGTTTCGGCAGGGAATGCCGGGTAAACTCGAGATTAGCTTCTCGGGTGCAGAGGCCAATGTTGCCGTTTCGAATAAGGTCATGGGCCGAAATGCTCGCTATATCACGGCCCTTCCCTCACACCCAATCGGGCAGGCCTGTCTTGATTCAGTCCGGAAATTCGGTGTTGATACATCCTTTGTACACACTGCTGAAGGCAGGCTCGGGCTGTATTTTGTAGAAACCGGCGCTAACCAGAGGCCGAGCAGCGTTATCTATGATCGCGAGCTTTCGGTAATCGCCGGGACTCCCGCCGATGCCTATGACTGGAAGGGAGCGTTCAAGGGTGCAAACTGGTTTCACATAAGCGGAATTACTCCGGCAATTTCGGAGACCGCCGCTGGGGCGTCACTTGCTGCTGTTAAAGAAGCAAAGGCTGCAGGTCTTACCGTATCATGTGACCTCAACTTCAGAAAGAAACTATGGAGGTGGCAGCCGGGAACATCTCCCCGGGATCTTGCTGAGAAGACTATCCGGGGAATGCTTCCCTATGTTGATGTTGTGGTCGGCAATGAAGAAGATGCATGGGATATCCTTCAGATTAAGGCGGGGGACACCGATGTGCATTCAGGGAAGCTTGAGATAAAAAGATATCCTGATGTTGCAAGGCAGATAATAAGTCAGTTTCCTAATGTTTCCAGGGTTGCAATCACTCTGCGTGAAAGCCTCTCGGCCAGCCACAACAATTGGGGAGCTATGCTGTTTGATGCTGCTGCCGATAAGGCCTGCTTCGCCCCAATGAGCGGCGGGGAATATAAGCCCTTTGAAATTAAAAATATTGTCGACAGAGTCGGCGGCGGTGATGCTTTTTCGGCCGGTTTGATCTATGCTTTAACTGATGATGAGTTGTCAGCAAGTCAGCAGGATTCGCTTGCCTATGCGGTAGCCGCGTCCTGTCTATGTCACTCGATAAAGCAGGATTTTAATTATTCAAGTCGGGATGAGGTTATGTCGCTTATGAAGGGCGATGCTTCGGGGCGGGTTAAGCGATAGAGGTCCAACCGTTCCTCCGTCGGTCATTACTGCTAAAGGATGGCAATCATCAGGCAAAAGAGCTGTTTATTAATGCAGAACCTTTCTGTTATCTAAGATTACTGAATATATAGGCAGCGCCGGCTGCGGACGCAGGATCTCCTGCTCCGCCGTCTTCGCAGTATGAGCCAATAATAGCAGAATCTCCGCTTATACCAACAGAAACACCGAACTCATCGTATACATCTGCATCACCTGCGTGCAGTATGAGCATTTCAGTCCAGGTGGAATCCCCATTATTGTTAAATATGTAGGCAGCACCTGCATTATCTGCAGGATTTCCATCACCACCATCTTCTTTATCTGCTCCGACCATAGCGTAATCTTCGCTGATAGCTACAGAAGAACCGAACTGGTCTTCTGACTGAGCGTCACTGGCATGAAGGATGGCAGTTTCTGTCCAGTTGTCATTACCGTCGTTTGTGAAAATATAGGCGGCACCTGACCCGTTGTGAGGATCCCCGGCTCCACCGTCTTCAAAACTAGCTCCAACAATAGCATTATTTCCACAGATGCCTACAGAAACCCCAAAAATATCAAAGGCCTTTGCGTCACTTGCCCCAAGTAGGGCTAACTCAGTCCATAAGCCGTTGGCTTCGTCTCTTTTGAAAATGTAGGCAGCACCGGTATTATCTTCAGGGTTTTCGCCGTCTGCGGCTTTTGCCCCGACTATGGCATAATTTCCGCTAATACTCACTGAATAACCAAAGCAATCATCCGCCTGGGCGTCACTTGCGTGGAGAACAGATACCTGGCTCCATACTCCGTCGCCATGGTTTTTAAAAGTGTAGGCAGCGCCTGCTTTCTCTATCGGGTTATTAAGACCACCGTCTTCGTTGCGTGCGCCTACGATAGCATAATCACCGCTTATGCATACGGAAACACCAAAACAATCATCTGTTTGGGCATCACTAGCATGAAGTATCGTCGTTTGAGTCCAATTACCCTGGCCGTCATTTTTGAATATATAAGCGGCGCCAGCACTCGTTGTTGGATCTCCGTCTCCACCACATTCTCGAAATGCTCCGACTATAGCGTAATTTCCGCTGATGCTTACTGAAATACCAAACCGATCTCCCATCTGGGCGTCACTGGCGTAGAGAACTGACTTCTCTGTCCATACACCTATTCCTTCGTCCTTATAAATGTAAGCTGCTCCTGCGTTTACTACCGGATCTCCTGTGCCCTTGTCTTCTCTTTGGGCTCCTACAATAGCGTATTGACCACTTATACTTGTTGAAGTACCGAAAAGATCATCTGCCTGCATATCACTCGCATGCAGTATATTTTCAAAATTGATACTACTTTTAAAGATTGCTGTTACTTCAGTGTCTATTTCTGGCATAATGAAGCGGGCAGTTGCGCTGTCGGCAGTTAAATAGTCATGGTCTATTGTTAATCCGTTTCCGCTTATATTAACAATCCTGTTTTCATTAAGAATTGCGGTCAGGGTAACCTCTGTTCCCATAATTGTCTCAGTAACGTTAGGAACTACATCTTCACCTTCTGCAGCACCAGTTTTGGTAATGGTTATATTATGAAATTTGTCAGGATGAAGAGGATCATTTATATTGTCGTGGGGCAGAATCTCAGATGGTGCCAGGATGCAGGCAGCAACTAAAATCGACGATATGATTATAACTAAAATAAAAACAGTTTTTTTCATGACATCTCTCCTAATAGCTAAGGCGGAATGATAAGGATGTTGCCCCTGGGCAGGGAAGAACTGCTGCAGAAATATTGACGGTCGGTTGAGATTCATTATCCTCAGATAAAAAAAGGATGGTCGACAGGATACCAAGCCCCAAGCCTGCACCTGATAGTGCTGCTCCTATAATAAAGTTCTGATTAGCGTTACCGTCCAAAGCTGCGATACGAGCTGCTTCTGCTGCATTATAAAGACTAGTAAAATCGGCTTCTGCAGAAGCTTCAGTATAAGATCTCTGAGCTGTAGTGTAGGTAGATAAAAGTGGAAGTGATACAGCAAGAAAATATGTTCCAATTCCAATTGCCCCCACGCCACCTGCCGCTGAAGCAAAAGCCGGGATGTTGAACTCGACAGTTTGTTCGGGTTCTGGTGATACTGTTGGTTCAATAATTTTAGAGCTTTAAGTTGTCCTCTTATCAGATGCCGTTATAATATCTTCATTCTTGGCATAGGGGAGTGATAGACTATCGATGAAATGATAGAGATTGCCTAATAAATCGTCCATATCAGCATAAATACCATCGGCAGTACTCATCGTTTTTGATGTTTCGGTCTCAATCATCTTTGCGGAAAGCACTATTTTGGAACCTATGCTGCTCATACTGCCGACAACAATCAACTCGGCCGACAGCATCTTTCCTACTTCAAGCATACACGCTTCGTCGGTACAGCCAGATAATGAGAACTCAAGTTCATTAAGTACGGTTTCACGTTGAGCTATGTCAATTACAATGAAATATTCAGTTTTAAACAAGCCGGATGAGAGAATATCAATTATTGAATTCATATCTGATGAAGATACATCGTTTGTTTCAAAATCGAGTACGGTAAGAATCGGTTGATTATGTTCTGCGATGATGAAAGTTAGAAATACTGACATAAATAAAAATAAAAATAAGATTTTTTTCATAAATACTCTTTTAATTATATTTGATAAAAAGATAACACAAATTTATAGCATTTAGCAAGTAAAAATCCTTCGCTCCTATGAGCGGAAGCCCTTGGATAATCTATAAAATGTCTAAATACCTAAATTATTTCTCTTTGCCGCGTGTTGAAAAGTTCTAATTCCCGCTTCCGGGACGTCAGAATTGCTGCTATGTTTTTAACTTTGACAGTAGAATGTTCATCCGTTATTATAAAACAATAGTTTATCAGGGATTATTATGGATTATATCTTCCCTATCAGTGCGGGTTTCGAAAAGTTCTACACTGTAAATCAGTTCTATACGGTTTCGGCGTATACCCTGTCATTGCTGTTAACTGTTTTTCTCATGGTTTTTATTTCCAGTCATATGGAGCGCGGCAGGCAAAAACGCCTGTTCATCTTCCTTATTATTTCTTTCTCGGTATTTCAGATAGCCGAAATTGCCCTGTCTGTTGCTCCCGCTTTTTCGTTTTTGCGCTTCTGGCTAATTGTGAGCTGCACTTCCCTTTTTATTTTCTCAAGGCTGAGTTTCCTTTTTTACGATACTATGGGGATAGTAAAAAGATCTCTTCGCGTTCCGCTCATCCTCATCTTTAGTGAAACTTTCATCTGGCTTATAGCCGCGGCTTTTTCTCCGGCGGACTTGTGTTTTTTCAACCTTCTGTCTTTTCATCGAATTGACCCCGGGGTTCTGTTCTGGTTGTTTCTCGCCGATTCAATCGGATGGATGATAAGCGGGATGATAGGCCCGGCTGCCTCAGGAAACCGGATGCTATCTGTTTCCAGACCGGGATATCTATGGTTCAGCCTTGGAGTTATTATATTCTGCATTGGGCTGGTATTTAATCATATTGTTTTCAGTAATATAGGTTCTCTGATTCTTCCGTCTGCCTCTCTGCTTCTTGTTCTCTGCTGGCGGGCAGCATTCATCCGTAGAAATCTTCTGCAGCTGTATCTGGAGTCTTTTACCGAGATTATTGATCATATTCAGGCTTCTCTCATTGTAATTGATCGTGACGGCAGAATCATTGCCGTTAACGGAATGAGATTTGAATTCCCTGAAATCCGAGACGTGGAACAATCGGCGGAATTGGCTCAAAAATTTTCTGATTATATGACCCCCGGATCAGGCGAGGAGTTTTTGCGGGCTTTACGCTCAAGAAAGCCGGAAGAGGTGGGGGAAGGCAGATTTACGATGTCCTCGGGAGAGAAGGAAATATCGCTCTCGTATGCCGTGAGTCCTGTTCTTTACTGGAGAAAAAGTGTCGCCTGGATGCTGCTGTTTATTGATGTTACTGAAGAAGAAAAGGATATCAGAATACTCGCGGCTCAGGAGGAAGAGGTTTCCAGTCAATACGGGGAACTGACCCTTTACAGAAATACAGGGATGTATCTTGAAATGGAAAAAAAACGGGAAGCTTTAATCGGGAATATTAATTTCCAGTTAGCCGGGATAACCGAAGATTTGCAGGACCGTTTTATTTTTGAAACAAACGATTTGGCAGGAAACAAGGGAGTGGATTACATCATCAGCGGGGCCAGGGAGGGTCTTTCTGAGATAAGAGCATCTGTGAACCGGTTGAAACTCCTGCGTAAAGGAGGCATGCAATGATTACTGTATTTCTGACCGATGATCAGACTCTTTTTCTTGATTCTCTCGGTCTTTATCTTCAGGGAGACCCGGAGGTAGAGGTAATCGGCTCTTCTGTGACCGGCAGAGATACTATATCTGCAGTAAGAAAAAAACAGCCCCGCCTCCTTCTCCTTGATCTGAAGCTTCCGGATATGCCCGGGCTGGAAGTCGCCGAAGTATTAAAGAATGAGTTTCCGGAAATGAAAATAATCATTTTAACTTCTTTCGAGAATGAAAATGATATGCTTTCCGTTGTGGCCTGTGGAATTGACGGATATATAATCAAGGATATCTCGCCGGAGCAGCTGATCCTCGTAATAAAAACGATAGACGCAGGATTTTCGGTTATGCACCCGGGCTCGTATAAGTCAGTCAGCAAGGCAATCAGTAAAGAATTATGTCATTTTATCGAAATGAACGGCTGTTATGATTTTTCAAATTTCAACCTTCAGGAACAGCGGATTATAAAGCTGATTACAGAGGGGAAAAGTAATAAAGAGATTGCTTCGCTTCTGACATATACCGAAGGAACGGTGAAAAATTATCTTTCGAAGATCCTGCAGAAGACCGGATGCCGCGACAGAACACATCTTGCTGTACAGGCGCTTAAAAAGGACCTTGCATAAAAGGATGGAAACAAGATTTCATATAGTCCGATTTCTCTGCTGGTTCGTGGCAACCGCCGCCGTTTATATTATCCTGCAGCAGAATGGATGGGGTTTCGCCGGCATTAACCCGATTCCCCGTCAATTGATTGTGAGTGAGTCCGGGGATCTAAAAGAAGATGTTCCGGAAATGGTGTTTGCAAAAGGCGGCCTGTTCTCCATCGGAGATCCGACAGGAGCTGCTTATTCAGCAGTGCCTGTCAGACAAATCAAAGTAGATGATTTTTTTATCAGTCGCTATGAAATCACTTTTAATCAGTTCGATTCTTTCTGCCGTTATAGCGGGCTGCCGCTGCCTCCGGACGAAGGCTACGGCAGGGGAGACAGACCTGTAGTAAATGTGAACTGGAATGACGCCGTTTCATACTGCAACTGGCTAAGCCGGCATGAAGGACTGGACGAATGTTATCAGCTCCCCTCTGATTCCGCAGAAGCGCCGCTGCCGGTTCATTGCAATTATAGGAAAAACGGCTACAGACTACCGACGGAAGCCGAATGGGAGTATGCGGCCCGGGGCGGGGTTCATCACAGAGGTTTAATGTATGCCGGCAGCGACATAGCCGATGATGTAGCCTGGTATTTCGATAACAGCGGACGGCATCCGAAAGAAGCGGGCAGGAAACTGCCTAATGAGCTGGGTTTGTATGATATGAGCGGGAATGCTTATGAATTGACGGGAAGCTATTTGACAGGCAACTATAGTGAGCTGACCGACGGGGATGTTAATCCTTCGGGCCCGAAAACCGGGAGCTCTATCGCTATTCGCGGCGGAAGCTGTTTCTTCGACAGCTGGGGATGCCGGGTCTGGTACCGAAAAGGTCTTAATCCGTCAAGGCTGCATCCTTATATCGGATTCAGAATTGTCCGGAGGGAAGGGTCATGATATCCGAGTGGCTTATCCGGGCATTTTCTAATATTGTAATCAGTCATGTCCTCTCACTTGTTCTGCTTGTTGGTTTCAATTATTACATTTTTCTTCACGCAAGAATAAATACAATTATGAAAAGCTATATGATCTTATCTCTCGGCCCGTTTCTATGGATAATAGGAAAGCTATTAAAGACCGTATCACCGGTTATCGGGCTGCGATGGGTTTTTATAATGCTCCAGTACAGCGGAATGACGATTTTAGGACCGGCCTTTGTAATCTTCTGTCTGATATATCTGCTTCGGCGGAGATTGAAAACAGGCATCTACATTCTTTTATATGCCCCGGCAGTTATCTGTTATATTTTTATTCTAACAAATCCGGTTCATCATCAGTTTTATCCGGTATTTACTTTTTACAGGGATTCTTTTGGTCCTGTATTTTATGCACTTAAAATCTATATTTATCTTTGCACTGGGCTTGGTTTCCTAATCCTCATAGTTTCGGCCTTGACGCAAAAAAGAAAACGGACTATCCAGAGCCTTCTTTTTATATTGGCTGCCGCGGTTCCCTTGATCGGAAGCTTCTATTATCCGAGTCTCGGCAACTTATACTCCGGTCTCCGTTTCGATATTGTTCCCCTTTGCTTCAATCTGACCTTTATCTTTTTTGGCGTTGCAGTCTTCCTTTATGATTTTCTGGATATTTCTCCGATTGCTCATATGCAGATGCTAAATGCACTTAAGGAAGGAGTCGTAGTAAGCGACAGAAAAAACCTGATTGTCTATCAGAATGCGGCAGCTTCATTTTTAACTGATCCGCAGAACTCGAAGAGCATCAGACGGCAGGTCTATTCTCTGGACGGAAAGAGCTTTGAAAAGGATCTGAGACTGGAAAGTATTATCGATATTACTGATGAGAATGAGAGAAAGGCGGCAATAATCGGCAGGACGGAAAAGATCGAATTACTGTCCCACTCGATCGAGGAAAGTATTCGCACGGAACGGGAGATCCTTTATATGCAGCAGCGGACAGAAGCCGCCCGGGAACTGCATGATGTAATGGGTCATTCCCTCACCCTTTTGATAGCTCAGCTCGAAGCGCTGAAACTCACTGGTGACAGGGAAGCACGTGCAAAAAGATACAGAGAGATCCGGGAAACTCTGCCGGAATGGAAAAACAATTTTGAATCTGTCATGTTCGAAAATCATGAAGAAGACAGAAGTAGTGGGCAGTTGAGCGACTGGCTAAAACCCTTGTTTAATTCCTGTGATACAGATCAGCTTTCTCTGGATTTTGTTGTAAAGGGAAAAGAGGTCGCTGTTAATATTGAAAAAATCAGAAATATCTATGCTGCCGTTCGGGAGAGTCTCACAAACTCTCTCAGGCACGGAAAGGCTGATCATCTAATGGTATCGATTACTTTCGGTGAAGATTGCAGGATAATTATTATGGATAATGGTTCGGGATGCGAAGATATAATTGAAGGCAACGGACTTACCGGAATTAGAAAAAGAATGGAATCGATAGGAGGCTCAGCTGAGTTTTCTTCCGCTTCGTATGAGGGCTTCATTACCCGTCTGACTTTTTCCCAAACTTAACTAAAGTAACTTCAGCACTGAAATTTGGTGACTATTTGCACTGACTAATTACAGCTGTCATTATTGACTTCCGGGGTTACGCTTATAGATATCGGAGGAAGATATGACAAGAATATTGAAGATTATGCTGATTCCACTCGCTGTGATTTTAATGATTGTTTTCACATCATGTGATCCTGCCGCAGCCGGCGGAGGGCTGGGCGCAGACTTTGACGAGACACTGTATTACACAAAGGCAGAAGTAGATGATTTACTTGGTAATGCAGTAGCCGAGGCTAAAACCTATGCTGACGGCCTGGGTTCTACAATTGCACCTCTGTCAGGAGATGGACCACATAAAAAAGTTTCTGATCTCTTTAATACGGCAGTAGACCCATATTGGACTGTGCCCGACGGAGTAACTATTGGCATATTCAAAGTAGAATGTGTTTCTCTGAGCGGGACATCTGACATCATCTATTTTGGTCCGGCTGAAGGTGAAATAGATAATTATCCATTACCGACCGCGAGGCTGGCATTCACTGCCGCAATTGCAACAGAAGGAAACGGCACTCTGTTCGGCTGGACGAACGATGCGGACAATGATATAAGTGTCACCTGCCTATACTGGATTAAGTAGGCAAGACAATCCTTAATAGTACTCTATCGGCCAGTTTAGCATTTTTACTATTAATTCTTTCCATCGGATGTTCCTGTAAAAAGGTTGCGGACAGCCGATGGACTGACAGTGAAATAAATTATTACATTAACCGCAATGCTTCACCTCAGTCTGTGAGGGCTATTGAGACTGCCTTTGACAGCTGGGCAGCAGCCACTCATTTCAACTTCGCCTTCGCAGGACGTAACCATGCAGGTCTGAATAAAGACGGCAGGAATACTGTAAGCTTTTTAACAAACTGGCCTGATGACCTTCCCTTTGGACAGACTGCCTGGTGCAGGTGCTGGTTTGATAGAAGGGGGAATATAATCGAATGCGATATTATCCTCAATCAGCAGCTTGCCCGCTTTACCACGATCGAAACAGGGAAGACTGATTCATATTACATTGAAGGCGTGGTGGCTCATGAAATAGGTCATATGATTGGACTCGGTCACTGTGAGCTCTTTACCTCGGTGATGAAACCCGACTCGCCGCCTGATGAATCATGGTTTAAAGGCCTAATTGATGATGAAACAATTTCCGAATACAGAGAACTCTATAATTTAGACTGACCCCCTTATTTGCTGCACACTAGTCCGGCCGCCCCTTTCCCGTTGCAAGCGAAGGCTCGGCCGTGGCCGGATCTTCGGGCCAGAAGTGTTTCGGATAACGGCCGCGCATCTCAGATCTTATCTGAACCCATGAGCCGGTCCAGAACTTTCCGAGATCGGAGGTCGTCTGAAGGGGACGCATTGCGGGCGAGAGCAGCTCGACAGCCAGCTGGATTTTACCCTCAGCTATTGTCAGCGGAGAGGCGAGACCGTAAAACTCCTGAATTCTGCCCCTGATAAGCGGCTGCTGCGGATTTGAATAGTCCACATCCTTCTTCTGACCGGGGCGCAGGACTAGCTGGCGGGGGAAAATAGAATCGAGTTTGCTTTTCTGCTGCCAGTCGAGTCTTGCTTCAAGCGCATTTAAAAGTACTTTAGGTTTTAACTCTTCATCCATCCATGGAGCAAGCCAGTCTTCGATTGAGTCTGCAAGAGTCTTGATATCACCGGAGGGCAGATCGGTTATTCCCGCTCCGAAGGCTGTTTTCAGCTTGCCGAGCAGCCGGTGAGAGCTTTTATCCAGCCGAAGAACCTCCGGTCCGCGTTTTTTTATAGCGGTCTTCAGAGCCTCTATTTTTTCCTCTCTGGAGGCTTTGTCGGCGGGAAGAGTTTTGATTTCGAGTTTCTCCAGTACTTCCCTGCGGACAACTTTAAAGCCGCCGGTATCCGGCAGGTAGGTCACCTCTCTCTTTACGGTCAGCATCTGCGGATGCAGCGAGCTTATATCATCGAAGCTGACTTCTTCTGCAAGCCGGCCGAACTGCCGCTCTTTCGGGCCGGATATCTCCGGGAAGACCGCCCATTCCGAGTCACAGGTTCGGCACTTAAGGCCGGCGCCTGAAACAAGCTCGAATCGTCCGGGGCCTGTCCTTCGTCCGATACGATCAGGGTAGGCAAGCGAGAGCAGAGCGCCGGTTGATAAGGCCGGGGCCGGGGCTGAGTCTTGCGGTGTGCAGGTTTTCCTTATCTGACGAAGAATCTCATCAGCCTCTTTTCTAATCGGGGATAGATCTTTCCGTGATCTTGCATCGTGAATTCTCTCTGAAAACGAGAGGTGGTCCTGCCGAAAACGGTAGCCCTCGGAGAGTACTGCGGCTACAAGAGCTGCGTCTATGGAATTAGGAGCCGCCGCTGCCATATGTCCCAGACGCGGGGACAGCGGAAGAGAGGCAAGAACCCTGCCTCTCTCTGTTATTCTGCCGTCCTCATCAAGTGCATCCAGCTGACGCAGCAGTTCTTCAGCCTGAGCCCAGAGCCCGTCCGGCGGCGGGCTTACCCACGGGAGTTCGGGGCTGTCCCAGAGGGCCGCCTGAAGCCTGGCACTAGAGAGGTCGCCGGTGAGAATTTCCGGATCCCAGCGCTCGATTAGTTCCAGATCTTCGGATTTACTCCAGAGCCGATAGTAGATTCCCGGGCTCAGCCTGCCTGCACGTCCTGCGCGCTGATCAGATGTGGCGCGGCTTAGCCTGCGGGTAACAAGGCGGGTTATCCCTGCTCCGGGCTGGAAAACCGGAAGCCGCTGAAGGCCGGAATCAACCACGGCAGTAACCCCTTCTATAGTAAGGCTTGTCTCGGCAATCGAGGTTGCGAGGATTATCTGGCGATTCGGGCCGTTATGAAGCAGGACTTTCTGCTGATTACCCAGTTCCATTCCGCCGTATAGAAGAGAAACATCAGCATCCGGATGCGCTTCGGAGAGTATCCGTAGAGCATTTTCAAGCTCGCTTCGGCCCGGCAGGAAAACGAGAATTTTACCTGTGGTTTCGCCCATAGCCTGCAGCACAGCCGTCGCTAATTTCTTTTCGGGTGATGCGTCGGGGTTGCCGTTGAAGAACCGCTTCTCGACTGGAAACATCCGTCCTTCGATTCTCTGGAAGCTAAACTCATCCAGGGCCTCTCGCCCCTGCCCCTGCCATGTTGCAGTCATCACAACTATTCCGGGAGCTTCTTCAGGCCCCACCGAGCGCCGCAGGTCCCGAAGGAAGGCTATAAGCAGGTCTCCCTCAATATGCCGCTCATGAAACTCATCGAGAATCAGCCAGTCATAATCTGAGAGGAAGGGGTCCGCCTGAAGAAGCCGGAGTGCGTAACCCTCGGTTACAACCTCTATCCGGGTAGCGGCTGATACCTTTGATTCACCCCTGACCCTGTAACCGGCAAGCTCTCCGAGGGGAGAGCCCAGGAGTTGGCTTATTCTCGCGGCAACTGATTTCGCGGCCAGTCTCCGCGGCTGGGTAAGCAGGATGCGTTTTGATGACAGCCCTGCATCCAGCATCAAAATCGGCAGCAGAGTTGTTTTGCCCGAACCAGTTGGAGCTTCAAGGGCCAGCGCTCTGGAATCACGCAGGATGGATTTAAAGGAACTGAATGCGGATTTTACCGGGTAGCCGGGCAGTTTCCGTGGAGTTTTAAGCATGGTTGATTATCCGGAATATTTTGTTTTGAGGCAATGATCAAAATACCGGAAAACTGTATTATAAACTATGAAATTGCTTAAGCTTCGGAGGGATGACTCCCGCAGTATGCTTCTACTCGCCTTTCCTGCGATGGTTACCCAGCTTTCGGCTACTATGGTGCAGATTGTGGATACTATTTTCATCGGCCAGATAAGCCCGCTTGCCCTGGCTGCCGCTGCGATTACCGGAATAATTATTTTCAATATTACTGCCGTAGGTGACGGATTTAGTACCGGTCTTGTTGCCACAGTTTCGAGGATGATCGGAGGCGGTGATCGTAAAAACGCATCCGTCTTCGCTACAACCGGAATAGTCGTTCTTACCCTCACAGGTGCCCTCTTTGTCCCCATTTTGCTTGCAGGTGCAGGAGTACTTTTTAAGATTCTTCAGATTCCATCTGAGCTTGAAGTGACAGCCTGGGAATATTATTCGGTCTTCATCTCCTTCGTCCCTGCTATCTTCGCTTTTGAGGCACTCAGCGCGACATTCAGGGCCAGGGGAGACACTAAGACTCCGATGATAGTCGGCTTCGGGATAAATATCGTCAACATATTTCTTGATTGGCTTTTAATTTTCGGTAAATGGGGATTCCCCGCCATGGGTGTCCGGGGCGCGGCCCTGGCTTCCGGCTTGAGTTTTTTTGTCGGCGCCCTGCTTCTGCTGTTGATATCAATATTTTCAAAAGAAGGACTTTTTACCCTGAAAAGATTCTATCTAAGCTTTTCACATTTTGTCAGGATTCTCCGTATCGGTATTCCTTCGATGTTAGAGCGTTTTGCTATGTCATTCAGTCAGCTGCTGGTTATGTCTCTCGCGGTAAATCCTCAGGGAAGCCTCGCTATTGCGTCATTTCATATAGTCATGCGGCTCGCTTCGCTTTCTTTCATGCCCGGATTCGGCTTTGCAATGGCCACTGCGACCCTCACCGGTCAGCATCTTGGAGCTTCTGATCCGGAAGGCGCTGAACGGATGATATGGATTGGAACGTTTTACTGCGGAATACTCATGGCCGCTGTCTCTGTCATATACTTTGCTCTTCCCAATCAGCTTATCTCGCTTTTCAGCACCTCCCCCGAAATCATTCTTGCCACTGCCGGACCTCTCCGTATTTATGCGTGTTTCGCGGTTTTTCTGGCTCCGGCCATGGTTGCTCGCGGCGGGCTGCAGGGAGCAGGCGACACCGCCTTCACCCTCAAGACAATGCTTCTCTCCAGGTTTGTTATAAGACTCCCCCTGGCATGGCTTCTGGGTGTCTATCTGGAACTAGGACTCTCAGGCGTTTGGCTAGCTATGTGTATGGATTTCATTCTCAGGGGGATTACCTTCATGATCTATACAAGGCGTGGACAATGGAAGACCAGAACTGTTTGACTTAAGTGTCCTTAACTCTAGTGTAATTCGCCTGCCATTAGTTTTATCAGAGTTCTTTTCTGCTGAGCTGAATTATATTCAGTAATCCTGTAAACACCATGGTGAAAATGGTTCCTAAAAACATCGACCAGTATATATTCTTGTTCCCGGTCTTGAAAAACGGATCCAAAATGAATTCCAGGGCAATTCCGAGATACATGATAGGCGGGATAAACCAGAATACTCTGTTCTGATTAGTTGGTTCGTCCTTTGCTTCTCTGTAAAGATAAATAGCAAAAATCTGGAAGATTATATAGACTGTAATAAACCAGCCGAGATAGTTAGATAGGGGCACCCCCCAGAAGGGGCCTCCGCTTTTCCAAATCCAGGACTCCAATACTGTAGAGTGAATAGGATCAAAGCAGAAATTCCACATGACCATTATGAAACTTGCAAGGCAGGGAATAAGGATGATATCTTTTTTCCTAATACCCGTCGTATGATTATTTAGAAAGGATGCACCAAGTGACCATGATAGATAGGCGGTAAGAAAATATGCGGGCATAATTCCCCATGGGACGGCCCCTATCTTCGTTCCAAGATTTTCGGTGTATTCATATTTCCCGAAGGGGAATCCGGAGATTATGCTGATAGATTCAGCTGTCCAGGAAATGCTGAAGGTGATAAGGAGCAGGAATAGAACGGCACCCCAGCCGTATCTTTTTACACCGTGACCGAAAACCACTACCGTCATGAAAAGTGCCTGTATTGTTCTAAAAGAATTAAGTCCGGTAATCTGTTTTGGGATCTCAAAAATGAGATAAATTAAAATCATAAATACTAATATGCTGTTATTGTCCCATAGCTTTTTAAATTTGCCTGAAAATGCAGTTGAGATACTCAAAGGAGCCTCCATTGTGTCATAGAGGAGTTTACCATAGGCCTAAGCCTGCCTGGGAAATTTATTTTGAACTTGCAATATTCGTGATTCTAATTGATAATTATTTCAAATATGACAGATAAATATAAATACATCGTTGATACTTCCCAGGATTTCATCACTTTAATTAATAAACAGTACGTTTATGAGGTTGTCAATCCTGCCTACGAGAAGATTATACAAAAACCCCGGGTCGAAATAATAAATAGAAGTGTATCCGACGTCTGGGGTGAAGAAGTTTTCAGAAATAAAATTAAGGGGTATCTGGATATATGCCTATCGGGTGAAGAAGTTCATTATATCGAGACCTTTAAATTCGGGATAGATAATAAGTATATGCATGTTTCTTACTATCCCTATCGTGAAAATGGTGATGATGTTTCCCATGCCCTGGTTTTTACTCATGATATTACTAAAATGGGAAAGATTGAAACAAAACTTATCAATTATAAATATCGCGATCCGCTGACCGGCCTGTTTAATCGAAAATCGCTGGATATCATTCTTGATATGGAGCTGGAGAAGGCAAAGCGGTCGAGGGCGGAGAAGCTTAGAGCTATTCTTTTTATAGATATTATCAATCATAAGGAAGTGAGTAAGAAGTTTGGTTATGAGATAGGGAACATCCTTCTTGAGAACACGGGACTTCGGATCCGGGAATGCCTAAGAGAGAGCGATTTTACTTTTTCGTATGTAGGAAGTGAGCTCGTCGTTGTATTGACCGCTGTTTCCGCTAAGGCTGATGCCGCAAGGGTGGCTGATAAATTGTACTTCAGCATTACCAATCCATATCAGCATCATAAATACTCAATCAAGCTTAAGGCCGGAATTGGCATAGTTATTTTTCCGGATGATGGTTTGGAGAAAGCTGTATTAATGGAGAAGGCTGTCTCGGCCGCAGAGGAGGCTGTAAGCTCAGGAAAACCATATCATTATTATGATCAGAAGCTGCACGAAAAATCTATTAAACGGCTGAATATGGAGGCTGAACTGACAGCCGCCTTTCAGAATCAAGAGTTGGAACTGTACTACCAGCCGATCGTGGACTGCGAGGGAAAAATCCTTGGAGCGGAAGCTTTAATCAGGTGGAATCATCGGGAGAAAGGTCTTGTCTCCCCGATAGATTTCATTCCTCTTGCCGAGGACACCGGACTAATCGAGGAGATCGGGAAGTGGGTAATTTTTTCCGCCGCGCGTAAGCTGTCAAATTGGGGTGATAAGTATAATATCTATCTCTCACTGAATCTCTGTGCCAGGGAATTTGGGAACACTGAGCTTGTTGAGATTGTAAGGAATGCCCTGGCACAGGCAGATAAGCTTGATGCAGGATATCTTAAACTTGAAATCACCGAATCGGAGGGTGTTAAAAATCCTATGCAATTTATTGAGCGGATAGAACTCCTTAAGGAGCTGGGAGTTGAAATTTATATCGATGATTTCGGAACAGGACATTCTTCGCTCGAATACCTGAAGAGCATCCCGGCCGAGGTCCTGAAGATTGACAAGATCTTCGTAGATAATATTCATACAAATGATGCCGACAGGAATTTTTTTGCCGCGATGGTTTCTCTTGTAAAAACCCGAGACAAGAAAATAATTGTAGAGGGTGTCAGCTGCAGGGAGCAGGCTGATATAGTAAAGGCTCTAGGATGCGAGCGTATGCAGGGATATTATTTTTCAAAACCCCTCCGGGCGGAAGAGTTCGAAGCCTTGCTTATTAACGGTGAAACTCTTCCGGTAAAGGGCTGATTCCAGCCAGGTGTTTGAAAAAAGCCCGCGCAACCTAAGCTGCGCGGCCTGAATATTGATTCTATTTAAATTAGTTGAATGCTTTTCTGAATGTTTTGATTGTACCGTTAAGGATGGCTGAGCGGATTTCAGGGCTGTCGCTGTAGAAGCTGTAGCTATGAGTGTCGCCTGTGACATCAAGAGTCTCACATCCTAATGCCGCTGCTGTAGCCTTGCTGACTGCGGGTTGTACAACAAAATCATCCTCACCGAAGATTACAAGAGCTTCTCCCTTGAACTCAGCACCTTTGTCTATTGGGTCATAAGCGAGCAGATCTTCAAACCATTCGAGGCTGAGCTCCTGTTTTGCGCCGAAGATTGTAGTAAAGTCCGTATAACCGTCAGCCTGGGCTGTTGCGTAATATCCGTCCCATGCCTCCTGTCCACCGAGAAAGCCTACCATGGTGTCAGCATCTCCAGCGGGGGCAAGGAGAACCATTCCGTCAAAGTTATGCATTCCGTCTGTTGCCATGGCAAGAGCAATACGCCCGCCCATGCTGTATCCGAAAATACCAGTCCGGTCTTTGTCTATCGAATAATTTTCAAGGAGATAAGCAATAGATGAGTCTACATCATCTATCATATTTGAAAGAGTGTTCAGCTGGAAGCTTTCAGTGCTCTCTCCGCATCCTGGAAAATCCATTCGAACTGTCGCGATACCATGCCTGCCGAGTTCTTCGGCTATGTTTGTAAATCCTCCGTTCTCATCCTTTGTCCCGCCATGTCCATGAGCCATGACAACCAGAGGGAACCTTCCTTCACCTGATGGAATTATGACAGATGCGGGGATGACCGAATCACGGGCCGGAATCTCTACATTGTAGCTCTTTATTGCGTAATCGGCAGTTTCAGAAACCTTGGTAGTTGTGCAGCCTGTGAACATAGACAGCAGGACTGCTATGACTAATAAGCTTTTCAATAGAGTTTTCATAAAATCTCCTTAATTATAATAGATTCAGTGTAGCTTTTAAGATGAACTTGCACAAGTTCTTTGTTTGAATAAGCTTATTTCTTGCATTCTATATTGTAATAAATTAGAATTCATTAGCTGTAGTAAATTTTCCGATTACAATTTGTTATAAGGAGTCAGATTTTGACAGATTCAGTTCAGGAACTTTTCGGAATGCTTCTTTCCGTTGACAGGGGCGGCATTGAACAGATCTTGAAAAGGACGATGACTGAAAGAGGAATTGAAGAAGTCGGGGAAACCCTTATGAAGGCAATGACTAAGCTTGGTGAAGGATGGGAAGACGGGAACGTGTCTCTGGCGCAGATGTATATGGGCGGCGTTATTTGTGAGGAGCTTTTATCCTCCATCATTCCTGAAACAGACAGGATTGATAATACTCTTCCAGTCGTGGGCTCAGCTGTTTTTCTCGATCATCACGGTCTTGGAATGAAAATTGTATCGGCATTAGTCAGGACTCACCGATACCCTCTGGTTGATATAGGAATCGGAGTTAATACGGATAAAATAATTACTGAAATACATAATAAGAAAATTCAGATCCTGCTGGTTTCAGTACTTATGTACCCCTCGGCTTTAGCTATAAAGGAGCTGTCGAAAAGGATTGCCACAGAATGTCCGGATGTTTTCATTGCTGCGGGAGGAGCGCCTTTCCGCCTGGACAGTGAGTTGTGTAAAAAGGTTGGCGTCCACCGCTCGGCCGGTAATGCCGGCGAAATATTTGGAATTCTAAAGGATCTGGGAAAGAATATTGTTCCTGAAGGAGGTGTGCTTTGAGGATAAATATGACATCCATGGAGAGAGTCCTTTGTACACTGGGGCATAAGGAGCCTGACAGCGTTCCTGTTTTTTTTCTGTTTTCATTTTATGGTGCCAGAGAAATGGGCTGCTCGGTTAAAAACTACTTTTCCAAGGCCGAAAATATTATAAAAACCCAGATCTATATGCAGGAAAAGTATGACAGTGATTGTTACTACACATTTCATTATGCCGCAATAGAGATTCAGGCCTGGGGAGGGGAAGTCCTTTTTAGCTCTGAAACTCCTCCGAACGCCGGAGAAGGCATCATCAGAAAAGGCAGCGATATAGATTCATTGGAAGTTCCCCAACTTGATAATATCCCTGAAATTAAGCAGGTGTTGGAGGTTACACGCGCGCTGGCGTTGAAGGCGAATGGGAAAATTCCTGTTATAGGAATAGTGATGTCGCCATTTTCTCTGCCTGTAATGCAGATGGGGTTTGAAAAATATCTGAAGCTGATATATTTCGACAGACCGCGTTTTGACCGTCTTATGAGAATTAATCTGCAGTTTTGCCTTGATTATGCCAATGCCCAGCTTGCAGCCGGTGCCACTGCAATTGGTTATTTCAACCCCCTTATGTCGACGGACATGATTGATAAATCTCTGTATCTGTCAACCGGCTATCGGGTCGACAGGCAGACTCTATCCGGTATAAATGGTCCGGCTGCTGTTCATTTTGCTTCAGGAAGATGTTTGCCGGTTATGGATGAAGTAATTAAGGCGGGCAGTCCTATTGTCGGCATCGGCCCAGGGGAAGATCTGAGCAAGTTGAAAGAACAATCAACCGGAAAAATAACGCTGCTTGGAAACCTCAACGGTATTGAGATGTGCAGGTGGGATGAAGAAACTTCGATAGATAAAGTTAAAAACCTGGTTAAAATTGCAGCTCCGGGAGGAGGGTTTATCTTATCAGATTCGCATGGGGAAATTCCTATTCAGGTGCCGGAGGACACTCTTCTATCGATATCAAAGGCTGCAAGAGTATATGGCAGGTATCCTCTTGATATTAAAGGGTAATTGTGTTGAAAAAATTATTCATCTATGTCTGTGAAAATTATATTTCCGAATTTAACTACCTGGTTGATAATGAAGGCTTAGATGATATAGAGATTGTATCTTTTAGAAGTTATTGCGACGGCGGAGTTTCTGCAGGTGAAAATCTCAGCAGCGGGCTGAGCCTTGCAACTCCGGATTCTGATGCTGTTCTTGTGTGCAGCCATCTGTGCAGAGCGTCGCGCCGTAATGGGCAAGATAAAATGTTTTCCAGGAACTATGAATCTGTTTTTTGCTATTCCCACATTGTCAGTGACCATTTTGCTCATTTTTTTTCGGAAGAAGGTTATTATGCAATCACGACAGGCTGGCTGACTGATTGGGAAGAGCATATGCAGCGGCAGGGTTTTACGCAAAATACGGCCAGAGAGTTTTATAAGCGTTACTTTAGTAAACTTGTTTTTCTAAATACAGGCATATATGAAGATCCTGAAAAAAAATT
Source organism: Spirochaetales bacterium (assembly GCA_016839055.1). Lineage (GTDB taxonomy): Bacteria > Spirochaetota > Spirochaetia > UBA9216 > UBA9216 > Thalassospirochaeta. The sequence continues at coordinate 127,780 of JAEKNX010000007.1, forward strand.
AGACGAACTTTCTTTGTATCTCGATCTTCCGGCAAAATCAATTTCTGTTAGCATAGAACCCATAAGGAATCTGCTTAAATCTATTGTTTCTGACTGGAAGATGCGGGACTCTAAAGGTGATAATCCGGATGATATGCGTGAGCTCAAAGAACTGAATGCTCAGAATGCTGCTGTTCTGAATATAATGTCTAAAATTGCCGGAGCTGAATATAAGCGTGATGTAATATCCATTCTTGATCAAATCTGGATGATTCTATTTGGAGCGGGAAAAAGCAATTTCTGGAGTTTTGATGAGCTTTCTCCGGCTATTCCGAAGAGGGTTAAGAATCTTAACTTTTCCAATAATCAAAGTTTCATACTGGACGTGGAAAATAATACATTCTTTGCGCTGCTGGAATTAAAAGGGGAGAAATTTGGAATCATAGAGGTTGGAGATTTTCTTTTTCCTGATCATGTCGGGAAATATACTGAAATGTTTAATTCCATCATAAAAATTGCGGCCCTGGCTATTTCAAATGCTCAGCGTTACGAAGAATTGTTTATTTCGAAGAATAATTATGAATATTCCAGCTATCACGACGGACTTACAGGAGTTTTTAACAGAACTTATTTCAACAAGGTTGTTAAGGAATTATCAGGGTCAAATCTTGTAGCGGTTTATTCTGTGGATCTGGACGGACTTAAAGAAATAAATGATAGTCTCGGACACAGTAAGGGCGATGTTCTAATCAAGCAGGCTGCAGTGGTTTTAAAAAAAACTTTCAGAGAGTCAGATTATATTTTCAGGATGGGAGGTGATGAGTTTACCGTATTTGTTGATGATTGTGATCAAAGGTTGGCAGAGAACCTTTTAAATCGCCTTCAGGAGAATGTAATAAAAGGAAATCTGAAAAATGCCATGAACCTGAGTTTATCTGCCGGTTTCTGTGTAGGTACAGGATCTCATGATAAAATTGAAAGAATAGTTCATGAAGCCGATTTAAATATGTATGCAGACAAACGGAAGCGGAAAGCAGAAGCCGAAAACCCGTGAGATGACCCCCTTTTGTTGGACAAACTCCAACAAAAGGGGGTTTTTATGAAATACATAAAACAAAAGGTCCTCGATTCATTCTAATCATGGATCATGTATTAATTTTTTTCAAGATTCGTCAACAATCTTAGAGCAGGTTTGAAATCTGGTTCCATCTGTAAAATGTTTCGGCATTCCGTTATGGCCGATTGGAGTTTCCCCGCGGCTGCCAGAGTTTCGGCCCGGGCAGTTAGATATTCTAGGTTGTAAGGCACAGCTTTGATGCATTCTTCGATGTCTGCAAATGCCCCTGCAAAATTTCCATTTACTCTGGCATGTATTGCTCGATAATACCGGGCGTTTGTTTGCCTTGGATTCAATTCAATGGCCTGATTGAAGTCACTTAGAGCTGTATCCTGCAGATTGCTGGAGAAATAAGCCATGCCCCGATGTACAAGGATGACAGCCCGGATTTCATTGCTAATCTCTCGAAGCAGAATATTTGAGTAAATCTCAATTGCTTCGTTATAGCGGGTCTGGTTATGAGCAAGAAGCCCTCTGAGCAGGAGAGCGTCAACGGTTTCCCGTGAAAAGCTGCCTGCCTGGGTTTTTGCAGTAGGCAGGGAAGCAGGCTTTCTGTCACTTTCCGGCTGCAACATGATACAGTTATAAAAGTCTTTTCGGCGCTGTTTAAGGGCTGTATTGAGTTCTCTCTGGTAATCCCGTATTTCCTGAAACATGATATCAGACAGGGTGAGATTTGCGTTCAGGGCGGCAAGTTTTCTTTTAAGCGGATCATCCAGAGGAGAAAACTCGGATTTATAAACCAACTCGTGCTCAACTTCAGCCCAGGCCTCCTGAAGGATTGTGCGAACTTGAATTTCGCATACCGGGGGTATTAGAAAATCATTAGCCGGTGATTCTACCGAGAGAAAAACATCTGGCAGGATAATCAGAAAATGTACCGATTCATAACCAAAATACTGATAAGGATAGTTTGCGCCTTTAACCTCGTGTTCTTTAATCTCAAATAATTCTTGAAGCATATTTGAGATTAACTCAATCTCTTCCAAAAATGGACAGATTATCCTGATTCCAAGAATATCGCTAATGGTGATTGTCTTCTTTTTTTCTTCAGGGCTATTACTCCGAAGAAGTTTTGCATGCCAGCTATAAAAACGCTTTACCCGGTGACGTAAGGTTACAGATAACCCCTTCTCGCCGGCAGCCGAGCGAATCTGATCTTGCAGGCTATTAAGGACTTCGGTGAATGCCGGAACAGCTTCATTATAACGATATTTTAGTTTTTCCCTTGGTTCGGTACGAAAGTCTTTTGCTCTCATTTCTATATGGTATGAAAATTAATCAAGGAGAACAAGACGGAAACCGGGGGATTTTGAGATTTCCGGCTCAAAAATAAGTAAAATAAAATATAGAACAATTTAATAAAAGGATATAGGAAAAAGAAAAAGGCCGCACACCTGAAGGTGCACGGCCCGTAATTGGTTTCAATTATGGAGGTTTGTCGGTTTCCGCCAAAATCTCCTGAAGACTTTGATGCAGAGCATCAAAGTCTTACATTATAGCGCCGAGTTTCTTGTAGAAATCCATTCTCTTCTTAGCGTCAACTTCAGCAGCTGCGTATAGCTCTTCAGCATGCTCAGGGTTTGTACTCAGAAGCGCTGTGTAACGTCTTTCGCTTCTGATGAAGTCCTGGAAGCTTTCTGTAGGTTCTTTTGCTTCCCATACGAATCTCTTGCCCTCTTCCAGAGCAGGATTGAAGCGGTATAGAGGCCAGTAGCCTGAGTCAACTGCGCGCTTTTCTTCAAGCTGTGATTTTGACATATCGATTCCATGGTTAATACATGGGGCGTATGCGAATACGATTGAAGGTCCGTCGTAAGCTTCCGCTTCCATCAGAGCCTTCTGAGCCTGTGCTCTGTTTGAGCCCAGTGCAATTGACGCAACGTAAACATATCCGTAGCTCATACACATGAAGCCCATATTTTTCTTAGTGAGCTGCATTCCTGCGTTGGCAAACTTGGCAACGGCCGCAATCGGAGTAGCCTTAGATGCCTGCCCGCCTGTATTAGAATAAACCTCAGTATCAACAACGAGGATGTTGACGTTTTTGCCCATGGCAACAACGTGGTCAACACCGCTGTAACCGATGTCATATGCCCATCCGTCGCCGCCGAAGATCCAGACAGACTTGTCAACAAAGTAGTCTTTGAGTTCGGCAATCTTGGCAAGAACTTTTTTCTTCTCACCGGACGCTTTTGAAACTTCAGCGCCGAGTAGGCCTGCAATTTTACTCTGGCCTGCAATGGCTGCAGCATCTGTTGCCTTCCACATTCCCATCTGAGCTTTAAGAGCTTCAGCGAGAGGTCCGTTAAGTCCAAGCTCAAGAGCCTTTGCTACCTTGATTTCGAGCAGGCTTCTGTTTGACTCAATTGCGAGTCTCATGCCGAAACCGTACTCTGCGTTATCCTCGAATAGTGAGTTTCCCCATGCAGGGCCCCGTCCGAGTTCATTTTTACAATAAGGTATTGTTGGGAAGGTTCCGCCGTAGATTGAAGAACAGCCTGTAGCATTTGCCACGACCATTCTGTCTCCGCAGATCTGGGTAACGAGTTTAACATAGGGTGTTTCACCACAACCCGCACAAGCTCCGGAGAACTCGAAAAGCGGCTGCCTGAACTGCATTCCCTTTACATTTTCTTCTGAAGATCCGTCAATTGCACCGTAGGGAAGTGTTTCAAAGAAAGCTTCGTTGGCATTTTCGCCGCCAGCTCTTTCCTTCTCAAGAGTACTCCATTCGAGGGCCTTTGTCTTCGCAGGGCATGTTTCGATACATACACCGCAGCCCTGACAGTCTTCAATGAATACTTGAATTTTGTATTTAAGGTCTTTGCCTTTCGCGGCCTTGTAATCTGTAGCGTCAAATGACTCAGGCGCGCCTGACATTTTGTCGCCGTCAATCATTTTTGCTCTGATTGCAGCATGTGGGCAGGCCTGAACACATTGGTTACACTGAATACAGTTATCATTAATCCAGTTAGGAACTCTCGGTGCAACACCCCTCTTCTCGAGTTTGGCGGTGCCTGTGGGGAGTGTTCCGTCATAGGACATGTGGGAAACAGGAATATCGTTACCCTTCAAATGCATAACTTTGTCAATGATGTTCTTTGCAAAGTCATCTGCATCATCTGCAATCAGCTTAGGTGGATCATAGGCCTTACCGACAGAAGCGGGGATAGTAACTTTCTCAATGGCTGCGGCTGCCTTATCTACAGCAGCCCAGTTCATTTTAACAATATCTTCACCCTTCTTGATGAAGTCTTTCTTGATTGCTTTTTTCATAAGGTCGATGGCTTCAGTCTCCGGAAGAACACCTGAGAGTTTGAAGAATGCGGCCTGCATAACGGTGTTGATTCTTGAACCAAGACCGACTGCTTCGGCAATCTTGAGCGCGTCCATGTTGAAGAACTTGATTTTTCTGTCGATTATAATTTTCTGTTCAGCTGCTGTGAGGTGCTGAAAAACCTCATCTGTCGGAATCTCCGAGTTGAGCAGGAATATTCCTCCCTCTTTAAGTACTCCGAGCATATCATATCTGCCGATGTAGGCAGGATTATGGCAGGCAACGAAGTCTGCGCTGTTAACCAGCCAGGGCATGTTAACCGAGCTCTTGCCGAATCTGAGGTGAGAGATAGTAACACCGCCTGATTTCTTTGAGTCATACTCGAAGTAACCCTGGGCGTTCATATCGGTGTTGTCACCGATAATCTTGATTGAGTTTTTATTAGCGCCTACGGTGCCATCCGAGCCAAGGCCCCAGAACATACAGGCAACGACGTCTTTTGGAGTAACATTAAGAAATTCATTAACGTCGATTGAAAGGTTGCTGACGTCATCGTTTATGCCGACGGTGAAACCGTTGAAAGCCGCTCCATCGAGATGTGAGAAAACAGCCTTAACCATTGAAGGAGTGAACTCCTTCGATGATAGTCCGTAGCGTCCGCCGATGACCTTGATGTCTTTGTCGGAAAGAACGGTTGCCACATCGAGGTAGAGGGGTTCGCCGAGCGAGCCGGGCTCTTTTGTTCTGTCGAGAACTGCAATTTTTTTAACAGTTGCCGGAATCGCGTCGATGAATGCTTCTGCCGAGAACGGCCGGTAAAGTCTTACCTTGATAAGTCCAACCTTTTCTCCGCCTTCAACCATTTTATTTACTGAAAGGTCGATTGTGTCGCAGCCGCTTCCCATTGCAATGATGATTTTTTCGGCGTCAGGTGCTCCGACATAGTCAAAGAGGTGGTACTGGCGTCCGGTAACTTTTGCAACCTTGTCCATGTATTCCTGAACAATTGCGGGAATCTTGTCATAGTATGTGTTTGAAGTCTCTCTTCCCTGGAAGTAAACATCAGGGTTCTGAGCTGCAACCTTTACTATTGGGGCTTCAGGTCTCATCCCTCTATTTCTGAATTTTTCAATGTACTCAGTTTCAATGAGGGAGTCGATGTCTTCGTAAGAGATTTCCTCAACCTTCATGACCTCATGAGAGGTTCTGAAGCCGTCGAAGAAGTTCAGAAACGGTATCTCTGCTTTCAGTGTTGCCAGATGCGCAACGAGGGCCATATCCATTGTTTCCTGAATACTGGACGCTGCTGTCATAGCAAATCCTGTATTCCTGGTGGACATTACGTCGGAGTGATCTCCGAATATTGAGAGTGACTGGGCTGCAAGTGATCTTGCAGATACATGAAATACAGTCGGCAGCATTTCTCCAGCGATTTTATGCATATTCGGGATCATTAAAAGGAGTCCCTGTGAAGCAGTAAAAGTAGTAGTGAGTGCGCCTCCGCTTAATGCTCCGTGAACAGCACCTGCGGCACCGGCTTCTGACTGCATTTCCATGACATCGACTATCTTTCCGAAAACGTTTAGTCGTCCGGTAGATGCCCATGAGTCTGAATACTCTCCCATAGGAGACGAGGGGGTGATGGGGTAGATTGCAGCGACCTCACTGAACGCGTACGCGACATGAGCGGCAGCGGAATTACCGTCAATGGTAACCATTTTTTTATTAGCCATATGTATCCCTTCCATTAATTATATTGTGTATTTGGATGCCTGCATTATAGTGCTTTCGGATACAAGTTACAAGGAAGTCGCAACCCCTCCGAAACCTTTTTTTTGTAGTTATGTCATTACAAAGTCCGATGTTTGTCTGGAAAAGCTAATGACCCTATTCTTACCAATAGTCCACTGAAGACCATTGCCGGCAGTAGAACCAGAAGAATACTGGTCCAATTATCCTGACGGCAGAAAGGAATAATCTTAAGGATAATTGCCAGAACTGCGCCCGCAGCGGTAATCATCCAGCACCTGTTTACCGATTTAAGTGTTGCCCTCCGGCTGAACAGCAGACGTAATGAAAAGACGAGGGTGACAAGCATAACCGGATTTATAAACAGTAGGTTCATATTCCAGTATGTGAAATTATGGTCGGTGAAGCATGCCATGAAAAGCAGCAGACTGCCGGCTAGTCCCAGCGGAAGGCTTATCAGGGAACTGAAAAGACCGAATAATCTCCGGACTGCCGTTCGATCCGCAGCCTTGCTGAGCATGAGGCCGCCCAGGGCCGCGAGTATGGCCCCGACTATAAAGCCTAGGGGCCACCGAGCCGGCGGCATGTCCGGAATCTCCGGCCGCCCCTTTGCCTGGTTGTAAATTTTCTTGCCTTCGACAAAAGGAATTTCCTGCCCATTTTCGTCTTTTACCATCAAGGTTGAAATTCCCGCCTCAAGTTCTTTCGGCAGAAACATTGATTCCCATACTGTTGCAGGCTTGTCGACATTTCCCTTCATGGAAAAATTCAGCAGCCAGTCCATGAAGCGGCTGCCTCGGGTAAAGCGTCTAAGCTGCTGACGCAGCGTTTTTCCAGAATAGGAGGCCGCGGCCTTCGCAAGTTCTCCGCCGGATGCCGTGTTAAGGATATCCCTGATTCTAGTTGAGCAGTTGTCGTAGAAATGATCATAGAGGTAGATACAGTTTGCAGGTTTTACGTCATTCTCGAGAAAGCGGATCATCTCTATTTTCCGGTCTTCGGGAATATTTAGTTTGTATAGAGTTACATCGCGGTTCAGGAAGGCCGAATATCGAAGCTGAGGGTCAGGCCTCGTTACCTTCTTCAGGAAGTAAAGCCGTCCCATTGTGAAATTGTTTATGAAGGAATCTTCGTCAAATGAGAAGTTTCCGTAGTCGTAATAACGGGCGTCACCTGTATTTTTATCCTCAATAATTATTGCTACATGCCCCCACCATGAATAGAGGGGGTCGGCCGGGCCGATGAAGGCTATACTGACGTCCCATTGGCTTTCCTTAGCCTGCAGGAAGGTCACTGCCGCAAAGGCCAGGATGAAAACCAGGGTGATAGTTTTAATTTTTCTTGTAGTCATAAATTAGCCTCATATATTCTATTTTTGCAAATTCATCGAGAAGGTTCTGCTGAACACTCCGGCCTGCCATGTCCGTTTTCTGTTGTTCCGGCATCCGGTTTTTATTTGGAAAGGCTGAAAATATTCTTCTGACGGTATCAGCATGTGATTTCAGGCTGAATTCCTCCAGACTTTTATTTTTTCCAGTTCTTCCATTATCAAGCAGCTTTGAGAAATTCTCAAATATTGTTTTGTTCAGATTCCTGATTGAGGTTTTATACTCCGCTGACTCACTCACCCGCCGTAAAACTAATATCTGATGCTCTACAGGAAGGTAGGAGAAGTCAATAACTCCGCCCTCGCTTATGCTTTCTGTCACAGCTGTCAATTCATCGACGGCTTCACCGCTTATGCGGCCACGGAGGCTCTCGATTTTATTTAAATAAGCCTGTTTAACATCCTCCTCCCAGGACTCATCGGAGGGAACGATAATTCTTTCATAGAAAAAACTTGATTGCTCAGGGAAGACGGCTCTTATGCCGTCGAGAATATTCAGGTAGTGGGCAAGAAGCGGAGTTCCGAGTTGTACGGCATTTATAAATAAGTATCCGAAGCCTTCCTGTACTGAAGATGAGATGATGAGATCACAGAGCCCTAGCATGTCTTCATAAGCTGGGACAGATGGTGAGTCTGTCAGACCCGAACCCCAGACTCCCGGAATAAGTCCGTCTTCAAAGCATCGACTGCAGGCCTCTGAGTATGCCCTCTCCTGGGCTGATACTCCGGGAAGGCCGACAATGAGGTTTACAGGCTCTTCCGATGCCGCGCATATGAGGCCTGCTTCGAGGATGTTTTTTCGTCTTATGGATCTGACCGGATAGAATATTGTTTTTCCCTCGGGACGGGCTGAGGGGAAACGGTCCGCGAAATATCTGTAGAAGTTTCTTAACGGGCGCTCTCCTCTGCCGGCAGAACCGGCCTTCGGGATATTCTCAGAGCTTGGAGCTTCTACCGGATTATTCAGCAGGAACAGCCGCTCCCTGGGAATTCCTGCCTGCATCAGCAGTTTGAGATCTCTGCTATTTATAAGGCTGTAGAGAACGTTGCCTGCTATCGGATACGGATTCTTGATGCCGGCGGAAAGCAGTCTGTTAAGATTATCGAAACGGGCACATTCCGGAAAATCATGTATATGGAAAAGAATTTTCCTCTCCGGATTTACTTTAGCTGAGTGGAGAACTGCCGCTGTAAAGAGAGGATTTTTTCCTATCTGGTAATTATGGATCCACCATATGCTGTCTCCGAACTTTTTTTCTATCTTTTGAGAAAGTTCTATTATTTTTTCCGGCTGGAGAAGGCCGTTATCATCGGAATATCCGATATCAGGCATAATAGAGATTTCAAACCGGAAATTCGGGGTTTTATCGGCACCTTCTTTGGTTATGGCTGAATTGATACGGCTTCTTACTCGGTCGGTATCGTCATCCGAACCACAGACGAGCCTCAGCAGTTCGAGCCCCGGAAAATACTTAATAAGTGCCAGGGCTCCCAGTTCGATAACATTGGTTACCCCGCCGGGATGCAGATGGTAATGGAATATTGAAATTCTATTCAAGCTCCGCCTCCGCCTTGATTATAGTACAGGGCGCCGGGCAAAAAAAGACGGTTCATGTAAAAAAATGTCTCAGTATTCGATAATTTGACAATTTGTTTAATTATTTGTACCTTATTAAGAAGACAGACCTCTCTCCGGGAGACCTAATGAATAGCAAACGCGACAATATAGATCTGATAGTCAGTATGGCAGAACTCACCTCCGTTTTCGATAGAAAAAGCAACCTTTCTACTCTGCTTCAGGATATTGCTGTGATGGTAGCCGAACATATGAGTGCTGATGTCTGCTCAGTCTACCTTTATAACAAGGATGCTGAGGAACTTGTTCTGAGGGCTACTGTCGGTCTTTCCTCATCATCGGTAGGGCGGGTTAAAATGAAACTCGGTGAGGGTATAACAGGAATAGCACTCAAGGAGCTCAGGACAATAAGAGAGGCCCGCGCCTCTCTCAGTCCAGGCTTTAAATCTTTTAAAAATATCAATGAGGAAGAATATGAAGCCTTCCTTGCTGTTCCTATCAAGAAAGGCCTGAATAGGATTGGAGTTCTCACCCTTCAGCACCGGGAACCAGATTACTTTTCAAGTCGTGATGCTTCTGCCATGAAGGCCATCGCATCTCAGCTTGCAGCCTCGATTGAGAACAGTCAGCTTCTTATCGGCCTGCGAGAGAAGCGAGAGAAGCATGAGAGTAATGAAGAGTTTGAGAATATCCGGATACCAGGAAGCGGCGGAATTCGGGCTACAGTCCTGGGAAAGGCCTATTTTCTTAATGAAAAACGGAAACCGAATGTCATAGCCTATGATGTACTTGCATCCGACTCGGAAATTGAGGGCTGTAGTGATCCGGATGAGACCGAAGAAGAATGTATCCTGCTGGATTTACTAGCATTTGATAAGGCGCTTGAGCTTTCAATGTCACAGCTTGAGGAGCTGCAGGTCTCTGTGGATGACTCTCTGTCGGATGTAGCCGGAATGATATTCACCGCACATTTTCTTATGCTCAGGGATGAAAATTTCACCGGACTCATGCGCAGCCTGATTGAGAAGGGGGGCAAGCCTGATGAGGCTGTCAGAACGGTTACCAATCAGTATGCCGATATTTTCAGGAATTCCGACCTTTCCGGCATCAGGGAAAAGGTTCAGGATATCAAAGACCTCGAACACAGACTGCTTGCTAATCTATATGGTGATATTTCAAAGACGGCTGATTATTCAACAAATATAGTTGTAGCTGATAATATTTTTCCATCCGAGCTTGTGAAGCTATGGCTGCAGAAATCTAAGGGGCTGGTCCTCTGCGGGAGCGGCATTACGGCTCATATTTCAATCCTGGCGCGATCTCTTTCTTTTCCGCTTCTAATGACCGAGGACCGGAAGATTCTGAGAGTCCCGGGCGACTCTGAACTTCTTATGGATACAACTTTAGGCTTTCTATATGTTAATCCTTCCGAGGAAATAAAGGCTAGCTACAGAAATGTTGTTGAGCCGGTCTCAGTCTTCGGTGAGCTGGACATCCCTGAGATGACTGAAACCACCGATGGTGTCCGGATAAAAGTCCAGGCCAATATAAACATAATTCATGATGTAGAGGTAGCGGTGGCGGTGAATGCGGAAGGTATAGGTCTCTATCGCAGCGAGTTTCCGTTTATCATAAGGAATGAATTCCCCTCTGAGGAAGAACAGTACCGGATATATCGGAAAATTTTTAAAAAATCGAATGGACAGGAATGCATTCTTCGGACTCTTGATATCGGCGGAGACAAGATTCCCGGCTATACAGAGGGCGGGCATGAGGCGAATCCATTTCTCGGGTTCCGAGGCATAAGATTCTCTCTCGGGCACCCGGAGGTTTTTCAGGATCAGATCAGGGCAATGCTTCGTGCCGGTGAAGGCTGGGAGCTTAAAATAATGTTCCCAATGATTTCCAGCTTAGACGAATTCCTTACTGCCAGTGCTCTCGTTAAAGGCTGCATCCGGGATCTTGAAGTCGAGGGAATCCCCGCTAATAATAAGCCTCTTCTCGGTGCGATGGTTGAGCTTCCCGCCGCCGTTGAGATTATTCGGGAATTATCGGCAGCAGCTGATTTTCTCAGCATAGGAACCAATGATTTAATAATGTATACCCTCGCTGTCGACCGGACTAATGAAAAGGTCCGAAACATGTACAAGGCCTGGCATCCGGCCGTGCTTCGCAGCCTGAAGAAAATTGCCGATCAGGCTTACTCCGACGGCACTGAACTGTCGGTCTGTGGAGAGGCAGCCTCTGATCCCGAGTTTCTCAGATTCCTGATAGGCCTTAAAATCAGGAAATTCAGCGTAGATCCGCTGAAAATTCCTTTAGTCAAGTCGGCCGTAATAAACAGCAGTTTTCATGACTGTGAAGACTTCGCCGGTAAAGCGCTTGCCGTTGAGACTCTTAATCAGGCGGAGATCCTGTTCGCCTCAATGCGGGGTTAAAAAAAAGGCAGACCATACAGGAGTATGATCTGCCTTAAGGAGGAGAGGGGGTTGGATGGATCAGTCAGCGGAGGCTATCCGTAGAGTGTAAATCCTACTGCCGGGTATTCTGCAATACCTTCTTTTTTACTTTTAAATTTTCTATATTTCTCGGGGTTTCCCCTGAATGGTGAACTACCTACAAAGGGCATCAATAAGCTGTTTTCAAGCTGTTTTTTCATTTTTTCTTTTTCGGTCATGTACTGCCTCCTAAAGCAATAATCTTTTATATGTCTAATATAGTATGGCGCACCTAACTTGTCAAGAAAAACTTACAAAAAAGGTCATATATTTAGTTGGTGATGATATAGTTAGGGTTTATCAATATCTCTGGAAGCGATGTTCAATATAGGGAGATGTGCCCACAAATCTAGCTCTATGATAATATCCGGTAAAGTAGACAATCAGGAGTTTGGAAAGAGGCTCTGCAGTTTAAGTATTTATCTAAATTCTCTGGCTTATAACCGGAAGTTCAATCAGGAAACCTGCGCCGCCTAACTTTGATGGGCTGTAGGTGATATCTCCGCCGTGATTATTCACAATCATTTTTGCAGAACTCAGACCTATCCCCAGCCCGCGGGTATTTCGGCCCTGATCGGCTCTATAGAACATCTCAAAAATATGCTGCCTGTGCTTTTCACTGATACCGCTGCCTGAGTCAGCTATTAAAATATTGACTTTATCCTCTATGAGTTCTGCCGACAATTCTATGATATCATCTTCTTTGGTGTGTCTGCATGCATTATCGAATAGGTTTTCTAGGGCCTGAAACAGCATTTTCCGGTCGCCGTTTATATTAAGTCCATCCGGCAGATTGTTATTATATTGAAAACTTCTTTTTCTGATATGCGAATCGTTTATAAAGATATCAGCTGATTCTTCAAGTAGATTATTCAGTGAAAACACTTCAAACCTAGCCTGCCAGTCGGATGTTCTTAGTTTTGCAAAATAGATCAGATCATTAATTCTTTCTTCGAGAAGCATTGATCTGTCAAAGATGATATCGGCATACTGCATAACCTCGTCAGGAGTTTCAGCCATACCGTCTTTGAGAGCTTCTACATATCCTTTAATGAGTGTGAGCGGTGTTTTGAGATCATGTGAAATGGACATCATAATCCTGCTTTGATTCTCATAATTTTCTTTTAATTCGATTCTCATTTGTTCAAAAGCTTTTATCAATGAGTCAAGTGCGATAGCATGCGCCCGGCCTTTATGCTCTTTGCTTTTTGATCGGATTGGGGTTTCAAGGTTTCCCTTTCCAATTTCAACTGCTGCGTTTTCCAATGAGACAAAGGAGCGAATTACCGGCTGCATACTAACACTCATTATCAGTACCGGTATTACAATCAGTCCGAAATACAAGGCAAACATGACAAAAGCACTTGTTTGAAAAAGTTTTCTTCCTGAAAAAAACTCTTCTACATAGACGACCAGGCCCGAGCTGTTTTGGTAGCTGTATACGGTCATATTCACAGGTATTCCAGGCAGCATCTCCATCATTTCAGCATATGCATCATCTATGCTGTCCCAATTCATGTCATCTATTACTTCCTGTCCTTCGGGTGCAATATAGATAATTTTACCCTTTTGATCGAGAACCATTATTATTCCGGCGAACCTTGACTTTGAAACTTCTTCGCCGCGTAGTACTTTAAGAAGTGGTTCATGCAGGAAGCGGGGGACTGATAGCTCTTCTGATTCTTTCCAGCCCAGGGTAAATGATATAAAGAATGATGCGCCTGTAATTAGCAGGGCGAAGACAGGGATGATGAGGATGAAGACTGCAATGATCCTAACTCTTTTATTTAATGTCATCTGCGGCCTCATTGATACAAAGGTAATAACCAAATCCATAAGAGGTTTTTATAAATGCTGGGTTCGACGGGTCTTCCTCGATTTTTTTTCTGAGCCGCTGAATATGAACCGAAACAGTCGTGAGATCACCATAACTGTTATGCCAGACCATTTCATACAGTTCTTTTTGGCTGAACGGCCGTCCAGGAGATTTCGCCAGGACCAGCAGCAGCGCCATTTCTTTCGGGGAAAGTTCTTTTCGCTCACCGTCTTTTTTCAGCCAGAGGTTATCCATATCAAGAAGGAATGATCCGAAGGCCAGCTTCCGATTTGCGGCGGAAGCACTGCTGCTATCGCGTTTTAGGTTTACGCGGACCCGGGCGGCAAGTACTTTGGGGCTGAAGGGTTTTGAAACATAGTCGTCGGCTCCAATGCCGAACCCCATAATCATGTCTTCATCCTCCTGCCGGGCAGATACAATGATTACAGGCAGCGATTCAATTTTTCTGATTTCCTGCAAAACCTCAAAACCATCCATGCCGGGTAGATTGATATCAAGAATAACTAAATTGCAACCACCCTGTTTGAGTATTTCAAGCCCTGCTTCTCCGGTTAAGGCGTGTTTAGTTTTGATTCCTTCTTTTTTCAAGTAAAGTGAAATTAGTTCTGCTATCTGAGGTTCGTCCTCAATGATTAAAACCGTTGCCTGCATAGTTCCCTCTGCCTAAAATTCAGTGATTCCCGGATGCTCAAAAGCAGCCAGTCCAAGCAGCGGAAAACGTTCTCTGATATCAGAGAGTCGTGATTTTATTGTTTCAAGCCTGTCGTCATCAAGAAATAGTATAAACATAACATTCTCTTCCGGCCATACCTCGTTACCCAGGCAGAAGCCTGAGTAACCGGATCCGTCAACCTGCTTAAGCATTGTATAGCATGGTTTATTGTTGTTTCTCGGCATTATTTCCATTAGGGGGGCTTCGAGCGCCTGGTTTGCAATTATTTCTAGTTTAGTCATTTTTAGCCTCCGAGAGCGCAAGTTTTTCTTTCTTCCCTTCTTTCCGGTGCAGCATTGAGTATAGCACGGGCACTAAAAAGAGAGTAATGATTGTATTTGAAGTAAGACCGCCGATGACGGTCAGACCTATCGGTTTAACCATCTCGGTGCTGGAGCTTCCTATTGTGACCATCGGAATCATTGCCAATACTGTGGTCAGCGTAGTCATCAGAACCGGGCGCAATCGGTTTGCTGATGCTTCGCGGCAGGCGTCAAACAGGTTGAAACCGCGTTTGCGGTGCAGGTTGATTGAGTCCACAAGGATTATACCATTGTTAACAACAATACCCAAAAGCATGACAATTCCGATTAGAGAAGGCATACTCAGAGGCTCGCCTACAATCATGTAGGTAGCCACTACGCCAACCAGAAGCATAGGTATCATTGCGAAAATAATAAATGGAGATTTAAATGACTCAAACTGACTGACCATTACGGCAAAGACAAGCAGTGCTGCAAAGATTAGGACGAGAATCATGCCGTTGATAGTATCACCTATCATTTCCATCTGTCCTCCGGTGCTGATAGTGATTCCTTCCGGCAGTACAAGTTTTTCTTCAGAGAGGTTTTCAATCTCGGTCTGAATAAAGTTGGCAACAGCCCCTGGGGCAATATCTCCTGAGAGTGTAATAGTTTTCGCCCTGTCCTGCCTGTATATCGAAACAGGTCCTGATGTTTTTTTAACCGCACCGAAGCTTGAAAATGGAACCTTTTGTCCTGTATTGCTTGTTATGAAGATTTTATTTATATCAAAGGCGGAATCCCTGTCTTCTACGCGAAGTTGAAGTACTACATCGTAGGTTTCACCTTCTATGGTAACTGAGGTTGCGGTAACACCTGCAATCTGGGAACGAAGTTCGTATGCAATTGTTTGTGTGTTAAGACCAAGGTCATAGAGTTTTTCCCTGTCGAGTACAAGTTCCATCTCCGGCAGCGCATTCGAGTAGCTGCTTGTGAACTCAAGAACCTCCGGGATTTCAGTTTTTACAAGCCCTATCATTTCTTCGCTTACCTTAACCAGCGCATCGAGATCATTTCCTTGAAAATTGATCGATACATCACTGCTTCCTGTCATCATTCTGGCCTGGTCAGTTGTTGCAAAACTTATTACTGCATCGGGAAACATCTCAAAATGGGACCTCATGATGTCTTTTATTTCATTGTCGCTCAGTGTTCGCTGATCAAGCGACGGTAGTGATATTTCAAGCATTCCTGTATGAGAGCCTCCAGATGAACCCATACCGCCTACGGAGCCGGAAGTGACAATAATATTGGTTCTCTCTGATTCTGGTATTTCCATTGAGGCAATATATTGCCATTGGTGCATGACCTCTTCGGTGGTTTTAAGAGATGTGCCTTCGGGCATGACTATATCAAGAACAATTGATGTTTCTCCGGAAGGAGGCATCATAACAATTCCCAGCTTCGGCAGCTGAATAATAGAGACTGCAAGAAGGGCAAGAGATAGAATGATAATTATAGCTTTATGCTTAAGACTCCATTCAACGGCTCGGCGATATCCGCCGGTAAAGCCGTCCATGGACCTCTCCATTGAATTATCAAGAGCTCTCAGGGCCTTGTTTTTAATAGGTTTTTCAGCACGGGTATAGATTGGAAAAACCTTTGATGCAAGTACGGGGACAAGCAGTATCGATACCGCAAGTGATGCAAGCAGTGCTATTACCACTGTAAATGCCATATCTTCAAACATTACACCAATCATGCCCAGATCATTCTGAAAGATCAGTAGCGGCAGGAATACGCAGATGGATGTCAGTATAGAACCTGTGATAGCTCCGATGACCTCCTGAGTTCCGAGTTCCGCAGACGGTTTCTGAAGCGCGCCCTTCTGGCGGTACCTGAATATGTTTTCTATGACAACTATCGAGCCGTCTACAATCATTCCAAGGGCAAGAATCAGGCCGGTGAGTGATATCATATTGAATGTTTTTCCGGCTAAACTCATTCCTCCTATAGTAATCAGAAGGCTGACAGGGATAGAAATTGCAACTATCAATGTAGATTTGATTCGTCTTAGAAAAAGCAGAAGTATTAGAACAGCAAATATGACCCCGAAGATGGCTGAGCTTATAACCTGCTTTAGAACTGAATTGACCTGTATCGAATTATCAGAGAGTACAGTAAGACTGCTGCCTGAAGGAAGGCCTGAGTTGATTTCTTTTACTGTTTCTTTTATTTTGTTTACAACATCAAGCATGTTGGCATCGTCGGTTTTCTTGATCGAGAGCTGGATTCCCTCCTGTCCGTTTATTAAAACAATACTTTCCTGATCCTTTGCACCAACTGATACATCGGCAACATCACGCAGCAGAACCTCGTAAGATGAGCTCTTGCTTATGGGTTTAACCGAGATAATTGTGTTTTCAAGTTCTTTAAGCGAGGTGATTTCGCCGGAGGTCTGGATGAGATAATTCGTTCCGCCTTCAATGAGTTCTCCCGCGCCGAGCTTCATGTTCTGAGAAGCAAGAGCAGCTGATATTTGACTAATACTCAGGCCCAGGGCATCGAGGCGTTCCTGGTAGAAGTTCACCTCTACAATTTCTTCAAGACCGCCTGAAAGTGCAACCTCAGCAACTCCGCTGATGCGTTCAAACTGCGGCTGAAGATCTTCTTCGGTAAGCTTCAGCAGTTCCTCAAGGCCCTGATCCCCGGTCAGCGCGAGTTTAATAACGGCCTGTGCGTTCGGGTCGAACTGAAATATGGAAGGAGCCTGACATTCATCGGGAAGACTACTCTCTACCATAGATAATTTATCACGGACATCTGCGGTGACATCATTCATGTCCACGTCATAGTCCATCATCATGATAATCATGCTGAAGCTGTCGTATGAGTAAGAGGTAAGTGAGTCAAGTCCGGAAACATTTATTAGCTGTGCTTCAATTTCCTTTGTTACCTTATCCTCAATTTCGGTGGGCGACGCCATTGGATATGTGGTGATGACGGCCATTGCAGGCATATTCATCTTCGGCAAGAGATCAACCGCGAGGCGGGTTACTAGAACGCCGCCGGCAATTGATGCTACCAGAAACACGATGATCATCGTCATCGGCCGGCTGAGTATTCGTCTTGATAGGGTCATTATCGGTTGCCCTCGCTGCCTATGATATTGATCTTGCTGCCGTCTGATAGAAGGGTGACCCCTTCTATAGCCAGGATGTCATTCTCTGAGAGGCCGGATGTTATTTCAACAAGGCCGTTATTTTTTATGCCGGAAGTTACAGAAACTTTTTCAGCGTGTCCATTATTAATTCTATAGACATAGCTTTGATCATCGCGTGACAGTAGTGCTTTTTCAGGGATTGTCAGGCTGTCCCTTGAGGTTGTAGTAATCAGGTCGATTCCTACGAACATTCCGGCCTTTAAGGGGGCTTTTTCGCTCAGGCTGAGTTTTATTTTCAGGGTGCGGCTTGCGGGATTTACTACAGGAGAAATTGAGCTGACTTTGGCTCTGTATTTAACGCCGGGATAAGCTGTTGATGTAATCCAGGCGGTCTGGCCGTTTTCGACCATGTATATAAATCGTTCGGGTATCTGGGTCGTAATTACAAGACGGCTGATATCTCCGATTGTAAGCAGCGGCATCTGAGGGCTCACTGTAGCGCCCGGGTCGGAATTGATCTGGGTTACTGTACCGCTTATAGGTGCTTCAACAGGGCTTTCTGCATAATTCATGCCGGGGCGGGACGGGTCGATTTTGGCGAGTACCTGATTTTTTTTCACCCAGGTCCCGGTTTCAACTATTAGTTGAGAAAGCTGTCCCGTGGTGTTCGGGTAGACATCAACCGAAGATGCCGCCTCTACATCACCTGAGAGCGTGAGTCTATCTGAAATATCCTGACGCTGTGCAGTAGTAGTTTTTATATTAAAGCTTTTTTCGACAACCGCGGTCGTGTTTTCACCGGGCATGCTTTTTGATGTTCCTGCGGATCTTCCGCCCCCGGGCACGCAGCCTGCAAACACTAGAGCCGCAGCGATTGAAGTTATTATTATCAGTTTCCTTTTCATTTAGTTCTCCTGTGAAATATTCTTGCCATGGATGGCAAGTAGAAAGGGAATAAAAAAAATACATGGAGGTGTTTTTTTCATTCCCTTTATTTGGTTAGATTCTTGTTTATTGCCGCTTCAAGGTTTAGAAGCGATGAAATATACTTATATTTCTCAGATACCAGATCCAGTTCCGCCTGGAGAAGACTATTCTCGGATGTTTCCAGATCAAGAAGGCTCAATTGTCCGCTGTTATATGATTCCATGCTCATGTCAAAACTTTGCCGGTTAATGTCAATTGATTCACTTAATACCTTCAGGCTTTCTATACTGGTATTAAGCGTCATGGCAAGTGAGCGGATTTCCATCTCGGCACCGAGAAATGCCAATTCCTTCTGATATGCCATTCTCTCTATCTGGTCCTGAGCATCCTGAATCTTGTTGTATGTGCCTGAATGTGGAATCCAGTCTTCAACCGGCAGCGATAGTGTAAGCGATAATGAACCATTATCCCCAAAATATCCGTCATCTCCCCAAGTTTCAGTCTCAAAAGGATCAGATTGATACGGGCTGTAAGACCAGCCCAGTATGAGCGCGGGTAGTAGGCTTTGGTTGAAGGTTGCAGACTTTGCATTACCAAGTATTTCTCCGGCTATCGTCAGCTGTTGGATGTCTATTCTATTCGCCAGATTATTACTGACCAGACTGTCCGCATCCCATGTTTCCGGCGCAACATCTACTGAACCCTCAAGAACCACCTCACGGTTGAGTGGAAGTCCAAGATCCATCAGAATTACCATTTGTAGCTGCTTATAGCCGTTTTCCATTTGCAGAAGGCTTGGCCCCATCGAGGCGAGGCCTGCCTTGGTATTTAGCAGGTCTAGCTCCGTTACGTATCCGTATTCATACATTTCTTCCATACTTTTAAGTCTTGATTTTGTTGTTTCTATGTTTTTATTCAGGACGTCAATCTGTTCCTGAAGAAGCAGGAGGTTGTAAAAGTTGGTTTTTATACTTTTCTCTGTACTTTGCTCAGCTGATTCAAGATCAAGTAGGGCATTATTTAAATCAAGCTCAAGTTGTTTTACTCCATTGAACATTGCCGGAGACAGTGCAAGTTGTGCCGACAGGTTTCCAACCGCTGTCCATGGGCTCATTTCCTGTCCAAAAGATGTGATCGTAGCGGTGTTTTTACGGCTAAAAGTTAGAGATGCGGATATATCCGGAAGAAAAACGTTCCAGGCGTCGTCTTTTGCACGGTTTTTTCCTGCAACATTGCTTGCCTGAACTTTGAGATTGTAATTGTTTGCCAGGCCCAGCTTTACAGCATCCGCTACGGTAAGAATCAGGGGTTCAGACTCTGCTGTGTCGGAAAATATTGGTACAAGTGCAGCTGTGACTAATAGTAAAATAAATATTATTTGTTTCATGTCAAATCCTTGTCTTTGTTATCATGAACATAAGGTAATAAGTGCTCTATTGACATATAAAGGGGATAACATGATCCTAAACGTTTTGTTTATGTTTTAGAAAAGCGAATTAGATAGCGTTTTAGCAATATGGAGACCGAGCCGGCAGGCATGGCGGCTGAAGACAGCGTAAAGACCCTCAGTTATATGGCATTACCCAGTTGCACCCCAGAACCTGGCCATCAGATCCATGAGTTTTTCTTCGAGCATGGTGTAGGAATAAAAGCATTGCGCTATACGAAAGTTTTTTTCAACCATACTGTCTCTCAGCTTTTTATTGCTAAGCACTTCCTTGACCTGCTCGACAGTTTTATTGGTAATGAAGTCATCCATTTCTATTACCTCGAATCCTTTGGGCTTAATGTCGGTAGAATAGATTGAATAATTATTTACCAGGATCGGCTTCTTGAAATAAATGGTTTCGAGAAAGGCGTTTCCGAATCCTTCGATCAGTGAAGGATAGGTTACAAAATCAGCATAAGGATAGAGGTCCTGAAGGGTGTAGATTTTTTTCCCGTTTCGAATTTCCCGCTTGTCGGCGATTATGTCGGAAACGAAGATCGCCCTTATTCCCATCAGCTTGGCGTAATCACGAACACGTAGCTCATACTCATGACCCTCATCACCGGAGGCGTGGGAAATAACGAATACGGCGTTGTCTCCGAGTCTGCTTACGAGCTCAATGGCGTGCTCAATTCCCTTCCTCTGAACAACGCGGGTTGGCTGAAGAATCAGTATTTCATTATCTTTTATTCCGAGCGCTTCCTTGATGTCGCTGTTATAATCATCAATACCCGGAGCAGGTTTATCGAAATCCATAACATTTGGAATCAGGGTGGAGGAAATACCGGTCCTGAGTGCCAGCTGGTTTTGCCCGGAACTGTTAATAACAACATGTTCTATAGACGGAAGGTGGGGGGGGTAGGCCGAATTAAAATAATCCCACACACAGTTTCGGAGGAAACGTTTTCTCTCCCAGAAAAAGTCATGGTGGTGGGCTATTGTTTTTATTCCCGTCTCGGCAATATATTCGGTCAGGGCAAGAGCCAGTGAAATATTGAGCGGGATTGTCAGCGCATTCTGTGGGATAAGGATGTCGATATCGAACTGCTGAACAAATTCGTGAATCTCTTCCTTAAGTCTTTTTCTGTAATGATGAATCTTGGCAGTAAGATTAGGATCACGTACAGAGGTATCATAGATTGCATTGTTGATCTTTTCTATAGCCGGGTTTTTGAAGTGAGCATATTTTGACTTGTACGAACATTCGTCAGGAGTATCCAGTTCTTCGGCAAAATAAAAACATTTACAGCCGTTACGTTCAAAGATGTCAGCCCATTTTTTTAATTCAAGACTAACCCCGTCAGTTCCCGCTATCCTGAAGGATACAAATCCAATATTTTTCTGCATGATTAACGCTCCTCGTCTGATGCAATTTTCTTTCTGATGCTGCCTTTAATAGCTATGTCTACGCGTCTGTTCAGATGCTGCTCGTCCCGGGCGAGGGAGACCGGCTCTGAGGCACCTGCTCCGCTTGTTATATAGTTCGCCTCAATTCCCCATCTCTTCCTGAGAAATGTAGTGACATTAAGAGCTCTGTCACTGCTTAATTCCGCGCGGCCTTCTTCGGTTCCGTATTTTGCACAATGGCCTCTGACGGCAAGTTCAAAGAATCCCTCCTCAAAATCATCGGCTGCAGGAAGTGCGGATATGAAAGCATTTAATTCCGCAATTGTTTTCGCCGTCAGTTCTGCGCTGTCAGGTGTAAAGTAGACCGAATGCTTGTCAAATATTTCGCTTTCAGACCAGGTGACCTCTAATTTCTCCGGAATACTCCGGGCGGGCTCCGGCGTCACCCGGCTTGCTTCGGTTTCTGCCGGCTGTCCAGAATTTTCTGTGATTTTAACTTCAGTCTTCGCGGCAGGCTGTTTTTGGTGAAGATCTGATCGCAGCTCAGGTGCCTTTTTATTTGCGGGTTCCGATGCCGCTTCGGTTCCGGAGGGCCGGATGATTCCCGGAACACAAATAATAAGGGACGCCGCCGTTGCGATAATGGCAATAATCAGGATTATCCGCAGGACTGGGACAGGTCTATGTATGTATTTGCTGAGCACTTTCTTCTGTTCTGATACTAATCTTCCATTCAGGCTTATCCGGTAGTAAAGAATCCTGCCCGACAACCTTGTTACTACATCGATGGCCGGCGTTCCAGCTTCCATCGGAGGTATGGCATTCAGCGTCTCGGTACAGACCAGATGTTTTTTATCAGTGGTTTTAAGGTGAAATTTAATTACAGCGGTACGCTGATCTGCAGTTAGAGTGGTGAGTTTTGTAATGACAGAGTTCAGGTTGTCTGAATTCTGTACCCATGCTATTCTGCTGCCGTCAACCTCGATCCCGATTTGGAAAGCCATATCTGAATTGTAATACGACAAATATATAGATCAATAAGAAAAAATATAAAATTTGAATAAAAAGCTGATTTCCAGCCGTTTATCAGACATTTACCAAGTTTCTCTTGATAATTTCCTCTAAGGTCAGGCTGCTGAAGTACTCATTCAGATGCTGTGACACATCCTGCCAGATGTCATAAGCTGAACAATCACCTGTTCGCGGACAGTCTTTTTTGGAACCGGCGGTGCTGCACGGGGAGAGGGTTACAGGTTCTCCTACTGCTTCGAGTATGTCGGCAAGAGTTATATTATCAAGATCCTTCGTTAGGCTAAAGCCGCCTCCCGGCCCTCTTGTTGATTTGATGATGCCTGATTTTTTCATTTTATAAAAAATCTGTTCGAGGAATTCGGGTGATATCTGCTCATCTGCGGCAATGGAGCTAATTGAAATCGGTTTATTGTCCTCTGCTTCAGCTAGTTTTAGAACAGCTCTGAGTCCATATCGGCCTTTTGTCGTGATTCTCATTTTGTTAATCTCCTTGAAATAATATCTTTTTAGATAGACGAATTATAATTTATTGAGACTAAAAAATAAAGGTTAAATAATTAAACTATGACAATTTCTCTAGTAATAGCACCCTGAATCCACGGAATTTTTCACTTGAAATCTCAGTAAAACCTTTTTTGTACTTATCGAGTCTCGAAATATCTGAGCTCCTGCCAGCGGCAAGCAGCCTTCCTCCCTTTCGAAGGAGCCGGGCTGAAGCTCTCATGAGCTCTTCTTCTATTCCTGCCCCGGTGATTTGTACAGGATTTGCGATGATGAAATCTATTGAGCGTTCAGGCAGCCGGGTTGATAGAGATTCCATCGTCGGAAGGTGCATCAGCCGGAGATTCGCGTATCTAATATTGTTTTCAGAGGCCTTCAGCTGGAGGAGATCGTTGCCCGCGAGAATGAGACTCTTTGGTTTTTTATCTACAGATGTTAAAACGGCCGCCGGGATATGTCCCGTTCCTGGATTCCAGATGATGGTATCGCCGTTAAAATTCTGATGCTTCATTGTTTTGAGGGTCAGACTAGTCTGGTATGAGATGGAATCAAAATCCGGAAGGCCGAAAAATCCGTTTACTCGGCCGCTGGTCCTCTGGTATATATCGGTGAACTTCCCTGCCCTGCCGGCCGAGTTTCCCGGGATGAAATGGAAGACTGTATACTGCGCATCGGCTTCTTTATGAGTTATAACAGCGCCGCAGCGCCTGAGGCTTTCCTCTGCAGCAGCGGTGAGCGAAGCTACAATTACAACCGCGACCTTTCCGTCGTCAGTCAGCCACCCGGCACAGTTACTGAGGAAATCTTCAATTACCGGGGAGCCTGCCTTTGCTGGAATATTTGATATAATCAGATCATATTTCATTGTATTCAGGGCGGAGGTTTCCGGAAAAAAAGGAGTCTCGATGCTCCCAGGCAGCAGTCCTGATTCAAGACTGAAGCCCTCGACCGGGAGGTTGTTGAGGGCTGCGTTCATTCCTGTAAATTTCAGGGCAAGCGCGTCCCGATCGAGGGCCGTTATATCCAAATCTGGGAATTTTTTCTTAAGACTAACGGCGATGATTCCCGTGCCGCATCCGCTGTCGAGGATTTTCCCTTCCGTGGGGAGAATTTTCTGTTGTGCTAACGTTTTAAGCAGCAGCCTTGTTCCGGCATCCACGCTGAAACTGCTAAACAGTCCGAGGGAAAGATAAAACTTTAGTTTTTCTCCCATGAACTGAAAATCAACCATTCGGTTGATGTACTTATCGTCGAAATCTAATTGTTTACCCGTTCTACATACTCCCCGGTGTCGGTGTTAACGAGAATGTTCTCGCCCTGTTTGATGAAAATGGGAACTTTTACTTTCAAACCGGTTTCAACCGTTACCAACTTTGTTGCTCCTGTAACTGTATCACCCTTAATCGCATCGGCGGCCTCGGTAACTTCGTAGACTACTTTAAAAGGGATTTTTATATCGATTGGCTTCTCATCCCAGAATACAACCTTGTAGGTATCGCCGTCTTTCATGTAGAGGCCCTTGTCTTCCATTGTTTTCACGAGGATTTCAAACTGTTCAAAGGTTTCATTATCCATGAAATGATAATTCTCGCCGTCAGAATAGAGGTACTGGCAATCCTTATCAGCAACTGTAATGTCTTCAACATTATCCTGGCTTTTCATTGTTTCTTTCAGAACCGAACCGTCGATCAAGTTTTTAAGTTTCAGTCTGACAAAGGCCGAACCTTTTCCGGGATTTACAAACTCTCTTTCCGCGACGGCGTATGGTGCTCCCTTTAATAAGAGAAATGTCGTTTTATCTATCTGTCCTGCTTTAATCATTACCTATCCTTGACTATTAAAAATTATCTCCGGATTATATCAGAAAAGGGGAATAAAATCACCCCCTCAATTGTTTCGATTCCTGTAAGAAGCATTATCAGCCTGTCTATTCCCATAGCTGTTCCGGAGCAGTCAGGGAAACTTCCATCGTACATCCCGCACCAGGTGAGATCCGCTTTCACCGGAACCAGGGCCTCGGCCTTACCGCGGGTTTCACTCCGGAAAAACTCTTCAATTCGGCTGCCGTCGGTCTCTTCGGTATAGCAGTTGGCAAGCTCTATGCTGCCCGCGTAGAGTTCCCAGCGCTCGAGCCGGCCATTTTCTTCAGCCGGTCTGGCCAGAGCGGGAATTCCGGCCGGATAGTTATAGATAACAAGAGGGCTGTCCGCGGGCAGATTAGGTTCAACCTCGTGCACGAAAATCAGGTTAAAAAGTTCTTCCCAGCTGTCATGTGAAGATGTGCCGAGTCCGAGTTCGGCGGCTTTCGCCCTGAGCTGAGCCCTCTGTTCTTCATCACTTATTTCTCCTGTACAATGTCTTGAAAGGTCAAAAGATACAAACTCATCGAAAACTTCCGTCATCGACATTCTCCTGAAAGGCGGGGTCAGCGCTTTGAGATCAGTACCCTTAAAATTTCTGATTTCCGTATTCTCGATAAGACTGCCTGTGAGATCCTCGGCAGTCGCAATCGAATCAAGATAATTAGCATTCATTTGATACCATTCTAGCATTGTGAATTCCGGGTTATGCCATCGGCCGGTCTGCTCAGAGTTTCGGAAGCATTTTGAGAGACAAAAAATATCCCCCGATCCCGCGGCAATGAGCTGTTTCAGGTAATATTCCGGTGAGGGAAGAAGATACATATCAGAACCCTCGGCATATGGACTTCGGTAAGATGTACTAAAGAGCTCAATAGACGCTTCCGGGATGACCGCGCCGGCGAGAAGCGGAGTCTCGGCTTCTATGTAGCCTCTGCCGCTGAAAAAAGATCTGATTGCAGATAGTACCGCATTACGCCGTTTTAGGATATCAAGGTTTCTCCTGCTTTGATTCATAGGTTGATTATTCAGGGAACTCCTCTCCTGGTCAAGATCTCGAATAGCCGATCGGAACAGCAGTTCTTAATTTGGCTGCAATTCCCCCGAATGTCGGCCCTTGCTGACCCCGACACCATCAAAAAAAGGTTCGGAAGACCTCAATTTTTCTCAGGCGGCACCGGGGCCCCCAGCGGCGGCATAAAAAAGCAGCCAAATTCAGAACCACTGACTTCCCGGAAGCGGGAATTAAAACTATTCAACACACGGCAAAGAGGAATGGTTTAGATATTTTAACATTTTTAAGATTATTCAGATGCTTCCGGAGATTGAAATCGGAATTGCTGCGATCGGAATCAGCTGATTGACCCTTTATCTCTTCTGTTGTTAAATACTCTTTAATGAATGATACATATATTAAGACTACTGCAAGGGAGATGGGTCTCCGAGAAGCTCAGGTTGCAGCCGTTGCCCAGCTGATATCCGGCGGAGCTACAGTTCCCTTTATCGCGCGATACCGGAAAGAAATGACCGGGAATCTTGATGAACTGCAAATTATCGGCGTCCGTGACCGGATCGAAGAGATAGAGGCACTCGAAAAGAGACGGGCCGCAATTCTCGGATCGCTTTTAGAACGTGAGCTGCTTACTCCCGAACTCAAGAAGCAGATTGAAGCGGCGGATAAACTGAATCTGCTCGAAGATATCTATCTGCCCTACCGCCCGAAACGAAAAACAAGAGCGTCGGCAGCCCGAGAGAAGGGGCTTGGACCGCTATCCGAGCTGATACTGTCATTCAGGAGCCGTGATCCTGAGCTTGATGCCGAGGCCTATATTAGTGAGGATAAGGGTGTCAAAACCGCCGAGGCCGCACTTGCCGGAGCCTCGGATATTATCGCCGAGGCTGCTGCCGAGAATTCCGTTATAAGGGGGGCGCTGCGAGAGCTTTTTGAAAACAGTGCTGAGCTGAGCTCTGCGGTTATCAAGAAAAAGAAGGAAGAGGCGGAAAAGTACCGGGATTACTTCGATTATAGTGAAAAGATAACGAGGGTTCCGGCGCATAGGTTTCTGGCGGTAATGAGAGGAGCTAATGAGGGTTTTCTCAGATGGCATATTCTTCCTGAAACCGGAGACGCCCTGGAGAGGATGGAGCGGCTCATTTTTAATAAGCGCATTTTATCGGAAACCAGCTCGCCGGGGCCGGACTGCTCCGGGAAATGCAGATCTTTTATTAAATCTTCGATCGAAGATGCTTACGATCGGCTTCTCAGTCCGTCACTCGAAACGGAACTTCGGAACGCGGCCAAGAAAGAGGCTGATCTGAAGGCTATCGAGGTCTTTGCCGAGAACGTTCGAAACCTTCTTCTTGCCTCTCCGCTAGGCGGGAAACGGATGATAGCAGTCGATCCGGGGCTCAGGACAGGATGCAAGATTGTAGCCCTGAGTGCTGAGGGAGATCTTCTCGAGGACGGCGTCATTTATCCTCTTGAGCCGCATAATAAAAGGGATAAGGCGGCTGCCCTTCTTAGGAATCTTGCCGAAAAGTATTCGATTGAGGTCGTAGCCGTCGGCAACGGTACCGGCGGCCGCGAGGCGGAAGCCTTCGTCAGGGAGGTCTTTCCGAAAGGCGTCCTTGTCGAATCGGTGAATGAAAGCGGAGCCTCGGTTTATTCCGCCTCCGCAACGGCAAGGCTGGAATTTCCGGATAAGGATGTAACGGTCCGCGGTGCGGTATCCATCGGCCGGCGGCTTATGGATCCTCTTGCCGAACTGGTAAAGATAGAGCCCAAATCAATCGGAGTCGGGCAGTATCAGCATGATGTTGACCCAAAGCAGCTTAAGAAGAGTCTCGATGATGTCGTGATTTCCTGTGTCAATTCAGTAGGCGTTGAGCTCAATACTGCGAGTCGTGAGCTTCTCTCCTACGTTTCGGGCTTAAGCCTAGGCACCGCCGACAAGCTTTTAAAGAAAAGGGAAAAAACCCCTTTTACTGATCTGAATCAGCTGCGCAAGGTTCCCGGAGTCGGCGAGAAGGTTTTTCAGCAGGCTGCGGGCTTCCTTCGGATCTCCGGAGGAAAAAATCCGCTTGATTCAGGTGCCGTTCATCCGGAAAGTTATTATATTGTAGAGAGGATGGCATCCGATGTCGGAACTTCAGTGTCGGAGCTGATACAGAAAACCGAGCTTATTAACAGAATTTCTCCTGAAGATTATATTGATGACAAGGCCGGTCTGCCGACGATAACCGATATTCTTTCGGAACTCAAAAAACCGGGTCGTGATCCCCGGACGGAATACGAGAGTTTTTGTTTTGCCGACGGAGTTAATTCAATAACCGACCTTGCCGAGAATATGGTCTTAAGCGGTATAGTGACAAACGTGACGGCATTCGGAGCCTTTGTGGACATTGGTGTTCACCAGGACGGGCTTGTGCATATAAGTGAAATTTCAGACATTTTTGTCAAGGATCCTGCGGATGTTCTCAAGGTTAACCAGAAAGTCAGAGTTGAGGTTCTCTCTGTGGATGTGAAGCGTAAGAGAATATCACTCTCAATGAAAGGAGTTAATTAAATGTCGGAAACAAAAAAGATTTTTATAGATACTGACTGTGGTATCGATGACGCTGTCGCTATCATGCTGGCCCTGTCGAGCCCTGAGGTCGATGTTACGGGAATAAGCTGTGTTGCGGGAAACACCGACATTGACAGTGTTATCAAGAATGTCTGCGGGCTTCTGTCGTTTTTCTGTCGCACCGATATTCCAGTCTACCGTGGATTTCCCCATTCTCTGATCGGTACAAAGCTGAATGCTGATGATGTTCACGGTAAGGGCGGGCTTGGCGGAGTGGAGCTCGAAGCAATAGGGAAAAGGGTAGAGAAGAAGAACGCCCTGGACGGACTGCTTGAGGCCGCGAAGGCGAACCCCGGGCTTACCCTTGTTACCCTCGGTCCGCTTACGAATATAGCGGCGGCGCTTAACCTCTATCCTCAGCTCAAGGGCCTCATTGGTGAGATTGTGGTTATGGGCGGCGCCATTGGTCCCGGAAATGTAACTAAATATGCCGAGTTTAATTTTGCCTTCGATCCTGAAGCGGTGACGAGCTGTCTTTCCTGTGAGATGCCGATGAAAATCCTTACCTGGGACGCCACTGTCGAGTTGACCTTCACCGAGAAAGAGTATGACGCTCTGGATATGGGAGGCAGTGAACCGGGAGATCTTTTCCTGGACCTTCAGAGGTTCTATATGAATTATAAAGAGAGGACGTACGGGAAAAGAGTTATAAATTTTCCGGATCCGCTTACAATGGCCTGTGTGATTGATCCTGACATAATAACGGCTTCAGAAAATATGGGGCTCAGGATGGTATTGGATAGAAATAGCGAAAAACGCGGAGCGTCTTTGGATGCGGCCGCCGAGAATCAGAAGGCGGACGGAAAAGCGCAAGTTATTACCGAATGCAGCAGGGATAGGTTTACGTCCCTGATCAAAAGAATAAAGGATTATCCCTGCTAGGGAATATAATGAATAAACTTAAAATAAATGATCGTCTACATGGATTTGTTGTAACTGGTATAGAAGAAATAAGTGAATACAGAGGAATAGGCCTCCGCCTAACCCATGAGATTACGGGCTTGGATCTCTATCATCTGCATAATGATGACAAGGAAAACTTTTTTTCCTTCGTTTTTAAGACTCCGTCCGATGATAATACCGGAGTGGCGCACATTCTGGAGCATTGTGTACTTGCCGGATCTAAAAAATATCCGGTAAAGGATCCCTTTCTGTCCATGATGAACGGAAGCATGAATACATTCATGAATGCGATGACATATCCGGATAAGACAGTTTATCCTGCGGCATCCATGGTTAAGAAGGATTATCTTAATCTGATGAGCGTATATGCCGATGCCGTCTTCTTTCCGCTGCTGCGTGAGGAGATCTTCATGCAGGAGGGGATTAGGTTCGAACCGCTCGAAGACGGGAGCACGGCTCCCGGCGGGGTCGTCTTCAATGAGATGAAGGGTGCATACTCGAATCATGACTCA
This sequence comes from Spirochaetales bacterium, assembly GCA_016839055.1. Taxonomy (GTDB): domain Bacteria; phylum Spirochaetota; class Spirochaetia; order UBA9216; family UBA9216; genus Thalassospirochaeta. The sequence continues at coordinate 157,516 of JAEKNX010000007.1, forward strand.
ATCACCGCCGAGTACTCTTACAGGCATCTTTTCCCTGAGACTGTTTATCGTTTTGATTCAGGGGGGGAGCCCTCAGTGATCCCCAGCCTGAGTTATAAGGATTTTCTCAACTATCACCGGAGGTTCTATCATCCTTCAAACTGCAGGATTTTTCTTTATGGAGATATTGAAACAGAAGAGCAGCTTAAGTTTCTGGGGGAAGAGGTATTGTCCGCCTTCAGCGGCAGGGCCGATCCCGCGGAGGATGTCCAACTGCAGGAAAGTTGGACCAGCCCAAGGAGGGCGAGGGCGACGAGTCCTATGGCCGAAGAAGGCGATGATGATTCGGATGATGAGAATTCAGATGATGACGCGACAATCACCCTGAACTGGAAATGCGGTTCCACCGAGGAATCTGTTGATCTTCTAAAGTTTGAGGTTCTGGCTGAGGCTCTGCTTGGAAATATGGGAGCCCCTCTGTATAAGGCGGTTGTTGAATCGGGAATAGGCGAAGATGTAAGCCCTGTAAGCGGGCTTGATACCGACCTTCGTGAAATAGTTTTCTCGGTAGGAGTCAGGGGCGCTGATATTGAAAAAGAGAGCGAGTTCGAAGAGCTTATAATGAATGAGTTCAGGCAGCTTGTAAAAAGCGGGATACCTTCTGACGTCCTGGGCGGCGCGCTTCACAAGGTCGAGTTTAGAAACAGGGAAATTAAGGGCGGAGCTCCATTTGGGCTCAGGCTGATGAGCCGTTCGCTGAAGGGCTGGCTCCATGGAGCCGACCCTTCGAGGACTATGGGTTTCGAGGAGCCCATGAAAACCCTTCGTGCGGAACTCGCGGTAAATCCTCGCTGTTTCGAAGATATGATTGACAAACGGTTCATTAATAACAGCCACCGGCTGATCTTGAGTGTTGAACCGGATACCGATCATAACAGTCGGATGGAAGAAGAAATCACCGGAAGCGTCGAGGCTGCAAGAAAGGCATTAAGTGCCGACGAGCTCGAGGATGAAAAGCGGAAGTTTGAATTATTCAGGAAGTTTCAGGATAATCTGGATACAGTCGAGGCGCTCTCGGTAATGCCGGTCCTGGGGCTCGAGGATTTGCCGCATGAGATAAGAACTATTGCTACTGTAAAAACCGAGCTCATGGGGGCTCCTCTATATCTGCATGATCTCTTCACAAATGGAATAGTATATATTGATTTTGCCATCGACATCAGGGATATATCGGATGAACAGGCAATGCTTCTGCCTTTTTTGAGCCGTATGATCTGCTCCTCGGGGCTTCCTGGAATGTCTTACGATCAGGTGGCTCTTCAGCTTGCGCTTAAAACCGGAGGGCTCTACACCTTCCTCGAGTCAAGCAGGACTGCGGGAGACAGGGTGGAACGAAAGGATTATCTTTTCTTCCGGCTTAAGACGCTGGAGCAGGATCTTGATGAATCATGGAAGCTTGCCTCTGATCTTTTCCTGCATTCTGAGATTTCCGATCCGGAGCGTGTAAAAGATCTTCTACTGGAAATGAAAAATGATTTTAAATCCAGCATCATTCCATCCGGGCATTCCTACTGCGCTGTAAAAGCAGGAGCCGAGTTTGACAGGGTTATGGAGCGTGAGGATGAATGGAGGGGAAGCCGCCAGCTGCTTTACCTGAACGATTTGACGGCCTCGGCCGAGCAGAAGATTCCGGAAATCTGCGGTGCTCTCGAAGAGCTCCGGGGAAAGCTGTTCTGTAAGAACCGGTTTGCTATGAATATTACCTGCAGCGGTGATTATTTTGAGCCGGTGAAGGAGAAACTCTCCAGCTTTATGGAACTTCTTCCTGAAGGCGAAGTTCTTACCTATTCCGGACCGGATATCGAGAAGACCCCGTCCTTTCATCTCGGTTCACTCTCTGTTCCGTCTTCAGTCTGTTTTTCAGCTGTTACAATGCCTGCGGCTTTTCTGGGTACTGACATGCATTCATGGCAGAGTCTGCTTGCGCATCTCATGAAGACGAATGAGTTGTGGGAAGAGGTCAGGATGAAAAACGGTGCTTACGGAGTATACGCTTCGGTGAACGGTACCGAGGGACTCATGACCGTCTCCACCTACAGGGATCCTGAGCCCGGGAAGAACCTTTCGGCCCTGTCCTCAGCTCTTCGTTCCGCTGCAGCCGGCAGATATTCGGAATCAGATCTGATGAAGGCGGTTATTACCGTGGTAGGAAGGGATATGAAGCCGATGAGTCCCGCCGAAGAGAGCTTAATCGGTTTTAGGCGTGAACTTTATCTGATAACTGATGAAATTAGACAGGAAAAGAGAGAGGCAATGCTCAGCTGCAGCACCGGAAACCTCGTTCAGGCAGCATCGGCTCTAATTGATAATCTGCCTAAGGCAGTATCGATTGTAATGGGGCCGGAGGATGTGTTGAAGAAAATAGCTTCCGAATACGGATCCGGAATTCTCGAAAACAAGACTGTCCTGCCGCTTTAGTCTCGGCACGGCAGTCAGGGCAGGCTGATTCCAAGAAGCAGAACTGTGTCTTCAAGGCGGATAACTCCGCTTTGAAAGTCATAGACGACTCTCAGTCCCGTCTTAAGCGGGACTATATTATTAAAAAGGTGAAAATCAGCATAGACTTCAAAGCCGGCAGTCAACATGAGCTCAAGCTCCGGATCGGAGAACATCAGTCCGGGATTATGCAGACCGGCCGCGGCGTCGCAGAATATATTCATATAGACTCTCGGTATATAGAGAAACCCTCCAAGGCTGAAATCCGGGTAACCCACCGGCAGGCTGTAGTTTAAAGAGGTATTCAGCAGAAACGGATAGCTAAGGCCAGTTGATGAGATTCCTCTGGGCAGCTTTTGCGGGCTCATGTTTAATAAGCTTGAGTCGATATTGTATTCCGCCTCCAGCTCGAGGCTAAGGCCATGGTTTTCCAATAATCCCGGCAGATAGAAAACAGCTTCTCCTGATGCGAAATTATATATTCTCGGATTCATGCTGTAATACCATCGGCCTTTGAGGCTCATTCCTGAGGGCGGCATGATGTCTTTTCTGGCCATCAGCTCGGTATAATGCCAGCTGAGAGTAGAGTTGACAGCCGTCTGAGGTTCGGAAGTCTCTGTAAGAGATGTTTCCATAAAAAAGACCGACTGAAGCGTCAGATAATGCTCCAGGATTCCTTCCGAGAAATTTAGCGGAAGGGCAGCGCCGCCGTAGAGGGAGGAGCCCACCATAGAAGCCGGCATAGCTTCCGGAGTATTTAACTCGGCTCCGTAGAGCAAAATTGGAAGAAACCCCGCCCACGCGCCGGCAAGGCCGGTAACGAATTCACCGTTTTGAGGATCCCATCCGGCATAGATCTGATTAGATGAATAATTAAGAATGTCATCAGCCTGCAGATATAATTTGATTCCGGTTCCGCTGTTTGTCAGACCCAGGCCGGTGCTGTGGATGTTGAAGATGCCGAAAAACGGTGAATAATCTTCAACCTCATAATCGGCCTTCTTAATTTTCGCGGCAGAATTGTCAAGCTCCAGAAAACCCGCGAAGGGTTCCTGCTCCGCTATATCGGCAAAATAGTCAACATGAGTATTTATAAGCTCAGAGCCGGGACGCCACTTGTCTCTGTCTATCTCTGCCTCAGCCAATGCCCAGCCCCATTGTGTGTAATCAGAAAACAGAATTCTGCTGCCATCTAATACGGGGGAGGCTGCGCCGAAGGGCGTTGAAACCGCCTCAAATATCTGTTTGCCGGACAATGAAACGGCATTAATCTGGTCAACTCCTGATTTACTTGTTACATAATATATCCACCCATCTCCCGCGGCCGGGCCTGCAATGTCCGCCCTTCCTGCCTCGGTCAGCCTGATTTCTCGTCCCATGGGGTACTCTATCAGGTGAAGGGATTTTCGATTATCCTGCTGCCTGATGAATATTATTGAAGTTCCGTCTTCGCTCCAGCAGGGCTGCAGGGCTGAGGCGCCGGCGGGTTCGGGGAACCTTTTTTTAAGTTTGCCTGTCTGCCTGTCTATAATAACTATAGCCGACTCAAGGTCCCGGTTGTACTCAATAGCCGTAATCATGCTGCCGTCCGGGCTCAGAGAGGGGGCGAAATAACGGGTTTTATCTGTCAAAAGGCGGTACTCGCCTGTTTCAGGTACAAAGAGCCTGATAACAGACCATGAACTGTTTCCCCACCTGATGTCTTTCTGCTGTTCACTCCAGCAGAAGGCCGAACCGTTGAATGAAACGTTCCTGTCTGAGGGGTTTATCGTCTTTAGAATCTTGTTGCTGCCGTCAGGCATCAGTTCGATAAGCTGGTATTTATGCGCCGAGGATGTCTTGAGGGCTGTGATATTACCTGTGGCCCTGGATGTTCCGAGTGGATAATAACTTGTTACATCATTCTTTTTCCCTGTTCTGATAATTACCGCGTCGGTTACAGGGGTCTTTTCAAGCTGCTTTCTCCAGAGACCGGTAAGCTCATCCATGCATTCCTCATAGAGTACATCAATGTTTTTACCTGTTACATTTTTGACGGCAATGTTTACAATCAACGGAGTGAAGGAGAAGTCCGCCGATATCTCTAATATCCGGTTGAACGCCTCGATGCCGTATTCTTTCCGAAGGTAGGTGCAGAAGTGGTATCCGGTTACGTACCAGCTTTGAACATTATCATCATAGGAGCCGTAGTTTCCAAGGGCGGATTTGTTGTAATCGTAGCGGATTCCGCTCAAGAGGTTTGTCCTCAGCCCTCGCTCGAAGTCAGGGAGCCGGCCCCTTCCCGACTCACTCAAGAGGGTTTCGGTAATGACAGCGTCTCCTTCCCAGAATAATCTCGGCAGTGCGAAGTGCGACATTCCGCTCCAGCCGTACTCGCCGGTGAGCCAGGATGCTATTTCGGTGAAACCGCGCTTCATCTTCTCATTCTGGACAATATGCCGCAATTCATGGCTCCAGAGGAAGCTGAGCCAGTCGGTTGTTCCGCTCCAGCCGTCCTGGGGCGGCAGGGTATACAGCTGCGCGTGCTTCGGTGCACCGGTGACATATCCGTTCGATGTTAAAAGAGAGTTGTTGAGTATAATCGGCCACTTTGTAACCTCGGTGCCGAGGCTTGCTTCAACAGGAGGGTAGAGCGAATCAAGCCGGGCTGCTATTGCGTATGCCTTCTGCTGAAGTTCTTCAGGGAAGATGAGAATGCAATTTTCTGTTTCTATCTGTTTCCACCTGATTTCAGATGGAAACTGGGTGGAGTTTATCGACTGTCCTGAAAGGCCTGACGATGAAACGACGATCAGTAGTACTACGGTAATTGTTTTTATATTCATTAGATCCTGATTTACTCGATTTTTTTCAACAATCCAAGTAAGCCGGAATTCAGCTCAGTAGGATTCATCCTTTCTGCTTTATTGGTAATATACCAGCTGGGGACATCAATCATCTCCGAATTGAAATACTCGGCCCAATTCTCTGAGACACCCATGGCCGCCGCAAAGGGCAGCAGGCTGAGAAAGAGGTCAGGTGTTTCCTTTACGGCTTTTTTCACCGAATCGGGATCAGCGTTGAGAAAATAGTTCTTCATGCTCAGTAGGTGTTCATACATATGATAGCCGTGGGTTGTTCTGGTACTCATCATGTTAAGCACTATGATGATGATGAAGGAAGTTATCATGGCAAGTACGTATCTTATTCCGCTGCTTCCGCCTCCGATAATAAAAAATGCGGTGAGCATCGTTCCGAGGGCTACAACCAGAATGAAGATTGTCAGAATGAACTTCCATGATCCGCTTGAGCGAAGCTGGTTGGGTTTGGCGAGCAGGGCTGAGATGATATAAAGTGAGATCAGCGTAAAGGCGCAGATTCCAATTGTTATTCCTGTTCCATGCCTGAAATCATTTCTAAGTACATACAGCTCTATAAATATCAGCTTCGCCGCGGGAAGGGTGGCAATGAAGGCCACAACAAGGCTGAAGAGCCGGGTGTCGGCCGAGAAAATCTTTTCCTCTATTTCGGTTGTGAAATATTTCACAATCTTTCTTTTTGTCAGCCTGATCCGGCTGAGGGAGAAGGGTTTCATTCCGGTCCAGTTGAAGAGGCTGCCGTCGCCGTATTTGTTGAACATCCGGTCAAACAGGTAAATCTCGTATTTCCTTGCACTATATGGAAGGTCTTTGATTTTTTCGAGGCGGTAGTCTTCGGCCTCGTTTATTCTTATGTAGCCTCGCCTGGCCCATGAAATAATCAGGACACCTAGGGCATTGTTTTCGACCCTGCCTTTCAGAATATATCCGACTTCAGACGGAAGGAGTCCTTCAGGCGGAGCTGTCTCGATTGATGGGAAGACATCCTTATCAATTCCTTTGTAGTACCAAATGATAAAGGGTACTATAATAAAAATTATATTCAGAATTATATCTAACGATTTCATAAGATAACTATATAATATTTTGTTAACATCTCCAAGTATTTTAAACGGCCGAGGGCATCTCCGGCGGCTGTTTATTCCCGTTGCCCGCAGGAAATAAACTATGTTATGCTGAGGTTATGAAAGTGATGATTATTGAAGATGATGCTGCCATATCGGATTTTCTGATGAAGGGGCTTCGGGAGGCCGGGTTTACCGTTGAAAGCTCCGCTACCGGAGAAGAAGGACTAGGCCTGCTGAGCGATGGTGATTTCGATGCCGCGATAATTGATATCATGCTGCCGGGGATTGACGGCTTATCGGTCATAGAGCAGCTGCGCGGTTCAGGACATCAGCTGCCGATTCTTATTCTGAGCGCCAGACGGTCGGTTGATGACAGAATAGCCGGACTCCAGAAGGGAGGGGATGATTACCTGGTAAAACCCTTCTCTTTTTCGGAACTTCTTGCCCGTCTTCAGGCTCTGCTGCGGAGATCCGGAATCAAGACTGAGCCCGGTCTGATGGAAGCCCTAGGGGTAAGTCTTGATATCGCCAGCAGAGAGGTTAAACGCGATGGTGTGAAGATTGATCTGAATCCCAAAGAGTTTTCCCTGTTGGAGTATCTGATCCGGAACCGTGGAATGGTAATGTCAAAGACGATGATAATGGAGCATGTATGGGGATATGATTTTGATCCTCAAACGAATGTTGTCGATGTTCTCATCTCGAGGCTCCGCAGCAAGATTGACAATGGTACTGAAATGAAATTGATTCACACTATCAGGGGTGTAGGCTATGTTTTCAGGGAGAAATAACCGATTCAAGGCTGACCTTAAGTTTTCAGTAATATTCGGATCGGTTTTCTGGATTTCGGCTCTGATAATCTATTTATTTGTGTTCATTTACATCTTCTCTACCTTGAGACAGGAAGCCAGGAGCGGAATTCAGGTCAGACTGCTGGGCTATTGGGCGATAGATCAATCCGGCGGACACGGGGTTTTAAAGGATAGCATAGATGTCGATGTTCTTCTGTCGGGCGAAGCGCCGTTTTTCGTAAGGATATCCGATGATTTTAATAATACTGTTCTTTTAACGGTACCTGCTAATTGGGAGAGTTTTGATTTCAGAAAGCTGGAGGAAAAATCGCCTGTCGCCGGAGGCTTCATTACTCTTCGTTCGCCGCAGCTTGATTATGTGCTTGAAGTGGGGAATATTTCCATTACGGAAAATTATACCCTGCAGGTAGGTATGAGTGATGAAAACCGGCAGCAGATCATGAGTCTGCTTTCAGGCAGTTTAGGAGCCGCCCTGGTGATATTAGTCGGGGTGAGTTTTATCATAGGCTTTATTGTCTCCCACAGGTTTCTGCTTCCGGTTAGACGGCTTGAGAAGGCTGTCGCGGAGGTGATAGAAACCGGCAAGATCGAGAGCCGCATCCAGGAGCGACCGAAGGCCGGAGAGCTGGATCAGCTGATTGTCTCGTTTAACCGGATGCTTTCGAAGATCGAAGAACTCGTGAAGGGGATGGCCGGAGCCCTGGATACCGTTGCCCATGATCTTCGGACCCCGCTTACCAGGTTCAGGATGGTAGCCGAAAAGGCGCTAAGTAGGCAGGAGTATTCCGGCATAGAGCCAGCAAAAGAGAGCTACAGGACGGCCTTGGAGCAGGCGGTGATTGAGTCGGATACTGTACTCCGGATGATGACCATGCTGATGGATATTTCCGAGGCGGAAACCGGAACATTGAAGCTGAATAAAACAGAGTTCAGCCCGATTGAAAAGATACGGGAGGTCGTAGACGTCTACCTGCTCATTGCCGAGGATCGAAATATCAGCATTACAATCGAAGAACCAGCATGGACGGGTGTTCTTTCAGCTGATCCTGACCGTTTCAGGCAGGCGGCTGGAAACCTGATAGATAACGCCGTGAAGTACGGCAGGGACAATGGTTCGGTTATTATCTCGGTGAGCAGTACCGAGGGTGAACTGACCGTTAGCTTCAGGGATGACGGGGAAGGAATTTCTGAAGCTGATCTTCCCGAAATATGGAAAAGACTATACAGGGGGAAATCTTCAAAAGACGGGCTCGGGCTGGGGCTCAGCCTGGTCAACGCCATTGTGATGGCCCATCAAGGCCGGGTTGAGGTTGAAAGCCGGCTGGAGGAAGGCTCAGTGTTCAGGATGATCTTTCCGCTCAGCCTGCAGTGCTGAATTTTACCTGCGGCGGATGAAATATTCCAATCTATTACGCTGAACCTGTATTATAATCAGAATCATGAACAGAAATATCAAGCTGATCGCCTGCGGAGTACTGGAAAATGAGCTCCAGGCGGCGGCTGAAGAACTTAATATAAGCATCTCGGCAGACTACCTCGAGGCCGGACTACATGAACAGCCTGACAGGCTGAAGCGGGAACTTCAGCAGGCTGTAGACCGTGTCACGGCCTGCCCCCCGGAGCAGGGCGGCAGCTGGGACGCAATAGTTATCGGCTACGGTCTCTGCGGCCGGGGAACTGTCGGGCTGAGAGCCGGAAGCATTCCGCTTATTATTCCGAGGGTTCATGACTGTATCTCACTCTTTCTAGGTTCAAAAGAAATATATAATCGGCAGTTCAAGCAGAATCCCGGCACTTTTTATATGACAGACGGCTGGTATGAGCATAAAACCCAGCCAATGTCCATAAAGAAGAAGCAAGGCCGCCTCGAAGGCAACTGGGACATATCGGCAGGCTTCGATGCAATGAAGAAGAAGTACGGCCGGGGGAATGCAGAGGAAATTTATAATTTTCTTAATTCATGGAAACGCAATTACAGCAGATCCGTCTACATCGATACCGGAACCGGTGACGGGAGCCTCTATGAATCATATACCCGTGATCTCGCCTCTGAGCTTGGCTGGGATTATGAGAAAATTGACGGCAGCCCGGAGCTGTTTAACTCGATGCTCACGGCGGGCGTCACTGATGAGAACATCCTCGTAGTGCCCCCGTTTGGGATAACAGCCTATGATCCGGTTGCCCGCGGCCTCTACGCCTATAATCCGGAAGCCGGGGCGCCCTCTGTCTGGGACAGATCTCTGCCGGCCGGACGAGAGGTTGATTCGATGGATACTGCCGGCCGCCGGGACGGACTGGGCCTGGGAATTGACGCCGGCGGAACATATACCGATGCGGTGATCTACGATTTTAAGTCAAAGAAGGTTCTATCCAAGGCAAAGGCGCCTACTACAAAATGGAACTTTACCATCGGCATCACCGAAGCTCTCGGAAAGCTTCCGGCGGAACAATTGTCCATGGTGAGTATAACCGTGGTTTCAACAACCCTCGCGACAAATGCGATAGTGGAAGGCCGGGGCAGGAAGACAGGTCTGCTTCTGATGCCTCTCGGGAATGTGGCTGAAAAGCAGCTGCTGCACAGCCCCTGCAGGATTGTCGGCGGCAGACTCAGCATAGGCGGCGAGGAGCTTGAGCCGGTCTCGGAAGAAGAAATAAGACGGGCTGCGCGGGATTTTATCGATGCAAACGCGATAGAGGCCTTCGCCGTCTCAGGATACGGCAGCACTATTAATCCGGTCCATGAGCTTCAGATAAAGCGGATAATCGAAGACGAAACAGGGCTCGGTGTATGCTGCGGCCATGAACTCTCTGATACCCTCAATTTCTTTGTCCGGGCGAACACTGCTGTTCTCAATGCCGGGATAATTCCGTTGATCGAACAGTTTATCCAGGAACTGGAGAAGGCACTCGATGATTTGGATGTAGAGGGAAGTCTCATGATTGTCCGCGGCGACGGTTCTCTGATGAGCCGGGCCAAGGCCGTGAGCCACCCGATAGAAACAACCCTGTCCGGGCCTGCCGCGAGCATAGCCGGAGCCAGGTTCTTAAGCGGCTTAAACGATGCGGTGATCATCGATGTCGGGGGGACAACCTCGGATATCGGCCTCATTAGCGGCGGAAAGATAAGGCTTGCCTCCGAAGGGGCCCGGGTAGGAAGATGGCATACTCATGTGAAAGCCGTCGATATGTCCACCCTCGGTGCCGGAGGCGACAGCAGGATTCTCATCGAGAACCATGAGCTGAAGGCCGGCCCCCGCAGGGCGGTCCCCTTTGCTCAGCTTCCCGGACATGAAGGATGGGAGACAGCGGTCAGCTTCATCGAACAACTTCATACTGATTATTTTTATTCAACCGCCTCGATGGAGATCCTCGCGCTTACCGGCCGCAAGGCAGGAAGGCCGCTGACCGGCGGAGAAAGCCGGATTGTATCACTGCTCAAGCAGAGGCCGTACTCACTGAAGGAGCTTGCCTCGGTATTGGCCGGCGGCCTGTGGAACATCCTCGAAGTCTCGGATCTGGAGCATTCGGCAATCGTTCAGCGGTTCAGCCTTACCCCGACTGATCTGTTTACCGCCTCCGGCTTGACGACGCTCTGGCCGGCGGAACTTCCTCTCCGGATTCTTAGACTCTATGCCGTTATCTGGGGAGAGGAGATGGATGAATTTTCCAATGAAGTCCTGGAGACTATTTCCGACAACCTGCTACAGACGCTGGTACTCCAGGAACTTGATGTGCCGGGAGAGGATTCGGCCAGGGTAACCGCGGCGCCTGCCTTTAAGTCGCTGCTTAGAAATATCAAGGAGGGGGGCAGGGCTCTCAGTTTTACTCCTTCTATAAATACTCCCTTGGTAGGGGTGGGAGCCGCCGCCGGATGGCTTCTCGAGAAAACCGCAAGACTTCTCGGTGCCGAGCTTGTCCTTCCCGAATACGGAGATGTCGCAAATGCCGTAGGCGCGGTATGCAGCATGGTCAGAGTCAGCCGGAGTGCTTCGGTAAATCCGACCCCGGGAGGAGGATTCAGCATCGCCGGACTGGATATGCAGGCTGAATTTGATGATTTTCATGAGGCTTGCGACTGCCTTGAACATTATATTCCTGAAATAATACGGCGTGACGCGAAGGCAGCAGGTACTGACGAAAGGCAGATTTTCTGGAGAGCCGAAAACCGGATGACTTCTTTAGGCGACGGAAACACCCTTTTCCTTGGCAGGGATTATACAGTCGAGATAAAAGGGCTGCCGATTTAGCCGGTTTATTACAATTTTGTAATGTTCGTGCAATACTGGTGCAAGGTAAGCTTGTTATATTCTTCAGTGTTAACTAAACGCAGAGGAGTTAATTATGTTTACAGAAAGAAAGATCAGTAAAAAACTCATTATTATATTAACAGTTCTATTAACTTTCACAGTGTCCGGCAGCCTGTTCGCACAGCGAACCGGTTCAGTCGGCTCAGCCTCGGGCAGCACAGCCGGGCTCGCGGAAACTTATCAGATGACTTTCAGGGAAGTCGCGGCCTCGACTCTTCCGGTTGTAGTTGAAGTGAATGTAGTAAATATTGTCGAGACACAGTCTTTTCCAGATGCCTTCGAGTTCTTTTTCGGAAATAATCCTAATCAGCGGGAACAGGAGTCCAAACCCAGAGAGTTCAGGCAGCAGGGCCTCGGCTCAGGGGTAATTGTCCAGACTGAGAGTGACAATGTCTACATCCTGACCAATCATCATGTGGTTAACGGCGCGGATGAAATAAAGATCACTCTTACTGACGGCCGCGAATATGAAGCAACTCTCGTCGGCTCCGACCCGAGACTCGACCTTGCCCTCGTTGTAATAAAGACAAAAGAGAATATACCCGTGGCCGTGCTAGGTGACTCGGATGACCTGTTTGTCGGAGACTGGGTCTTCGCGGTTGGTAATCCAATGGGATTCGCGTCTACCTTTACAGCCGGGGTTGTAAGCGCCGTAGGCCGTGAGACTGCAAATTTCTCAAATAACATAAGTTTTACAGATTATATCCAGACCGATGCTGCCATTAATCCAGGCAACTCAGGCGGAGCACTAGTGAATATCCGGGGAGAAGTAATAGGCATTAACTCCTGGATCGCAACACAGTCAGGCGGAAGCAATGGTCTGGGTTTTTCAATACCCATAAACAACGCAAAAAATGCCATCGCTGATTTTATCAAATCAGGAAGTGTTGAATACGGATGGCTTGGCGTAAATGTCCGTGATATCTCAGATGAGAGCAAGGTGGCTATGAAGCTCGAAGGCGTCGACGGGGCTTTTATTAATGACGTGTTCATCGCATCCCCGGCCGACAATGGCGGACTCATGGCAGGTGACTATATAACGAAGGTAGGAACTAAGGTGGTTAAGAACCGGAATGATCTGGTCAAGGTTATTGGAAACCTTTCACCTGATCTCTGGACCGCCTTTGAACTTTATCGTGACGGAGAGAAGCAGACTGTAAGTCTCAAGCTTGGACGTCGTGATGATAAGAAGAATATTGCCGAGGACGGCAGCATCGATGTATGGCCTGGAATGACCGTCGTCGAGGCTACTGATGAGGTGAGAGAGTCGCTGAACCTTGAAACCAACAAGGGCAATGTGATAGTCGCGAATGTGGTTAAAGGAAGTCCGGCGGAAGCATCAGGACTCAGACCCGGAGACATCGTCCTCAGGGTAGATAACAAGCGTATAAAGAGTATGGGCGACTTTTATATGAGGCTTAACTCCTCAGAGAGTAATGAGGTAATGATCCGTATTTACAGAGGAACCCGGGAAGCCATCATCGGAATAGTAAAGGAATAACAATTATCAAAATCCAGTTGAATCTGAGGTTAATAAATGAAGGTTAATAGAGAAAACGCAGGACAAGTGCAATTTCTATAAGATAGAGACCGTTCCAACCCCTCCATGCCGGTTAACTCCGGTGTGGAACGGTCAGATTTTTTTCATGAAGCTTTAAAGCTTAAGCTTAAAAGCTTAATTCTCCTTTTCAACTTGACCGGATTTTTGGACTGCGTTGCTGTTCCTTAAGTCCGGTCATTTTTTATTTTGATCTGGGATAAGGACGGTGGAGGCTGTTCCATTGTGGGCAGAGCGGTAAATGCCGGCTGGAAATATTTAAATCAGTAATGCTTTTCTTTTGATAAACGTGTGAAAACAAGTTATATTTATCGAATGATGGATACAAGTATTTTTACTAGATTTGAAGGTTCAAAAAGCGATAAAGACCTGGTGTTTCTCGGTCTTTCCACCTGTGGATTCTGCAAAAGAGCAAAGGCGTTTCTGGAAGAAGAAGACTACGCCTTCAGTTTTGTCGATATTGATAAACTGGATCGTGATGTCAGGATGAGTTTGAAAGATGATGTTAAAAAAAGGTTTACCCCTGATATTCTCTATCCTATGTTGATTATCGATGATGCTGATTTTTTGACGGGATTCAAGAAAGATCATTGGCTTGAGAAGTTAGGCTGAATCGGTAGAGATTGTGAGCGACAACAAATTCAGTCTTGAAAATGTAAAGAAATTCTCGGAGAATACCGCGTCCAGGAACCGTTGGCGGGTAAATCCGGATTCAGACTTCAGAGAGTCTGTAGAAGAAGGATTATTCGAGAATTATAAACAATATGGATATCTTGTCTGTCCCTGCAGGGAAGCCTGGGGAAGCAGGGAGAAGGACAGGGATATAATATGCCCCTGCGAATATTGTGCGGATGATATTATTGAGTTTGGGCATTGTTATTGTGCGCTCTATATGTCTGAAGCCTTTATTGCCTCCGGGGAAGAGCCCGGCAGCATTCCCGAACGCAGAGATCAGAAGTTAATGCCTGACTAAGGGATTAATTAATAGGAGATAAAAAAGATGAAAAAAATAATATTGCTTAGTTTGTTATGTTTCTTTTTAGTGTTCAGTCTCGCGGCTGAAGAGAAAAGTGTTTATGATGAATTTGATCAAGCACTTGGCGGATACTACGGCGATATCGGGGGATGGGGAATAAGTTACCAGCAGTGGTTCGGACCCGTCGGTTTTGAGACTGCCGCCGGCTTCGCCTATGATTCGCAATCTACATTTGCATACGTAATAGGTGCGCAAATGCAGTTTATGCTGTATCAGGACTACTTTAGCGAATGGTTTTCCGGCAGCCTCTACTTCTTTACCGGAGGTCTGCATGGCGGAACGGTGAGTGACACCGGTTATGAGCCTTCTCTGGGGTTTGGTTTAGGTATAGGTTTTGAACCTGTTTTCTTCGAACATTTCTCGACTCCAATAGAGTTCGGTTATGGCGGATCATGGACCCTGGACTCCATCATTCCTACTGCCGCTGGTGTCAGAGTTCAGGGCGGATTCAGGTACCGTTTTTAATGAAAAGGATACTGCTACTCTTCACATTGATCATTGCCTCTCAGTTTGTTTTTGCTGAAGAGCAAAATGTTTATAACCGGTTTAGTAACGCCCTCGGCGGATTTACAGGAGAAACTAGCGGGACAGGGCTTAGTTATCAGCACTGGTTCGGTTCCGTCGGAGTACAAGCCGCCGCAGGATATTCATATTCCCCTGAAGGCATCAGTCCGGCCTGGGCTATGTATAACTCGACCACCGTCCTTTATGATCTGTTTCGGTATGATGTCGGCGTTGAAGTCTTGTTTATGCTGTATGAGAACAGTTATAGTCAGTGGTTCAGTGGAAATCTTTATCTTTTCGCCGGACTTGTACACACCGGAGCTCTCCGATACAGCGAAACATATACGGAGACAGGGACTGAACGGATTAAAACAGGTGAAACTGAACCTCTGTATTATCCCGGAATAGGTATCGGCGCCGGTGTAGGCTTTGAACCTGTTCTTTTCGAACATTTATCATTTCCATTGGAGTTCGGCTACGGCGGAAACTGGGAATTTGATTCTATTGTGCCCAAAACTGCTGGAATCAGGATTCAGGTCGGATTACGGTATCGTTATTAAAGTATTATTCCTGCGATAAGCAGTCCCCAGGCTGCGAGCATCGGAAGAAGCGCTGTGATATATTTGCGGACCTGGAACCTGCCTTCGGCGGATTCAAGGTCCGTTTCTGTATATGAGCTGTCTTCTTCCGACAGAGAAAAAAGCTTTTCATCGAGCTTTGCTATGAGATTTTTACGTCCTAGTTTTTCTCCCTCGGTAATCTTTTCAAAATAATAAAACACTAGCGAGATGAGGCTTCCCAGCCGTCCGGGGAAGGATAGTCCCTTCCGAATGGATGATCTCGAGATATAAATCAGCCCAATAATGAGTGCTGCCTTGCTTATTCCCGCCTCTAATGCTCCTTGAGTAATCTTTAAACTGCCTATCTCAGCAAGCACCCGCCCGAAGGGGGTCAGGAGGTTTGCCGCAGTAATACCTGCAGCCATCAGGAGGTTTGGGAGCAGTTTGAACTTTTTACCTCGAGCAGAGGCAAGAATAATGAAAAATATGGTTAAGGCACTTTTAAGAATGATATCAGGCTGAAAGATAAAAGCCGGAATCGTAATAATTCCGCAGATAAAAAGGAAGCGGCTGTAGGGATCACTCCTTCCTGATGCAGTTGAAGCCTTGTCAGGTCCGGCATTTCCGGCCAAGCTTGCTGCAACCCAGGCTGACTGCTTTATGAAGCTTCTGGTAAACAGACCGAGAATCAGCGCGCTTACGAGTCCTATAGTCAGAAAGGGCGGAGCAATTAGAATTGCCGCCTCTCCGAAGATGAACTGCCGGGCCAGGGCAATTTGAATGATGTTCGACGCCATTGCTCCGGCTATGCTTACGCCGACAAGCGATACCTTCTTGCCAAGTAGATGAAAGACGGCGAGCATCATCAGGCTGCTCGATAGAGAGCCCGCGGCGGAAAAGACAAAGATGTAGGAAAACAGAGTTCCGTTTACAAGGCCCTGACCGAGAATCTTCAGAACCGAGAGCAGGAGTGTTCCCCTGACAGGGAAGATTATTAGGGAGATCAGGATGGGGACATTCGCCAGTCCTATCCTCATGAAGGGCAGAGGTTTGGGAATGAGGTATTCAATAACCGACAGAAACATACAGAAGGCTGCGAGAATTGCGGTGTCAGTAGCTGAGAATGTCGATTTCTTCATCATCTTCGCCTCCTTCAATAGAAAGAAAAACCCTGTTAGGCAGGCAGGCCGCCCACTGTCCGGGCTCTGATATTCCCCCCATCAGTACGCAGAGCTGATCCTCACATGGGGAGGATGAGATATATGCTGTCCCGTCCTTGATAATGATGTGGGAAGATCCTATAGGACCCTCTACCTCAACTTCCATGTCTTCTTCGAGAGGATAGATATATACGTAGTCGGCTGTATCTACCTTGAGAACCGGAGCTCCGGGCTCGGCGGTATAAATACGTACCGACAGGAAGATAATGGCTGCGGCTGATAACGCAATAATAATATAGTCAAAAATTTTCAAGTCGGCTTTAATCATCGGATTTTTAATATATAATGATAACAGGCGAAAGGTAAATAGGTAGAATGAATGAATGAGAACAGGCTTGAAATAATTAACTGCAGCGGCGGATACGAATCAGGGATGGTTTTCCATAATCTGAGCCTAGGATTCAGTCCCGGTGAAACGGTTACTATCCTGGGGCCGTCGGGCTGCGGAAAATCAACCCTGCTGAAGACGGCCGCCGGTTTACTTCCTCCTGTCTCCGGTACTGTAAACCTTGACGGCCTGCCGCTCAGGAAGGCCGATAGGCGGGTAGGCCTAATTCTGCAGAATTACGGACTTTTCCCTTGGATGACGGTTATAGAGAACGTCTCCCTCGGCCTTAGAATTCAGGGTGCTTATAAGAGCCGCGAATCATCTGAAGCTTCTTCTATCGCCGTCCTCAATATAATTGGGGACCTCGGCCTGGCCGGACTTGAGAATAAGTATCCCGGCGAGCTCAGCGGCGGCCAGCAGCAAAGGGTTGCCATTGGCCGGACCCTTGTGATGAGACCGGAGGTTCTTCTGATGGATGAGCCTTTTTCCGCTCTCGATGCTATTACGAGGGAAAAGCTTCAGGAACTACTGCTTCAGCTGCTCGAAGGCCGGAGGATGATTACCCTCCTTGTCACCCACAGTGTCGAGGAGGCGGTATTTATCGGGCGCCGGGTAATTCTGATGGGCAGGGACAGCCGGTCGGTTATAATAGGCGAGTTTGATAATCCTGCGGCCGGAAGCTCCGATTATCGCGGGGATCCCGGCTACTTCAGCCTCTGCCGGGACGTTCGAGCAGAATTAAAGGTTATAGATGGCTGAGATGCTGGTGCACCTGTTGTCGACCCTCATGAGGCTTTCGGTTTCAATGCTGATTGCCTTCGCCGCGGCCCTTCCTCCGGCTGTACTTCTTGGAAGACACCGGGAGCTTTCGAGGCTCTTTGATCCCCTTATTGAGCTGCTGTATTCGGTGCCGAAGATCTCCTTATTCCCGCTAATTGTTGTTCTCGTCGGTCTTAATGACAAGGCCCGGATATTAACCGCCTCGCTTGTCGTTTTTTTTCAGGTTTTAATAACCATCCGTGATGCTGCCTCGGTGATTCCCGAGGAGTACATCCTGTCAATCGAGACCCTCGGCGCCGGCAGGTTTGATAAAATTCGCTGGGTTTATCTCCCGTCGCTTCTGCCGTCTATTTTTACCTCCCTCCGGATAGGAACGGCCGCGGCCTTCGCGGTTCTCTTTTTTACTGAAGCATCGGTTACAAAGGGATTCGGAATGGGCAGACTTGTTATTGAGAAGTGGTCGGAGCTAGATTATAAGGCAATGGGAGGGGCTGCTCTTGTGACGGCTTTTACAGGACTGCTGATTTTCCTGCTTATCGACCGGCTCGAGAAACGCTTCCTGAAGGGCTGCGCCACCGGCAGAGATTCATTTCAGTAAAATTCAGCAGCCTGTAAAGTGACAGCATTATTAAACTTAAGGTCAGAATGCCGGAGTAGAGATCTGTGAAATTAATTCTTGTTCTTGCGTCCATTACATAGAACCCCATTCCATATTCAGTTCCGAAATATTCAGCGAAAAACAAGACGGCAGCGGCTATGCCCATGCTGACCCGAAGGGTTGAAAAGAGTCCCGGCATTGCGGCAGGCAGGGTAACGTAGCGGACAGCCGCCGCCCGGCCGCTTCCGAGAGTGCTCAGCGATGTGTAGTATTCCCGCGGGACTGCCTTGACCGAGTCCCTCGTGCTGAGGATTATCTGGAAGACGAGCGACAGCGTCACAAGCAGGATCTTCGAAAACTCGCCTATTCCTGATATTAAAACAATTACCGGAATAAAAAGCGTCTTCGGCACCGGATGGATAAGGTAGGAGGGGATACTGATGAGTCTTCCTCTTCGGGGATGTAATCCCGCAATTATTCCGAGCGGCAGGCCTATTGCGGCTGATAGCGTCAGCCCGGCTGTCATCCGCATCAGGCTGTAGATTAGATGTTTAAACAGCCCGGCGGAAGTAAACAGATTTATTACTACATCGGTGAAAGTCGGCAGCAGCGGAGAGTCCAGAAGCATTGCCGCCGCCTGCCAGATTCCAAAGAATCCGGCAATTATCAGGGCAGGCAAGATGAGTCGACCAGTTCCTTGTAGGAGAACTCTTTTTCTATCAGCCCTCTGCCGTATAGCCATGAGACTACTTCGGCCGCTTCTTCTGCCGGCGGCGCCTGTGCCTTTGTGTAGGCGGGAAGTTCCATCACGTCCCTGGCTGCCGGCGGAAATCCCATTGCCTCGATTATGCCGTCGATGTAGTCCTCCCTGTCGCGCTCTGCAAGGTATTCAACCGCGCGGTTGTAGGCCCGGTACATTGCCGTTACCGCGTCCCTATTTTCAGCCATGAAGTCCTGTCCGATTAGAACGATGCCGGGATTAATGCCAAGTTTGTCGGTTGAAATAAGTACGCTGCAGCCTGCGGTTACCGAAATTGTAGCGAGGGGCTCGGCAAGGGTTGCTCCGTCAATTTTTCCGCTCTGAAGCAT
Organism: Spirochaetales bacterium; assembly: GCA_016839055.1. Classification (GTDB taxonomy): domain Bacteria; phylum Spirochaetota; class Spirochaetia; order UBA9216; family UBA9216; genus Thalassospirochaeta. Next base: position 176,708 of record JAEKNX010000007.1, read on the forward strand.
CTCGAGTCTTAAGGGGATCTGGGGGATAATCTCCTTTCTTATATCGGCATCCGTCAGCCCGGCTGTACGGAGCATCTTGTCGGTTGCGTATTCAATTATCGTATTCTTAGATATCCCGAGCCTCATCCCTTTTAGGGCCACAATAGTATCCGCAGGTGATCCGGGGGCGGTAAGCAGCTTGTATGAACCATTTGTCTGAGAAACGGCCCTGACTTTGAGACCGCCGTTAATCGAGAGGGCGGCGGACAGTAGATCAGAAATTACTGCATCGGTTTCTCCGGCTTGAAAAGCGGTGTCTCTGTCTACTGGGTTTTTGAACTGCTGAAGGGTCACCGAAATACCTTCATCTTCGAAATACCCTTTTAGATCGGCGATTACAAAGGGTATTGAGTCTACATCCGGCAGGAGCCCGATTGAAATTTCCGGGGCGGCTGATGGGAGGGGTTCCTGTGTTCCGCCTGCAAAAGCGGCGGATGTGAGGAGTATAAGCCCGAGCAGGGCAGCTATAATTTTTGTTGTTTTCATGTATACCTCATAAGATTTGTAGGATTATTTTATATACAATAGGTAATTTGAACAAGAGTCAGGTTTATTCGGCTGTAATTCAAGTGAGCTTCTGTTGCCGCTTGACTATCGGTATATTGTTAGATAGTCTAAGTATTAGTATGTCAAAGGAATTAGGGAAAGAATTCTATCATCTCATTCACCGTCTCAATTCGGATCTCATGATCTTTGAGCTTGAGCATATGAAAGAGGAGTCGATAGAGCAGCTGACCCTGCATGAAATACACACAATTGAAAATATAGGGCATCTTGAAGACCGTACAATGTCTGAGCTTGCGAGAAAGGCGGGGGTCAAGCAGAGTACAATGACCGTGATGATTAATAAACTGATAATGAAGGAATATGTCGAACGGTACAGGGATCCTGCAGATCGCCGGGTTGTAAAGGTGAGATTGACAAAAAAGGGTGAGAGCGCTCATCAGATGCATGATGAGCTCCATCAGAAAGTAACAAATCAGTGGCTTGAGAACCTGGAGGTTGAAGAGTGTGATTGCCTGATGAAGGTTCTGCGCAAGATGATGAAGTAATTTTTTTTTAAATAAATGCTTAGAAAGTCTAAGTATTAGACGGTACAACTAAATAGGAGGTTTTAAATGAGGAAAGACAGAATGGAGGTTTCGGAAAAATTATCAACCAGATATATCCAGCGGCCTGAAATCCTGATTATTGGAGCCGGAGTTATCGGTTCTTTGTACGCAGCTAAAATGGCAAAGGCTGGATATTCGGTAACGGTATTTTCCAGGGGAGCGAGGCTGGAGGAAATTAGAAGATTCGGTATCAGGATTCAACATTATAAAGAGGATGAAATCGAAACAATCACTAAACTCAAAGTTACTGCCGAATTGAGACCGGAAGATAATTATGATTATGTATTTGTTGCATTGAGGTATGATAATCTTGCATCAGTATATCCTCTTCTGAATGAAAGTTCCGCCGTCAATATAATATTTATGACAAATAACCCATATGGTTTCGATGATTATGCCCGGCATCTGGATAGAGCGCGAGTTCTCTGCGCATTCCCCGGAGCAGGCGGAGAAATTGAAAATGGAGTTGTTAAATACCATATTGTTTCGAGAGTTATTCAACCTACGACTATAGGTGATTCTCTCGGAGCGCGAACCCGAAGGGCCGGAAAGATTGCCGGAATTCTCAGGCAGTCCGGTTTTCCGGCGACAATTAACCATGATATGAATAGCTGGTTACTTAGTCATTTGGCTATGGTCTGTCCGCTGGGCAATATTATATACAGAGATTATGAAGTATCAGATAATAGAACAAGTCTGGTTTTGCTCTCAGCCTGCCTGAAGGAGGCATTCCTTTTTTTAAGAGAGAATGGATATAGTATAAATCCTGCTCGTTTTAATTTATTTATCTATACGCCTGATAGACTGCTCAGGTTTTTGTTAAAAAGACTTTATCGTTCAGACTTTGCCAAAACTGTAATTTTTAACCATGCAGTTAATGCAAGGCAGGAGATGGCGCTACTGACCGAGCAATTCATAAAAATAGCGGAAATTAAAAATGTGAGGCTACCGTTAAATACAGAACTCTCAAGTTTTAATATTGCTTCAAAAACCGGAGAAATTCATGAGTAAGAATACCAATGCAGATTCCATTAAAAAGGTGACTGTCCTTGGCATTGTAATGAATATTATTTTCTGCCTGATTAAGGCGACCGTCGGTTGGATTGGAAACAGCCAGGCAGTAATAGCCGATTCAATCAGTTCGATTCCTGCGCTTGCTGCTGTGCTGCTCTGTAGTATATTTCCCGGAATCTACTATATCGACAGCATCGGCGCAATGATAGTGTCAGTTTTTATTCTGAAAGTTGCGTTTGATATCATGAAACCGGCTCTCGGTGAAATGATTGATAAATCTGCTGACCAGAATCTGATGAGCTTAATAAAAGAGGCAGTACTCTCGGTAGAAGATGTGAAGAGTACTCATAAAATACGATCCCGCGTAACCAGCGGTGCGATTTTTATTGATCTTCATATTCAAGTGGATGAAAAACTTTCCATAGCTGATGGCCATAATATCAGCGGCAGAGTTAAGGAAAAAATTTTCTCTCTGGACAGCAGGATCATTGATGTTCTTGTTCACCTTGAACCTGAAATAGCAGAAACGGAGAAGGTACATATTCATCATGGTGACATTACGCAAAGTCTATGATAGCCTAACTTTATGAGTGGAACCGAAATAATAGTGAGATACGCCGAAACAGATCAGATGGGGATTGTCCATCATTCAGTATACGCAATCTGGTATGAGGCAGCAAGAACGGATATGATGGAGCAGGCAGGTTATTCCTATTCGAGGGTAGAGAGCGAGGGGATAATGCTTCCGCTGTCGCATCTCGAATGTGACTATGTCGGAGGCGTAAAATATGGAGATCGGGTGATTGTACGATGTTTCGTGGAGAAACTGACTATCGCCCGTCTTGTTCTGGGCTATGAGGTCCGTCGCAAGGGTGAGGATGAAATTCTCTCTACCGGCAGAACGGTTCATGCCTGGACTGATACTAATCTTAATATGATAAATCTTAAGAAGAAGGCGCCTGAGCTCTTTAATTTACTTGATAATATTAAATAGACCGAGCTTTAGCGGCCTTCCCATCTTTTTGTGAGAGTGTTTTCGATCCCGAGCTGGTCGAGGATTCGCGCGACTGTAAAGTTTACTATATCATCGACGGTCTTGGGGTGGTTGTAGAATCCCGGCATTGCCGGAAGGATCACCGCTCCTGTCTCCGTCAGCTCCAGCATATTTCTAAGGTGTATCCTGCTGAAGGGCGTCTCCCGGGGGACTATTATAAGCTTTCGTCTCTCCTTAAGGCAGACATCGGCAGATCTTCCAAGCAGGCTTTGAAGGCTCCCGGCTGCTATCCCGCCGAGGGTTGCCATGCTTGCAGGGACTATTACCATCGCATCTGCTTTGAATGAACCGCTTGCAGGCGGCGCGAAGAGATTGTCGTTTTGATGGATAACGGGAGCTTTAGGGCTTCCCCCGAGCGTGCGGATGAAGTCTTCCGGGCTTATTCCCGTCTCATAGGAGAATACTTCATCGCCTGTTTTTGAGCATATGACGTGTACATCATGGCCTGCGCCGGAAAGTTCTTCGATTAGCCGTTTTGCATATACTGAGCCGCTGGCTCCTGTTATTCCTATTATTATTCTATTCATTTGAGTCCTCCGCCCCTAGGAGATCTAAGGCCGCCGCCTTAAGGTAGTCCCTCAAGGAGTCTTTGTTAATGCTGTAGTAGTATCTTTTCTGGTCACCATGCTGCAACTTGACAAATCCTGCCGACACCATCTTGTTAAGGTGATATGACATGGTGGCGGGAGTAATGCCGAAATGTTCTGCTAATTCACTGCTGTACCATGGGCGCTGGGATGTTAAATGTAATAGTTCGAGCCTTTTTTTATCGCCGAGGATGTTGAATAAAACATCAGTCTTGGTGCGGTTTGATTTGGATTTTATAATCTCGTCGGTACCGGCGCCGATTACTATCATATTATTGTGGGTGCTTATGTATAGATCAAAATCATAATAAACCGACAGGAATAATTCTGGTTCGGGGCCCTTTTTAAAAAAGGTTGAGTATATCTGCCTTGTTATCTCATCCAGGTAGGAGGTAGAATCAGTTTTTAAGGCATTATTATGCCATTCCATCTTTTCCTCGAGCAGTTTTCTGAATCGTTTTTGTGATTCCTTGAACGGTCCTTCGTGGAATTCCCTGTACATATTTTTTATTCTTTCGAGAAATGCCCCTGGACTTTTCAGCATTGAGAGAATCATCTCCGATTCTTCCTCCGGGTTTACCATTGTATCCGAAGTTGTTTCGGAAAGAGCGTATATGATTTTTTCCTGGCTTGCCGGTTCCTCATCGCTTAATGAAAGCATTTCTCTTACATAACTTAGGTATTCTTCTACATTTAAAGCAGACAGCCGTTTTAAAAAATCTCCAGAGGTCATGCAAGGCTGGGGAGTTCTTGTCAGCTTGACCATGTTCCATGAAGTAATTGACAGCTTTCGGACGAGAAGATCGACATCTGATAGGAGGAACGGATTAAGAGTATTCTCAAGCTCTTCAACCCATTCTTCGACCTGCGGGAGACCTTCGAGCCCAAGGTCTTTTTTTCTTTCCCTCAGGTTTCCTCTATTCGCCAACCGGAAAACGGCGCATATTAAGTCAGCTGCTTCATTATGTTTTATTTCCATGACTCCATTCTAACATCTTATAAGATATTAGTCTAATATTAATGATTAACATAGATAAGTATCTTGACTAATGTATGATTTAGATCTAATATAGAGTTAGATTAATTTATAGAGGCATATGGAGGTTTTTTATGTTTGAATCGTCTTTCGAGTGCATGGATATGTATAATGCAAAAAAACAGGATCTGAATAGGTTCGTAGAGAAATCGAGGAGAGGCAGGAAGGATAGAGAGGATAAAATACGAGAGGGAAGGAAGCCCGGAAGGCTGCTCTCGGTGGCGCTTATAATAAAAAATCTAATACTGTAAAACTGATGAGAGTAATCCCGATAATCTGGTTCATGTTATAGGCTGCGAAGTTTATCAGTCTGCTGTTTCTTCCAACCCGCTCGGGTATAACAAGAAGGTGTTCGATTATAAAGAGCACAGCTATTATTCCGACACCTGCATAGAAATAAACTCCGAGTCCGTTTAGATATCCTGTCGCTGTAAGGAAAAAGACCGATGCAGCGTGCATTCCTGCCGCCGCCAGCCGTGAAAGCTTCTCCCCGAAACGGGCCGGTATCGAGTATAGGCCCTCGGCCCTGTCGAAATCAATGTCCTGAATAGCGTAAATCACATCAAAGCCGGCTACCCAGGCCGCGTTTGCCGCTGCGATCACAAATGTCGACAGTTCAATCCTGCCTGTAACGGCAATCCAGGCGCCGAATGAGGCGGCGGCGCAGGCCGCTCCCAGAATCACATGGCAGAGCCAGGTAAAGCGCTTTGTGTAGGAATAAACAACGAAGGCCGCGACAGCAAAGGGCAGCAGCAGCACGCATAGCAGGTTCAGCATGAAGGCCGAAACAATCAGCAGCACCGTCCCCGCGGCCGCGATTAACAGTGCATCCCGGCGCCGGAGTCGTCCAGAGGGTAGGTGGCGACCGGCAGTTCGGGGATTTCGTGCATCGATGTCGTGGTCTATAACTCTGTTAAGCGCGTTGGCGGCATTTCTGCCGCCTGTGAATGCTAGTATTATCCAGATTGTCTTATGCCAGCCGGGAAAGCCCCCCGCAGAAATAAGCATTGCGGCAAGGGCAAAGGGCAGGGAAAAGAGCGTATGGGAGAACATAACGAGCTCTCCGTAGAGCCGGAGCCTTTTAAAAGCCATATTCGGCCCAGCGCTCGGTAACCCTTGTCTTAACCTCATCGCTCATCTCGATGTCATTCGGCCATTCGCGATTATGTCCCTCTTCGGGCCACTTCTTGGTAGCGTCTATTCCTATCCGGCTGCCGTAGTGGGGCAGGGGGGACGCGTGATCGAGGGCATCAAGCGGCCCATCTGATATGAGAAGGTCACGCTTGCCGTCGATGTTGTTGAATACCTTCCACATAACAGTCGAGATGTCCTGGGCGTCCACATTTTTGTCTACAATGATGATCATCTTGGTATACATCATCTGGCCGCTTCCCCAGAGGGCGTTCATAACCTTCTTGGCATGGCCGGGGAATTTCTTGTCTATCGAAACTATGACGCAGCTATGAAAGACCCCCTCTAAAGGAAAGTTGATATCGACTATCTCGGGACTCATTATCTTCAGCAGCGGCAGGAAGGTCCGCTCTGTGAGTTTTGCAAGATAACAGTCTTCCATCGGAGGCTTACCGACAATGGTCGCCGGGAATACCGGTTTCTTCTTCCGGGTAACCTTCTCTACATGGAAGACCGGATAATAGTCTTTGAGCGAGTAATAACCGGTGTGATCTCCGAAAGGGCCTTCGAGGGTAAGCGGCTCGGAGGGGTCGACCCAGCCCTCAAGTACGAACTCAGCATTTGCCGGAACCTTAATGGGGTTGGTAATACATTTTACGAGATCAACTGATGAGCGGCGAAGGAAGCCTGCGAACATGGTCTCATCGATAATAGAGGGCAGCGGGGCTGTTGCCGCGTAAATTAAAGCCGGATCACAGCCCAGGGCTACCGAAACTGGCATCCTCTCCCCCCGCTCCCGGTATTTCTCATATATTGCCCTGCCGTCTTTGTGGAGGTGCCAGTGCATTCCGGTAGTGTTTTTTGAATAAACCTGCATGCGGTACATTCCTATATTCTGCTGTCCGGTGTCCGGATCACGGGTGAAAACAAGAGGCAGGGTAAAAAAACGTCCCCCGTCCTCCGGCCAGCAGTGAAGTACTGGGAGGCTGTGGAGGTCCGGTTCTTCGATAACCTGCTGACATGCTCCGCTTCCGACGGTCTTCGGGAAGACCTCGAGCATGCGGGCCAGCTTGGGAATAGACTTAATTTTGTCTATCAGCCCCATATAGCTGTTTACGTCGATGAGGTCGGTTATCTGATCCGCGAAAGCGTCGATGTTATCTATCTCAAAGGCCAGGTTCAGCCTCTCGTAGCTCGCGAATCCGTTTATGAAGACCGGGTAATCAGAGCCCTTCACATTTTCAAACAGGAGGGCGGGCCCTCCGCTTTTTATTGCTCTGTCTGCAATTTCGGTTATCTCGAGGTAGCTGTCGACCTCGGCGGTTATCCGCTTTAAAAGCCCTCTTTTATCGAGTTCTTTTATAAAAGCCTGAAGATCCTTATACGCCATTTTATTCTCCTAAAATATTGAAACTGGAGTCGGTCAGCTTGAAACTGTCTCTGATTCCTTCGGTCAGGTAGATATTCCCCTCATCGGTGATGATGATAGCCTCTACTCCGTCGGTCGTCTCTGCGAGTGCGAGCCCTGCCTCGAGCCCTAATGAAAAAACCGAGGTTGACATTGCGTCGGCGGTCATCGACTCAGCACATATTATCGAAACCTGTGCTATTCCGTTTTCTACCGGATATCCGTTTTCGGTACTCAGGATGTGGTGGTATCTTTTTCCGTCCTCAACGAAGTAGCGCTCATATTTACCCGATGAGACCACTGCCTTGCCCGTGACAGTTACAATTCCCAGGTATTCGCCCCGCGTGTTGTCAGGGTTCTGAACGCCAATCCTCCATGGGCTGCCGTCCTTTTTGCTTCCCAATGCAAGAACATTTCCGCCGAGGTTTATAAGCGCCGATTCTATGTTTTTAGACCTAAGGTATTCGGCGGCTCTGTCGGCCGCCCAACCCTTGGCTATTCCGCCGGGTTCGAGCCTCATGCCGCGCGTTGGAAGATAGATGGTGTCACCGCTTATCTGGACTTGTGAATAGTCTATCAAGGTTAACGCTTCCTCTATGTCAGACTGTGAGGGTACTGCCGCGCCGTCTCCGCCGATTCCCCAAAGCATGACAAGGGGACCGATGCTTATATCAAAGGCTCCGCCTGAGAGCCGAGAGTAATTTTTTCCGGCTGTTATTACTTTAATTACTTGCTGTGAGACCTGCTCCGCGCGGATTCCTGCCGAGGTGTTTATCCTGTTTATTTCGCTGTCTTCAATATTTACGCTCATCGAGTTTTCGATGGAGTTTATCAGGTCTTCCGTTCCTTTGAATACTTCATCGGCCTGAACCTCGCTGCCTGCGGCGCGGCCAGAGCTGTCTACATCGATGCTGACTGAGCATGTTGTTCCGAGGGCGAAGAAGTTGACCGTCTCGCGTTCCGTCTCGGACCGTCCGAGCGCAATTGCCGGCAGAATACTGACTGTAAACATGAGTATAATTATTACCGGCTTAAAGCCGGAAGTTTTGATTTTCATGCCGGTATTTTAGTTGAAGAAGAGGGTTATGTGAATAGAGAGTAAGGGTGTTTACAGCTCAAAACCGAGAAAGGTTCTCACGGCCCAACCAAAAAGAAAAAATATGATTGCAACGCTCTCGCTTATTCCCGTCATTTCAAGGAAACGAGTACTGAATCTCAAGTCTTTTGCCTCATTATATAAACAATTCCGGTGTAGTAAACATCCTGTCTTCTTTTTCCTGTCTCTTCGAGACGTACTCACTGGCGTTTGTAGATAGTGACACGGATATCCCGGTTATCAGATCCAGCAGGGCAATATTCCGGCTGTCCTGAATTGCAAAGGTGTATCCGGCAAGGACTCCGGTTAGTTCAACTAATGCGTCATTGAATCCGAGAACAATAGAGTCCGTGTAGTTGAGCCGTTTCTCGTTTAGCATTTCGATCAGTTCGTGCTCATGGCGTTCTTCGTCATCCATAATCTGTTTCAGCTCATGCACATACTCTTCTTATGTTAATAAATTATAACAGATAATAAAAAACTGTTAGGTATCATGTCGTTTATAGACTATCATAAAAATAATTATGATAATTTTTGTTCCCATACTCTCGGCAGCAGCCTGGCTGACGATAGAGGTTATGGTATTGCTGAATTTGTCGGATACTATTCCGCTTGGTGCTCTTAACTTACTTGACTGGACATGTTTTATTGTTTCAGCTGTAGTTGCATTTATACTGCCGTTTTTTATATCACGTCAGGCTGGAAAGCAAAGGTTCTTCTTTTCATTTTTTCTCAGTCTCGTCGCGCTTCTGTTTCTTGCCGGGGTTTTCGGTCGACATTATCACCGTGATTTTGATTCTTTCGGATTTCAGGTAGTTTTGCTGTTTTATGTACTAATTGTATTGAAACTGGATTCATTGAAGATAGTTAAGCAAAAGCATGCTGTATACAGATCTATATCAATTATAACTATTGTAGTTTTCATCCTATGGACTGCCTGGCTGATGATGATGGCATATGCCATTGTAACAAGGGCGGAACCCCGGTGGATTGAATCAACAGCATATAACCTGTTAAATATATTGATCAGTTTTATGATGATTGCTTCAGCCGTATACATCTGGGAGAAGGTAAAACGCCGCCTTCACTTTAAACAGGGTAAGCTTTATCTTGATGAACGTGATATTTCAAGTATGCTCAGCCTGCAGGAATGTAGTTTTATCAGGGTATTTCTCTCTGCAGATACAAATACACTGAACTGCAACGAGCTTTATATACAGATAAAAAATGAGGATCTTTTAAAACCCCAGTGTGAGCAATGTAAAAAAGAAATGTGGACAGCTACCTCATGCGGAACCTACCGAAATTATAAGAACAGAATAAATGAAGTTAAAAAATATCTTGAACTTCTTCAGATTGGAACAATTGTTCCTGTTTCGGAGAATCCCAGAGACATCAAAATTACCGGATGGCGACTCAGGCTGTTTGATGACATCCATTATCACCCAACCAGGATGTGAGAAAAGACCCTTCTGCATAGACTATTAGCGCACGTGCGCCAATTTATCGGGGCATTTTTTAACCGGATGATATAATTTTTACTGTATTTAAAGAATCTCATTTGAAAAGTAGGTCAAGGAGTTATAATAATGTTGAAATCCTTAAGAACCCACAAACCTTTATTTATTGTAGCAGCTGTATTTGTTTTTTTCATGCTTATGACAGGCTGTTCGGATACTGCACTGCCGCCTACGGTAGGCTCTGTTGATATCAGTTTGACATTAAGTGGTAATATTGAAGGTGAACCGTATCTGAAAAATATTTCGTTTTCCGCTGAAACTTCTACTGTCGAGTTTGAAGTTGACACATCACTTGAGGCAATCGATATTGAATTGGCAGCTGAACTGAGCGGAGTGTCGCTTGCTATCGGCGGACAAAATCTTGTCGTTGGTACAATCGTGACTATTAATCTGGTGGAGGGATTAAATACAATTCCAATAGTTGTTACTCCTGATGTGGGAGATGCGGTTAATTATATGCTTAAAATCACTCGCACTGCTCCTGTTGCTCCGGTTTTATCGGATGATGCAGATTTGTTAACTCTTGAGCTGAGTGATGGTCATTTTGAGCCTGCATTTTCTTCATCAATAAATCAATATAGTGTTTCTGTTTCATCTATTACAGCCTCGGTAACCCTTACACCCACATCCAGTGATACAGGTGCAAAAATAATCATTGGAGGGGCTGAAGTATCAAGTGGGGTTGAATCAGCCGCGATAATCCTTACGACTGGAGAAAACACTATAGCAGTTGTTGTTACAGCAGAAGATGGAACGACAATAAAAACATATACGATTACAGTAACCAGACGGGCTACGGTTGATGTTGTTTCGCCGATCATAAGCCTAATTGGTGATAATCCGATGCAGGTTGCTTTTGAGGGTGTTTTTACTGATCCAGGCGCAACTGTAACTGATAATCTGGATGGAAGCTGGACTGTTTTAAGTGATGATACTGTTGACACAAATACGGCAGGTGATTATGTACTGACCTACAATGCTGTTGATTCGGATGGCAACGCGGCAACACCAGTTATAAGGACTGTTACGGTAGCGCCGCCGCCCGAGTTAAGCAGGGTTTATCTTTATACCGATTATCCTACTATTAATGACTATGCCACCCTTGATATTTCCGCTTCAGACTTCATTCTTTCCAGACAATCCGGCGAAGCTGTATTTACCGCTGTTATTGAAGAGTATGATAACGATCAAAATTATTTAATTCATACTGTTCCGAGTGGATACCAGAGGCATGACTGGGTTGAAATCCAACCGGGTGAATATACTGCTACCTTTTATCAAGTCCAGGCTGATATTGATTCAGCACGTACTACAATGGATGGAGCAACCGATGAAACCTGGTATACCGATATAGCTTTGACTGTTCCGGTTCTCCAGCTTCAGGGTGATGCTTCAGTGACAATCACTGTCGGTAGTAGTTTTACCGACCCTGGTGCTTTTGTCAAAGACTGGGGGATAACAACCGATGTCTATGCCAATGTTGATCTTGATGGTCTTGATGATGTTTCGGCTGAAGAAGGAACTTATACTTTAACTTATTCCTATACCGATACCGACGGTAATGATGCAGCTGAGGTTACACGAACTGTCATCGTCGGCTCCGGCACTGCCGAGATAATCATACAGTAAGGGGCGGAAAGATGAAAAAAATATTAACCATTGTTTTAACTGTTATATTTGTAAGTTCCATGATGCTTTTAACCGGCTGTCCTAATCCGATGTCACCTGTAGATCTGACTGATTTGGGAGAGGTTGTCCAGCCTTCTATTGATAATTCCTCAAACGGCGATGATCCCGCAATAAAAACCGGTTTCACATTTATAATACCGAGGTATGCATCATGGATTGGAGTCGAACCAGTATCGAGGGCTTTTGCCTTCAACGACAGTATTGAGATCACGGTATATGATTCTGATTTCAACGAGGTCCTTTTTGATATCTGGACACCCAACGCGGTTGGGGTCGAGACAATAAGCGGTAATGTGATGTTGGATCCTGGAACGGGCTACTCGGTGGTTGTTGATATATTCAATCACGTAATGTCTACAACCGTGCCTGTGGTAAGCGGAACCTCGGCTGATTTTGATATTGAGAACGGTGTAGTAACCCAGGTGCCGGTAATCTGCCGACCGAATAACCCAACTGTAGCGGCAGCTGATACGCAATATGATTTTAGTGTTGAAGTTACACCGCTTGACGGTAATTATATGCCGACAGCCACCGGCGGAGAACTCTGGTATGAGATGATAGTTCCTGCAAGCGGATATTTTGAAGTGGACATTGATATGCCTGTAGAGGTTATAGCTTATTATGCTGCTTTTTTTGGTGACGGAACAATAGCAAGCGGTTTCGGTAGTGCTACTGCAGGGCCTGGTCCTGATACCCTGAGTTTTCCAGGAACCCCGGGTGAAACATATTATTTTGCAATGATCTGCTGCCGGACCTCAACCGGTACGATTGACGGTTCAGTACGTTGGTCTGAAGTAACCCCTATCCTTCTGAGAGATGTTGATGTTCCTGATGCCCAGCTGCGTTCGCTTATGCAAGATTATACTGGTAAAGAATTTTCGGTTAGTGGTTCAACACCTGAGAATCAGATAACCGATATTGATTTGGCGCAGTTAAGCGGCTTTTTAACATGTACTGCCGATGGTCACGGTGAATATACTGGTATTACAAATCTCACAGGCCTTGAATACTGCACAGGATTACAATTTCTGCTTTTAAACAGCAATGACCTCTCCGGTGCTGATTTTAGTGTGCTGCAGAACATGTTAAGCCTCACCGCTCTTGATATGTGGGGATGTAACCTGCAGGATCTTTCGATGATTGATTATCTTGGTAACCCGAATTTTCATCATTTAAAGGTAGCAGGAAACCCGGGTGTTTCGCTCGCTGATATTACGTCAGTTACAGCTGCAAAATTCCCTTTCATGCAGCGGCTTGCATTCGGCGGTTTTGATTCAGGAAGTGATGGTATTGCTGACGATGTTTCAGCATCAGATTGGACGGAGATTGTAAATTTGCTGGCGACGCATACAAATCTTACTGAACTAACGCTTTGCGGTGACCTTGATTTTACCGATACAATGTTTAATGAACTTGTGACTAATGTAATTACACCTCGCGCTTCATCATGGCTGTGGTTAGATATTTCAGGCAACCAGAACCTGACAGATGTTTCGGCACTGTCAGGGTTATCGAGTCTGTACTGGCTGAACATAGATGCAACCTTAGTTAATAATCTTGCACCAATATGGGATTTATATAATACCGATGGAGCATTTACTTCAACAATTAATGCAAATGAAATAAGGGTCAACTACTGTAATCTCGAACTCTGGCCGGGCAGCCCTGACAGAACTATTGTTGACAATCTGCTTGCTGCAGATCCGGAGATACATGTGAACTATCAGAATGGTAATCAGCTTGTTCAAGGTACTATTCTAACTAATACTGATGTTCCTGATTCGGAATTAAGATCTGCATTTGAGGATGCAACCGGTAAAACATTCGGGGAAATAACGGATATTGATCTTGAGGCTCTTTCAAGTTTCAAAATTAACGGAGACGATTATCTATACACGGATATAACCGGAATTGAATACCTGACCGGAGTTACCTGGTTGGAAATATCTTCAACGGCTGTTACTGATTTTTCACCCATCTCTACTTTGACGGGACTTCACGGGCTGAGTGTAGACGGCAATGATCTCACCGATATTTCTTTTGTGTCAGGTATGTCCTCTCTAATCTACCTCGATGTTGCATGGAACGAAGTTTCAGATATCTCAGCTATTGCAAATCTGACGAATCTGGAAACTCTTGATATAAGGAATAATCACATTGGTGATCTCACGCCTCTTGAAGGTCTTGAGAATCTGGAATTTTTCAGAATCGAAGTAAATCCAGTAGATGTATCGGATCTTGCAATACTGACGGATGAAAATTTTCCGGAATTATGGGGATTAAAGCTTGATAACGAATATGATATGGGTGGAGGAACGCCACCTATTAATTTAGATGCCGATTTAGGTACTTTGTCTAGTATCCTCGGCGGTTTAAACAATCTTACTTATCTGTACATGGATGATTTTTATTTTAGCGATGCTCAATTTTCTACATTTTACACTCAGGTTCTTCAACCGAGAGCACTGGAATGGACCGAACTAAAGCTCCCGGATAGTGATTTGACAGATACCTCTCTATTATTAATTGCTAATCTGATTAATCTTTATTGCCTGGATCTAACTGCAAACAATATTACAGATCTATCGATTATTGAAGGATTAACCTCTGAACTCTGTCAATTACTGATTGCCGAAAATGAATTTACAGACCTTACTCCTCTTCAGGCAATGCTTGATGACGGAGCCTTCCCTCCTGCTGCGGGAGAAGAAGATTCTGAAATTGATATCAGAAACTGTAATTTAGATCTCACGCCCGATAGTTCGAATTTGAATGTTGTAAGTAATCTGCTCTCCGAAGGAGTGATTGTACAATATGAGGAGGGGAATTTTTTAACCTCTCCGTAAATAATGGAACTAATAGAATAAGGACAGTGCAAAATATTATATAAAAAAAATGCATAAAGTAAAAGTAAAAAAGTTTAAGTTAAAAAAACAATTAAAAAGGAGAACTAAAATGAATAAAAAAAATTTGCGTCTTATAATATTCTTATTAATAGTATTCAGCATAACCAGCAGTATTTGCTGAAGCAGCTACAATTTTAAACCGGCGTTGTACCGAAAAAACAATCGTCATTAAAGCATAAAAGTCTGTTATAACCTTGACAATCGAAATAAGATTAGATAGTCTAAGTATTAGTATGTCAAAGGAATTAGGTAAAGAATTCTATCATCTTATTTACAGGCTCAATTCTGATCTCATGATCTTTGAGCTTGAGCATATGAAAGAGGAGTCGATAGAGCAGCTGACCCTTCATGAAATACACACAATAGAGAATATCGGCCATCTTGAAGATCGTACCATGTCTGAGCTTGCGAGAAAGGCAGGGGTCAAGCAGAGTACAATGACCGTGATGATTAATAAGCTGATTATGAAGAATTTTGTAGAAAGGTACGGGGATTCTTTGGATCGCCGTGTTATAAAGGTGAGATTGACAGAAAAGGGTGAGAGAGCTCATCAGATGCATGATATTCTCCATCAGAAAGTAACTAATCAGTGGCTTGAGAACCTGGAGGTTGAAGAGTGTGATTGCCTGATGAAGGTTCTGCGCAAGATGATGAAGTAATTTTTTTTAGATATATGCTTAGAAAGTCTAAATATTAGACAGTATAACTAAATAGGAGGTTTTTAAAATGATGAAAGAAAGAATGACGGTTTCGAAAAAATTATTATCAAGAAATTTGCAGCGAACTGAAATCCTTATTATTGGAGCCGGAGTTATCGGTTCTTTGTACGCAGCCCAAATGGCAAAGGCTGGATATTCGGTAACAGTATTTTCCCGGGGAGAGAGGCTGGAGGAAATCACAAGATCCGGTATCAGGATTCAACATTATAAAGAGGATAAAATCGAAACAATCACAAAACTCAAAGTTACCGACGAATTGAGACCGGAAGATAATTATGATTATGTATTTGTTGCATTAAGGTATGATAATCTTGCATCAGTATATCCTCTTCTGAATAAAAGTTCAGTCAGCAATATAATATTTATGACAAATAACCCATATGGTTTCGATGATTATGGCCGGCATCTGAATAAAGCGCGGGTTCTCTGCGCATTTCCCGGAGCAGGCGGAGAAATAGAAAATGGAGTTGTTAAATACCATATTGTTTCAAGAGTTATTCAGCCTACAACTATAGGTGATTCTCTCGGAGTGAGAACTCAAAGGGCCAAAAATATAGCCGGAATTCTCAGGCTGTCCGGTTTTCCGGTGGCAATTAATCGTGATATGAACAGCTGGTTATTGAGTCATTTGGCTATGGTCTGTCCGCTGGGTAATATTATATACAGAGATTATGAAGTATCAGATAACAGTACAAGCCTGGTTTTGCTCTCAGCCTGCTTAAAGGAGGCATTCCTTTTTTTAAGAGAGAATGGATATAGTATAAATCCTGCTCGTTTTAATTTATTTGTCTATACGCCTCAAAGACTGCTCAGATTTTTGTTAAAAAGACTTTACCGTACAGATTTTGCCAAAACTGTAATTTTCAACCATGCAGTCAATGCAAGGCAGGAGATGGCGCTGCTGACTGAGCAATTTATAAAAATAGCGGAAATTAAAAAAGTGAGGCTGCCGTTAAATACAGAACTCTCAAGTTTTAACATTGCTTCAAAAACCGGAGAAACTCATGAGTAATAACACTAATTCAGATGCCATAAAAAAGGTGACTGTCCTCGGCATCGTAATGAACATCATCTTCTGCGTGATTAAGGCGATTGTCGGATGGATTGGAAACAGCCAGGCAGTAATAGCCGATGCAATTCACAGTCTCTCGGATCTCGTCACCGACTTTGCCGTTCTCATAGGGGTCAGGTATTGGGATAGGGAACCGGATGCAACTCACACTTATGGACATCGAAAGATTGAAAGCTTTGTCACCTTCGGCATCGGGTTAGTTCTCGGAATAATCGGCATCAGGCTGTTTATGAATGCAGTACAGAACCTCAGTGTACCGGCTGAATATCAGACTCGGATGATTGCCGCAGTCGGGCCGTTTTTGAGTATTATCGGAAAGGAGGCCTTATACCGGATTACCATAAAAACGGGGAAAAAGACAAAATCATCGGCTCTTATCGCAAACGCCTGGCATCACCGTTCCGATGCAATCAGTTCGATTCCCGCCCTGCTCGCAGTAGTACTTTGCAGTATTTTCCCGAATATTTATTATGTAGACAGCATTGGAGCAATGATAGTGTCAGTTTTTATTCTGAAAGTTTCGTTTGATATTATAAAACCGGCTTTCGGTGAAATGATTGACAGATCTGCAGATCGGTTTCTGATGGATTCAATACGTGAAGGGGTGCTGTCACTGGAGGAAGTGCAAAGTACCCATAAACTACGCTCCCGGGGAACCAGCGGAGCAATATTTATTGATCTTCATATTCAGGTAGATGAAAACCTTTCCATCAAAGATGGTCACATGATCAGCGGCAAGGTCAAGAACAAAATTCTGTCTCTGGATAACAGGATAATTGATGTTCTCATTCATCTCGAGCCTGCAATTACTGCATCTCTGAGAGAGTAATTGCCTCCAGATGACTATGATAGCCAAACTTTATGAGTGAAACCGAAATTATAGTAAGATATGCCGAAACAGATCAGATAGGGATTGTCCATCATTCAGTATACCCAATTTTGATTTGAATTTTATGATCTCGTCGGTACCGGCGCCGATTACTATCATGTTATTGCGGGTGCTCATGTATAGATCAAGATCATAATAAACCGACAGAAATAATTCTGGTTTTGGGTTCTTCGTGGAATTCCCTGTACATATTTTTTCCTGGCTTGCCGGTTACTCATCGCTTAATGAAAGCATTTCTCTTACATCACTCAGGTATTCTTCTACATTTAAAGCAGACAGCCGTTTTTTAAAATCTTCAGAGGTCATGCAGGGCTGCGAAGTTTGTCAGTCAGATGTTTCGTCCAACCCGTTCAGATATCCTGTTGCTGCGAGGTGAAAAGCCATATAACCCTTGTTTATCTCATGAGAAGGCTGTTTTTTGAATTTCTTTTAAAAAAAAATTGACAAACCAGCAGATCGCATTTAAACTGATTTTACTTTGATAGATTAGTAGATTAGTGACTTAGTAGATTAGCTGTTGAGCAGGTGGAGTAATGACAGATCGTTTTAGAAAGATTGAGGTGCCTCAGGTGTCGGACTTGATAATCAGACAGATTCTTTCTCTCCTCGAAGAGGGTGAGATAAAGCCGGGAGAGCAGCTTCCGTCCGAGATGAGCCTGCAGAAAACCTTCGGAGTTGCCAAGCAGCCTTTGAAGGCCGCCTTTAAGAAGTTAGAACTCTATGGAGTACTTGAGACGAAGCCTCAGAGCGGATCATTTATTGCCGATATCGAACCGAGGATTCTTATAGGGCTGATTTCCAACATCCTCGATATTCAGGATACCTTTGAACCCCTTTCCCTCATGGATACGAGAATTCTGCTTGAGGCCCGAGCTGCCGAGCTTGCCGCTGAGACGATGACCGAGAGGGAGCTTCAAAAGGTCAAACAGGCCAATGAAATCTTTTTCAGTAAATCGATGAAGGGGTCGAGAGCTATCGAAGATGACATCTTCTTTCATCTTGAGATTGTGAAGTATTCAAGGAGCTCGACTCTGGTGTCACTATATTCGTTTATAACCAGACAGCTCATTGATGTATGGAAGAGGATGGATATTTTCGATGAGGACAGGACCAGGCTGCGTCTTGAGGAAACTTTCAAGGAGCACTCCGAGATTATCCGCAACCTCGAAGAGAGAAATGGTCCGGGAAGCGCCCAGGCAATGAGGGAGCATCTTGAGAGCGTATATAAAGAAACTGAGTTGCTGCGGAAAGTTTTGCAGCAGGATAGCCAATAATTTATGGAAGGGAAAATGACATTTATTGAAAGCATGTTTAGTTATAGCGGCAAGACTGTCGTAATTACCGGTGGCGGCGGAGTCCTTGCCGGATATATTGCCGAAGGTTTTCTTGAAGCCGGAGCCAGGGTCTCTCTCTGGGGAAGGTCTATCGACAGCTTAGGAGCGGCAGAATCAAAAATTAAAAGCAGAATAAAGGTGCCCGAAGGCGCGCTTCATATTTTTCAGGCAGACTGCATGGTTAAATCCGATCTTGAGGCCGGATATGATGAGGTCCGGAATGAGTTGGGAGCCCCCGAAGTGCTCCTGAATGGAGTAGGCGGAAATAAGGGTAAATGCGACTTTAATGATCAGGACATTGAATTATTCATGGATATTCTAAAGATGAACCTCGTGGGCGGAATGGTTCTTCCGATGCAGGTCTTTACCCGTGAGTGGATTAAGGCCGGAATCAAGGGTAACGTGCTCAATATAGCGTCCATGTCCTCCTACAATGGGCTGTCAGGGGTGTGGGCCTATAATGCCGCAAAATCGGCAGTAATGAATCTTACAGTCGGAACCTCTCGTGAGTTTGCGAAGCACGGCATTCGGGTGAACTCTATTTCACCGGGGTTCTTTGTCGGCAAGCAGAACCATGATTTACTCATAGCTCAGGATGAGCCCCTCGTTTTAACTGACCGGGGAAGCAAGATTCTCGACAGAACTCCAATGAGCCGCTTCGGCGACTTTGCTGACTTAAAGGGTGCAGTCCTTTTTCTCTGCAGCAATACGGCGGCAGCCTTTGTTACCGGAATTGATGTACCGGTGGACGGCGGATTCCTTACGGATAACATTTAGGTGAAATAATAAAAAACATCCATGTTTTTTATTATTTTGGAGTTTGTAAGCAAAGCTTACAAACTCCACCTCTGGAACCTGCCAGCTCTGCGCTTCGCCCTTGGCTCAGCCGAGGCTGCTTCGCAGTCCATGGCAGTAATTTCTTTTAGGAGAATGAGTGAAAGTATTACAGGTTATTAAACCAGGCGAGATCGCCGTTACCAATAAAGAAATAGGTAAACTGAAGGCAGGAGAAGTTATAGTTGATATTAAGAGAGTCGGAATTTGCGGCTCTGATATCCATATCTTCAAGGGTTCCAACCCCTTTACCGTCTATCCGAGAGTTATCGGCCACGAGATGACAGGTCTCATCGCTGAGATTGCGCCGGATGTTCAGGGAGTCAGGGCGGGAGACGGGGTAGTAATTGATCCGGTTTTAAACTGCGGCGTATGTGACGCCTGCCGGCGCGGCCATCCGAATGTCTGCGGCAGCCTTAAGGTTATGGGAGTACACGCCGACGGCGGTTTTGCGAGTCAGATGATTGTTCCATCTGCCAACGTATATAAGGTCCCGGAGACAATGAGCTGGAATAAGGCAGTCCTCGTTGAACCTTTTTCTATCGGCGCCAATATCTGCGATAGAACCGGGGTGGAAAAAGGCGACAGGGTTCTTGTTTTGGGAAGCGGCGTCATAGGAAATGCTGCCCTGATGACTGCAAAGATGCTCGGCGCCGAGGTCATTGTCTGTGATATTGATGATGCCAAGCTTGAGAAAGCTAAAGAGCTTGGAGCTGACCACACAATAAACAGTATAGAGCTGGACCTTCAAGAGGAGGTATTTCGCCTGACAAAGGGTGAAGGCGTTACTGTGGTCATCGATGCAGCCTGCGTACCGGCTCTTTTTCAAAGCCTCCTGGAGTGTGCGGCTCCGGGCGGAAGAATAGGAGTTCTCGGTTTTTCAAAGGATTTCAGTGAAATAAATCAGTTTGAAATAACCCGTAAAGAGTTATCTATAGTCGGCTCCCGGCTTAACAACCGCAGGTTTCCCCAGGTTATAAGGTGGTTTGAAGACGGACTGCTCGAACCAGAGAAACTGATAAATTCTGTTCATTCCTTTGCGGATGCTGAAAGAGTCTTGAGAGAGATAGCGTCAACAGGTGTAAACAGCGGAAAGACGATAATTCGTTTAGATTAGCATAAGAGGAAATAATTGATGAGAATGACATTCAGGTGGTTTGGTCCGTCGGATCCTATCACTTTACAACATATCAGGCAGATTCCGGGGGTTGAGGGCATAGTAAGTTCAGCATTCGACATTCCCTCGGATGAGGTAATTCCGGCAGAAGCCGTGCTTGAGCTTAAGGCGATGATCGAAAAACAATCGATGACCCTCGACTGTTTTGAGAGCATTCCGGTTCATGACAATATAAAGCTTGGAACTGATGATCGGGACAGATACATCGATATCTGGCTTGAGAGTCTTCGAAATGTAGCCTCGGCCGGAGTCAGGACAGTCTGTTATAACTTCATGTTGGCCTTCGACTGGCTGAGAACCGATCTTTCTATGAGGCTCGAAGACGGCTCTAAAGCAATGCAGTATCAGGATGCTGAAGTCGCGAAGATGGACATGACGGGTGATATTCCGGCATGGAGTCAGAAGTATACTCCTGAGACCCTTGCTGAAATGCTTAAGAAGAGCAGGGCTGTGAGCGTAGAGCAGCTTTGGGCAAACCTTGAGTATTTTTTAAAGAGAGTTGTGCCGGTCGCCGAAGAGCTCGGCGTTAAGCTTGCGATTCATCCAGATGATCCTCCATGGCCGGTACTGGGAATAAACAGGATTATTACTTCGATGGAAAACCTCGAGCGCTTTGTAAAGCTGGTAGACAGTCCGAATAACGGGCTTGCTCTCTGCAGCGGATCTCTCGGGGCGAATCCTGAGAATGACATTCCGGCCATGATAAGGCGTTTCGGAGGCTTGGGCAGGATTAACTTCATGCATGTCCGGAACCTGAAACATACAGGGGAGAAGGAATTTCATGAAACCGCTCACTACAGCCCGTGCGGGAATCTTGATATGTACGAGATAATGAAGAGTATCCATGACACAGGATTCACCGGACCGCTGCGCCCGGACCATGGACGTGACGTCTGGGGAGAGGTTCGTACCCCTGGATACGGTCTTTATGACAGGGCTATGGGAGTGAATTACATTTTAGGCTTATGGGAAGCCATCACTAAGGCTTCTTTATAATAAAATCTTTGGAGGAAAAAATGAAAAGAATTCTTTGTATTGCAATACTGGTTATTTTCAGTGTTTCAATTGTATTTGCTGGCGGCCAGAAAGAAGCCGGGGCAGACAAACAGGAAAAGATTGTCTGGAAATTTGGACATCTTGCTAATGAAGATCATATGTGGAACAAGACAGCGATTAAATTTGCTGAACTTGTAAACGAAAAGACTAACGGAGTAATTGAGGTAAAAATTTACCCTAATGAACAGCTTGGAAAAGAAGTTGAGCTTATAAATATGATTCAGGGCGGCACCGCTGATATTACTATCTCTGGAGAATCAATGGCCAATTGGGCACCCAAGGCCGCTCTGATGGCAGTTCCATTTGCTTTTAACAGCACAGAGCATATGCAGTCAGCTATTGAAAGTAAGATTGGTGATGAAATTGCCGCTCAGATTACTGAGAAAATTGGTCTTATTCCATTGTATTATCATGCAAGACTTCCCCGAAACCTTACGTCTAATACTCCGATGAGCTCACCGGAAGATGTAACAGGGCTGAAAATGAGAGTACCTAATGTGCCTCTCTTCCTTGATGCATGGAAGGCTCTGGGCGCTTATCCTCAGGCAATGGCTTTCAGCGAAGTCTTTACTGCTCTCCAGCAGGGGACTATCGGCGCACAGGAAAACCCCTATGACCTTATCTATAGCGCTTCCTTTTATGAAGTTCAGGAATACGTAAATGAGACCGAGCATGTACACAGCTGGATATATGTTCTGATAGGTGAAGCTCAGTTCAACTCACTTTCTCCTGAACTTAAAGCCCAGGTTAAGGAAGCTACTGTTGAGACTCAGGTGTATGCAAACGAACTCTTTGCAAGTGATGCACCTACTTATAAGCAGAAGCTCATCGATGCAGGTATGAATATAAACAGTAATGTTGACAAGGCTGCTTTTAGAGCGGCTATGGAACCTGCCATTAAGGAAAAACTTACTGCTGAGCAGTTCGATCTTTACAAGAGAATTACAAGCGGAAAATAAACTGTATAGTTCAGTTAGCTGAATGCGGCGGCATAGCCGCCGCATCTGTTTTTGGAGGATAAATGAAGGATCCATTGGAGAAGGTGCTGAAGGCAGGAGTTTTTATTGTCTTCGCGGCCCTCGTTTTAGTAGTTACATTTCAGGTCTTTTCAAGGATCTTTTTCCCTAACCTTAGTCAAATCTGGACCGAAGAGGTTACCAGGTTTCTGTTTATATACTCGATTAGCCTTGCTGCTCCTGTAGCAATGAAGCAGAAGGCGTATGTAAATATTGATTTAATTAATAAGCTTCCTGCAAAATTGTTGATACCCATAAAAATACTGGTTGAAGTTCTTATATTAATATTATTTATTGTAATTTTTTATTACGGAATCAAGTTTACTATGCTCGGTACTACCCAGCGGGCTCCTACTATTAAGATCCCTATTGCAATAGTGTTTGTGTCTATTCCGGTCATGGGGGCGTTTATGACATTCTATTCCGCAGCCAATTTTGTTAAGTTTCTCAAATATTTGAAAGCGGGAGGCGATGTAAAATCATGGTCCTGATGTTATTTCTTTCTTTTATAATACTGATCTTCCTTGGTATGCCGGTGGCTTTTTCACTAGGCGTATCTTCACTTTTATATCTTTTTACCAACGATATCCCGCTCATTGTTGCTGCGCAAAAGATGTATACCGGAATAGACTCATTCGTGCTCGTTTGTATTCCAGGATTCATCTTTGCCGGCAACCTGATGAATACCGGTGGAATCACACACAGGATTATCCGTTTCTCCAACGCACTTGTCGGATGGATAACTGGCGGACTTGGAATTGCGAATGTTGCTGCATCGATGATCTTTGCCGGAATAAGCGGAACGGCACTTGCTGATACTGCCAGCCTTGGCGCAATCCTGATCCCTGGAATGAAAGAAGAGGGGTATGATGCGGACTTTGCTGCCGCAATTACTGCATCGTCTTCTACTATCGGGCCCATTATTCCTCCGAGTCTTCCTATGATTGTTGTCGGAACCCTTGTGGGACTGTCTGTTTCAAAATTATTTGTTGCTGGTGCTATTCCTGGAATCTTACTGGGTTTTGGACTTATGGGAATGGGTTATTTTATCGCGAAAAAGCGAAAATATCCCAAAGGAAAAATGCAGTCTGCGAGGGTAATATGGGCAACATTTAAGGACGCCATCTGGGCTCTTTTAATGACTTTTATTATTCTATTCGGTATTCTGGGGGGATTTTTTACACCTACGGAAGCTTCGATTGTAGCTGTTCTTTATGCTTTATTTGTAGGACTTTTTATCTATAAGGAACTTAAGTGGAAGGATATTCCGAAGGTTATGATTGAATCTCTTATAACTACTGCATCAATCATGGTACTTGTAGGTCTTGCAAATCTTTTTGCCTGGATTCTCGCAAGCGAACAGATTCCTCAGATGGTTGCGAAAGGGATATTGTCAATTTCAGATAATCCGATAATCATAATTCTGCTTCTGAATGTTCTGCTGCTCTTTGTAGGTTCATTCATGGAAACAATTGCTGCACTCGTCATCCTGTTTCCGGTTCTGCTTCCTGTTGCAGTCAGCATCGGAATGGATCCTATCCATTTTGGTGTCATGGCAGTACTCAACCTGATGATAGGTCTCACGACACCTCCTGTCGGAGTATGTCTTTTTGTTGCTTCAAGTATAGGAGGGATCTCGATAGTGCAGACAACAAAGGCTATTCTGCCCTTTCTTCTTGTGAGCATTGTAATCCTATTAATGGTTGCTTTTATTCCACCATTGACCCTGTTTCTACCATCATTAATAAAGTAAACCTGAAAGGAGTAGTAGATGTCCGTAAATGTAAGCAGGGAAAACCTTGTGGACTACATAAAGAATATATTTGAAGCAAAGGGAATGAATACATCTGATGCTGAGATTTCCGCAAAAGTTCTTACCGCAGCCGATGCGAGGGGGATTCCGTCACACGGAGTCGGCAGGCTCTGGCGGTACCTCGGCGGCTTGGACAAGGGCGTTATGAAACTTGACACAGAACCCTCTGTGATAAAAGAAACCCCCAACTCTATTGTGATAGATGCCAGGGGTGTTATGGGCCCTCCGGTCAGCTACCGTACTATGGTGAAAACCCTCGATAAGGCCGATGCGCAGGGGATGGCTTTCTCCTGTGTCCGTGACTCGAACCACTTTGGCATCGCCGGCTACTACGCAATGATGGCCCTCGAGCGGGACATGATAGGATTTACCATGACAAATACCGCCGCCCTCGGTGTTCCCATTTTCGGACGTGATGTTATGTTCGGAACAAACCCCATAGCTGTTGCAGTTCCATCTAATGAGGAAATCCCTTATTGTCTTGATATGTCGACAACAGTTGTCTCCCGTGGGAAAATTGAGGTCTATAATCGTGATGAGAAAACTCTTCCGCAGGGCTGGGCCGTAAATGAGAGAGGTCTCAGCGCCTCTGACCCGTCGGAACTACTTGAGAAGATGCTTGTGCGTGCCGGAGGCGGGATACTCCCCCTTGGCGGAGAGGGCGAAATGTTCGGCGGCCATAAAGGATTCGGGCTTGCTGTTCTTGTTGATATTCTCTGCGCGGTTCTTTCGGGAGCAGATTTCGGTCCTGATGTAGCCGATTCAGAAGCTACCTCGGCCAGGGTCTCACATTTCTTCGGCGCGATTAAGATTTCACGCTTCCGTGACCCCGACTTATTCAAGGCTGATATGGATCAGATGCTCAGGCAGCTTCGAGAAGCAAGACCCGCTGAAGGGAAGGAACGCGTCTATTATGCTGGTCTCAAGGAAGCCGAGAGTGAACTCTTATGCTCAGAGAAAGGTGTTGTTTTAAGTGACAAGGTCTGGACTCAGATTACAGACTTCGGAAAAGAGCTGGGTCTCGGCATTCCGGTAATTTTATAAATATGGGAACCTCTGATAACCCAAAATTGAGCTTATTAGAGGAAATCTAAGGAAGACTTCTAAAAAACTGTAGTTTTTAGATCCCGGTGTTTCGGGATCTTTTTAATATAACAGCGAATATCCTGATTTTATAGTATATTGCAGGTTAGGAGATTTTAGTTATGTTGTATTACGAAGAAAGCACAGAGAAAGGCAGTCTTGATGAGGCGGCTATAGAGAGCATCTTGAAAAATCTCATAGATAAAATTTCTAATGAAAAATTAATAAAAAGGGTCCTCATCCTCCCTCCGGATTTCACCCGTTTCCATTCCAGAGCCGGCCTTATTACCCAGCTGCTGTATGAAATTCTTCAGGATAAAATCAAGATGATACTTCCCGCCCTCGGAACACATTATCCGATGTCGGTCGAGCAGAAGACTGAAATGTTCAAGAACGTGCCTCTCGGTATTATAAAGGATCATAATCATAAAACCGATGTCATAGAACTGGGCCGGATAAGCCGTGAGGAAATGCTTGAAATCTCAGGAGGGAAGGTTGACTATGACTGGCCGGTTCAGGTAAACCGGACGCTGACCGAAGACGACTGGGATCTGATAATATCGGTCGGGCAGGTTGTCCCCCATGAAATAGCGGGGATGGCGAATTATACCAAGAATACGCTTGTGGGTACCGGCGGTAAAGAATGTATCGATAAAAGCCATTTCCTAGGCGCCTCATGTGATATGGAAAAGATAATGGGCCAGATTTCCAGTCCTGTTCGCGAACTGCTGAACCGGGGATCTGATCGTTTTTTGAAAGATCTTCCAATAGTCTATATACAAACCGTCGTAGCTCCGGATGAGGCCGGCGGCACGCTTCTCAAGGGACTTTTTATCGGTGATGATCAGGAGTGTTATTATAAAGCTGCCCACCTGGCCCAAAAAACTAATATTTTTTTATTGGACAGATGTCCCTCGAAGATAGTTGTACTTCTTGATTCTGATGAATATAAAAGTACCTGGGTTGGAAATAAGAGTATTTATAGAACAAGACTGGCCCTATCCGATGATGCCGAGCTGGTAATTCTGGCGCCCGGGCTTCATTGTTTTGGTGAAAATCAGAGCGCTGACAAGCTCATTCGGAGGTTCGGGTACAAGGGAACAGCCTACGTTGCAGACTGTATTAAAAAGGACGCAGAATTAGCTGATAATCTGGGCACCGCTTCGCATTTGATACATGGATCCTCTGAAGGGCGTTTCAGGATAACCTACTGTCCGGGAGACCTCAGCCGGGAAGAAATCGAGGGTGTCGGTTACAACTATGGAAGTCTGGAAGAATACTCGGCTAAATATGATGTTTCAACCTTAAATGAAGGCTGGAATATAATTGAAGGTGAGGAGATATTTTATATCTCGAATCCGGGCCTCGGCCTATGGGCGTCCCGAAAGAGGTTCCAACTTAGCTGAAAAGCGAGGAGCTTTGCATTCAAAACGCCGATTAAATTGAACATATCCATACTTTGATGAGTTAGTAATAACACAATTGCCGCCCGGTCGCCGCCCTGGTCTTCCTCTTGACAACTCTACCGTTACTGCTTATAGTAACGTTACTGTAAATAGAAACAGTAGCGGAGCTTTATATGCGAAGAAATCATGTTGTTAAGAAAATTCCTGGTGAAAAGTTTACCCCCTTTGCGTTAGCCGGAAAGCTGAACGCCTCGGTCATTCTTGAGTCCTCATCAATCAGTAAGGGCCGGGAGCGGTACTCCATCCTGCTCATAGATGAAGCGTTCAGGATTGTCCAGAATGGAAGTGTTTCATATCTTGTCATGAAGGACGGCCGCAGAAAAAAGATTATAAATGGTGGGCGTGACATTCTCGACGCGGTAAAGCACTTTGCCCTTTTTCACAGGAAGGCTGAACATGATTTTCCCTTTCCCGCCGGCGGAATAGGATTTTTGTCATTCGAGTTTGCCCGCTTCTGTGACGATATCAGCTTTGTCTCCCGCACCGACAAACTACGCCTGCCGGATGCGGCCTTCATTTTTGGAAATTCTTTCTGTATTTTCGACCACTACACCGATGAAATTTACATCCTGATCCTCAATTATCCGGGATATGAGGTGAATCTTGATTATGAGCTTGAGAAAATTGAGACAAAAATAAATGATTTGAATTTCAATTACATGGCCGAACCTCCGGAGACGGCACCCTCCGAGCTTCTCTCGGGCGCGGCGGCTGAACAAAAGTATAAGGAAAATGTGAAGCTCATACGCGCGGAGTTGATAAAGGGTAACCTTCTTCAGGCAGTGCCTTCGAGACGGCTTGAAATCAAGACCGATATAAAGGCTATTGATGCCTACCGCAATCTGCGCACCGCGAATCCTTCCCCCTATCTTTTCTACATCGATTTTGGAGCGTATCAGCTTTTCGGAGCTTCACCTGAGGTACATGTGAAGGTGAAAAACGGAAAGGTTCTGGTTCGTCCGATAGCAGGAACTCGAAGACGCGGAAAAAACGAGGCGGAGGACATTCTTCTTGCCGAAGAGCTCCTGTCCGATCCCAAAGAGCGGGCCGAACACCTTATGTTGATAGACCTTGCCCGTAATGATCTGGGCAGGGTCTGCAAGACAGGGAGCGTGAAGGTGACCGAGTACATGACAATTGAGAAGTACTCGAAGGTGATGCACATAGTCTCCCAGGTTGAGGGCGAGCTTCGGGATGACTGTGATGCAACCGACGCGGTCCGTGCAAGCTTTCCCGCCGGAACGGTAAGCGGCGCTCCCAAAATACAGGCAATAGAAACGATCTCAAAGATTGAAAGCTGCAACAGAAGTTTTTACGCGGGCCTTGTGGGCTACATGGATGCCGGAGGTGATCTGGATACATGTATAACAATCAGAAGCGGACTCAAGAAACAGGACCGGCTTTATCTTCAGGCCGGAGGAGGGGTTGTTTATGATTCAACTCCGGAGCGTGAGCTCGAAGAAACAAATGAGAAGCTACGTGCGGCGGCATCAGCCGTCGGTATAGAATTATAGGAGGAGCGGCATGATACTCGTAATAGATAATTATGATTCGTTTACATACAACCTAGTGCAGGAGATTGCGTCGCTCACGCCTGAGGATGTGATAATCTTTCGAAACGATAAGATCACTATTGACCAGATCATAGCCATGGCTCCGGATAGAATAATCATCTCACCGGGTCCCGGAAGACCTGAGGATGCCGGAGTATCTATTGAGGTCATAAGGACATTCGGCGGAAAGGTTCCTATCCTCGGGGTATGCCTCGGGCATCAGGCAATTGCCGAATGCTACGGAGGCAGGATAGTCCAGGCCGGGCAGATAGTACACGGCAAGCTTGAGAAGGTCAGCCATGACGGCCGGGGGCTGTTTAGGAACCTGCCGGATAATCCTGAGTTCACTCGCTATCATTCTCTCGCAGCCGAACGAGCGAGCCTTCCGGACTGTCTCGAGATAACGGCAGAAACCGCAGACGGCGAGGTAATGGGACTCCGGCATAAGGAGTTCGTCATCGAAGGGGTACAGTTTCATCCCGAATCAATCGGCTGCATCGAGGCGGGACGTACTATTCTAAAGAATTTTCTCAGATACAAGCGTGAGCCGCTGAACAAAAAGGGACTGCTTGAGAAGCTTCAGAACCGGGAAGATTTAAGCTTTAATGAGGCGGCAGCCTTTATGGATGAACTCACCGAGGGAGAGCTGAATCCTGTTTTCACTGGAGCCATCCTCGTCTTGCTCAACTGCAAGGGTATTACCTCCGATGAGATAGCCGGCTGTGCGAGCATCCTCAAGAAGAAAAAAATTGGCGTTAACTCGGGAGGCGGGGCGCTGGACACCTGCGGAACAGGCGGAGACGGACGGCAAACTTTTAATATCTCATCACTCTCGGCGATAATAGCCTCGGCCTGCGGGGCCAGGGTAGCAAAACACGGAAACCGGGCGGTGAGCTCAAAGAGCGGCAGCGCCGAATTCTACGCCGGCCTCGGAATTAAATACGGAATTAGTCCGGCGCAGGCCGGCCAGCTCCTTGAAGAGGAAGGCTTTGTCTTCATGTTCGCCCCCCTATATCACGGGGCAATGGCTCATGCGGCTCCGGTTCGGCTGGAGCTCGGAGTCAGGACAATTATGAACCTCCTCGGCCCACTTGTGAATCCGGCCAAAGCCGAGTTTCAGCTAATCGGCGTTTACTCAGCCGAGCTCTGCCCGGTAATGGCGCGGGCCGCGAAGAAACTTGGGGCGCTTCGGGTAATGACGGTTAACTCGGAAGACGGCCTCGATGAAGTCTCCCCCGCGGCGCCTACGAGAGTCTTTATGATTGATGAAAACGGAGCCGAGACCGACTCAATCTTTGATCCAAAGGATGCCGGAATAAGCGGTTTTACAACCGGGGAACTCGCCGGCGGAAGCGGTGATGAGAATGCCGAGACGGCCCTTAAAATAATAGACGGCGGGGGGGCGGCCGCCGTGAGAGCCGCCTGTGTTCTGAATGCCGGCGCGGCCCTCTTTATTGCCGGGCTGGCTGAGTCCATCGCCGACGGAAGCGCCAGGGCAGCCGAGGCCCTTGATTCGGGGCTTGTAAAAGAAAAACTCGAGCGCCTGAGGCGGAAAACCTCCGCTATGGAGGGCCGAAATGGAAACTGACATAAGAGCCGAGATAGCTCTCAGGCGGGCGGCCGATATCCGCCGCGACGGGCCGGCTCAGGGACTCAGCCTGCCTGAGCAGAGAACCGCTGCTCTCATGCCCTTTCCGGGAAATCCTCCGGTAATCTGTGAGATAAAGCGCTTCTCGCCCTCTGTCAGGAATATCAACCGGGGCCTTGATCCGGTTCTCCAGGCCGGGAAGTACATCGAGGCCGGAATTAGTAACATAAGCATCCTGACTGAGCAGAACTACTTCGGCGGCTCTCTGTCTGATCTCATCGCTGTCAAGACGGCATATCCGGAAGCGGCGGTACTAAGGAAGGATTTCCTCCTAACCCCCGAAGATGTCAATATAAGCTACAGGGCCGGGGCGGACGCATTTCTTCTTATTGCCTCCCTCCTTGATAAGGAGGTGCTGGAAGAAATGTATAATCTTGGAATCTCGCTTGGAATGACGCCCCTTGTTGAGCTTCACAGCCCCGAGGACATCAGGAAGGCAAGGGATCTGCGTCCTGATCTCATCGGGATAAACAGCCGTGACCTCCGGATATTTAAGATTAAACCTCTTCAGCCGCTAAAAGTCCGGGCCCTGATAGACTGGGACTGCAGGATAATCTACGAGTCGGGAATTAAAACCGCTTATGACGCAGATTTTGTTGCCGGAACGGGCTTCGACGGAATGCTTGTAGGAGAATCCGTCGTCAGGGACGGAGCTTTTGCCGGAAGGCTAGCGGCTAGTATGTCAAGGCAGCCGGATACCAGGCGGTTCTCGTTCTGGAAAAAACTTTATTCAAGAAGCCGCGAATGCCGGCCGCTGGTGAAGATCTGCGGGATAACAAGGCGCGAGGATCTCCTTGAAGTTAAGAGGATCGGCGCGGACATGGCGGGTTTTATCCTGGCCGAATCACCGAGGCGGGTGGAGCCTTCGTTCATCGAGAGCTGCCGGGATATAGATATTCTCAAAGTAGGGGTTGTAGTGCTTGCCAAGGGCGAGGATCTTCCCCCTGAGATATCCGCGCTTCTTGCATCAGGCGCGCTTGATGCCATTCAATTTCACGGCGACGAGAGCCCAGATATTTATCTTAGCTATCCGGGCTACAAGGCCTTCAGGGTCAAAGACGCCTCGGACCTTAAGAGCCTCGAGGCCCTTCCCGGGCCCGCTGTTCTTGTGGACGCTTTCAGGGCGACGGCGCGTGGTGGCACCGGGAAAAGGATAGAGGCAGATCTTGTCCGGAAGGTTGCCCGGCAGAGGAGTCTATGGCTTGCGGGGGGAATTAATCCGGACAATGTTTATGAACTTATCACGGAATTCAATCCTGAAATGATCGACGCGGCCAGCGGAACAGAGGCAAGCCCTGGGGTAAAGGATTATGACAGGCTTTTCAAACTGTTTAACGAGATTGACAAGGCACAGAGAGACTGCATGGAGACGGCCGATGAGTAAATATAATAATTTTTTTGGAGATTACGGGGGACGCTATGTCCCGGAGGTTCTTCGCCTCCCCCTGGCCGAGCTTGAGGCAGCATATGTTGAGGCCATCGAAGACCCGGCCTTTATGGCGGAATTTAAGACTTTCCAGACTGATTTTATAGGAAGGCCCACGCCGCTTCTTCATGCCGTTAATGCCGGAAAGGCGCTAGGCGGAGCCGATATTTACATAAAACTAGAAGGCCTTGCTAATACCGGAGCTCACAAGATTAATAACGCGGCCGGACAGGCTCTGCTTGCAAAGCGGATGGGGAAGACAAGGGTTATCGCCGAGACGGGGGCCGGACAGCACGGGGTTGCCACCGCTTCGGCATGCGCGCGTCTCGGGCTCGAATGCGTTATCTATATGGGTACGGAGGACATCAGGCGTCAGCGTCCGAATGTCTACTGGATGGAACTCTTCGGCGCCGAAGTCCGGCCTGTTGCCTCCGGAAGCGCAACGCTGAAAGACGCGGTTAATGAAGCCTTCCGCGACTGGACCTCAAGTTATAAAAATACGCACTATCTGCTAGGTTCTGCCCTCGGGCCGTCCCCTTTTCCCGATATGGTCAGGGAGTTTCAGTCGGTAATCGGCAATGAGGTTAAACAGCAGGCTGATTTCAAGATTGACGCCATGGTAGCCTGCGTCGGCGGCGGCTCGAACGCAATAGGCTTTTTCAGCCCCTTCATAGACCTATCCGGTCCAAGGCTTATCGGAGCCGAAGCCGGCGGACGGGGTCCCGGACCGGGAAATAACGCGGTAAGAATGGATGCTTCGGCGAAGACGGGAATAGTCCAGGGCTATAAAAGCCGCTTTCTTTTAGATGATGACGGGCAGGTTCTGCCGACCCACTCCATATCGGCCGGACTCGATTACCCCGGAATAGGACCTCAGCTTGCCGAGCTAGGCAGGACGGGCCGGGTAGAGTTTGTCAGCGTGACAGACGGGGAGGCTCTTGCAGCGCTGAAGTTCTTCGCGGCAACCGAGGGGATAATCTTTGCAATGGAATCAGCCCACGCGGGAGCCGCGGCCATGAGCATTGCGAAAGAGCTGGGCCCCGGAAAGAAGATAATAATAAATATGTCAGGCAGGGGCGACAA
Organism: Spirochaetales bacterium; assembly: GCA_016839055.1. Lineage (GTDB taxonomy): Bacteria > Spirochaetota > Spirochaetia > UBA9216 > UBA9216 > Thalassospirochaeta. The sequence continues at coordinate 209,469 of JAEKNX010000007.1, forward strand.
GGATATTTTCATATCCGCCGCAGCCTTCGACGGGAAAAACTGGAAGACATTTTTACTTGAAGAAAGCGGGAGGATAAATGACTGAGCTGAATACTAAAGCAGGAACAAAACTAATAACTCATTTTATTGCGGGTTATCCTGATATAGAGTCCTCTTATGAGACCGCGGTCGGTCTTATTAACGGCGGAGCCTACGCCCTGGAGATGCAGATTCCGTTTTCCGATCCTTCGGCCGACGGCCCAGTGATAGAGCTTGCCTGCCGCAGGGCGCTTGAGAAGGGCTTCAAGGTGAGCGACGGTTTCCGTCTGATTGAACGGATAAAGGAATACCGGGACATTCCGGTCTATCTGATGAGCTATTCCGGCATTGTCTACAACATGGGAATAGACCGCTTTACCGCCAAGGCAGCCGCTGCGGGAGTCTGCGGGCTCATCATTCCCGACCTCATCCCGGGGGCTGATGAAGGCCTGTATGCCGCCGGCCGAAAGGCAGGAATACAGATTGTGCCTGTTGTAGTTCCCGGAGTTCCTGATTCGAGGCTTGAAGAAATAATGGCTGAAAACCCCGACTGGGTTTATCTTGCACTCCGCGCCGGGATAACAGGAAGCTATACTATACTCGATGAGGTGAATCTGGGTTTTCTTGATAAGGTGAAGACTTACGGAGTCAAGATAATGGCCGGCTTCGGAATAAAGACGCCGCAGCAGATTAAAACCCTCATTCCTCATTGTGACGCAGCTATTGCCGGCTCATTCATCGTGGATCGGATAACTTCTTCTTATAATGATGCTGCCGGGAGAATCTCGGTTACCGAGGCCGCCGCCGATGCCGTGAGGTATTTGCTGGGATAGAATAATTCATGGAGATCTGCTACCTTTAACTATTAGAAGAGATCATGAATGACATGATCCACTATTTAAAAAGATTATATATATAAATGTAAAAATATTTCTTTAAGGATGGGATATGGATATTCGATTCAGTTCACAGGGTACTGGTGCATGCCCCCTGTGCAAATACTACAAGGGATGCAAGATTCTCAAGAAGATGAAGCAGGTTTTTCTTGAGGAAGTTAAGGCTCTTAACGACAATGCCCTTGAAGCTGTAATTTACCGCTGTCCTCATTTTGAGGAGGAATGACTTAAATAAAGAGTCGGCCCGTTCGCGGTGAACGGGCTGACTCAAGACTTTTCTCTGCAGTTCCGGCTATAGTTCGGTGATTCAATTTACAGCAACGGCTGTAAGTGGAGATCTGTAGAGATTCTTGGTTATTAGCGTAATAATAATTTTCTTTTAGCAGCTGATTATTCGTCTGAAATCTTCTTTCAACAAACCGAGCCCGTAAAAGGCGGAATCCCGCATTATTTTTGCGTCAAACAGAATTCCGGAAATTAAAACTATTGACTTGCTTCATAATCTCTGTAAAATAGAATTACAATTCTGTTTCTGTTAAAGGAGAAAGAATGAACAGTTCCTTTGTTTTTAACGAACCCCGGCAGGTACGCAGCCAGGAAACGATGGATCACATTCTGGATGCCGCCGCGCAGATACTCGAGACAAAAAATTTCGAGGAACTTACTATCGCCATGGTAGTGAAGAAGGCCGGTACTTCGGTGGGCGCGTTTTACGGCCGCTTTAAGGATAAGGAAACGCTTCTGCAAGCCCTCGATGAGCGTTTTTTTAATGAATTCGAGCAGGCTATTAAAAAATTCGTGGATTCCCCTTATTGGACTGAAAAATCCATTTACTCTATCATTTCGGGGGTTTGTGCCCTGCTCGTAGAAACATACAGCCAGCAGAGGGGGGTACTGCGTTCCCTGAATCTGAAAGGACGGATGTCAAATGATCCGCGTTTCAGAAAACGCGAGCAGCGGGCCTGGCAGGAATTGTTTCCCTGGCTGCAGGAAATCCTTCTCTCCAACAAAACCGAGATCACCCATCCTGATCCCAGTCTTGCTACCCGTCTGGGATTTCAGCAGATGTTCTATGGCATGCGCGAAATTCTGCTCTGGGAGCCGCTCCGGGATGAAGTTCTCTACGACCCGGAGATACTGATTAGTGAAATGACGCGTGCTTATCTGGCTTATTTAGGCGTACAGGAGACTATTTCATGACGCTCTCCCCCCGTATTTTACGTGCCGGAGCCATCGGAGCGGGGATTTCAACTCTCATGCTGCTGATGATGGCCTTTATTTCCCTGCCCAGAGGAGTGGAATATCCCGGCATTGAAGTCCTGACCGGCGGGCTGATCCTCCCGGAGGCCGAGAAAATCCGGTATATAGCCGGCATCAGTCACCTGTTTATTATGGACGGGTTTTTTCTGGTCGGCTGGATCATCAGCTGGGTTGGACTTGCTGAACTAATCCGTCCGCGATACCGCATATTAGCTGTATTGACCCTGACCTTCGGGCTGACCGGTGCAATGTTTGATCTTATTGAGAACAGCATCATCTGGGGTGTAATCGGAAACTTTGCCGCCGGCCGGCCATCCGGCAGTAAATGGGTCATCCCCTGGAAGGCCCTTCAGTCCCTGAGCTACTGGCTGCCCTTTCTGGGCGCCGTTTTTGCCGCCTGCGGATTGTGGAGCGCTAGGCGCCTGGATAAAATTACCGCACTTACGGGTTCAGTTTTGCTCCTTGCTGCCATTCCGGGTCTGTATCTGCCCGATTTTGCCTTTCTTGCCAATATGTGGTTCCTTTTTTGGTTTGCCTGCGTCGCGCTGCTTCTCTGGCGCCGTTCCGTCGATATTTTTAAAAATTCATAATAAACAAGGAGATATCCCATGCCCTCATCCGGAGAACGTATTCACCGCCTTGCCCTCTTTGCCGCAGTATACTTTGTTGAAGGGGCTGTTCTTACTTATTTTACCGCTTTTAATATCCTCTATCTGCGATCCTTCGATCTATCCTATTCCCTCATCGGAATTATAAGCGGTATTGCCCTAATCCCTTTCGTTCTTAAGATTTTCATCGGCCTTCTCAGTGACAGGATCAGCCTGTTCAGCCTTGGCCACCGCAAGCCGTATATAATCATCGGCCTGATTCTGCAAAGCCTCGCTTTTCTATTCATTCCCAAGGTTAGTCCGACAGAACAGTTCGGCCTTTACCTGACCCTGATGATCCTTGCCGCACTGGGAATGTCAACCTATGATACCACAACCGACGGTCTTTCCATCGATACCACGCCGGAAGAGGACCGCGGCCTGGTGCAGGGATTGATGGTCGGCGGGCGGGCTCTAAGCGCGGTGATCACCGCCGCTCTGATGGGATTATTTTCCTCCCGCGGTGAATGGCAGATGATTTTCTACATGATTTCCGGGCTTGGTTTACTGACCCTTTTTCTGGCTTTTCCCGTAAAGGAGAAAAAGGAGCGGGGTGAAGAGATGAAGTATTCAAAGGATGCCTTCCGCTCCTTCAAGGATAAATCTTTCCTGTTTTTCCTTGCTCTGGGCATCATCTATCCGCTGTCATTATACAGTGCCCAGGGGATGGTCAGTGCCTTCCTGAATGAAGGGATGAAGGTCCCACTTGCTATGGTGGGCCTGTATACATCGGTATTTGGCATCGGCACCATTTTCGGTGGATTGATTGGAGGCCCTCTGATGAAAAAACTCGGCGAACGGACAAGCATTCTGGCTGCCCTGCTGCTCACCTCCGGCGTCACCTTCGTTTTGGCAATAAACCCCTCGGCCGGATTGATGTGGGCCGTTGTCTTTCTGTTTGGATTCGCCTTTGGGTATTACGAAACCGTCTACTTTGCCATGGGTATGGTTTTTTCTGATCCCCGTATTGCCGCCTTCATGTTTGCCTTCATTATGGCTGTCGGTAATATCGGCATCGCCCTTGGCGCCCCTCTGGCCGGCAGCCTGGTGGAAAGTATCGGATTTCGTCCCATGTTCGGTATTTTTGCCGTCGTGCATCTCGCGGCGCTGCCGATTGTATTCGCTATCTTCCGCTTGAGGAAGAAAATCCCGAAGGAGTCATAAATGCGTATCACATCCATAGAAGTAAAGCTGCTTAACCTTGAACTGCAGTCTGCCCTTAACGTTGCCTATGGCAGCTATCCGGTGCTGGAATATGCGATGCTAAAGATTCATACGGATGACGGCCTGACGGGGCTGGGGGAAGCCTCACCCGATCCAGAGGTGACCGGAGAAACCCAGAACTCGGTTATTGCTGCGCTGCACCAGGCCTCATCATACCTTTTAGGAAATGACCCTTTCGATATCGAGCACATTATCAACCTATGCCTGGAAAAAATTCCCGCCTTTCCTTCAGCTATGGCCGCTATTGATATGGCCCTCCATGATCTGATGGGACAGTCGCTGGGCGTTCCGGTGTATAGGCTGCTTGGAGGGAAGTGCAGGCCCGGCATCGGTCTCTATCCGGTTATTCCTATGGACAACCCGGAGGTAATGGCCGGCATGAGCCGTATGTTTTCAGAAAAGGGCGCAGCCGTATTGAAGGTCAAAATCGGTTCCGACCCGGATACGGATTATCTCAGGCTGAAAGCTATTCACGATGCCGTGGGCGGCTCTGTAAAACTGCGTCTGGATGTCAATCAGGGGTGGAAGGATGCCCGGACTTCTCTTTGTACTATTGCTCGTTTGAGCGAATTCAATATTGAATGGATCGAACAGCCGGTTGCAGCCGGTGACATTGACGGCCTGGCAGCCGTGACCGCGGGGGTGGAGATTCCCATTATGGCCGATGAAAGCTGTCACGGTCCGGAGGATTTATTAAAAATCGTCTGTCGTCATGCCGCCGATCTGATAAATATCAAGCTGATGAAATGCGGCGGTCTTTACCAGGCAGCTAAAATGGCGGCCATTGCCCAGGCCGCCGGATTGCCATGCATCCTCGGTTCGATGGGGGAAAGCTCAATCGGCAGCAGCGCGGGCCTGCACTTCGTTACCGCCAAATCCGGAATCCTGGCCTGTGAACTAATTGGCCCTCTGTTTATCAACAACGACCCCGCCGGCGGCTTTCCGGTGAATAAGGAGACCTTTCAGGCCGTCCCGTCGGATCTGCCCGGGCTGGGAGTACACCTTTATGATTGATTGGGAATTCACCGCTGATGAAGCCGCTCGATTATTGAGCGGCTATCTGAAAATTAAATCGCTCAATCCTCCCGGCAATGAGAAGGAAAGCGCCGATTATCTAAGTACCTTGCTGAATGAACGCGGATTGAAACCAAAAATCCATCCCTCCGGCAGTGACAGGGTAAACCTGACAGCACGGCTGCCAGGGGACGGAAGAAAAAAACCCATTCTTTTGTATCATCACATGGATGTGGTTGCCGCCGACCCGCGGCGCTGGTCCGGTGATCCTTTCAGCGGAGAGATACGCGACGGCTATGTCTGGGGGCGCGGCGCAATAGACATGAAGGGGATGGGAATCATGCAGCTGCTGGCTCTGGATCTGCTGCAGCGCCGCCATCCCCGCCGCTCCCGGGACATTATCTTTTTTGCCGCTGCCGACGAGGAAAAGGGCGGCGCCTTCGGAACGCAGTGGATGATTGAAAATCATTGGCCCGAGATAGAAGCTGAATACGTCTGGGATGAAGGCGGTTTCGGCCTGCAGGATTTCTTTGATGAAAGGCCTGTGTTCACCGTGGCTGTTACCGAAAAGAAAGATTTATGGTTAAAGCTTATTGCCCGAGGTGAGCCGGGCCACAGCGGTATACCCCATGGGCGCAATGCCGCCGATATCCTCCTTGGGGCCCTGAACAGGATCATGGCGCTGAATTCAAAGTATGAGCTTAATCCGGTGGCCGCCATGCTGTTTGCCGAAATTGGTAAACTCAAATCGTTCCCGCAATCCTTCCTATTGAAAAACCTGCATAATCCATTGATCTTCCGTCTGATGCAGTCTGCCCTGACTTCTGATTCAACCGTTGCCGCGATGTTGAAAGATACCGTCAGCATTACCGTCCTTAGAGCTGGTGAAAAAGAGAATATTATCCCGGAAATCGCCGAAGCCACCCTGGATATCCGCATGCTGCCGGGCCGTTCCACCGAAGGATTTTTGGAAAAACTGAAGAGTCTCATTGCCGATGAACAGGTGGAAATTGAAATTATCCATGCTCCCGAAGAAACTGTAATCTCCAATATTGATACGGATTTCTACAGGACCCTCTCGGAAGTGATCCGCGAACTGGTTCCGAAGGGGATTACGGCGCCCCTCCTGACTCCGGGTACAACCGATTCATGCTTTTTTAGACAAAAGGGAATAAATGCGTATGGATTGTTTCCGGCTATCATCGACCCGGGGGAATTGGCCCGTTTTCACGGCATTGATGAGCGCATCTCTGTGGAGAATCTTCGCCTGGGCACACAAATTACCTATGAGGTGCTTCGCAGATTGTGCGAATAAAGGATCAATACAAAATTGGTGTACCAAATGGGTGGAGCTAAATACCGAATTTCCATTGGCTCCAGGTTTCCTATCATGCTGATCCCTGCAACCTCGGAATGAATCTCTCTCCTGATAAAAGTCATTTGCCCCCCCAGTTAGCTGCTATTGTACAACTTAGGGGGCCGTGATTTAAGGAACGTTTTTCAGGAAGAAATGGAGAGCTTTTCTCTGCCTGAAGCTGATGATTTGTTATAGAAAAGACTATTTCTATATTTGCCTACCAGAAAACCTGAATAGGTGTTCGTATCTCATATTGATTACTATCTGTTACACCAAGTAATCCGTAAGCCTGAAGTCCCATCCCCCAGGTTGTCCCATTCTTTTTTTGAATTAACGTTTTTCCATTACACGCCTTTACAGAAAGCACATCATCCATTATCTTTTCCGGGGAATAAACACTATCATCAAGTCCTAACTGCCCCTCCGAATTTGAACCAGTCCCCCACAAAGAACCATCAGTTTTAATCATAAAAGTATTGTCTCTATCCGAACATGAAACTGAAGCTATATCGGACATTATCTGAATATGAGTAGTTATTTTATTCGTACTGTCTGTGTCTGGGGAGCCCATGGCTCCATATGCATTCTGCCCAGCCGACCATAGGGTTCCATCGTTCTTTAATATCATTGAATGAAATAAACCCGTTGAGACCTGGATAACATTTGACATAAGTTGTTGAGGGTTCCAAATATACGGTGATATTGAAGGATCTCCAAGCATACCCGAGCTGTTACTTCCAGTGACCCAAAGCGTTCCGTCGGATTTCAATATGAAACTGGTCTGTAGTCCGGTAGCAACTGATTTGACATCCTCCATGATTTTTACAAAATTTGTTTTATCCGCATATACATCATGCGTGCCGTCGCCCAGTCCTCCCTGGTCATTCTCACCGACTCCCCATAAACTATTATCAGTTTTGATTATCATCGTATGTGTCCCGCTTGTAGTAACAAAATTCACATCTTCTGCGACTTTTTTAAGTGTGCTGATATTCGTTTTTGTACCATCGCCGAGTTGACCATGGCCGTTTTGCCCTGCGGACCAGAGTGTTCCGTCTTCTTTGAGGACCATCGTCACAAATTCACGGGTTGATACAGATTTAACATTGTTCGCAATTTCTTTAACTGTCTCTACAGTAGTAACTGTTCCATCGCCCATTTGGCCATATTGATTTGTTCCAAGTCCTAATAGAGTTCCATCATTCATTAAAGCGAAAGTAAGCCCATAACCAGGAAAAAACTCCCTTACACCAACAGATGGAACAGCTTTGACCGTAAGGCCCTCTGAGACATTGGAATTTGTATCGATAGTTTTAATAGTTATCAGGTAAATAGAGCTGTTGAGCAATCCGCTAATAGCGGTTCCTGAATTGTCAATATTCCCGCTATATTCCGACTCAGCACCTCCCTCTATTTTATAGAGGATCTTCACTGTACTGAAATCGGAGTCGGCGGGATTTTTCCAGGAAAGTTCAAGTGTTCCATCTCCAGCCTTGATAATTATATCACTTACTTCTCCGAGAGACATCCCCTCAGTTCCACTGGGAGGTTCCGGACAACCAGTAATCATTAACAGCATGATAATTGTAATTAGCATAATTATTTTCTTCATTTTGAATCCTCCAAAATCATAAGTAGTAAATATACAGCAATACTCATGCCAAAGCTTCCTGAGTAAATATCTACTTATAGTGAAATAATTTAAGATGACTTAATAAATATAAATGGAATAGAAAATCAACTTTTATTGACAGCAAAGGTTGACGCATAGGCCGCGCTGTAAAGGTATATTCAAGGCTTGCCAAAAAAAGACTTAGGAATTTATATGATAAGGAATTAAGTTTAAAATAATCCAAAGCTTCTTTTAAACTAACGGCGTTTTGAAAGAAACAATATATCAAGTTTATACCGGCAGTTTTAATAATTCTGGTTTTGACTGTCAGTTTTTCTGCCTGTTCTACAGAGCCAGTCGATGCGGGAGAAGAGCTGCAGGCGCATTTCACGCTTGCAGCAGATACTATTTCAGCTGCAAACACCAGCTCCTTCTATGCCTCATTGGAATTAACCTTGTTCTGGATACCATCAGTCGGAGCTGAAGATCTCGAATATCTGCATTCGATACAATCCGAGATTAATGTAAATTGATAATTCCTGAAGGAAATACTCTTTCCGATAAAGACAACAAGAATAAGAAACCGGCATTGTTCGTTAGATCATTACTACCTAGGCAGGGGGTTCAACTTAACTTGCATAATAAACAACTTCCCGGCTCACCGATATTGTTCTAAATAAATATAAAAAATGATGTGAAAGAGCCTATACAGTGGTTGCGGAGGGGGGCAACAGATGAAGACTATATCCCTTGATTATTGTACAGTAACAATAGTTTAAAAGATTAACCTGAATAAAATAATAATTTTCAATGCAGGGATTTTCCGGTGATGTATTGGAAAAGGGGTGTGATAATGACCAATTACCTCAATATGAATAATGAAAAAGCTATTGCTATCAAAGAGCTCCCGGACCCTAAACAGAAAATGATATTTCCGCCTGACATGGATTATTTTTATTTTAATGACGCCCATGACTTCCCGTTCAAGCCAAAAGCGAAAGAATACTCAGCAGTCAATGCATGGTGGATGGCCGAATGCTCATTTCTTGCCTACGCTCACCCTGGGTTTGCCCGGTTGGCTTACAGGATTGCAGGATTTGCAGATTTTAGGTTTTTCGGTGGAAAGTCAACGGAGTGTATGGTGGCCTGGAATAAAACTTGTGTAATTGTTTCATTCCGGGGTACAGAAATTGGAAGTGTTTCCACCTTACGGGAAATCTTTACAGACCTGGATACGGCTTCAGTACCATTCCCAAAGGGAGGACGGGTTCATAGAGGCTTCCTTAATGCGTTGAATGAAATCTGGGAAGGAGAAAATGGCCTCCTGAAATTTCTGGATGACCTTTTATCGTTAAATCCCAAACGGCCTCTGTGGTTTACAGGACACAGTCTGGGCGGAGCATTAGCCAGCCTGGCATTTACATATATTCCAACAGCTGCAGGATTATATGTATTTGGTTCTCCCAGGCTAGGAGATCCGGATTTCGTCAAGCTTTGCCGGAACAGACAGGTGTGGAGGGTGGAAAATGCCAAAGATCCTATAGTTTTAATTCCACCGGACGTACCCAAATTAAAACTTAATTATCAGCATCTGGGCACACTGGTTTATCTGGATGATGAAGGAGAGGTTCATTCTGATAGACCGATATTGAATATAGAAGAGATGAAGCATAAGGCAAGAAAATCGGCAGGTCGACAGCTTTTCAGATTTTCAAAAATATTTACTAAATCGAAACAAAACGGACAGAGTCTCGGAGCCAGGGCACGGGAGGCGTACAATGAGTTTGGTGAGCATATTAACCGGTCTGTCATGGAATGGCGGGATTATCTGAACAGCATTGACCACAAGGCGGGTATTCACCTTGAGGATCATATGCCTGTATTCTACTGTGTCAAGCTGTGGAATCTTCTTTATAAGAGTCGAATCAGAGAGGACTAATACGCTGCTATTGTTGTTCCGGCCTTGCCCTCATGTGCCGCTTCAAGATTATTAACGACAATGTCCTTGAAGAGCTAAAATGCATGGTCACACGGATTTCTCTGGGGCAGAGTTTTGCGGAGATAATTGGAGGCTCACGGGCTATCCAGTTTTTTGAAAGTATTATAGATAATATTTGGATTTGCAATGCAGTAATTAATAATATCTTTTGAGAAATCAGGTTGTTTATTCTTGAAAAATTCTGAATGTCCTTAAATAAAATTATTGACAAACCCCAATATTGAATGTATATTCAATTATAAACTGATTTTGATAAGGAAAAAATGGCACAGATCTTAAAAGAAGAAATCAAAGACAAAATAATAAAATCTGCAATAAATAATTTTTATAGTAGTGGATATAAATTTGCAACAATGAAAGAAATTGCAAAAGATGCAGCTATTCCAACTGGACTAATATATTCATATTTTAAAAATAAAGAAGACCTATTTTCTTGTATCGTTAATCCAGCTTTAAAATGTATTGATTCAATTTATCAAATAGAGAAAGGGATAAATGCGGAGGAAAATATTTTTGAAATAGAACTTCCAGCAATTGTAAATCTTTTAAAACAATTCCATTTTGAATTTGTTATTCTTCTGGAAAAAAGTGAAGGAAGCTGTTTTTCTAATATAAAGGATGAATTAATTCAAAATATAAAAGATCATTTAGAAAATCTTTCATTTATTCAAGAAAAAAATATTGAATCATTTTTATTACATATATTTTCATCAAATTTAATAGAAGGGATAACTGAAATTGCAAAATATTATAAAAATGAAGCTTGGGCAGAAAAGATATTGACCATGCTTTTGAATTATCATTTTATTGGAATTAAAGCCATAATAAATTCTATATAAAGAGGTATGGCTTTAAAAAATTTTTTACATCAATATTGAATATATATTCAATATTGAAAGGAGTGTATTTTTAACGATCTTGATTTATTTACATTATTCAAAGGATATCATGTCGAGTATCCATTTACGGCAATTATTGGACTATTACTGGCTTTTACTATTATGGGTTTAATTTTTTCAAAGATTAAAATAAAGACTAAGTTAATTTTAATAATAATTGGATTTTTATGGACTTTTAATGGATTATTTTTATTTACATTTTATTCGGCAAAATCACTATTATTTAGTTATTCAATCTCAGGGGCATTATTTTCACTTCAAGGAATTTTACTTTTATATCATTCTCAACAGGAAAATAATATTTCAATAAAATTTGAAAAGACTATTATTGACTTTATGGGGATAATATTTATTTTCTTTGCAGTTTTTATTTACCCAATAACTGGAAATTTATCTGGTCATTTTTTCCCATCGGCACCAGTTTTTCCTGAACCTTGTCCTCTGACTATTGTAACATTTGGCGTATTCTTTTTAGCAAGAAAAAAAGTCCCTATATCGCTAATGGCAATCCCTCTTATTTGGTCCATTGTTGGTATAATCGGTTTTATTGAATATGGTGTTGTGGCAGATTTAGCAGAAGCAATAATTGGTGCTTTTTCCATAGTATTAATTCTCATTAGAAATAGAAGAATAGGGAGCAAATCACGTGAATCAGTATAAAAAATAAAAAACAGATTTCGAAAATTAATAAACTAATTTATTTAAATATAGTAGGGTTAACCCCTCTATATTTGAATAATAAGAATAAATTAAAATTAGATCAATTAATTGTTGTGAAATCTAAAGTAAGCCTATCAAGGCTATGTGTCAATCTTTGCAGCTGCGTTATCGGTGATACTGTACTAATCAGTGAACAGTAGGGTACTGTAGAGGACATTAATCCTGGAATTTAAGAAATGATCTGCATCCCTTCAATTTTGTATTAATATCAGTCTCCCCTCATTGGAGAGTCAAATAGTCTTTTGAATTATTATTATTTTTATCTTGTTTTTCTTCTTTGGATTTCTTCAGCTGAATTTTAGAAACAAGCTGCCGCTGAATTACATGCTTTCCGGCCTGTTTTTCCTGGGCGGGTATGTGTTTTTCAACTATTGGGCCTTCAGTGTAGGACTTTTTAAACATCTCCCCCTGCTCATGAATACGGATATCGCTATTAGTTACGCCATCGGACCTTTCTTATATCTGTATTTTTGCGCCATATCGGGCGCAAAAAAGATGAAATCCCAGATAATGGTGATCCATTTTACCCCGTTTCTGGTTTCATTGACCTGTCTGCTAATCATGAACCTCAGTTCATCCCTGCCCCTTACTTATTACAGGGATATGAACCTGCTTTTTCCGGAATATTCCTATAATCCCTTCATAAGAATTGTTAGTTACTTGTCGAATATATCCTTGGGCATCTATTTCTTCCTGACCCTGTTTCAGATATCCTTTTTTTTCAGGTCAAAAAAAATCTGCCCGGAGATTCGAATAGTATTGATCTTCCTGCTGCTTCTCACATTAAACGGTATTTTTTTACTAGTTGCAGATTTTTTTCATAAGACGGTATTGATACTGATCGGTATCGGATGCTTTTCCCTGCTCCCCATGTATTATATATTCTTTTCCTTCCGGTATCCCGAGTTCAGCATCAAAGTTATCAAAGAGGCCCGGACCATGCGCTATGAGCACTCGATCGTAAAAAACCTGGACATTGAACTTATCCAGACCAGACTGACCGAATTGATGACAGAAGAAAGGCTCTTCGTAGGGGACTCCTTAAGCCTGCAGTCCCGGAGCGCTTATTTAAAGATTACCCCTCATCAGCTCTCCCAGGTTTTAAATGATCGTCTGAATCTGAACTTCAGTACCTATATAAATGCCTTCCGTATTCAGGAAACCAAAAAGCTCTTAACAGACCGGCCGGATAGGAGTATTCTCGAAATAGCCTATTCGGTGGGGTTTAATTCAAAATCCTCCTTCTATTCCTCATTTATCAAGGATACCGGCCTTCCTCCCACGGAATATCGAAAAAAATACGTAAATTAAGTCCTAATTTATAATTCCGGACGGTTTTTTCCTAGGATCCTATACACTTTAAGTAAACCACTCGAGTGCGGAGGAATCTATGTCAAAAAAACCGGTCTTTTTTTCAGTTTTTATGGGTATTCTCTTTTTGTCATCCTTAGTCTTCCAGGGCTGCGAAAACCAATTGCGGCAGTTTATTCTTATCCTAGGTATGGCCAATGACGGTATGGGCAGCGGGAGCATAGATACCGTCTCTTTAACCGGCAGCGGTATCTATGATGAAGGAACCGAAGTCTCCGCCCAGGCAATGGCGGATTCCGGCTGTTCATGCGCCGGGTGGTTCGATGCGGAAAGCGGGGGAACGCTGGTTTCCGCAGATAACCCCTATATTTTTAATCTTATAGAAGATACGGTTCTCTATGCTATATTCGAGAACGTTCCCATAGCTTCGGCAGTCAATATTCATGACGGAGGAATTGTCGAAAGCGGGTTTATCATCGGGACCGCCGGCGACGACATTACCCTGGCCGCGGTGGAGGTAAAGCTTGACGGGGGCGCCTATACAGCCGCCACGGGGACGACCAGCTGGAGCTTTAAACTCCCCACAGGGGGAAGCACGTGGAAAGACGGCAGCCTGCACACCCTGGGCATTCGGAGCAGGGATGAGGCGGGCAATTACTCCGGTGAAATTTTTCTACACGTTCGAAAGGGAGTAAACAAGGATGTGAACGGCGACGGCTACGCGGACCTCGCGGTGGGGGAATATAACTACAACAGCGGTCAGGGACGGGCCTATGTCTTTGAAGGCGGCTTAGGCGGGATTGCCGACCAAGACCTTTCTGGCACGGGTTTCGCCGAGACGACCCTAACTGGAGAGGCTAATTGTAGTTTTGGCTGCTCTGTACAGGGGTAAAGGAGGAGCCGGAGGTAGTCAGGGCGGGTCTTTATTTTCGAGGGAGGTCCGTCAGGAATTGCAAACCAGACTTAGGCAGCAAATACTACCATCAACGATGCATTAAAATAGGCAAGTTCATTAAATAGATCCGTTATCTCTAGAACAACTACGCGCCAGCCGCCCCAGGAAGGGGCCTGTCAGCATAAATTATTCTGAGCGAAAAAAATATTTAATTTAGTCAGATAATTCTCCCGTTTTTCTATTGGAAATAGATATTACTCCTCAATCTTAAAAAAGGAAATAACTGTTTTCATCGAATCAGCCTGTGAATTTAACTCTTCAGCCATAGATGCAAGTTCCTCTGAAATTGCAGCATTCTTTTGAATGACTTCATTGAGTTGAAGTATTCCGTTATTAACCTGTTCGGCACCGGTATTCTGTTCCGCCCCGGCGCTTGAAATCTCCTGAACAAGTTCCGAAGTTTTTGTAATATTTGGAATGAGATTGTTTATAAGTTCACCGGCAGTCTGAGCTCTTTTTACACTGGAAAGTGAGATTTCAGTAATTTCAGTTGATGCTTTCTGACTTCGTCCTGCAAGTTTTCTAACTTCATCTGCAACAACAGCAAAACCCTTTCCTGCTTCACCGGCACGGGCGGCTTCGATGGCGGCATTGAGTGCAAGAAGGTTTGTATTTCTTGCAATCTCATCAATAATATTTATTTTCTGGGTAATTATTTTCATTGCCTCAACGGTATCGTTTACCGCGGCGCCGCCCTCTCCTGCGTCTGCTGCTGCCTGGGAAGCAATGGTGTTGGAATGCTGAGCATTATCTGTGTTTTGTTCTATATTGGAAACAAGCTGTTCCATGCTGGCGGATATTTCTTCAGTACTGGATGCCTGTTCGCTTGAACCGGTTGAAAGTTCCTGAGCTGTTGAATTTATTTGCTGACTGCCGTTTGCAACTTCAGTTGCAGCTGTTTTGATGTCAATCACGGTTTTGCTGAGATTTTCCGTCATTTCCTGCAATGAAAAGACAAGCGAACCAATCTCGTCTTTACGATTTTTCAGCTTGTTGTTAATTGTTAGATTAAGATAACCATTGGAAACCTGTCCGATATTATAAGCAATATCGGTTATCGGTTTTGAGATATTCCTGCCGAGCATGACGCTTATAACTATAAATATCAGTAGGGCGGCGGCGAAAATGATTATTAACAAGGTGACAAGGGCCCTGATTCCCGCGTTTAACTCATCCATTGAAGGAACAGCAAGTAGTATCCAGCCTGTAGACAGGCGTGAAAAGCCTATGAGCTGGTTCCCTGATTTGATTATTCCGTGTTTAATTGATTCGTCGCTTAGAATCTTAATATTAGATTCTTTGTTTTTAGAATAAACATCTGAAAATAATTCTCCTTCGAATTCCGGATGTCCCAGGAATTTCAGATCAACATTTAATAGAGCATAGTATCCATCATTCTGGAAAGGCTGCGAAAGAAGCCTGTCTTTTAGCTCACTTATAAAACTGTCAGTCCCTACGACTCCGATTGTTTGATTTTCAACTTCTATGGCTTTACATATCGATACAATATCAGCATCAAAGTCTTCCCAGTAATACGGATCTGTAATATAGGTTCCATATTCTTCGGTTAGGTAAAACCATTTCCAGTCTCCATCGGTGATGTCTTTACGGGTATAGGTGGTTTTGGAATTATAAGTAACGTTGCCGTTCTGCTCCAAATCTCTGATTGAAAGAATCTGTACGGCTCCGGTGTATTCCGGAGAGAACCAGGTATATAGAGTTGTAAGGTCATTTCCTGTTAAGATCGGTGTGCCTACCGTTTTCATTTTTTCGGAAAAATCAAAAAACTGTTCATCATTTCTTATCGTCTCAATAGAAAGTTTGTCCTCAATAATAGCTTTATAGCTTGTGACAATAGCTAATTTTTCCTTGAAGAAACCTTCAAACTCCCTTGCCCATGAGTCGGTCGAGGTTACGAGCATGTCTTCTATACTCGAGTTTAAAATATTTGTACTGCTGGTTATTGATATGAAAACGAATAAAGACATTATTATTATAAATGGAATAGTAATTAAAAGAATTATTCTGATTACAAGTCTTTTCATTTTATTCTCCGTTATTTAAATTATTATGAATTAGAATCAGTTTATCAATGAAAAACATAATATTTTCCTCAATATATAAAGAAAAACAAGCATCATTGTACTATTAAAGTCCTGCATGGCTTGAAGTCCCGGATGATCGGCAGATAATAAATTTAATGCATTTCTTATAAAACTCTGTTACCCTTAGCCTATGGCCGCAAAGCATAGAATATCTATAACTTTGTTTCTGCTGCTTATACTTGGGAATGTCTGCCTCTTCTCTCAGAATGGGGTGAATATTGAGATCTTGCCGGGCTTTTCGGGCAGTTTTAACGCTGGATACTGGATACCCCTTACGGTTCAGTTGGAATCGGATATTCCTCCCTTCGATGGTATTCTCGAAGTCTCTCTGCCTGTCGGCAGTATTCATCGCGCTGATCGCGGAAGCTATACAATAAGTAGAAAGATCTCGCTCGAACCCTGGCGCGGCAGGCGGCTACTTCTTACCCTTCCCCTCCCGAGGCGCGAGGAACTTACCGTGCGGATAATCCGTGATGATGAAGTTATCGCCGAAGAGGATTTTACTCTAAGCCCCTTCGGGTATAGGGGGAAGACTCTTCTTCTTTTAAGCCGCAGACCCGATCTGGGCATACAGGGTGGCCGAGGGTGGCTCTCGCTCTCGGTCCATCCCGAAGCCCTTCCGGTGAGTCCGGCGGGTTACAGCTCAGTAGCCGCGGTAATTTTTCATGATGCTCCCTTAAATGAAATTTCTCCCCTGCAAGTCGATGCTTTAATTGCCTGGGTGCGGGGCGGCGGACTTCTTGTTGTCACAGGTGGCATTGTCGATCCCGGCCTTCTGCCGGTGAGGCTTTCCGAGACCTTTCCCTATCTTCTTCACGGCAGGGCTGATTCGGCCGAGCCGCCTGGATTGGCCGGTTCCGGGAGGCTCCAGCTTCCTGCATCTCCCTCCTATCCACTCTGGCTGGGAGTGCTCCGGGATGATGCCTCTCGGCTGCCTCTCTCCGTCTCAGGGGAGGCCGGCGTTTTTCCGCTGGAAGCCGTCCGGAGCGAAGGCCTGGGAAGAGTAGCGGGCTGCCTGATTGATCCTGCCGCCTCTCCTTACCTGAGGTGGAAGGGGCTTGGCGATTATTGGGAACTCCTCCTCTCGGCTCAGCCCGCTGGCGGGCGGGAGTTTCCTGTAACAGACCCTCTGCCGAATCTTCATTTGCAGCTCAGCCGCCGCATTCCGGCTTCCTCAGGCTCCCTGCTCCAGGAGGGCGGCTGGTTTCTTGCCCCGCTGCTGCTGCTTCTTGTGCCGGCTTTTTTGAAGCGCAGGCTTCGCGGATGGCTGATTGTTTCTATAATATTACCCCTGGCCGCCGCGTTTTTTATGGTGTCTTTTCTGCCTGAGGAAAAGCCGGTATACCGGGAGATCTCTCTTCTTAAGGGGAATTTCAGAGGCGAAGGCGGAGACCTCTGGATAAAGGGTGGAATTACCAGCCGTGAAGGCGGCGTGTTTCACCTGCCTCTGGGGAGTGAGCCATTTATTGTTCTACCCAATGGTAATGAGAGTCTGACTGTTTTTGAGAATCCAAGGGAAGTCTATCTGGACAGGGGGCGCTGGGAGACGAGGGAATTCTTTCTGGCCTCTTCGGCCGCGCTTCCTGTCAAAACCGAGGTGGTCAGGAATGGAACGATGGTAGAAGGATTCCTCAGATGGAATCCGGGTGATGATTACCGAAACGCCATACTCCTTGGAGGAGAGCTTACCGCAAAAGAGGTGGTGCTTCTTCCTGAGGCAGGAGGACTATCTTTCAGGGCTGTCCTCTCACGCGAGGCTTCCGCCCTCGAGATGGAAGCTGATTATATTAAAGAATCAGGAAGGAACTTTTCCCCGGCCCAGAGGGGCTACCTCGATTATCTTGTCTCCGGAGGGCTTCTTCCCCGGGAGGATGGGGCGGATTTTTACTTCCTGCTCTTTAGCAATCGGACTGGAACGATATTAGATCCGGTGGAAACTGAGAATATAGGCTTGAAGGCTGTTCTTCTGGAATTCGAGTTTGAGGAGATCCCCTATGAGGATTAATCCGCTGTTTAAAGAAGGACTTGAGCTTATTTCCAAACCCGGCTTCCGGCGGATATACGGCCTCTGTATTATAGCTCTGGGAGTATCATTCTTCCTGATTCTTCCCTCCGAAGGTCCGGGAAGCGCGGCGGCATCAATCGGGCCCCCGCCGATTTTCATCAATATGGCCACTGCTGCCGCGATAGCCGCCCTCTTGGCGGTGGTTGCGTCGGTTAGCCTGCTCTCGGGAAGATCAGCCGAGGCAAGTCAGTGGTTTCATCACACCGGCTTCGTAGACTATGCCGCCGGCAAGACGGCAATTAATCTGATAATTTCCATACTGTACGGGGCCCTCCTCCTGCCTTTTCTCATCCTTGCCGCCCATTTTGAAGCCCTGCCTTTTATCGGAGCCTTTGCCGCGTCCGCTTACCTTTTCGGAGTATTCATCTCATACGCGTTTTTGATGGAGGTATTGAGACTCGCTCTGCCGTCTTTTCCCCTGATCCGCAGGATTATTATATGGGCAATTTTCTGCTTCCATCTGCTTCTGACTTCCGGAATTGCGCCCGGCTTTAATCCTGTTGCCCGGCTTTCGGCCCTGAACCTGAGTATGGAAAGTTCAAATTCTGATGGTCTTATTCTCTCATCGCTAAAATCCGGCCTTTTCCCCCTCCTTGTTCTGCTTCCTGTTTTTCTTGTTCTATCCTATTTTCTGGCAGGACGGAGGCCGAAGGATGGATAATCTCATGAGGCCCTATCGAAGACGACACCGGCTTTTAACCCTCTGGGACGGCTTTTTAACCGGACTTCTCTTCTCTCTGGCCCCGGCCCTCCTTACTTCCGTAACAGGTTTTACCCCATGGTATTCTCTTCTGTTTGTCTTATCTCTTGGCGGGGGATTCCTCTTTATCTCTGTCCGGAGCCGGGAACTCTACCGCCGCATCGAGCGCCTGACTGGTTTACAGGGAGAGATCTCAACTCTGGCAGATTATTACAAGAGAGAGGAGCCTAATCCTTATCTTCCCCTCCTATATGAGAGAGTGAGAAAAAGACTCTCGCAATATCCTGCCGAAGGCTGCTTTCCCGCGAATCCGGGGAAAAGACTGGTAAAGACCATCTTCCTCTCTGCTGTCCTCTGGGCGCTTCTTATTCTTCCCGGCCTCATCGGGACGGGTGAAGCTGATCTAAATGAAGTAGTCAGGAATTCTGCTGTGAGTCTCCAGGAGGCGTCAGAGCAAGACTCCCGCTTTACTCCCCTGGCCGAGCACCTTCGAGAACTGGAGAAGGAGCTTTTAGGCGAGGATGAGTTTCCGGAGGCGATGAAGGAACTCGAAGACCTCTCGAAAGAATTGACAGAGCAGATCAGGGAACTTGAGCGGAATTCTCTTACGCGGCTTTTTGAGGAGCGGGGTGAAACCAGGGCAGAGCAGATGGAGCGGCTTTCGATGGGCGATATGTCGCTTCCTGAAACCCGTGAGTTAATAATGGATCTTCTCTCGGATCCTTCTGTTGACGAGGAGACGAGAAAATCCATAAGGCAGTCTTTTCAGGATTATTCGGAGGCAGCGGAGGATGAGAGCTCTTCTTCTCGGGAGGAGCAGCAGAAGCTGGCCGAAGAGCTTATGAGTAATCTGGATCCTGAAAGAATGGAACTGGTCAGGGAGCTGAAAGATGTACTAAATGATCTGGAGAGCCTCACGCATGCGCCGGAAGACGCTCCTGAGAACCCGGAGTCGGCCGGGGATGATGAGATTTCACAGGCAGACAGGGAGTCAAGGCGAACAGGCGGCGGCGGGGCTGACTCTCTGGAGCCCGAGCCGGGAAGCCGGGGGGCCCCTACAACGGCTGCGGGCAGTAAGCCTGGAAAGGCGGGAGGGGAGGGCTCTGTTTTCGAACCCTGGGAGGGAGACTCTCCTGAGGTTCGCCTGCCTGAAGGCGAGATACGGGAGCGGAGAAAACAGGGGGTTCTGAGGCTGGAGGGCAGTGAAAGCCTCAATCTTGAACGGATATCCCCGCAAAGCCCGGAGGGAGAACGGGTAAAGGAAGAGGAAATTTCAATCCAGGCTATTCCTGAAGAGAAGAGGCCTCTTGTACGTGATTACTTCACATCCATCGGCTCGGAGCCGGAAAATTAAAATTTAAAGCAAAATTTGAGGAGGCAAGCTTGGAACAATTAAATGAAGAACGTCTTACCATTATGAGAGATAAAATTCTGACAGTGAAGGCCGAGGTGGAGAAAATTATTGTAGGTCAGAGTGAGCTTGTAACCGAGACGCTCACGGCACTCCTTTGCGGGGGACACATCCTCCTTGAGGGAGTTCCCGGGATAGGCAAGACCTCCCTTATTAAAGCCCTCGGTGAGGCCCTCGGTCTGGATACCAGCCGTATTCAGTTTACCCCTGATCTTATGCCGGCAGACATTCTTGGAACCCAGGTGCTGGTCCGTGACGCCTCGGGAGATTCTCCCCGCATAACCTTTCAGAAGGGCCCGCTGTTCACCCAGATCCTCCTTGCCGATGAGATTAACAGGGCTACTCCCAAGACCCAGTCGGCCCTCCTCGAGGCCATGCAGGAAGGCTCTGTTACCATAGGGGGAGAAAAACATATTCTGAAGGCGCCCTTCATGGTTCTTGCCACCCAGAACCCTATAGAAATGGAGGGAACCTATCCTCTTCCCGAAGCCCAGATGGACCGGTTTTTCTTCAAACTCCTCGTGCCCTTCCCCTCGGCCGGGGACATACATCTCATCCTTGACCGAACGACTAAAGGGGCTCTCCCGTCTCTCGTTCCCTGCCTCACAGGCGAGGAAATCCGGGAGTACCAGGGGGTTATCCGGCAGATTCCCGCCTCTCATGAGGTCAAGGATTTCGCCGTCAGGCTTGTTCTTGGAACTCATCCTGACCGGACCGACAGTAAGTCAGATTACGCGACCTTCATCCGTCACGGGGCAAGTCCCCGCGGTGCCCAGAGCATGGTCCTCGGAGCAAAGGTTTTTGCCCTTCTTGACGGCCGGGTTCATCTTACATTCGATGATATCAAAAGGAGCGCTAAACCCGCACTCCGTCACCGCCTGCTTCTGAGTTTTGAGGGTGAGGCTCAGGGAGTACGGACTGACGAGATTGTAGATGCCCTGATAAAGGCAACTCCGGAGCGCTTGTAGTGGAAGACCTTCCCCTCCTTTCCAGGGAATTCCTGGAAAAACTGAATAATCTGACAATTCTCTCCCGTCGGGTTCACAGGCGGGGACAGGAGGGCAGTCATTTCAGTTACAGGAAGGGATCCAGTCTGGAATTCAGGGAATACCGGCCTTATCAGGCCGGAGATGACGTCAGGTTTGTGGACTGGAATGTCTGGGAGAGGCTCGGGAAACTGCTTGTAAAGGTCTTCACCGCCGAGGAGGATCGCAGCCTTTATCTCCTGATGGATACCAGCGGTTCGATGGGCAGCGGTGAGCCTGCAAAGCTCAGCTTTGCCTGTGAAACCGCCGCCGCCCTGGCCTATATTGCAAGCCGGAATCAGGACAGGGTCGGAATCTTCTCTCTGGGAGAGGAGGTTAAATCTTTCCGCCGTCCGGCTAAGGGTTCGGGGGCTCTCCTTGATTCATTCAGGTTTCTCGAGCAGCTGGAGAGCTCGGGAACTACAAATTTCACCGCATCCTGCGGCAGTTTTCTAAGCGGGACCGACAGGAGCGGTCTGGCGGTGATTTTCTCGGATCTTCTGGACGCTCACGATTACAGGGAGGGAATAAAACGGCTTCTTTACCGGCGTTTTGAGGTTCTTCTTGTTCATGTTCTCTCGGAAGATGATCTCAAACCCGGCTTTGCGGGACCGGTAACTTTGAAAGACAGGGAAGGAGGCGGAAAGATCAAGCTAAATCTGGATGAGCCGATGCTCCGGGCCTATAAAGATAATCTCGCCATTTTTCTTAAGGGCGCGGAGGATTTTTGCCGTTCAAACGGTGTGGAATATCTTCGGGCCTCAAGCTCAATGCCGTTTGAGGATTTCATCCTCGGCTACCTGCGAAGAGGGGGGTACCTCCGGTGATCTGGGGCTTTCCAGTTGCGCTCTCGGGCTTCATGATTCTTCTGCCCCTCTTCCTTCTTCATCTCCGGAGAAACCGCCGCCGGGATATTACCGTATCATCGGTTCTTCTCTGGGGTTTTGCCCTGGAGAATCCCGAGAGTCCCCTGAGGCGGAGGCTCAAGGAGAGCCTTCACCTGATTCTTCAGCTTCTGATTATCTCTTCTCTCATCCTTGCGGCGGCAAACCCCATGCTTCCGCGGACGGCCGCGCCCCGGGGAGATCGGATAATTCTCATTCTCGACGGCAGCGCCAGCATGACCGCCGGAGAGGGACGGGAAAACCGGTTCACCCTTGCCACTAGTGAGGCGGAAAAGGCCGTCAGGCGGGCAGGGGGGCGCGAGATGGCCATCATTCTTGCCGGGACGCAGCCCCGACTTCTCTCCGGATTCACTTCTTCCCGCAGGCAGCTCACAGCTGCCCTGGGCTCGGCACGGCCGGTTGCCGGAGAGGCTGATATGGATGCCTGTTTTTCTCTCGCATCGAATCTGTCCGAAGGCGGCGGGGCCGAGATTATTCTAATAAGCGACGGAGGCTTCTCTTCTCCCTCCGTTATTCTCTCCCGGCCCCTGACCTTCATTCCGGTTGGGAAGGACGCCGGCAACCTGGGTATTACAGCCTTCAATGCCCGCCGTGATCCGGATGTCACGGGGCGCCACCACATCTTCGCGGCCGTTCAAAACAGCTCCGAGCTTGACGAGACCAGGCTTCTGTCGCTGACCCTCGAAGGTAAGGTGATTGAAACTCGGGAGGTAGTCCTTCCGCCGGGCAAGGAGGTTCAGCAGGTCTTCATCCTCGACGGGGGCGCCGGCAGGCTTGAGATTGAGCTCTCCGGGACTGATGATTTTCCGATGGATGATCGGGCGGTGATGGTTATAAAGGACTCCCGGCCCCTCCAGGTTCTCCTGGTCTCCGGCGGGAATTACTATCTTGAGACCCTTCTCGGACTCATGCCCGGCATTAAGCTGTCGGTTCTTGAGCGCTACCCTGTTGGAATCTTTTTTGATCTTGTCGTCTTTGAGAGTCCCCCTCCGGATGTCCTGCCGCCGGGTAACTACCTTTTTCTCGGCATCCCCTATCCTGATTTCTCGGTTGATCTGGGTTCTACAGTCAATTTCCCGGGGGTATCAGGCTGGGAATCTTCCCACCCGGTTATGATCGGGGTGGATCCCCGGAGTTTTACTATCTATCAGGCTAAAAGGCCTGTAATTTCTCTGCCAGGAAGGGGCCGGGCGGAAACTGTGCTGAAAGGGGAGGTTCCTCTAATTATAACATTCGATGATGAGCTCTCCCGGGCGGTTTTCTTTACCTTTCCTTTGAGGAGTTCGGATCTTCCTCTCCGGGCAGCCTTTCCCCTGCTTATGAGCAATATTCTCGAGTGGCTCAACCCGGCCTATAATCCCCATCCTTACGACAGCCGCCGGGGGGGGCAGCTGGTAACATTCTCCGACACGAGTATTTCCGGCCGCCTTGGGAAGGCCTCCGGCATCAGTGAACCCCTGACTCTTATTCGGCCCGACGGTTCTGATGAGAAGATTATCCCCGTAGATGGGGAATACCGCTTTTTTCCCATGGACACAGGGTTTTATTCAATGACACTGGCCGGAACCGAGCATAGCTGGGCGGTCAATTTGCTCTCTTCGGAAGAATCAGATCTTTCCCGCAGATGGGAGGCGCCTGTCCCTGCCTCAGGGCTTCCGGCAGCGATTTCTCCGTCTCAGCCGGATCTCCGGCAGAACGGGGAGGGAGACTTCCACAACCTCTGGCCCTGGCTTCTTCTTGCCGGGGGGCTGCTCCTACTCGCCGAGAGGCTTCTTGCCCGGATGGGGCTGCCTGGCGCCGGGGAGAGGGGCAGGGCTGAGCTCATCCTTACAGCCCTTGCCGCGGCCCTAATAATCGGAGCCGCACTTAATCCGGTTCTGCCTCTCGGGAAGACCGCCCTCTCGGTAATCTACCTGCTAGACAGCTCTCACAGCATCCTTCCCGGAGACAGGGATGCGGCCTTGGACTGGATACAGAGAAGCGGCGCCAATGGGGGAGCCCTTGATCGGACAGCCCTCATTACCTTTGGAGCCGATGCCCTAATCTCGGCGGCCCCGTCACCGGAGCTGCCGGAGCTTGAAATCGATACTCTTCCTGAAGGGGGCGAAACCAATCCTTCGAATGCGGTAAGGCGCGCCCTCTCCCTCTTACCTGGTACCGGGGACAGGAGGATTATCCTTCTCTCCGATGGAAATGAAACATCGGGCGATCTTCTTGAGCTTCTCTCATCGCTTAGCAGTCCCGGCTTGAGACTCTTCAGTCTTCCAATGGGGAAGCGGCAGACAGGCAGTGAAATTCTCATTCGCTCCCTCACGGGGCCCGGCCGCAGCTCCGCGGGAGAATTATTCTCCCTTACCATGGAAGTGGAGAGCTCAGGCGCCGGGACCGGCGAGGTCTTCTTCTATCTCGACGGGCAGTATTACGGGGAGGATGATATCGAGTTTTCCCGCGGCTCGAATCAGTTTGTCTACAAGATGAGGCTTGAAGAGCATGGCTTCCACCTGGTAGAGGCGGTGATCTATTCGGAATCAGATTACTGGTATGAGAATAACCGCTTCCAGAAGGTTATCTTTACAGAGGGAGAGTCCCCGCTCTTGTATCTCTACGGCAGGCGAGGCCCTTCGGAATCTCTTATCTCCATTCTCGAAGATCAGGAGTACAGCCTTGATATTCGCCCGGCGGCCGGCTTCCCCTCATCCCTGAGGGAGCTTTTCAGCTACAGGGCCGCGATTCTGGATAATGTTTCCGCCTTCGAGCTCACCTTTACGGAGATGGAACTTCTTAAAAACGCCGCCGCGGGAGGCCTCGGGATACTTGTGTCCGGGGGAGACAGTTCGTTCGGTCTTGGAGGATACTATAAGACACCGATAGAGAGTTTTCTGCCGGTAGATGTTGATGTTACATCATCGATGGATCTGCCGGATGTGGCTATCCTGATGATAATAGATAAATCAGGAACCATGCAGGAGGGCGCGGGTGAAGATGACCAGGGGAGGTCAAGGTACAAGATAGATCTGGCAAAGCAGGCGGTTCTTTCGGCAGTAGAGGTCCTGGAACCGAACCATCAGGCCGCGATACTCTCCTTCGACGCGGGCTGGGAATGGACTCTGCCCTTTACCGGAGCCGGAGAGATTGAGAGTATAAGGGAGCAGCTTTCCTCGCTGCAGCCCGGCGGCGGCACGGTTCTCTATCCGGTGCTCGAAGAGGCTCACAGGGTTCTATCGGCCCATTCGGCGGCGGTTAAACACCTGCTGATTCTCTCCGACGGCCATACTGATGAGCGTGACTTCCAGTTACTGGCGGAGAAGATGAGAGCAGACGGAATAACCATCTCAACCGTGGCAGTAGGCTCTGGTTCCGACAGAACGCTGATGGAAAATCTGGCCAGGTGGGGAGAGGGCCGGGCCTACTATGCCGAAGACATCCAGTCGGTTCCGGCAATCTTTGCAGATGAATCCCTTAAGGCCTCCAAGAGGCTGGCGGTCGAGGAGACCTTCTTTCCGGTCCTCCTTCCCGGCCACGCTGTTCTTCAGGGACTCAGGCAGGAAGATATCCCCCCTCTTGAAGGTTTCCTTCTCTCCTATCTTAAGCCTGAGGCGGAGCTCCTTATGGAGGGGGTTGAAGGCAATCCGCTTCTCGCGGTGAAGCAGTACGGACTGGGCAGGACGGCGGCCTTCACCTCCAGCCTGGATTCCACCTGGACCGCCGCCTGGAACAGCTGGGAAGATTATTCGAGGCTTTTTTCACAACTAATTCGCTGGCTCTCTCGGGGTAATCCGGAGACGGGCATTACCTTCAGCCTGTCGCGCAGCCGCCGGGGCGGGGATATAAGGGTTAACGCTGTGATTCCCGGCGAGGGATTTATTAATAATCTGGCCCTCACCGCGCGGGTAATAACCCCCGAACTCAAGGAGATTGAGATTCCCCTGAATCAGAGCGGCCCGGGATTGTATCAGGGCAGATTTCCGCTGAGCCGTGAGGGTAATTATTTTGTTACCCTGCTGAAGGATGACCGGCTAGTCTCGACTACAATAACAGGAGAACAGGACAGCTTTGGAATAACATCTCCGGTGGAGAGCCAGGCTCAGGCACAGGGGACAGCTGTTTTCTCACTTCCGTACGCGGATGAGTTTCGCAGGATTGCCTCGTCAGAGGGCTTCCTTGAAGAGGCGGCGAGACTCACCGGAGGCAGAATGCTCTCTCCCGATGCGCCTCTGCCGCCGGAATTTTTCATTCCCAATCCGGATCTTCGGTCCCATCCTCTATCGCTGCGTCCATTTTTCATCCTGACAGCTGTCGCTCTTTTTCTTGCCGCCCTCTTTTTCCGCCTCCTGCCTTCAGGATTCTTCAGAATTGCCGCGAGCAGAGTCCGGAACCTGGCCCTGAGGTTCGGAGGTTCTAAAGGAGGGGATGACTACCTCGAGATAAAGGCCAAAATGGAAGAAGAGAAGAAAAGAAAATCAGAACCCCTTAGGGACGAGGATTTCTGGTTCGGAAGACATTGATATGGAGCTTCCGGGCAGAGAGAGCTTTTCGGGGTGATGAAGGCCTCTCTGCCGTTTAGGTTATCATAATACATTAAAGCTAACCGCCTCTTAGATGAAGTTTTCAGCATTGTTGCTTTTTTTAAGTTTGTTTGCGGCAAGCAGGAAAAAGAAGGTAGAGAAGGATAGGACTATCAGAATATTTAATCCGACTTCAGAGAATGTGCCGCCGCCCTGTATTGTTGTTATTGCATCCATAACCCAAGATTGAGGAAGAAAGTCCGCGGCGTACTGAAGAGCTTTCGGCATTATTGTTTTAGGCCAGAAGCATCCGGACAACATACAGCTTGGAGTAATTATTAGTGTTATCATCATCCGGGCTGTCGATGTTGAGTCGGAGAAAACCATGATCAGCATGCCTACAGCAACGGCCGCTGTACTGAAGCTAGAAAGAATGATAAATATCTGCCATGAGGCTATGCCTGAATCAAAGGTCACAATCATTCCGATTATCAGCAGGGCCGAAATAATCTGGACTATGGAAATGAGAAAGTTTACCAGAACGTTAGCCATTATGTATTCCCGGTAAGACACCGGGGCTGATATTATTCGGTAATATGTCCGTTCTCTCTTCTCTTTGAGAACCAGGGTTGCGGTAGTTGAACAGGAGATCATAATAAGTATTATAAAGAGCCCCCATGACATCTGGGCCGCTTCTTTATTGAGTTCGTTGTCGCTTACATAGCTTGATATGAGCTTTGCCTTTCCATTAATTTGATTACTATACAGCCTGTTAAATATTTCTGCATCGCCCTCTGATAGAGAATAAATATCAAGCAGATTCTCTGTGTACATGGCAGCGTATTCTTCTATGAAGACGGTAGCCGCTCCGCCCTTTATCGAGACAATCTTCAGCTTTTCAGGCCTTCCTTTGCGTATCTGCTGTCCGAAATTTTGGGGGATAATGAATGCAAAATCGACTCTGCCAGAGGATACTGCCTCTTCGAAGGACTCTTCAGCTAGTTCAGTAATCTCAAACTTTCCTGTTCGTTCAAGGAAAGATATCATGTCTTGTGAGATTCGGCCGTGGTCTCTGTCTACGACTCCCATGAATATTGCGGAAGCCGAATTAGAAGATGTAATTGTCATGAGGGCTGATATCATTACTACCGGCAGGATTATATAGACAATAATGTTGGACTTCTTCCTGAAAATTAACCGGAGGTTGTTGCAAGCCAGATATAATATTTTACTCATTACATTTTCTCCATTTTATGTGCTCTAATCATTGCAAAAAAGAGGAAGATGCCGCCGGTAAGCAGACAGATCAATAGGGTGATCCCGACATTGCCGTAGTCCTGCCTGTAGATGACATCGAAAATTGTGTTGTTGATCCACCTGAGAGGCGAGACCGAGGATATTTTTATAAGAAAACTGCTTCCTATTCTCTCAAGCGGGTAATAGCCGCCTCCAAGGAAGATTAATAAGGGAATTAAAATATTGGTTATTCCATTTCCGGTATCCGGATTCTTCGAGATGAAGCCAATGCTTACACCGGCAGAGACGCACATTATTATCTGTGTGAGTAATATAAGGAGTACAGTCGGTAGATCATCACCGTAGTCAACTTTTAGAACTGTTATGCTGAAGATTATTACTATAGCCGTCTGAAGAATTGCTACCGCCAGGCTGCCTGTGACTTTCGAGATGAATAACCCGAGCGGTTTGATTGGGCTCAGCAGAATTCTGTCGGAAGTCTTTGAGTACTTCTCGCGTGAGGTGCCCGCGAGGCCTGTGTTTATTGAGTACATAATAATGAGAGTCAGCATGGAGATACCGTAATAATCCATTGCCCCGGCGCGCTCTCCGCGGTTGATGGATACTACTTCTATCAGGTCTTCATGCCCAGGGTTTGAGCCGGGAAGTCTCCCTGCGTCTTCGGGGTCGGAACTGGCCAGGCCGGAAATTAGATTGAACCGGTGGATGAATGCCGACAGCAGGCCTTCAATCATCGATGCGGTAATATTCTGCTTGTCATTCTTGAAGAGAGTTATCACCTGAGAATTGTCATCAATTCTGACAATAGCACTATATTCTCCATCGGCAAGTTTTTTAAGGGCGGTTTCCATGTTGTCTGTTTTCCTGACGGTAATATTTAATTTTTTGAGTTCAGGGGCAAAAGTTAGAAAGCCGCCGGTTAGCTTCCCTTCGGTCTCTGAATAGTATAAAACCGAGGATGCGGGTCTTCCCGCCGAACTGCCGGAGAACTGCCTGTTGAACACAGTGCCGAGTATCAACATCAGAAGAATGGGAAAGGCTATCATCATCATGAATGATCTTTTATTTCGAAAGTTCTGAATAATTTCTTTGATGAATATTCTAAACATAATAATCCTCCTAATCCCTGAGTGTTCTGCCCGTCAGGGTCAGGAAAACTGTTTCGAGGGTTGGAGTTCTGCTTTCTATATTGCTTATTCTCACTCCTTGCATGTCAATGCACCTTATTATTTTGTCCCAGTTGTTTATCACCTTTGTATTTTCAATCTTAATGATATTTCCGTCCTTCAGAACATTAACAATGCCGTCGATTTCCTGTAATTGTGAAACATCGAGACCATCGGCATTCTCCAGTCCAATTATTATAAATTGTT
This sequence comes from Spirochaetales bacterium, assembly GCA_016839055.1. Taxonomy (GTDB): domain Bacteria; phylum Spirochaetota; class Spirochaetia; order UBA9216; family UBA9216; genus Thalassospirochaeta. The sequence continues at coordinate 238,727 of JAEKNX010000007.1, forward strand.
TGTCGGAGACTATCGCCTTAAGCTCATCCCCGGTTCCTTCGGCAATGAGTTTCCCATGGTCTATTATGCCTGCCCTGTCACATACTGCCTCAATTTCTTCCATATAGTGGCTTGTATAGATAATTGTGCTGCCACGGCGGTTTAATTCTTTTACAGATTCCAGAATGTGATTTCGTGATTGAGGATCTATGCCGACAGTAGGCTCGTCCATGATGATCAGTTCCGGCTTGTGTGCTATGGCACAGGCAATATTCAGTCTTCTCTTCATTCCGCCGGAGAAGGCCTTAGGGAATTTATCAGCATTCTCAATCAAGCCTACAAAGGCTAAGGCCTCGATGACATTCTGCTTGAGTTCTGTTCCCCGGCATCCGTATAAACCTGAGAAGAAATTGACGTTCTCTCGGGCCGTAAGATCTTCATATATGGCGATATCCTGTGGAACCACGCCAATTTTCTTTTTAAGGTTGTTGTGACCTTTCCGGATATCCATCCCCATCAATTCGACCTTTCCCGAATTCATTTTCAATAATCCCGACAGTATATTGATTAAAGTACTCTTTCCAGCTCCGTTGGGGCCCAGCAGTCCATAAATCTCACCCTCCCGGATTGTCAGATTCATATTATCTACGGCGGCTATGTCCCCGAATTTTCTGGTTAGGCCTTCTATTGCTACAATATTCATTGATGACTCCCTCTGCCGTCTCCGGCATGGTTTAGTTATACGCCTTATATACAAGCCGGGGTAGCTGAGAAAGGTCATAACTTACCCATGACTATTGTCAGGGGTAATGATATATTGAAGACCGGCACGGCTGTAATGGAGAATGTAAATGGCAAATTGGAGTATTACCGGAGAGTTTTTTCTAATAGCTTATTATTGCTGGCGGTTTCTGGGATCAGAGAACGCGGAGCGTCCTGTGATGATTCTGCTTTTGCTTATTTATTCATCCATTAAATTATTATATTACCTGATAGAGGACGGGAAGATTAGAAGATTTCTTCTTTATCTCATCATCTCTTATGTGATTATAATAGCCCTTTCTTTAAATGAATATTTCATGATATTCCTTCCGCTGAACCTTTTTTTTCTGCTGCCTGATGCACGTTTTAGATTGATATTGTACGGAGGGGCAGTTGCCCTCGCGGCGGTTTTTGTCAATCAGAAAATCCGGGTCGATTTTATTTTCATAGCCGGTGTCGTCTGTCTGTATAATGAAATGCTGAGACGAGCCGAAAATCGATTGACCGGTTTAATCTCCGAAAATGACAAGCTTCGGGAAAGAAACTCAAGTCTTAATAACACTATTGTCCGGAATGAAGATTTTGAGACTGAGATACGGAATCATTCCAGGCTTGAGGAGCGCAACAGGATAGCACAGCAGCTTCATGATGAGCTTGGCCACAATCTCTCCGGAAGTCTTATGCAGCTTGAGGCTGTACGTCTTCTGATTGACCGTGATCGCGAGAAAGCTGATAATCTGCTTTCGAAGGCTATTGATGCTCTCAGGGACGGAACGGAAATGATTAGAAATGCTCTTCATGATATTAAGCCGGAATCAGGAGAGCTTGGAATCAACAATCTCAAAATTCTGAAAACGAGGATTGAGAGCTCCGGCAATCTGAAGATGAATATTATTTATGATGAAAAGGCGAGTATGATCACGAACGGGCATTGGAAGATTATTCTGCAGAACACCAGGGAGGCAGTTACTAATTCAATGAAGTACGCAGATGCAACCGTAATTAATGTAGATATTCAGGTATTAAACACGGCCGTCAGAGTCGAGGTTGCTGATGACGGAATCGGTGCCGAGGTTTACCGGAAGGGGCTCGGAATAAGCGGCATCGAAGAGCGGACGTCAGCGGTGAACGGCAGGACTATCATCGACGGTTCAGACGGATTTTCCATAATATATCTACTGCCCATTGATTTATATGAGAGGAAAGATATATGAGTATAAGAATATTGCTGGCCGATGATGACCCGTTCATTCTGGAGAGTCTTAAGATCATACTCGATATGGATGAGGATTTTAAAGTCGTTTCCTGTGTTGGGAACGGCCGGGCTGCATTGGATGCCTGCCTCAAGAGTCAGGTCGATGTTGCAATGCTTGATATCAGGATGCCGGAGATGAATGGGGTTGAGGCAGCCAGGGAAATAACCAGGCAGACTGATACGAAGGTGCTCATACTGACTACCTTCGATGAAGATGAATACATTAGAGAAGCAATTAAATACGGCGCCGAAGGTTATCTTCTAAAGAATAACCCGCCCGAGAAGATCAAGGCCGCTATAAAAAGTGTTCATGGCGGTTTCTCGGTAATTCAGAATAATGTATTAGATAAATTGCGCGGTGACATCAATTCCGGCAAGGTTGTCAGGAAGGTAAAGGCTTGCTTCACCGAGAGGGAGACCGGAGTTGTCACCCTGGTGGCCGAGGGCTTGTCAAACAGAGAGATTGCGGAAAAGCTCTTTATTACCGAGGGTACTGTCAAGAATTACATCACGTCAATTTTGTTAAAAACAGGACTTCGGCACAGAACTCAGATAGCAATTTCATATTTGAAAAATGAGATTTGAAAGGAGTACAGATGGAAAAACGGAAATTCCCCCTAATCAACGTCGCCCTTCTATCGGCTATAGTCATAATTTTCATCACGATAAACAAACCCGGAGCCCCGCCTGATGAGCAGAACTGCAGTTATATTATTGGCGGCGAGGTCATCGAGCTGACAGGCGGCAGATCGGATATAGAGATTGTCGAAGGCGCGGCCTCGAGACAGCTTACCGATTTCATCATCAGTAAGGGCGGAGGCGACCTCAACCTGGACGGCCGCGGGGACTCGGTTGTCTTTCTGCGGCAGAGCTCGGGCGGAAGCGGAACCTTTTATTATGCGGCCGCAGCCTTAGGTTCGCCGAAGGGCTGCCGGGGTACCAATGCTGTTTTCCTGGGTGACAGGATTGAGCCGCTGGATATATCCTTCGACGAGGACATAATCATAATTACCTATAGAGGCAGGGCGGACGGAGAATCGTTTTCTGAAAAACCCTCGCTTGAGAGAATGATGAGATTACAGATAAAAGACGGAACTCTCGTGGAAGTTTTCTAATGCTAAAATATTGTATTTAAAAAGAAGGGGACTTCCAACTATTGGACATCCCCGATTCTGGTTTAACTGTGGCTTACGCCCGTAAAAACATTGAGAGCATCAAGCTCGGCCTCTGTCGGGAGTGAGTCAGCTTCGAGAGGTGTTATCCCCTCTATAGTTGTCCCATATGCAGTTGTATTTGCCGGAACTGTAGCCGAACCTGCGTCATCCATTGCCTGCAGGGCTGTTAGTCCGAGACTCTCGGCGTTGAACTCATAATATTTCGCTCCTGTCATAACCATTGATTCATTTGCGAGTTTCATAAGGAAGTAGCCTGCTCCCTGTGATATTCCATAGCCTACCATATTGTGGTCATATGCTGTTCCGTCCCTGATTATCTTCATAGTGAACTGATGGTCATCATCATCACCGCTTACAAAAGCGTAGCCCTTCTCCCAGACTGTTCCTACTTCATTCGCATAGAATAACCTGATGTCCAGGACTCCTGTGGAGCTGTCGTATTTGCCCTGAATAACCTGTTTGCTGTTTTCACCTGTTGCGGTGCGCTGCATTGCAACGAGCATGTAGAAAATTGTGCCGTCAACCCTCCCATAGGTCTTAACGCTGTTTTCTTCGCTCACGTATTCCCGGTAAAGATTATACTGTTGATCTGCCGCAGCAAAACCCAGTTCGACGCCCGTCGGGGGGCTTACTTCCTGGAGGGTAATAGCGGTTGAGTCTGTCGACAAGGCAGTAAAATAATTATCCGCGCTGCCCATCAGTCCATAGAGGTTGAAGTAACCAACTGGCTCTCCATCGTCCTTTAGGACTCCATACAGCTCGTATATCGGGCTTCCGAGTGCCCATGTTGCGGCTCTCGAGGCCGTCGTCGAGAATGAGGGGGCTACATCCTGCACCGCGGTGAGGATCAGATCTGCGGTAATTGCGCTTGCTCCGGGGGCAGCGCATCCTGAGAATGAGATTAATGATACCAGAAGGACAAGAAGAATGATCAATGTTGCGTTGATGCTTTTTTTCATGTGATTTCTCTCCTATATATGATTCTATTAATATTATCGTAGATCTTGGAAGTTGAAGCAAATCCGGGAGGGAAAAATTGACAATAAGTTTAGAAGATTACAGAATTTATTATAAGCCGCCCTGATCTCATTAGGCGGCATTTCTGGCTTCAAACATAAGTAACTAATTTGATGACTGCATCTAAAGAACAATAAGCACAGGGTAATAGTTAAAGCCTATGAAAGCATTATAGACAAGAAATGTAAAACCGAGATTGCCTGATGCTAAAGAATTATTATTGGGAAATTCCGAATATTAGATTGCGAAACGGATCTTAATACACTATGTTTTGAGTTATGCAGAGCTTTGAAGATTCCCGCATAATTGAAAAACAGAAACAACTTAAAAAAGCAACTGTGGCTTACCTCTTTTTAGGAATTCCTGTTATTCTTTTTTTTACCATCTCGGACAGTACTGTTGTAGGCATTGACGGTACGCTATTCTGGAGGGTGATAGGGCTTTTGCCGATGGTAATTGCCATAATAGTTTATCTAAAAGCTCATTTTGGTCATGTTCTGGTAGGATACAATCCAAGCCGTTGGCTTCTTACTGCGATGATAACCGGGGTCGCATCAATGATGGCGGCGGTGTTTTATATCGTGCTGCTATCTGAACCAGCTGTTGAATCTATTGTATTGGCGGGTACTATAGCGGGAAACCTGCTTTTTATATTTACAATCGGCACCCTGAGGGGCTTAACGCCTCTGTGGGTTTCAATATCGCTGACACTTCCGTATGTTATTATGATTATTGCCTTTCTGATATCAGGAGAGCTTACAGCGATTCTATGGGTATTTACAATTAATGTTATTGTGGCCATTCCTATAGTCTTGGTTATTATCCGGCAGCAGGAGCAGTTAGATAATGCAAGACTGCAGGCTCTGTTCTATCTTGAAGAAGAACGTGAAAATCTCGAGGGAACTGTAAATGAGAGGACGAGGAAACTGGAGGTTCTGCTCAAGGAGCTCCACCACAGAGTACGCAATAATCTGCAGATTATTCTGAGTATGATCAACCTCTATGAGAATCACTACTCTTCGCTTGCGGCCGCTGATAAACGTCTGACCATGCTTCAAAAAGCTGTTCAAATGATGTCTGAAGCCCACAGTCTTTCATATAAAGATCACATTATTGAAAAAATAAATATGAGACTCTTCTTCACCGAGATATGTTCTGATTTTTCCGAAGAGAACGATTATGCGGTTGAATACAGAATAGAGGATATGATGCTTAACCTGGAAACAGCAGTAGTAATAGGTTTTATATGTATTCATTTGATACAAGGGGCAGGAACCTCCTGTTCAGTTTCCATGACATCGGATAAAAACAGGGCAATGCTCTCAGTTTCCGCGGATACTGGCAGTTGGAACTCTTTTGACGATTACAACTTCGCAATTCTATTATCTGAGACCATATCTGCCGAGGTGGAAACAGTAACCATTGATAACAAAACAGTTGCCAGGCTGTCTATTCCCATAAGTGTTTGACCTTTATTTTTGAATAAATAATCTGATGCAGGGGATAATGATCTGTAGATCCAATCACTTAGAAATCTGGAGACCCGCATCGTAGAGAGTGGTCGCTATGGTATAATGTTTAGGATTTTTATATGACGGAAGGAATAGCTTTTCTCTCTTCCTGATTACAAACTACAGGAGTGTTTTGTGCTTTCTTCAATCCTGTGAGCTATGTCATCCCCTATGGATCATGTTGACCCGGCTGTAAATGATCATTTCATTGTAAACAACCTATTTGAAAAAAATGCAATAGTTGTTACCGGAATCAAAAACTAAGAGTGTGAAATTAGTAATAAAAATATACATTTCCATGTTATTATTGATAATTATTGTCCAAAAGTTAAAGGAGAGTTATATGATCTCAGCATATAGTCTCAACTTAAGCCTTTCTAATGATTTCACCTTTCCTCCTTCAACCAAAAGTATCTAACATTAATTAAGTTTAATCTTTAATTAAAATAGAATATGAAAGGAGCAAATGTTGGGAAAAACAATGATCATTGTTGGCGCGGGCATTGCAGGGCTTTCAACCGGATTCTATGCACAGATGAATGGCTTTGATGCGACAATCTTCGAAATGCACAGTATTCCGGGAGGTTTATGCACGGCCTGGAACCGAAAAGGTTACACTTTTGACTTAAGCATGCATTTTTTAATGAACTCAAAGAAAGGTCCATTCAAGAAGCTCTGGGATGAACTTGGTATCACCCCGGACTAGGAATTTTACTATCACTCGAAGGGGCCGGTAGTCGAAGGAGAGGGACAGCAGATCGAATTGTGCCTGGATCGGGCTAAACTTCAAGAACAGATGCTTGTAATCTCTCCGGATGATTCAGAGTTGGTTAAAGAGTTTTTAGATAAATATTTCGGGGAGAATAAGATGATGTCTGCCATGTCACTCGATGCCCCTGAAGTTGTGGGGGTTTTTACAAAAATAAAAATAATATTTTCGATGCTTCCCATGATCTTAAGCTCAAAAAATATTTCCAGGCTGACCATTCAGGATTTTGCTGCCCGTTTTAAGAGTAGTTTTTTATCCAGATCAATCAGGTATCTAATAGATACTCCAGGGTGGCCGATGCCGAAATTTCCTTTAATGATGATGATCGGTCAGGCAGGCTCAGTTGCCCTGGATTTCCGGATATCCACTGGGCGGTTCAAAAAAGGTTGTCTTTGGCATAGCAAAACGATTTGAAGAGAAGGGCGAAAAAATTGAATATAAAAAGGTAGTCAAGGATTTGATTATTGAGAACGACAAGGTAACCGGTATCGAGTTGGAGGACGGGAGCCTGCATAAAGCAGACATTGTCGTCTGGGCAGCAGACGGTCATCATCTGCTGTTTGATATACTCAAAGAAAAATACATGAGCAAAAAAATCAGAACGATGTACAAGGAATGGATCCCTGTAGAACCACTTATCCATGTAATGTTCGGCGTCGACATGGATCTTTCCAACGAGTCCCACATGCATCTCCTGGAAATTCAAAAACCGATCAAGGTAGCGGGTAAAGAGTTTAGTTGGCTTACAATTCTTAATCATTGCTTTGATAAATCAACCGCGCCTGCCGGTAAGTCAGCGATTGAAGTATGGTATGCAACAGATTACAGTTATTGGGAAGAGCTTATTAAAGACCGCGGGAAATATGATGCTGAAAAAAAGAGGATTGCCGATGAGACGGCAGATGCCCTTGATATCCGATGTCCCGGCTTTAAATCAAAGATTGAAATGGTTGATGTTCCAACCCCTGCAACCTATAAAAGATATACAGGAAACTGGCTCGGATCACCTGACGGATGGTATATAACCATTGATAACATGATGGATCAGGCAGTTAAAAGAACATTGCCGGGACTAAATAACTTTTATATGGCCGGACAATGGACAGCCCCCTACACAGGAACTGTATCGACTTCACTCTCAGGACGACAGTTGTCGCAGATTCTATGCAGGAAGTACGGCCGTGAGTTTAAAACGAGGTAATATTGAAATGAAAGAAAAATCTATTATTATCATCGAAGCAGGCCTGACCGGTCTTTCAGCCGGCTGTTATGCCAGGATGAACGGTTATAAAACAAAGATATTTGAGATGCATAATATTCCCGGCGGATTGTGTACAAGCTGGAAGCGTAAAGAATATATAATTGACGGCTGCATCCATTATATGATGGGCTCCCGTTACGGTACTTATCACAGGTTTTACGAGGAGCTGGGCGCAGCGCAGAATCGGGAGATGATAGATACTGAAGAGCTTATGCGCATCGAAGGCTCCGGAGGAGATACCTGGATTGTCTATACCGACATCGATCGGCTTGAGAAGCATATGAAGGAACTCTCGCCTGAAGATACCCCGGTTATTGAGGAACTATGCAGCTGTACACGTCGTTTCTTGAGTTTTGAAATACCGGCAGAAAAGCCTATGGAAATGATGGGAATATTTGATATGCTTAAGATGATGAAATATATACCTGCTTTGAAAACAATGGGAAAGTACAGCGGGATTACGATGCAGGACTATGCCAAACGATTTAAAAGCCCTTTTCTGCGTGAGGTGTTTCCGATGATTATCGAGGATATTCCAGACATGCCGATGATGGGCGTTTTCTTTCTACTATCTTACCTGCATAATAAAAACAACGGTTGGCCTGCAGGCGGCTCATTGGAGTTCGCGCGGGCAATTGAAAAGCGCTATCTTGATTTGGGCGGCGAGGTTCAGTATAGAGCCCGGGTTGAGAAGATCCTGGTGGAATCTGATCGGGCGGTCGGAGTTTTGCTGACAGACGGATCTACACACCTGGCCGATATGGTGATTTCAGCTGCCGACGGCCGTACAACAATTTTCGATATGCTCGATGGAAAATATGTGGATGACAGGATAAAACACTATTATAATGAATGGCCTATTTTTGAGGCTTACGTCCAGGTCTCTCTCGGGGTAGCCTCCGATTTTTCAGAGCTTCCCCATTCGATTATGCTCCAGCTTGAAGCGCCCCTTAAGGTGGGGGACCAAATACGCGAGTACATACCTGTAAAACATTATTGTTACGACCCGTCAATGGCACCCGAGGGAAAGTCTGTAGTCACAGCTTCTTTCATATTCACAAACTATGAATACTGGAAGGAACTCTCCATAGACAGGTTGAAGTATAAAGCTGAGAAGAAGGCTCTTGCCGATGAGGTTATCAGTAGGCTCGAGATGCGTTTTCCCGGTATCACGAAAAAAGTAGAGGTTATTGATGTTGCCACCCCGGTGACATACGAGCGTTATACCGGGAATTGGCGCGGCTCCTATATGGGATGGAAATCATTGCCTTCCGCAACAGGAAGAGAAAAAGGGATGAGCAAGACACTTCCCGGCCTGGACTGCTTCTATATGGGGGGACAGTGGGTATTTCCAGGAGGAGGCGTGCCGGGAGCGATAGCAGCCGGCCGACACCTTATTCAGACTATCTGCAGGAAGGGCCAAAAGAAGTTTACCTCGCTGAGTGTATAGATCCCCGGCAAAATAACAGTCTTAACAAAATCGTTATTTTGTCTACTCTGGAATTTAGACCTGCGATTAGTTTACTAGTCCGCCCTCATTAACTATATGCCGTAACTCATGAATTGCTATACCATTACGCCTGAATTCCTTTATCAGGCGGGTACGAAGATCATTTCTTAAATTCCAGGCATTGGAAGGATCAGAGGCCCAGGAGGCAAGCCAACACTTATAGCTGTCCTTGTCCATCTCCATGATCCAGAAACTGGGGATATTATCTTCCAGAGAAAAATCGCGCTCATTCGCACATTCCATAGCAATTCTCTCAACCTCGTCAAGATCATTAGTATAAGCCGACCAGAATTCTATATACACCCACTGATATTTCTCAATGAGTGTGTAATTGACAAAATCCTTGCTGATCATATTAATATTTGGAATAAGATAGCGTTTCCAGTCCCAGGTTTTTATGGTGGTATAGGAAAGATTAATATCCTCTACAGTACTGTACTGTTCACTGATTAGTACAGTATCACCGATGTTAAGACTCTTTGATTATGTAATTACCAGCCCCGCAAAGATGTTCTCAAGTATCGGCCTTGTTGCCATACCGATGATCACCGATAACACAGCCGCGAAGATTGACAGATATGCCGCCGGTACATTTGTTACGAAGGGCATTATCGCTAGAATCAGGCCTATACTGATAATAAAAGGTATCAGCAGTTTCTTGGTTATGGTGAACTGATTTTCGATACTCTCAAAGCGGGATTTCTGCCCGGAAGCGAGTTTAGTCTTCATGGTACCAGTTGGTATGGTTACCATTGGAATCGGCTTCTTTTTCTTCAGTCTCCGTTCTCTTTGCTCAGTGGCCCTTCGGAGGATTCTGAGAGACAGGACAAGAATAATCAGAAAAAATACAAGAACCCCAGCTGAATAGATATACTGGCCGGGTATGTTTCTTTGAAATTCGATAAATTCAGTCATGTTTCAAGGTAGCAACTGAGGCATCTAAATTCAAGAGTAAAATTCTGCAGCCCAGAGTTCTGCTGAACTGGGGGAAGCTTTTATCCTTATCTATAAAGGTTCTGGTTTCTCTAATGCTTTCTACGCCCGTGAAGGCTCTTACTTTTTCGCTTAGTATTGTTCCGGCGGGACAGCTTTTACGACATTTTTCAATCCATCTATGCTCAGTATTATCAGTGTATTCGAAGAATTTTTCTTCCAGAAATATCGGAGCAATTCTAACCCGTTTTCCTTACTCCGAAGTAAAAGAAGGAGATTAACAGTAATTCTAATTTTCACCTCCGAAGGCCCCTGGATAATCTTTATAATGTCTAAATTATTCCTCTTTGCCATCTGTTGAAAAGTTCTAATTCCCGCTTCCGGGACGTTAGTAATTCTGAATTTGGCTGCCTTTATATGCCGCCGCTGGGGGCCCCGGTGCCGTCAGGAAAAATTGAGGTCTTCCGAACCTTTTTCTGATGGTGTCGGGGTCAGCAAGGGCCGACATTCGGGGAAATTGCAGTCAAATTCAGAATTGCTGGAGATTTAAACCTCCAATTGAAATTCAGTGAGCAGTATAGTATATTCACCTATGATGAGTAGACTATTTAAACTGATGTTTTTGCTTGTTATCTCATTTCAGCTGTCCTCATGCGTTGAATCAGGATTAATATTAGATGGTAATTATTCCGTCTACGGAACGAGCGATATAATTGCGGGGATGTCTTTTCCTCCCTTTTCCAATTCGGAACAAATAAACTTTACCGTTACTGAAATAAAAAAAATGGCAATCGACAGGATAAGAACAGCAGTCGACTGGCGGAACAGAGAGCCGATTCAGGGGACTTTTTACTGGGATCCGATGGATGTTCGTATGAACACAGCCAAGGAAAATAATATATCAGTATTCCTGACGATTATAAACCTTTGCCCTGACTGGGCTCAACTTTCCTCCGGAAGCGATGGGGCCTGCATTATAGATGAGAGCGCTCTCCAAACATTTATCGAAAAGCTATTGGAACGGTATGATAATATCGATAAAATTCAATTTGGAAATGAGTGGGAATCCGGAGCCGAAGACGGAACAGTATATATGGATCCGAATTCGATAGAGAAATTCGTTACTTACAACAACATACTTTATGATACTGTTCAAAGATTATCGCCGGATACTAAAGTTGTACTCGGCGGATTGACAAGAGAATACCCGATCGTTGAATATTTTGCCAGGAATGGCAGCTACCCTGATTTTTCCGGTATAAGCCTTGCAAATGGCGCGACTGTGGAAGATCTGGAAAAGAAAGTTGATAAAATTAAAACCGATTATGAGAGCAAAGGAATCAAACAAAATATTGAGTATGTTTTTCAGAATGCCAAATATGATATTTTAGACATCCATTTATATGATGATCCCGAGAACTGGCCCGAATATCTTACTGTTATCCCAGATGGGAAACCTGTTTTAGTTTCTGAATTCGGAGGCCCCAATTCTGAATTTGAGAAGACCAGCCCGGACTACCAGGCGGACAGGATGGAATATTATATCGACGCTATAGAAGCACTACCCATCATAGAAGCCTATTACTTTAAGCTGGTTGAGTCTGACTCGTCATATCATAAGGATTCAGGTCTATTTTTCAGCAATTCTATAATAAAACCTGCCCGTAACGCTTTTGCAGGCAGACTGAGGCCAATGTGGTGATTTTCCCAGCCGGCCAATCTCCGGCAGACCGCGAAGTTAGAAAACAAAAAGAAATCATCACTATTGTAATCTATTCCTCTTTTTTCTTCTCGAGCTTAAGGCAATGTAAAAGAAATGAAACATTAAAAAGCGCAATTAGTGAGTAGAAATGATTAAACGAGAATTACCTCTAACACAAACTGCTTTTTTTATTGTGATTAGCGTAAGTATGTCTAAATAATGACAGGCAGCGGCAGGATGGCTATGACGGAACTAATGCAGTTATTATCTGCAGGGCAGGGTAAAGCCGCTGGATATCAGCTTCTATAAAGAACTAAAATGGTAAGGAGCAGAGAATGAAACAGCCCCATATTTTATGTGAAGAAAAAGATGTTGCCCAGAGGGTTCTTCTGCCCGGAGATCCTGCAAGGGTACTCAGGGTCGCAGAATATCTTGATGATGCGCGCGAGGTTGCTTTTAACCGCGAGTTTCGAACCGTTACCGGCAGCTATAAGGGCACCCCTGTTACCGTTACTTCTACCGGTATAGGCGGGGCATCGGCCGTAATAGCCCTCGAAGAGCTTATTGCCTGCGGCGCTAAGACGTTTATCCGGATAGGCAGCGCAGGGGCATGCCGGGCCGGCATAGGACTAGGCGATTTGGTAATATCAAGCGGCTCAGTTCGTGAGGATGGAGCTTCCCGTATGTATGCGCCTGAGAACTTTCCGGCGGTGCCCGACTTCTATCTGCTTTCGGCTCTGGTGAAGAGCTGTGAAGATCTTGGCTATCGTCACCATATAGGCATAACCCGCAGCCATGACTCATTCTACATCGACAACGAGGCTGAACTGATGCGCAGGTGGAATGTTCTTGGAGTGCTGGCCTCGGATATGGAGACTTCTACTGTATTCACCCTCGGTGCCATAAGGCGCGTCAGAGTTGCGTCCATCCTGAATAACGTTGTTCTCTATGAGGGTGATGTGAAAGAGGGTGTAGGCGGTTATGTCGACAACGAGGATGCCGCCGCCGAAGGCGAGAAGCGTGAGATAACCGCCGCACTCGAGGCCCTGCGGAATTTCAATATTTGATGATTAACTTGAGCTATGCCTGACCGGATTCACAGGAATATACAGATGAGGGCAGCCTTTGTCCAGAGTGATATTCTGATGGTTTTCCGGGTCAGGCAGACAGAAATTTTTTGTTATATGCGGCTTCTCCTTAAATTCTCTATGATTTTTAATAATTCGTCTGTTCTTTCTTTTTTATCTAAGACTCCTGATGAATAAAAACTAATTTTTTGCTTAGATTGTTTGATTGATGTCTTGTAATTTGACAAGTTCGCAATTTTTTCAAGTTGGTTAATTGTTCCATTATTTCCATCTATAATTTTTATACTATTTCCAACAATTTCCTTAATGAGTTTTCTATAAAATATAAAATGTGTACATCCAAGCACTATTGTTTCAAATTCATTTAAATTTATTTTTTCTAATTTCTCTTCAATATATTTTTTTACTGACACTGATGTAAAATCATTACTTTCAGCATAATTAACCAGCTGATCCATTTCAATCTTTATTATTTTTTCATATTTATCTATCGATGATATTAATGTATTCAGTTTTGATTCATTCAATGTTAGTGAAGTAGCAATAGTTAAAACTTTTTTTCCGTGATTATTTTGTATTGCAGGTTTTATTGCTGGTTCCATTCCTACTACTGGGAAATCATATTTCATGCGTATTTCTGTAATGGCTACAGATGTGGCTGTATTACATGCAACTACTAAAACATCTATATTTTTCTTTTCAAGAAAATCAGTGGCTTGAATAACATATCTAATTACAGTGTCTTTTTCTTTTATTCCATAGGGTATATTTTTTGTATCTGCATAATAAAGATATTCAATACCAGGGAAGCGGGTAATGGCTTCTTCTAAGACTGTTAAACCACCTATTCCAGAATCAAAAAATGCAATTTTCAATTTTTTTTCCTCATAATACTTGTCTAAAAATATAATAATTCTTAATTTTTTAATTTCACACTACAGAGGGAATTCCAGATGTAAGTGGAGTATTTTAAAACTGACCGAGTTTCTTGTATATAAAACTCATGTTCTAAAGAATTCGCTGTAACGACTAATCCTTTATTATTCTAAAGCTTTTATAAACGTATATAAATTTTCTCCTTTTTCTCTTTTTAAAAGGAATCCTTTCATTCCTAATTTCTCAGCAGTTTCAACATTGCTTCTTCTGTCATCTATAAAAATACATTGTTCTGGTTTCCTGCAAATCTTTTTCAAAGTTATTTTATAAATTTCTACATCTGGTTTCACACATTTTTCATATGAAGATATTATTACCGCTTTAAAATATTTCCTTATATCTAATAAATCAAAACACCAGTCCAGTGTTGCTGTTGCATTTGAGAGTATTACTAACTCATATTTCCCTTTCAAAATTTCAAGAATTTCTATTGTTTCTTCATATAATTTATATTGAAAGCTATCTAACGCTAAGCAAAAGAGCTTATCCTTTAATTCTTCTGAATTGGGATCTATTATTTCTGCTATTTTATCACACCGTCTTTTCCACCATTCTTTTTCATCCTTCCAGTTAATTATTTCATCATTGTGTTTGAAATATTCTCTATCGAACTCAGGCAAAATGCTCAATGCATTTGTTGTTGTCATTTCTTCATATCCTGAAGACTTTAGAAGCCTTCTAAGAATAGAGTCTCTTGTTTCTTCAATATAGATAAGAACGCCGCCAGCGTCAAAGATAATAGTATCAACTTTTTCCATTTGATGTATTTGCACCCTTTCTTACTTATTTTACCACAAAATTGAAATATTTTATAATTTTTATATTGCCGAGGGATTTTTTATGAAAATATTATCTGCGCTCTGTGTCACCCGTAGCACGGAGGTTGTTTAATAAGGGGCTCACCCCCCTATCTCTTTTTCATAGTCTCTGTAATTATAACGGCAGGCTGAGGACATATTTCGGGAATATTTTCAAAGAGTCCTTCTCTTAAGTTTTCTATTCGTATTTTCATAATAACACCTCCTATGAAAACGGCTTCAACGGTTGTTGAAAAAATCCATGAGCTGGCTTGATTTGTAAAAAAAAAAATTAGGTACAGAGCTCGATTTTATACATAATGTACTGTTACTCCGGTATCTGAAAGGAATTTACGGTTGGGTTCATTGAGATCATCATTGGTTATTATGTGGTCGAAGTCGGTGGCTTCCGCGAAAAAACACGAGTGAACATTATCGAATTTTGAAGAATCCATCAGTAGATATGATTCGGCTGCAAGCTGAACCGCTGTTTTTTTTGTCAGGCTCTCACTCTCATTTGAACAGGTAAGCCCGAGCCTGGAGTGGAAGCCGCTGGCTGAGATGAAGGCCTTCCTTGTTCTGTTGTTCTGGAGAATTGGCGAGATTCCCTGTTGTTCGAGGATCATTGTTTCCCTGTTATAGGTTCCACCAAGAAGGATTGTCGTAATATTTTTATGATCGGCTACTGCCAGGAAGATGTTGATTGTATAACAGATTACAGTTAGTTTGATATCAAGAGGAAGGAGGCGGGCAAAAGATTCGGTTGTAGAGCCGGCATCAAGAAAAATGATGTCATCATCTTCTATAAGCGACAGAGAATACTGGGCTATCTTTTTTTTCTTTTCCTTATTAAGACCTTCCGCTATTGTAAGCATATAGTCTGAGAGCCCTCCGCCGGTGTCGATGGTATTGTATATAACGGCTCCGTGCAGAACCTTGATGAATCCTTCCCGCTCTAGGATCTCTATATCACGTCTTGTGGTCATCGGGGAGACTCCAATCCGGTTTGAGATTTCCGAGATTTTCATCGATTTCTCTACTTTTAGCATGCTTCTCAGCTGTTCAATCCGCTTGTGTTTGTTACTCATGCTGTGATTATAATATGAGAAATATTAAAAGTAAACAAAGAGCTTGAGACTATATTGACAATATTACCAAAAAATAGGTAGAAATATACCATGATTGTGATAAGATTAAATCATTAGGAGTTAAGAATGAAACAAGAAATCAAAGGCAGCTATAAGCAACTGATTGTTGATACAGGAATTGAAATGGTTAGAAAAGGTATTACGGTTGGTACCTGGGGAAATATCAGTGCTCGGGATCCCGAGAGCGGTCTGATTTATATCAGCCCGAGCGGAATGGACTACTCAACAATACAGCCCCAGCACGTTGTTGTTATGGATAGTGAACTCAATATAATTGACGGAGCGGCTGAGCCTTCAATTGAAAAGCATATGCATGTTGCTGTTTTCAATGCCCGTAAGGATGTGAATGCGGTTATTCATACTCATCCTGTTTATTCAACTGCGTTTGGAGTTGCAGAACAGAATCTCCCAGGTGTCAGTGAGGATTTTATTCAGATAGTGGGTGCTGAGATTCAGGTAGCCACACCATATGAGCTGCCGGGAACAGAGGCGCTTGGGGAAGTTGCTGTTAAGGGACTTGGAACGAACAATGCGGTACTTCTTCCGGGACACGGGGCCCTCGTAGTTGGAGCTGACATGAAGATGGCTCTCAAGGTTAGTATGGTTCTCGAGAAGAATGCTCAGATTTACATTTATGCCAAGATGTTAGGCGGTGACGGTCATATCCGTTTATTCGGCCAGAATGAAATTGACGCCATGCAGGAATTCGCTAAAAATCATTACGGACAGAAGAATAAAGACCTTTATAGTTAATTAACCGAAAAATCCTGCTTGACAATAGGTTCAAGCGGGATTTTAATGTTTGTAGTTGAAATCGTTTTCACTACAAGGGGCTAAGTACAGCGTTGCTTTTTCGCCATTTTTACTCATTAAAATCAGCATATACCAATCCGTTCAGGGATATTGATGGCCTTGATGCGGATAATCCGATAATAATTTCAACTTCTCTGCCTACCGGAATAAAGATTCCGGGTTCAGGCAGATTTTACATGAACTTCAAATTTCCTTTTACAGGGGCCATAGATTCGACAAATTTCGGCGGTTTCTATGGCGTCAGTCTGAAGAAGACGGGGATCTATATTTTTGTCATTATCGGTAAGGCTGGGAAGAACCTCTGTGAATTTTCGGCAGTCCTGAATGAGCTCGGCAGTGCCTTCGGCCGCTGCAGCTGCGGCGCGGTTTGGGGGTAGTCTCTACAGGAGAGACTACCCTGGAATAGGGCGCGCATAACGCGTCGTCAGTAGAACGGATAGCAAGGATAATCATTAAAATTTCGGGTTTCTTTTTTATAGCCATTATCACATTCTTATTTGTTTATTGAAATACTACGAGATCATCGAGAGTTGATAATCATAGTAAGTTATTACTTTTTCAGTTTTCTGAAAAATCGCCGTATGAGTCCGACTCTTCCCCATCCCAGGAGATAAATCAGCCCCAGAATAAGGACAATCGGAACACCGAAGATGATGAGGTATATCACCGCAAATGTTAGGTAGTATAGAAATGTCAGTACAGCATCCTTCAATGCATAGAAGGCGTTACTGAAAGAGGGGTAATCCTCTGATAGGGTTTCGCTGTAAGGCAATCTGAGATTGAAGCTTACAGTTGAGTAATCGATATCCCGGTTAAGTCCGCGGAAACTTCCCTCAAGCTGCTCTATTTCGGTTGTAACATCATTTAGCTGTCTCTCAACCGACAGGATATCTTCAATTGATTCTGCTTTCTTAAGGTAATCTCTGAACCTCTCTTGCAGTATTTTCTTATTTTCAATTCGGTTCTCCAGATCGTAGAAGACTTCAGTCACGTCATCGGCAGTGATTGATTTGGCCTCCACATCGCCTGCCTTTTCTGAACTCTGAAGGTAGGAGTCGAAGCTTTCGGCGGGAACTTTAACAACGAGAGAGGTCTCACCGTAATACAAATTTGACGAGACAATCCATCCGCCAATTTCAAGGGCACGGCGGCTGAGTTCTTTCTCGGCGGCATCCACATCATCTACGGTGAGCTCGAGGTAGGCATTCAGTATCCTCTTCCGCTCTCGGGGTTCAGGAGCCTGTTCAGGCGCCTCATTTGAGTTTTTCATCGCGACAGAAGGCTCCTGGGCGGCTGAACGTTCTGCTTTATCAGCCTCAGGCATCATATAGCTCTTCTCACCATAATCTGCGGCTCCTCCGCAAGAGAGAAACAAAACTGAAATTACCAAGATGACTGCAGTTTTTACCTTCATATTAACTCCTGATTAACTTATTAAAATATACACCTAGTATACACCTGAAAAACAGAAAAACAATAGTTGTATCAGCTAAGGCTATTTTTAACGAGATCCGGCCAGGACCGGTGTTGTCGTGGATATCCTCAATTGCGGTAATCTCTAAATTTCCTTTCTTTTATTTCCAGAAGAATTTTCTTACTGCAAAAAATACTGTAATAATAGTCATTCCCGCGATTGCGGCAATAACGACGGAGGAGGCGTCCCCCTCTGAACTTCTCTTTAGTATTATTCCAAGAAAGGCCCATAGTACTACAAGGCTGTAACCTCAGTCTTTTTTACTGTATATTACTAAACAAGTGATCAGAACAGCTGCCGCAATCATGATTATTGTCCAGATAGATTCTGATAGACCGAACCTGTCCCATTTCACATTCACAAGAAAGGCTGTCGTATTGGCAATTGTTGCTACAGTTATCCAGCCGAGATAAACGCTGAATGGAAGTCTTGTTAATAAGAATACCCCTTTTATCTCCCCGGGTTCAGCAGAGCCTATTTTCTGATAGATAACTATCAGCGTAAATAACAGGATTAACATAAGGATCAATGAAAGTCCTACTTTCTTCCAAATATAACAGTAATTATAATACTGCTATTTTTTATTGAAGTGTACAGCAATTCCAAATTTAATCTCCGGAAGCCCCTGAATAATCTTTAAAATGTCAAAATATTTAAACCACTCCTCTTTGCCGCGTGTTGAAAAGTTCTAATTCCCGCTTCCGGGACGTCAGTAGTTCTGAATTTGGCTGCCTTTGTATGCCGCCGCTGGGGGCCCCGGTGCCGCCTGAGAAAAATTGAGGTCTTCCGAACCCTAGTCTGATGGTGGCGGGGTCAGCAAGGGCCGAAATTCGGGAGAATTGCAGTCAAATTCAGAATTGCTGAATTGCCCTCACAACCTTTGACAGCTTTGGGCGCATTTAGTACACTTCCCCTGCAAATCATAAAACAGATACAGGAACAGGTAATGATAAACCTCGCAAATATAAAGATAGCATACGGCGGCCGAGTACTTTTCAGGAATGCCAATGTTCAGATTAACGGCGGCGAGAAGATTGGTCTTGTCGGACCCAACGGATCGGGGAAGACGACAATGTTTCGAATAATTGCCGGCACAGAGACCCCCGATGAGGGGAGCCTGACGATTGAAGCCGGAAAGGTAATCGGATATTTTTCTCAGGATGTCGGAGAGATGGCCGGACGAAGTGCACTCGAAGAAGCCCTCTCTGGCGCTGGTAGGGTTTACGAGCTTAGTTTGCAGCTGGCCGAGCTTGAGCACCGGATGGGCGACCCCGAAGGTGTGGGCTTGACCGATGCCGAGATGGAGCGTTACGGAGAAATTCAGATGGAGTTCATGGATCTTAACGGCTACGAGCTTGAACTTCGGGCCGAGACGGTCATGGAAGGCCTCGGGATAGGCGCGGACCGGAGGGACCTGCCGGTTGAGAGCTTCAGCGGAGGCTGGAAGATGAGGATTGCACTTGCGAAGATCCTACTCCTTAATCCCGATGTACTCCTCATAGATGAGCCGACTAACCATCTCGATATCGAATCCATCGTCTGGCTTGAGAACTGGCTGAAGTCTTTTAAGGGCGCCCTTGTTATGACGAGTCATGACAGGGAGTTTATGAACCGTCTCTGCGGCAAAACCATTGAAGTAGCCGCTGAAAGTATTACGACATATTCCGGAGACTATGAATTCTATCTTTCGGAGCGGATCATAAGGCGTGAGCAGCTCATCTCCGCGCAGAAGCGGCAGCAGGCAATGCTTGCCAAGGAAGAAGAGTTTATCGCGCGTTTTGCTGCGCGTGCCTCTCACGCGGCACAGGTTCAGTCAAGAATCAAGACAATAGAGAAGATAGAGCGAATAGTCGTTCCGTCGGATCCCAGGGTAATGAAATTCACCTTCAATGATATCAAGCGCAGCGGCGATCAGGTTGTTGAGATGAATGATCTTGCTAAAACATGGCCTAATCCAGACGGTTCGGTTAATTCTGTGTTCAGCGGAATAAGCGGGCAGGTGGCGCGGCTCAACAAGATAGCCGTTACTGGTATTAATGGGGCGGGAAAATCAACCCTGCTGAAGGTGATAACCGGAGAGACCGAGGCGACAAGTGGAAGCACTGTCCTCGGGGCAAGTGTGAACCTGGGGTATTTTAGCCAGTACTCATCGGATGTCTTGAATCCCGACCGTACAATTTTTGAAGAGGTCTCCGAGCGGCTGCCTCTGGCAACGATCGGCTGGATAAAGAACCTTCTGGGTTCATTTCAGTTCTCAGGTGATGATGCGGATAAAAAAATATCCATCCTCTCCGGAGGAGAGAAGAGCAGGGTGATGCTTGCAATCATCCTTTCGCAGCCGGTTAATTTCCTTGTACTTGATGAGCCTACTAACCACCTCGATATTGCAAGCCGCGAGGTTCTGCTCGGGGCCCTTCAGGAGTTTAGGGGAACTATCCTGATAGTCAGTCATGACCGTTATTTTCTACACCACCTTGTTAATCGGGTATTTGAGATTGATCACGGACAGATGAAAGTCTTCGAGGGTGACTATAATTATTATCTGGAGAAGACGGGGCAAGGCCTTGTTTAATCCTCAGGCCGTAAATCTGGAGAATAATTTAGCCTAATTTCGGTTTTGGAATAGCCAAAAGTGGAGATTAAGCTGTATTATATAACTATAAGTAAAATTTATAAATTTGCGGTTTAACCCTATGGTTTATGAATTTTTAATGAATTTTAATAAAATAAAATACTGGAGGCTTACAATGGCTAAAGGCAAAGACAAGGGTAACAGCGGTGCCAACGACAAGAAGAAACCTGTGCTGACAATTAAAGAGAAGAGAAAGGCAAAGAAAGATAAGAAAGCGTAGCAGGTATTCTCCGGCAGTCCCTGGATTGGATTACTATCAATCTTGGAATTGCCGGATGATTTCTAAAGTATTTACTAATATATAATCGCCCTGAGTGCATGGATGATATTTTATCGGCATCCTATTGCAATGCGTAATCGCAAATGTAAAATCATTTAATCACTATTTTGAATTTATGCAACCCGTCACGAATATAGATCGGGAAGGGCTGGCATAAATGCGCAAAAGATTTATCCTGGATAATGAGCCTCGGTGGGACCGGTGTAGATCTGCCGAGGCCGTCCGATCTTGAAGGGAACGCTGTCGTGCATCTCCTTCCACTGGGCAATCCATCCGGGCATCCGGCCGATGGCAAAGAGAACTGTAAACATTTCCGTTGGAAATCCCATCTCGCGGTAAAGGATACCGGAATAGAAATCCACATTGGGATACAGTTTCCGTTCCACGAAATAATCATCTTTTAAGGCAGCAGCTTCCAGTTCCAGGGCGATATTCATCAGAGGATCATCCAGCTTCCGGTTTCCCAGGAAGGACTGGGCTTCCTGTTTCAGGATCTTCATCCGGGGATCGAAATTTCTGTAGACCCGGTGGCCGAAACCTGAAAGCTTGAAATTGCTGTTTTTATCCTTGGCCCTCTCGAGAACGGTTTTTATGGACAGATTCTCATTACGGATCCTCTCGAGCATCTCAATGACTTCCTGGTTGGCTCCTCCATGCAAGGGACCCCAAAGGGCACATATTCCCGCACAGACTGAAGAGTATAGATTGACCAGGGAGCTTCCCACCAGCCGTACTGTAGAGGTGCTGCAGTTCTGCTCGTGGTCCGCGTGGAGAATAAGAATCATATTCAGCAGGCGCTCCATATCGGGATCGCTTTCATATGGCTTCACCGGGCTGTCGAACATCATGTTGAGGAAGTTGCCCACGTAGGGAAGGTCATGCCGGGGGTAAACCAGGGGCTCCCCGATAGATCGTTTGTAGGAGAACGCCGCGATGGTTCGTATTTTAGAAATCAGCCTGGAAGCCATGAGTTTAAAGACCTCCCCGTCATTCTCATCCACAAAATATTGGGGATAGAAGATGCTCATAGCATTAACCATGGTACTTAAAATCGACATAGGATGGGCCGTGGGGGGCACTGAGTGGAAAAATTTGATCATATCCTCGTGGAGCATGGAATTTTCGGTCAGCTGCTGCGAAAACTCCAATCTTTCGCCGTTGTCGGGAAATTTTCCGTTCACCAGAAAGTAGGCTACTTCGGTGAATCGCGCTTTTGATGCCAATTCCTCAATGTTTACCCCCCGGTATTTCAGAATTCCTTTTTCTCCGTCGATGTAGGTGATGGCGCTTTTACAGCTTCCGGTGTTCTGATAGCCGCTGTCCAGGGTAATGAAACCGCTGTCCTTTCTCAGATTAGTAATATCTATCGCCTGCTCTCCCATGGTTCCGGTAACCAAGGGCAATTCTATAACCATGTTTCCCAGATTCAATTTAGCATTTTCCATTAAGTTCCCCATTTCTCGATAATTTTTTCAGTAAAATTTCAGCAATTTATGCATTTTAATTCGGGTTTTCATCTCATCCCTGAATTAACAGAGTACTCGTAGAAACAGATTATATATGGTGAAGTCTTGAATGGCAACTGATATAAATCCGTCTAAGGGACAGCCCCGGGGCTCGATCATCGGAATAATGGCGTTGCAGCAGCTGCATTATCTCCAGTTTCGGTATTGAGGTTTCTGTTTTACCTGGTATATTCAGCGGTGACTCAGGTACTATTCTTTCAGCCGGGGCTGTTAATTCACATTCCATGAGTTTTAGGAGTATAATTGTAGGTGATGCCGGTTAAACAGTCATCAGCACTGCTGAAGGAAAGTATCAATGTTTTCAGAAGGAGAAGAGAATGGGAATGATAAAAGAATTTAAAGATTTCGCAGTCAAAGGAAACGTTGTTGATATGGCCGTTGGAATCATCATCGGAACCGCTTTCGGGAAAATTGTATCTTCATTTGTTGGTGATGTCATCATGCCTCCCATTGGTGTGCTTCTCGGAGGAATTGATTTTACAAATCTTTCAATTACAATAAAGGCGGCTACGGGAAATCTTCCGGCTGTTGTCATCAGCTATGGAAAGTTTATTCAGACAGTTGTCGATTTTTTAATTGTGGCATTCGTTATTTTTATTGCTGTCAAGGCTATTAATAAGTTAAAGAAGATAGAAGTTGAAGCACCCAAAGAGCTTGTAGCACCTCCGGTGCAGGAGGTGTTGCTCACAGAAATACGTGACCTCCTAAAAGCACGTAAATAATCTTATTCAGATTAAAAAAATATATTACAGTAGATCTTCCGCGGTAGCTCAGCCTGGCTTCAGCCACCCTTTTTCTACTGCCATATCAACATTGCTTGTGAGGAAGTCCCAGAATAGCGGAAAAGCTTCGACGGCCGGCTGCATCCGGGTGAGAACCTGTGAGCGGCTGATGCCGTGTTCAAGCCATGAAATGCCTTCGGTGGTGATGTTGTGCAGAAATGGCTGGAAGCGATCCATCAGGGTCGCGAATTTCGCCTCGTTTGTTGAGCGCTCTTCGAAATCATGCCAGAGGTCCATGATCTCGGTGCCGATATCCTCAGGCAGAATACCGAAAATGCGTTCAGCGGCCTCCTGTTCCCTCTCTTCCTTTCCGACATTGGCTGCCGCGTCGAAGAGGTAGGCGTCGCCTGCGTCAATTTCGACAAGGTCATGAATCAACACCATCTTGATTACTCGGAAAAGATCTGTTTTCTCTTCGGCATACTCGGAAAGAATCAGGGCCATGGCGGCCAGATGCCAGGAGTGTTCGGCGTCATTTTCTTTGCGCGACTTATCCATCAGAGGGGTCTGGCGGAAGATGGATTTTACCTTGTCAATCTCTCTGATGAATTCAAGCTGCCTGGAAAATCGTTTCATTTCAATTGTCGTATTCACTCTGATGCTCCTGTATTAAATAACATCTTTATAGGGTTTGAGGATTGCTTCGGTCATCTTGTTCCCGGCCTTTCTGCGGACGGCAGGGATTGACATCAGCAGTCCTATAAGTTTCATCTTAATGATTAATCCCTTCCTCTTCTGGGGGAAGTCATAGATTCCATGTTTCTTGTAAAACCTGTGGTCGGCCTTCATAAGGCCGCGCATGACAAATATCAAATCACGAAATATTTTCATGCCGCCTATACCATAGAAGCTCTGCGGTTTGTCCCATTTTTCTTTGAGAGCGAAATCGAGATTCAGACTCAATTTCTTCAATGATTCGGAAGTTTCACTCTGGCTCTGGCTTTCATCGCAGGCAATCCCTGTAAGAGGGGTTTCGGATATTTCAGCCTTTGCCTCAAGTAGATCCATCAGGTTCTGCTCAGTATTGAGGGCTCCGTGAACTATGTAGGCTGAGTAAACACCCCGGACAACAGTCCTGTGTCCGTTGCAGAATTGCCGGTCATCATAAATTTTGAATTTAGTGCCCATTGAATGATCTTTTACCGAGAAAGCAAAGATCATTGCGTGTGAACTCTGGATTTCGTTCCTCAGCAAATCCTGGAATCCGTCTTTATATACGCAGTCACCGGTTGCAGCGCAGCGGGTACAGCCCATGCATCCGCCTGAGAATCTGAACTCACCAATATTTACCACTTTTACCGGCCGGGGATAGATATCAATAAATTCCTCTATCATGTTTTTTAATGACAGATTCTCCGGTTCGCAGTCTGTAACAATAACCGTGTCCGCCTTTGCCACTGCACTTTTACGATCAGGCTCCGCTGTTGTGCGCTCGAATGTGAAATTTGCGTCAACATTGTGATTGCTGCGAGTATAGGCGGTTATATCATTTTTCATCGCAAATTTGAGTCTGGAATAGTAGTCGGTAAGCTGTTTCTGTCCTTTTGCCGAGAGCAGGTCTTCCATTTCAGCTGAATGCCCTTCGATTACCTTCATCTTTAAATCAAGGGCGTTTTCAACTATATAACGATGAGCAGTGAAGTCGAAGAAGTGCATTGATGTTGTAATCTGGGAGACAAATTTCCCGGCAAGTTTCCCGGCCTGCGGATGTTTTTTTATAAGTTCGATGAATTTCGCCAGCTGATAGGGTGCCAGAGAAGTATAGACCGGATAGGCGAACAGAATAAGATCTGTTCCGATTAATTCAGTTATGGCTTCATCCATCGCTCCGGGCTTCTCATACTGCCTGATCTGCTGCCCCGCGTGAATGATTGAGAAGTCATCAGCTGCGTTCCGTTTTTTTAGATATTCAATATACTGCAATGTAACGCTGTTGTTCCCCTTAGGGCTTCCGTTGATAACACTGATTTTCATGCGGATTCTCCATCTGATTTTTAAATAGATTATCATGATCTTCAGAATAAAGTAATACTTAATACTGTTCCCAATGTTTAATGCATTTTTATATATTTTGCAGTGTAAGTTTCAACATCGAATTTCCTTCTGCAGCCCTTTTCGTTCATATATCGAACCTTTCCGTAAACAGTTCTCTCTCTCCATGCCCGATCATGAAGGCCGCCTATTGCCCACGCGCAGCCTGCATAACCATTTGAATCATGTCCGTCGAGTGAATACTTGTCGTTAAAAAAAACAGCACGGTGCATCGCTGCGGCAGGACTGGGAGACCACTCGAGGATTTTTTTCGCCCAGTACATTCTCATATAACCATGGATTTTGCCCTCAACTATCAATTGACTCTGGGCAGCATTCCAAAGACTGTCGTGGGTACTGCAGCCTTCGAGCTGCTTTGTATCATAGAGAAATTCTCTTTTATCGAGTGAATGAACCCTAAGGCTATGCTTCGCCCATGAGGGAAAGCCCTCGAAGCTGTCGTAGAAAGGGTTGTGAAGACAGAAATTATCGGAGAGCTCCCGTCTGACTACCAGCTCATCGAGAAACCCGTTTTTAAGTGGAACTCCGAAAAGAACTTTTGCCGCTCTCATAGCGACGGTCTGGGCGGATATCTGACCGAAATGCAGATATGGTGATAATCCTGACTGCGCATCAATGTTTGGATCATTTCTTTCCGCGGCATAGCTTTCCAGCCGATGTTCAATAAACTCCGTCAGAAGCTCTTCCCCCTGCCTTCTTCCCGGTACTGGATTTTTTACAGGAACAATTTCGTCATTTGGGAGGAAGTTTTTCTTTATTTCGTTCCAGTCAATTTTCTCTGAGGTGTTTTTTAAAACGAAGCCTGGAAGTCCGGTAAGCTCTTCAACAGATGGGAACAGAGTAAGATACATCGGCAGAACCGGCTCGATCTTTCTTCGGAGTGTAAATGCGCTGTATTCCTGCTTAATGGAAATGCTGCGGCAGGGTACTATGTTTCGGCTGTCAACTTCAACAACGGGGATAGAGAGTTTCTCTGCAAGCTTCATATGCTGGACAAGGCTTTCGCGCAATGGATTGAAATCGCATACGACAGCTGCAGCCTCCACTCTCTCTGCATATTCACTTAAAATGATAAAAGGTTCACCTCCTGAAACTACTCTGAAGCCTATCCCAAGTTCGGCAGCTCGTTCTTCAGTCTCCTCAAGCCCTCTTATACAGAAGTCAAACCCTCGTGCAGTGAAACCTGTAAATTCAGGTGAAAGAACGAACACAATCTCACAACCTCTGTGTCCTTTGGTGAGTTCGATAGAATGAAGTAGCGCCCAGTTATCGTCGATGCGCTGCTCACGAGACATCCAGTAGATTATTCTGCCTTCAGTAGGCAGAGGGGCGTTGTTAAGCTTGAAAGTGCGGTCCCGGTTTATTTTAAAGTTCATTATTAATCCTGCATGAAAAAAGTTTTAAGCTCAACACCGCCGGTATTATACAGTTCCATTATTGCCAGAATTTTTTCATCCTGCAGCTGATTTATCGAGTACTCACGTTCAAGTAGATCGAGTCCGATAGTTTCGACAGCAGCCTCTGTGCTAAGACCGGCTTCGAGTCTGACTTTTTCCCTCTCAAGGAGAGTTCGGTCGTACTCAAGCCCCTTCTGCAGCAGTACTGTTTTTTCTTCTATAAGCTTAAGATTACTAAAAGCTGATTCGGCTGCAAGCATTGCATTTTTCCTTGTTGAGTTAAGACGCTCTTCTGCTGCAAGAAGACTCTTCTTTTCGGCATCATAAGCCTTCTTCTTCTCTCCCCAGTCGAGGACAGGAAGAGACAATGACATGCTGAGGCTTAGATTCATATCTGCCGAGGTCGCATCATCGAATGCACCACCTATATCAGCTGCAGTTTCAGAATCCGACCGCCTGTAAATGGCTGAAACCTCAAATACCGGTTCGCTTCCGTTCTGGACTGTAGTTCCTGTAAGTTCAATGCTTCTAGCCGCTGCTTTAGAGTTAAGAACGTTCAGGTTGTCCATAGGATTAATCTGAAAAGATGGAGTGCTATTGGGTGAAAACATTCTGACATAACTTTCGGAAGGTAGACTTCCTCCAGTAAGTTGTTCAAGTTCTCTTGCGGCAGAGTCCCGCTTATAAATAAGATCTATTCTGGTTTCCTGTAGTCTTCTGATCTGAAGCTCCTCCAGGAGCCTGTCGAGGCTGCTGAGCTTTCCGGCCTCTTCATCCTGCAGTGCCAGCTTTAGACGTTTTCCAGCAAGCCTAATCTTGCTTTCCAGTATTCCGGATGAATGGTTCAGGCTGTTCAAGACTGCGGCTGTTCTTGTGATCAGGATAATCAGATTATTCTCAAGTGCTCTACGGCTTAGTTTTGCTTTTTCGACTCCAATGGAAGCCAGTTCATCTGCAAGCTGCAGGCTGTCGAAGCGTAGAGGTGATTCGTTTATCCTGTCGATAAACAGCGGCTGCCGTAGATAGAGTGATGCTGCCGGATTAACAAGATAATTCCATTCGGCGGCATCGATATCAGATAGAGACAGCTCCAGGTTCCCAGCACCGGTAAGACTCAAACTTCCTCCGGTGGGGAGATCGAGGCCGAGATTAAGCCCTCCGCCGAACTTGTGGCGATTGTAGCGGGCGGATGTGAATGTTTCGGTTGAAAACTCATTCGCGTCTGAATATCTGTATAAAGGATTGTTTCCAGTATCGGTTGTGAATCCGAGGCTTGGAATGGCTCCAGCCTTCAGTGATTCATAGCGCAGCCGCGCTGAGGATACATCGTAACTTGCGGAGGTTAAATCCGGATTGTTCTCGAGGGTGCTTCGGATAAGCTGCGCGAGCTCAATCTCTTCCGACGATGCTGAAAACAATGAGACAAAAAGCATGGCCGCCGGGATTAATATTTTCTTTATTCCTGTATTCATTATTTTTTACCTCCGTAAAGTGTTCCGTACAGAGCCGGAATAAAAATAAGTGCTGTAAGTGTAGAAAAGATCAGGCCGAATATAATAGTGGTAGCCATCGGCTGCCAGACCACAGACCTGCCGCCTATTCCAATTGCAGTCGGGAGAAGTCCTGCTATCGTCGTAACTGTTGTCAGTATAATAGGTCTCAGACGGGTGGATGCGGCCCCTATAACTGCCTCTGCTGTGTTTTTGCCGGTAATTCTAAGCTCGTTAATAAAACTGACCAGGACTATAGAATCGTTTACAGCAATGCCTGCCAGGGCAACACCGGCGTAAAGAACTGTAGTCGAAAAAGGTGTTCCTGAAACAGCCAGATAGATTATTACACCTGCGAAAGAAAAGGGGACCGAAAGCATTATCAGTACAGGTTGGGTAAATGACTTAAACTGAGCTCCGAGAATGACATAAATTAAAAATATTCCAATTAGAAAAAGTCTTAGTATCTGCAGGATCAGACTCGACAATTCAGCAAATTCTCCACCAACATTTAATTCAATTTCCGGATACAGCGGACTTATCTCTTTGTTGAAGTATTCATCAATTTCACTGTTAAGGTCAGGAACCAGAGAGTCGTCATAGGCGTCTGCTGAAATGGTAATTTCTCTTTTACCGTCAACCCGCTTTATCGATGAAACTCCCCGTCCTTGAACAATACTGCCTATAGCGCTCAGAGGTATCAGCCTGCCGTCAGCTGTAGGTATTTTCATCTGCCTGAGAGTTTCAAACCTGGATGATTTGTCCATATCGTAACCTACAACAACATCAATTTCTTCATTATCTCTGAAAATAGTAGTGGCAGTAATTCCGTCGTATGAGGCGCGGATATAACTTCCTATTTCACGGGCAGACAGACCTAGCTCACTTGCGCGCTCACCGTTTATTCTCAGTCTTGCTTCCGGTTTTCCGGTTTCGAGATTGTCCTTTATGTTTATCAGATTGTCAGATTCCCTGAGCCTGTTCTGAAGCAGTCCGGAGACTATCTGGAGGGCTTTGTAATCATCGCCTTCAAGTCTGATATTGAACGCCTGGCTCACTGGTGGTCCGTTTGTAGCCTTTCTGAAAAGAACCTGTTCGGGACCGGGAACCTCAAGAACGCTTATTCTTGCATCATCCATAATCCGGGCGATGGAACGGCTGCGCCCCTCGCTCCTTTCTGCGAGATCAACGGTTATCTGGGCGATATTATTTCCGGTTGTATTTCCGGAGTTCCCCCCGGCGAACCCTATACTTGAGGTAATCGACACGATTTCTCCGTTACCAATATATGGACTAATCCTATCTTCAATCTTTGAGACAACCGATGTTGTCTTATCTAGAGTTGTGCCGGGGGCCATTTCAATATCTATGTAGAAAAGCGAATAATCCTCTGCGCTGAAAAGATCCTGCCCCAAAAACGGAGTAAGAGAAAGCGCCCCAACGAGAAACAGGGTGAATATAAGCAGCACAATTTTTTTCCGCTTGTAGAATCCGGTTATCATTTTTTCATACGCGTTTTTAACACTATCAAACCAGTCCTTCTTCTTTGTTTTCCGTCCGCCCGGCCAGTCTGCATAATGGCTGGGAATAAAAAACACTGCCTCAAAGGTAGACGCAACTAGTGCTATCGATACGGTAAGCGGAATGACCCTCAAGAATTTTCCGATTGTTCCGGGGAGAATCATTAACGGAAGAAAGGCTGCTATTGTCGTAGCGGTTGCCGCAATTATAGGAACTACAACCTGATTGACTCCTTTAACGGCGGCATCGGTGCGCGACAATCCTGTCTGCTGAAAACGGAAACTGTTCTCTATGATTACTATTGCATGATCTACAATCAATCCGAGTACCAGCACAAGTCCGAAGAGGGTATTAGTATTAAAGGTTTCCCCTAATGAATCGAGAATGATGAAGGTTATGGCGAAGGTCAAAGGTATTCCGATTGCGGTCATTAATGCGTTTCTGAGTCCGATAAACAGGAACAGGATCAGTACCAGCAGAAAAAGCCCCAGAAGAGCGTTATTCAAAAGGACGCCTATACTATTGCTTATCTGAACAGTTGAGTCATTTTGCACGGCGAAACTCAAGCCGGGATATTTTGAACCTTCTGCATCTGTGATTACAGATTTTACACCGTCGGCAACAGTAACTGAATTGCCACCGGGAACCTTCGCTACTCTGAGGATAATCGCTTTATCAGAGTTGAACCGCGCGTAGTCACCCTCGCTGTTGTAATCCTCGATGACTTCGGCAAGATCGGAAATTCTGAGTGAACCTGTACCGGTGTTCCTTCTGACTATCAGCTCAGAGATGTCATCGGCATCTGCAACCTCGGCGATTGTTCTCAGTAGATATTCACGATCAGTATCCGTAAAACTACCGCCGGGAAAGTTTCCCGTGTTAGACTGAATAGTTTGAATTAACTCATTAAGAGAAATGCCGAAAGCTTCCATTTTTGGCTTATCAGCATTTATGAAGATCTTTCGATCCCGCTGTCCTACGGCTTCCACTCCAGAAACATCGGTTACGTTTCCAATTTTGCTGCTTAGCTCGATAGCCGCGGAAACTATTTCATAATAGTTCGCGTCTCCATATATTACAGCTTCAATTACCGGAAGAAAGTCAGATGAGGAAAAATCATCTACTATGGGTTTGAACGTGCCATCGGGAAGCTTCACTCCTGAAAGTCTTGTTTGAACATCCTGAAACAGCGCCTTGAAGCGCTGATCAGTTATTCCATCATCGAATTCTATCCTTACTATACTGAGGCCCTCGCTGCTGACCGATTGTATGCGTTTAAGATCATCTATACCGTCCATTTCGTTTTCAATTCTCACTGTAACAGAAGATTCGACATCCTCTGCAGAAACTCCGGGATAAGCTACAATAATGTTGGCCCAGTAAAAAGGTACTTCCGAAAACTGCTCTCTTGGAAGCTGGAGCATGCTGAATCCTCCAAGTACTAAAAGAGAAATCATCAATATGGTTAGAAGTACTGTATTGGATACGGAAAATTTTCCAATATTCATTCAGTCCCTCCGTCATCATTTTCGAAATTCGGAATTACTAACGCTCCGTCGCTAAGACTTTTGAAGCCGGTAGTTATAACAGGAGAGCCTTCAGCCAGGCCTGAAATAATTTCAATCCGGTTTCCTGAAATCGTTCCGGTGACGACTTTTTTCAGTATGGCCTTGTTGCTCTCAATTAAGTAAACCCATGTGCCGGTTCCAATCTCAATCACTGCTGAAGCAGGAATTACTATGGCATTGGAATTTTCAGCAAGATCTATCGAAACATCCGCAGCGAATCCGGATCTGATTTCTTCGCCGTATGGATTCGCTGCGGTAATTACGACACGAAAGCTTCCGGTGTTTCTGTCACTTGACAGCGCTATAGCGTCTACCCGGCCTTCAAACACCTTTGATGCGGTTTTTATAACGGCTCTCGTCCCTTTTCGAATCCTCTGAACCTCATCATCACCGAGAAACAGGTTAATCTTCACTTCTGAGATGTCTACAACCTGTCCTA
This sequence comes from Spirochaetales bacterium, assembly GCA_016839055.1. GTDB lineage: Bacteria > Spirochaetota > Spirochaetia > UBA9216 > UBA9216 > Thalassospirochaeta. The sequence goes on from JAEKNX010000007.1 coordinate 270,544, forward strand.
TCCGGACTCCTTCACTGATGTAGTTTCCTGTCCCTATTCCACTTTCGATGTCGGCTAGATAACCGTCAAACGGGGCTTTTATAACCGTGTTCTCAAAACGCCTGACCGCATCTTCATAGGCGGCTTCAGCCCCCGAGCGTTGGCCCCGGCTTCTTACAAGTTCAGCCTCAGAAGCACTTCCGCCTTCATAAGCCCTCTTAACTGAATTGTAATCTATCTGGATGCTTTTAAGTTGTTGTTCCGCCTGAACCATCGAAAGCTCGGCAACGCTGCTATCAACACTTAGAACAGCATCTCCCTTTTTGAGAAAACTACCTATATCCGCAGAAACTTTTTTAATCACGCCACGGGTTTCTGAAACTAAAACAGCTTCATTTTTTCCTGTAATCAGACCTGATGCTTCAACGAACGGAATGACTGTTCCATAGCTTGCCCGGTAGGCTTCGACAGCAATCCCAGGTTTCTCCGGTATATATAGAGAAGCAGCGGAATTATCGTCGTAACTCTTTTTTCCTCTTATATAAACAATTGCTGCGGTTGCGGCAACTATTATCACTGCAATAATGACAATTCTTCTAATTTTCATTATTTCTCCTCTAACGGCATAGACCGCATAAATAGTATATAAATATAATAATACCACTTAAGGTGATAAACAAGTAGAAAAAAATAATATATATTGCATTATAACACATTTTGTGTTAAATTGGTCTTGTGAACATGGAACATGGTATAGGCATAAGTTTGAAGCAGCTTCGAAAACATAAAAAACTTACACAAAAGCAATTGGCGAGCATTATCGGGATAGGGCAGACCGCGATAGCAAATTACGAGAACGGAAAGAGGTTCCCCGATGAGAGAAACCTGGTAAAGATTGCAGACTACTTCGAGATCTCTCTAGACAGTCTCATAGGCCGGAAATTCATACCTCCAGAGGCCGACAAACTACAGTCTAACGGATTCAGTTATACCCCCACCGATCTCGGAAGATTCACAGAAGATTTTATGAACAGATCTCAGAAATCCAGCCGCGATGCAGTAAAGTTTATTCTTGAACTTTTGGATGACGGGTTCAGGGAGGAACAGATACTTCTCGATCTTCTTGAAGCCTCGCTAATTAGAGCGGGAGAGCTGTGGGCTGAAGGCAGATATAATGAGGCAATGGAGCACCAGCTCAGCATGACGGTTGTTCAGTCAATGCTTACCATGAATGCGCTGTCGGTTCCGGCAGTGAATGTCAGCGGCAGATTTGTTTCATTGACTGCCGCGGGTGAACTGCATAATATCGGGATCAGGATGCTAAGCAGATTCCTCGAAATAGACGGGTGGGATAGTTTCTTTCTGGGCTCCTCCGTTCCCGCCTCTTCGTTGGTGAATTTTATTGAAGTGAACTCTATTGATCTTGTGCTTGTTTCTGCGACGCTGAATGAGAACACGGATTCACTCTGCTCAATGATAAAAGCCGTTAAATCTGCGGATAAGCCTCCAGCGGTAATGGCCGGCGGAAGGGCAAGCTCGCTGAACAGAAAGATAATACTTGATAGCGGTGCTGATTTTGTTTTCTCATCGATTCCAAAAACAATGGAATTCGTGCGGAAGAATAGTCTAAAGTTAAACACCATGCAGATGGTGTAACCAGGAATGAATCTTAGCATAATGGAGATATTAAATAAGAAAGAAATCAAGGAGTATAAAATGACTGTCAATTATTCAAGATTTTGTATTTTAACTGCATTTCTAACAGTATTTGCCTTTCAGTCTCTGTTTGGGCAGGGGCAGCCCTCAGCATATATTTCACTTTACGATTTTAACAGTAGGGAGGATGATAATAAATATCAATGGGAAGATTTTACCGACCAGGTAATGGGGGGGGAATCCAAGGGCTCTTCTTCTCTTATGCAAGAAGACGGGGAGTTGTTTCTCCGGCTGAGCGGAGATGTATCTTTAAAAAACAATGGTGGTTTTATTCAAACCAGGATGCAGCTTGCGTCAGGATTCAATGTTTATGATGCAGCAGACTATGATGGAGTAAGGTTGGTAGTTCGAGGAAAGGGGGATGGATATTATCTGTTTTACAGAACCGCCGGGACTTTTTTCCCCTGGTTATATTATTCAGCCTCTGTGAGATTAAGTGATCAATGGCAGATAATCGATATTCCCTGGTACGCTGTACAAAATGGCGATTTTGGTTCATTGGGAAAATTCACTCCCTCAAAACTGAAAAGCATAGCTCTAGTTGCCTATGGTAAAGAATTTAACGCCGAGGTTGATTTGAAGCAAATCGGACTATATAGGAACTGATTTATTATAATTTTTGTACCTTTTTTCAGAAAACAGCAAGAAATGCTTTAGCGTTTCACACCTGAATGTTCCCTATCCTTCAAGCTCAGATAGAATATCTCTGCATGCTATGTTTCCTGGAAAGATAGTCAGAGCCTGCCTGCAGATAAAGGCAGCCTCATTTATTCTGTTGTTATCGCGGTAAATTTCAGATAGATTCTGCAGGATGAAGAATCTGTCTGATGAACTTAACCCTGTTCTTTCAGAGAGTTTTCTGAGCATGTTTATGCCTTCTTCAAAGTTCCCTCCTACAAAGGGCGGGGCATTGCAAAGTTACTGCGCCCGAACGAGTAATGCGTGGGGGTTCTCCGGATCCAGCTTAAGTGCCCGCTGCGCCTGTTCCTGGGAAACGGAAAAATTTGCAGCGATAAACAAAAATTCCTTCTGAACCATCAGAACACTGCTGGCTATAGCCATAGTACTCAGGGTTTCACTCATTTCTTTGAGTTAATTTGCCTGATCGGCAAAGACCAGACAGCTTTCCAGCTCACGAATAGATTGCTTTTGTTCTTTCTGCTCAAAGTAAATCTGTCTGCGAAGAAGCGAGATGCGGGATCTCCAGTAATAGGTTTCCCAGCTCACGGGTAGCATTTTTCAGGTCTGCATATTGATCCGACAGAATTTTAAGCATTTGTTTTGAAGTTATTTCAGCATTAATCCAAGTATTAAGTGAAATCATGTAATTATCAGAAAAACTTTCCAGCTCAGGCTGCTGATAGAAATAATGATATGCAGAATATTTGGAATATCATTAATACGAATATCTTTCTCATAGAAATATCATAACACTGCGGCCTGCTAATTGCAATTTTTCAGATTGTAAATAGATTAAGTTGTTGAGCTATCCTCAATAATACTACTGTATAAAATAAAAAAAGTTTGTTATTTAAAGAAATTACTCTTAAAATGAAATTACCTTACGGTGGAGCATGAAAATTGAATGAATACAAAATCAAAGATCTTAATCATTATCTGTTATTATGGAAAGACATCCACTCATCATCAGATGGGTCGTGCTATGATCACATCCTTCCTTATTATGATGAAAACATTTACTTTAAAGATACGGTTCAGGAGATAAGAGGTCTAAAAGACTTTACCGAAATGACCGAGCGTCTTTCAAAAAGATCAAAAAAGCTTGAAATGGTAATCCACAGCAGCGGCATGCAGGGTGAATTGATTTTTGTTGAGTGGGAGATGATAATTTCGTATAAAAAATTCCCCAAAACGTCGATTTCCGGGGTAAGCAGGACCACATTAAAAGATGGGAAAATAATCGATCAACGAGACTATTATGACCTCTGGGGGGATATTTTTAAGAATATTAAATTTCTTTCCGGGGGCTACCGCAGATTTATGAGAAAGAGGTTTGGCTGATGGCACTTATCCGTTATCTTACTCAATATCGGTTCCGCGATATGGGCGAACTGATCCGAAATGATAAAAAAGAACCGCTGGACTGCAGCAATAGCCTGGAAGGGAAAACCGTTGTTCTATCAGGAGCAACTTCAGGAATCGGTCTTGAAGCCGCCCACCTGTTTGCCGAAAAGGGTGCCAGTTTAATCTGCTTAAACCGTGACACCGGCAAATCAGCAAGGCTTGAAAAAGAACTTAGGGACAGGTTTAACTGTAAAATACAAAACATGATAGTAGATTTTCGCTCATTCGAGCAGCTGAAAAGATGTGCAGATGATTTGTTGAAGATAGAAAAACCGATAGATATTTTGATTCATAATGCCGGAGTATATAATACTAAAAAACAATTTTCTCAAGACAACATAGAAATGGTTTTTCATGTTAATCACCTTGGTTCTTTCCTGCTGAACTATCTGCTCAAAGAAAAGTTGAAAACGGAAAATCGGGCTCGGATTATATATGTTAATTCCGAAGGTCACCGCTTTGCTCTCGCAGGCGTACATCTAAAAGATCTTGACTGGAGGCGGCATTTTTACACCGGTTTAAAAAGTTATGGAGCCGCTAAAACTGCCCAGCTTCTGACAATGCTGAAATACAATGAATATTTCTCAGATTGCAGGGTGACTATAAATGCCATGCACCCCGGAAACGTAAAATCGAAAATGGGTGATAATAATGGCAAATTATATCGAATGATGAAAAAGAAGCTTGTTTTATCTTCCGCTAAAGACCCGTCAATCTCAGCGAGGGCTCTTTACTATCTTGCCGCCTCGGATGAAGTTGAAGCTGTATCTGGAAAGTTTTTCAATCTGACTACCGAAGAAAATCCCGCACCCCACGCACGGGATATAAGCGCAGTAGATCCGTTGTGGAATAAAAGCCGCCAATTATGCGGACTGTCGTGAGTGCGAAAGCTAAAAAAAAGATTGTTATAGTTGGCGCGGGCATAGCGGGGCTAACCGCCGGGGCATATATTAAGCGGAGCGGGCATGAACTGCTCCTTCTTGAAAAAACCTCTGATTGCGGCGGGCTTGTCAGTTCATTTAGTAGAGACGGTTTTCTATTTGATACAGGTCCCAGAGCTTTCGGAAATGCCGGGATTCTAATCCCGATGTTAGAGGATCTTGGCATCGAGCTTCCATTAGTTAAAGGCGAGGTTTCTACAGGCATACGAGACCATATTGTCCATTATGAATCAAATGCGGATATTGATGATTTTATTTTTTCATTACAGAAACTATTTCCTGAAGACATAGATGAAATAGAAGAAATTGACAGATATATAAGAAAATATACGAGAATGACCGCTACCTTGAACAAGGTCTCAAACCCGTTCTTTAAGAATCCACTGAAATATTGGAAATACCTACTGACAAAGTTTCTTCCCTGGCTGCCCTCCTTTTTCTCGGTAGTATTGAGAACCAGTATATTGTGCAAATCTATTGAAGAAGTTCTGAAGTCAATATCTGCAAATCAATCATTGAACGACATGGTTTCCCAGCATTTCTTTAAGGAGACTCCGGCAAGTTTTGCGTTCGGATATTTTGAAAATTATCAGGACTATAAATATCCGCTCGGTGGTACCCGAGAGCTTCCGAAAGCAATAGAGCAAAACATATTGTTTAAAGGCGGAGTTATTCAGAAGAATACTGAAGTAATTAGAATTGATCCATATGAAAAGATACTTACAGATCAAAACGGAAAGGCATACTCCTATGATTTACTCTTATGGGCTGCTGATTTAAAGACTCTCTATCGGTCTATCGACTGCGAAAAGTATTCGTCGAAATTACAAAACTCTATAAGAGCAGAAGGACAGAAATATCTATCTGTGAGTGCGGGTGAATCAGTATTTTCTATTTTTCTGGCTGTCGATGAGGCTCCTGCTGTATTTCGGAATATTTCAAAGGGTCATTTTATCTATACACCGCAGCTTGAGGGGCTCGGAGAGCTGCATAGAAAACAGCTGGAGCAAATCAAGCAGAATTTTGATAAGACAGCAAAACATGAGCTGTTTGAGTGGTTGAAAAATTTCTGCGTCTATAATTCATACGAAATATCAATACCGGTATTAAAGGACAGCTCCTTAGCTCCGGAGAGTAAAACGGGATTAATAATCAGTTTAATGTTTGATGGAGAAATTTTTGAAATGGTGGAGAAGGCCGGCTGGTATGATGAGTTCAGAGAAAAAACAATGGAATATATACTTGATAATCTCGAGAAATCAATATATCCCGGCTTTAAAGATAAGATTATCTTCAAAGAATCAGCCACACCGATAACGTTAATGAATATGTTCAAAACCACAAACGGAGCGATCACCGGATGGAGTCTTGAAGAGAAGCCTCCTGTGCCAAACAGCCTGGCAGGCATAACCTCTACAGCAAAAACCGCAATACCTTATATCTACAAAGCCGGCCAGTGGAGCTATAGCCCGTCCGGAGTTCCGATTGCAATATTAACCGGAAAAATAGCGGCTGGAGCGATTCAAAAAAAAGCTCTCAGGCTAGGTTAGCAGTTTTATCAGTAGAAACAGAATAAGACCTAAATTAAGCAAACTTGAAATCAGCATACCTGCAATCAGAGGTTTTTTTATATCATCACCCGACATTGTTTTAAAACCGGTTCTACTCAGGAAGATCTTAATCTGATTGTTTAAATCAGTTTCATTCGTCAGCTCATTTTTTTTGAGATCCTGCTTGATAATAAAGTGTTGACTATAGGGGAAGACAGCCGCTCTTTCCGGTTTGTCATAATCTATAATGCTGCTCAGGTAGGAATTTTCCTTGATATCAATATTCTCAATTGAAATGTTTACGGCTTCTTTCATTAAAGCCGGATCGAAAATCAGACTGAAAGTATTTGATGACTCATCCTTCAGCTCTCCGCCGTAATCTATTGATAAATTGCCTTCGATCCAGAGTTCTTCATCGAGATCCTCTATTTTGCCACTTTTTAAGTCGGCAGAAACCGAAAATTTTTTGCTGTTCCTGAGTCCCTTAAAATCTATGAGTAATTCGCCATAGGGCGTTGTTGTAAATACGACAGGATCGCTTGTGTAGCCGCAAAATCCATTTTTAGGATCATGGCTGTTTGTGTTCGTTTCATAATCAGAAATGATCCAGGACAGCAGCCCTGTCTCCGTATTGCGTGCAATAATATAAAACTCCAGCCGAGATCCAATAAAGGCTGATGTGCGGGCTGAGAATGCGCTGATAATGACCATTGGATACTTTTTTTCATTCTTGAAGACTGATGTCTCTGCTAATTCATACCCATCGGGAAGCATAGCCTGTGCGGCTGCAATATTTTTGATTCTGTAGGATAGAAAAAAAACAATACGGTTCGATGATGAATCCCATATAAGGAATTTTTCTGCTTCCTTTCAGCATGATGTTATGCTGTGTTTTCTTAGGAAGAAATTTGTTGAAATCACCGAGAAAGCTTATCGTAGTAACATCTTGTGGCTTAACCAGTGATTCTGATTTCCTGATGAATTGTCTGTTTTCTTCTTGTTTCATATATGAACCATCTCTTGTCGGCTTTAATGAGGGGCCCGAATAAGGCCTTCAATCTATCGATCATAAGAATAACATTGTTATACAAATTCTTCAAATCATTCCATTTTTTATAACAATTATTGCCGTTTTCCCGTTCTCAACCCTTTAAAATTAACAAAATAAAAAGGAATATTGAGACTAAGGGGGAAATCAATATTCCAATAATAAACAGCTTTTTTATGGTTTTAGCAGAAAATGTTTTTACATCCTCCAGCTTTGCCATCTTATTATAATTTGCTATCAAGTCATCCTGATTTTTAATATAGGTGCGGCAGCCTGGACTGTCAGCGATATAGTGCTGAGTAAACGGAAAACATGCGACCTTGGAAGGTTCCTGCTCTGCAAAATCAGGGACGAGAGTATTTTTTTTCAAGCTGATATCTTCAGTAGGGATATCCAGAGCGTTAGCAACTTCAGCCGGATCGAAGATTACAGCAAAAGGATCATCGTTATAATCTGTAAGATCTTTTATGTGTCCGATTGATGTATTCCCGGTTACCCAAAGCTCTTGATCGGGCCTGCGCATTTTCCCGTTAGTTATATTGCCTTTTAAGGCAACCTGCCGATCAGTTTTATCATCCTTGATATCGATATAGATATCTCCCTTCGAGCTTGTTGTGAAAATTGCGTTTTTACTGTTTGGATTAGCTATACCCTCAGATGGCACGGCTATTATTGTATTGCTTAGTATATCGAAAAAGATCCAGGATAAAAGTCCGGTTTCCGTGTCTTTTGCGATGAGGTAAGATTCAAGCCTGATACCCCAAAACGTGCTGCCTCGGGTATTTAAAGTTCCAAAACCAAAATAGTAATCAGGCTCGTCACCTTCAAATATGCTGGCCTTCATGAGTTCATAGCGTTCCGGCAGTAAGGATTTTGCTTTTTCAATATCTTTAATCTTAAAAAACAGAAATAAGCTGTAGGGTTCAATCACAAAACCAATGTGGGGTGTCTTTTTTGAGGTTTTTATCAGCAGCTTTTTAAAAAGGGATTTTGGTAAAAACTTTTTAAACCCCTGGAAAAAAAATAAGGTTTGAACCTCGGCCGGATCAATTAGATTCTCAACAACTTTGATAAACTTTTCCTCATTTTGAATTTTCATATCCTTATAAATCTCCTGAAAGAGAGATAATGCCGTATCTGAAAAGGTTAAGTTCTCTCAATGTCAGTATTTTAATCTACGGCAGACTAATTGTCAAAGTTGTCTGAGCTGATTTTTTTTATGATACTTGAAATATTGTGTATTCCACCTGAGCGGTAAAATTCCAGCAATATAAAGTAACACTTAGAACCCTTTCCCGTGTTTAATTTATATCTTATGACGGAGGATTATTAACGGATGAGAAAAATATCAGGTTTATTACTTGCCGCGGCAGTTGTTTTTCTAATTTCAGGATGCAGTTTTTATGTCGGATCAGGGATTGCAGTCGAGACTGAGTTTGATTTAAATGGATTTACATCGGTTGATGCCAGAGCCGCAAGCGAGGTGACTGTGGTCAAAGGTGATGAATACAGCGTGACTGTAACCTCCGATGATAATATAGTCGATTACCTCGATATTTCAGTCTCGGGCGACACTCTCCTTATCAGCCGGAAACCAGGCATAACCTTCGGGAATACTATTTTTAAGACTGAAGTTGTTATGCCGGAGCTGAGCTCTCTTAGAATCAGTGAAGCATCTGATCTGATGGCCTCAGGCTTTCAGCCTTCCGATACTCTTGTCATTGATGTCAGCGGGGCAGGAAAAGGGAATATCAGCCTTATTTCTGCCGGAAATATAACCGCCATTGTCAGAGAAGCCGGTAATCTGGTTGTCAGTTCTCTCACCCCCGCAGCTGACCTGGATATTACCTGCACGAGTGCCGCCGCTGCGGATTTTAGAAACTGCGTTTCAGATAATGTCAGGGTTGATGTAGCAGGTGCCGGCAAGGCTTGGGTTAACTTAATCGGGGAACTCTCCGGTTCGATCGTAGAGGCCTCAAAGCTTTATTACAAAGGAACGCCCACTGTAGCGGATGTAAGTGTCAATACAGCAGCGAGTATTTCAACCTACTGAGCTGTTTTTCCATTCCGGGGCCTATCGGCCCCGGCTCCTTTTTCTTGTCTGCCGTCTGAGATCTGCGGCTTCAGCTTCTACATTTTTTATTTATTTTCTTCCTTCATTATGTAGCGGAATACGCATTCATCTTTTCCGGTCTCATGCCGCGTCTTAAGATCCAATTTGATATCAGGATTATAACCGTCAAGAATCGCATAATCTGCGTATTTACAGTAATATTTCGAGTAGTTCTCAAGCCCCCATTCTTTAGCTGCCTTATGAAAAGAACATTCAGTGACCGGAGCTACCAGATCACTATTATCGATATGGGGCTTTACAGGGAAATTACTTCCGTCTATATCTGTATAAATAAGCCAATTTTTAAAAGACAGCGGTTTATTCTGTTTTTTTACATTCCTGGCTATACTTTTCCCTCTTTCCTTTGCAAAATATTCAACAGCATCCTTAATAAGAGCTTCCCCCTCTTCTTCTCCTAATCGCTCGATTATAAATTTGCTCATTACCGAGAAAAGCTGCGCTGTAAGACCGAATCCGGGTGTATGATATTTTTTCCTGATTATCTTTCTTCGCAGAATTACATCTTTCAGATACCAAATGCTGAGTCCTGCTTTTTTTTCTTTCTGTAAATCATTCATTAAAGTTCTCCTATGATTCAATTTTCAATTTAGTTTTATTTAACAGAATTACACATCATTCTTATAAACTGGGAGATAATGGCCTTCTCATCTACATCTTCCTGATTATTGAAGAGATAATAAAAGATGCTCCGAAGCTGTAAATTCAGTATTGTCGCGGCGGATTCCGGATCACTGATATTCAGCTGCTCACCATAATGATTCAGGAATCTGAGCAGCTGCTGATCTTCGAGTTTTTCCCATTTTTCGTGTACGGCTGCCGCCCGCGCGTCAACCTGAATGAACCGCTCGAGTTCATGATTGAGTTTCCCGTTAAGCTTGTTTATTTCATAGAGTCCAGGGATAATCCAGTTTATTGCAGTTTTAACATCCTGGTTTTGTTCAAGGATCCTGTTCAGATTCATCGTGCCATAGTCAAGAATCGCTTCCTTATGCTCTTCGAGAATAATCAGGAATATTTCCCATTTATCCTTGAAGTGCGAATAAATACTGCCCACAGATATTCCTGCCGCCTTGGCTATCATATTTGTAGTTGTTTCTTCAAATCCTTTCTCCGCGAAAAGCTCTCTGGCTGTAATTACGATTTTATTCCGTGTTTCCATCGATCTTTTTTGGATAGGAGTCTTTTTCATTTAGTTCCGCAATCCCTTAATATTGGCTTTTGTATCAATAGTATCATCAGTTCTGTAATTGTCAAGATCTTATGTGAATTCGAGCTCAGTTTCATTTTTATTCTTGACTTAATATAAATGCATGATAGAGTTTTAGAATATTCATGCAGGAGATTTTTAAAAGTAGGAGATGCCTATGAAAAAGCAGCTTTCAAACACGAAAATTATATTGCTTTGCCTGTCAGATTTTGCTAAAGGGATCTTTACCGGCATGATTGCGAATTACCTGATATATTTCTTCCTTCCGACCGCCGAATCAGGAATAACTGTTGTTATATCTCAGGGCTATGTTGCGCTTGGGGTACTGACCCTGATTGGAGTTGTAAAAGCTATAGGCCACATTATTGATGCCTTCACAGACCCTCTTATTGCGCACTGGAGCGACAGATGCACAAACAGGAATGGAAGAAGAATACCGTTTATGAGGTGGGCATCAATTCCTTATGGCTTATCTGCCTTGCTGATTTTCTGCCCCCCGGTAGACCATATCCATTGGATTAATAACATCTGGGTGTCGGTATTCATATGGCTCTATTTCATTTTCTATACTGCATATATGATTCCTCATGGGGCATTATTTCCTGAATTAATTACTAATCATAAAAAGAGATTATGGGCCTACAGCATCAGTTCATTGTGTTTTGTATCAGGATCCGCCTTAGTCTATATGACGCCTATTCCTGTAAACATGTTCAAAGAATCGGGGATGAGTGCTTTATCAGCATATCAGCTTACCTTTGGAATTATGACGGTAATCGGAGTAATATTACTTCTTGTTAGTGCTTTCTGCATAAATGAAAAAGAGTATACCGAAAGTAAAATTGCCAGTATAAAACTATTCCCGGCCGTGAAGGCCGCCTTCCAGAATCGTGAATTCCGGATGCTGACAGCTGGACAGCTTCTTGAATATACTTCCATGGCTTTTTTCCAGGCTACTATAATGTATTATATTACGATCCTGCTCGGTCTGCCGGAAGCACAGGCGCCAATAATCCTGGGATTAAGTATTGCTTGTTCGGTCTTATTATATCCACTCACTATAAGAATATCAAAAAGGGTAGGGAAGAAGCAGGCTTTGATTTTTGCTCTTTTTATTTTCATAATTTCATATCTGATAATATTTTTTGGTGCCGACTGGCCTATCCCTCCTCTGGCGAAAGGCCTGATGCTGTCAGTTCTTGTGTCTTTCCCCTTTGCGGCCTTGAATATTCTGCCCCATGCGATGATGGCGGATGTAATTCAGTATGACACAATAGTAACCGGAACGAATAAAGAGGGAATTTTCAGTGCGGCAAAATCGTTTATCACAAAACTAGGGCAGTCCATTGCGATAATGATAGTGCCAAGTATAATCTCAATCGGAAGTTTGGAAGGAAGCAGTGTCAGCCGCTTTGGGATAAAGATGACAGCTGTAGTATCAGCAGTTTTTTGTGCATTGAGTATTATTGTTTTCTACTACTATGATGAAAAGAAAATTGTTAATCGTATTGAAAATGAAAAATCAATTATAACATAGATTTTTTAAGGAGTAACCTTTGGGACTTTTTACAGGTTCAGCTATAGGAATACTGTTATCGCTGATAGTTGTTATGCTTATTCGTGCTTTTTCTCAGAAAAAACAGGACATTCCTGAAAAACTATATAATGATAAAGACTTCATTACAGATGGTAAAAGATACGAGCAGACATTATCAAAAATGATATCGCATGAGACAATATCAACTGAGGATAATACTTATATAGCTGAGATTGAAAAGCTGCATGAATATCTGAAAGAAAGATTTCCACTTATAGAAAATACATGCGAATGGAAGAATATTGATGGAGGACTGCTAATCAAATGGACTGGCCGGTCAGAGATACGGCCGCTATTATTAATGTCGCATCTGGATGTTGTTCCGGCAAAAGGCGAATGGACTAAACCGGCCTTCTCCGGTGATATTGAAGACGGAATAATATGGGGAAGGGGCGCTGTTGATACAAAAGGTTCTTTATGCGCAATTTTTGAAGCAGTAGAAAGCCTTTTACAGGAAGATTATAAACCCGATTGCGATTTGTATATTTTCGCATCAAGCAGGGAGGAGATTGCCGGGGAAGATGCTGCAAAAGCCGCGGCATTTTTGAAAGAAAACGGCATTGCACCCCGGCTTGTAATAGATGAAGGCGGAGCCATTATAGACAATCCCATGGCAGGAGTTACCGGCAGATTCGGAATGATTGCAATGAGTGAAAAAAGCAGCGCGAAAATATTACTTACTGCCGGCAGGAAATCCAATGAGTCGGGAATGCAGCGGCTTGCTCGATTTGTGCTGAAAATGAAAAAAATCAAGCTTTCTGATTATAATCTAGCCCCGGAAGTTAAGGCAATGTTTTCCGAATTGACTCCATCTATGTCATTTGGTCTGAGATTTATCTTTTCAAACTTATGGCTGTTCAAATCTCTTATCTTGAATTTACTGCCGAAGTTTAGTTCAGAAGCTGCCGGCATGATCGGCGCAACAGTTTCATTTTCAAACTTGACAGGAGCCGATGCGGATAAGCTGCCAATCGGGACATGCGGAATGAATGCGACCATTGCAGGCACTTACCATCAGGATATCAGGAAATGCACAACGGGCTTTATTAAACATGCAGAAAAAGCTGGTCTTTCAGCAAAGCTAAGCCTTATACGGGAAACTGTAAAACCTGAGCCTGTCGGGAGCAGCGGATACAATTATGTCGCTGATACAATAAGGAAAGTTTTTGAAAATGTAAGGCCCTCCCCGTTCATTATTTTCGGAGGAACCGACGCCAGAGCCTTTGTCGATGTAAGTGAGAGTGTTATTCGTTTTGTACCATTGCATTTCACTAAAGAAGAGCTGTCATCAGTTCATAGCCCGAATGAGCATGTTCATAGCACAAGCCTCTGCGGCGGAGTAAGGTTTTACAGGGAAGCTATTAAGAACATCAGTGATTTATAATAGAAGCGGCTAACTTATATTTTTAAGAATGCTTAGTTCTATAAATAGTACTTCAGGTTCCAGATTTTCGAATAAATAATGATAATCATCAGGAAAAGTTTTCCTCCGGTAAATATTATCTAATGCAATAACAAATACAATTATTAATAAGTGAGAACTTTGCAATTCTTCCTTTAATATTCTATATTGTTAACAGGAGAATACAATGTCTATAAGAAGAAAGCTCGTTTTAATTTTACTCGCGGCAATTATCACTCCAATACTGATACTAAGCGTAATTATGACTATTAAAATAAATGATAGATCTAAGGCTGATCATATTTCCAACGCCATGAATGGACTTATTCAGGTTGAGAACTCCATAGATTTATTTTTTAATAATGCTCTCCAGGATACCGAGATGCTATCACAATCTTTTTTGGTAAGAGCGGCCGATGATTCCATTACTACCTATAAAAACACGACTGTTAAGACGCCGATGACGCCAGTTGAGAATGGCGGCATGGAGAAGGACATCTTCGAGTATTTTCGGGTGATAGGGGATACGCATCCCGCCTATGATTATGTTACCCTCGGATTGGAGAACGGTGGTTTTGTTATGTTTCCTGTCAGTGACAGAAAACCGGGTTATAATCCTCCTGAGAGGGGGTGGTACAAGAAGGCCATGGAGAACCCCGGTAAACCGCAAGTTACCGACGCATTCCCAACTTCGGACGGGAAGAATGTAGTTGTAAGTACGGTTATTACGGTCAGTGATTTTGCTGAGAATATTATAGGGGTTGCCTCATATGATATTTCTCTCAAAGGACTTACCGGACTTGTAAAAGATGTCAGAGTAGGGGAAACCGGGTATATGATCCTGGTAGAGGATTCCGGTGCTATTCTTGCCGATCCCTTACATCCTGAGATTAATTTCCAGAATATTTCAGATTGTGATATCACAGGCTATCATGAGCTTGCGGGAATTAAAGAAGGAAGCATTGGTCTTGTGATAGATGATAAGGAATACACTTCGGTTATTTCCACTTCAAGGATGCTTGGATATAAACTTGTAGTACTTATTGAAGATGCCGAGATTATGGCAGGAGGTATTGCCATTCTTAAGCTTATTCTAATAATAAGCATTATTCTGATTGCCGGTTTTGGAGCCGCGGCCTGGTTTATCTCCGGTTCTTTTACAAAGCCGGTAAAGAATCTGGCCGTACTTCTTGAAGATATAGCGGCAGGCGGCGGGGATCTTACAAAAACTCTGAATGTTAATTCCAGGGATGAAATAGGACGGGTTTCAAATAGTTTTAATAGTTTTAACCATACATTGAATAATATGATTAAAATTATAAAGACTGCAACTGAAAGTCTGGCTGATTCGAGCTACATCTTGTCATCCAATACTGAGGAGTCCGGAGCCGCTGTTGTCGAGATTGCAGCGAATATAGAAAGTGCCAAAAATCAAATCAGGGTTCAGAATGACAGTGTTTCAAGCACATTGACGGCTGTCGAGCAGATCAGCAGGAATATTGATTCTCTGGGAAGTCTTATAGATGAACAGGCATCCAGTGTAACCGAATCTTCGGCATCGATAGAAGAGATGGTTTCTAACATTAGTTCAGTCAATACCAGCATTAAAAAGGCGGCAGAAAGAACAGGAGCTCTCGTTGATATTTCCATGAGAGGTAAAAATGAGTTGAGTACTGTAAATGAGCAAATAAAGCAAATATCCATTCAATCGGAAGATTTAATGGATATAAATCAGATTATTGAAGATATTGCCAACCAGACAAATCTGCTTGCCATGAATGCCGCTATCGAAGCAGCTCATGCGGGGAATGCCGGTAGAGGATTCGCTGTAGTTTCTGATGAGATAAGAAAACTTGCCGAAACATCCGGGATACAATCAAAACAAACCCAACAGAAATTGAATTCCATAAAGATAATTATTGATAATGTTGTTGATTCTTCGACGAAGGCGGAGAAGACTTTTGAAGAAACAATAGATTCTATTAAGATTGTCAGAGATCTTGAGGAAGAGATTATGCAGGCAATGTTCGAGCAAAGTGCCGGCAGCAAACAGATTTTAGAGGCGATGAATAGTATCAATGATATCACATCCGGAGTACGATCAGGCTCCATCGAGATGAGCAGCGGAGTAAAGCTGATTCTTGATGAGAGCAGCAGGCTCAGAGGTATCACCGATGAGGTTTTTCAAAGTATCAGTGAGATTGCCTCAGGAGCTGATAATATAAGAGAATCATCCCTGACTGTAGCAGACTTGAGTGCTCAAAATAGGGAACGTATCGATGAAGTCCTGGCAGAAACCCGGAAGTTTACTCTGCAGGAATAGCGGTCGGAGATGTGCCGAGTCTTTCTTCGCGGTATAAATGTAGGCGGAAAGATTAAAATCAGGATTGACGATCATCCTTATAGTTTTTATATTAATTGAAACGGGCGTATCTGAAAAATCAACTTTTAGAGCCCCGTGACATATCCTCTATCTAAAATATCGGGAGTGATTCATGACAGACGGTCAGGCCATAGCATGCAATGGAAAAATTGAATTGACGGACGAATTAAAAAAAATACTGCTGATTGAAAAAGAAATTAGAAAGGTTTTGATAGGACAGGATTATCTGGTCAACAGGCTTCTTATCGGGTTAATATGCAACCAGCATGTTCTCATTGAGGGAGTGCCCGGACTTGCCAAAACCCTGAGTGTAAACACCCTGGCAAAGACCCTCGGACTTGCTTTTAAACGGATTCAGTTTACCCCGGATCTGCTTCCGGCGGACATCCTTGGAACATTGATTTATAACCCGAAGACTGGTGCTTTTTTACCAAAAAAGGGCCCCATTTTCGGCAACATTATTCTCGCAGATGAGATAAACCGCGCACCAGCCAAGGTCCAGTCGGCACTGCTTGAATCAATGCAGGAACGTCAGGTTACAATAGGTGATGAAACATGGGCACTTGAGCAGCCGTTTATGGTAATGGCAACCCAGAACCCCATAGAGCAGGAAGGAACCTATCCCTTGCCTGAGGCTCAGGTTGACCGCTTTATGCTGAAGGTTAAGATCTCTTATCCTGACAGGGCTGAGGAACTTAAGATCCTCAGGTTGATGGCCCGATCCATGCCTGTGGCAGATATCAACATCGTCGCATCCGGGGCTGACATTATGACTCTTCGTGATTCTCTGGATAATGTCCACATGGAAGCTGTAATCGAGGAATATATCGTTGATTTGGTTCAGGCTGGGCGTAATCCGGATTCCTACGGAATTGATGCCGCGCATTTGATTAAGTACGGGGCTTCGCCGCGGGCAACTATTTATTTGACCCTCGCTGCCAAGGCAAACGCGATGCTGCAGGGGCGTATGTATGTAATACCGGAAGATGTAACTTCGCTGGTTTTTGATGTGCTCAGGCACAGGCTAATTCCAAGTTATGAGGCTGAAGCGGAAGGTCTGAACTCTGATGATATAATCAGGATGATAGTAGACAAGATACCCGCTCCGTAATTTATGCAGATAGACAAAGAAATCCTTAAAAAAGTTGAACTCATCCGCATTATGACCAGGCAGAGAGTAACCTCAATATTCGCCGGAGAGTTTGAAAGTGCCTTCAAGGGGGAGGGGCTTGAGTTCGAAGAGGTCCGCGAGTATCAGCCGGGCGACGAGATACGCTCAATTGACTGGAATGTTACCGCCAGGACTGGCTATCCTCACATCAAACGGTATCGGCAAGAGCGCGAGCTTTCAATCTATTTTCTTGTAGATGTTTCCCCGTCAGGGGCCTTCGGCAGCCGCGGCAAGAGCCGGTCGGAGGTTGCCGCTGAGATAGTGTCGGTATTGTCTTTTTCGGCATCACAGAATAATGACCGTACGGGTCTTCTTCTGTTTTCTGATCAGACTGAGTTGTTTATTCCGCCGAGTAAGGGGATGACGCATACTATGCATATGGTGCGTGATCTGCTGTCGTTTAAACCAGATGGCAAAAAAACGTCTATCGCATCGGCTCTCGATTACCTCGGGAGGGTAGCGCACAGGCGCAGCATTGTTTTTCTGCTCTCTGATTATTATGATCCGGGCTTCTATGATCAGCTGAAGGTCACCGCCCAAAAACATGAGATTGTAAGTCTTTATCTTTATGACCCGATTGAGAAATGCCTTCCTGACGGCGGTCTTATGAGCTTTTCAGATTCTGAAACAGGGAAAACCATTACCCTTGACACTTCCGACAAGCGCGTGCGTGCTGCATATGAGCTGCGCTTTAAAAACCGGCTTGAGCTGCTCAGGCGTACATTCAGCAAATATAACTGTGATTTTCTGGAGCTTGATATAGCTGAAGAATATATAAAAAGCTTGTCAAAGTTTTTTATTCAGCGGGAGAAACGCAGATGAGGAGGATCTTGTCTTTATTAGCGGTTATCCTGACGCTATTGGCTGCCGGATGCGGGGGTGTAGATGATACCTTATCTCCCTCCGGAGGCAGTATGAAGATCGAAAGTTATGAACGCGGGAATTATCGGCTTGAGCTGAGTTATCCCGCGGATGACATTAACTACGGCAGTACTGCTGAGATTGTTCTACGAATCGAATATCCGGAGAATGAGAAGTACATTTTGATGCCTCCTGTTGTCGACCGAGGTGGTAGGTACTCAAACACAGTCATCTCCGGCGTTTTTGAGAGTGAGCCGGTTTTAAGCGGGACTGGAACAGCAGTAAGTACAATCTCTTTTAAGGTCGAGGCATGGCTTCCGGGTGAAATAGTTTTTCCTCCTCTGACGGTAAATTTTGCCGAGCAGCTGAGCACGGACGAAATTATAATTACCGCAGGCTCTGCATTTGAAGTTGAGGAAGAAGCGCATGAGCTATCACCCTTGTATCTTCCGGAGGCTGACAATATGTCACATCCCGGCCTTATTGCAGCTGTTGTTTCTGCAGTTGTGCTTATTGCGGCTGTACTGGTAATTATACTTACTCTGCGCTGGAGAAAGAAGAGTTCAGTAACCGCCGAGCCTGTAAAGACCCGCATTGAGCTGATAGCGGACTTCCGGAAGAAATTTATTGAAACTGAGGGGATTGTAGATTTAAGAGAGGCCTTTTCGGCTCTTCTGCGGATACCGGGAGCTGCGGACTGTTCTCAATACCGGCCTTTTATGGACGAGGCCAGGTTTTCAAAAAACGGTATTTCAGTTGAGGATGGACTGATAATTCTCAGACAGATTTATCAGCAATTAAATACGGAGGGCGGCGATGAACTTTGAATCGCCCTGGGCTTTTGCATTCATTCCAGTGGCCGTTCTCCTGCTTTTTCTGGCGCTGAGGAGAAGGGGCGGAGCTGGTGGTATTGGCTTTTCAAGCTCATATCCGGTATCAATCGGGATGAAATCTTTCAGGCAGTCTCTCCTCTGGCTGCCTCCGCTGCTGGTTTTTATCGGAAGTCTGTTAATGATTACCGCCCTTGCCCGGCCCCGTGAAAAGCTTGATGAAACCAAAAAGGTCACAAATGGTGTTGCAATTGAATTTGTCATTGACCGCAGCGGAAGTATGGCCGCCGAAATTGAGAATAACGGCAGGCTTGCCCGCAGGATTGATATTGTCAAAAAGAACCTTCTCGATTTTATTACAGGCGATGGTAAGGATCTGCCCGGAAGGCCTGACGACCTTATAGGTCTCATAGCCTTTGCCCGCTATGCAGACACACTTTCTCCCTTATCGTTGTCACACGATGTATTGAAAGATTTTACCGAAGGTCTTGATGTCGTTACTACGAAGGAAGAGGACGGAACCTCAATCGGAGATGCTCTGGCACTTGGCGCGGCACGGCTCAAGTCCGCATCCGAAAATAATGATTCTGAGAAAGGTTATGATATTACAAGCCGGATTATTATTTTGCTTACCGATGGCGAAAATAACGCTGGAAAATATTCCCCGCGTGAAGCGGCGCAGCTTGCCGCGGAATGGGGAATCAAGGTTTACGCAATAGGATTTGGCGGAACCGCATATTATGAGATGGAAAGCCTCTTCGGCAAGCGCCGCGTGCCTGTCGGAGCTGCTGTGGATGAGGCAACTCTGCGCGGGATAGCCGAAATTACCGGCGGCACATACTTTCAGGCAGATTCGGCGGAAGAACTTGCGGCGGTTTATGAAGTTATCGATGAGATGGAAAAAACCGAAATTATTTCATACACGCAGTATAAATACCGCGAGTTGTTTGTCAGTTTCGCGCTGATAGGGCTTGCTCTTGCAGCCCTGGGGTTGGGGCTTGATTCAACCGTTCTCAGGAGGCTGCCGTGACAGGTCCGTTTCAGCTTTTGAACCCCTCTGTATTGATTTTCCTCTGGATCCCTCTCGCGGCCTGTGCACTCGGGATAATCGGGATTATGAGGGCAAAAAAGATTCTCACTGAATTTTATCCACGAGCTTTCAAAGTGAGCCCGGATTATACCCCCCGGAGAGTGATGCTTCTGGTTTTAATTAGCGCAGCTATGCTGCTGACTGTGTTTGCTGCCGCAAGGCCGAGTTGGAGCCAGAGTGAGACTACTGTATCACGCAAGGGGCGTGATGTTGTCTTTGTAATTGATGTCTCCCGCAGTATGCTGGCCGAAGATCTGTATCCAAACCGGCTTGCACGCGCTAAGCTTGCGGTCATTGACGCGCTTTCAGTTATTGAGGGAGACAGGGTGGCGCTTGTCGCTTTCGCGGGAACGGCTGTTGTGAAATGCCCGCTAACCCTCGATTACAGTTTTTTCAGGCAGTCTATTGAACAGCTTTCGCCTGATGCCGTATCGGTTGGAGGCAGCATGATAGGGGACGCTCTCAGGAAGACCCTCACCGATGTGCTTGCCGGAAGTTCGGGCGGTTACAGGGATATTATCCTGATTACAGACGGCGAGGACCATGAAAGCTATCCGCTCAAGGCGGCTGAAATGCTTGGAGACAGGGATGTAAGGCTGATTGCGATAGGGCTTGGTGATGAGGATACCGGAAAGCGGATTCCTGTCACCGATGAAAATGGAAACAAGGTGTTTCTGACATATAAGGGGCAGGAAGTCTGGAGCAGGCTTGATGCCGCGACCCTCAGGCAGATGGTAGCATCAACCTCCGGCGGCCGGTATCTCAATGTTTCAACCGGGGCCTTTGATATGGGCGAGATTTACTTCTCTCTGATCAAGAGCCAGGAAGCGCGGTTTATTATGGAAGAGACTTCAATTGAACACGAAGAAGACTTTCAATATTTCCTTGCCCCTGCTGTCATTCTGATGCTGATTTTTTTTGCAGGCAGATGGTTATGGCCGGGCCGGAGGCGGAAATGAATAAAAAAGTAATTGTGATTATAATTTTATTATTTGCAGTCTCAGATTTGTCTGTTTTTGCGTCAGGGCAGGCTGAAAATGAAGTTTCAGCTGCGCTTGCCAAAGGTATTGAGCAATATAATGAAGGAAACCTCCTTGACGCCGCATCGGAGTTCCGGGAGGCCGCCTCTTCAGATGATCCTGAAACCGCCGCCGCGGGTTATTATAATTACGGAACCATTCAGGCCGAGTTTGCCGCTCAGGCTCAGGATCCGGATGAAAAACGCTCTCTTCTTGAAGAATCCTATCAGTCTTTAAAACGTTCGGCAGAACTCGAACATCTGCCTGCTGCGCAGCAGAAACAGGCGCGGCGCAATATGGAGGTCGTCCGCGAAGAGCTTTCACGCCTTCCGGATAAACCGCCTGAGGGACAGGATGATCAGGACGGACAAGACGGACAAGACGGACAAGACGGACAAGACGGACAAGACGGACAAGACGGACAAGACGGACAAGACGG
>JAEKNX010000035.1 GCA_016839055.1 Spirochaetales bacterium
TTCTGATTTTTAGACTTAAATTCACCAGGTTTCCGGGAAATTTATCCGGGGGGCGATATAACTTTTCCTATCAATTGTCTCTATAAGAAAAACTGCTAACGAGGGATTTTTCTGATTTTTAGACTTAAATTCACCAGGTTTCCGGGAAATTTATCCGGGGGGCGATATAACTTTTCCTATCAATCACGTCTGCTGTCCCATCCTGTAGTGCCGACTACAGCCGGAACACCGGCTTCTGCATACATCTGTGCATTCTCACGAATAGAACCGGGTAATGCAAATTCAATTACTGCATCTGCAGCCTTAATAATTTCCAGTGTCAGTGTCTTATAATCGCCTGTCCCGGAAGGATCAACCCTTCCTGTTATGTCGTGTCCGCGATTAATCAGGATGTTTTCTATTTCATGGCCCATTCGGCCATATCCTACTATCAATACATTCATTTTTTAAAGATAAGCTGATAAATCATCTTCTATCAAGGGGGTGGAAGCTAATTAATTAAAAAAATGTTGACAGGATAGAATTTAGGATTTACTCTTATAGACATCTAGAAGACTATAAGAGTTGAGGGGATTCATGGGGAAACAGTTGAGATATCTGGAAATAGCTCAGATTATCAAAGAACGGATAAAAAACGGTACTTTTGCACGGGGAGAAAGTCTTCCAAGCCAGAAAGAACTATCTGAAATATTCGAAACATCAATAATGACGGCAAGACAGGCTCTTGCTATCCTCGAGGGAGAAGGGATTATTACTGTTGTTCACGGCGTAGGAACTTTTGTTGCTGCTCCCGCGCTCCATTCTGACACAATAAGTTTGCAGGGATTTCAGAATGAAATGGACCGTCAGAAATTAAAAATACATACAACCATAGTGGAAAAGAAATATGGTGCTGTCAAAGCTGAACTGAACCGGGTATTCAGGAACGAACAGTCAGAATTCTCGTGCCTGGTAAGACTTCGAACCCTGGAAGGGCTTCCGGTTATCCTTCAGCGATCGTGGGTTTCATTTGAGAATCAATCGGTAATCGAAGAATATACCGCAGATAAATCTCTTTACCAATTATTTACCGAGCGCACGAATATAATGATTACCCTGGGACGGGAGATTGTTTCTCCGATAATCCTTGGCGACGAGGAACTCGGCTTATTGAATATCACTGAGCCCTGTCCGGCTTTCCATTCACGAAGAATAAGTATCAGTCTCGATGATAAGGTTGTACTTTATGATGAAGCTTTTCTTCCAGGGCCTTACGTGATGATGGCTTCAAGCAAACACGGCAGGAATAATAAATTCAAATACATCATAAAAAAGGATGGAGCAATGGATCCTCTTGAAAGTTTTAATGATCCGCAGTTATGGGAGGATCTGAAATAATATGACTAGCCTGGAAGTGCTGAAGATTAACGGCCTGGAAAAGAGTTATCCTGGGGTCAAGGTTCTTAAAGGAATAGATCTTTGTCTCGGCAGAGGTGAGGTTCACGGACTTGTCGGAGAGAATGGTGCCGGCAAATCTACTCTAATCAAGATTGTTGCGGGGGTACTGGGAGCCGACAGCGGAAGGATTTTTATCGATGGGAATGAAGTTCAGATAAAAAGCAGTAAGGATGCAGCATCTGCGGGCTTATGCTTCATCCATCAGGAATTGAACCTGATATCATATTTCAACGCAATGGAGAATATTTTTCTCGGCCATGAGTATCCCAAAAAGATAGGCCCTTTTGTTGACTGGAAAGATCTTAGAAAGAAGACAGTAAAGATCCTTACTCAGTTGGATGTTGATATACCGATTGATATTCCTGTTGCCTATCTTACGGCCGTAGAGCGCGCAATGGTTGCCATTGCGAGGGCATTCGCGGTTGAAGGAAATATTTATTTCATGGATGAACCTGCGACCGCCTTAACAGATCTGGAAAAAAACAAGCTCTTCAAAGTTATCGGGACTCTGAAGAATCAGGGAAAGACAATCGTCTACGTCTCCCATAATCTTGATGATGTACTGAATATTACAGATAAGATCACTGTCATGAGAGACGGCATGGTTGTTGAATCCAGGGACAGCAGCGGCATGGATAAGGATTCGCTGATTTCAGCGATGATAGGCCGGAATCTTAAATCAGCATTTCCTGAAAAAGCAGGGAAGGCGGGAGATGTCGTTTTTAAAGCTGAACACCTAAGTAATAAAAATGTTCATGATCTCTGTTTCGAAGTTAAAGCCGGAGAGATTCTTGGAATCGGCGGTCTTGTCGGTGCCGGACGGACAGAGCTGCTGGAATCTATTTTCGGGATGGAAAGCCTGTCTGACGGGGAGATGATGCTGAACGGTGAGAAATTCACCCCGAAGTCACCCTCGGAGGCTATCTCAAAGGGTGTTGTTCTGGTTCCTGAGGAACGCCGCAAACAGGGTATTGTTCTCAGCCGATCGATTTATGAGAATATATCAATGATGTCGCTGAGGCAGCTCTCTAAGGCCGGCTTCCTGGCTCACCGGAAGCTGAAAGAACAGGTTGAAACTGCGGGATCTAAGGTCAAGTTAAAAACCTCAGATTATACAAACCATGTAGGTACATTATCCGGCGGAAATCAGCAGAAGGTTGTTTTCGCCAAGACTGTCATGAACCGTCCGGGACTTTTAATGCTTGATGAGCCTTCAAAAGGCGTTGATGTCGGTGCAAGGTTCGAAATCTACACGATTATCAGAGAGTTGGCGGAGCAGGGGGCTGCGGTCTTGCTGGTCAGTTCTGATTTTAACGAAATGCTGGGACTCGCTGACAGGATTGTCTTTCTGAAAGAGGGCCGCCAGGTCTTCGTAAAGGAAAATGACAACATGGATCAGGAGAGATACCTGAATTACTGCTACGGGAGAGATATATAATGACAGACAGTAGAATTATTGAATCAATGAAGGAAA
The DNA here is from genome assembly GCA_016839055.1 of Spirochaetales bacterium. Taxonomy (GTDB): domain Bacteria; phylum Spirochaetota; class Spirochaetia; order UBA9216; family UBA9216; genus Thalassospirochaeta. Next base: position 2,912 of record JAEKNX010000035.1, read on the forward strand.
AGAGAAATACCGGGAAATTTATCAGAACATGGGGAACTCTGATGGGGTTCATTCTTTTATTCGTGATTTTTACAATTATCAGGCCGGATGTTTTTCCGTCCGGGCGGAACATACGCAATATAATTGAACAGGTAGCTACCCTTGCGATTGTTGCCTCCGGAGTAACCGTTGTAATGGTTACCGGAGACTTTGACCTCTCTGTAGGCGCAATTGCCAGCCTGGTCGGGATTGTCTGCGCAATGCTGATGGAGGCGGGAATAAATACTCCTGTGAGTATTTTCATCGCGCTTCTTCTCGGAACAGCAGCCGGTTTTATCAACGGGGTCCTTGTGGCATACGGCGGCTTATCCGCCTTTGTCAGCACCCTTGCGACAATGACCGCATTCGGAGGTCTTTCCCTTCTGCTCTCAAGAGGCACAACAATTTTCGGACTTCCCGAGAATTTTCGCTTTCTCGGTCAGGGGAGTCTGGGCTTCATACCGTTCTCTGTAATTCTGATGGTTATTGTTCTGGTTGTTGTATACCTGATGCTTGAGCAGACTACCTACGGCAGACGCCTCTATGCGATAGGCGGTAACGAGGAAGCCTCGTTTCTCTCCGGAATAAATACAAAGAAAGTCAGGCTGGCCGCCTTTTGTCTTTCGGGATTTTTTGCAGCGGTCGGCGGGGTAGTTCTTACGAGCCGCCTGTATTCCGCTCATCCACAGGCCGGTTCCCCGTTCATGCTCAATGCCGCAGCCGCTGTGTTTCTGGGAATGACGGCATTCAGAGACGGGGAAGCTAATCTCTGGGGAACCCTCCTCGGCGTTCTGATCATGGGCGTGATGGGTAACGGGCTGAACATACTCGGAATAAACACATACGTTCAGTCAATATTGACCGGGGTAATTATTATCATGGCAGTCCTTCTCTCAAGCCTTGCAAAGAAGAAGGCATAGATGAGAAAAGAGCTGCTCGAGTTTAAAGAGAAATATAAAAAACCGCCTCTAATCGGCTACCTTCCCGCGCTTTATCCTGATTCTGATAAAGCGGGAGAAACGATGAGGCTTGCATATGAGACCGGACTGAGATTTATAGAGACCGGTATTCCGACCTCTGATCCTTACCTTGATGGAGACATCATCAGGAAGGCTCTGAAGGAGCTGAGCAGGAGTGAACTGACAATCCAGGGCTTTCTAAATGATTCCGGCCGTGATATCAAGGCCTCCGGCATGCACGGCACCGCTATGCTTTACCATGAATCGCTGATTGAGTACGGCATTGATAAGATTCTCCATGATGCCGGCCGAAGCGGGATCGAAGCCATATTAGTTCCTAATATTTCGAAGGAGTACAGGGTAAAGCTGCATGAGGCTTCAATTGGCAGTGATGTTGAGATAGTAAATTTTATAGGCTTTCACGACAGCATGAGTGATATCGCCGAGGTTGCCGAGCTGACAACAGGATTTCTGTATATGCAGTCAACTGACGGAAGTACAGGCGGACAGTTCTCGGCGAATCGTGAATCGGAACAGCGGCTGCAGATGGTTAAAGAAATCGCTTCGCCTCTGAAATTGCCTGTTGCCCTTGGCTTCGGGATTAACAGCCCTGAAGACGCTGATGCAGCTGCACAGATGGGTGCTGATGCGATAATTGTCGGTACAGCATTTCTGAAGGCTGTGCAGAACGGCCGGAACGAGTTTGTTAACTTCATCAATAGTTTCAGGCCATACCTATCGGAGGATAAATGCAGTCAGTACTCTCTGTAGATCTAGGTACTACAGCTGTAAAAGTATCACTGGTCCGGCGCGATGGAAATATTCTCTTTACTACTGCTGAAAATTACCCGTCTGATCTTTCAGGCGGAAGGGTAGAACAGGATCCTGAAGACTGGTGGCGGGCCTTAAAGACTGCAATAACTGAAATTATGATGAAATATCATGCCGTATCCTTTGAGGCTGTTGTCCTGAGCGGGCAAATGCAGGATCTGATCTGTATTTCAGATGGCAAGCTCTCCGGTCGGGCGATTTTGTACTCCGATACCCGCGCTGCAGAACAATGGAATTATATATCCAATAAGATGGGTGCGGAAGCATTTGCTGCTGCTGTAATGAATTCAGGGGACTCCTCGATTATCCCTGCTAAAATCCTCTGGCTTAAAAAATATTCGCCTGAGCTGTTTTCTTCTTCGGTTCTTTTTCTCTTAGGTGCTCATGACTACATCTGCTGGAAACTCACTGGACTTGCCGTAACCGATTATACAAACGCCTCAGCTACGGGGATGCTTAATTTTTCTTTAAACAAGTGGGACAGTGATATCCTCTCCATCGCGGGGGTGACTGAAGAAAACCTTCCGGTACTCACCAGAGCTGACAGGATAACAGGCGAGGTTACCCCTTCGGCAGCAGCCGAAACGGGGCTTCCGGCCGGGCTTCCTGTTGTTCACGGGGCCGGCGATGCCGCCTCTTCCACCATCGGAGCCGGGGCCGGAGTCGAAGGAATTTATTCGGGGTATCTTGGTACCTCCGGCTGGATTGCTGCAAGTTCGGGACGGCCCGCGAAGCCTGAAACCGGCATTTTTAACCTGAAACATCCTGATCCTGAAAAAGTCCTGAATATCGGTCCTATGCTGCTTACCGGAGGGAATATTGAATGGGCAGTGAAGACTCTTCTCTCGGAAACCGGAGAGGATGTCTCAGAGGCATTATTCGATTCGTTCTCTTCGGCTTCTGAAACTTCTCCCCCCGGCTGCGGCGGCATATTTTATATGCCTCATCTTGCGGGAGAAAGAGCTCCCTTCCGGGACCCTGACGCGAGAGGCGCGTTTATCGGGCTGTCAAAGAGCTCAACCAGAGAGGATATGTTCAGGGCGGTACTGGAAGGCGTCAGCTATTCACTGAGATCTATTATCGAGATGATAGAGACAAAGAGCCCGGAGTCCAGAATTATCCATCTATCCGGCGGCGGGGCGGAAAACAGATTGTGGGCTGAAATCCTGTCTTCAGTCACCGGGGCTGAAATATATACAATGGCTGATGCAAGAGAGAGCGGAGTTCTGGGAAATGTGATTATTGCCGGTAACGCTCTGGGCTGGATTGACGGCTTCTCGGCGCCGGCCGGATTCATAGCTGTTGAGAGACGATACGAGCCGGATGAGAAGCTGTCAGCTTTCTACAATGACGGATACAGAATTTATAAAAAACTCTATCCGGCCTTAAAGAATACTTTCCGTGATATTTCATCATGGAATAAATATTAATATATTGCCTTAGGCAAAAATTTGGAGGATTTATGAGAAAGATTATTGTGCTGAGTCTTATTGCTGTGTTTCTGCTTCCTATCGCAGTTACCGCTGCGGGAAGTCAGGAGGATAAAGCCGATGTTAAAACTATTGCAGTTGTAACACCCTATATGGCAAATGCCACAACTGCATACGTTATAGAGCAGTTTAAGGCTGATGCGGAGCAGAAGGGCTGGAAAGTCAGAGTTTCTGACACCGCCGGAGATTTCGGAATGGTTGTCAGCAGGATAGAAGATGCCGTCGCCCAGAACGTTGATGCTATAGTTCTCGGGATGGGAGATCCGGCTCAGATGACAAAAGGGCTGATTACTGCCCGGGAAGCCGGAATTCCGGTTTTTGGTCTTGATGCCGGGCTCGCTGACGGAGTTGTTTTAAACATCACCTCAGACAACACAGATCTTGGAAAACAGACGGCTCAATTGCTGGTTGATGCTATGGGAGGAAAAGGGGAGATAGTTATGTATACCCATGATCCTCATCCGGGAGTCCGGGCCCGGGCCGTTGGTGCTGAGGAAGTTTTTAACAGTAATCCGGGAATAAAAATAGTTAATAAATTTCATATAGATGTTCCCGGTCCTGTAGACAATGCCAGAAAGATTACCGAAGACATCATCACTGCCGACAGTTCTGATAAGTCTTTAAAAGGAATCTGGGCCGGATGGGACGAGCCCGCATACGGCGCAACTCAGGCTCTGGAAGCAGCTTCCCGTACTGATGTTAAGGTTGTAGGTATTGACGGTACTGATTTCGCAAAGGCTGAAATTGATAAGGGCGGTTCCTTTGCCGGTACAATTGAACAGGATTTTGATCAGATGGCTGAAAAGCTTGCCGACTTAATTGAGTCTTACATGGCCGGAGAAGAACTTACTGAAAACTGGTATCAGATTCCAGGCAAACTGTATAAAAAATAGACATATCGGGGCTGAAGGTTTTCAGCCCCGATTTCTTACTTTATTCCGACTGAGCCATTGTAACCGCCGATGTGATTACAATATCATCTACACTGCATCCTCTTGAGAGATCACTCACCGGTTTAGCAAAGCCTTGAAGAAACGGGCCGTATGCGTCGGCTCCCGCTAGTCTTTGTACAAGCTTATAGCCAATGTTGCCCGACTGAAGATCAGGAAAAACAAGAACGTTGGCTTTTCCAGCGACTTTTGAGCCTGGTGCTTTACTGTTGCCGATAGCAGGAATAATTGCCGCGTCAAGCTGAAGTTCTCCATCGATATTAAGATCAGGACGTTTTTCATTTGCAAGTTTTGTAGCTTCAATAACCTTGTCGACATTTTCATGACTTGCAGAACCCTTTGTAGAGAATGACAGCATCGCGGTACAGGGTTCCGCCTCGAGAAACTGTCTGCATGATTCTGATGCAGCAATTGCAATCTCGGCAAGCTGATCGGCCGTCGGGTTGGGAATTGTTGCACAGTCGGAAAACACCATATTTCCGTTTACTCCCCAGTCGGAGTCGGGTATATACATTATAAAACAACTGGAAGCTGATTTAACCCCGGGAGCTGTTTTAATTATTGTAAAAGCCGCCCGAAGTACATTTCCGGTTGAGTTTTCAGCACCTGCGACCATTGCATCAGCATCGCCGAGACGAACCATCATAGCACCCCATCTTAGAGGGTCGGTAATGGTTTCTTTTGCTTCCTCTTCTGTAATGCCTTTTTCCTTTCTAAGCTGATAATATTCCTCGGCATATGCTTCAAGTTTATTGGATACCGCCGGATCATCAATATTAATTCCTTCAAGGTTGACACCCGCGGCGGCGGCAGCAGTTTTTACTTTGTCGATTTTCCCAACAAGTGTAACCGAGGCGGCAAGCCCTTCATCCATGAGTATTCTGGCAGCTTGAAGGGTTCTTGATTCGGTCCCCTCGGGCAGTACTATTTTTTTCTGAAGTCTCTTTGCTTTTTCTTTCATCAATTCTTTGAATGCCATTATAATTCTCAGTTTTCAATGCTATGAAGGTAGCAGTATGCACCGCTGCTGGAGAAAGAAACCGTTTTGATGGGTTTAAACCAAAATGGGTTTATGTCTCTATAAGAAAAACTGCTAACGAGGGATTTTTCTGATTTTTAGACTTAAATTCACCAGGTTTCCGGGAAATTTATCCGGGGGGCGATATAACTTTTCCTATCAATTGTTTTCATTCAAAAGATGACAGAGTATTTCAGACGAAGAGTAATTGGTCTGTTTCTGAAAAACAACATGATAAACGGGGGGTTCGC
>JAEKNX010000036.1 GCA_016839055.1 Spirochaetales bacterium
ATTTTTCGGTTTTAAACGAAATTGGCTGCATTTTCGGAGAATTTGATTGACAGGGATTATAGAAATTCCTATCATTTGTTGAACTTGGTGCCAGGATGACAGAATTCGGGGGATGGGATATGCCGCTCCAGTATTCCGAGGGAATAATCTCTGAGCATCTGAGCACCCGCAAGGGGGCTGGAATCTTCGATGTTTCTCACATGGGTCGTTTCGTTTTTTCAGGGAATGATGCATGCTCCTTCCTTCAATACATACTTACAAATAATGCGGCGGCTCTGTCACCCGGGGAGGCGCAATACACAATAATCCAGAACGAGAACGGCGGCGCTGTAGATGATGCCTATCTCTACCGCTTCGAAGAGGAAGAATGGCTGCTGGTTGTCAATGCTTCCAACAGGCAGAAAGACTGGGATCATTTTCAGAAACATCTCAGCCGCTTTTCTGATCTTAAAATGCGTGATGAAAGCGATGCTATTGCGATGATAAGTCTTCAGGGTCCCTCCTCACGCGGCATTCTTGAGAAAAACCTTACAGAAGGCCGAATTCCGGAACCGGTCAGAAACGCATTATCGCAAGGTGAGTTTTCAGGTATTCCTGTAAAAATTGCCAGGACAGGTTATACCGGTGAGCCCATCTGCTTTGAACTCTTTGTCGATAGCAAGGATGCTGTCAGGATTTGGGATCTGCTTGGAGAGGCAGGAGCAGTTCCTGTCGGACTCGGCGCGCGCGATACCCTGAGACTCGAGGCTGGACTGCCTCTTTACGGTCATGAGTTAGGAACGGATCCGGGCGGTGCGGAGATCCCTGTATTTGCAATCGGGCTTGCGGCATTCGCCATAAGTCTATCCCCGCTCAAAGGCAAATTCCTGGGTAGGGAGGCTCTCGAGGCCCAGCAGGCGGCAAAGAAGAAGATCCTTCGCCGCGATTTTTCCGGAATGGATTATCTGCCAAGACGGGTGAGGCCCTTCGCGCTCTCAGGCAAGGGGTTGGCGCGGGCCGGGGATGAAGTTTACCACTGCGGAAAGAAGGTCGGCTGGGTTACAAGCGGCACCTCGGTACCATACTGGATAACAGAGGGTGACGGGATTGAGACGGTACTGACCGAAAAAAGCGCAAAGCGTTCCATAGGACTTGCCTACATTGATTCGGACATCCTTAAGGATGAGCTGATTGAGGTTGAAGTTCGGGGAAGGATGCTTGAGGCTGTAATTGTTCAGGTACATCTTCGTTCCGAGGCTCCGCCCTACAGTTATCCTATCATTGCGGGAGAACCGGCTGAAGAGCTGGCCTCTGCCTGTTCGGATATGACTGAGGGGTATCGCGGCGCTGCCATCGATCTTTTAAGATCTGCTGCTGATAACAGCCGATGGCGACGTAATGAATGTCTGAACCTGATTCCCTCGGAGATGACTGCGAGTGCTGCATCACGCACCTTGTCAATAATGGATCCTGTCTCACGATATGCCGAACACAAGAAGGTTAAGGCTTTCTGTGAAGAAGAGGTTTTTTACTATCAGGGAACTGAGTTTATCCACAGGGTAGAGGTTCTGCTCGCAGAACAGCTGAGAAAATATCTGGATTGCAGCTCTGTAGAGTCGAGGGTTATCTCGGGGCAGATGGCAAATACCGCAGTCTTTAGCGCGATGGTTGATTATATCAACCGCGGCAGCCGTAAAAATGAACCGGTCCGGATGCGTTCCGTGATGAATAATCACATTATTCGGGGCGGTCATCTTTCCGCCCAGCCAATGGGTGCACTGAAGGATTTCATTGCACGAGACCCTCAAAGTGAACAGCCGGCTGTTGTGAATTTTCCGGTTCTGCCTGATAACCCATACATGATAGACATCGATGCCTGTGCTCCGCTTTTAGAACAGCACAGACCTGAGTTGATAATCCTCGGCAAGTCGATGATTATCCACCGGGAACCTGTGGCCGGTTTTAGAAAGCTGATCGACGAGATTGGGCTCGACTCAATCCTGATGTACGACATGGCCCATGTGCTTGGACTGATAGGCCCTGCCTTCCAGCAGCCGTTTGCTGAGGGGGCTGATATTGTTACCGGTTCTACCCACAAGACATTCTTCGGAACCCAGCGTGGAGTTGTCGGAGGTAGATTTATCGAGGGTGATAAAGAATTTCCTTTGTGGGAAGCCATAGAACGCCGTACATTTCCGGGGAGTGTATCCAACCACCATCTTGGTACCCTGCTGGGGCTTTTGATGTCGGCTTATGAGATGAATGAGTTCAAGGAGCAGTATCAGCCCAGGGTAATTGCGAACGCCAAGGCCTTTGCACGGGCTCTGGCGGATTCAGGGTTAAGGGTGGCAGGCGATCCGGCGATTGATTTTACCGAGACCCATCAGGTGATTGTCGAGGTAGGCTGGTCGAAGGGAGCCGAGATAGCAAGAAGGCTTGAAGACAATAATATCATTGTAAACTATCAGGCAACACCATGTGAAGAAGGTTTTTCAGCCTCGGGAGCAATCCGTCTCGGGGTTGCGGAGATGACCCGTTTCGGAATGGGTGAGTCTGAGTTCAGAGAGGCTGCCGTGCTGATGGCGGATTGTATAAGCGGAAAAACCGTGAAGAAGCAGGTTACAGACTTCCGCAGCCGCTTTACTGAAATCCGCTACTGTTTCGACGGGGCTGAGATGGATGCTGCAATAGAAGGCCTTGGCAGCCTGCTTTAAATTTTTTTCACGTAAGGGGACGCGGCGGCATCCTGAGACAATAAAAACTTGTATTAAAATATTTGAAACCGGGTTACTATAACCCAATGGAATTAGAACGTCTGATGGGGCTCGTGATGGTTTTGCTTCGGGAAAAGAAGATGACCGTCTCTAAATTAGCTGCTTATTTTGAAGTTTCGAAAAGAACAATATTTCGTGATATCGACCGGCTTAGTCTGCTCGGAGTTCCTGTCGCCTGTGACAGGGGGCGCTACGGCGGAGTTTTTCTGCTTGAGCATTACAAGATAGATAAGACTTTTTTAGATGAGCAGGATTTAACGAAAATCATCCTCTCCCTTAACATTACCCAGAAGCTGCTGGAAAACCTCGGTGTTCGTTCGACAAAAGACAAGTTCTCATTTATATCGCCCGATAGAGTCCGTATCCTGATGAATGAGATGGATGATTATGTAGTAGTAGATATTTACGATAAAAAAATTGATGCAAGTGATAAAGTATGGGAATCCCTGGCTTATTGTCTTGATGAATGGCAAAAGGCTGAAATTCATGACGGTACGGAGAGTCTTGTCATCTGTCCGATAAGTTTTGTCATAATCCCCCACGGCGTTCATATTTTTGCCTTTACCGATGAATATAAGCTGATAGCTCTCTGCGATATCTGCTCATGCAGGATATTGGAGGAAGATTATGTTCGTGATTTTATCAGCTATGAAGAATATAAAAACTTAAAATAATACATGTCATAAGGTGTCAACATTAACTGCTTATAGTATTCATATTAAATGATCTGAGTTTTTAAAACGTAGGAGGTTTTTTATGAAGATTGTAGTAGTGGGAATCGGGGAGGTCGGCCATACCGCCGCGAAACTCTTCGAGAAGCAGGAAGATTTTTCGGAGGTTATCTTATGCGATATCAACGAAACTAAACTGCAGGAGGCTATTGAAGAACTGGATTCGTTCAGGTTTTCCATCAGGAAAATCGATGCGCAGCAGACAGATAGTCTTGTTGAAGTTTTTAAAGGGGCGTCGGTCGTATTCAACTTCGGCTATCCTCATTTCAATATTTCAATTATGGAAGCTGCGCTGCTCGCCGGGGCAAATTACGTTGACGTATCGCTGAATGATGATATCGCCGACCTTCTGATAGAGGAAAAGGAGCTTCCATTTCACAAGGAATTTAAAGAAGCCGGGCTGACTGCTCTTATTACCTGCGGTGATTCTCCGGGAATCACCAATGTAATAACAAAACACTTGTGCAATAAGCTTGATGAGGTGGAGAGTGTTGACTACTATCTGGGTTTTAAACATCCGGGAGACAGTATCGAAAGTGAGCTGCGGCCCTATGTTCCGGTTTATTCTCCGAGGCTGGAGCTTGAGGATTTTGCAGATCCACCGCTTGCTTTTATCGACGGAGAGTATAAAGATCTTCCCCTCTTCGCTAACTACCAGCCCCATGAATTCTCAGAACCGGTGGGGAAGCTCAACTTGAGTTATCATTACCATGATGAGGTGGCAACTATTCCCCGTATGGTTGGAAAGAAAATATCGAAATGTACATACAGCTACCCGGCCAGGCCTGAGGTTGCCACGATAGTAATGACCGGACTAGCTGGAACAGAGCCTGTTGATGTAAAAGGTGTTTTCGTCGCGCCGATTGATCTTGTCGCGGCTGTGGCGAAAACCAGCTTAAAAGACAATATCCAGGCGAACCGGAAAAAATCCGATGATAATGCCAGCCCGTTGGGATTCGAACTTGCATATGAGATACATGTAAAAGGAAATGAAAACGGTAATCCGGCAAAATACACGGCGCGCTGGGGTATGTCCACATGGGTTCCTACTAAAGAGCTGCTGATGAAAAATATTGAAACTCTCGGCTCGGCGGTTCCAACCCTGCAGGTAAGCGCCCTCTCGGGAGCAAGGCTGATCCTGGCAGGAGAGACTCCATCCGGAGTAATAGCTCCTGAATCTCTGGATTCAGCGAAATTTTTCAGCCAGATGAAGAAGAACGGTATGCCGGTTAAGTATCGGGAAACCGTAGATCGCACAATGGCAATGGAATAGGGGAGGCTGTGAAAATATGACTGAAATTATTAAGAAAAAGAAAGTATTTTACGGTTGGATAATTGTTGCTGTCGTTGCATTGATTAATCTGGTGCTGTGGGGAGTTCTCAGTACATCTTTTGCAATCTATATGCCGGAAATATCTGAAACCATGAACATCTCTACGACGGTTGTCTCGGGTGCGTATTCGTTCGGTTTTGCAGCTTTTCTGTTCTGGTGTATCCTGGTGGGATGGGCTACCGATAAATTCGGCGCAAGGCCGGTACTTCTTGTAGGCATACTGCTGTCTGCTGTTGGGCAGGTTCTGATGACCCAGTCCACAGAGGCCTGGCATCTTTATCTTACCTACGGACTCTTTGGAACGGCCGGGGAGGCCGCCGCGATGGTAGCGGGGGTGAGTCTTGTTTCCCGCTGGTTCGAAAAGAAGAGGGGGCTGGCGGTAGGAATCGCCCAGGGTTTCTGCGGATTAGGAGCCTTCTTTGCGATCATTGCGGAAATGACTACCGAATCCTACGGATGGCAGAATTCGGTATGGATTACCACAATCGTGATGGTTGCAATATGCCTTCCGTTATTGCTGCTGCTTCGCAGTACTCCCGAAGAGATCGGTTTAAAGCCTTTCGGTTTTGGCCTTAAAGGAGCCGATGATAGTGAACTGAAACCGGTATCAGATGTTAATTTCAGCTTCAAAGAAGCGATCTGGACTCATCAGTTCTGGATGATATTCTTTATCGGTATAGTCTCGATGATGGGAATAGGACTCAGCGTGCATCTTAAGGATATCTTTCAGCAGGCGGGATTTGACGGGATGATAACCGCAACAGTACTAACCGTGGCCGGAATCTGTGCCACCCTCAGTGCGTTTATTCTGGGATGGTTGTCAGACCATATCGGACGGAAGAAAATCCTGACGATTTGTTTCTGTATGAAGATGTTCTCAATTTTTATCATCCTGGTAGCGTCAAGAGGATGGCATCTGTACACCTGGGCGGTGTTCGGTGGAATGTCGGCGGGCACGGCAGTTATTTTTGCCCCGCTTCTCGCAGATTGGTATGGAACAAAGATTCATGGAAGGCTGTTCGGAGTATTTCAGGGTGCTGAAAGTATTGCGGGTGCCGCAAGCCCGGTAATAGTCGGCCTGTTGATAAATCAGTTCACCTGGAAAGCCCCGTTTTTTGTTTTCCTTGCTTTGGAGGTGGTGGTACTAATATTGATATTCTTTCTTAGGAAACCGAAACTTCAGAACCTGAAACGAGCGTTATAAGATTATTAAACATAAAAAAAAGGGAATCAGCCTTTAAGCCGATTCCCCTGTTTTCCAATTTAGATGTAAAAATATAATTAGAACTCTCTTCTTGGACGGCGTTCACGAGCCTCATTAACTCTGAGGTTTCTGCCTTTGAAGTCTTTGTCGTTAAGCATTGAAACTGCTGCTGTAGCTGCATCTTCTTCAATCATTTCTACGAAACCAAAGCCGCGGGGACGGTTAGTTTCCCGGTCCATGATAAGCTTTACGCTTTCAACTTCACCATACTGTGAGAAGAGTTCGTTAAGATCCTCTTCAGTTGTCGAGTAATTAAGATTACCCACATAGATTGTCTTTGCCATTTAAATCCTCTATAAGTTTCTTTTATACATTCAGGTCAGATTTTATTGCTCTATCAAATCAATCCCAATGTAGAAAATACCGTCGCTCCTTCGAACCTTATCAAGTCCGGTTTCTTCCAGTCTTATGCTGAAGCTTCTTGTACTCATTATCCGCTCGTTATTCGCTTCCGCCCAGAACTTATAAGCTGTATACAGAATTGATGATTTACACATTTCATTATCTTCTTTCTTGCAGCATTCCTGGATAAATGTCTCGATAGCGCTCATCTCATTACGGTACTTCTTATTTGCCTTATCAATTATTGGCGGGTTACCAAGACCTTCTTTTTGCCACAGTATACAGCCTTCAACCAGCCAGTTAAGAATCCCGGGCAGCTCCATCTTCAGTTTCTGACTAAGTTTTGAGTCACGCTGTTTTCCGTCGAATGATACTTCAAATGGTATCAGCTTCAACCGTCTCCAGATTGCATCATCCATACCGGCAATTTTCGGCTTATGGTTGGTCGCCATGAAAATTTTGAAGGTAGGTACGAAATCGAAATATTCACCGTAGAGAAATCTTGCGCTTATTTTATCTTCTCCTGTAAGTCTTTTCACAACTGCTTCAGCCAGCCTGTTTCCGTATTCGGTCTCCATTGCGGTTACAAAACGTGATCCGTTCAATTTAGCTATATCATTATTTACACCGTCTCCTTTTTTCTGCATGAAAGTTTCTGATGGTGTATTCTCTCCGTAATCACCCATGATTTCCATTATTGTATTAAGAAATGTACTTTTCCCATTGGCACCTGATCCATATAAAATAAACATTGCCTGTTCTGATACGTCGCCGCTTAGAGTCATTCCAAGAACTCTTTGAACAAATCCGATGAGGGATTGGTTTCTTTTAAATATATCGCTAAGGAAGTTGAGCCATATTGGACATTCAGCCCTCTCATCGAATTCAACCGGCGATATTTTTGTAATCAGGTTTTCAGGATTATGCTGCATTAATCTGGCGGATGTTAAATCTATACTTCCGTTCTGACAATTAAATATCATGTTTAATCTGTCGAGTTTATTCGGCTGTATCTTGGCCTTTTTCATCCAGGCAGCGGTTTTTACCATTGCATTAATTTTTAAATTTGTTTTTGAACGCCTTGCATGCTCAATCAGCATTGTTGCTTCTTCAGTATTCTTAATCTTTTTTCCCTGTTTATTCATATCAACAATACAATTGATGGCAAGTTCATAAATGTCATCTTCATCATCTTTCAGCCATCTTGCGCCGTCCCATATAATCCACTTTTTCCATGCCGCGCAGTATTTGATATACCCTTTTTAATTTATATGTTGAATACATAAATCCTCCTACAGGTAATTATACTTCAATTTCTGCTCTTCTGGTGCAGCGTAT
>JAEKNX010000018.1 GCA_016839055.1 Spirochaetales bacterium
TGCCCTGGTAACCGCCGCCCTGGCCCTGGTATCCGCCGGAAGGTCTGTCGCCCTGAGGTCTATTGCCCTGGTAACCGGTACCTGCAGGTCTGTCGCCCTGAGGTCTATTGCCCTGGTATCCGCCGCCCTGGCCCTGGTAACCACCGGAAGGTCTGTCGCCCTGAGGTCTATTGCCCTGGTAACCGCCGCCCTGGCCCTGGTATCCGCCGGAAGGTCTGTCGCCCTGAGGTCTATTGCCCTGGTAACCGGTACCTGCAGGTCTGTCGCCCTGAGGTCTATTGCCCTGGTATCCGCCGCCCTGTCCCTGGTAACCACCGGAAGGTCTGTCGCCCTGAGGTCTATTACCCTGGTATCCGCCGCCCTGGCCTTGATAACCACCGGAAGGTCGATTATCATCTCCACTCCGCGGCACATCGGCCACAGGTTTGGGAGCTGGTCTGGATGGAGCTGGTCTGGATGGAGCTGGTCTGGATGGAGCTGGTCTGGACGGAGCTGGTCTATCTATCTTTGCAGCAGTTTCCGGCTTTGCCGGCACAACTGCCTGTGTAGTATTTTTAATTTCGCTTGAAGGGGGAGCCTTTGGTGCTTCAGCAGGCTTTGAAAGCTGCTCAGCTGCGGCTGCTTCGGCAGCTGCGAAGATATTATCCTGAGAGCGTCCTTTTCGGGAGCCGCCGAGGGGTCTTTCGCCTTTTACTGCTTTTGCCTTATTGATATCAGAAGTAACCTTTACAGACGGTATGGATCCTGTGCCCTGCTGATTGTCATTAGAAGTAACAGCTTTAGCTACTGGTTTCTTCTTTTTCTTTACAACAACAACCTTTTTCTTTTCGGTTAGTGTCGTATCCGCTTCTACAACGGGTTTTTTGTGTTTAATTAGTGTCGCTTTGGGCATATTTTTCTTCTCAAGTTCTTCTGACATATATTCCCTTCAAATTAATATTTATTCTTCATCATCTTCTATTTCAAAGCTGATCCCTACTCCGCAGTTTGGACAGGCTGTCATGTCTAGGGTGATGGGTGTTCCGCATTCGGGACACTCATAGCCGTCTTCATCATCCTCATCGGATTCATCTTCATCGGATTCATCTTCATCAGATTCATCCTCATCAGATTCATCCTCATCAGATTCATCCTCATCGGATTCATCTTCATCTTCATCTTCATCGGATTCATCTTCATCGGATTCATCTTCGACAGCCTGATCAGCAGCTTCGTCATCCTGCTCCGATCCCTCAGTATATACTTCGCTTTCTTCAAAGTTTTCTTCTTCAGCATATTCGAAGCCTTCTTCGTTATAATCTTCTTCTTCTTCAATAATGTCAACATTCTCGGCAATAATTGACTTTATAAGTTTGATATCATCAGGAGATAAATCAGAAAAGTTCTGAAGTTCATCGTCTGTCAATGCTACCAGGTCTTCAATGAGTTCAATGTTATGAGCACCAAGAACATTGATTATTTTATCTGTAATACCGGGAAGTTCGGATATTGATGTAATTTCTTGTGAGTCGTCGATATCTCCGAACAGCTGTGATACTGCTCGTCTTTTATCGATTGAAATGTCCATTTCATCAAACTGTTCCTCAGTTTTAACATCGATATTCCAGTCTGCCAGGCGGTTCGCCAGTCTTACGTTTAATCCCTGCTTACCGATGGCCAGAGACAGCTGACTTTCCCCCACAATAGCGAGTGCTTGACGCTTTGCCTCATCAACAACGACAATGTCGTTAACCTCGGCAGGTGAAAGAGCATTCTTGATAAAGACTCTTGGGTCTACATCATATTTCAAAATATCTATCTTTTCGCCTTCGAGTTCACGGACAATAGCCTGGATTCTTACTCCCTTCATACCGACACATGCGCCAACAGGGTCAACATCATCTCTGTTGGAATAGACTGCAATCTTTGTTCTGTATCCGGGTTCGCGAACAATCTTAAAGATCTCTACGGTTTTGTCATAAATCTCAGGAACCTCGAGTTCGAAAATTCTCTTCACGAAGTCAGTGTGAGTTCGTGAAAGTACAATCTGAAGGCCTGAAGGTGTTTTATTGATCTCATAAATAAGGGCTTTGATACGATCATTAGGTCTGTAAATCTCTCTCGGAGACTGAAATCTCTTAGGGAGGATTCCTTCAGTTTTACCTAGGTCAACATAGATATTTCCATTTTTCTCACGCTGGTAATATCCAATTATCATTTCACCTAATTTTTCATTGAACTCGGAAAATAACGTATCTTTCTGGATTTCACGGAGAGTCTGTTTTGCCTTTTGTTTTGCGCTCTGAACTGCTACTCTATCAAATTCCATTGGATCGATGGGAATAAGAAGTTCATCACCCACCTCACAGTCTTCATTAAGTATCAGTGCGTCTTCAAGTTCAATTTCAGCTACAGGATCATAGACACCATCTACAATAGTTTTCCGAGCCAGGAGTTCTACTTCACTTCCGTCATCGCTGAATTGTACTACAGCGTTATCAACCGTACCGAATGTACGTTTGTAGGCGGCTAAAAGAAAGTCTTCTATAGTTTTAATGACAAGATCTTCGGATATACCTTTTTCCTGCACAAGTTGTTTAATAGCCTCAGCTAGACCTGATGACATTCTCTTTCCCTCCGTAATTTAATATAGTTTCGCCTTCTGGATGGTTTCGTATTCAAAATTCAATTGCTCATCATCGGCCTTGATGGAAACGGAGCTTTCATCAGCATCGATAATTATTCCGTCTATCCATTCTTCTATCAATAAAAGCCGGATTTTTTCGCCTTTAAATACCATGAATTCGTAAGCATCTTTTAAAGTTCTGCCGACCCCCGGAGAAGAAACCTCAAGGTTTACATCACGCTCATTTGCCCACACTTCCACACGCGGAAGCACGGCCCGGGAAATCTCACTACAGGCGTCAATATTAATTCCGCCTTTTTTATATAGTACAATCCTTATCTGGAGAGTATTCTTAACCATGGCAGTACTTAAATGCACTACAGCAGATGAAAAACCTCTGCAAATCGGATCGATAATTGCAAACAATTCATTCTGGTTGTAATCAGAAAATTTCAATATTCTACCCTTCAAAATTATCAGCCTACAAAAAAAGAAGTCGTAATCGACTTCTCCAAGCATGTTTTCTTAAGCTGTCATTAATATATTATCTTCTTATAGGGGAAGTGTCAATATAGCTTAGAGGTCAAGAGCAATCGCCAGACAGTAAATTTCGACTGTTCCGGCCTCCTTCAATACCCCTGCACAGTAATCGAGAGTGGCTCCGGTAGTGAATACATCGTCAAGCAGCAGAGCTTTCAGCGGCGGCCGTAATTTACTGTTAAAGTGAATTCTGTCATTGAGGTTAAGGAGCCTTTTGTTGTAATTCATTGTCTTTTGGGCAGGGCCATTGTCACGTCTCAGACAGGGGGATATTTCTACGGTCTTATTTTTTTTTAGTAATGAAGTTATCTCTTCGATATGATCCCAGCCCCTCTTCCTTTTTGAGGCGGGACGGAACGGAACCGGGATAATAACAGCATCAGAATGGTTGATCTGATGATATCTTAAGATGAGATCCGCGAAATATGAGGCCAGACCTCTTCGGTTCTCAAACTTGTAGGAACAGATTAAGTCCCTGCCTATTCCATTATATAGAAATAGACTTAACGAAGACTGAAAATTCCAATCTTTGTCTCTGCATGAAAGGCAATCAGAGTTTTCTGATGTAAGCGGATAACCACAGCTGCGACAGCGGCGAAGACTGCTATAGCTGTTTATATATAGGGCCTCATCGGCGGCAATCCGGCAGGCATTACAAAGTGGAACATCCCTGCCTGCTGAGTTTTCAAGGCATAAAGAGGCTCCGCAGAGTGCGCACGAATTCGGCAGAATTAAATCAGCAGCCTTTTCCACGAAGTCTGTAAAGGAACTCACTTTCATTATCAATATTTAACAGAATAATTTCTCTATGATTCAATATCAAATGAAAATTATTTTTTATTTAACAGTTTCTCCTGCCAACGGGTAAGCATGTTAAGAGCCTGTAGCGGGGTGCTGTTGTTAAGGTCAACAGAGAGAATCTCGCCCTTAATCATCTCTTCATCTGAAAAAAGTTCGACAGCATGCTGTTGTATCTTCTTATTCTTAATTGGAACCGCACTATGCCGGGATTCTCCGCTCTCGAGCTGTTCCTGAATATCAACAGCCCGGCGGATTACCACTGCAGGCAGGCCTGCGAGTCCGGCAACATGAATACCGTAGGAAGCATCGGCTGGACCTTCCTTTATTCTTTTGAGAAAGATAATCCCATCTTCGTTCTCAATAACGTCGAGGGAGAGGTTTGTCAGTTTAGTATGCTCAAGCTTTGTCAGTTCATGATAATGGGTTGCAAAGAGTGTTTTTGAACAGATTTTATCAAGCAGGTATTCAGAAACAGCCCATGCTATCGCAAGCCCGTCGTTAGTGCCGGTTCCGCGTCCGACTTCATCCATGATAACAAGGCTCCGGGACGTTGCCGAGTTAAGAATGTAAGCTGTCTCATTCATCTCAACGAGGAAGGTTGACTCTCCTCGTGCAAGATTGTCGGAAGCTCCTACCCTGCAGAATATCTTGTCTACTATACCTATATCAGCCGAATCCGCCGGAATGAATGAGCCTGTCTGTGCCATAAGGATAATAAGCGCATTCTGTCGGAGGTAGGTTGATTTACCAGCCATATTGGGCCCTGTAATAAGAGCAAAATTATACTCTTTTGTGTCGAGTTTAAGGCTGTTCGGGATGAATTCGCCCGAAGGGATATTTGCCTCGACAACGGGATGTCGGCCGTTATGTATATTTATCACGTCACTGTCTGAGATTACCGGCTTGATATAGCCATATTTTGTCGCGGCTAATGCGAAGGATGAGAAACAGTCTACTACTGAAACCCATTCTGAGACAGATAGAAGGGTCTGAATTTTCTCTTTTACAGAATTCCTTATCTCAAGAAAGAGACTCTTCTCAAGTTCAACCGCATTTTCAGAGGCTGAATTAAGATCACTTTCAAGTTCTATCAGCCTGTCGGTTGTGTACCTCTCAGAAGAAACCAGCGACTGACGCCTGATAAAATGATCGGGAACAAGACTGAGGTTCGTTTTTGTTACGTCAAGAAAGTATCCAATTATCTTGTTATATCTTATCTTAAGCGACGATATTCCTGATTCCTCTCTTTCTTTTTCGAGGTATTCCGAGAGTATTTTCTTGCTATGCTGTTTAAGGCCTCGAAGTCTGTCCAGTTCCGCGTTATAGTCCTTCTTTATAAGCCGGCCTTCTGTAAGTAGTACGGACGGATCTTCATCAATTGCTTCCTGAAGCAGGCTGAATACAAGTTCGGCCTCATCCAGTGTTTCAGCATCAGGGATTCCATGTCCGGCAGATGTTTTCCACTCGCTAAGCAGTGAACAGAGTTCAAAACATGATTTAAGAGAATTCCTTACGGATAGAAGGTCTTTCGCGTGGGCCTTGTCCATCGCAATCCTTGATGAAAGACGTTCAAGATCAAGGATTCCTGAAAGGTTCCCGGTGAGTTCCGACAGGAGAATCTGATTGTGATAGAGAAACTCGACCTTATCCTGTCTGGATTGTATTTCATCGATTTTCAATAGTGGACGCAGCAGCCAACTCTTTAGTTTCCTGGCACCCATTGCCGTCCGGGTATTATCCAGAACTTCAAGCAGAGAGTATCTCCTGCTGCCGTCCTGGAGATTTCCCGTGATCTCAAGATTACGGAGGCTTGATTCATCTATACTCAGATAATCATTGTCATTTATTACTCTGAGATTTCTAATGTGTGGAAGACGACTCCTGGCAGTATCAGAAAGGTATTCAAGGATTATTCCGCACGAAAATACTGCCGGATCATCATCCTCTATTCCAAAACCTTTTAGTGAATGAAGTTTAAACTGATCTTTAAGCAGCCTTGCAGAATTATCGATGTCAAAATTCCAGTCCGGAAACCTATTCACCGGCAGCCGATCCTGTTCGCCGAATAACCTGGCAATCGCATCATTGTCTTCAAGCATAGACTGCTGAATAAGAACCTCCCCTGGAGAGAGACGCAGAAGTTCTCTTTTCAATATCTCAAGACACTGAGAGGAAGGAAATTTTGAGGCAAAGAACTCCCCGGTGGACAGATCAGTATAGGCTATCGACAGATGTTTCTTATAAATACCTGCGGATAGCAGATAGTTATTTTTGTCTTTCTCAAGAAAGTCCTCGTCTACAACAGTTCCTGGAGTTATTACCTCAACAACCTCCCGCTCAGCAATTCCCTTGCCGCCTTCGGGAAGCTTTATCTGTTCACAAAGAGCAATCTTTTTCCCTGCCTTCAAGAGGCGCGCAATATACCCGTGTGCGGCATGATAAGGAATGCCGCACATCGGGATATTATGTCTTTTTGTGAGTGTAATGTTAAGAATCGAAGATGCTTCTTTTGCATCAGTCAGAAACATCTCATAAAAATCACCGAGCCGGAAGAATAGAATGGAATCAGTATGAGATTGTTTGATGCGCTTATACTGGCGCATCATTGGTGTATCTGACGACATCTATTCTAATTACTTTCCCTGGCAGCCTGCCATCTAAGTCGTTCGAGGACAGCATCCGTAACATCTATTTCCTGATTATACCAGAGAATATCCGGATCCTGGGTTCTCATAATAAGGGAATACCCCTCGTTCTCCGCGATATAATCAATCGCATCGAGAATTTCAGCCGTGAAGGTCGAGGATTGGTATACTCCCTGGAGCTTGTTATTAATTCTATTCTGCCAAATTGAGTGAAATTCTTTCAGGTATTCCTGCTTATTATAAATTTCATCATCAATTTTAAGAATCTTTAACCTGTCGTCGTTATTCTCCGCTTCTAGTTTTTTCATCTTAAGTTCATTTATCTCATCAAGAATAACGTCCTTGCCCTTGTTGTATTTTTCACGCATCGCGTCAATTTCACGCCAGGCAGAAGATTCTGCAAAATAGTCCTCTACAATTCGGGAAAAATTCACGATCCCGATCTTTGAAAGCTGCTCTGCTGAAAGTCCGAAAACAGAAACGGAAATTAATATAAGTACTAATAAAGTCTTTTTAAACAAGATAAACTCCTTAAAAATAATCAAGATCAAAGGTTATTACAAAATCAATACCGCCTGTCAGAGTGGTATCAGTTAAATCAGTAAAATAATCTCCCTGCTGGAGAGTGAAGACGCCGTCTACAAATTTAGCTCTCTTAACAAGAAAGAATGAGATCGGGAAACTCGGAATATCAATCTGAATTCCTGTGCCCAGACTGAAGTAGAAATCATCAATCGACATGGAAACAATATCTTCCGGGTCTTTCCAAACTGCCGTACCGCTCAGGAATGTATTCCATGACAGCATTCCCGGCATAATCGGGGTTGTGAAATCAATTGCTGAATCCCAGAGGACCTTATTGTCATAATTGGTTCCCCAGCCCCTTGCTATGAACATTCCGTCATAATATAGAAGCTGATCACGCGAGGCAGCAGTATCCCATCCCCAGACGCCGTCAATATAGCCGAATTGAGGCAGAATCATCGAAAACTGAGTATGAAGACCTAGTACTGTCGAGAAATTCCAGTCTTCAAATACCGGAAAATCAAAGAGTTCGAAATACGCGTCTCCGTCAGTAGTTGTTTTAATGTAATGAGAGCTTCCAAACAGCAAACCGCCGGTATAGGTCAGAGTTTCCTTAAGCAGAAATCCTTCAGTCGGCGAGTAAATAAGGTCTCTTGTGTCCCAACTGGCGGTTAACCAGAATTTATTGGTAAAATTCCAATTTTCAAGAGCATCACGGATGTCCTTATCATATGGCCGGTATACTGTCGAATCATAATAGGCGTATGATAACGTGCTGCCCAGTCCTGTGCCGAGCCCAATCTTGCCCACCGGAGTAAAAAAAGTATAGCCTCCGCTTCCGGACAGGGAAAAATCAATGGATTCATAATTCATCAGGTACTGGCTGCCTATCGATTTACCCTTGGAAATAGCATAATCATAATCAGTCAGAACACTGCCATTGTCAATTTCAGCTTGTGTCGGCTCACCGTCCCAGTCTTCTCCGGTTGACGCATTCACCCAGTGGCCGTCATATGGGTCGGGCACTACGAGGGTGTTGTCGCCATCATCCTCGTTAAAAATGGGGTACATTATGTCCTGAGGAACACTGGTATAGAGATTATGACTGAATGAAAATTTTATACCGCCTGAAAAACGTTCATCGAACAGCCAGTTGTCAAGCCAACTGAAGCTTATTTCCTGCGAAGATGAAGATACTTCGGCTCCGATGCTTATGTCTTTTCCTTCACCGAGGAAGTTTAAGTCGCTCCATTTAATAAAACCTATTATAGGAATTGTGCCGGCGTCTGCTGTAAAGGTAAGACCAAACTGGATATCGGTTGTATTCTGTTCCTCGACATTGAGCACGAGGTCCATAAGTCCCATCTCACTTCCGTACGGCATCTCGGGGATGATAGACGAGAAATATTTAGTATTATAAAGACTGTTAAGACCTTGCATGATTGCAGACTTACTGAAAATATCACCTACTTCAAGGGGGACCTCTCTGAGAATCACATAATCGGCAGTCTTATCGTTGCCTTTGATCATGATATTTTCGATGTGGGCGCGGCTCTTTTCTTCAATAACAATACTGAATGATATCTCGTTTGTTTGTTCATTTCTGAATTCTTTTCTTGAAATATTGTTATATATATAGCCTTCATTGTAGTAGGTATCGCTGATTATCATAAAATCAGTCTCAAGACGAGACTTATTCAGGACTGCGCCTTTTTTTGAACTTGTCTTCTTAAGCAGCTCTTCGTCGGTGAAAAGAGAATTTCCATCGATTGTAAAGCCGCCAAAATGCCACTGCTGTCCTTCTTCAAGGAAGTAAGTCACCTTGATATAATTCCGGCCTTCTTCATCCTCATCTTCAAGCTTATCTGTTGTGACATCAAGGACTTTTATGTCAATATATCCTGAGTCATAATAAAACTTACTAATTGCCGCCTTGTCCTGTTCAAGCATTCCCTCTTTGAAAATTCCTTTAGAGAAAAAAGACTGTTCTTTTGATTGAAGCTGCTGTTTAAGCGTATTATCGGAGGCGAATGAGTTTCCCGAGAACAGAATTGTCTTTATCCTTGTCTGACTGCCTTCGGTGACAGAAAAAACAAGGTCAATAAATCCTTCCTCTGAGGAATCTTTGGTACTGCTTTCAATTACAATATCTGGATACCCCTCCTCGATGTACAAATTCTGTATTGCCTGCTCATCCATTCTTATCTTTGCATTGTTTAGAATGTCATCGACCTTGAGGGTTATAGATTCAAGAATCTGGTTCTTGCTTATGCTCTTGTTGCCTTTAATAATTATGGATTTAACAAGAGGTCTTTCGATAACGGTAAATTCTATTATAACACTGTTGCGGCTGTCATCCTTGGGAACTGCATTCGCAACAATACTCTCAAAATAATTCAACGAATACAGTTTGCTCTGAAGATCCCAGAAAAGCGTATCAGTGAAACTCTGTCCTTTAAATTGTTCTGTTATACCGGTAAGTTCCGTTTCATTTATATTATTCAAGCCGATGAAGCGTATTTCTTCTATGGGCTTGTTTACATACCATTCTGTTGCCTGACTATATATATTTACCGTAGAAACGAGTAAAAACAAAAGTACTACTGTTGTAATGGTTTTACGCATGATTGCTCCTTATTTATCAGTACGAAAAGCGCCAGGATATTCCGACACTAGTTCTATTCAAACTTCCAACCGGATCATAAAAATCCGGGAAAAAACTCAGCTCTATATTGGTAACCGGACCTTCCCATTCAAGTTTAACCTCGCTGTCGATATTTAGTCCCTCAGAATAACCTGTATTGTTATAAAGATCAAACTGAAAGAGTCCTTGTATGAATATATCATCTGTAAAGTACTTTCCCAGGAATAAGGTAGTATTGTCAAGATATTTTGCAAAATTGGTTACACTTGAATTACCTGACAGACTAATAAACTTGTCTTCGACAATGTTTGCAAGAAATGACGACCTTATTGACAGCAAATCAAGCCCTAATGTACTTTTTAGGGTGTTTTCAACCCCCTGAAATATCGCGAACTGGGTGAATAGATCTACCGAGGTAAGCAGAGCATCACCTATGTCAAATGAACCACTGCTGCTGATACTGTCCATAAAGTTTCCGCCGAGAAGGGAAATTATCTCTACCGTAGATAATGAGGGATCGGACTCGAAACGCGGCGCGAAGTTGCTAAGCGGAGATTCATCAACAATGAGATAGATCCTCGTTAATTCTCCCTGTGAGTTGATGTCACGAATCTCGGCTTTTGTGCTCAGCAGCGGATCAATTGAAACTAGGGAAGTATTACTGAACTTCAGATGTCCTTCTTTCACATAGAAGTTTCTTTCAAAATAAAAGATCTCTCCGCCTTTCAGGTTCAGATCCCCTTCGAGCCAGAATTCGGACAAACTATTGTTATAATGCATAGTTATTTTATTATCTGCGCTTAAAAAGCCGTTTACAATAGGAATTTCGCGGCTCGGCCAGTAGAGCTGATTGTTTTCTCCTGTTGTAAGACGCAAATCCGCCGCAACATACTCGGTCGCGCTCTCCAGTTTCTTTGCATCGAGATTGTTATTCAGGATCATGATACCATTAATGATCTTCAGGTCACCGTCAATTCTCATGGTTGTTAAGTCGCCGAATATCCTTAGGCCGCCTTCAGCGAAACCGAAGACATAGAAGGGTGAATAATAATACTTCGCCGATATTGATTTGTTTTCGGGGATCTTGAGATTAAGATCATAGGTGTACGGCAGCCATTTCTGAATAACCGCATTCATGGTGATGAAAACCAGACCATTGTTTGTCGGAACTCTGGTTGCAGGCATTGTCAGGGCTTTTTCTCTGAAAAAGATTGATGTGCTGAATTTTTCGGTAATATCCTCGACTACTGGCGGTTTAAAAACCATATTGTTAAGATTGATCTGCCCGAAAAGATCCGGATCATTGACGCCTCCCCGAACTCGCACTCCGCCGGTAATGCTGCCCTCATAGATATAGAAGTAAGGAATTTCGAGATTATCAAAAATATAATTTATATCGGTTATATTTGCATTTATTATGCCTGATTCCAATGTTCCAGAGGCCGCAAAGGTTAACGGAAAAGGAGCCGAGGCATTCAAAATGAAAAAACCATCAGCGTACATGCTTCCGTTTATAGAATAATCAGGTCCTCCCGACAGACTAAGTACTTCATCTTCGTTGATCAGACGAATACTCCAGAGGTCTTTGTTCTCCTGGTTTACAAGAAGTTTAGTAATATCAAGCCTGGCGGAAAAATCCCGTGACATTATGCTGCTGATGTCGCGAAATGAAGAAATTGCTATTGTTTCTGCTTTTATGCTGTATTCAGATGCCAGATTAAAGAATCTGCTGTCCAGATTAAGGGAGCCACTAATTAAATGACTGCCGCTTTTCAGATCTATCTGTCCTGTAATATTATCAAAAACGAGATCTCCCGAGGAGCCTGAAATCTCTTCAATGGCTATTGACAGATCACTATAATTCAATTCGGCTTTGAGCTCGACAGATTCATTATTAAATTTTAATCTGGCAGTATTAAGAGAAAGTGCCAGTTCAGGATCCTCGACAGTGCCTTTTACTGATAGCTGTCCGTTAATAAAGCCGTCGAAAGGAAGACTATCCGATAATCGAGAGACCGGGAGATTATTAAATCTCAGCCCCCCATCCAGGATGTCGTTCTTTAGAATAAGCTTCACGTCATAGTTCTCGTTTAAGTCTTGATTATATGCCGACAGCTGCAGGCGGCCTGCGGGGCTTCTACCGAATGAATCAAACAGCAGGCTGCCCTGCCCGTTTAATTTAGAGAATGAGTCACTGTAGGAAAGATGATAGAGGCTTCCGCCGTCCCGGCTCAGAAGCAGAGATGCTCCGATTCTTCCTTCGCCGGACGGAACCGGCAGCTGTTCGATACTGATGTCATTTACAAGGAGGTTCCACTCTTCTCTGGAATTATAAAGCCCCATGGCGTTAACACTTGCATAGGAAGGCTTTTCTGGAATTATCAGAAACGGGAATCTGTCGATTTTCAGACTGATATTATAACCCTTGCCGAAGTTTTTAATTAGATTAAATTTCAAACCGTAGTCCCCAATTAATGAGAGATTACCCTCATTATCAAAGACGCCGGACGATTCGAAACTTATGTTATTATAGAGAAACTGTGATCTCAGGATAAGATCATTATTTTCGGTCAGATCCGTCGATATTTTCCCAGTAAGACTGTTGCCAAGCCAGTTCAACTTGATGCTGTTTATTCTGAATCCGCTGTTATTGCCTGAGAGGGCGAAACTCAGAGATTTCTCCTGACTGCCGGTATCTTTGAGACTAATCAGGGGTGACGCGAACGCCAGTTCTTCGAGTGTACCGGAAAGAAAGATCGAAGTCGTCAGCCTAAGATCACGGATGGCGCCGGGAAGACTTAAATCGCCCGGCAGGAGCTCGAGAATAGGTTCTACCGGCAGATTATCTGTATTTATAGCCGCCTGAATGAAGTAATCATCACCAATCTGGATATTGCCTTCCGAATTGATAAAATTGATTCTGCCATCGGAATCCAATATCCCGGTAGTCAACCTGAAATCAAGGCTGTCCCCGTAAGGAAGGACGTCGGCCGAAATCTGTCGGAGAATGAGATTGTTTATTTCCGCAGATTCAGCCTCTACATGATAATTCCCGCCCTTATCGGTTTTTATAGAGAATAATGAGCCTATCGTATAATCTTTAAATGTAAAATTCGATATTCGGAGCATTCCATTTAAAAGCGGAAGATTATCGGTGAGTTTTATTGTCCCTTCATAGCCTAGAGTACCTAGTCTGCTTGTCAGTAGAGAATCGGCGATTATTATATTTCTGTTCTCTCCGTTAAAATCAGCGGCTATATTAAGGGGAAAATCGGTGATGCCCTGAATGTTTTCAACAAGAAGATCTCCGCTGTAAATAAAATCTCCACTATTAAAACGGAATTCGGCAGAGCTATTACCGCTTACAACAGAACCGAGTACGAGATGATAACCTACAAGCGCTTCGGCTTCCTCAAAATATTCTGTAAAGATGAAATTCTGCGCATGAATTTCTATCTTGAGAGAATTATCGTAGACATCTGTAGTTAAAGCGAGGTCGACCGGGATATTATCACCTGTTTTAGTTAAAGACAGGTGACCTGGACTGTTATACTTTAAATTCCACTTAATCCTGTCAATTGAGAATATATTCGATCTGAAATTTTTTGAATTTATATCTATATCCGCCCACTCAAGGTCTGGGGACAGTCTTCCGGTGAAGGTCATGCGCGTATTAATATTAAGTTCGGCGACAGGCAGAGGCGCTGACAGGCCGTAGAGATTTAACGCTGTTTCTGTTTTAGCCGTTACTGTTAGATCTCCCCCTTGTGAACTTCCGATGGTGAAAAACAAACTTGATAAGATGATATCAAGTTTGCCGGTAATCAGTTTCAGTGAAAGGTTTTTACCTTTTATCGTAAAATTATCAGGAAGTCTATAGCCTGTTGATGTCTGCTTTCGGCTTCCATCGACGATGGAAGTAAGGATTCTGTTTATTGAATCACTTTTATTCATATCGTATATAAAATCCGAATTAACTATTGTCAGACCGATAAAAGCATTAAGCGGATTCGACAGAGAAAATTTGAAAATATTAAATCTGAGTCTGACTCTCTCAATCTCGAAAATTGAAACTTCGGGATTGTCATGAGATGATATTTTAAGCCCCCTGATCTCGAAGGCATGGAGAATTGATGGAGATATATTTTCATAGCTTATATTAAGGTTAGTCTCATTCTCAAGAAGTTCTATTGCCTGTTTTTTCTGAATAATGATCTGCTCAATAACGATTTTTCGCAGAGGGAACAAAACTGCTAAAGTAAGTACTGTAAACAATGAAATAAATATTATCTGTATATGAAAAGGTACTTTACTTGCGGATTTCAGTTTAAACCTCTTTTATCGTTACTATACATCTAAATTTACACTAAAAAACGATTAAAGTGTATATAAGCCCAATCGAAAGTTATTTATTTTATCGGCAGAGGGCATGACGGCGTCACAATACTTAAACCAAATGGATTGCGGAAAAGGACACAATATTTTATTATTGCTATCATTATGAATGAAAAAACTGAATTGCTAAAGAATTTTATAGTTCTCGAAGGACTTGACGGCAGCGGAACAACAACCCAATTGAAAATGATGGAGAACTACCTGAAAAGAAAGGATATTCCTGTTTATACAACCTGTGAGCCGAGTCCTCTTCCAACCGGACGTCTGATCCGGAGGATTCTCCGGAAAGAAGTGACGGTTGAGCCGGAAACTCTTGCCCGCCTTTTTTCTGCGGATCGGTATGAGCACTTATTCGGCAGTGTTGACGGTATTCTTACCCATCTATCTGCCGGTGAGGTGGTCATCACCGACCGATATCTTTTCTCGTCATTCGCATATCAGTCGCTTGACTGCGGATTCGATCTTGTCAGAGATCTTAACAAATATCCCCTTCCTGAGTATTTGATTTATCTGAAGCTCAGCCCTGAAATCTGCCGGCAGAGAATGAAAAATCGTGACATGGAAGAACTCTTTGATGCAGACAGAATTCAGAAGCGGATAATCGAAAA
Source organism: Spirochaetales bacterium (assembly GCA_016839055.1). Classification (GTDB taxonomy): domain Bacteria; phylum Spirochaetota; class Spirochaetia; order UBA9216; family UBA9216; genus Thalassospirochaeta. The sequence continues at coordinate 14,764 of JAEKNX010000018.1, forward strand.
TTATGAACGTGGAATGGATATTTACAGTAAAAGCGGTATGAAGACAGTGGTAATCGACGGAACTAGACGCCCCGGAGAAATATGCAGTGAAATAATGAAGGCCATCGGCCGATAATGTTCATGTGAAGAAAATAATATTAATCCTAACAGTACTGCTTTTTGCGTGCCCGGCAACAGGAGCCTTTGCCTATAAGATCCTCTACGCTGAACAGTTTTACAAACTGTATCATTCGCACTATATTCAGTATCCCGAAGACAGCGCCGAAAATATCTATTATCTTGAAAATGCCCTGAAACGTCCCTTTGTAAATCCTCTAAACGCTATTGGTCTTATAAAGAATGAGAAGCAGTGGGAGCGCTACAGAAGGCTGTTTTATCTTCATGTGAATTTAAAACTTATAGAGCAGTACCGCCTGCTTGCAGTGAAATACGATAAATTTGATGCTTACTTTTTCAACTATCCCTGGAAACAGGAAAACCTCAGAAGTCTACAGATGGCAGAGCTTTATTACAAGGACGCCCTTTATTACTGGGATCGCGTTCTCGAGCAGGTTGAAGCTATGGCAGAGCTTCCTTACCTCTACATCGAAGGCATTGAGTATTGGGAAGATGAGCTAATGAGGATAAAATCCGGTCAACTGGACTATGAAGAGTTCATCGGAGACGATCTTAAAAGACTGTACGAAGTGCGTGACAAGTTTGAAAAAATGACTCCTGAAACCTATTGATAATCAAATAGGCTGTTTCAGCCTTGTCTGTGACGGGTGGCGTTTTTCTACCAGGGTAAAAATGGCAGGCACCAGAAAAAGCGTGAGACAGGTTGAGGTGATGAGTCCTCCTGCTATTGCCTGCCCAAGCGGCGCGTATATTTCCGAACCGTTTCCGGAGGTGAAAGCCATCGGCAGCACTCCGAAGAATGTCGTCAGAGTAGTCATAAGAATCGGCTTCAACCTTGAGATGCATCCGTCAAGAACAGCCTTCTCAAGACTAATTCCACCGCGCCTTACAAGCAGATTTATGTAATCAATCATGACAATAGCATTATTAACTACAATTCCCGCCAGAGAAATAATGCCGAGCATAGGGATTATTGAGATAATCGAGCCGAACAGCATGAGTCCGAGAATAACTCCTATCAGACAGAACGGTACCGAGATCAGAATTATTACAGGCTGAATAAAGCGCTCAAACTGAATAACCATGACCATGTAGACCAGGAAGACTGCAATCCCGAGGATCAGAAACAGGGATTTAAACGAATCACTTATCAGGCTCGATGTACCGCCGACACTCCAGGAGGTACCGTATGGCAGCTCACTGCTGTTCATGTATTCAGTCACCCGCTGGGTTATGCTGAGCTGATCAGTAGTGTTCAGATAGGCTGTCAGCGTCAGAGAGATATTCTGATCCTGTTTGTTGATAACCGAAACTGTCGGCCGAGTCTCGAGTTCAGTGAAACTCGACATGCTTACAATCTTATTCGAAGATGTTCTCAGGTTAATAAGATTAATAGTATCCTCATCAATTTTCTCACCCGCGACATCTGAAAGTAGAACTATGTTGAAGTTCTCTCCATTGCTGCGGTACTTACCGGCATCTACCCCCCCGAAGAAGATGAGTGATGTAATTGCAGCCTCATAGGGAGTTATCCCGAGGCTGCCCATGTAGTCAAGGATCAGATTCGAGACAATTTCTTCCCTGCCGTATTTCATGCTTGCGTCGGTCTTAAGTACCTCAGGATCATCACGCAGATAGTTCTCGGCCTTTTCGGCTACAAGCATTACCTCATCAAGACTGCTGCCGAAGATTCTGAGTTTGAATCCCTGTCCGCCTGTAGCCAGTCCAACCAGGGCATCAAAACCGCCGTTCACTACAAAGATTTCGGCATCGGTGATGCCCTCACCCAGATCAGCCTGAAGGAATGTAATTATATCTTGTACTGAGCGATCCCGCTCTTCCGTCCCTATGAGGCGTATTCGTCCCGTTGAGGCATTCTGCGTAGTTGTGGAGGCCATTGTGCTTTCAGCGCCGACATAATAGATTGCGGATTCGATCTCCGGAACCAGTTCGCGTATCCTGCGGTCTATCTCATCTGTCTTTACAAGGGTCTCTTCGAGACTGTAGAACTCGGGGGTCGTTATATGAATCTCGAGCTCTCCGGTATCAGTCGGAGGCAGAAAGCTTACTCCAAGATTAGTGACCAGAAATACCGTGAGGGCGAGAATTACAATGGCTATGATGATAATCACAAAAGGTTTATTGATGGCTTTTGAAAGAAGTCTGCGGTAACCTCTAATCAGGGCCTGAATTCCCTTTTCTATCGTCCCGTGGAAAATCTCAAGAAATTTTATTTGTTTTTGTTCTCTTTTTAGAAACAGGGCGGACATATAAGGTACTATGATAACCGAAACAATGGCTGATGAACCGAGGGCCAGGACTATAGTCAGCGACAGGCCTTTCATTACAATTCCAATGATTCCGGTTAGAAAAACCATGGGCAGAAAAACACAGATAGATGTGGTAGCCGATGCCAGAACTGCCCCGCCGACCTCACCGGCACCGAGTGACGCGGCCTCAATTGAGGACTTTCCGGCTGAAAAGTGAGAATTGGTATTCTCGAGAACTACAATTGAGCTGTCGACTATCATTCCAATTGCAACTGTGATTCCTGAAAGACTCAGCATGTTAAGCGATGTTTTTGTCAGATACATCCCTATAAATGTTATCAGAATTGAAATTGGAAGCGACAACCCTATTATTAGAGTACTTCTGATGTTGTGAAGGAAGATGTAGATAATCAGTATGGCTAGAATAATACCTGTGAGGCCTGACCTGGCTACCGTATTTATGGTCAGGTTTGTCTGATCTTTCTGGTCCGTAATAGTGAAAAACTCGAAACTGCCTGGGTATTTCTCAATTGTCTCAGCCTGAAGGCCATGAATACCGTTTACTATGTCTATAGCGTTGCCTTCTTCACGCTTCATGACATCGACGGCTATTACATTCTCCCCGGCTGATCTGATGAAAAAGTCAGGGTCTGAAGTCCGGAAAGAAATATCGGCAACATCCTTAAGATAGATGAAGGAAGAATCAACGAATCCGACAACCAGATTCTCTATTTCTGATATCGAGGAAAACTCTCCGGAAGTCCGGAGATCAAGCTCCTTTCCCTGGTAGTTTACTTTACCTCCGGGAAAAGACAGATTAGAATGCTTCAGCAGTGAGAATATATCCAGTACCGATATTTCGCGGGGCTCAAGCTCATCGAGATGCAGTTTAATCTGAAGCTCTTTTTCAATACCGCCCTTCACCTGAACCTTTGATACTCCAGGCAATCTCGATATTTGAGGAATGAAATCTCCGTTCACAAAGTTGGAGAACACTTCTCTGTCAAGATTGCTCTTTATCATTACCGAATATACCGGCAGGACTGAACCTGAATCATGGATGAAGATTTCTGGTTCTCCGGATATGCCCTCGGGAAGTTCATCACGTACAGAGTTAATTTTCTCCCTTATCTCGGGGAGTTTTGCAAATGCATCCTCCCCGTCTCTGAGACTTACCGAGACTACCGAGGCTGAATCACGTGAGGAGGACTCGAGTTTGGACAATCCGGAAAGACTCGAGAGAGCGTCTTCTATCTGACTTGTAATTTCGGTTTCGATGTATTCGGCGCCGACGCCCGGATATACGGTTATAATAGACGCTCCGGCAAGCCCCATCGGCGGAAAGGCTTCCTGATTGGAACCCTGAACCGCAATCAGCCCGAATACAACGATAGCTACAAGAATAATAGTAATCACCGCCGGGTGTTTAATGGAATAGTCCGCTAATTTCATATTCTAATTTTTACCTTATTTGGACCTTCTGCCCGGGCTGAAGAAAACTCTGACCTTCCATTATAAAATCATAATCAGCCATTTTCTCAGGAATAGTAAAATATTCCGTATTCATGAAGGAGTCTGTAATTTCAATTTTTTCACCAGTTGATGTCGATGAGTTTACATACCAGAGAGAGTTGCCATGCCCTAGTATTTCCAGAGGAAGATAATAGACGTCTTCCCGCCGGTCAACTTCGAAAATGCAATAGACAAACATTCCCGGCCTGAGACTTGAGATATCCCCGTCTATACGGCAGCTTATCTCGAAGTTCTTTGATTCGGCATTGATGATGGGTGAAACACTCGAGATATGCGCATCGATGGGCTCACTCTCATAACGCGGACGAATTATTTTCACTTTCATTTCCTGTGAGCTTCTGAACAATTCATAATATTTATCGGGTATGTTCAGCTTCACAATCAGATTTGACAGATCACCAATCGTCAGAATCGGTATCTCCGGAGCGGCCATGGAGCCCTGATTGGAATGAATAAGTAATACAGTTCCGTCTATGGGCGCGAGGATATTGGTATAGCTGACCTGAAGTTGCGCCAGTTCATACTGTGATTTATAGGCATCATATTGAGATTTACTCTGTTCGTAATTCTGCCTCGTTGCGGCGTTCGAGTTAAAAAGCTGTTCAAGACGCTCATAGGCGGATTTTGACCCGAGATATGCCGCCTCAGCTTGTTTGAGCTGCAGATCATAGAACCTTGAATCTATTTTTGCTAAGGGTTGATCTTTTTTTACAGAATCGCCCAATTCTACCGTGATCTTCTCGAGGGTTCCCGATACAAAGGGAATAACAGTTATGATGTTATCCGACTGAATATACCCATTCATCCTGAGGGTCTTTGTCAGGCTTCCTTTTTCGGCATTGATAATTTTCACGGGGGTACTGTGAACCTTCTTATCATCAATTGGAACACTTTTCGAACTCAATGAGCCAAGTAATACAAGGATCAGCGCCACCGCAACTACGCCGAATATGAGTGTCATAATAGTTTTCTTTTTAAAAGGAACGTTCATTCTTTAAATATAGTTTTTTTATTGAATAATTTCAAGATCTTTGTGATAATAATTTTATGGCAAGACAAAGAGACGAACTGAAAAAAGAATTAATCATGTCCTCGGCAACGAAACTCTTTGCTGAAAAAGGATTTCATGCTACATCCATACAGGACATAGTCAGCGAGTCGGGACTCTCAGTTGGTACTATCTACTTGTATTTCCATAATAAGGAAGAAATCTTTATCACCCTCCTCGATAGCGGCGTAGGTGCATTTATTGACGAATTGTTCAACAAGATCACTCCTGGAGTATCAAACGTCGATCTTGCCAGCCAGTTTGGGGATACAATCCTTGAGGCCATTCAGAGTAATCTCAGTGTTGTTACAGTTTTAACGAATGAGCTTAGTTTTCAGGAGCAGCTTCATGGATTCTACTCCATGATATCAAAAGCTATTGCCGACAGGTTTATGGGGAATAATGATGAAGAAAGCCTCTATAAGCTTCTAAACATGTCCAAGAAAGAATTTTTCGCACTAGTTACAATATTACTATCCGGTCTGACAAATGCAATAAGGCTAGCAACAGTTCCAAAGCCTATCATTAAGATGAAGGATATTAACTTTGTAATTCAGGAACTTGTTCTAAAGAGCCTTCTTATGCGAATAGACCTAGAACAATCCATTTCTGATTGATATAACTGAGGGAATTTCAAAAATCGGTTATTTTTGAAATTCCCTCAACTTACTAAAATAAAAAAATTTAACTATATTTATCTTTTTACTTGAAAATATAGCCGGGATGAAGTAGATTTTAATTAAAGAATGAACGTTCTTTTTATTATGACTATATGATATTGAAGGGATTTTTATGAAATTATACAGACTTCTGTTAGCTGCTATTATAACGGCAGTTGTTTTATCCGGATGCTCGGTGGTTTTTACATCTTCGATAACCGGATCAATTGTTGATGAAGAACAATATGACAACGGGACAACCGGCAGCGGAATAGCCGATGCCGAGGTTTACCTTTATACCGAAACGGCAATGTGCAGCGCCGATCTCACGGCCTGGACGGCAGACAACTCCGTACTGCCTGATGAGCCTGCGGCCGGAGAGCCGACCTACTTCCTTAAGACCATCACTGATGAACAGGGCGCGTACACCTTCAACGGTCTAATCTGGAATGAACTCTTCCCTGAATACGGAAAATCAGGAGACCGTAAAGAGGTTTTCATGCTCTTTCATCATGAACGCTATGGCCTTCAAGAAGCTCCCTACCCTGTATATGTTGTATCGGATGTGACTAACAGAATTCCACTGTTCAAGCTCCCGAGAATTCTAAACACCGCGAGGATAGCGGGAACCGTTAGAGACGGCAAGACTGATCAGGTTCTGCCTAATGCCAATGTTCTGATCTGGGTGCCAAAATCATGGGAATACACCGCAGTCGGCAATATAGATACAAGTGAATCAAAGTTTACCTGGGAGACTGACCCCTCCTATACGGCGCTCTCTGATGTCAACGGCGAATGGGAACAGGAGATTTCTTATAAAATGCTGCCGTCGAGCACCGATAACAACGAGACAACTATCATCCGGCTAACCTATCTCGCCAACGGTTATATTGCCGAAAATGCAACAGATTCGAAGATTATCGACGGCGGCTGGGACCGTGACGGAAACGGAAGCATTGATCCTGATGAGGACGACGGCTACTATCAGTCCGGGGAAATAACCGATGACACCTATGCCGATCTTGGAGAAATAGCCCTTGCCGATGAATATAATGCGGCAACTCTTACCGGGACGGTGCTTAATTCAAGCAGCAGTACAGGTGAACAGAACGTAAGGGTCGATATCTATGTAGCCGAAGACTGGAGCTATAACAGCTCCGATCCGGATGATATCCAGGCCGCAACAGCCGTTGACTGGCCCGAGAATCCGTCTTATTCGACCACGACCGATGCAGATGGTGAATACACACAGACAATAAGGTTCGAACGAAAACCTTCCCAGAATGACAATAGGGGGACAACCAGAGTAAGAGTTGTCTTTACCAAGGATACTTTTAAAATTGATAGTACTACTGATGTCAAATTAACCGACGGCGGCTGGGATCGTGACGAAAACGGAACGATTGACGTCGATGAGGATGACGCTTTCTATGACCCCTCATCTGTTATAACAAAAGACCGCACGAATGACCTGGGCAGTATCAAAATAAAGCAGACTAAGTTTAATGAAACGCTGTCGGGTGAAGTCGTGAATGTCGGCGGCACGGGAATAGACGGTGTAGTGGTTTGGCTCTTTTTTACACCGGATCATGATGGCAATCCTGCTACACCGCATCAGGATACGCTAATACCGGTTGTCGGAACGACTATACCGACGAAGAAAACCAGTACACAACTTCAGATAATTACTCAGGATCAGGTAAAACTCGGTCGGTTCAACTTTCCTGGTCTTGAATGGGAAGATACTACCTATACCAGTGATCAGAGTGATATAGGTTATTATATATATCTCCCGGATGATGATGAAATTGTAGCCGGTGTTTATAGTGGAACTGGAACGCCTCTTCATGCCAACCTGAAAATGAAGCAATTAATCGCCGGTTCAAATAACTTCATTAGTATTACAAAGTAGCAGGATGAGCATGAAGAAAATATTATTAATTTCAATACTGCTTACAGCAGTTTCCATTTTTTCAATATTCTCAGTAGATATTCCTTCGGTTTTTACCGGAACCGAGATTACGCCGGATATGCTATATAGAAGCGCGCTTGATAAGAACATTGATCTGCAGAAACTCGACATCGAGAGGAAACAGGCTGATATAGACAGGAAGAATGCCGAAGCTTCGGCATTTCCTACCGTTGAATTTCAGACTAGTCTGACTTATCAGACAACACCCATGATAGAGCCAATAAAGCTTACTGCGGGTCAGCTCGGCGCTTACGACATAGGCGGAAGCAGTATTCTCCTTCCATCCGAAGACATGACAATTTATGAGGGGATGGAAAATACCCATTATGAGTTCAAGCTGATAGTCGATCAGCCGGTCTTCACCTGGGGCAAGATAACTAATTCAGTTCTTTTGTATCAGGATATTGCGCAGATATCAGGACTGAAAACCGAGAGCAGCCGCAACGGAATTCGGACAAGAATATATATTTACGCCTACACTCTCAATTTCATTGAAAAGATAGAGGAACGTCTGGCCAATCAGGCTAAAGACGCAGAACGATTTATTTCAATAGCTGATGAATCTTACCAAAACGGCTTCATTCTTTATACCGATCTGCTCAAGGCCAGGATTCAGGCAAAAGAACTTCAGATTGCCCAGGCTGAGATTACCAAACAGAAAGAAGCAGCTATTCTTTCGCTGTCACAGCTCTCAGGTATCCGGAATATTGACATCGATAATCTGGATTTCAGTTTTATCCGAAAAATTGAGGATATCAGTCTTCAGACTGCCGGGTGGTATCTCGACAGCGCCCTGAAAAACAGTCCGGAAATTCAGATGCTGAATATTATAAGAAATATAAATGAGCTTAAGGTGAAGATTAGCGAAGGCGCCGGCTATTTCAAGCCTGACATAGGTCTTCATTTTGAATTAGGATATACAGGGCCAAGGTTTCCCTTCATCGAAGCCGACTGGTTTGGAAAGGATAGCCTGGGGCTTAATTCAACTATCGCGCTTCAGACAATTCTCTATGACGGCGGCAAGATAGCTTATCAGATAGAACGGGATACACAGGAGCTGAACAAGGCCTTTCATGAATATGAGCTCGGAGTGGATCAGATCTACTATTTTATAAATGAAACTCTTCTGACACTGGAGCTGAACCGTCAGAATATCGAGTATTACCGGCTTCTACAGGAGAATGATCAGCAGCAGATTGAGCTGAGACGCACCCAATTTGAAGCGGGTTCAGGAGATGAAACTGCGATGCTTGCAGAACAGATTCAACTTAATACTAATATGATAAAAGAGCATAGGGAAATGATAGATTTCTATAAAAACTACTTCGCGCTTATAGGGGCAGCTTCCGCATTTGATGATTCGCTTAAATAAGCCCGTCCGCCCGGATTTATTATCAGATTTTAGTATGAAAGGAGTCGACCTTGCGGTTTTTAAAATGAGTTCCTTCTGGCACCTTAAGAAGAAACTCATTTAAAAGTTCCGATGTATTTTAAAAATTTCCGAAGAAGATAGATGAATAATCTAACCGCGGCTGTGATTAGATATCCATAATAAATGAGGATGACCGATACTCTATATTCAATCTTTTTAGCCTCGGGTGATATATAACAGGCTTAGCATAAAAACGCCTATGTTTTATTTATCCGACTATATTCTTGTCACCTAATCTTATGTTTATGTTCCAGAATGAATCGAAATGCTCCAGCATAATATCGATTAAACTAGGATCAAAGTGTTTTCCTCTCTCTTCCTGAAAAAGTTTTAGAATCCTCTCTTTCTCCCATGCTTTCTTATAAACACGGGTATTTGCCAGCGCATCGAAAACATCAGCCATAGCGGTAATTCTGCCATACAAACTGATTTCTTCACTCCTGAGTCCCGCCGGATAGCCGCTGCCGTCCCATTTCTCATGATGATGTATTGCAATATCGGCGGCCGCCTTGAATATAATTCGGTCTGAATGTTTGAGCATCTCCCAACCGAGGGTAGTATGACTATTCATTATGATTTTTTCTTCATCAGTGAGAGGACCATTTTTCAGTAAAATAGAGTCTGGTATAGCTATTTTTCCAATGTCATGAAGAGGTGACGCTGTCTTAAGCACGAGAGCATCATTCTGATTCATCCCCAGAAAGCCTGCAAGAACTCTTGAAAACTCGGCAACCCGCTTAACATGATTTCCGGTTTCTTTTGATCTCATCTCACATGTTTCCGCGAGGGTGAAGATAATCTCTCTCTGGGTATTGTCCATCTCTTCCTGAAGCAATACTGCTTCAAGCTGGTTACCTGCGTAGCTAGCCGCAAGCACAAGATGCTGTTGATCCTTATTCGTAAATTTCTTGAGCGGTGTCCGGCTGTTCAGTACCTGAACAACACCTATCATCTTACCCTTACTGTCGCTTATTGGAAGCGCGATTATTCCGTAGGTTCTGTAGCCGGTTTTTTTATCGACTTCCTTGTCAAACCGGGGATCAGAATATGGGTCATTGATAATCAGGGGTTCTCCGCTTTCGGCTACAACCCCGGCAATTCCCTTGTTACGCGGAATCTCAATTCGATCAACCCCGTGAGCTACGCGGGTCCAGAGGATATTTTTACGCTCATCGATTAACCAGACTGTACAGCGATCAGCCGCAACCACATCTCGGCCCAAATCTGCTATGAGCTCGAGTATTGTATCAACATTTCTCTCTTTTGCAATTCTGCTGAGGTAATCAAAGATAATTCTAAGCAGTTTTACGGCACTGGGTCTCACGACGCTAATTACATCTTTCACAATATATAGGATACTAAATTAATATTGAAACTTAAAGCCTTTTTTGTAAAATAAAATGTACTTTATTGTCCACCATAGTCCTTGTTAATACATCAAAGTACTTGTTAATTATTGACAAAAACCGTTAACTTTCATAATCTTGCCTTAAGGAGCTGAAAATGAAACTTTCGTCGCTTATTGAAAAGGATTTTATCCTCGTTAATCAAAATGTAACAACGAGAGAAGAAGCAATTGAAGTATCGCTCAACGCGCTTTTTGATAAAAAAAGACTTTCGATAGATAAAAAACGGCTTATTTCTGAAATTAATCAGAGAGATGAACTTGGCGGAACTGTTTTTCCTACTGGGCTTGCAATACCGCACGCAAGGGTTAAAGATTATGGAGATCTTTCTATAATGATCTGTATTCCCGAGAAACCTATAGTTATCAATGACATTGAAGTCAGATGCTTTGTTATAATGCTAACCTCGACAGCAGTATCAAATTTATATCTGCAGGTTCTTGCAAGCTTTACCAAGCTGTCGATGGACGAAGAGTATTTCAGCCGGCTCATTGCGGCAAAAAATGCGGAGCTGATATCCAAACAACTTGCAGAGATCTATGTTAAAAAAGATCTCACCGTAGAAGACCTCATGAGTACTGATTTCGGTACCGTTAGCCCCGAGTCCAACCTCAAGGAACTAACAGATCTCTTTTATCTGAAAAAAACCAGTTATCTTCCGGTAATTGATTCTGATAACCGCTTTATCGGCGAGGTTAGAATAAATGATCTCATATCAATCGGTATACCTAATTACGCGGTAATGATTGGCAACTTAAGTTTTCTCAACAGTTTTGAGCCCTTTGAGAAGCTGATGCTGGAAGAAGAGAATATTCTCGTCAGTGATATCATGAAAAAATCGCAGGTCAGCCTTAGACCGGAGGCTTCAGTTGTTGAAGCCGCACTGGAACTGACTCAGGGTAATTACCGGCATCTTCCGGTGGTAAAAGACGGTAACCTCGTCGGTATTCTAAATATCATGGATATTCTCGTAAAAGTACTTCGGAGGTAACTGATTTGAACGTTTTAATGATTGCGGGTATAGGTATCTTTATCACATGTTTTATCCTGATTACACTTGAAAAAATAAACAAGACAATTATCGCGCTGCTGGGGGCCGTCCTTTTCATAATTCTGGGAATCATCGACCAGGACACAGCCTTCGCGGAAATCGACTGGAATGTAATCTTCCTTCTCATTGGAATGATGGTTATTGTCGGTATTACAAAGAATACGGGTATTTTTCAGTACGCTGCAATTAAAACAGCAAAGGCTGTAAAAGGCGAACCCATAAAAATACTGCTGCTGTTTGCTGTTTTAAGCGCCGTGTTCTCAGCAATTCTCGATAATGTTACTACCGTCATGATCCTGACCCCCGTCATCATCCTTGTTGCAGTTGAGCTGGGGCTCTCACCAATACCCTTCGTAATAAGCAGCGCTATAGCTTCCAATATTGGCGGTACGGCAACTCTGATAGGAGACCCGCCGAATATAATGATTGGAAGCGCTGCCGGTCTGGGATTCATGGATTTCATAATATATCTCGGACCCATTGTTCTTATAAACTTCATAATTGTCTGTTTTATTATCTACCTGTTGTTTCGAAAGAAACTGAAGGTCAGTATTGAGCGCCGGGCACGAATAATGGAGTTTGATGAGAAACTTTCAATAAAAGACCCCGCCCTGCTTGTGAAATGTCTTATAGTTTTGGCACTGGTAATCATCGGTTTTCTGATCCATGACAAGATTGGGCTGAAACCCGCGACAATAGCGCTCTTCGGAGCGGCACTACTGATGCTTCTCTCAGGCGGCGAAGAAGTTGACAAGTTCTTTCATGAGGTTGAATGGGGTACAATCTTCTTTTTCATCGGACTATTCATCCTTGTAGGAGGCCTCGTTGAGCTGGGAGTAATAGAGTTCCTGTCAATCTCCCTGCTTAATCTGACAAAGGGAGATATTGCGCTGTCCTCACAGCTGATCATCTGGCTCTCCGGAGTAATGTCGGCAATTGTTGATAACATTCCCTATGTCGCCACAATGATTCCCATGGTGGAACATATGGGTGAAACCCTCGGCAGCGAGGCAATTCAACCTATATGGTGGTCTCTTGCCCTGGGATCATGTTTCGGAGGAAACGGTACCCTCATTGGCGCGTCGGCAAATGTAGTCGGAGCCGGAATTGCCGGAAAGAACGGTTATAAGATATCCTTTCTTGAGTTCACAAAATACAGTGCGTTTATTACGGTAATAACTCTCATAGTATCGAGTATTTACGTTTATTTTCGCTTTTGATGGGCGGTGATCGATTCGGAGGCGGCAAAGGCGGATGAGAACGCAAACTGTAGGTTGTATCCGCCGCTGTCGCCGTCAACATCTATAACTTCCCCGGCGAAGTAGAGTCCGGAAATCAGCCTTGATTCCATTGTCGATGGGTTTATCTCGGCAGTATCCACCCCGCCGGATGTACACATCGCCTTATTCTTCCCGTCCAGGCGTTCTATTGTAAAAGTCAGCCCTTCTATACTGCGAAGAAGTGAGTTCCGCTCCTTCTTCGTAATCTCGGCGGCCGTCTTGCCGGGATCAAGTCCAGCTCTCTCGAAAACGGCGGCCGCAAGCCGCTCCGGAAGTGACAATTTGGTTAAGAAACTCTTTAGACGACTGCGACCATGTACTGCGCAGAAGGATAGAACCGCGGCAGACAACTCAGCTTCCCTGTAATCCGGCAGAAGACTGACTTCAAGGCTGTCGCCGGGGCGCATCTCCCGACTATTGTCGATTATCAGCGGCCCGGAGAGTCCTGTATGAGTAAACAGCAGGGCGCCCCTCCTTCTGCTGATTTTTTTATTGTCCCTGAACAGAACCGAAGCGGCATCAATACTGATTCCTGCACAGCAGGTAAAATCCTTTTGAGTAGTGCTTACTGCCGACAGTGCCGGCCTGGGGGTAATGATATTGTGGCCGAGAGAGGCTGCAAGTTTAAAACCGTCTCCCCTGGATCCTGTGGACGGAAAGGTGTAACCGCCCGCGGCAATTAGAAGTCTTGGCGCGGAAGCACTTATTCCGTTTTCGGAGGCGAGGGTGAAAACGCCGTCATTATATTCAATACTCGCAACCCTACTTCCAAAATTAAAATCGATGTATGATTTTCTGCACACTCTTAGAAGACACTTCAGGACATCCGAGGCTCGCTCGGACGTCGGAAAAACTTTTCCGTCATCACGGCTTACCAGCTCCAGGCCGGCAACGGAGAGATACTGAGTGAGTTCTTCTCCGCCAAAAGAATATAGACATTTTCTTACGAAACGCTCTTTATTTCCGTAACGGGTAATAAATTCAGGCAGCCGGGCGGAATTAGTGATATTGCATCTTCCCTGGCCTGTGAGTAGAAGCTTTCGTCCCGGGCTGTTCATTGAGTCAAAAACCGCTGTTTTTATTTCGCCGGAGCTGCATTTTCCGGCAGCAAAGAGCCCAGCCGCGCCGGCTCCGATTATTATCAGATCAAAACTATTCATAAGTAGTGATCATATTGGTATTAATTAAAATAATCAATCACGGTCGGCAGGATGATATTATTGACATATAGAGGATTAAATGTAATTCTGAAATGCATGAAACCAGACAATATTGCTGCTTTTTTTGACATTGACGGTACGCTCTACCGTGACTCACTGATGATCGAGCATTTTAAAAAACTTCTTAAATACGATGTTCTCGATGAAGCCTTGTGGCATCTGAATGTAAAACACACTTATAAGAACTGGAAAAAAAGACGTGGAAACTATGACGATTACCTGATGGAACTCGCGAAGATCTATACTGAATCCCTGAAGGGTCTCGAGAAATCGAAGATGGATTTTGTCACTGATCAGGTTATAAAGCTCAAAGGTGACAAGGTTTACATGTATACCCGTGATAAAATAGAATTTCATAAGAAGTCAGGACACCTAGTATTCTTTGTGTCAGGAAGTCCGGATTATCTAGTCAGTAAAATGGCAGAACTTTACAAAATCACGGACAGCGTCGGTACCAAGTATTATCTCGACAAGGACGGCCGCTATACCGGTGAGGTGGGCGCCATGTGGGATGCAGGCAGTAAGGCAAAGGCCATCAAATGTTTCGCGAAGAACTACGGCATCGATCTGGACAAGAGCTTTTCCTACGGAGATACAAACGGTGATATATCCATGTTCAAGATGACGGGTCATCCTGTTGCCATCAACCCTACTCGGGAACTCATTAATCATCTGAAAAACGATCCTGAACTCAGATGTAAGGTTAAAATAAGAGTAGAACGAAAGGATGTAGTATACAAACTTGACTCTGCCGTAGATATTACTTATCCCGAGATATAAATTTTTAGATCTAAGGAGAGAACCTGATGAACAATGTGAGCTGCATAGGTGAGATACTGATAGATTTCATCTGCACAGATATTGATACCAATCTCGCGCAGGGTGAGAATTTCAGAAAACACGCAGGCGGGGCGCCGGCAAATGTCACCGCCGCTATTGCCAGACTCGGAGGCAGCGCTTCCTTTATAGGAACCGTAGGCGCCGATCCTTTCGGCAATTTCCTTAAAGAGTCAGTTGAAAAAACTGGTGTAGATACCTCCATGATGCTTCGATCTGATACTAAGCCCACAACCCTTGCATTCGTCTCTCTGAAGGCCGACGGCGAGCGAGATTTTGTTTTTAACAGGGGCGCGGACGCCGAACTCGGATTTGAGGATCTTGATTTTGAGAAAATTCGGGCTTCAAAGATTGTTCATTTTGGTTCAGCTACGGCGCTGCTTGAAGGACGGCTGCAAAAAACCTACATCAAACTCATGGAACTATGCAGAAATGAGAAAATATTCTCATCCTTCGATCCGAATTACCGCGGAAATTTATGGAAGAATAACGATGAGGAGTTTATTAGACTGTCCCTCGATTGCATAAGGAAGTCAGATTTCATTAAGTTGAGCGAAGAAGAGCTCTTCCTGTTAACAGGAGAATCTGAACTCAATGCGGCAGTCGACCGAATAGAGAGGCCGGATAGCTCAATACTAACAATAACCCTCGGCAGCCGGGGAACTCTCGTCTCCGCAAAGGGCGAGAGCAGGATTATAGAAAGTGTTAAAATTAAATCCGTTGATTCAACCGGGGCCGGAGACGCGTTTACCGGAGCATTTCTATTAAAGACCGCGGAACTCGAAGATCCCTTCAGTCTGTATTCCGATTCAGAAAAACTTTGGGAAATAATCTCCTTCTCAAATAAGGTCGGAGCAATTGTCTGTACAAAACTTGGAGCCATTGCCGCCCTGCCATCATTAGAGGAAGTTGAGGTATTTTAGCTATAATTTGCCGGAACTAAGAAGCTAAATGCCGTCGAAGACATGACTTCCAAATCTCTTGTCATCTAAGGCTGGAGACTCAAAACTCACAGGTCCAAGTTTACCATCTCTTATCTCTCTGAGTATAATGTGGCAGGCCCTCTCAAAATCGACAACTCCGCCCTTCATTAGAAGTCCGCGGTTCCGTCCTATGAGCTCGATTGTCTCTTCAGTCTGAAGCGGAAGACTTTCCAGTTTGAACCGCTCAATAAGTCTCTCTGGATATGCGGCCGAAAAGATCTTCACTGCTGCAAAAGCAATATCATAGATATCGAGAATAGAATCCTTGATTGAACCTAGAATGGCCAGCTTGTATCCTATTGCAGGCTCAAATTTATGCCAGAGGATTCCCGGAGTATCTATCAGCGTGAGCTCATTGGAAAGAATAATCCGCTGGAAATCTTTAGTATGTCCAGGTTTGTTCTGAACCGAAGCCTTTTTCTCTTTTCTAAGAGTGTTAATAATTGTGGATTTTCCGACATTCGGAATTCCGGCAATAAGAATATTTATTTTACCGGTTTTACCGCCCTTCTCTTCTTCAACGATTTTTCTGCAGAGCTTGAGAATACCGGAAACCGTTTTGGGTTCGGTTGAGTTAACAGATGTAGCGAAAAAACCCTCATTCGAAAACCGGGTCATCCATTTTGAGGTGAGATCCTTGTCCGCAAGATCTGATTTATTCAGTACCAGAAGCTGAGGTTTCCCGGCGGTTATCTCTTCAAGGAGAGGATTCCTGCTTGACTGCGGGATGCGCGCATCAAGGATCTCGATTACTATGTCGACTTTGGGAAGATGCTCTGTTATAAGGCGCTTTGTCTTGGCCATGTGGCCCGGGAACCACTGTATCTGTTTCATTAAAATTCACTCCGATAGCTGAGTATACAGGAATTAAGGCAGAACTGCTATGACCACCGGAGAAATGATTGATGTGAGATTTTAGTGAATCAGTAACTATCAGAGATTGTAAGAATCAGACCGATCCCGCCGGCTGGCTGAATTCAATTATGATGACGGTACCGCCATCATCCCGCACTTCAAGAGTTCCTCTCAACTGGGAAACAAGGCTGTTGACCAGTGTCAGACCCAGAGTATCAGCATTCTTGAAATCATATTCATGAGGAAAGCCGATGCCGGTGTCGCTCACTTTTAAAACAATAGTTTCGCCGCGACGGACCGACAGAACGACGGTTATCTTTCCCTGACGCCCGTCGAGAAAAGCATGCTTTAAAGCGTTGGAAACCAGTTCGGTGACAATCAGGCGCTGTGGCGGCATAGGAGGTAAAGGCCTCGGCAAGCTCGAGTTCTTCGGGATTGTATGGTTTTTCAAACTGGGAAACACAGACCGCCCAGAGGGCTTTCGATTCAACTACTATTATGTAGACCGATGCTAAAGTAAATGAATGCTTTATAGGTGTTTCATAGGCAAGTACGGACTCATAGTCTATATCATTGGAAGTCTTCTTTACTACCTTCCCGACAGTTTTCCAGCACGATTTCAGTACATCTGAGACTTTATTTACTTTAATTAAAATTGATGTTTTTGTCTTTTAAACCGGCTTGTTTACTTTGAAGGCAATGATACAATAAGCATAATATTTGAAAAGAGGAGAACCCTATGACAAAAGAACGAACCACCCAGAAAGCTGTAAAAAAAGGAACCGCTCAAAACGGCTAAAGAAAAGTGACAGGAAAAGAAAGAAAAGAAGAAAAACAAAGACTACTAAGAAAGAGTTCCGTCATAATAAAATCAATCCGTGATAATATTGTTTTCCCCTACCACTTTTCCATGTGGATTCTATTCTCACGGTAATTGTTGTTTGCGGGTTTTGACTCTGCCGGATGCCCTAGTGCAATTAATGAATGAGGAATGATCTGTTCAGGCAGGGAGAATAATTTTTTCAGTCCTTCTACACGGGGCTCTCGCGGATATACTCCAATCCAGCAGGTGCCGAGTTTTAGTTCATGTGCAGCAAGCAGGATGTTCTGAACAGCGGCGGCACAGTCAATTACAAAATAATCATCTGTATCATTCAGGTCACCGAGTACAAGTATAGCTGTATCTGCTCCCTTCATAAGGGAGCCGTTCGGGCAAATCTCAATAATGCTGTTAATTGTTTCACGGTTTCTGATGATCATTAAATGCCATGGCTGGGTATTCCGTGCTGAGGGTGCATTCATTCCTGCAGCTATCAGGGTTGTTATTTCTTCTTCAGAGATTGCAACTTCTGTGAATTTGCGTATTGAGCGTCTTGCCGCTATCGTTTCGATTGTATTCATAGTTCATTATACCATTTATTTACGGAATTTTGCAAAGACCTCAGCCCTACTGCTGATTCCCAATTTACGATAAATTGCATGAAATCTATGTTTGACCGTCGATAGCGTCAATTTTTTATCAAAGGCGATTTCCTTATTACTCATTCCTTCGAGTAGAGAGGTTACAAGCTCTATGTCTTCATCGTTGAGTCTGTATTTTTCTGCAAAAGATGTAATCTCTGTTTGCAATGTTTTTCCGCTGCCGGTTTTTCTCCTCCTATACAATATTCGCGGCAGTATAATCATGTAAGCAGCTCCTGGTAGAATAAAATATAAAGGCAGTGAAAGTATCTGGCTGCCCGGGAGAAATCGAACCATCCCATCGGCTGCCTGAATGAGAATGAAAAGTCCGAGCAGGATTGTTTCAAGGATGATTTCCTTACTTACTTTTCTGCTGAAAATCAGGACTATGACTGATAACAGGAATACAATTTTCCCAGCCAGGAACGGAAGGGTTGTCATTATTGTGCAGTTGAATAATCCAGGGAAGGGGGTATATGAAGGAAATCCTCCGAATATCATATACAGATACAAAGACATCGAAAACGCATAATATAACCAGAAAATGATACTTAACCATAATGGTGTTTTGTGTTCAAACAACATGAATACTGCGGCTATCAGAAAATATATCGAGAGTGAAATCATCAGTATATATAGAAAGCCCGCTGGCAGACTTTGTTCAAACCTGAACGATATAAAGCCGGCACTGCTTGCATTGGAATAGTTGCTCAGGCTGAATATTACAGTTCTATCGAATGTGAAGACAATCGACAGCAGAAACATTATCAAATAGCTGTTGCGGCTCATTTTATACTGGTATATGAGAACAATTACGCTGCCGAAGCTGACTAGCATCCCCAGCATCTGCCAGAGAAAGAGGTAATGTAGCATGAATAAGACTAACCGAACCAAAGTTCAATTGTCAATTACAAATCAGTATTATAAGATTTTTTACGGAGGCAGTCATGAAAAAGATAATGTGGGGGTTGATTGCGATTTGTTTGATATTATGTTCCTGCGGGAGCGACAAGCGGAAAGAAGAATCGAATAGAGGCTCGAAAGAAATCATAGTTGGTCTGCAAGGTTTGAGTTTTAACGATTTTGTTGAGATTTCATACAGAGAATTGATATCCCGCAGCCCTGAGCTTGTTACGGAGATGGGTCTTGATGATACCTGGGGACTGCCCGGAAATATGCTTAATAATATGTCGGAAGAATATCTTGAAGAAACCGAAAACCTCCAGCGAGGTATTCTGTCAATGCTGGATGGGTATTCCGGTACTCAACTGATTGCTGATCAGCTTGAAAGCAGGGCAGTAATGGAATGGTATCTGAAGGATGTAATTGCCGGTGGAGAGTACAGGCTCAACAGCTTTCAGGTTAATCATTTTATTATTGGCGAGCCCGGGGCAACGGAATTGTTTTTTTCTGATATTCAGCCGGTAAGAAATATATCGGAGGCAGAAAACTATATTGAGAGGCTTGAACAGGTTGGTACTAAATTTACTCAACTTGCTAATGGATTATTGCTGAGGGAAGAAGCGGGTGTTATTCTACCTGAAACAAGCATAAGCTGGACTCTTCAGAATCTTCTTAAAACATCTGTATCGGAACCGGAAAAGACTGTTTACTATCAAAGCTTAAAAATAAAACTCGAAAAACTTGAAATCGATGATGAATCAACCAAAAAGCTGCTGGAACTGGCTATTTCTGCGTGTGAATCATCGGTTATTCCCGGTTACAGAATTCTTGAAGAACGACTGAAGGCGCAGCGCAAAATAGCTCAGGGGAATAATGGTTCGTGGTCTCTGCCGAAGGGTGAAGACTACTATAAATACAGTCTGTCTCACCATACAACTGCTGATTACTCGCCGGAACAGATTCATCAGATGGGAAAAAATGAGCTTGATAGAATTCATGCCGAGATGAAGATGCTTTTTACTTCTCTCGGTATTGATTCACAGCAGTCTATTGAGAAAATGTACAGAACTCTCGACGGCAGAGCAGAGATCATATCTGCTGAT
This sequence comes from Spirochaetales bacterium, assembly GCA_016839055.1. Taxonomy (GTDB): domain Bacteria; phylum Spirochaetota; class Spirochaetia; order UBA9216; family UBA9216; genus Thalassospirochaeta. Next base: position 34,894 of record JAEKNX010000018.1, read on the forward strand.
AAAATGACAGAAACATATGCTTCAATAATTACCGAGGCTGAAGAGTATTTACCGGAATTATTTAATACTGTACCTGAGGCTGAGGTTATCGTCAAAGCAGCGGATTCAGGAGGGTACTACCTGCCTGCGGCTCTGGACGGGAGCAGACCGGGTATGTTTTTTGCTACAAAGTCTTCCGGTCCGTTTTACAGGATGCCGACACTCACCTTCCATGAGACGATACCGGGGCATCACCTTCAATTAGGGCTTGCCAATGAGCTTCCTGTATCTATGTTTCAGAAGGGGAGCAGTTTTCTCGGCTATATTGAAGGATGGGCACTATATGCAGAAGAACTGATGGCCGAATCAGGTTATTATGATAATAACCCTGAAGGAAGACTTGGAATGCTACAGGCGGAAGCTCATCGTGCGGCTCGAATGGTTATGGACACTGGACTTCATTATTATAAATGGGATCTTAACAAGGCGGTTGATTTTTTCATTGATAATACCGGATACAGCAGGGGCTACGGTCAATGGGAAGTCATGAGATATTTGATCTGGCCCGGGCAGGCAACGGCTTATATGACGGGAAAGTTGAAAATTCTGGAACTGCGAGAGATTTATAGATCCACCAGGGGTGATGATTTTAATATCAGGGATTTTCATACTCTGATTCTTGAAGAAGGGGCTTCACCTCTGAACCTTCTTGATAAAAAAGTACGGGCAGCTATATGAGGTTTTTAAAACGGATTCTTCCGGCATTGTTTATTTTTCTTTTAGCTGCAGGCAGCATGGAAACCGATTTGCAGAAACTTAAAATGAAGGATTTTAGGAAAACTTCCTGGGCCTTGCTGATAATTGACCTTCAGAAAGCATATATGCCCTTCTATCTTCAGGGGCATGTAATAGGGGCTGTACTTTCCCTTCGGGAGGCAGCTGATGAGGCTGGCGTTCCTGTGATCTATATAAGAGATAATAACGAGACAGTAAAGGAGGGGCGTCCTGGCTGGGATTTTTATCAGGCTCTTGCGCCGCGGGATAATGAAATAGTTATCGATAAGCACACATCAAGTGGTTTTATTGATACGGATCTTGAAGACATTCTCTCAGGTTTTAGTGTGGAAACCCTTGTTCTGACCGGAATCAGCACTACCCATTGTTATGCCGCAACACTTTATGATGGATTATCACGAGGTTATAATATTATTGTGGTTGCGGACGGGCATTCGAACCATTACCCGAATGCCCCGGTGTTGATCAATTCCTTCAATGAACGATTAACAGTCATGGATAAAGTTGCTGTACTTGATTCGGAAGAGATTATTTTCCCGAGACAGAGATAACAGATATTTTTTCTCTTTTCTGAAGCCTCTTCTTATTGATAGCTTATAAAAATAGTAATGTATAATCCGGAGGTGTATTATGCTGGATTATAAAGGATTCGAGACGGTTGCAATTCACTCCGGTTTCGCTGGAGACCCACATACAGGCGCAAGAGCTGTGCCTGTTTCAAGAACAGCCGCTTAACTTTTTCGTGATATTAAAGCAGGGCTCTGGTTTACTCCTTGTCGCAGCTGTCGAGGAGTATATTCAAGGCTCCTATTGAGATTGTAATCTCATAAATGGACAGACCTAGTGACAGAAGCAGCAAGGACAGGCTTATTCCGAATGTAATCTCTCCGGCGACAATCTGTCCGAGAAATAACAGCATCATGGTGAGTACGCAGCAGAAGAAGCTGAGCACACCGAGAATCTGCATATTCTTGATAATCTGAATACGGAGCCTGAGATTGGCTATCTGGTCAGTAAACAGCCGGTTCTTACTCTCCTGGTTTCGAGAATAGAGATCACGTATAAGGCTTGCGAGAGTCAGATATCGGTTAGTATACGCAAGAAGCAGCAGTGATATTGCCGGAAATAACAGTGCCGGTGTTGTAAGGTTAAAGTTCATGTAATAAATATAGTTTAGATTGGTAGTATAATCAAATATAAGTTGTCAACCGGGCCGATAGATGAATGTTTTTATTGACAACCTGATATTGTAAAATTATATTAATATTGTAGAATGGGGGCCAAAAATGTTTATTTTTGTTTTCCTTTCCGATTTCAGTAGATTGTATTCGATTTTGATTTTATTCCTCGGTATTTATGTTTTATTCCTGTCGACAACTAATATTCTCTATTTGATGATTGCATCAAAAAAACCATCTATCATTGACGGCCCACTCGTCTCCGTTCTGGTGCCGGCCAGAAATGAGGAAGATAATATAGGTCCATGCATAGATTCTCTTTTAAACCAGACTTATCAAAACTATGAGATCATAGTACTCGATGATAAATCAGATGATGCGACCCTGCAGATACTGGAAGCATATAAGAAGAAGACACCAAACCTGAAAGTGATAAAGGGAAAATCCCTGCCGGATGACTGGAACGGAAAACCACACGCAATGCATCAGCTCGCGGCTGAAGCATCCGGAGAATATTTCCTATTTGTCGACGCCGATACCAGGCATGAGAAGGACAGCATCTCCTGGGCGGTTACGAATGCCGAAAAGCATCACTTTGACCTGCTATCAGGATATCCGCTGCATATTAATCATACATTTGGAGAGAAGCTTGTAGTTCCCAATATGTATCTGAATACGGCCCTTTTCCTGCCGCTCTGGGGGCTGCCCTTTATCCCTCTTCCTATTATATCAATGGCAATAGGACAATTTTTGTTGTTCAAGGCAGACAGTTACCGGGAGTCAGGCGGATATGAAACTGTTAAAAAAGAGATCACCGAAGATGTGTACATAAGTCGTGAAATGAAGAGGCAGGGTTACAAGATAGGACTGCTTGATGCCAAGAAGCACCTGAGATGTCGTATGTATGATGATTTCAGCGGAGCCGTGGACGGAATAGGAAAGAATATCTTTGATTTTTTTGAAAAAAAGCTTGCTCCCATGATTTTTCTTATCGCCTTCTTCATCATTTTCCTGATTGCACCGCCGTTTTGGACGGTGATTTTATATCGAACCGGAAGTCCATTATTTAACATCGTTTATCCAGGAATTCTTTTTTTTCTCGCTGGATGGGGATTATTTCTACGTCACAGAAAGCAGGACTTGTTTCTGCCTTTAATTTATCCATTAATGTTCTCGATGATAATTATTGTCGCTGTAAAATCGATAAGAGATTTCAGCTCCGGGAGGGGGTACATATGGAAGGGAAGAATTCTCAGAGAAATAAAACACTGATATATACTTCAATCAGATTCAGAATACTTTCTGCCGGTGTCTATACTCTCATGATTATGGCTATGAAACTGGTATTCCCCTACCTCTTCGGCCACGAGGTTATAGGGCGTGAGAATCTCAAGAGCATGGACGGGGGAATCGCAGTAAGTAATCACTGCACTTATCTTGATCCGGGCTTTATCGCAAAGGCACTCTACCGTGAGAAGATCTATTTTTCTATTCAGAAGCAAACCGTCGACATTAGAGGTTTCGGTTTTTTTCTACGGTGTCTCCATGGGTTCCCCCTTCCGGAAGACAGACCTATGGATATAGCAGCCGCGGTAAAAATCCTGCTTGAAAAGCAGGCACTCATTCATTTTTTTCCGGAGGGAGTCCTGTATGATTATAATCAGGAAATAACTGAATTTCATGCAGGTCCCTTTTATTTTGCATTGAAAAACAATGTCCCGGTAATTCCGGTAACAAACGTACTGAAAGAGCGAATTATACTGGGAAAGACCCTGAAGCCGCCCTGGGTAAAGATTATTACAGTAATAGGTCCGGCAATATATCCTCCAGAGGAAACAGGGGTTGACAGCCGGGACCTTGCCGCAGATTATGCCGAGTCAGTCAGAAACATAATGCAGGAAATTATTGACAATCAAGGCGGCGATAAAGAACTGTTCAATGGCAAGATTGAGCATCGTATTTGATGTTTCAAGGGGAATAATGACTTTTATTATTACACCTCATTTGGTGGTTTAAATTCGGCTCACATGCCAAGTGACGCCAAGGCTCCATCGAAATCAGGATCCTGGGCAATCTCGGGAACCTGTTCTGTGTAAATAACCTTGCCGCCTTCATCAACAACAACTACCGCTCTGGATAGAACACCCGCCAGGGGGCCGTCAGTAATAAGAACACCATAGTTTTTTCCAAACTCTGGATTCCTGAAAACCGAAGCATTTTTGACATTTTCAAGGCCTTCACTGCTGCAGAAACGGCCGTGCGCGAAGGGCAGGTCAGCTGAAACGCATAGCACTTCGGTATTTACAAGCTCACTTAGTTCTTTATTAAATCTTCTGACTGAAGTGGCGCAGACCGAGGTATCAAGACTGGGAAAGATATTCAGAATCAATTTTTTACCTTTAAACTCTGAAAGCCTGGTCTCTGATAAATCTGTTTTAACCAGTGAAAAATCAGGTGCCTGGGTTCCGACTATCGGAAGACTGCCTACTGTATGAATTTTATTACCATGTAAAGTAATTTCTGCCATAACTTTCTCCTTTGGCTCTGCATAAAATAATTAAATTACTGTAATTAATAATAATATAAGGCTGAAGCTAAGTAAACAAATTAAAAGTGGACAGATTGAGAAATCTTCATTATCATACAATCAGATTAGAAAACGGACTGAACAGAAGCGGTGACGCTTAGATAGTCAATTTAATCTGTAAAACGAAACAACTCATTTTATGGAATAAGCGATGAGTGACTATAGGCGTAATATAAATAGAAACTATTTTTTCATATTTTTTTCAAATATCAATTTCACCACAGGCCTCTGGATGATTTATCTGTCACAGAAAGGCTTCTCTCTTATTGAGCTTGGAATTCTTGAGAGTGTCTTTCATATCAGTTCGATGATCTTCGAAATTCCCTCCGGAGCCTTTGCAGATCTCATAGGCCGAAAGTTCTGCCGTCTCGGGGGCAGGCTTGCCCTGATTCTAAGCCTCGTTGTTATGTATCTGGCCGATAACTTTATCTTTCAAGCCGCGGGTTTTATGATCTGTGCCTTCGGGTATAATCTTGAATCCGGAGCCGGTGAGGCCTTCGTCTACGATTCGCTCAAGGCCATGGGCCGGGAAGATAAATACCTGAAAATTGCGGGTTTTATCGAGCTTGCGTTTCAGGCTGCAACTATTATATCGTTTGCTGTCGGAGGACTACTTGCGTCCGAATGTGGATACTTTTATGTATTTCTCTTTTCGACGGCTGCTGCCCTGACATCCTTTATGACAGGACTCGCCTTCGTCGAAGTCAAAAACGGAGGACTCCCCGAGAATGACGGTGAGCATGAAGTACCTCATATAAGGAATTTTAGAGCTTTCGGTAAAATCTTGAGCGACAGTTTTAACTTAATCAGAAGTAAGCCGCGGATAATGTTTTTAATAATATTTTCGGAGGTAATTTTCGCATTCACGACGAGCCTGTTCTTCTATCTTCAAAATTATTTCAAGATTTCAGGCTGGAATGAGTCAAAAATAGGAATAGTTTATGCCATGTCAGCAGGACTCTCTGCCCTTTCTTCAATATTTGCGGTAAAAATAGAGAAAAAGGCTGAAGAACGCAGGCTGCTCATCCTTCTTCCGGTTCTGCTGACAGTCTGTCTCTGGGGTGTCGGTCTTACTCCTTTTAAGGCTGTATTCTTCATCGCCACCGGCTTAATCGAAGGCATACTTATTGTAGTAATCTCAGATTATCTGAACAGGCTCATCCCCTCTGATATCAGGGCGACGGTTCTCTCGTTTCAGAGCATGACTTTCAGCCTTATAATGATAATCCTTTTTCCTCTAATCGGCGCTGTAGGAGAGTTTCTGTCGCTTGAAACAGCTTTCAGAATGATGGCAGGAACCGCGACTATATTTGCCGTTTTTTATGCTGTCAGGTTTAGACGGCAGCCCTGACAAGGCTAGAGCAGCTGTTAACAACAAACAACTTTCAAGCCCCATCTCAGCCGAGATTAACGCATCTCTCAGGCTTGAGCCCATATCGATTTAAAATTCGACTACAACCTTGATAACCGGTTTATCTATTGCCTGTGCCTCCGAAAAAGCCTCGTCAATTTTCTCAAACGGGTAACGCCCGGTTACAAGGTCAGGTGCTGAGATGTCACCTCTCTTCAGCATATCGAGGGCAATCGGAAACCCCCAGTTAGGGATTGCGTGTGAGGTTATAAGATTCTTCTTCTGGAAATGAAGATCGTTAGCGCTGAAGCTGACGGAATCATTTGAGAAGCTGATTCCGTTATATATGATATCAGCTCCGAAGCCGGCAAGTTCTATTCCGTCCGGGATTGTAACAGGAGGCGCGGTTATTATAACCCTGTCAAAGCCGCCTGGGAACTGCTTTTTTAGCTCTGCCTTCCAGCCTTTTTCTGATGTATCTAATGTGAAGTCAGCACCGAGTGACTCTGCGGCCTTTTTTCTGGCAGCACCACGCTCCGTGTCAAAACCGCGTCCGGCTATAATAATATTCCGCGCGCCGCGCTTCTGCGCTATCTTTATACTGCACAGGCCGATAATCCCCGGACCAAGAATAAGAACTTCGCTGTTAAGCCGAATATCCGCGTTCTCGCAGAGATCGAGGGCAACCGTCAGAGGTTCGGCCACGGTCGCCTCCCAGGCTTCCAGGCCGTCATACTTGATTACCATGGACTCTGGTACAGTAAGATATTCGCCCATTCCAGCCTGATCATTCATATAGGTCATTATTCCGGTACATGCCTCAGGCCTCCGGTTGAGACAGGCGTTACATCGCCCACAGGTAATATGGTTCTGCACAACAACCCTGTCGCCTTTTTCAAGACCGCTCGTTTCAGATCCTATCTCCTCTATAACACCTACTGCTTCATGGCCGAGGGGGGTCGGTTTCCCATCAGGATATTCCCGGAAGAAGTGGATGTCGGTACCGCAGATTCCGCAGGCTTTCACCCTGACCCTTACATCACGGCTGGACAGAGGCGGAAAGTCTTTTTCTATAATGCTAATCTGTTTTGGGGATGTAACCCAAGCTGATTTAAACATCTGTGCGCTCCTTTCTGCTATACCTCTCTATAAAATTGTATGGATAAGGCTCTGACACAGCCGAGGCCTCATCGAGAAGTTTTTCATCATCTGACGAGAGTACAAAATCATCCGCCCCGAGGTTATCAGTCAGCTGTGCTTCGGTTCTTGCCCCTATCAGCGGAAAAACAGCGGGCTTCTTCTTCATAAGCCAGGCAAGACTCATCTGTGATATCGTCCGCCTGGTCCGCTGTGAGACTGATTCTAGGACGTCTATGATCTTCCAGGTTGTATCACCTCCGCGTTGTTTTTCATTATCATCCCAGCGGTCGCCGACACCGGCCCTGCTGTCTGCGGGAACGGCCTTATCCCGGCGGTATTTGCCGGTTAGCCAGCCTCCCGAAAGTGGCGACCATGCAAGAATTCCAAGACCGTATTCGCCGCAGACTGAAAGCAGTTCCCATTCGGAAGAACGTACCAGGAGGCTGTACTCCAGCTGGAGGGACGACGGCTGGCAGAACCCCTGCTCTCTTGATGTATAGTAAGTTTTAACAATTGATGATGCTGTATAGTTTGAAAGCCCGTAATGACGGATTTTCCCGTCTCTAATCAGGATATCCATGGTCATGTTTATCTCTTCAATAGGAGTCATCCGATCGAAGCAGTGAAGCTGGTAGAGATCAATATAATCGGTATTCAGGCGCCTGAGGCTTCTTTCAACCGAGTCTATTATATGTTTTCTGCTGAGCCCTGAGTCATTCGGTCCGTCACCTGTAGGGAAAAAAACCTTTGTTCCAATGAGAAGCGAGTCACGGTCTCCCCTTTCTTTAAGCCAGTTTCCTGTAATGATCTCGGATTTTCCGTCATTGTAGGAATCTGCTACATCAATATAATTCCCTCCCGAGCCGGTATAGATATCCAAAAGCCGAAATGCGTCTTTTTCTTCTACACTCCAGCCGAAAGTCTGCACGCCAAAGGCAATGCGGCTCATTCTGAGACCGGTTGAGCCGAAGAAACTGTAATTCATTGATTTATCTCCTGAGAAGCAGTGGTTTCATGTCCGGATCTTCGATGACATACCAGGTTTTTCCGAAGCTTAAGGCCGGATGGATATCATCTTTAGCCGGGCAAACGAAGACCTCATCATACTTGGCAGGCTTATACAGACTTAGAATATGGTGATGAACTTCATCATCTTTAACATACCATTCTTCCCAGAAAAGCCTATCCTGTTTGTCAGCATCGGGAATGGCATTAACCACGGTGAATCCGCCGGCTTTTCGCAGTTCCCAGTTATGTTCCCTGTATGGATTAATCTCTATAGAATCACTGAGGAATAGTTCATTGATTGACAGTTTCATCTCATCGAAGTAGTTGTCGGCGCCAAGCGACGCCAGATACTGGGTAAGTTTTATCATTTCAAATACCTCCACCTAAATTACTGAGTTTTTTTAATGTATCTTTAAGGTTTTCGTAACCTTCGCTGAAAATCGGAAGCATCCTGTTATAAAGTTCTACACGTTCCTCATCCGGTTCTACCGGATCTATCCGGCGGATGATTCTTCGGGTATCCTCGAGTCCCTTATAGAGACCGGTTCCTATTCCCGCAATAAGGGCGGCCCCGAATGATTTAGAATCACGGGTATGATTATTATTTACAACCCTGATTCCGAGGATATCGGATAATATCTGTTTTTTTACCGGACTTAAGCCCAGGGCGCCGATAAGGACGAGCTCATCAGCGGTTATCCTGCTGCCAAGTGAATCCCAGATGAGTCTGAGGTTGAAAGCAACACCCTCCACTGCCGCACGGAAAAAGTCTTCTCTTCTATGTTCCATTTTGATGCCCAGTAAAACTCCCGCTGCATCAGGGTTCCAATGCGGACTGCGCTCTCCGAGAAGATAGGGCAGAAAAAGAAGGTTATTAGCCCCCGGAGGACTGTTCTTTACAGCAAGATCGATTAGCTCATTAACATGAATCTCCTGCTGCCGGGCCTGCATACTCTCGATGCCCGCGATCTGCCTGCTGAGCCAGTCTATTGTCCCGCCCGCGGCCTGCATAGTGCCGCAGTTCGATATTCTGCCTCTGTCAATATGAGCCCAGTTGAAGGTATTCATGTTTGCGTCATGATAAGGCTTGTCTTTAGTCAGTCCTATCCAGGCAGATGAGCCGAAATAGAGATAGGCGTCATTTTCGGCAACACAACCGGCACCCAGGCAGGCGCAGATGCCGTCTCCGGCCCCAAGGACTACCGGAGTGCCGGGCAATAGACCAGTTTCGGCGGCAGCTTCGAGGCTGACCTTTCCGGCAATATCGGTAGAGGCTGCCGTATCCGGCAGTATATCCCGGTTGATTCCGGTTATCGAGAGGATGGTATCCGACCAGTCGAAGCTCGATAGATCAAACATATTTGTTCCCGATGCATCGGAATAATCGGTAAGAATGTTTCCGGTCAGCTTGTAGACAATGTAATCCTTTGCCTGAATAACCTTGTTAGTCCGGCGGTAGATTTCAGGACTGTGGTTTTTAATCCAAAGAAGCTTTGACAGGGTATAGGAAGGGCTTATTCTATGACCTGTTATTTCATAGAACCTCTCCTCATCGATGTCGGAGTGTACAGCCTCTGCCTCGATTTCCGCCCTCATGTCGGCCCATATAATTGAGTTGGCAAGAGGCAGTCCGTCCTTGTCTATGCAGAGACAACCCATCATCTGGCCGCTGAACGAGACCGAGGCTATGGATTTTTCATTTACTCCCATAAGAATTCCCCTGGTTGAGAGACAGACGGCCTTCCACCAGTCATTCGCATCCTGTTCTACCCTGTTTCCATGCATGTACTTCGTGGGATAGGCGGTAAAGAATGATTTGATGATATCCCCTGAATCATCATAGAGAACCGCCATATTACCCGTGGTGCCGAGGTTGTGAGAAAGCAGGTAGTCGGGGAAAACTTCCATCAACTAATCTCCTGTTCCGATTTGATTTTCGAAAACGAACTCTTTAAATTATAATATATGTCAGTAAAAATTGCCTCATGTTTTGAATAAAAATCTTTCAGGGATTCATCATTCTCTACGGTTGATACAAGGGGATTCATCTTTTCTACCATATCGAAACCGCTGTATATTCCAGAACCTACCCCGCCGATGAGCGCTGCGCCCATGCTTGTAGCCTCCGACAGCAGTTTAGGTATCTCAACCTTCATTCCGATGACGTCAGCGAAAATCTGACGCAGAACGCCGCCGTTTGCCCCGCCTCCGATGAACATGATCGAATCAAAGGCTGTCTGCCTTTTCATTATTTTCAGCGATTCATTTAAGTTCATCGCTATACCCTCAATTACAGCCCTCGCCGCCTCATTGCGTCCGGTGTTCAGATCTAGTCCGATGAAGCAGCCCTTGGCATCAGGGTTCCACCATGGCGAGCGTTCTCCGAGCAGGTACGGCAGGAAAAACAGCCCGCCGGCACCGGGAGCTGCCGCTGCCGCATGGTTGTTGAGTTGTTCAAGAGATGTAGAATCGGTGTTTCCAAGTAAAAAGCTGCTCAGCCAGTTAAAGCATGCTCCCGCGGTCTGCATGGTTCCACAGGGCTGGTATAGTCCTTCAATAGGGTGTGCCCAGGTGAAAGTCTTCATATCAGGATCCTCGAGAGGAGTTTTGGATGTAACTGAGACCCAGGAGGAGGAACCCATGTAGCAATAGGCCCTTCCTTCTTTATAAGAACCGGCGCCTATTGTGGCGCAGCCTCCATCTCCGGCTCCCGCCGCGACTGGAGTACCGGCGGGAATTCCGGTCTCCTTTGATGCGCTCTTTGTGACCTCGCCTATCATAGTGCTCGAGGCAACTGCATCAGGAAACAGACTGCGTTTTACTCCCGATGCCTCAATAATCTCTTCTGACCAGCTGAGGGTGCTTATATCAAAAGCATTAGTACCTGAGGCATCATTGAAGTCAGTGAAAAACTCCCCGGTAAGCCTGAAATTCATATAATCCTTGGCCTGAAGAATTTTATGCGTTACTGCGTAAACATCCGGTTCATTTTCTTTTATCCACATCAGTTTTGAAAGGCTGTAGGAGGAGCTGGGCCGGTGTCCGGTAATCTTATAGATCTTCGCAAAACCGACACGCCCAATGAGTTCGTCCGCCTGTTTTTCAGAGCGCTGATCACAATAGATTAGAGCATCCCGAAGAGGTCTGCCAATCTTATCTACACAGAGACAGGCCATCATCTGGCCGCTGAAAGAAACCGCGGCCAAATCCGAAGGATTTATATTTTCAAGTACTTTTTTTGTGGAGATACATACCGCCCTCCACCAGTCTGAGGGGTCCTGTTCGGCCCAGTTGGAATTAAATATATTTGTTCCGTATTCTTCGGTAACCGCAGCTGTCATCCTGCCTTCACCATCGAAGAGGGTCGCTTTGTTTCCGGATGTTCCAAGATCATGTGCAAGTATGTATTTACTCATCCTTCAATTTCCTTTTATTTTGATGATGCTTTTCGTCTCTGGTCAATCATGACTGACGCGACAATCAGGACACCTACTGATATCTGGAGGATAAACGGATTTATTCCAAGCAGGTTCCCGCCATTTCTGATTATTGCTATCAGAAGAGCACCGAGTACCGTTCCGACTATAGTCCCCGCGCCGCCGCTGAGTGACGCGCCGCCGACAACGGCCGCCGCTATTGCGTCCAGTTCATAACCGCTTCCGGCTGTAGGAATACCATTTGACAGTCGAGAGGTCATCAGAATTCCCGCTATAGCGCAGGTGAAACCAGAAGCGCCGTATATGAAATAAGTCAGCATTCGAATGTTGATTCCTGACAGTCTGGCTGCTTCAGGATTACTTCCGAAGGCAAAAAGATTACGACCGATTACCGTCTGAGTGGTAATTATATAGGCGACAATAATAACGAGAAGCCATACAAAAAACAAGGACGGCAAGCCGATAATGGTCTTCTGAGCAAAGTTCGTAAAGCTTTTCGGCAGTCCTGCTATCATCCTCGCATCAGATACCAGCATTACAATACCACGGGCGGCGGTCATCATACCAAGGGTCGCTATAAAAGGCGGAACCTTTCCATCAAAGACAATTATTCCGTTTACAACACCCAGAATGGTACTGATCACTAAAGTAATTAGCAGCGCGAGGCCAATGTTCATTCCGCCGGCCATAAGCATTGATGAGACGATGCTCGCTACTCCGAGAATTGACCCTACCGAAAGATCTATTCCACCAGAGATAATTACAAATGTCATTCCAATTGCAACCACACCGATAATAGATGTCTGTCTTACAAGATTTCTAATATTATTAGCAGTTAGAAATTTCGGCGAAAAGATTGCTAGTATGATTATAAGCGCTATAAGGATAAGAATTAGGTTGCCCTCGGCAAGCTTTCCTTCCTTAATTTTATTTATCAGCTTTTTCACTGGAGTCCCCTTAATTATTTAATACCGGAAGCATGCTTGAGTATCAGTTCTTCCGAAAAATCTTTTTTATCGACTATGGCCATCATGTTTCCTTCATAGATAACCGCGATCTTGTCGGCAATACCCATAACTTCGGGCAGATAGGAAGAGATTAGAATTACAGCCTTGCCGCTTGCGGCAAGTTCTTCCATCAATATGTAAATTTCACGTTTGGCTCCAACATCAATTCCGACCGTCGGTTCATCAAAAATGAAAATACTGCTGTCGTTACAAAGCCATTTTCCAATGACAACCTTCTGCTGGTTTCCTCCGGATAGGTTTATCACCAGCTGCCGGCTTGAAGGGGTTTTAATAGCCATCTTATCTATATAGGTGTCAGCCCGTTTGTTCTCTTCCTTCTTGTCGACAAATGAAAACTTGTTTATATCCCTGTATGAAGAGAGATTGATATTGTGTTTTACCGAAAGTGCGAGGGCCAGGCCCTGTTCTTTTCTATTTTCAGGCAGAAGTCCGATTCCGTTTTTTATTGCTTCAATTGGTGATTTTGGTATATATTTACGGCCCTTCAGCTCCATTTTCCCGCCGGAGAGCTTATCAGCTCCGAATATGGTCCGGACTATCTCCGTTCTGCCTGAGCCCACCAGACCGAAGAAGCCGAAGATTTCGCCACTGTGAACATTGAAGGATATGTTTTTAAAATGGCCAATTCGGCTGAGATTCTTTACGCTGAGAACTTCATCACCGCATTTTTGATGCCCTATATTATACATTTCTGTAATGTTTCGACCGACCATCTTGTTGATCAAGTCATCTTCGCTGGTTTCTTTCACATCGAGAGAATCGACGAACTCACCGTCCTTGAAGATAGTGACCCTATCGCATACACGGAATATTTCCTCAAGCCTGTGTGATATATAGATTATAGAAACCCCTCTCTTTTTCAGAGTCGCAATTATGTTAAAGAGAATCTCGACTTCTTCATTTGTCAGGAGTGCCGTTGGTTCATCAAAGATGATCAGTTTAGCGTTCCGGTGTACCGTCTTGGCAATTGCCACCATTTCCTGCATTGCAGCAGAAAGTTCGCTTATTTTTTTTTTCGGATCAACTTTGATATTTAAATCATTCAGGGTTTTTTCAGTTTCTTCATAGATATATTTCCAGTTTACAAAACCGTTCTTTTTCCTAGGTAGACTGCCTATGAAGAAATTCTCACCAATGCTCAGATCCATCGCAAGATTAAGATCCTGGTAGACAGCCGCGAGTCCAAGGCGTCCTGCCTGGATTACGTTTTCAATGATAACTTCTTTTCCTTCAAGCTTTATAGAACCACTGTCTTTTTGGTGAACACCCATCAATATTTTAATTATCGTTGATTTACCCGCTCCGTTTTCTCCTACAAGTCCGTGAACTTCGCCTGAAGTTACAGAAAAGCCCACTCCTTTGAGGGCTTTTACTCCAGGAAAAGATTTTACTATCTGGTTAAGTTCCAGTAATGCTGAACTGCTCAATTCCGTCCTCCTTAAAGTGGCCCGCCCCGAAGGGGCAGGCATTGCATTTAATATTTCTTCATTGAGAAAGGATCGAGAACACCCTGTACGTCAGCATCATTAACATTCTTTTTGGTTACTGATACAACTCCAGTATTTACGAATGCAGGAAGTTTCCCGCCTTCGATGATTGTTACTGCTGAATCAACTCCCTTATAACCCATTCCGTAAGGATCCTGAACCATTATTGCCTTGAGTACGCCTGATTTAATTGCGGAAACTTCTTCAGGGTCTGAATCATAACCTGTTAAGATTACTTTATCCTGAATTTTCTGCTCGCCGATTGCACGGGCCGCACCATCTGCTGAATGATTATTGTCAGCAAAGATTCCGATGAGATCATCGCCATAGGTAGTAATGAGGTCTTCAGTTGCGCTGAGAGCCTTTACAATATCGTTGTCAATATATCTTGCGTCCAGTACTTCAATTCCGGGAGCAAGTTCATTAAGTTTTTTCTTGAATCCGTCGTCTCTGTCGGTAAGAACCTGAACACCGGCCATAGCGCTGATGATTCCTACTTTTCCTTTGAGAGCAATTCCGCCGGCCTTCATAAACTCGACCATCTTTTCAGCCGCCATTGCTCCGCCGACGAGGTTGTCTGTCGCGAGGAAGGTATGTACCTTATCAGTATTAACCTTGTTATCTACTGTAATAATTGCGATTCCCTTGTCGTAGGCCATCTCAAGAGCTGGAACAGTGGCGTCTGAACTTGTAGAAGCCATTACAATTCCGTCCGGATTTGTTGAAATAACATCTTCAAGGATAGCTACCTGCTGTGCGATGTCCGCTTCTGACGGTGGACCATAGGTTGTGATCTTTACGAGATCTGGATGTTCAAATTCGTAGTTTTTTGCACCTACGAGAAGATACTGCCAGAAGTCAGAGTCGGTTGCCTTGATAATTACAGCAATCTGATAAGGTTTTTCGCCCGCGGGACCTGATGCTTCCTGCTGTCCGCCAGCGAAAAGCATTAGAGTCATGCATAACATAACCACAACCAATCCGAGTTTTTTAATAAAAGTCATTTGCTTTTTCCTCCTGATTTTTTACTTCATAATGAAGCAATAACTTCTATTGCAAAATCCATGCCAAATGTTAAATGTGAGTTAAATCGCCATTAAACACTTATCAGACACCCCTTTCTAAGCTTATTCGGCCGCAGCCATGTAGCGAAATGCTACATGTTGCGCTACATGTAGTGCTATCTGAAGTCATCAATACCTATTTCATACTTCTTTATTTTGTTATACAGCGTACTCCTGGCAACCCCCATGGCGGCCGAGGCTGCCCTGAGATTCCCACGGTGTTCTCTCAGAAGTGTCTTGATATAGGCCATTTCAACCTCATTAAGGTTACGGCCGACCTCCCTAGTAGAACTATCAGGGGTTTCCATGCAGGCAAAATTGTCTGATGCATCGAAGTCTTTAATTGAATCAGGCAGATCTGATGGGAGAATCCTGCTGCCCTCGCTGATTGCGACCGCCCTCTCTATAGCGTTTTCAAGTTCCCTGATATTACCGGGCCAGCTGTAGTCCTTCAGCATATCAAGGGTGAGTGAGTCGAAGCCGTTGACCTCGCTCACCATTTCCCGGACAAATCTGGCAAGGAAGTACTCGGCCAAGGTTTCAATATCATTTTTCCTTTCTCTCAGCGGCGGCAGCTTAATCTGAAGAACATTGAGGCGGTAATAAAGATCATGCCTGAAATTCTTTCTGCCTATTTCCCATTCAAGGTTCTTGTTCGTTGCAGTAATTATGCGCACATCGACGGTATTCGGGTGCATGGCGCCTATCCTGAGGACTCTGCCGGTCTGAAGGATCCGCAGGAGGTTTGTCTGAGCATCGAGCGGCATCTCCCCTATTTCATCAAGAAAAAGGGTTCCGCTGTCCGCGAGCTCAAACTTGCCCGGATTACCATTCTTGTTAGCCCCTGTGAAGGCTCCGCCGACATATCCGAAGAGTTCCGATTGAATTAGTTCACGTGACAGGGCTCCACAGTTTATTGCCACGAAGGGTTTGTTCTTCCGGCTGCTTCCGTTGTGTATTGCCTGAGCTATGAGCTCCTTTCCCGTTCCGCTCTCCCCTGTTATCAGTACGTTTGTATTGTTTTTAGTAGCAAGCTGGGCTATCTTGAGGGTCTCCAGCAGCTTGTCGGACGTTCCAATTATGTCATCAAAGCTGTAAATTGCCGTCGAGCCTCCGGCAATGTTCGCGAATTTTCTTATCGATTCGGGTTCCCTTATCCGAATAACCATGGCTTCAACTTCTCCGGTATTTTCGATAAATGCTGTCGAAAATCCAATATATGAATGTTTTCGCCCAATTTTAACCGCAATTTCAAAGTTATCCAGCTCAATTCGGCTGTGAAGAAGCCTCTCAAAATCATAGCTGCAGTCAAATAGTTCATCAAGACTGCGTCCGACCCAGTCCCCGCGGGTATTGAGAATCTGGAGGGTCTTGTTATTATACTGGGAAATCCTGCCGTCATTTCCTATGACTATGATGCCGGTGTCCAGAAGTTCAATTATCGCCTCCTGGGTCGATGAGAGCTTCTTCTTCTCTTTCAGTATTAAGTTAAGTTCCATCTCGCGTTCTATGGCATTTGCAGTCGCTACTACCAGACCGAGTGAGTGTTCATGGCCCTTATCCACCGGGCAGGACAGGTTGAGACATCCGGTTATAAGTCTTTGTCTCAATATTGGTGTAGAATTGCAGTACCAGTCATGGTTATCGCGAAGCCAGTGTTCATGAGCCACAAGCTGCAGCGGTATTCCTGCTGAAAGGGCAGTTCCTATACCGCTGGTCCCTATTGTAGATTCATGATGAATAGTTCCTGGAGACGGAAAATTCCGCATCTGGAGCGTCTCGGTATCAGCAAAACTATCGAGTATGATCCCGTCTTCATCAGTTATCGCAATTACAGAGCCGGTGTTCTTTATTATCTTGTAAAGCTTATGAAGATGAGGCATGGCGGCGGCAAGCAGTTCGGTCTTATTTTGTTTTCGTCGGATTAGATCTTCGCTGCCTATAGATACGGTTCCCGAATAATAGGGATCGATACCCCACTGCCTGCATCTCTTCCATGATTCCATAACAAGCGGACGAATGAGAGATTCATCAATATCTTTACCGTCAACAGCATAATCTTCCCAGAGCCTAAGAATATCCATATAACATTCTATGTCTTATATTGAAACATTGACAAGAGTATGTTCAGTAAAAAAAAAGCATAATCTTGAAATCAGGCCTTCAGCCTGCTTGACAAAGGCTATTCATGGGAATACGACTTTTACGAGGAGAAATGTATGGACATTATTACAAAACAAAAATTCGCGAAAATGACTGATCTGGCCTGCGTTAAGGCGGACAGCAGCATAGATGATATCAAGAATATGGCCGAAGCCGCGAATAAATGGGGTTTCGCCGGCGTATACGCCCTTAGCGCCCACAATGATATGCTAACCGAGCTTCTGAAAAACAACGACAGGACCTTCATCGGCGGAGCCGTAGGTTTTCCTTCCGGCGGAGTAGCAACTTCGACAAAAGTTTATGAGACAAGGGATCTGATAGAACATGGCTGTGGTGAGATTGACATGGTTATAAATATCGCCTGGCTGAAGGCAGGCAAGACCGACCTTTTAGAAAAAGATATAAAAGAGGTTATAGCGGCCGCGGGAGGAAAGATTGTAAAAGCAATCATCGAGGTCCACTACCTGAGCGATGATGAGATAATGAGCGCAAGCCGGTTAGCGGCCGGCTGCGGCGTATCATTTATTAAAACCGCAACCGGATGGGCTGAAAGCGGAGCCACGCTCGATAGAATCCGGCTTATAAAAAAGGCCATAAGCGGAACAGGCTGTCAGATAAAGGCTGCCGGAGGAATTAGAGACCTTGAAACGGTTAATTCGATGATAGCTCTCGGGGTAACCCGTTTCGGCTTCGGTACCGAAACAGCGCTTAAAATTATTGAAGAGATAAAGGCCTGATAATACGATTTTCATTGACGGCCGGGTCAGGCAGGTATTAAGCTTTTAATCATGAAGCCCGGAAAACTGATATTCTTATGGGCCGTGGTCTTTGTTGTTACTGCGGTTATTTTCTCGCTCATCCTATTCCCGTCCGAATCTTCGGCTATTCCGGAGAGCCTGTTTATTCCCGGAATAGTTTTTATATTTGTTTTTCTCAATTTTCTCATTTCTTCAAAACCCGAAACAGCACGGATAATACTCAGCTAGGGGTATACCGGTCAGTATAAAACTTGACGAATGTTAAAAGTTTGCATCTGAGGCCGGGCATTTCAACCTCTCGGGACTGAGCCTGACCGGGCTTGCATCCAGGATGGATTAGCTTACTCTCGGCGAGGTTTTCAGAGAATCAGACTTGCCCGAGATCTTCGCCCTCATATCAGAGGCAGCCTCCCCTTTCGAAGACGGACTATCGACGGCGGTGAACAAGACAGCAGATGCCGCGGCACAAGGATGGAGCTCTGCGACGGAGACCGGTGAGCGCGGCAGCGGCTCTACCTGGACTTAAGTACTGCGTTCTCCTGTTTTTCTGTTTAAATGGCTGGCCTCTATATTTAAAAAAAAAGCGGACTAAATAGAAAGTTTTCCTGATATTCTATTCCATTCCTTACTGATATAGATTATAGTGCTAAAAATCGAATAATATAAATATATGGCGCTATATGTAGTGCTGGAGGCAGAAAGCCTCCAAGGAGACTTTTATGTCAAACTGGGAATGGAAGCAGAAAATAAGTCAGGAGATCTTTGAAGCAAAATACTGTCTTCATGGTGAAAAATCACCTGAAGAAGTTTTTAAAGGAATAGCAGCTGAGGCCTCTTCGGTCGAGAAAGACGCGAATAAATGGGCTGAGAGCTTCTATCAGGAACTCTCATCTGCCAGACTTATTCCGGCAGGGCGGATCCTCGCGAATGCGAGGCCGGACAGTGGCATGAAGAATTATAATAACTGCTTTACTATCGACATCGAGGACTCGATGGAAGGAATATATGAATCTCTTAAAGAGGATGCTACCATCAGCAAGATGGGTGGAGGCGTAGGTTTCGACATCTCGAAGCTAAGGCCGAAGGGCGCTCCGCTTTCGAGCGGAAGCGAATCCTCGGGAGTAATATCTTTTCTTCGTATTTTTGATCAGTCGGCAAAGACAATAATGACAGGCGGAATGAGGCGATCGGCCCATATAGCGCTTCTCGATATTTCTCACCCGGAGATAGAGGATTTTATTACCGTAAAGAAGGGTGATAAAAACAAGGAGCTGACTCAGTTCAACATCTCGGTAAAGGTTACCGATGACTTTGTCAGGGCGGTTAAGAACGACGCTGATTGGGACCTCGTTTTCGGCGGGAAAGTCTACAAAACCATAAAAGCCCGGTATCTTTATGAACTTCTCGCGAAGAATGCATATAATCACAATGAGCCGGGTATCTTCTACACCGATACGGTCGAACGCTACAACAACGGTTACTGGGCGTTCAAGATGGACAGGGTTAACCCCTGCGGAGAACTGGTAATGCCTCCCTACTCGCTTTGCTGTCTGTCGGCCGTCAACCTGACTAAGTTCGTCATTGAGCCGTTCTCGACCTCGGCGGTCTTTGATTTTGCCGCCTTCGCCGAAACTGTAAAGGTCGGAATCCGCTTTCTGGACAACATTCTCGATGTTACCGACTATCCCCTGGATAAAATCAGGGCCTTCTCAAGGCGCTGGCGCCGGATTGGACTCGGTATAACCGGTCTCGGAGATCTTTTCACTATGATGGGGATGTGTTACGGCTCAAAAGAATCCGAAGAGCTCTCCCTCGCTATTGCAAAGGCGCTTCGCGACGAGTCATACCGAACTTCAGCCTTGCTTGCTTCTGAAAAGGGCGCATTCGATGAGTTTGATGCGGACAAATACCTGAATGCCGAATTCATAAAACTGCTGCCGGATGATATCCGCGCCCTTATCAGGGTAAACGGCATCCGAAATGTGCAGATGAATACAATTGCCCCGACCGGCACAACATCGCTGTCGGTTGGTCAGAACTGCTCATCTGGAATAGAACCCATCTTCGCCCTGAATTACAAGAGGACCGTCCGTACCGGTAAGGGAGATGATACCTACACCGAGGAAATCTCCGACTATGCCTACGATATTTATCGGGAGATTACCGGAAAAAATGATGTTCCAGACTATTTTGTCACGACTCTCAACATCGACCCATACCGGGCAATCGACATTCAGGCTGCCTTTCAGAAATACATCGATCACTCTATTTCAAAGACGCTGAATCTGCCTGGTGGAACGAGTTTTGATGAATATAAAAATCTTTTCATGTATGCCTATGACAAGGGGCTCAAGGGGTTTACGACCTTTAATCCTAATGGAAGTATGAAGGGAATTCTGGAGTACACCGATACCGCCGAACCACTTCGAAGCCGGCTGGCGCCTGCCCGTCCCAAGGAGCTTCCATGTGATATCCATAGGGTTAAAGCCGGGAGGAACAGCATTCTGGTTATAGTCGGAAAGTTGAAGGAGAGTCTCTATGAGCTCTTTGTTATCGATGATCCAGAGTCGAATATTGAACTCGAGACCAACCATCGAACCGTAGTCAGAAAGGCCGGTAAGGGCCGCTATGATCTGGTCTTCAAGAACGGCAGCGAGGAGGTGCGCCTCAAGGATTTCACCAAGACCTATGACTCACCCGATTCCTCGCTAGCCCGTTTTGTCTCGATGGCGCTTCGCCACGGAACCCCGCTTCAGTTTGTGATAAGCCAACTGCAGAAAGATACAAACTTCACCGACTTCGAACGAAGCGTCGCGAGAGTTTTAAAAAAATATGTTAAAGACGGGGAAGAGATAATAACCAGTGAAGGCGAATGCCCCGAGTGCACCGAGCGCCTGAGCTTCACCGACGGCTGCGTCAGCTGTCACTCCTGCGGATACAGCCGCTGCGGGTAACCATGCGCAGGAGCTTCAGCTCGAGCCGGACGCGGCGCCTCTCAAGCTCGGGAATTACTAATTTAATTCTGATACGGTCTAAACTTAAAAGCTCACAGGTAAGACTGTGGGCTTTTTCTATGTCCTTTTCACGATGCTCAAGCTGTTTAGCAAGCTCAATTCCGGCGAAGATACTCCGCCTGGACTCCCAGAGATTTTCCCAGATCCCGCGCGCGGCATCGTAGTCGCCCCTTCGTTTACGGAGAAGCCCGAGCTCCTTGGCGGCCTTGAAGCTTCCGGCCTTAAACCCCGCCTCGAGGACAGCCTCCGCGGTCTCCGGGTGCCGGGGAGTCAGCTGAGAGGCAAGCCCCGTCCTGTCGACCTTGGTCAGCCTCACGGGATCTTCTGCAATCTTCTCAAAAACCGAGAGGAGCTCGGCGAGGCTCTTGATATCCTCGAGATGGTGGGCCGCGACTCCCTCTATGGCCGCGTAATCGCCGCTTCTCATGAAGTCAAAGTAAAGATCCGGCACCATAGCCCCCGGCACGTCGAGCTCTCTCTCCTTCTTCAGGATTTTTTCCTCAATGTCGCCGAGAGAGCAGCTGCCGATTACGTTCCTCCAGAGTCGTCTCGACGGATAAAGAAGATCAAGCTGATAGCCGAAGTTCAACCTCATACCGTTTAAAGCGTAGCGGCTTTTTAGAATATTAGCATCGAAGGCTCGACCGTTATAGGACACGTAGATTCGCTCAGGGCTTATGTAAGGCTTCATTGCCTCGAGAAAGGCTGGTTCGCCGGGAAAGTCGGTTAGCATTATCTGGACTGTCTTGAAGGCGTCCCCCTCTGTAAAGCCGAAACCCGTTAGAAAAACAATATTTCCTGCCCCGCCAAGGCCTGTTGTCTCGGTATCATAGAAAAAAAGGCCAGCAGTATCGGCCTGCTCCGGCATCAGGAAATCGGATATTACCGGCTGCAGCGGATTCTCGCTCAAGGTTACCTTCTCGTAGACCATATCCGCCAGCCTCCGCCAGCCGTTTAACAGCAGAGCCGCCTCAGGAGGCGGAATCTCGCGGGGCCCGGTGTCCAGGCCCGCGGGGACGGCAGCAGGCCTGTCCTGTTTCTTTATAGTATCTATCCGGCTGCGAAGATTTTTCAAATCCATCTTATCCTTGGTTTCCTTCCTGATAACAAAATTTCAAATTGTCTGAAAAATAATACACCCTAAAGTAATTTCTACGACACTTCAAGGGAGCCGTGCATGCGAAGCCTTAGCCTCTCCGAGCCACTCCCTGAAAAAAGTAATAATCTGCTCTTTTTTATTGCCGGTATCAGACTCTTCCTCATCGGGGCCTATGCAGGACGGACAGCCGTATTCACATGGGCAGCTTGAAATCCGCTCGAAGGCGGCCGCGAGCACCTCATCGGTAATCCGCGAGAGCCCCTCGGCAAGACCGGTACCGCCGGGATAATTATCATAGATGTAGATGCAGGCCCTGCCGAAGTGCGGATCCTTGAGACGCTCTGCAACTCCTATGTCCCGGCCCTCGCAGAGCAGGAATACCGGCGCAACGTTCTTAACAAGGCTTCCTATCCGCCCTATGACATGTTCCTTAAGCTCATCGGGTATATTCTCAAAGGAACTGCAGGAGGCCGTATTCTCCTCGAAAATAAAGACGACGGCCCTTGTGTGCATCTCCTCCTCTGGCAAAAAGATCTCACCGAAACCGACATTCTCATGAGTCCTGTATTTTATCTTCTTGAACTTTGTCACCTGCTTACGGACAAGCACGTCACCCTCGGCAATTCGCACACCGGATTTTACAATGCTCCTGTCTTCTTCGAGTAGCTTGATGTCGGTCTTGACGACAGCGTCGGTGTAATAATTCAGGTTTGAGCTTTCAACAAAACATTTTTTGTTATCAATATCGAGTTTTTTCACCTGGTACTGCTCTCCCCGGTGTATGTAGACCGCCTTATTAAACAGCATTTCCTTTGCCGACGGCCTGTCCATCTCGCCAATAACAGCGTTCCGGCCCTTTGTCTCATCAATTATCACGACGTTTTCACTGGTAGCGCTTCGGAGAGACACCGTCTCGGCCGGGTATGATCTGTCGGCCCAATAGTACTTGCCGCCCGTATTCCTGAGAACTCCCTCCTCCTCCAGATAGACGAGAAGCTCAGGGGTCTGGGATCCGAAACCCTTGTCATCCTCGCTGAAAGGAAGCTCGAAGGCGGCACACTTCAGGTGATCGAGCTGGATGTAGATGTTGTCCGGATCAATCCAGGCCGACTCGGGGTTCCGGCCGAAAAAGTAGTCGGGGTGCTCTATGACGTACTGGTCCACCGGCGCGGCTGAGGCTATAAGGATGGACACGGACGAGGTTGCCCTGCGTCCTGCGCGTCCGGCCTGCTGCCAGGATGAGGATATGCTTCCGGGAAAGCCTGCCATAATTGACGCATCGAGCCCGCCTATATCTATTCCGAGCTCGAGGGCGTTTGTCGATACTACACCCTGAATCTCGCCGCTTCGAAGGCCCTTCTCTATTTCGCGTCTCTCACTCGGAAGGTAACCTCCCCGGTATGCCTCTACTCGTATACGGTGGTTATCATTAAAAACATTTGCTAGCCTGTCGTTTATATAACTTGCTATCAGCTCAGTTCTGATTCTCGAGCGGCAGAAGACTATGGTCTTGACTCCCCGCTTTAGAAACTTCAGTGCCAGCCGCTGTGACTCGAGCACGACTCCCCGTCTTATTCCCTGAACAGCGTCGACGAGCGGCGGGTTGTAGAGAATGAAGTGCTTCTCGCCCGACGGGGATCCGTTATCGTCCACAAGAACTGCATTTGTCTCGATTATCTTCTCGGTGAGCTCGAGAGGGTTGCCTATTGTCGCGCTGCAGCAGATGAATACCGGATCAGAACCGTAGAACCTGCATATCCGCTTTAGTCTCCTTATGACGTTTGTAACATGTGAACCGAAGACTCCCCGGTAGATGTGCACCTCGTCAATTACTATATACTTCACGTTAGAGAGAAACTTAATCCATTTCGGGTGGTTAGGCATAATGCCCGCGTGCAGCATATCCGGGTTTGTAATTATTATCCGGCCTCCGTCACGCGCTGACACCCTGACAGATGATGGAGTATCGCCGTCGTAGGTTACAGTCTTTATAGGCAAATTCTCGGATAGCAGCACCTCGTTCAGCTCCGACTGCTGATCCTGTGAAAGTGCCTTTGTAGGAAACAAATAGAGAGCCCTGGCCTCAGGGTTTTTCAGCAGATAGTCTATGACCGGCAGATTGTAGCAGAGGGTCTTCCCCGATGCAGTCGGAGTGACCACCACCACGTTCCTGTCCTCGCGAATCAAATCAAAGCAAAGCTTCTGATGAGTATACAGGCGATCTATCCCGCGGTCCGCGTAGATCTTCAGGATTATCGGGTCCACATCATCCGGGAAGTCGGAATATTTCCCTTCGCGGGCCTTTATTATTTCCCAGTGGGTGATGTTGCGTTTGAAATCATAGTCGTCTTTTATCGTTTTAATCAGCTCATCGAACATGGCGATATGTTAGCATAGATAGGCTCTGATGTCCTCTATACATTGTATAAGAATGACAACAATAAAGCCGCGCCTAAATCAGAAGGCGCGGTATAATTAATTGTTATTTTCAAATACGGATTTATCTTTTGACTGCATCCAGTCCGCCCATCACTGTCAGAATATCTCCATTGAGTTCTGCTTTAAGAGAACCCATCCAGTAAAACATTGATGTTGGATCAGGCTCATCATTTTTTGAAACACCATCTTTCGCTACCAGGAAGGTCCCACTGGTAAGGCTCAGCATCCCCTGTCTGTCTGTTACAATTTTATAATCTGAGCCTCTATGGCTGTACTCAACTGTGATTACTCCGTTTGAAGCCTTGGAAGCTTTAAGTTTATCACTTTTTGCAAGATCTGCACCGGCTACACCATAGAGGAAGAGTCCTCGAAGTCCGTCAGGCATTACTTTTTTGCCGAGTACATCATTGCGGTATGGTTGAAATATATGAGTTGAACCTAAGAGCGAGGCTCCGGTTACTCCGTCAAAGTGATCCTGTTCGAGAGCCATGTACCTGATAGGTCCGGTAAAAGTAAAATAACTTACTCTCGTCTTTCCTGAAATATCGACTTTAAAATCAATCGTCAGATCTTCTGCAAAAGCAGCAACTCCGACAATACTTAAAATCGCCAGAACTAAAATAATCTTTTTGATCATAACTAAACCTCCAAATCGTATAAGTTATTATCATATTCAACTGGTAAATAAGTCAACATAAATTAAGCATGCTTAAACAGATATAAATCAATAAAAACTATCGGAAATTCTTGATCAGAGAAAGAAATAGTATACAGCAGGCAACTAATCTGATGAAATTTAAATTAAATTATTGTTATATGCTCAATCCGGGCTTAAAATAAATATTACGAAAAAAATTTTAAAAAGGAGAAACTTATGAAAAAACTGCTGATTGCGGCACTCGTGCTTCTGATCTGTTTTTCCGGCCTCGTATTTGCCGGTGGAGATCAGGAAGAGCCAGCCGTAAAGGAAAAAGCCCAGGAAAAAGCCCAGGAAAAAGTAACGCCTGCTGCCGACGACAAAAATGGCGGCGTTCTGGTTTTCGCCCGAGGTGGTGATTCGGTAGGTTTGGATCCAGGAAGAGAAACCGATGGGGAATCCTTCTATGGATGTACCCAGGTCTTCGACAATATTGTTGAGTTCAAGCCTGGAACAACTGAAATCCAGCCGGCCCTGGCGGAAAGTTGGGATACATCATCTGATGGTCTTGAATTCACCTTTCATCTGAGAAAGGGTGTTAAATTCCATGACGGCACTGTTTTCAATGCTGATGCTGTAGTCTTTTCACTAGGCCGGCAGCTCTGGGAAGATCATCCTTACTATAATCATGGTCCCTGGAAATACTGGGGCGGCATGGACATGAGTAATATCGTAAAAGATATTATAGCTGTTGACAATTACACAGTAAAGTTCGTTCTACATAAACGTGAAGCTCCTTTTATTGCAAACCTTGCTATGGATTTTGCAGGAATAGTATCTCCGACCGCGGTTAAAAAATATGGAACTGATTTCCCTAATAATCCGGTAGGAACAGGACCTTTCAAGTTCGTTTCCTGGAAGAAGGAAGATTCAATAGTCTTTGAGAAGAATAAAGATTACTGGCGCCGCCCGGCCTACCTCGATCGGGTGATTCTCAAAGTAATACCCGATGCAACCGCGCGCTACCTTGCTCTTCAGAAGGGAGAGGTTGATATTATAGATTTCCCGTCACCCGAGGATCTCGAAGAGATGAAGGCTGATCCAGATATTAAGGTTATTCAGCAGGCAGGACTCAACGTAGGTTATCTGGCGTTTAACATGGACAGAAAACCCTTCGGCGATAAGCGAGTCCGACAGGCTCTCAACTATGCAATAAACAAGGACGAGATAATCGCAGGTGTATACGGCTCGGCCGGAACAAAAGCGAAGAATCCTCTTCCCCCGACGATGTGGTCCTATAATAACGATATCGTAGATTATAAATATGATCCGGCGATGGCAAAAAAGCTTCTCTCTGAGGCAGGATATCCGGACGGATTCTCAACAACCCTCTGGGCAATGCCTGTTTCAAGACCCTACAACCCGAACGGAAGAAAGGTTGCCGAGATAATGCAGGCTCAGTTTAAGAAAGTAGGCGTACTAACCGAGATTGTCTCCTATGACTGGGGAACCTACCTCGAGAAGACCGACCATGGTGAACATGACATGGCTCTCCTCGGATGGACAGGTGATAATGGTGATCCCGACAACTTCCTCTTCGTTCTCCTGTCAGCGGCGGCTGCCGAAATTCCGGCACAGAACATCTCTTTCTGGAGAGACAAGAAATTTAACGATCTTATTATCGAGGCAAAAGAGACGATGGATGTCGCCAAGAGAACTGAGCTGTATAAAAAAGCCCAGGTTATCTTCAAGGAAGAAGCACCCTGGCTTCCGATAGCACATTCTGTTGTTTCAGAACCAATGATGAATTACGTAATGGATTTCAAGCTTTCCCCCGTGGGTAAGCGCCAGTTCTACGACGTATGGCTTGATAATTAGTTAATAAATTTTTTATAAACTGGGCGGCTTAGGCCGCCCTGCTATTTTTATTAAAAGAGAGTACTATGGTACGATTTTTAATCAAGAGACTTTCACTTCTTATACCGACCTTATTAGGTGTTGTCACCCTCGTATTTTTTATGATTGCCCTGTCTCCGGGTGATCCCGCAAGGGTCATGCTTGGAGAGAGGGCAAACAAACAGCAGCTGGAAACGCTCCGGGCCGAACTAGGACTCGATCAGCCGCTTGGAACCCAGTACGGGCTTTATCTAAAGAGAATGGTTAGATTCGATTTTGGAAAATCAATAAAGACAGGCCGTCCGGTTATGGAGGAAATCAGTAATCTCTACCCTGCTACAATTGAACTGGCCTTTTTTGCTATGATCTTCGCGGCCACGATAGGCATCATCATAGGAGTACTGTCGGCAACCAGGAAAAATACCTGGATTGATTTCACATCAATGGTTGGCGCTCTCTTCGGTGTGTCAATGCCGGTCTTCTGGCTGGCTCTCGTGCTTATAATGATTTTTTCAGTCGGACTCGATCTGCTGCCGACGGGCAGCCGGATGAATGTCCGCTATTATTTTGAATCCATCACTAATTTCTATGTCATAGATGCAATCATCCTTCTCATACGGGAAGGTGATCCCAAATACCTCAGCTCGGCTGTAAAGCACCTGATACTCCCCTCTGTTGCTCTTGGAACCATTCCACTTGCGATTATTGCCAGGGTTACAAGGAGCAGCATGCTGGAAGTGCTTACACAGGACTACATAAAGACCGCGCGTTCTGCGGGGATAAAGGAGAGCAGGGTTGTCTACCGCTATGCGCTGAAGAACGCCCTACTGCCGGTTATAACGATTATCGGACTCCAGTTCGGCCTGCTCCTGTCGGGCGCCATCCTCACCGAGACAATCTTCGCCTGGCCGGGGCTGGGAAAGTGGCTCTATCATGCCATTGAGGCCCGGGACTATCCCGCGGTTCAGGGCGGAGTTATTATCATCTCCACGACCTTTGTTCTTATTAACCTGGTAGTGGATATTCTATACACCCTCGTAAATCCTAAGATTAGGTTGCAGTAGGTATGGCTATGAGTGAACAATTATTAGATACAGAAAGCATAGAACCTATTGAAAAAGAACCCGGACGTTTCAGGGAGGCGCTGCATCAGCTTAAAAAAAATAAGGGAGCTATAGCCGGACTTATTATTATAGCAATATTTTTATTTATAGCCGTTTTCGCTCCAGTTATTGCTCCTCATGATCCTTTGTCCCAGAATATTGAGCTTCGAAAGTCAGCCCCTTTCACGGAAGGCTTCCTCCTGGGATCAGATGATCTGGGGCGTGACCTGCTCAGCCGGATAATCTACGGCGGACGGATATCTATGATAATCGGAGTTGTCAGTGTCGGCATTGCCCTTGTTTTCGGGATACTCATTGGAGTTATCTCCGGTTATTACGGCGGATGGCTCGATAAGATCATAATGAGGCTGATTGACATCATGCTGGCCTTCCCCTATGTACTTCTGACCATTGTAATAGTAGCCATGCTCGGACCATCGCTGACGAACGCGATGATAGCAATTGGTATCAGCCAGATTCCTCGCTACGTGAGGATGGTCAGGGCAAGTGTTCTGGCGGAAAAAGAAGCCGATTATGTCGTGGCTGAGAGATCTCTTGGAGCCTCGAATTTCGAACTGATGTTTAGATCAATTCTTCCAAACTGCCTGGCGCCCATCTCTGTCCAGGCGTCTCTCGGCGTAGGAGAGGCCATCCTCAGCTCAGCCGCCCTGTCCTTTCTTGGACTAGGCGCCCAGCCGCCTACGCCCGAATGGGGACTTATGATAGCCAGCTCAAGAGAGTTTATAACCAGCGCCTGGTGGATAGTCACCTTTCCGGGAATCGCTACCCTTCTTGCCGTCCTCGGTTTCAACCTCTTCGGTGACGGACTGCGGGACATGCTCGATCCGAAACTCAGAGACTAGGAGGAAATATGACTGAAGAATTGAAAAACAACAATGAAATCCTCCTGTCTATCCGGGGGCTGGAAGTAAACTTCCACACTTACCGCGGCATCATCCAGGCCGTCCGCTCTGTTTCTTTTGATATAAAAAAGGGTGAGACCCTCGCCCTCGTCGGAGAATCAGGCTGCGGTAAGTCAGTGACGGCGCATGCGATCAATCAGCTCATACCGATGCCTCCGGGGAAAATAGATAAGGGTGAGATTTTCTTCGAGGGAAAGGATCTACTCAAGCTTTCGGAGAAGGAAATAAGGGCCTACCGGGGAGATAAAATCAGTATGATCTTTCAGGAGCCTATGACGAGTCTGAATCCTGTTTTCAAGATAGGAAAACAGATTGCGGATGTATTTATGACCCATCATAAGATCTCGAAGAAGGAAGCCTGGGACAGGGCTGTCAGGCTTCTTGAACTAGTTAAGATACCCTCTCCGGCAAGCCGGGCAAACTCTTATCCCCACCAGCTTTCGGGAGGCATGAGGCAGCGCGCGATGATAGCCATGGCGCTCGCTTCCCCAGAACCGGGGCTGATGATTGCTGATGAGCCAACGACCGCTCTCGATGTGACCATACAGGCCCAGATTCTCCGCCTGCTCGCAGAGCTCAAAGCCGAAATAGAGATGAGCGTCCTTCTTATTACCCACGACATGGGAGTCGTTGCCGAGACGGCAGACAGGGTTGTCGTAATGTATGCCGGCCGTAAGGTAGAAGAAGCCGAGGTTCATGATCTTTTCGAGCATCCGGGGCATCCCTACACACTCGGGCTCCTTAATTCGCTGCCTTCAAACGAGAAATATAAGGGACAGACCCGGCTCGAGGCAATCACGGGACAGGTTCCGGACCTGCTAACCATCGGACTCTGGTGTCCGTTCGAGAACAGATGCAAGTACGCAAAGGACATATGCAGGAAGGAATTTCCTGAAAAAACCGAAGTAGAACCGGGACATTCAATCTGGTGTCACCAGGTCGGTAAACTGGACTGAGTGGGGGACAGAAAGCATGAAACAACTTCTTGAAGTAAAAGATTTAAAAACCCACTTTTCGATAAAGCCTGAGAACCTTCAGGAAAAGAAGGCCGTGCTCAAGGCTGTAGACGGTGTCAGCTTCGATGTATATGAAGGCGAGATTCTCGGAATTGTAGGAGAATCGGGCTGCGGAAAATCTACCCTCGGAAGAACTGTGCTTCGCCTGGAGCAGAAAACCGAAGGCCTCGTGAAATACCGGGGAAGCGATATCTACCAGATGAGTGAGCGTGAACTGAAAAAATCCCGAACTTCGATGCAGATGATCTTTCAGGACCCCTACAGTTCTCTCAATCCTCGAAAAAAGATAAGTTCAATCTTGGAACAGCCGCTTCGAATTCACAATGCCCTCCCGAAAAATGAAATACCCGGGAAGATCGATGCTCTCCTCGACGAGATAGGTCTTAATCCGAAATACAAGAACCGCTTTCCACATCAGTTTTCAGGCGGACAGAGACAGAGAATAGGAATCGCTCGGGCGCTGGCGCTCGAGCCCGAATTCATAGTCTGTGATGAGGC
Source organism: Spirochaetales bacterium (assembly GCA_016839055.1). Lineage (GTDB taxonomy): Bacteria > Spirochaetota > Spirochaetia > UBA9216 > UBA9216 > Thalassospirochaeta. The sequence goes on from JAEKNX010000018.1 coordinate 65,494, forward strand.
CGTATCCGCCCTCGATGTATCTGTACAAGCTCAGATATTGAACCTGCTTCTCGACCTGCAGGATCGTTACAGCTTCACCTACCTCTTCATAGCCCATGATCTGTCGGTAGTCGAGTTCATCTCAAATCGGATAATGGTGATGTATCTAGGACGGATAGTCGAGTATTCAGATAAGGATGAGCTTGAGAATAATCATCTTCACCCATACACCAAGGCGCTGTTCTCGGCCTTTCCAAGCACAAATCCGCGGGGCCGTGAAAACCGTAAGCCGATAGTAATGGGCGATGTCCCCTCTCCGATCAATCCGCCGTCAGGATGTCATTTCCATCCGCGCTGTCCCGTTAAAAAGGATATCTGTATGAAAGAATATCCAGAGATGAAGGAGGTGGCTCCCGGCCACTTCACGGCTTGTCATCTGTATTAAATATCGCAGGCTGATAATCCGTCAAATCTGACTATAGATTTTCCGCTCTTTCGGTGGTACATTGTGACCATGGATATTAAAGATGAAAACAATCTGATTCAATCGTTTATTGAACAGAATAAAGATTATGAAACAACAGACGACATTCCGTTTGAGGTTGCACTCAATACGGTTATACAGAATGCCGCCCGAACCCTGCTGTCGATTCAGAAAGGGAGAATAGGCTTATATGCCTTTAGGTCAGACTCAACAGGTCTGGCATGTATTCTAAAGGCTCCAAAAATTAAAAAAGGTGAGAAGCCTGAGCCTGAACTAATCGCAATTCTTCCGTTTTTTAACGGCGGAAAGAAAAAAGACTCGGGAGTTAAGGCTCTTGAGCGTCAGCTGGACTTCTACGTCCGGGACAGACTGAAATTAGAAAAAGGCCGGCTCAACTCGGCCCAGAAATCTCATGATATAATAGAATTCGGGGATATGAAGTTCAACTACTGGGAAGGTACTTTCTATGATGCAAATGTCGAAGATATGATAGTTATAAAATAAATAAAATAAACGCAGGATAACGCAGATGAACCTTAGCGAACATTTTAAACCCTTTAGAGAAAATACTATTGGTTTTGATAAAAAGATGAGCCTTGTTTCAGGAGAGGAAGCTCAGGTTGTCTATGCGGACTGGGTTGCAAGCGGCAGGCTCTATCAGCCGATTGAAGATTTTATGACAAAAATCATCGGCCCTCTTGTTGCAAATACTCATACAGAGACAACCCTGACTGGAACGTCTATGACCCGGGCCTATCATGAGGCCCGGAACATCATAAAAAAACATGTTAACGCAGGCGATAAAGACTCGCTTTTTTTTGCAGGCTTCGGAATGACTTCAGCTGTCAACAAACTTCAGAGAATACTCGCTCTTCGCCTCCCTGACAGCTGCCTTGATACCTGTCATGAGGAAGAAAGGCCGCTGGTCATTGTTACCCATATGGAACACCATTCTAATCAGATTACCTGGGAAGAATGCAGATGCGACGTGGAAATTCTTCCGAGAATTGAGAAGTCCGGCCTTCCGGACCTCGCGGCACTGGAAGCCCTTCTGGCAAAAAACAAAACCCGGCCCCAGCTCATTGGAGCGTTTTCCTCATGCAGCAATGTTACAGGAATTATTACTCCCTATCACCAGATGTCAAAGATGATACACAGAGCCGGTGGGCTCTGCTTCATAGATTTCGCGGCATCTGCTCCCTATGTTGATATGGACATGCATCCCTCTGATCCAGAGGAAGTACTCGACGGAATCTATTTTTCACCCCATAAATTTCTGGGCGGACCTGGAGCCTCAGGAATCCTGATAATGAGTAATAAACTTTATAAGAAGGCTATCCCTGATCAACCCGGCGGCGGAACTGTTAAGTGGACAACACCTTTTGGAAGTCATCGTTATTTTGATGAAATTGAACTTCGTGAAGACGGCGGAACCCCTGGCTTTCTACAGGCTATCAGAGCGGCCCTGGCCATTAAGTTAAAAGATGCAATGGGTACTATTAACATTAAAAACCGGGAAGAAGAGCTTAAAGAAATCCTGATGTCGGAACTGCGAAAAGAGCCGCGGGTCTTCCTTCTTGAGCCTCAGGCCCTTGAACGGCTTGGCATCATATCGATTTATGCCCCCGAAGAGCATTATAATCTTATAGTAAAACTGCTTAATGATCGTTACGGCATTCAGACCCGAGGCGGCTGCAGCTGTGCGGGAACCTATGGTCACCTGCTTTTCTCAATAGATCAATCAATGTCCCTAAAGATTACTGAAATGATAGACAACGGCGATCTCACCGAAAAACCAGGCTGGGTAAGAATATCCCTCCATCCTACTATGACCGATGAAGAAGTAAGATTTACAGGGCAGGCTGTTGTCGAGGTAATCCAGAATTACAAAGAGTGGAAAGAAGATTATCTCTTTCATACTTGCAGTGGTGAGTTTACTCTTAAGGCTGGTGAACCGGATTATCCTGATTTATTCGAAGAGTTCCGCCCTGTCTGAATTAGCTGAAGCAATCTGAAAGAGCCGGGAGACATCTGTCCCTCCGGCTCTATTTTTTTATCTAAGCCGCAGTATCGAAGTAATCAATCATTGAAACCCCGTTTATCACCTCAAACCTGTCATAGGTCATCGGCTTGATCGGCTGCTCCATAGACTGGATGTATTCGATGAGTACATCGCGCTGGAAGAGTGAAGTGTCGTATCTGTTAGCAGCTTTTCGGAAGACCGAATAACCGTCGCCGCCGCCGGCGAGGAATGAATTGGTTGAAACCTTGTAAGTACCGGCAGGATCAACAGGTTTGCCTTCTATCAGAATATCTGTCACCACACCTGAGCCTGCGTCGAAGGTGAAATTAACCCCGGATGATACCTGGGGGAAGCCTCCCTTTCCCTGTTTAACCATACCAATTGTTTCAAACAATTCGAGAATCTCAGTACCGCTCATAGTGAGGATGAATACTGAATTGTCGTATGGAACGCAGGAATAGATGTCTTTCTTGGTAATCTTTCCCTCTGGAATGCTGCTTCTTATGCCTCCGGAGTTAACAATTGCAAACTGAGCGCCCATGCTTTTTGTTTTCCACAGCATTGCATCTGCAACAAGGTCTCCAACTGCGGTCTCGCTGATGCGGACATTCTCACTTGAAAACTGTTCGGCCGCGGTTCCTATTTCTACCGACAGTAAGGCATCAACCTTGTCTGCAAAGGGCTGAAGAAGAGCAAGAAGTTCCGGATCTTCTTCAATCTCAGTAGTGATAAACTCGATTTCACCGTCAACCCTTTTCTTTAAATTGACCGGAATCAGCTCCCAGTCAAGGCTTACCACATCACCGTCCTCGATTTCAAATACGGCCTTACCAAGCTTTAGTCCCCATTCCTGGGTAATAACTATCGGTACGCCATTCTCGAGAAATGGTTCTTTCATATCCCAATGCCCGCTCGATTTTATATCGGAACTATGGGTGTGGCCGTCAATTATCAGATCTATTTCAGGAACATTCGCCGCCACATATCTCGAGCCGGATTCGTTATTATTATAGTTTCCAAGGTGGGCAATTGCTATTATTACATCTACCTTCTCTTTATTTATAAGGATGTCGACCATCTCCCTTGCGGCTTTTACTTCATCCTCAATGACAAGATCCTTGACCGTCTCAACATCTCCGGCTATCTCGTTAATTTCTGTTGTAGTCAGTCCGAAGATGCCTACCCTGAAACCGTCGTAGACTTTTACTATATACGGTTTTGCCACATAACCGCCGTTCTTGTATTTGACGTTTGCCGAAAGAAAAGGAAAGTCGGCCCATCCCATCTGTTTCTTCAGGACGGAGTGAGGTTTATCAAATTCATGGTTTCCAAGAGCCGCCGCATCATAGCCAATGTAGTTATAACCTACAATATCGGGCTCGGCATCGAAGAACATAGACTCAGGCCTTCCGGTGTTAATGTCTCCGGCGTCAAGGACTAACACATTAGCATTCGCGTCCCTAATCTGATTTATCAGGGTGGCCCGTGCAGGGAGCCCTCCCTGGCCGGGTGCCGGATATTCAAAAAAGCTTAGCGGATGTCCGTGGTGATCGTTTGTGTGTAGTACAACTAAGGTTCCGTTTCCGCCGGCTGGCTCCACTTCAACTACTTTTTCAGCAATCTTCTCAACCTTGGGTGCAGGCTGTACGGCCTTCGTCTGTGCGGTCTGTGCGGGTTGTGCAGCCTGTGTTGTTGTTGATTTTGTTGATTTTGTTGATTCACCCGGAGTTACACATGATGATAGAAAGACAGCAAGAATTAAAATGGATATCAGAAAAATTCTCTTCATAATTGTCTCCTTCCTTCTTTTTTGTATAATTCTAACATGTCTTATAGAGATCCGAAACCAAAGAATATTTAAAGCAGCAATTCTGAATTTGACTGCAATTCCCCCGAATGTACGCCCTTGCTGACCCCGGTGCCATCAGCTGTGAAGCTGATGATTTACTTCGTAAATCATTCTGGAGTTTGCCGCAGGCAAACATCCGTGTGTTTTCCAGATGGTCATAAGGCATTGATAATCCTGCTTTTCAGATTAAACTTAATTATTATTAACCACTACATCTACAAAAATCAATAAAAAGCGAAATGACAGCTTATCAACGGTTTTAATCAATTCTATACCCTTTTTCTTCCCAAGCCTTTTTCGGCTCCTCACAAGAATTTGAAACTGGATTCAGGTCTTGGCAACTTTCCCATACAATGATAAAGAGCAAGTTT
>JAEKNX010000019.1 GCA_016839055.1 Spirochaetales bacterium
CTTTGGAATTCTTTCACACAATTATATTTCGGGATAAATGAGCTTAAATCTTAATTCCTGTGCGGGAGTCAACACCTGGCAGATTCTTCTTTTTCTGATTGTTTCATCGATCCTGCTTATATTTACAAGGCCTGTGGCGGTAGATAAGCTAAAAATCGGAAAAATCAAGACAAACGCCGAGAGTCTGGTTGGACAGCCGGCGTGGGTAATAAAGAAAATCACCCCGGAAGACAAGGGGCAGATCAAAATTAGCGGTCAGATATGGACAGCCGCGGCAGTCGATGACGCCGTTATTGCCGAAGATGAAAAAGTAATAATAGAAAAAATAGAGGGTGTTACACTTTACGTAAGGAGAGAAAAATGAATCTATATCTAATTATCGCAGTTCTTATAGTTATACTGGTTCTGATAATCAGTAATATCCGCATCGTACCCCAGGCATCAGCCTGTGTAGTTGAAAGACTTGGAGCTTATAATAAAACATGGAGTGTAGGAATCCATATAAAGATTCCCATTATCGACAAGGTCGCAAAAAAAGTATCCCTTAAAGAAAGTGTCATCGATTTCCCTCCACAGCCTGTAATCACCCGTGACAACATCACAATGCAGATAGATACGGTAGTATTCTTCCTGATAACTGACCCCAAATTATACGCCTATGGCGTTGATTATCCTATGGCAGCAATAGAAAACCTAACGGCAACTACACTGCGTAACATCATCGGCGAGCTCGAACTTGATGAAACACTTACCTCACGTGATCTCATCAATACCCGGATGAGAACTATTCTTGACGAGGCAACAGACCCCTGGGGAATTAAGGTTAACCGCGTTGAGGTAAAAAACATTATGCCGCCGCCGGATATCCAGGAAGCAATGGAAAAGCAGATGAGAGCCGAACGGGAACGTAGAGAATCAATTATCCGCGCCGAAGGCGAGAAACGCTCAGCAATCCTTGTTGCCGAAGGCCATAAGGAAGCCGTTATCCTCGAAGCCGAGGCCCAGAAAGAAGCCGCAATAAGATCCGCCGAGGGGGAGGCTGAAGCCATCCTCACGGTTCAGAAAGCGACGGCCGAAGGTCTTGAAAGAATCAAGTCTGTACATGCCGATGAAGCACTTATTAAATTAAAGAGCCTTGAAACCCTTGCGGTGGTAGCCAATGGACAGGCAACCAAGCTCATCATCCCGGCCGATTTCCAGAACATGGCGGGACTCGTCACCTCTTTTAAAGAAATGATAGACAAATAAACAGGCTTCTTTTAAAATCAGAATTCTATAAAAACCGGATGATACTTCAAAGTCGTCCGGTTTTTGAATCTTCATTCTGAATGACCGTCGGGTATTGTAATAATGAACGAGGCTCCCTCCTCAGGTTCACTTTTAATCAGAATCTTTCCGTTGATTAATTCTAAATACTCCATTGCAGTAGGTAAACCGATACCTGAATTCTTTTTATCAAAAATACCTTTTTGAATAATTGGTTTTTTAGCAATAATACTTTCGACAATTTCAGAAGACATACCTATTCCATTATCAGTTATTTTCACTACTACAGCGGCAGTATCTTTTTCACAGGATATTTTCACAATCCCGTTTTGATAGCTGTATTTCACCGCATTCTGAATGATATTCCGAAAAATGAACATAATGATATTCACATCGCTGATCAACAAAAGCTCACGAGGCATATAAAATTCAAAACCAATATTCCCCTGATTAAATTTATATGTATCTGCTATTGATTTCAATGACTCCACTAAATCTATTTCAGAGATGAATACCTCAGGACTTTTTTCAAATTGATTCTTACCCCAATACAGGAGATCTTCAAGTAAATTAGAGGTTTTGTCCGCACAATAAAACATTTCCTGCTTCAATAAATCTTCACGCTGTGTATTTAAATTCAGATTTTTATTCCTGAGCATAATTGAAGCATTAACCATCGAACCAATGAAATTCCGTAAATCATGTGCAAGAATTGAGAAAAATGTATTGTTTTTGTTTATGATATCTCTCAGTTTTGTATTAGCTTCTTTTAATTCTTTTGTTTGAGTATCCACCATCTGCAAAAGTTCTAAATTTCTTTTACGCCTTATAAACAACCCAAAAGTTAAAATAAATGAAATTATAAGGAGGAGGAATAAAATAACAACGATTATTTTAAAAACTAATTCATCTTTTTGCGGAAGGTTGAGTATTTTACTGTTTACAGGAAGCTCTGCTCTGCTGATATTAAATTTCTGCATCTCATTGTAATCAAAAACATAACTGTTCTCAATCTCGTTAAACTGGCTCATCCCGCCGGCTATTCCATCATCCATGATATCTTCCGCCATAAGGGCTGCATTTTCCCCCTGTTCGTAGCCTCTGGTGATTTTTCCGCCGAATAAACCTTTATTCTCATAAAAATCCCAGGAACCAAAAACAGGAACCCTGGCTACAGAATGAATTTCTGATATGCCCTTTGTATATGAGATAAAATTACCTTCATAATCACGATTCAAAACTAAGAGATAAATAATAAAACTCTCATCAAGGGAGCTGACTTTTTCCCTTAAACTCTCAATAGTAAAATCCGACAGAATTTCAAAATTAAGCTGATTTTCAAACTTTGGTAAAATTCTCTTCAGCTCTTCCATGATAGCCTTTCCAGTTAGGGTATTATCATTAACAACTAATACATTGGTCCGATCAGGGAAGATCTTTAAGGCAGCATTAATAGTGCCTTCATGATCCGCTTTCTCATTATATCCGTAGAAATTCGGATAGTTCGACAGCTCCTCTTTTTCAAGATCGTTAACACCGCAAAACACCACTGGAATTCCAGAATAAAACTTATCACCATTCTTCTGCATGAAATTAAAAGCCGCATTATCAACTGTGATGACAACATCAAATAGATTTTTTTTCGCTTTAACCTGATACAACTTTTCAAGGAAGCTTGAGTATTCTTCATCGAAGTTTCTCTTAGTATCTAAATACTCAATAACAAGATTCACATCCGCTCTTTTGTCAAAAACACTTATAATTCCCTTTGAAACGTTATCAGTCCACTCTAACCCCTGATGATAACTTTGCAGGATAAGAATATTTTTCTCTTTTGCAGGAGTCCACTCTTCCGCGGAAACTGAAAATATCGAGACAATTATCAGTAGTGCAGCCATTAAAAAACGGCAAAATCTATGACTTAGCATGAAAAAACCTACTAATCCCCCTGCTCCTATAAGAAATAAACTATTCCAGCAATCATCGATGATAGCAATAGCTAAGTCAAGGGTTGGAAGGAACTATCCTTACTGTTTATACAAACTAATCAATGCTGTCTGCATTTCAATCAAAAGATGCGAACCTGAATAAGATGAAGGGATAATTTAGATTAGTTATTTTCACCCAAAACTTGCCAGCACCCCAGTCACTGCTATCGGCGAAGCTCCTGTTCTGTCTGAAAAACCGGCTCCTTCCAGAGACGGTGGTCTTTTTTTGAGAGATTCAATCGTCTATGTGCTAAACTAAAAAAGGAGGATCTCTATGAAAAGAATACTTATTATGCTGATCTTCGTTGCTGTTCTATCACCAGCCTTTGCAGAAGATAAGCAGGGGCTCCGAATCGATGCCGGTGCAGGACTTTACGGCTCCATTTATTCGACCTATATATCTGTAAATCCTGAACTTCTTTATGATTTTGGATTTTTTGCTGTCGGCGGCGGCCTTAATGCTCTCTACGGTCTATCGTTTTCAGACTTTTATGCAGCCCCCTACGCGGAAATTGAACTCGGCATCTTTTATATTGACGGCGGTATTGTGCTGCCGCTTAATGAACCAAACCCCGAAGCTGTTTCAAATGGCTATATCACCCCGGAAAGCGGGACAAGCCCGCTCCCCTATGTGATGATCGGCCTGGCCGGACCGATAATACCAATAGGCGCCGGGCATATTGGTATAGATTTATCACTTGGGATAATACCAACGGCAAGTCCGGTTATAGCGGTTGACAGCTCGGATAATATTTTTGCAAACATCATTGGAACCATCTTCATATCAATGTTTTCTGCAGCGGCTGATTCAATCAAAGCCGGAGCTTCAATTTACTACACCGTAACCTTTTAGTAATTTTGTCACCCGACCCATATTGACGAAAGAGCTATAATATGGTCTTATGTACAGACGAAAAAATGTCGGGCCTATAGCTCAGTTGGTTAGAGCACCTGACTCATAATCAGGTGGTCCAAGGTTCAAGTCCTTGTGGGCCCATTAAAAAACCGGATAGTACTTCATGTACTGTCCGGTTTTTTATTTGGGCTGGGCCCCGAGGACTTGAACCGAAACATCGGCGCGAACACCTGGAGCGCAAACCGGCACGACGCCGGTTTAGATGTAGAGGCGGCCTGGAGCACTGAGGCACGAAGCCGAGGTGTGGAAGGCAAGTCCTTGTGGGCCCATGAAAAAGAGAGAATTGCTACATAGTAGTGATTCTCTCTTTTTTTTGTGGCTGGAACCATAAGGACTTGAACCGAAACATCGGCGCGAACACCTGGAGCGCAAACCGGCACGACGCCGGTTTAGATGTAGAGGCGGCCTGGAGCACTGAGGCACGAAGCCGAGCGCCAGTGAGGGAGGCGGGTCGGCGGAAGCAGCAGGGATGCTGCGACCAGAGACCAAGTCCTTGTGGCCCATGAAAATTCAGTGGCTAACGCAGAGATTTCATGGCAAATCTATTATGATTAACCGGGCATTTGAAATTGGACAAATCTTAGAAAAGTTGGAGCAATTCCCCGTCGTAGCAATTATAGGCGCCAGACAGGTCGGAAAAACAACTTTAACACATCAGATTGAAAAGATAGCAGACCAACTTATGCATAGGTTCGATCTGGAAAATCCTGAAGATCTGGCCCGATTGAATGATCCAATGCTTGCACTTAAAAACCTTAAAGGCATTGTAATTCTTGATGAAATTCAGCGCAGAGCTGAGCTGTTTCCTGTTCTTCGTGTATTAGCAGACTTAGTGTTGCTGATTCAACTGTAAAAAGCTATCTGGATACCGGGCTGCTTCACGGACTTCTGAACCTTACACAACAGGAAGAGTTGGAATCACATCCCAAAGTTGGTGCCTCAGGGGAAGGATTCGTAATCGACCAATTGCGCCGTCATTTGAGAACGGCATCAAATAAATGCTTTTTTTGGGCAACACATAACGGAGCTGAACTGGAAATGCTGACAGTAAGAGGAATTTATAAAAGGGGCTTCGAAATTAAACGAACAAGCAGCCCGAAAATTACTCCTTCTATGCGGTCAGCATTACAGGATTTGAAACTAAACACATTGGATGTAATCCAGGCATGGGAAGATACATTTCAATTATCTGATAATATCCGGGCTGTCTCAATATCAAGACTGCTGGATGATATTGAACCTCTCTAAGGTCTGCGGGACTTCCTTTTCTTTTCCGCTTTTGGGCGAACATTTCATTCTTCTGTGCAGCTGCAGAAATTAATAAATAATTGGCGAATCCTCAAGTTCTTCTATATAATTACATATATTTATCTATAAAATTATGGAGAAAAAGAAATATGGAAAAAATAGAATCCAAAATTATTTCAGTTACTGTTTATAGTGACAGGGCTCAGGTCTGTCGTTCGGCCAGCTTCAAACTTGATGATGGAGAACAGATTGTCTGTTTTGACAACCTTCCTGAAAATGTTGAGCAGAAAAGTATCCGGGTAACAGGAAATGGCAAAGCAGTCCTTCGTGACATCAGTTTCAAGACCATCAATTTCGCAGAACCTCAAAATGATGCAGTAAAAAAAATGTTAGAACAAAAAAACGTGCTGCATGAAAAATTAGACAAGCAGCGAGCCCTATCAGAGCTTGCCGATCTTGAACGAAATTTTCTCGATAAGATTACAGAGAAGCTAACCGCCCCCGAAAAGAAACAGAAATCAGGAGAGTTAAACCCCGATAGCTGGATCAAAATGATTGACTTCTACCGCAATAAGCTTGAGCTCCTTGAAGAGCAGAAAAGTAAATCAGGAAAGCTGTCAAGATTGCTCAACGATGAGCTTGAAAAAATTGATGAGGATCTTGCCCTGCTTAATACTGGCCGGGATAGAATCCGCAATCAGGTTGAAGTCACCCTTGAGATGAAGGAATCAGACTCGATTGAGCTGGAACTCTCCTACATGGTTTACGGTCCATGCTGGTATCCTGTCTATGATCTTCGGGTTTCAACCGAAGACAAGCAGATGAATATAACCTATAATGCGATGGTGAGTCAGGCAACATCCGAAGACTGGAATGATGTCCACCTGAAACTGTCAACCGCTCAGCCCCAGGTGGACGGAACCATCCCGAAACTGTATCCCTGGCATATCAATATGTATTCTCCGAAGCAATTATATTCAAAAGCCGCGGCCCCGATGAGGATGAAAAAAACAATTATGGGCGAGTCTGAAGTCTGCGAGGAACCAGGTGAGATGATGAAAGCATCAATGAGCATAGCGCCTCCTGAATCCATAGTAGAAACCCAGGCAACTTCCGTCGTGTTCGCACCGGCCGGAACAAACACGATAGTCAGTGATAATACACCTTACCGGGTTACTGTCCTGATTAAGGATTTTCCAGCCGAATTCAGGTATGAAAGCGTACCGAAGCTGTCCCCCTATACTTATCTCAAGGCTAAGGTTAAAAACAACAGTGAATATCCTCTACTCGCGGGCGACAGCAATATATTTATGGATAATAATTTTGTCGCCAACGCTTATCTTAAAACCGTAGCCCCTGAAGAGGAGTTCTGGACATCGCTCGGAATCGATGAAGGTATTAAAGTCGAGCGTAAATTCATCCGGAAATATGAGAAGGAAGAGGGCCTAATAAGCAAAAAGACGAAATTCATCTATGAATACAGACTGATAATTGAAAACAAGCGTAAAACCAGTGAAGACCTGATACTGCAGGAGCAAATCCCTATTACCGGACATCAGGATATAACTGTTGAACTTATCGCTCCGAAGATTAATAAGGAGAGCAGCAGCTTGAAGCTTACAGATGAAAATATCATAGAATGGCAGCTGTTGCCGGATGCAGGTGAAAAAATTGAATTTCCATTTTCTTTTTCGATAGATTACCCGCGGAACAGCCAGGTGGCCGGCCTGGACTAATGCTTCATCACGGAAACTGAGCCAGTTTATCTACGTCTCTTCATTTGAAGGATTGCAGTTTAATATTAAGATTATCAAGCGCATTGTCTGTGCTCCGATGCCAGATATTCTTCCTGTTTGTGAGTTTCAAGCGGGTGGCAGATTGGATGTGGGCGTACATTGACTGCTGCTTCTTAAGAAGTAGATAGCTGCTCTTTTCTTTCGGTCCATAGAGTTCATTAATACGTATTTCCACCTGCTCATCGAGCACTTTTATATAGGATTCACTTATAAGCTTGTAGTTATACTGAACAAGCTGCAGATATTCTAAAGCAATTCTATCAATCTGCTTCAATTCCAACATCTCGTCGATTATCTGTGAAAAATCATCGATAGCTGTTTCATAATACAGCGAATTAAATATTTTCCTTGTCTTATCAATCTGCTCGAGCAGGTTGTTGCACTTGATCAAAAGAGCTCTGCCGGAGGCAGTGTCTCTACACTCCTTACTCTCCAGATTTTTTACTGCCCCTGAGGCGACATCAAGAGCTGCCTCAAATATCCTGGTCTTCCACAATTTCTTTTCTATACAGAGATAGAGTTCATCCATTAACTCACGGAGCTTGAGCCTGAGAACTTCCTCAGGCAGGAAAATTATATCATAGACAACCAGGCTGATTCCCTTAAATTCAACTGTCCCGATGTTAAAAAAATCAATCCTTGAGAAAAAATCATCCTTCTCTTCCTTCATTGAAGCCAGGAATTTCTGATATACGTGGTTTGTAATCATTATCCTGTTGCGTTCAGGACTAATCCTGTTGGCCTTGGCCTGCAGTCTCGCCGCGGTATTTACTATATCACCCGAGATATCGCCGTCACCTGTAATTACAAGCGGAGTAAACTTCTGTCCTCCGGCAATCCCGGCTGATATCTGGAATTTAGGAAGAACGGTACCGGGCAACTTTTTACTCAAGACGGTATTCCTGAATGAGCGGCCCTGCGTGTTAAAATAATCAATAATATTCAGCACTGATTTAAGTACATCCGGAGCCGAAGCTCCGAGTATCAGAATCTCATCCCCCTGTGCCCTCTTGCTTATCACCCCGGCTTCTGAGCAAATAGCATTAACATCCTCATAAATCATACGATCAAGCAGGACTACCATCGACATGTTGCGCTTTTTATCATGACAGTATTTTGTATATCCGTGAATATCCAGAAGTCCCAGGTAGATATCAGGAATCGACATTGCCCTCTTCAGATCACCTCCGAAACGAAACGTTTTGTCTGCCATAACAATTTCCCGCCATAACCAGGGATGGGTTTTCGGCGTAATATCCTTGAAAAACCCCCAGTATAATTTTCGCTGCAGTTCAAATGATCTAAAAAGATATTTCCGGAGTACCGCAGAGTCGGGTATTTTAGAGACATATTCTTTTAATGATTCAAAGGTCTTTAGTTCACCAGCTATGACTTTTTCATATAATTGCAGAAGCAATTTGTTTTCCGATGTGTTTATATCAAAAATATGGATGTGCTCAACTTCTCCATTCATGATATCTATATTATCGGATAGATGAGTCAATCAGTTTATTATTTGCCGACCAGGCGGGAGGCTATGACTGCTGACTACTATACAGCGTAATACGGTTCCGTCCGTTATTTTTTGAAAAATACAACGCCTCGTCAGCTCTGGAAACAAAGGTCTCCATACTATCATCTTTTTCAGGAATACCCGAAAAAACTCCTGCACTGACCGTTACACGCTCTTTTATCCGGGGGTAATTGATTCCCGCCAGCTTATTGTTAATGCGTTTAAACACGGTCAGGGCAGCGCTGTCCTCAGTTTCCGGAAGAATCACTACAAATTCTTCGCCACCATATCGCGCAAACAGATCAATGATCCGCACTTCTTCTGACACGGCCTTTGCCATCATCTGCAAAACAGAATCACCAGAAAGATGACCATAATTATCGTTAACCTTCTTGAAGTGATCAATATCAAATATTATAAAAGAAATGCTGCTTTTGGCTCTTCTGGCTGTTTCAAACATTATCCGCCCTTCCATCTGGAACCGGTATCTGCTGCCGATTTTTGTAAGAGCATCTTCCATTGCCATTTTATATGCCTTCTCATGCAGACGGGCGTTCTCAAGTGCTATAACTACATGTACTGCTATTACCTGAGCAAGCTCAATATGATACTGCCTATAAGCTCCTGGTTTCAGGCTGTCAAGCGCCATTATACCAATTACATCACCATAGTGGATGAGAGGGATGCCCATCCAGGAGCACACCTTTTTATCTGAATCCGCCTGTGTAAATCGGGGAAAATCTGCTGAGACATCATTGGAAAAAAGAGGCTGCTTAAAGTCACAATTGTTGTGCTGAGGCTGCCCTCCTCAGGATAGGGAAACCGCATTTTCAGGATTTCCTCTTTATTTGAAAAGCCAACACCGCCTATAACCTCAAGTTCATTCCTTCTAAGCAGCTGAACCGTGCCCATATCATAGGGTATTACCCGTTTTGTTTCTTCCAGGATTCTGTCAACTGTCTCTCCCATATTCAGAGACGAACTTATTGCCGCGGCAATCTGTCGTAGAGACTCAGCCTGCTCATGCTCCCTCTGAACAACTTCTAAGGTATCACGGAGCTTCCTCTCAACATTCTCATATTCAGTCACATCAATTTCAGATACAAACAGGTACTCAGGTTCATTCTCCGGATCACGGCAAAGTTGAGCGCGACATTTCACCCAGCGACAGCCGCCCTCGGGGGAACACCGCCTGTAAGGTTTTTTCATTATGTCGGATGAGCCTTCTATGAAAGATTTCATTTGGGACATAAGAATCGGTTTATCTTCCGGATGCAGATTATAAAAGAAGTCCTCTATTGAAAAAATTGTCACCGCCGGAGAGTGAGCGCCCCCGGGCAAAACTGCAGAAACCGGAAATCCATCGGTATTACCATAGAAATGTACTTTAAACTGCCGCAAATCCACTTTTATCATCGGGCTCACTTCACCTCGTTGTCTAACATTTTCATAATTCTTAGTTCAGTTACCAATTATAACACACTGCCTATAATATCCGAATAGAAATTTTACTCTGAAGACGCGGAGATTTTCAATCTCTGACTTTCTGAAATTCACTCTATAGTCAGAACAGCTCTTCGAGTGATTTTCGGTCTTTAATCCTGATTGCCCCTTTTTCTCTTACAATAACACCCGCCGCCTCGAGTTCCGACAAGGCTCTTGATAAGGCCTCCCTTGAGCAGCCAAGATAATCAGCATTTTGCGTTATCGAAGGCAGACGAAGACGGCCGTCGGTAAGCAGCGAGAAGGCGATTTTTTGTTTAACAGTTTTATGAGATATTATCTCGATTTTATCCCTTAGGTGGTTCATTTTTTTTGAGATACCGGAGATAAAGGTTACAAGCGCGTCACGGCTGCTGAGAGTGTCAAGAACATGCTGATAATCGACTTCGATCACTGTTGAAACTTCCGAGGCTATCAGCCATCCAGGATAGTTTTCCCCGGTAAACACAATTAGCTCAGCAAAGAGCTCCTCCGGAAGAAACTCTTTCAGAACAATCTCCCGTCCGGTCGAAAGCGGCCGGGAAAGACGAAGCTTACCACTCACAACCTTTCCCAGAGCACTGCATTTATCATAATCACTGTGAAGGACCTCCCCCTTCTGTAGTTCAATTATTCTGCCTTGTTTAAAAAGCTCATCGGAAACCCAGTTGTCAGCCATGAGGTTCATTGTATCACGGACGAGGGACTTTCACGACCATGACTCTTAAAATATCAGCATCGCTCTGATTCTCAAGAGCATGGGGAATACCTTTTGCACTTTCGATAATACAGTCTTTAACTGCCGGTTCTCTCTCCTCTCCGATTTCAACCCAGGCCTCGCCTTCTAAAATGTAAAAGAAAACGTTAACTGCTGTTGTATGAGTATCGAGCCTTGCTCCGGGCTGAAAAGTAAGATGGATCACCTGTGCCTCCGTCTCATTATACAGTCTCTGTGCTTTCACTCCATTCTTTGTCACTACGACTTCGCCGTCATAAGCCTTTGTAATTTTCATACCTGTTCTCCTATTTTTTCTCTACTTAAAAATACGCAATCTTCAAGAGTTTTCTCTTTATTTAATACTGCTTCAGCTTCTTCAGATTTAATATCGCTTCGAGGCACAAGACGTTCGATAAGTAATGCCGCTGCGGCTACCATCAGAATTATTGCCATATTTTCTCCCTATGTTTGTGTGATAAATATACCCTTATATTTCAGTTTCAAATGTGATAGTTATCACATAAACATTTTTTAATTGACAAGCTGTCTCAGCCTTGTTTTACTGAATTATTGCGGATAAAAAGAGGATACTTAATTGAAATATCTAATAATCAATGCTGATGACTTCGGCTGGAGTAGAGATACAGTCGATTCAATAATAGATCTGCATCAGAAAGGGGTAATTTCGAGTACTACGGTAATGGCCACAATGCCGGCCTTTAACTACGGCCTCGCAAAACTGAAGGAAAACCCTGCCCTCGGAGCCGGTGTCCACCTCTCCATCTTCGACGGACGACCCGTCCTCCCCCCAGCTGAGGTTACAAGCCTGGTTGATGAAGATTCCGGATTATTCCTCAGCTATAGCGAGGCAACAAAGAGAGGCCGGCGTTTTCGCACCAGGGAAGTAGCTGCCGAGTATGAAGCTCAGATAGAGCGCTTTCTTGAAAGCGGTCTAAAGCCGACCCATCTTGATGTTCACACGATGCTCCCCTACTTCAAATCTTCCTGGTACAACAGCATTATAAAACTAGCCTTAAAATACAAACTGCCTTTAAGAACCGTTCTGGGAAAAGATTTCAAAGAAAAGAGGTCGAATATTGCAAGGCGGATAAAAATACCCGCGGTTCTACTGCTTATTCTCGGCAGACGGTTAATCAGCAAGATGGACAGGAACGGAATTGTCCACCCCGATTATTTCATCTCTGAGTTTTCTGACAATGATAATGAAGCGGACGTCGAGGAAAAAGTTCATCAACTTATCAGCCTTATCCGAGGACTGCGTAGCGGCGTAAGTGAAATTCTGACTCACCCGAGCAGCTCGGGCGAGCTCTGGCGGCGGATTGAAAATACTGTCTGGAATGATCCCCGGATAGATCGCGAACTGCAAAAGGGGGAGATTAAGCTCATTAGTTATAAGGCCCTTTCGAAAATTGGCCGAAAACATTGAAAATTGGAAGACTTATTCCTATACTACATCTATGATGAAAAGCCATTTAAAACAAAGACTAATTATGAAAAAAATATTCAGTAATCTGCTCCTACAATACACAATAATATCCCTTCTAATAACTATTTTAATCGCGTCGGTAATGTCAATTATGACGATTAACATTACCGAGAACCTTATATTAAAAATGCATTCTAATTTCTACAGTAATTATGTTGCTTCAATAAAAACAAACTACAATGAACTCCTCTCCATCTTCTCAGAAGAGAAAGAAAACCTCAATCTCCATCCGGCCGAACATTTCAGCGAAGATCTTCTAATGATCCCTACTATCAGGAATATTTCTATTTATTCACTCGAGGGTAAGGTTCTATGGCAGGTTTTCCCGGAATCAAACGCTTTTTCTGGAGATCGGCAACTTCTAAGAGATGCAATAAGCAGAGATTTTAGTTATTCGCTTGATTATTCAGGAAAGTACAATAGGTTGAATATATTTCTGCCCGTTATGGGAGATAGTAAGGCTGTCGGAGTAATAAAAATTGAAGAGGATTTAGAACAAACCCATCTTTCTTTGCAGAAAAGCAGACAGATTATTACTTTGATTATCGTCACAGGCGGTGCGGCCTTTTACATTCTGCTATTCTATCTCTTCCTGAGATCATACCTTAGCCATTCCGCCGCATTTAAAAAACTCGAAAGCAGCCAGAGGATTACTATCCACTCAATGTCGCTGCTCTCCGAGTTACGCGACAATGAAACAGGCGCGCATATTTTAAGAACAAGTGCATACTGCAGAATACTGGCCGAGAGACTCAGCAGGGAAAATCAATTCAGAAAATATCTGACCCCGGAATATATTGACGATTTTGTCCAGTCGGCACCGCTGCATGATATAGGCAAGGTTGGGGTTCCTGACAACATACTGTTGAAGCCCGGCAAACTAACCGAGGAAGAGTTTACAGTTATCCGGAAACACCCGGTTATGGGCGCAGAGGTACTGAAGAAGGCATCATCGACAGTAGAAATCCAGACGTTCTTCAAAATAGGAATCCAGGTTGTTCTTCACCACCATGAGAACTGGAATGGAAGCGGTTATCCTGACGGACTGTCGGGAGAGTTAATACCCTTGTCGGCAAGAATTATGGCTCTGGCCGATGTATATGATGCGCTCCGGACCGAACGTCCATACAAAAAGGCGTTTTCTCATCAGAGGGCTATTAATATCATCAAAGATGATGCCGGTAAAAAATTTGACCCGGAAATAGTAAGAGCCTTTCTCGATTCAGAAAAAGAGTTTCTGGAAATATCTAACGAAATAATAGATTAATTTCCCAACATATTGGAGATAGAAAAGAGGAATAGAGATATGCCTCTGTCAGTTCACATCTATTTTGGGGTCTACTTTCCTCTGTGCAGATTTACATCGTTTATTTTTTTTACTTACCAAAACCCATGATATAATGTCGCCATCAAGGGAAATGAATGTACCGACTTATTCTAGTTGACGACGAAGCAATAATTAGAGAAGGAATCTCACGCTGTGTTCCCTGGGGACAAAACGGCTTCGAACTTGTCGGACTCTTTGAACATGGCGGACAGGCTCTTGATTACCTTGATGACCATCCCGTTGACATTGTAATCACCGATATCAATATGCCGCGGATGGACGGCCTCACGTTGAGTAAAATTCTTGCCGAGAAATATCCCCGGGTAATGGTCCTCCTACTCTCCGGCTATGACGACTTCGAGTACGCCCAGGAAGCTCTGAAGAACCAGGTCAGAGATTTTCTGCTGAAGCCTATAACAGCGGAAGAACTAAAAGATGTACTCTTGAGGGTCCACATTGAACTGGATCAGAGCAGAGAGCAGGAACACCAACAGGAAATAATGAAAGATCGACTCGATGCGAGCTTTCCGCTGCTCCGTGAGAGGTTTCTGTACAGACTGATATCCGGAAGACTCAGCCGTGAAAACTTCCTCCGGAGGCGTGAGTATTTTCAGTGGACTGATCTCTGTTCATACTATCAGATCAGTGTAATCAGCATTCCGGAGAGCTGGGATGATCTGGAAACGATTACTCTATCTGAGAATCTTAAATCCAACCTTCCTGCGGAAGACGAGGTCTTCTTCAACCGGGAAGAGGACATAGTAATACTGCTGCAGGGAAAAGATCAGAAAAAGCTTGCAGATCGCGCGCTTAAGGTGGCCGAGCAGGCCTTCATTCATATCTCAAGGCTGGACATAGAGCAGATCTCGGCCGGATGCGGCGAGGTTGTCGAGTCGCCCTTCCTCCTCCAGAACTCCTACAGGGGCGCATGTACTGCACTCGATTACTCAAAGGTCCTGGGGCTTTCTCAGGTAATATCAATAAATGAGGTGAGAGACCGGAAAAGAATCTCACTCGAGGGATTCAACACTATTTCCCAGGAGCTTACCCGGGCCCTAAGAACCGGCAGCAGTGACAGCGCGGAAACCGCGCTTGCAAATATATTCACCTTCTTCGAAGAGCATTATCTTACCATGTCGGAAGCCTCCGGATATCTCGTTCGGCTTCATTTTCTGCTTGTTCAGTTTATTAACGAAATGGAACTAGTCTCCCCGTCCGAACATGAACCCTTGTTCGAGCCGCCCGGCAGCTTCGGCTCACTCCAGCAGGCCCGTTACTATTTTTTCAGGGTGCTGGAAAAAATTGAGGAGATTGTGCTGTCACGGCGCCACGATGCCGTCCTTTCACGGATAGACAGGGCAAGAAGGCTGATTGCCGAGAGATACGGAGACAGCAGTTTTTCACTCAATGATGTCTGCGACGAGCTCTATCTTTCGACGAGCCAGTTCAGCATGCTGTTCAAGGAAGGGACAGGGCAGACCTTTGTGGAATATTTAACCGCGCAGAGGATTGAAGAGGCGAAAAAACTGCTGAAAACAACTGATCTAAAAGGCTATGAGATAGCCGAGAAAACAGGCTTTGCCGATCCCAGATATTTTTCAATTGTATTTAAGAAGATAACCGGGCTTACCGCCATGGAATACAGGAAGAGGGTAGAACGATGAAACGCCGTTTCGGGTTTGGAACCCTTCAGTCAAGAATTTATACAATCTTCACATTGATGATCTTCTCTTCAATCTTCATAATGCAGCTTGTCTCGTTCAGATTCACAATAAACGCAGCCCGCAACTCAATAATCGAAAACAACAGGGTGCTTCTCGGACAGCTTGTAACCCAGATTGACTCTTATATTGGTAATATGGAGAAGCTTGCCGATGCCGTAATTGAAGACAATGAGATTCAATTTTTCCTGGAGAATCCCGAAGCCGCCGGCATTAATACCTTAACATCCATAGAAAGCCGACTGGCGGCTTACATTTTTGCGAGAGGCGATCTTGCCGGCATCCTCATCGCGGGAACCGACGGAACCCTGCTGAAAGGAGAACCTGATACCGAGGTCAATCCCTGGTCTGTAATTGCCGATCAGCCCTGGTACAAGGAAGCGGTGGACGCAGAGGGCCGCACGGCAGTCTCTACCTCATACGTTCAGAATGTCTTAAAGGGTAAATATTCCTGGGTAGTTTCTCTCAGCCGGAGTATTTTCTCAGCTGAAGACGGCAGATTGCTCGGAGTACTGCTTATAGACCTGAAGTTCAACCGAATAAACGAGCTCTGCCGATCTCTGGTAGTTGGGCGCCGGAGCTATGACTTCATCCTGGACAAGGACGGCAACTACGTCTTCCATCCAATGCAGCAGCTTGTCTACAGTGAAATACGCTCCGAACCTGTAGGTGAAATCTTAAAAATGCTGGAAGAAAATGACAGGGAAACCTACTTCGACGGAGAGCATTATTTCACTGCCGCTGCATCGGCTCTCACCGGCTGGCATATTGTCAATGTCACCTACCGCGGGGACATCACCACAAACTGGCAGTGGGTACAGCTCTCATACGCGGCTATAGGTCTGGTTTTATTCATAGTCGTCGGCCTCTTTACAAACAAGCTTGCCTCTGGAATCACAAAACCTGTACGAAAGCTTCAGGAAATAATGAAAAGTGTAGAATCCGGAGAATTCCACTTAGTTGGAAAAATTGAAGGCACAGATGAAATAAGAGAGCTCGCACGGGAATATGACATTATGGTCACCCGAATCAGGGAACTAATGCAGGAAAATATTATGGAACAGGAATTAAAGAGGAAAAGTGATCTGAAAGCGCTTCAAGCTCAGATTAATCCTCATTTCCTATATAACACCCTCGACTCCATCATCTGGATGGGAGAGATGAAGCAGCACAGGGAGGTGGTCCAGATGACATCAGCCCTCTCAAAGCTCTTCCGTATCTCAATCAGCAAGGGCAGGGAACTTATTACCATAACCGAAGAGATCTCCCATGTTCAGTCTTATCTGACTATTCAGGAGATGCGGTATAAGGATAAATTCAGGTATCTGCTCGATATCGATCCTGACATTCATGATCTCATAATCCTGAAAATCACCCTGCAGCCGCTGGTTGAGAACGCAATCTATCACGGTATCAAGGAGGTTGACCATCAGGGATTCATCCGGATTACAGGACGGCGTGAAGGTGATGATATCATTTTCGAGGTTTCAGATAACGGAAAGGGTATGAACCAGCAACAGCTTGTTGAGCTGATCGAGGGCGTAACCGCGGCGGATGAAAAAAGAAGCAGACTGAGCCGACAGGGGCTGGGCGTCAGAAATGTGCATGAAAGGATAAGGATCTACTTTGGTGAGGGCTACGGCCTCAGCTTCGCCAGCGAGGAAGGGAAAGGGACGGTAATCACCGTACGGCTTCCGGCTAAAACCCAGGAGACAATACAATGAAAAACCTGAACATGCTTTTTATCAGCCTCTTATCGGCGCTTGTCCTGTTCATCATTCTCTCGGTATTCTACGGTCAGAACAACCCTAAAGAACTCTCACTCAATGAACCTATTCAGATTGTTCTCAAATCAACTGCTGGTCAGCCGATGGATTTTTGGGATGTAGTAGGTCAAGGAATTGAACAGGCCGCAAAAGAATACGGCATCCAGGTTGAGATATCCGGTCCCAGATACGAGAAAGAAATAAACCGACAGATAAATATTCTCAACAGGATTATAGCCGCTGATCCGCCCCTGATAATCCTTGCAGCCTCTGACTACAAGAGACTCGTAAAATCAGTCGAGCAGGCAGAAAGCAGAAAAATTCCGATAATAACCCTGGACTCGGCGGTTGATTCAAAAATACCCGTCTCCTTCATCGCAACCGACAATCTTGAGGCGGGCAGACGGGCAGGTGCCGAAATGAAACGGCTGATTGCCGGCAGGTCGAAGAAGGAAATAGCAATTGTCAGCCATATAAGAGAAACCGCTACGGCTATAGACAGGGAGGCCGGTGTTCGAGAAGCCCTTGAGGGTGAGAAGATAGCCGGCACATGGTTCTGCGATGTTGAACAGGAGAAAGCATATCGGATTACCCTCAGACTGCTGAAAAACCCGGAGATTGGAGGAATTGTCGCCCTGAATGAGGTAGCGGCTCTTGGCGTTGCCAGGGCAATAGATGAAACCGGCAGCAAGGATGAGATGATTGTCGTTGGTTTTGACAGCGCCATTAGGGAGTTATCATATCTGGAAGAGGGCGTCATAAAGGCTACCGTAGTTCAGCGCCCGTACAATATGGGCTATCTCTCGGTTCAGACCGCTGCGGAGTACCTCCTTGGCCGCCGGATTGAATCATTCATCGATACGGGGTCGGTACTTATAACAAGAGAAAACATGTTCAAGCGTGAGTATCAGGAACTGCTCTACCCCTTTAATCCACAAGAATAAACCCACAAATATTCGCAAATCACTAAAATCCCGCCAATTTTTCTATAAAACTGGAGAATTTTAAACATTCGCCGTAATTTTCTCCATTTCGCTATCTGGAATTCGGGTTGATAATTGATTATCTGTTGAGAGTCGGTTACTTCCAACAGATAATTTGCAGTTTGTACAACCCTAGCTGAAAAACAACGCTCACATCTAAGGTAAAAACTTAAAACTCGAAAAATTTTTAGTTTTCGTCATAAAGGAGTTGAAAATCGTGAGAGAAACTGTCCTCTCGATGACAAAAATCGATAAACGCTTTACCGGTGTTCATGCGCTGAAGGGAGTGAATTTCGACCTAAGAGAGGGAGAGATCCACGCCCTTGTCGGCGAGAACGGGGCCGGAAAATCTACTTTAATGAAGGCACTAACTGGTATCTTCCCGAAAGATTCGGGAGAAATCCTTTATCTCGGAAAACTCTTCAATCCTACCGGACCCAAAGAAGCCCTCGAAAAGGGGATAGGTATTATTCACCAGGAACTTAACATGATGGATGAGCTATCGGTTGCTCAGAACATCTTCATCGGCCGGGAATCAATGACCGGAATCTTCCTGAGTGACAAGAAACAGAACCAGAGGACGGCGGAGCTGTTCGAGCGGCTGAACATGGACATTGATCCGATGATAAAACTCGAAAAACTGACCGTCGGAAAACAGCAGATGGTTGAGATTGCAAAAGCCGTCTCCCATGATCTAAGGGTACTCATCCTCGATGAACCGACCGCAGCCCTCACCGAAAACGAGATTAATGACCTCTTCGAGATCATGCGTGACCTCTCGGCAAAAGGCGTCGGGATGATCTACATATCTCACAGAATGGATGAGATAGGGAAGATAACCGACAGGGTAACTGTTCTGCGCGACGGTGAATATGTCGGAACAAGAAAAACCTCGGATATTTCAAAGGAAGAGATTATAAACATGATGGTCGGCCGGGTAATTTATGAGAATCCTAAGTCCGAGAGTAACGTACCCGAATCATCTCCGGTTGTCCTCGAGGTAAACAAACTCAATGCGGGAAAGATGGTTAAAGATGTAAGCTTTAAGCTCCATCAGGGTGAAATCCTCGGTTTCGCGGGACTCATGGGAGCGGGCCGAACCGAGACGGCGCGCGCCATCTTCGGTGCCGACAGGATAGAGAGCGGTACAATTAAAAGAAACGGCAAACCCATCAGAATCAAGTCTCCTATGGACGCTGTAGATCACGGTATTGGATATCTCTCCGAAGACAGGAAGCGTTACGGCCTTGCCGTCGGAATGAGCGTATCCGACAATTCCATTCTCGCATCCTATGAGATGTATGAACGAGGAGTCTTCATCCACAGGAAACAGGTAGATGATGTGGTCGGAGAATATGTTCAGAAGCTGAAAATCAAAACGCCGGGACTGGATCAGCTCCTTAAAAACCTCTCAGGAGGAAATCAGCAGAAGGTCGTTATAGCTAAATGGCTCATCCGCAACAGCGACATCCTGATCTTCGATGAACCTACCCGGGGAATCGATGTAGGGGCCAAGAGCGAAATCTACACCTTAATAAACGAACTGGCCAAAGAAGGCAAATCGATAATCATGATTTCCTCTGAGCTGACAGAGATACTCAGGATGAGCGACCGCATAGTAGTCATGTGTGAGGGACGCATTACCGGAAAGCTCGACATCAAGGGAGCAAGTCAGGAAGAGATCATGCACTACGCTACCATGCGAAATCAGGAGAATGACTAATGGATTCACTAAATCAAAACAAGACCCTCTGGGAAAACATGAAGGAGGTCGGCATGCAGAAGTTTCTCGCCCCTGCCGCCCTGGTAATTCTATATGTTTTCTTCGGCCTGTTCGGACGAAACTTCTTCTCATACTCGACACTTGTAAATATTCTTGACTCCTCGTACTACATTGGTTTCATATCGATAGGAGTAACCTTCGTCATCATAACCGGCGGCATAGACCTCTCCTGTGGAACGGTAATGATGTGCGCTACAATAATAGGTGGAACGGCCTATAAGACCTGGGGATGGCCGATGGGCCCATCACTCATTCTTATTCTCGTTATAGCCACAGCCTTCGGCTTCTTCAACGGAATAATGGTTTCCAGGCTGAAATTGCCGCCGTTCATAGCAACCCTGGGCACGATGATGATCTCGATGGGCGTAGGATCAATAGTCTCAAACGTCAGAAGTGCAACCTTCCCCACCCGCTCGAATGCGGACGGATGGTTCAAAAACATGTTCAAGTACATAACCGAGGACCGCATTTCCATTCCGATGGGTGCAATCATCCTTTTCGGTGTGGCAATCATAGCCTTCCTGATTCTGACAAAGACGAAGATGGGCCGTTATACCTTCGCCATCGGCAGCAATAAAGAAGCTGCCCGACTTTCCGGCGTGAATGTTGTTAAATGGGAAATGATGGCCTATGTCGTAAGCGGATTTTGCGCAGGCATCGGCGGCATTGCATTTGCAGCTGTTTACACGACGGTTATGCCGGCTCAGGGTCAGGGCTTCGAGCTCTACGCCATTGCAGGAGCAGTAATTGGCGGAACCTCTCTCTCCGGCGGAATCGGATCGGTTTTTGGTACAATGATTGGTGTATACATCATGAGTGTTCTGCGTGCGGGGCTGCCGTCCATGGATCTCCAGGCTCACTTCCAGACATTCTTCACCGGAGTTGTCGTAATAGGAGCAGTACTCCTTGATATCTACCGGAACAAGAAGGCATCCGAGGTCAGGATTCTCACCCCTGCCGATGCTTACAAGACTCAGATACTCGAAAATATCGCGGGACTCAAGGCTCAGATTGCCGCAGCAGAACCGGGAACAGATACTACCGGCCTCAAGAATGAAATTACCGATGCAAAACGTGATCTGAAAACTACCTATTCAAGAATGCGCAGCGAAGAAAAAGCAGAGAAGTTAAAAATTATAGCTGATGAGAAAGCCGCAGAAAGAGATTTTCATCTTCAGGCAAAAATGAAACTCGCCCGAAAGGATTAAATAAGGTAATAGTCCGGGTATCCGGATTAGATATAATTAGGAGGATATTTATGAAAATGTTCAAAAAAGCAGGTATTCTTGTATTACTGGTAGTTTTACTGGCATCATTTGCAACCATGTCCTGTAAGAAAAAGGATGACGATGGAGCTGCAACGGGAAAGGGTACTCCCTACATAGCCGTCGTATCAAAGGGTGAACAACATGACTTCTGGCAGCAGGTAAAACTCGGCGCAAATGCTGCGGCGGACAAGTACGGCGTTGACATCACCTTCGAAGGTCCCCCTTCAGAAAGTGACGTACAGGTTCAGGTTGAAATGCTTAATAATGCTATGGCAAAAGGTCCAGTTGCCATAGCTCTTGCCGCTCTCGATACAAATTCGGTGATCGATCAGCTTCAGGAATGTAAAGATAAAGGCATACCGGTAATCGGTTTTGACTCAGGTGTTCCAAACGCTCCCGCAGGTTCAATCTATGCTAACGCATCAACAGACAACTTCAACGCAGCAGGCATGGCCGCTATCGCTATGTTCGACGTCATCAAAGGTGATATCGAAAAGGCAAGCTCTGCTAAGCCTGTAACAATCGTTGTAATGAATCAGGACGCAGCCGGAGAATCACTCCTTTCTCGCGGAAAAGGTTTCAGAGACACAATGGTAGATCTCATTGTATCAAAAACCGCGCTCACTGAAGGGGACATCAAAGTAATGGGTAATCCCGCATACGTTGAGAGCAAGAACCCTACTAAGGGCAACAAGGTAATGATCGAGATGGTTGTTCCCGCATCAGCCGCAGCAACCGATTCAGCCGCCGCGGCAACCGCAGTTCTCAACAAGGTCAAAGAAGCAAATATCCTCGGTATCTTCTGTTCAAACGAAGCAACTGTTAAGGGTCTGCTCGCGGCAACCAATGACGGGTCCGACCTTACTGCAGCCTACCCTGGTCTTGTAGTTCTCGGTTTTGACGCCGGTGAAGGCCAGAAAAATGCCGTAAGAAGCGAATACTTCCTCGGATCAATCACCCAGGATCCTTACTCAATAGGCTACAAGGCCGTTGAGCTTGCTTTCAATGCTTACAGCGGCAAATCAGTATCAGATGTAGATACAGGCGCAAAATTCTATAATAAAGACAATATGGATGATGCCGATATCAAGGGTCTTCTATACGATTGATGAATACTGCTACGCAGCATTCATATTGGAGTTCGGCTTCGCCGAACATCCATAATAATTAATTACAGGCCGCCTTCGGGCGGCCTTTCTTTTTATCATGCGGCATTGCATAGGGGCATGGATTTTATATAAAATGCAGCTATCACATTTGGGAGAAACCGATGGTATTAATAATTGCAAAACAGGTAGTTAAAGCCGATAAGGTTGATGAATTTCTTGAAGTTACAAAATCATTGATTGCAGGAAGTAATAATGAAGAAGGATGTATTGAATACGTCCTTTATCGTGATCAAAAAGAGTCGAACATCTTTCATTTTGTCGAAAAATGGAAGAATCGGGATGCAATTAAAGCCCACAAGGCTGCGCCGCATTATGTAGCAGCAGGACCGAAACTAAAACTAATAGTTGAAGCATCCGAAGTATCATTCCACGATCCTGTCTAATTCAATTCAATAGAGTTCATGAGCGGCGATTCTGCCGCAGAGACAGCAATGCCGCCGTCCCCGCCGTATAGCAACCGGCTCGGGCGGCGGCATTGTCATTTAACGTCAGAACGGACCGAAGCCTATCAGCACAGCAATAGCAAGAAAGGCTGAGGTTACCCCGAGCATAATTATCTGAAGAGGGAAGGTCCATTTTATCCATCTGGGATAACTTACGACGGTAAATCCGAGCGCTATCAGAAGAAGTGCGTTCGACGGAAAAAACATGTTTGAAAACCCGTCTCCGAAGTCGAACGCGAGAACGGCGGTCTGACGCGTAATTCCAACAAGGTCCGACAGAGGGGTCAGGATTGGCATCATCAGAAAGGCCTTAGCGGATGCCGAACCGATGAAGAAGTTCATTATCAGCGTCAGAAGATAAATAAGAAAGGCAGATCCCATAGCCGGGGCTTTCTCAATCTGCTGCGCCGCAAGATAAAGAATTGTGTCGGTTATCTGTCCGTGGTCGATTATATGCTTAACACTATAGGCCATCAGAATAAGTACTATCCCGGGCAGCATACCAAGCATACCGGAACCAAAGGCTCCGGCAATTTTCTTCGCAGTAAGACGGGCAAATATTCCGGCACCGATTCCCCCGATTAAAAACATCAATCCCATCAGCGGAAAGGCTAGATCACTTATCGCCGGAACTATTGAAGTTAAAATAACGAAGATAATTGCGATTCCCATACAGACTGCAAACCAGATTAACGCCTTCTGCATTCCTGGATGCGATGCTTCGAGAACTGCATCGCTCTCGCTGGACTTGTGAAGGGCCTTAACCGCCTGATCAGCATCAAATACCGGTGAAAGCTGCGGGTTTTTCTCAATTTTCCTTGCGTAGCCGGAGACGAAAAAATAAAGGATGAAGTAAACAACAATGAAGAATATAATCCTCAGCCATGAACCGGAGAAAAGCGGAAGGTCCGCTATTCCCTGAGCCACCGCCACTGTGAACGGATTGGTTACCGAGGAGGCAAAACCGAAGGCAAGCGGCAGCAGGCTTATTCCGAGTCCAGTCAGAGAGTCCCAGCCAAGCGAATGGGCCAGCGGGACTATGAAAATAATCAACGGTACGAGCCCCTCATAAAGACCGAGAAAGGCGGCGAGAAACATGAACATGAACTGCATTATCGCCATCAGCAGATATTTATTCTTTGCAAACTTCACGACGAGCTTTGCAAGAAGGTCTTTCATCACTCCAGCGCCTTCGAGGATAGAGATAGATCCGCCGACAAAGACGATGAAAAGCATTATTGTTATTACGGCAATATTATTCGGAGCGCCCACAACCTCAATCGGGGCCGTGAACCATCGCCAGACCGGATAATCAGGCTTATCTATAGTCTCATATGAGCCGGGGACAATCAGAGTCCTCTCATCGGTCTGAACCCTCTGATATTCTCCAGACGGCATCGCTACTGTGAGAATTCCGGATATTATCATTAAAATCAGGATGATTCCCGCAGCCCCGAGAAAGGCTGTCTTTCCAATTTTGATGCTTGATGCATTTGTCCCAGTCTGAGCCATATGTACTCCTTAAAGTGTATTCATCATTGATTTATAGCTCCTGATGCAGAACCCGGCATAGCTGCCGCCGGCTTTAAAAAATATTAATTGTAAAAGCAGTTACTAGTATTACTATTAGTGCGGCGATATAAACCATGCTTTATAATATCCGGAAATAAACCGCTATTCAAATACTTTTTAAGGTTGTTTGAAGTCCGGCCGAATACGTGATATCCTTTAGTAAAATAAGGAGATTTTAGTGAACAGAAAAGCAGGTTTTACTCTAATAATGATAATATTTATACTCTCGGCTGCAGGCTGCGCTACACCGATACACAGGATCAAGTCCGAACCGGAAGTTTTTGTCGGACGAGAGGTCAGAGTATCCGGTGAAGTTACACTTGAAATTCCCATCCCTTTCATGGATTTTTCGATATACCAGATAGATGACGGCACCGGCCGCATCTTTTTAATATCAGGCGGCACCCACCATATCGGTGATCGGCTGCAGAGTTCTGCCGAAGTAATCGGAATAACAAAAAAAGGCTCCAAGACCGCCGCCGCCGAGATAACTGAAAAAACAGCTGACTTTCTTGTGAAACATAAAATGGCAGACCCAGGTGCCGCCGAAAAGCTGAGTAAAAAACTGTTCAGACTGATTGCCGCCCTGGGCGAACAAGTTGAGGGCAGCTACTTCCTTATGTCCAAATAGTACAGCTTTGCAGGTACAGGCATAATATACTAAATATTCAACACCGATTAACTCCGGGAGGGAGATTTCCTCTTCTTGATAACTTCCTGGAGAATTCCTGATACAAAAAGCTGCCAGGGATGGTAGAAAATAAGCGGCAGCAGGGCAATTCCAAGAAGTTCCGGCTGCCCGTCAAAAAAGGCACTCAAGAGAGGAACGCCCATAGCGAGCGTTTTCTTTGGGGCCGTGAATGCCACGCTTATCCGATCCTCAAGGCTGAACCCTATAACCGCTGCTCCGGCGGAAGCAAGACTCAGAAGAATGATGAAGGAGACGGCAAGATAACCGTAGACTCCTGCCATAGACCTTAGATTACCTGTAAACTCCGGATCTCCTGCTGATTTCGAGAATGCAAAAAAGAGGATAAAAAGAATGAATAAATTGGCAAGGACGGCCAGCGTTCTTTTCTGCTTAACGGCAAAATTCCCAAGCCATCTTCGCATGAACGCTCCGGCGCCAATCGGCAGCAGCATCATAAGGGCAAGTTTTCGAAAAATTTCCACTAGCTCGGATACAGGAAGGGCTTCACTTGAAGTCTTTAGCATCAGAGATAAAAGAAGAGGAGAAATAATTACACCGATAAGATTGGAGAAGGCAGCATTGAACATTGTTGCAACAACATTTCCTCCGGCCGACTGCGTAAAGACGATACAGCTAGAAATTGTAGCGGGAAGACAGGCCAGGGCGTATATCCCGACCAGGACCTGAGGCGCGAAATAATCTTTCAACAGCATCGATGTAAAATAAAAATATAGCGGTACAACTGCAAAAATAAAAAGCTGGATATAGATATGAAGCCGAATATCCTTTAATCCTGATTTGATTGAATTAACAGGCAGTTTGAGGCCGGTTATAAAAAAAAGAAGAACCACAAGGACGGTACTGAATACCGCGCCCCTGTTGAGCATTATCCCGAACTCGCTGATCAGTATTCCAAGTGTAAGTACAAGGAATATTCCAAATATAAACCAGTTTCTTTTAATAAAATTCATTCGCGGGGTATCACCTGCTCCTTTTATTTGTCTTTATCAGGAATGGTAAATCTCTGACTGTCAAAACGGTCTCCTCCGAGCCAGAAATCTATCTTGATTCCGCTGCTCGTCCTGGTTACATCGGTGTGCTTAACCTGCCATCCGAGGAGGTTGAGCCGTGACGAGCCCAGCAGATCCCGGCCGCTCATCTCGCCATAATAGCCTGAGAGTTCCGGGCGTTTCTGACTGTTCAGATCTTTTTCCATCTGCTCAATCTCTTCGTCGGTGTGAGGATTGTCGTCCATGACACTGAGGTGAAGACCGTCTTCTTCCTGATGCAGTGATATTACCATCCGCATCGGATCTCCATCAAGAATATAGCTTGATATCTCTCCGATTAAATGCAGAATAAATTCTTTTCTTCTCATTCGAATGCTCCTATCGGGTCCCGTTCTTGTTGTTTTTATACCATTGAACAACAGCGACTATCAGCGAGGCGGTAAGGCCGCCGGCAAAACCATTATTATAAAGGTTCATCCCGCCCTGCCAGCTGCCGGTCTGTGAAACAAGGAGTAGATGAAGAAAACCAGCTATTATTCCGGGTAATATTCCGAACTGGCCGGCTATCGGGGCCAGGGTGGTACAAAAAATTGCCGCGAGTAATACTCCGGGCGCAGCCAGCGGTTTGCCGAAGAGAAGGGCTGCCAGAATTACTCCGGCCACAACCGGCCATGAGTTTTTCAGATGGGTTCCAAATGCGCCGAACCCCATAATAGTAAGAAGCCCGCCGATAGTGGCGCCGTTAAAATCACCGCCGATAAAATATATGTAGGCTGAGCCTATCAGTCCTATCAGGGCGCTGTTAATCATAGCACCGCCCAGGGAAGTCATATCAATAAAGTCAGAGGGAAGACGACCAGCCTGCTTTTGAATCTTAAGGAATGCAGTTAGACTCTTTCTCCCGCCGGTGAGCAGACCTGTGATAAGCAGCACGGCGGAGAGAACCGGAATTAACAAGACTGTAAAAAGGCTGCTTTCCGAGTACCAGTTCAAGTCTGCGGCCAGGGCCGGGCCTCCGGCCCTCACTAGTGCTGCGGCAAACAGGCTAAGGAAACCGCAGGTCATTCCCATATTATAGAGATTATAACCCTGATGCATATGAAGCATGGCCACCGCTACCGCGGGTAGAAAAAAACCGACAACAAGGCCGCCGCCGGCTCCCGCGATAACAGCCGAGATTCCCGTCAATCCTATTTCAACAGCAAGGGTACTGACAAGCGGCCCAAGGGCTGTTCCGAAAAGGGCAATGATTATGTATTCCTTGAATGTTTTTAACGCAAATCTGGAGGAGAGATAAACACCGGCGAATATCGGTATGATGTTTACCGGTGTTTTCCCGAAGAGTCCGAACCCCATCATAGTGAATATGGCCGCGAAGGTCGGTCCGGAGAGCGTGGTTCCCGTAAGCCTTATTAGAAGATAACCTACCAGGCCTACGGCCGCCGAATTAATCAGGGCGGCCCCAACCCCCTCGGTCATAAAAAAGTCGTTTATGAGTCTTGCAGGCTGAATCTGAATTGAGATAAAACCGGATAGAGCCTCCGTTCCGCCAACTATAAAGCCAGCGGCGGCAAATGCCGCTATCATAAGCGGAAAGAAAACTGACAGAATCCGGCTCTGGCTCAGCATTCCTCCTTAATCGCCTATTTTAGATCCGGCCATCGTTTCAAAGACCTTCACAACAGCCGAAGCGTTCTCTTCTCCGTATCCCATATTAAGACCTATCTTGTTCACTTCATGAACAATATTGGAAAGAAGGACCGGCACACTTAAAGATTCCGAAAAATTCCTGATGAGCTCGGTATCCTTTACCATCGTTCGCAGATGAAAAGAAACATCAAAGTCACGGCTGATTATTGAATTACCCACGCCTTCTACAACCGGTGAACGGAAATCAGATTCCATCCAGACCTTTAGAACCTCTTTAGGATCAAGTCCTGCTTTTGACGCAAGAACCATGGACTCACATAGTGCCGCGACTATAGTGGAAACAAGATGATTCCCGCAGAGTTTCGTTGCATAACCCTTGCCGTGACCGCCCATGTAGTGATAAGTCTCACCTACAACGCTTAATACCTGCACGGCCCTGTCATAGACAGCCTTCTCTCCGCCGGCCATTATCCAGAGTCCGCCTGAGTTGGCTTCTCCCTTCGTTCCGTGAACGGGGGCGTCAAGGAAATCAGCGCCATTTTTTCTGAAAGCCTCGGCAGCCGAGACTCCCGCTTCAGGAAGCTGGGTACTCATATCTATATATATCTGACCACTGCAGGCGTTCTCAATAAGACCGTCAGCGCCGTTCATAACCGAATCAAAGGCGGACTTGTCCCAAAGCATGCTGATGATAAAATCCGCGCCCTTTGCCGCAGCAGCCGGAGTATTACAATATTCGGCTCCGGCGGCAATTAGATCCGCGGCGTTGTCCTTTGTTCTGTTATAACATTTAACTTCAAAACCTGATGATAACAGAGTCTTTCCCATTCCGGTTCCCATTATTCCGGTACCGATTATCGCTATTCTTTTTTCCATAAAAACTCCTTAGATCATATTTTTATTAATATAACATTAATTCCTTGAATGCTGAAAATAATAACTTACATCTAAGCGTTGGAATTGTAATCTATCGGGACAGTACAGCTTCGGCGGTCTGATCATCCAGAATGAGGGATGTAAACCACCCGCCTCTAAGCGCCGCCCTGACTACCTCTGTCTTGAGTTCTCCGTAGGCCAGCCCGAAACGAGCTTTGATGCTGCGGAATTCATTTCCGTCCAGACCTATCATCTTAACAAGTGATTCAATATCGACAAGTGATCCTTGGCTGTCTACACTGTATGCCCCCACATCTCCCACGACCTTATGACTGCGCATTATCATCATATCTTCAGCCGTGATGTGTCCACCGGAGAAGAGGGCAGAATGGCCTCCGCTGTCGAGCGGGCTTACACCGACTACGACTACATCAAGATTTTGGCAGCTCTCGTAATTCGGTTTATTGCTTCTGCTCTTGTACAGCTGCTTTCGTATTTCCACGGAATTGACGATGAACGGAGCGTGAAGATAGATGGCCGGGCAGTTCCATGCAGATGAGAGTTTCTGCAAAAGCTGATGCCCGTCGAAAGCCGCGTCAGCGGCTCCGAGAGAACCTGTAAGCTGAACACAGTTTACAGGCACCGGCAGTTTAAGTGCCAGCGACTCAACGGCTTCACGCAGTGTGGTTCCGAAAGTCAGTCCTAAATTGCAGCCGCTTCGGAGGCTTCCGTAAATGATATCCGCGGCAAAACGGCCCAGCGCCTTCTTTCTTTCTCCCGTCTCCATTGCCCGGGGTAGATTTAGAACGCAGGCCTCTTCTATTCCGAATCTGGACCGAAGCTCATCCTCAAGCCTGCCGGCCCTCTGAAAGAACCGGTTTATTGTAATATTTACAACACCCTTGGCTTGAGCCTCGGTTATAAGTCTTGAGACAAGAGATCGGGATATCTTCATCTGGGCAGCAATTTCAGCCTGCAGCATCCCCTTCAGAAAGTATAGTTCGGCAGCCTCGGCAAGCATTCCGTATCTCCTGTACTCGGAATCATTCATTCCCGAAACCTAATCCACTGTCTTAACGAGCCTTGCCGACTCATCTTTCAGATTTTCATAAGTTGCCACATACTGCCTGACATATTCCCGGTACTTCTCAGTATTTACCGGATTCGGTTCAATAATTTTCGCGACCCGAACCATAGCATCGGCACCGCTCTGAAGGTCCGGATAGATTCCTGCTCCCATAGCCCCTGCGATGGCTGATCCGAGTGATACAGCCTGCTGTTCTTCAGGTATTGTAAAAGGTTTGCCTGTTACATCGGCATGTATCTGCATCCAGAGATCCGACTGTGTAGCGCCTCCACAGACTATTATCTCGTCAATAACAACGCCGCCCTCTTCCATCTTCTGAAGGATCACCTGAGTGCCGTAGACAACGCCTTCCATAATAGCCCTGAAGATGTGGGCGGGAGTATGCTTAAGCGTCAGCCCCCTGATTACTCCCCGGCTGTTTGCGTCGACCCAGGGAGTACGGTTTCCCTGCCAATGTTCCAGGACTACAAGACCTTCCGACCCTGGTGGGAGTTTCTCCGCCTGTTCATTCAAGACATCATAGATGGACAAGCCCCTGCTTTCAGCCTCTTCCTTGATTTCCGCACTCACAAAGTTTGAAACAAACCATTTGATAATAGACCCGGTTGAAATCTGTCCGGCTTCGACCACTTCAGCACCAGGGACAATAGCGCCCGGAAAAGTACCGAAGATACCCGGCGCATGCAGTTCTTTGTCGGTAATACCAATATGGAGCTGAGAGGAACCGGTTATGATCGCCAGCTTTCCCGGTTTCAGCGCATTGAGACCGATTACTCCGATATATGCATCCGCCCCGCCGCCGGCAACCGGAATTCCAGCCTTAAGTCCAGTCTCCGCCGCAACTGAAGCACTCAGACCGGCAACAACCTCACCTATCTCGACAATTCGCTTCGGAAGTTTTTCAAAGATATCTCCGAGGCCGATTTTCTCATAAAGTGAAACAGGAAAGCCGCCTTCCTTTTTATTGTAAAACCATCTTATAGAAGTTGTATTAATGTTCGCCGTTATCTCTCCGGTTAACCGGTAGGCAAGCCAGTCGGTGTGTTCAAAAATTGTCCTGGCATTAGTATAAACTTCAGGTTCATTTCGTTTAAGCCACAAATTCTTGCACGGAAACCATTCGGCCGACACCTTGCCGAAGCCGACATACTTTAGTGCAGGATCACCGCAGGCGGCTATCTCATCAGCCTCGGCCACGGCCCGAATGTCCATCCACATTAAGGCGTCGCGCAGCGGCTTGCCGTCTTCATCCAGATATACGACCGTGCAGCTTGTTCCGTCGAGTCCTATACCTTCTATTGAGTGAGGATCTATATCAGACTTCGCAAGAGCTTCCCTGATAGACTCGATTAATGACTCGTCCCACTGTTCTATACTCTGCTCGCAGCATCCATGTTGCCTGTGTATATTTTCATTCTGACTGACACCAAAACTAATACAGTTTCCCGCTTCGTCATATATGCCCGCCCTTATACTCTCGGTTCCCGCATCAATTCCCAATACATATCTACTCATCATTTAGCCCCTTCTTAATTCTTTCAATGTTTTGTTTGATGTTTCCACTGAATACAGCGCTTCCGAATATAAGTATATCAGCTCCGGCATCAACTATTCTGTTCATCGTCTCAAGGTTAACTCCGCCGTCTACGGATATCCGTGTTTCAAGATTGTTCTTCCTGATATATTCCGCGGTCCTCTCTATCTTCTTCAGAATTCTGCTGTTGAAGTCCTGACCGCCTATCCCCGGATCAACTCCGAGAATATTTACAAACTCAGCTTCATCAATAAAAAATTCCATCGTCTCGAACCGGGTTGCAGGTATAAAAGAAATTCCAGGGCTGATTCCGGCGCCCTTAATTTTCTTCATCAGCCTGGAGGGGAGTTCACAGCTTTCATACTGGATTGTCAAAATATCCACCCCGGACTCGAGAAAGGTATCGGCTATAGCCGGCATATTATGCACCGCAAGATGAGCCTCAAGAACCGAATCGGTTTCCACCCTAAGATCCTTAACGAGCTGATCACTGAAGGCGATATGAGGAGTATAGTGGCCGTCACAGACATCGATATGAAACCTGGAGATACCGTTCTGCCCGGCAATTTTGAGATCACGTCCTAAATACGCATGATTGGCCGCAAGAATTGAGCCGCATAGTTCTATCATAAGTCCTCCGTATTGGAGGTAATAATAAAGCCAAAACGGCCCTTTGTAAATATTGTTATTGTAATATTCACATATTCCACAAACCGAACCCCTAGCCGCTGCGGGGCTACAGGAGCCCCCTGTCAGCCTTCCTTTTTCAGAACATCGGCGAGTATTTCGATAGCAGATTCTATTACAACGACCTCACTCATGGTAAAGTTCAGCCTCATCGTAGAGAGGCCCTCGCCGGCTTGGGTGAAAAAGTATTTTCCGGGAACAAAGGCGACATTTCGCTTAATTGCCTTCCAGTAGATCTTCTCCATGTCCAGGCCTTTTGGACCTTCGGCCCAGATAAACATTCCCCCCTCGGGCCTTGAAAATGTGAAGCCAGGTGGAAAATACTTATCGAGGGCAGAAAGCATGGCAGCATGTTTGGGGCGGTACAATTCTATAATATTAGGAAGCTGCTGCTCAAGATATCCGCCGCCAACATACTCTGCTGCAATAGCCTGTGAAAAGGTGGAAGTGTGAAGATCAACTCCCTGTTTTGTAATAACCATCCAGCGACTGATTACTTCAGGAGCGACACAGATGCCTATTCGAAGCCCCGGAGCCAGAACCTTCGACAGAGTTGTGATATAGATGACGTTATCAGGAGCCATTGTCTTTATAGCCGGGAGAGCATCACCTGAATATCTGAGATTACTATAAGGATCATCTTCAACAAGGAGGGCCCCGTATTTAATTATTATTTCCGCTATCTTCTTCCGCCTATCGAGACTGATGCTGCGACCGGT
The DNA here is from genome assembly GCA_016839055.1 of Spirochaetales bacterium. GTDB lineage: Bacteria > Spirochaetota > Spirochaetia > UBA9216 > UBA9216 > Thalassospirochaeta. The sequence continues at coordinate 32,721 of JAEKNX010000019.1, forward strand.
GGGATTCTGAAAGGTCGGTACTGTATACACAAATTTTATTTTATGATTTTTAAGGACATCTTCAAGAGATTCCGGAATAAGTCCGTCCTCATCCATCTCAATCCTGACAAACTCGGGTTCATAGGGTTTAAACGCCTGAATTGCGCCTAGATATGTCGGAGCCTCAACCGCAATCTTGTCGCCTGCTGAAATCAGCACCTTACATAGAGAATCAAGCACTCCCTGAGAGCCGCTTTGAATGGTGACCTCTTCAGGAGAAACATGTATGCCGCGCTGGCTCAGATAGACAGCCATTACCTCACGTAGAGGAGTAAAGCCCTCCGTCAAATCATACTGAAAAGCTGCCGAGCCGTATTTTGTAAACACCTTATCGGTCAGCTGCTTTATCCGCTCCATCGGAAAACTGTCAGGTGAAGGTATTCCTCCGGCAAGCGATACCATGCCAGGCTGACCTACAACCTTGAGAATCTCCCTTATCGCGCTGGCACCCATCTTGCCGGTTCGCTCAGAAAGTAAGTGTGTAAAATCCATAAGAGTCTCCTATTGGGGATAGCATAATTGATAATCACTGTATAAATCAAGCTTTTTATAGATATCTGCATGATGTAGCGAATTTTATTACTGTCAGCACCTTCGACTCAGATCCGCTATTTGACAAGCTTGCCAATGTTTGCTATAGTTTGTATTAACATATATATTGTTCATATAAACATTTCCAGACAGGAGATTTTCAATGGGTGTTTCTGAAAAACGAAAACTTATCATTAGAGATACTATTAAAAACTGCGGAACAGTAATAGTAAGCGAGCTCGCCAGCAAGCTTGAAGTATCAGAGATGACAGTCAGACGCGACCTGTCCGAGTTGGAACAAGAAGGTTTTCTCAAACGCACTCACGGCGGTGCCGTTCGGGAAGTGAGCCGGAGTTATGAGCCGCCTTTTACTGTCCGAACGATGGTGAACCTTAACGCAAAAGCCGCAATCGGCGCAAAGGCCGCCTCCTATGTCGAAGAAGGGGACACTATTGCCGTTGATTCCGGAACCACGGCCCTTGAGTTTGCAAAGCATCTCCAGTCATTCAGACATCTGACCATTGTGACCCCAAGCATTCATATTGCCTCGCTCTTTCTGTTTAATCCCGGGGTCGAAACAATTCTGGCCGGGGGTGTGGTCCGAAAAACCGAGGGGTCGCTGGTGGGAGAGATATGCCGCCGAACCTTCGAGAATCTTTATTTTGATAAATTTTTCATGTCTACGGCCGCCATGAGCCCTGATGCCGGATTCTCTGAATACATTATAGATGACGCGGTGATTAAAAAGCTGATAATCTCTCACTCAAAAAAAACTATAGCATTGATAGACTCAGGAAAATTTAACCGCACGGCCTTCTCTCAAGTCTGCGGACTCGCTGATGTTGACATCCTAATCACCGAGAAAGATCCTGACAGTAAGATTAAAAAATCATTACTTGAAAGTAATGTTTATATAGAAATTGCCACCGAAAAAGTTCAAATGCCTGCCATCGGTGCTGCTTTGCAGCCCATGCAGGAAAATTTTATAGGAGAATAATATGACATGGTTAAAAGAAGTATTTAATGTAAATAAACCTGTAATTGCGATGTGCCATCTTCAGGCCCTGCCCGGAGACCCAAAATGGGATAAAGAAAAAGGTCTCGGCTGGGTTATTGAGATGGCCCGAAAAGATCTCAAAGCCCTCCAGAGCGGCGGAGTTGATGGGGTGATGTTCTCTAACGAGTTCAGCCTCCCTTATCTGACTAAAGTTGAACCTATTACCTATACGACGATGGCCAGGATAATCGGCGAATTGAAACACGAGATAAAAATACCGCATGGGGTCAACGTCCTATGGGATCCGAAGGCATCCATCGACCTTGCAGTCGCTGTAGACGGCTTGTTTGTTCGTGAGATATTCTCAGGTGTGTATGCAAGCGATTTCGGCTTATGGAACACAAACTGCGGAGAGGTAGTAAGACATCAGCATAAAATTGGAGGCGAGAATGTCAAACTTATGTTTAATATCGTCCCCGAGGCCGCCCAGTATTTAGGCACTCGCGATATTGCAGACATTGCGCGATCAACCGTATTTAACCACATGCCCGATGCACTCTGCGTATCAGGACTTACTGCCGGTGCTGAAACCGATGCCTCGACTCTCAAGACTGTAAAAGACGCGGTGCCGGAGACGGCAATCTTCGCGAACACCGGGGTAAGGCTGTCCAACATAGAAGAACAACTCTCTATTGCCGATGGAACGGTTACTGCCACAACATTTAAAAGAGACGGTAAGTTTTTCAACGAAGTCGATGAGAAGCGAGTAAAAGAATTCATGGACAAGGTTAAAAGCCTCAGATAGCCTAAGGAGAATAATAATATGGACGAACGCTGGAACCGTCTCGGGGACATCCTCGTAAACTACTCAACAGCCGTAAAGCCTGGCGAGCGCGTAATGATCGCCATGGTTGAGATTGAAACCTGGCCTCTGGCACAGGCTGTTTACCGGGCAGCGGTGAAGGCGGGAGCCTTTCCGCAGATCCAGCTGCTCTCTGAAACTCTGAGGCGATCAGTGCTTCGGTTCGGAAATGATGAACAGATAAAATGGGTTCCTGAAATGGAAATGCAGGGCATGGATTGGGCCGACGTTTACATTGGCCTCCGGGGCGCCCACAATCTATACGAGCTGCAGGACATTCCCGCAGACAGCCTCTCGGCCAATCAGGCGGCTCAGGGCGTGGTATCAACGAGCAGATGGCAGAACACACGATGGTGCCTTGTGAGGGTTCCAAACGAGGCCTTCGCCCAACAGGCAAAGACTGATTATGAGACTATTGAGAAGATGTTCTTCAACTCCTGTCTCATTGACTGGAAAAAGGAATCACTGCAATGGCTCACCTGGTGCAGAGAACTCGAGTGGGGTAAGACGGTCAGAATAACAGGACGCAACACCGACCTGTCCTTCTCTGTTGAAGGCAGAAAATGGCTGCCGTTTTGCGGCATGAACAACATGCCTGACGGAGAGATAGCTACAGCACCTGTAACATCAACAATTAACGGATATATCAGCTTCGAGAATCCCGGAGTTCTCGGCGGCCGCCTGATTGAAGACATCAGACTCGAGTGGAGAGACGGAAAACTAATTGACGCGTCCTCCGGAACACAACAGGAGTTCTTCAAAAGTATAATCACAAAAGATCCGGGGGCCTCCCTCATTGGAGAGTTTGCTATAGGAACAAACTACATGATAGACCGGTTCTGCAACGACATTCTGATAGACGAAAAAATAGGCGGCACTATACACATAGCCCTCGGCCGGGCATACCCTGAGTGCGGCGGACTCAACGAATCTTCTATTCACTGGGATATAGTCAAGGACCTAAGGGCTGAGGGTGCGGTCTTCCTAGACGGAGTTAAAATTCTTGAAGGCGGAAGGATACTCTTGTGAAAAAAGAATGCTTTCTCGGTATTGATATCGGCACTGGGTCGTCAAAGGGAGTCATAACCGATATAGACGGAAAGATCCTGTCACAGGCTTCCGTGCCTCATGAGCTGGACATGCCACGCCCGGGCTGGTACGAGCAGGACGCGGACTCAGTATGGTGGGGTGATTTTGTAAAACTTTGCCGGCTTCTCCTCTCGAAAGCGGACCTACATCCGGAGCGCATCATGGCAGTCGGCCTCAGCACAATTGCTCCCTGCGTTCTTCCTGTGGACTCTGCCGGAAAACCACTGCGACCGGGAATAATGTACGGCATAGATACAAGGGCAGCGGCTGAAATCAGGGAAATTGAAAAGCAGATCGGACGCGATGAGATATTCCGGATAAGCGGCCAGGATCTGTCTTCCCAATCCTGCTGCCCGAAAATTCTCTGGATAAAAAAGAACGAACCGGAAGTCTGGGCGGCAACCGACAAAATACTTACCGCAGCGGGCTACCTTGTTTACAAGCTCACAGGACGACACACTGTGGACATCTATGACGCAATTGGTTACGCTCCGCTCTTTAATATTCGAGATAAAACCTGGGACCCGGCTTATGCGAACCTGTTATTTGACCAGGCCCTGCTTCCCGAACTGCTGTGGAGCAGTGAAACGGCCGGCAGGATTACCCCGGAAGCAGCCGCGCTTACGGGCCTTACCGCCGGAACACCCGTAATAACGGGAACAGCGGATGCCGCCTCCGAAGCAGTTGGGGCAGGGGTCTGCCGAAGCGGCGACATGATGATGATGTACGGAAGCAGTAATTTCTTCATTCTGAGAACCAAAGAGCTTAATCCGCTAGCATCATTCTGGGCCTCGAATTTTACCGATGAGGGAAGTTCGGTACTCACAGGAGGAATGTCGACTGTGGGAAGCCTGTTTAAGTGGTTCACCGAGGCCTTTCCCGGCAGAAGCTTTGAGCAGTGGGAAGCTCTATCGGCCGCGTCACCGGCGGGAGCCGGGGGAATTACCGTCCTGCCCTACTTCGCAGGCGAGAGAACCCCGCTTAACGCGCCCGAGGCTAAGGGGGCGATTTTCGGACTGACCCTCCAAAGCAAGCCGGGCGATATCTGGAAAGCTCTTCAGGAATCGATAGGTTTCGGAATAAGGCATAACATAGAAGTCCTTCGTGATGAGGGCGTGGAAGCGCGAAGAATAATGGCAATTGGAGGGGCATCAGAGAGCCGCAGCCTCCTCCAGACAATATCTGATATTACAGGTATCACACAGTATATCCCCGACAAGACCCTCGGCGCCTGCTACGGGGACGCCTTTCTTGCGGCCGTCGGAACAGGTTATTTTAATAGCTCGGAAGAATCATATAAATGGGTGGGTGTTGAAGGGGAAATAACGCCTGACAGACATCTCGCGAAATATTATAATGAGCAATATCTAGTGTTTAGAGACCTTTATGAATCAACGGCCCATCTGAATTAATAAAAAAAGCGTGCATCCCCGGGGCTATCTCCGTGATGCACGCTTTTTTCTTTATACGATTATTTCTCTACTTCGTAATATAAGCCGAACTCATCTTTCAGCTCAAGAGCAAGACAGTCGGTCTCCGGAGTGTCCGACTTGAATACAACAAAGGTATTAGCCGTCTCAGCCTCGGTCAGCGGAGCATGATGCCAAACGCCGGGGGAAAAGATAACTGCCTCCCCTTTTTTTACCGGAAAGGCTTTAATGGTCTCAAGGTTCGGTTTTTGGGGATTATTCTTTTCCGCCAGGGCCACAACGACGAAGATGTCTTCGGTCGGAAGAAGGGCCTCACCGGTATTGAAATGACTTTCCAGAGTCTCTTCAAGTAGACCGTTTTTTCCATAAGTCTGAACAATTGAGACCGAAGTATCGCCCGCATGGCCGAGAACCCCTAGTCTGTTCCAGAACTTCAGTTCAGGAATATCAGCATCCGGGGCCTTAATACCTCCGCTTATGAAGGTTCCATATTCACTAAAAGCCTCTGCGCTCATCGGACTTAATTTCACAGTTTTCTTTTCCATCTTCAACCGCCTTTAACCATCTATCTCTGAAAGATACTCAGAGAAGGAACTAATTAGAATTGAACCGATTGTCGCTCCGGGGTCCTGAAGCTCTCGGGATTTCTCCTGGTAATATGCCGCCCGGCCGTGCTGGGCTACCATGTCCATAGTCTTCTCGAGTCCTTCTGCTGCGGCCTTAGCAGCCAAGACTCCGGCACTCACCATATCGGCTCCGTCAGACGCGCCCTCCTGCCAGGCTTCTGCCGCCGGAAGGAGGGCGTCAATGATTGTCTTCTCACCGGCCTTTGCCTTCCCGCGGTCAATTATTCCTTCAACAAAGGCCGTCCAGAATGCGGCGACGTCGCTTATACCGAGGGAGGTGCTGCCTTTGACAGCCTTCCCTCCGCGCATGAAGCCGGTAGCCATCAGAGTTCCCATTGTTGACGGGGCAGCCTTGGCCATAGCCATGCCGCCCTTCATCAGCATTCCGCCGATGTCGTCTTCCGAATAGGTTGAGGCAAACTCATCCATAGCGGAGAAAACAGCCGCCATAGTGAGCCCCAGGTCACCATCACCCATCCTGCTGTCAAGATCGATGAGGTAATCCTTATTCGCGGCCGCAACGCCGTTCATCTTCGTCAGAAAGCCTTTAATATTGTCTAATGAAAGATTTTCCATCTTCTCTCCGCCTCCTAAAGCTGTACCTGTTCAAAAAATGGCGAGTTAGCAGGTTTGGCGAGATAATTCTTAAGCTCATCATCGAGTTTCAGGAGCGAGATGGAAGCTCCGGCCATCTCCATTGATGTTGCGTATTCGCCGGCATAGACGTGAAATACTGAGATTCCTTTATTTTCAAGCATGAGCGAAACCTTGCGGTACATCACGTAGAGTTCCTCTTTAGGAGTAGCACCGAGGCCGTTCATAAGAACCGCAACCTCGTCTCCCTTTTTATACGGGAGATCTTCTAAAATTGCATTCAGCATTGTTTCAACTACTTCATCGGCGGGCTTAAGAGGACCTTTTTCAATTCCGGGCTCGCCGTGAATACCCATGCCTATCTCCATCTGGCCTTCGGCAATGGTGAATGAAGGTTTTCCGACCTCGGGAACAATACATGGACTCAGCGCGACACCCATTGTCCGGACATTAGCACAGACTTTATCCGCGACTCTCTTAACATCTTCAAGAGAAGCCATATCATCAGCGCAGGCGCCCGCAATCTTGAAAACGAAGAAGATACCTGCGACTCCCCTCCTCTTATGTTCCTCGCCCTTCTTGGAGGAGGCAACATCCTCGCCGGCAACTACCTGGAGAACCTTAATGTCTTCCATGTCGGCCATCTCAGCGGCCATATCGAAGTTCATTATGTCTCCGCCGTAGTTTCCGTATATGTAGAGAACTCCAGCGCCCTTGTCTATTTCCTTTGTAACCTCTAACATTTGATCGGCGCTTGGAGACTGAAAAACACCTCCGACTGAGCAGCCGTCAAGCATACCATCACCAACATAACCGAGAAACAGAGGAAGATGTCCGGAGCCGCCGCCTGTAGCGAGCCCGACCTTTCCTTCTTTACCCTTCGCGTTTACCAGGCAGCGAAGATCATCATTTACATATTTCAGCTTATTCGGATGAGCAGCTATTATTCCTTCAATCATCTCATTAACGAAATTTTCAGGTTTATTTAGAAATTTCTTCATTTTCCACTCCTATAAAGTTCTACCACAGATGGTGGTTACGGTGGTGAAGTTTGATTTATCAAACTTCAGGATATCCCTGGACATGAATGTCCAAGGATATCACTCCTACTTATCCGGCCTTCGCCGCTTTTTTCATATCAGTCATAGACTGTATCCGCTTCTTTTCATTGTATTTATGAAGCAGAAAATTGATTACCATTATAGCAAGGAGGGCAAATCCCCAGATAAACTTCTTGAAAAACGGACTAAAGGACATGATATTCAAGCCGCTCTGGGTAATCTGAAGAATAACAATACCCATTACAAGACCTTTAACAGAGCCGAATCCGCCGTCAGGATCAGTCCCGCCCAGAACCGCGACAAGAATAGCCTGAAGAAGGTAGGCCGTTCCGTAACCTGGCCGCATCGAGTTAACACGGGAAATCATTATCAGGGACGCAAGGCCTGCAAGAACCGCTGTAAGCATATAGGTGTTGATAAGAACCTTTGTGTTATTGACACCTGAAAATTTAGATACGACCGGATTTGCTCCAACCATGAACATGTTGAATCCCTGCCGGGTTCTCTTGAGTAGAACACTCACGAGAAATGCAATTAACGCGAAAATCATAAACGGTACAGGAATACCAATTACCGTTCCGCTTCCGAGCCCCATAAATACTTCAGGAAATCCGCTTACGCTGTGGCCCTTCGTAATTACTATTGCCAGCCCTAGAAAAAGACCCTGTGTACCGAGAGTCGCCAGTATCGGCGGAACCCCGATCATCGCGATCAGCAGTCCGTTAAGAAGCCCGCAGACCATCGAAACTGCAACTACCGCAACTACAGCAAACAGAATTGCGACTCCAGCGGGCGTTGAAGAATCCATGGAACCGGAGAGAATCAGCGCCGCTATAACTCCTGTGAAATTAGATATGGAAATAATAGAAAGATCGATTCCACCTGTTATCATCGCCATCATCATCGCAAGAGCCAGAAGCCCGAATTCAGGAAACTGCGACGCCATCGATTGTAGATTAATACCGGTAAGAAACTTGCTAGGCATCACAATCGACAACAGGATGAAAATCATCATCATTATTATAAAAAGTGTAAAATTCTTGGAACTCTTTATCTTTATCTTCACTTTACCTTCTCCCCTCTACACACTGTCGATTGACAGTTTCCTTCGGGCATTAATTTTATTTTGGGCATAAGTAATGGTTACACCCAGGACAATAATCATTCCGATAAAAAACTCCTGCCAATAAGAAGACAAACCGATCAGAACAAGATTCTTCTGAAGTATTGTAATCAGTGCGACTCCTATCAAGGTTCCGGTTAATGTACCTGTACCTCCGCTTATTCTCGTTCCGCCAAGCACAACAGCCGCAATTATGTTGAGTTCTGTTCCGACAATATAATTCGGATTACTGTAGCGGATCAACGCGAGGTGCATGACTCCCATGACTCCGGCCAGAAGGCCAGCGTAACAGTAGGTGAAGAACTGAATCTTTCTGATGTTATACCCAGTCCGCTGAGCCGCCTCCCGATTCCCGCCGATGGCATAAATACCGCGACCTATCATTGTGAACTTAAGTATCAGCCAGGTAACAACGACTACAATCACGAGAATCAGAAAGAAAATCGATAAACCGTATTCAGTCCCGTCGGGCCTCGCAATAGTCAGGATATTCATCTTCCCGAAAGCCTTAATGCTGTCTGGAATATTACCGACATTGACTGCCTTTGTTCCGACAAACTCAAGAAGAAGCCCGTGAAAGAGACTACTTGTTCCGAGGGTTGTAATCAGCGTAGGGAGGTTGAATATCGATATAAAGACAGCATTTACTGCACCGAGGGCGAGGCCCACTGAAATGGATATCAGAAAGGCCATGACAATATTATCAACGCCGGAAGCAATAAGTACATTAATTGCTATATACTGCCCGCAGATTGCAATGGCCGTACATGAAACGTCAATTCCTCCGGATAGCAGGACCACAAACACCCCGATTGCAAGGATGGCCGTTCCGGAACTGCTCCGCAGCAGGTCAAAAATATTTTCGACTGTCATGAATACCGGATTAATGGTGTTAATCACTATCGAGAAAACTATTACTATTAACAGCAGATAGGTTTCATTTTTCTTGGTCAATTTCTTTAAATTCACGCACCTGCCTCCACTTCATAATTTCTTGTCACAATATCATACAACTCCTCTTCGGTTGTTGTCCTTGAATCTTCAATCTCTTTGATTATTCTTCCTTTCGACATCAAAAGTACCCGGTTGCAGTTATCAAGAATCTCCTGGATTTCATCCGAAATCATGATTATCCCCATTCCTTTCTCTGCCAGATCACGGATTATTTCATGAATGGTATGCTTTGAGCCTATATCAATACCGATTGTAGGTCCGTCAAGGATGAAGACCTCAGGTTCGGTGGCAAGCCACTTTGCGAGGACTACACGCTGCTGATTTCCTCCCGACAGGCTGTTAACAGGAGTTGCTCCTGACGGAGTCTTTATACTCAGCTTTTTAATCCAGTTATCACCTTCGGTCTGCTTCTTAAGAGGACTGATAAGATTTAGACCGGCGAGTAGTTTCTTTAAAACAGTAATTACAATATTGTCACCGATTGCCTGGGCCTCAAAGAGTCCCTGATGGTGCCGATCTTCAGGTAAAAGCGCTATTCCGTGACTGATTGCATCCTCAGGGCTCGAAATGTGAACAGTCTTACCCTTGAGCTTGATAGTTCCGCTGTTCGGTTTATTCAGGCCGAAGATCGCCTGGGCTATTTCAGTCCGGCCGGAACCTATCAGCCCGGTGATACCAAGAATTTCACCCTTCTGAAGGGTGAAATTTATATCTGAAAATTGAAACTCCTTGTTAAGGCCTTCAACAGACAGAAGAGGAACATCTTCCTTCATCTCTTCATTATATATGTATGGAGCATATTCCAGTTTCCTGCCGGTCATGATAAATACAAGCTTTTCATAATCAAGTTCGGAAGTAGGATACACTCCAACCTTTTTTCCGTCCCTGATAATCGTGATGTTCTCTGATATTTCGAATACTTCACTAAGCTTATGACTGACAAAAAGAATTGAGATACCCCTTTCTTTCAATTTTAAAATTATTGAGAATAGATGATCAACCTCTTCTTTCGTTATTGCAGAGGTGGCCTCATCCATTATTATTAGTTTTGCGTTCTGCGTAAGAGCACGGGAAATTGCAATAATCTGTTTCTTTGCCACTGAAAGATTTTCAACTCTCTCATCAAGATCAATTTCTTCACCTATTTCCTCGAGTGCCTTTTTTGCGGAGGAACGAACAGTTTTCCAGTTAACGCCCTGCTGGTTGGTCTCAAGCATCTGGTTAATGGAAATGTTTTCGGCTACAGTCAAATTCGGGAAAAGCGATAGGTCCTGATATATAATCTGAACGCCCGCCCTGATCGATTCGATGGCCTGAATTCCATGCTCATGCAGTTCACGGCCTTCTATGAGCACACTACCGCTGTCAGCCTTGTATACGCCGCCAATAATTTTAATAAGGGTGGACTTTCCTGAACCATTCTCACCGATTAAACAATGAATTTCACCCTTTCCGATAGTAAGATCAACATTGTCCAGGGCCTTAACTCCGACAAAGGTCTTACTGACTCCCTTCGCTTCTAGAAATACTTCAGACATTATATCTCCTGTAAACAAGCTATCCCGGATAAAAAAAACGGAAGGAAGAGTTTCCCCTTCCTTCCAGAATAATTATTCGCTTAAAGCTTGTATTTTCCGCTGGCGTCTTTCCAGTCATCAAGGTTGTCTTTATTAACATCAACCCAAGCCTGGCCGTAGATAACGGGAACACCGTGCTCATTTTTCTGAACTGTAATACTATGGTAACCAGTTGCGCCCATGTCAGTTCCGTCAACAATTTCTTCGCCTTTGAGAGTCTTGTAAGCAGCCATTGCTGTTACATAACCTGCATCAGCAGGAACCCAGAAGTGAATTGACTGTGCGGCACCACTCACAAGGTAGTCACCCGCAACTGAAGGGAGACAGGTTCCGAATGCGGCAACCTTGCCGATGAGGCCTTTCTCTTCGATAGCTGCAGCTGCACCGGGGGCAGTACTCATTGCGGATCCCATGATAGCTGTAAGCTTAGGATATGTCTTGAGAAGTTCTAGTGATTTCTCATATGCAATCTGCTGATTTTCCTGATCTTCTACTCTTTGAGTCGCCATTTTCAAGCCGGGGTATTTCTTAGCCTGCTCAACTTCACCGTCAACCCACTGATTGTGAGTAGGAGATGTCAGGTGACCGACAAACGGCTGCCATACGCCTTTTTCGCCCATCCACTTAGCCATAACATCCATCATATGACGTCCGTAAGCTGCATTGTCAAAAGCTTCAACGTCAAAGCTGATCTGTTTCTGGTTTGAAGCTTCATGAGTAAAGGTAAGAATACCTGCGTCATTGGCTTTCCTGAAAACAGGAACAAGTGATTCGGGGTCATTAGGAACTACGAGAATTGCGTCAACACCCTTGGCTATAAGATCATTTATGAGTGCAACCTGAGCTGCGGGATCTGCTGTATCTGCACCAATCTGGTAGCAGTTTACATCCGGATGTTCGGCATTGAATTTTTCAATTCCGAGTCTCATATTATCAAACCATGCTACACCCTCAAGTTTAACAACCATTACGATTTCAAGCTGGTCATCACCAGCTGGTGAACTTTCCTGCGCTCCGCCTGCGAATGCGAATCCGCCGACAACAACTAATGCGAGAAGCAATGCTACGATCTTTTTCATGATCGACCTCCATTTTTGTTTATATTCCCCGAATGGGGTTTTAAAGAGATTATAAATTATCTTAAACTTGGGAAACTCGACTGTCAAGGTTCTTAAGATATATTTAGTGTATTTTTAGTTGCCGTTAATTTGATTTAATCTACTTTTAGCAGAGGGAAACGACCTATTGCACCAATGTCGTGATTTATATTATTAATTTCATATTACGAACATTATCATTGAAATATTTGTTAACTTAAAATATATTATTTTCAGTTGTATTTTAGCTATTCTTAAGTTATTATTAAGTTAAGTGAGGCTCTTTCAAAAATTGGTTATTTTTTCAGAGCCTTCGAAGTATTTTTGACAACAAATCGTCAAAAATACTTCATATAAATCCAAGGTTGGAAATTCAAAAATCCCTAATTTTTGAATTTCCCTCAAGTTTGTTTTCACAGGAATATCAATGAAAATTACAATAAAAGAAATTGCAGAGAAAGCCGGAGTCTCAAACGCAGCCGTCTCCCTAGCTCTAAATAATAAGCAGGGTGTCAGCGAAGACAATAGAGAAAGAATACTTCAGATAGCAAAGGATCTGGGTTATGAACTGCTTTCAAGAACTGAAACAGCTGAACCGGACATAACCATCAGATTTCTGAAAATATCCAGACACGGACATACTTTAAATCCGAGTCATAATTACTTTATCGATACCTATGTTGAAGGAATTACGTCTACGGCATATAGAAACGGGGCAGTTCTGGAAATTGAAGCCTATGGTGCCGGGGTTCCTCTTGAAAATATAACTAATAAGATCATCAATTCTCCCCAGATCACCGGATATCTGATTTTAGGTACCGAACTGAACGAATCTGACGTAAACGCTTTTCTAAAAACCGGAAAGAAAATTGTTTTCATGGATACCTTCATTGATTATATTTCGGCCGACTTTGTCGACATGAATAACACTGATGCGGTATATAAAATTATCCGCCATTTCACAAGCCGCGGTCACAGTAGAATCGGCCTCATTAAGAGCAGCGTCAACACGAGAAACTTCTACCTTCGCGAGCGCGCCTTCTACCAGGCAATGAATAGCATGAATCTCGAAATCAATGAAAATTTTATAATAGATGTTGATTCAACTTTTGAGAATGCATACAGCGATTTTAAAAACTTTCTTTCAGAAAAACCTGAACTACCCTCAGTTTTCTTCGCAATAAACGACATAATTGCCATGGGCTGCATGCGTGCACTTCAGGAGGCAGGATATTCCGTGCCTGACGACGTATCAATCGCCGCCTTTGACAATCTGCCGATGGCCGCGATGGTATCGCCTCAGCTGACAACTATCGAGGTCTCAAAACAGGATATCGGCCAGACAGCATTTGATATGCTTCTTCTCAAATGCGGCCGCAAAGATAGTCCTCCTCCGCGAAAAACCCAGATTGGCGGAAAGCTTATCATCAGAGACAGTGTGAAAGATCTTATGTAGATACATCCTGTAAATCCAGACGCTCTCTGCTCTTTATCATCTGATCTTTGTTCTGAATTATCTCGGTATTTATATCACTTTCCAGAATAGAATTACTCGACACCCTCTCAAGCTCCTCCTTCTCCAATTCGGTGAAGGCAATTTTACCAACCTTCGTAACAGGCAACGACTCTCTAAACTCTATCTCTTTCGGACAGCTCCACTTATTAATTCTTGAACGGCAGTAATCCATCAGTTGCTTCTCGAGTTCAGGTCCAGCATCCTCTTCATTATGAAGAACTACGAAAGCCTTAACCTTTTGCAGCTGATACGTATCGGGAACCCCGATAGCGCAGGCCATATTCACCGATTCATGAGAATCGAGAATCTTTTCAATCTCGGTAGGATAAACTGAAACACCTGAGACTTTAATCATCCGCTTCATCCGAAGCTTAAAAAAGACAAAACCATCTGCATCCATTGTTCCAAGATCGCCGGTGTGCAGCCAACGAAGTCCGTCATCATGGACTTTAAGCGCCGCACTGGTTTCTTCAGGTTCATTCAGATAACCGTTCATAATAGTGGGACCGGACAGGCATATTTCCCCTTCAATTCCTGAAGGCTGAGCGTCAATAGTATTAGGTTTGACAATCTTTGCGGCCATGTCAGATATCGGGATTCCGACAGAGCCTTCCCGGTATTCGGTCTCAGGCATCAGGAGAGCCACAGTTACCGATTCTGTCAGACCGTAGCCTTCCCGCAAAACAGTTTTTGAGCCCCCGTCTTTTAATATCTTGTCGAATCTCTCTTTAATACTCCTAGGCACCTTATCACCACCGCCGAAAACCCCCTTCAGATTACTCAGATCAGCTTTGGCAAGATTCTTATTCTTCAGAAGAGCTTCAAATAATGTCGGCACGCCGGCAATCACCGAAGGCTGCTTCTTTTTAATCAGCTTAGCTGTGATTTCGGCGTTGAATTGCGGAACCAGAATGAGCGTGCCCGCCCCAATCAGAAAACCATGAACACATACCCCAAGTCCGAAACCATGAAACACAGGAAGGATAGCAAGTATTGAATCTCCCGGCTTGAAGGGGTCTGTAGCAGCAAGCTGAACTCCGACCTGACGCCCCAGGGCGTTGAAATTCATGGATGATAGTTCAATCCCCTTAGGACGGCCAGTTGTTCCTCCGCTATAGAGGATCACAGCTGTTTCCTCAGGTTTCATTGATTCATTCTTCGGATTTTCCACCTTCATCCGCATCAGATCTTTCCACCAGAGGATTTTCTTTGACTTCGGGATGGCTGGTATTTTCCGGCCCTTTGTAAGGTAAAACAGTGAATGGGTGATATTCCCCATATAATCACCCAACCTCGTAACTATCAGTTTTTTCACATTGCTTGATGACAGCGCGCCCTTGAACCTTCCGTAAAAGGCGTCCAGTGTAAAAGCCCAGCGACTGTCGCTTATTTTCAAAAACTGCTCAATCTCCTGCGTTGCCGATAAGGGATGAATAAGACTCGCAATAGCACCAATTTTATTCAGCGCATAAAAAACAATCACAACCTGTGGGCAATTAGGAAGACAGATTGTAACCTTATCCCCCTTTCTTATACCCAAAGCTTCAAGTGAATCGGCACAGCAATCAATATCAATTAATAAATTCTCATAAGTACTCTTCAATCCTAAAAAATCATAAGCAATTACTTGAGGAAAATTAAAAGCACTGCTTGCAACTGCTTCGTAGATAGTTTCATTTTTATAGTCGATAGACTCGGGAACATTGTTATAATATTTAAGCCATGGTTTATTCATCATACAGATCTCATTTTCAATTTTAATTTTTCTATTTGCTCAACGGAGAGTCCCACAGGATTTTCCATCAGCCGCGGGTTTTCGATAAAATTCTTCAGGATATCAATAGATCTCGCACTGTATATACCGTCGGCAATTCTGTCATCGAGAGTGAACGTGATGTCCACCAGATCAACAACCTTAATCTCGCCTGTCTGCTCATCAACCAGGGGCCCCTTCTTTATTTTTCCTATAGCAGCGAAAACAGAATTATTCCCCCATTCAAAAAGATGATGATAGGGAGAATCTATTCCAACGCTTCCTACATTTGTAATAAACATTGTTGAATAGAAGGGATCCGCTTTAAGCATACTGCCCGGAGCCATATTAAAGTAATCGAGCAGTCTGAATGTGCCCATTATAAGTTTCAGAATAGGCCGCGGAAATTTCATGAAGAAACCAGGATCGGCGGTATTTGTATTCTTATCCTCTTTTTTATGTCGATGTATATACGAGTTTATTTTCTCAGAAACCGAAAAAATTGTATCATCGGGGTAAAAAGGAATTTTCACATTAATCTCTTCGCCGCCGTCGTCTAATTGTTTCTTGGCAACAAATGAGAAAACTATTTCATTCCTCTGATAAAAATGATGCCCGGAAGTAAAGATATTCAATTGCGGGCGCTGCAATACAGTGTACAGCGCTGCACAGAGACAAATTTGAAAAAAAGTTACATTTTTTGTACCTTTGGGAAGATCTTTATTTCGTTCTTCGATGTACTCTAGAGTTCTTGAAAGACAAACCTGCTGTTTGAAATAAATTGTTGATTCTGTTCTTGTTCGAAAAAGATATGGTAACATTCCCTGAAATGATGGAACTTTAATTCTAATCCCGTCGGGACGATCTCTTATTATCATGAAATACCTCAAAGTTGAATATGTCTAACGATTATAATAGTCATGGCAACGAGATGTAAAGAATATTATCAAAAAAACATTAATTATAATTTCTTCGAAATTACTCTTCTGCCTAGTTTATCAATTACAATTATGAAGGCCGGAAGGAAAATCAGGGTCGCAAACATGGCTGCAAATAAGCTTATCGACACAAGTATTCCAAAAAATACAATCGGTTTAAAGCTTGCGAAGCCCAGAACCATAAATCCGGCGACAATTGAAATGGTAGTTAACACAATAGGTCTACCGGTAATTAGAAAGGTCTTGCTTATCGCTGCCCTGCAATCCTGTTTTGTAACTACCAACTGTTTCTGATACTGCAGAATAAAATGAATGGCATCATCGACCCCAACACCGATTGCGACATTTGAAACCAGAACGGTTGTAACATCCAGAGGAATTTTAAAAACAACCATTATAATATAATTAAATGCTATAGCAGCTACCAGGGGTATCAGAGAAACACTCCCCAGCCTGAAGGAACGAAAAAATATTGAGGAAACCGCGAATATCAGCACCATTGACAGAAATGATGAAAAAAGCTGATCCTTCTGTATCTGCGCTGCGGCATCATAGTTTATCATCGTATTGCCCCAATAATAAACCTCGCTGACTTCAGGGATAAATTCGCCGACTATTCCTTTGAAGTTCTCCAAAAGCGAAAGGGTGTCTTCGGCTGCGATGATCTTACCTGTTTCACCATCAAAAACTTTAATAAATAATGTTACCTGAGAATAATCATCATTGATGAAATCAGCCTGTGAGCCGTAGGTAATATCCTTGCCTCCCTCACCGAGCAACTTGAAATAACGTGACAACAGAAGAATAAGTCCCTTCTTTTCCGGAAATTCATCCTCACCGGTCATTACCTTATTAATCTGTTTTAAGATTGTATAGTAGGAAGTTAATCCAATTACATTAATATCCTCAGAAAAGGCTTCCTGCATCAAAAGTATTTTTTTTATTACATCATCCCTGATAAAATAATTTTCGGTTCCATCCGGAGCTTTCAAAGTGATATTCAGCGCCTGCGAACCACCTGAATCTTCAAGCATTTCATAGGTATCCAGTACAATCTTGTCTTCACCGGGAAAATAATCAATGTAATCAACTTTACGGCTTATTTCAGGATATAGAAAGAAAGCGCTTATGACGATGACAAAAAATCCAACAAATAAAAGAAGGTATCGTCTATCTACAATTTCACCGAGTTTTACCACAATCTTTGTGATAAAATCTTTATGAATCTTTTCTTTATGAACCTTCCTCGGAGGAGACAGTTTAGATAATAAAGCAGGGAGAAAAAATATCGACAGTATCACACAGGTTAATATCCCAAAACTGACCGACAGACCGAACTCCTTAAGCGGCCCTATTGAGGTAAAAAGCAGACTGCTGAACCCTATCATCGTTGTTACACCTGCAAGGATAACCGTCAGGACAACATGAGAAACCGCTTCAGCGATCCCTGAGACACCATCCTCCACATTATATGATCTGAAATACTCACTGAGAATATGTACTGTATAAGAACTGCCGATGGCAAGAATGATAATAGGAAGAATTATACTCACAATGGTTAAATCATATCCGATAGCAGTGGAAAATCCGATTGCCCACAGTGCCCCGATTCCTACAGTTATCAGCGGCAGAAATACGGCACGAAACGCCCGGAAACTGAAATACAAAACTATGAGGATGACCAAAAAAGCCAATACGACGAGAACTAAAAGATCCCTCTGCAAATACTCAGCTGTATGATAGGAAAATGGAGCATCGCCGGTATATAAGACTTCAAATTCAGCAAGAAGCGGCTCAATTATTCTTTCAAACTCCATCATAAAGCCGGCAGGATCATCGATTGATGTGTTTATGAGGAAAGCTGTAAGGGTTTTCCCCATGTCCGAGACGACTGTGTTCTGGGCAAGCGGCTCAGACAAAAGTCGCTCTCTGAAATCTGCAAGTTCTTCTTCATTTCGAGGTGGGTGAGAAACCATCCTCTCTACGGACAAACGCCCTGCTTCATTCCTGAAGGTTATAAAATCAAATGGGCTGATACAGTCGGAAACTGCCGGATGTGCCTCAAGTTCCTGGAGGACATCAAAGAAAACTTCAAGTTTCCTTATTGATAAAGCGTCATCGGATTTTACCGATACCATGAGGTACATATCAAGCTCTTCGCTGATACCGGTTTCCTCCAGCAGTACTTCACTTCTCTCATTCTTATCAGGATAGATATTATAATAGTCAGGATTAAAAACCACCCCGGACGCCAAAACCCCCATTACAACAGTTATCAATAGTATTACAATAATAATAAAATTTGCATGCTTAATGGTATTTGAAATAATTTTTTTCATCATTATTTTAAATCTGCTTCAGTGATTTAATGATAGTGAGATACATGATTCACGCCCTTCGCAATATTGAAGTTCAAAACGTACATCGATTAAAAAAAAATGTCAACGAAGTACTCCTGAAGTAATAATCACTTCAATTATAATCTCGGAAAACTTCTCTTCATAGCTCTTTTGCATTACCCGGTAAAAAAAATTATATCTGCAGACATTCATGGTTTCAGATAACCGGGGCCTTCATGCCTGCCAAACATTCACCGATGTAAAATGAACACTCTGCGCCAACCCGAATTCCGGTTGACATCCTTTATTCTCCGTCCTATCATTTGCTTACCATGAGGAGAGAAATATGAGAAGTCATGAATTAGATTATGAAATCCTGGGTGATGATATCCAGATTGTAGAGATAGAACTAGATCCGGGCGAAGTTGTCGTCGCGGAAGCAGGCGCGATGAACTACATGGAGGACAATATCACCTTCGAAGCAAGAATGGGCGACGGCACTGAGGCTGATTCAGGGATAATGGGAAAACTCTTCGGGGCCGGAAAGCGGGTATTAACCGGAGAGTCGATCTTCATGACCCATTTCAAACACAGCGGCACGAGCGGCAAGCGCCGTGTTGCCTTTGCCGCTCCCTATCCGGGAAAAATCATCGCCATAAACCTTGCGGATATCGGAGGTGAGCTGCTCTGTCAGAAAGACGCCTTCCTCTGCGCCGCCCTCGGCACGGAAGTCAGCATAGCTTTTAACAAGAAGTTCGGAACCGGCCTCTTCGGCGGCGAGGGATTCATCCTGCAGCGCCTGCGAGGTGACGGGATGGTCTTCATTCACGCCGGCGGCACGGTTATAAAGAAGGAACTCAAAGGTGAAACCCTGCGCGTCGACACCGGCTGTATTGTGGCCTTCCAACCGAATATCGACTACAGCATTGAGCAGGCCGGAAATCTGAAATCTATGGTATTCGGAGGGGAAGGACTCTTTCTCGCTACCCTGAGCGGTACCGGAACCGTAATGCTTCAGAGCATGCCCTTTGCCCGTCTCGCGGATCGTATAACCAGACAGGCAGGCACCGCCGCCGGCGGACGACGCCAGGGCGAAGGCAGTATCCTCGGAGCCCTGGGTAATCTGCTCGACGGGGACTAAATCAGACTTCCGGCAGTAGAAGCCGGCTAAATACGCCGGCTCTTACTGCTTCTTTGATTTTATTTTAAATCTCATTGAGCTGACTTTTAAAGGATAACCCTGCTCTTTCCCACCGCTGCTAAAACTGGAATTGAAACATCAGTCCCGGGAAAGTCAGTTTTTTTCCGTCCATTTTGAAATCATTTATCAGGTAGTCTAGCCTTACTCCTACCTGAAAAAATCCGAATATATCCAGATAAAGACCTGCGCCGGTTGAAATCAGAAAACCCTGATAGCCGGCTTCTTCAAAATAAAAAGCTGAATCAAAATATACCAGAAATCCCGGCATGAGCGCGGGCAGAAAAAGGGCCGGAAAGTTTATTCGCAGCTCCAAATTGTTTGTTACCGTAAACTTGGTATTAAACCTCTCCCTTTCAACACCCCTGATATCAGCCCGGTTATCATAACGAACATTAACAGGGACATAGTCACCGTTGGCATAACCAAGCTTGAATCTCTCAGCCAGGTATATATTGAAAAGATTAAACCCTCTCTCCGGTTCAATATCAATGATTGGAATATAGACCTTAATTTCGGTATTAAGATGATAATAATCCGCCGACCGGTTCAAAAAATCAGGACCGCAGTCAAGCTGAAGCAGTGCTTCTATTCCTTCTTTAACACTATGATCATTTATGGATACATCGTTATAAGCTCCGCCAAACTCAACTGAAGTCTGAAACTGGCCGTCAGCTTCAGCACTGCCGCTATAATTAAAAAAGTACTGCTGCGGCCTCTGCGGGTCATTTATATTGTATTCATAACAGCCATTATAGTAAATAAAACCTTCCAGCAAGTTTTCGCCTATTCTCTCATTCCAAAAAAATCCCTGTCTAATCCCAAGCTGCCAGTCCAGGTAGATTTTCTTAAACTCTGCATCCTCAGAATTAAAGCCACTTGTCCCGGGCAAGATATACGCATCGCTTATATCAAGAAAATAGTTACGGCTGACCCACCCTCCGGTAAGGTTCAGACCAAAAACAGTTTCAGTACCTTCGAGCAGCGGAATCCCTGTGTATTCAAATTCAGCCATGCAGTCAATGAAACCGATTGGATGAAACAAAAAATAAATACTACTCTGCTCTTCCTCATCTTTTTCGTCTTCTGGACCTTCCGCGGACAGAGAAACTGCCGACAGAATAATAATCAATATACCGAGAAATATCTTTTCTTTCATTCATATTTTCCTTGTCTTTTAATCTTGCAGTCTTGCCGGGATCAACCATTCTGACCCTATCATCCAGAAATCTTTTATTGACAAAGGAATAAGGAAATGATAAGTTCAAGTGAACATTGTTCATTTCTATCAACAGGAGCACCTTTTGTCAAGAGTTATTGAGAACCCCAGAGAACTCATTCTAAAAAAAGCTGAAGTTTTACTTTTTAATGAAGGATACTCCAGTGTCAACATCAGAAGGGTTGCAAAGGATTGCGGCATTGCAGTTGGAACAATTTATAATTACTTTCCCGGGAAAAAAGAACTTGTTATTGAAATGATGGTTAATTTCTGGATCAATTTTTTTTTAAAAATAAACACCGAAATTAATTCGGATAAAGATTTCTATCTCAAACTAAAATACATCATGGATGAACTCTCCTGTATTTTAAAAAGATTCAAAGATGTCTGGTTGAAAAATGAACTCTATTCCACTCCGGATTACATCGCGAGCGGGATGCAGGAACATAATACTCATATAGGAAAACTGATATCGATGATAGAAGAAATGCTAAAAAGCGAATTAGAGGCCCGGAACAGAGAGATTGATAACGGCTTTACAACTCACAGCATGGCAAAATTCATTGTGATTAATTTTATATCTATGATACAAATGCCCTTTATGGATTATGATTTTTTTGAAAAAATATTAAAAAAGTTGATTTAACAGAACCTTCCAATACGAGGAAGGTTTTTTAATGAACACAAATGAACAATGTTCATTTGAAATATATATTATCACTCAGGAGGAGAGATATGAATTACATAGAACCGGTTTTTGATGTATTTTATTTAGCTGCCGTTATTTCAATGGGAATAATCATGATAGCAGCCGGAAAAAACAATTTAATAGTAAGATTATTCGGAATAATGGCGGTTGTCCTGGGAGGCGGAGACTCATTTCACCTGATCCCCCGAATCTATGCCCTGCTGACAACCGGACTGGAAGCTAATGCCGCGGCTCTTGGTATCGGAAAATTAATAACATCCGTTACAATGACATTATTTTATTTAATTCTTTATCGGATCTGGGAAATCAGATTTGATATAAAAAAGGCTGTGGGAATAAGAGTATTTATCGGAATATTCGTAATAGCGAGAATTATCTTGAATTTTATGCCTCAAAACATGTGGACACAATTCAATGCTCCGGCAAACTGGGGAATCTACAGAAATATACCATTTGCACTGTTGGGTATTCTGATTGTCTATCTGATTCTGAAAAAAGCAATTGAAAATAATGATTCAACCTTTAAAAAAATCGGTATCGCAGTAATAATCTCATTTGCCTGTTATATACCAGTTGTGCTCTGGGCGTCATCATTCGGTATTATCGGGATTCTGATGATACCGAAAACAATTGCCTACCTATGGGTTGTATTTATCGGTTTCAAAGAAATACGGCAAAAACAACTTAGCTGCCTTATTAAGGCGTCATGATACTTAAGACGTTATCAATACCGGCTTCAAACGCCGGTGTTGATAACGTCTTAATGACAACAAGGAAAATATGATGAAAAAAACAATGATGACATTATTTCTGTTTCTATCAGCGGCCAACGCCCTCTTTGCCTTCGCGGTAAAACGAGAATAACATCAGATATCAAACCGGCCCGCCTAAAGACGGCTGATTATTACATACTGATCTCACTGCTCCCCGATATTTTATTAAAAATAAGCAATGAGGTCACAGTCAGTACAGCCAGAATGGTCGAGAGAGCCGCCGCTATTCCGTAGTTTCCCCGGATAATCTGAGTATAAATTTCAACAGTCAGTGTCTTTGTTCTGCCGGTATACAGGAGGATAGCCGTGGCAAGTTCACTTATCATCGTAACCCAGCTCAGAATTGCTCCCGCTACAAGACCCGCCGCCATCATAGGCATAGTAATTTTATAGAAGGTTTTTAATTTAGAGGCTCCAAGACTCTGTGCCGCTTCTTCAATATTTAGGGGAATCTGCTGCAATACAGCCACCGATGACCGAATGGTATAGGGAAGCCGGCGAAGGACCAACCCTATTACCATGATAAGCATGGTGCCGCTCAAGAGGATCGGCGGCTTATTGAACGCGATAAGCAGGGTAATACCCACAACAGAACCGGGAATTATATAGGGAACCATCGAGACGGTATCCGCTATTCCGGTAAATACATTTCGGCGGCGAACGGTGATATAGGCAATAAACGCGGCAAAAAAGACGATAATAACAAGAGAGACTCCGGGAATCAGCAGGGTATTGGTAATAGCCCTACCTACCCGGTCAAAAGCAGTCGCGTAACTGCCGAAGGAGTAGCCGGGAACGAATGTCGTTCCATTCACCTTCTTAAAGGAAGTATAAAAAATATAAAACTGCGGCATTATGGAAAGTCCAATCAATCCGTAAGAGTAGATGTGAATTAGTACCTTTGTCAGACCTGTAGCTTTGATAGGCCTGATCTTGTTCATTGAGTTCATAGTGAATGTCTTTCTTGTAGAAAGATACCGCTGAATCAGAAATATAAAGGTTGTAATGATAATTGCAATAATCGATATTGCCGCCGCAAACCCGTCATCGCCTCCTAACTCACTTATAAACTCATTGAAGATAGTAACAGGAAAGGTTCTGAAGCCCTCACCGATGAGCATCGGAGTTCCAAAATCAGCCAGGGATCTCATGAACACGAGGAGCCCCCCCGCGAAAAGGGTGGGAAGAATCAGGGGGATAACAATGATCCGAAACCGCCTGAACCCTGAACAACCAAGGTTTTCTGCCGCCTCGAGCAGGGAATTATCCACATTCTTAAGAGCCCCAGTGATATAAAGAAAAATAAGAGGATAGAGCTGAAGAGTGAGGACAACCAAAATACCGGTAAATCCGTAAATACTCGGAAACTGAATGCCCATGGATTCACGAAAGAATTGGGTAATAACCCCGTTCCGGCCCAGAAGGAGAATCCAGGAATAGGCTCCGATGAAGGGCGCAGACATCGACGACAGAATAATAAGTACGCGAAGAAAACCTTTTCCCCGAATTTCGAAGCGAGTAAAAAAGTAGGCCAGAGGTGTTCCGAGAAGGACAGTCAGTAAGGTAACGGCGAAGGTAACCTTGAATGAGTTGAGCAGAGTATTGAAATAATATGGCTTACTGAAAAACTTAATAAAATAAGCCATAGTAAAAGCGCCGGTCTTCTTATCCACAACCGATTGGGCAAGCAGGTTAAACAGGGGATAGATAAGAAACAGGACATATAAGCCGAGGACGATGAAAGTTACAAGGCTCCAGACATCAAGTTTTTTCCTTCGCATTATATTAGACATCACGGCTTAAGTTCCGATTTCCATCTTCCGAGAATACATTGATTTTATCAACCTTGATGGTTAGATACACCCTATCACCTGACTTGAAGTCGAGATCCAAGACCGATTCATGTATGATCTCAATCTCCTGTCCTCCGGGAAGCGCCACCATGAAGTGAGTATTCAGACCTAAAAAAATACTGTCGGTAATGGTGCTTTTAATTCCGCCGGAATCTTCTTTGGACATGGTAAAGTCCTCAGGGCGGATAGACAGAACCACAGGGCCTTCCTCCGAGGCCGCGATATTTTCCATCGGGAAGCTGAAATCATCAAGCTGTATGCTTTTATTCGCCGCGGAATAATGGGCGTTTAAAAGATTGGTGCGCCCGATGAAGGTAGCTACAAAAATATTTGCGGGGCGATGATATATTTCCTGAGGAGTTCCGACATGCTGAATCACCCCGTCCTTCATCACCGCAATCCTGTCCGAGATAGCCATGGCTTCTTCCTGATCATGGGTGACATAGACCGTGGTTATCCCAACCTCCTTCTGGAGGTTACGAATTGCCTGCCGCATTTCCAGCCTAAGCTTTGCGTCCAGGTTGGATAAGGGCTCATCCATCAGAAGAACGTCCGGCTTTATTACCAGGGCCCTGGCAAGAGCGACGCGCTGCTGCTGTCCCCCCGAAAGCCGTTCGGGCATCCTGTCATGATACTCTTGGATCTGCATCAGCTCCAGAAACTCCCTGGTCGCATTTTTTATCTCATCTCTTGACAGTCTACGGTTTTTCAGGCCGAATTCCACATTCTGCTGTACCGTGTAATGAGGGAAGATAGCATAGTTCTGAAAAACCATGCCGATATTCCTCTTGCTGACCTCCATCTCGTTAATGCAGGTTTCATTAAAATAGAATTCTCCGCCCTCTATGGTATTGAACCCGGCAATCATACGCAAAAGCGTTGTTTTGCCGCATCCCGACGGTCCAAGGAGGGTAAAGAATTCCTTATCTTTAATTTCAATGGACAGATCCGGTATAATGGTGACAGCCCCGTACCTTTTTACTGCATTCCTGACTGATATGTTTACACTCATATTCCGGACCCTGCTCCCTATTTCTGTGTTTCTACGAAAACATCTTTAAACTGTTCACGCAGAGCATTCTTATTTACAGTTACATACTCCATATCTTCTTCAATGATGTTGATATCACTGATGTTGACCATGTAATCAGGAGTCTCCACTCCGGCCATGACAGGTCTGTTGGTTATTGCGGTACCGTAAACATTTTGGATTTCAGCAGAAGTGATGAAGTCGATAAATCTCTTTGCATTAACCATATTCTTCGCGCCCTTAACTATTCCCGAACCGGCGGGGAGATATACAACGCCTTCTTTCATGTAAACAACTTTTACATCGGCGCCGTCTTTAATGAGCTTTACACTTGGGTCTTCGTATGAAAGTCCTATAGTGTATTCTCCGTCCCGGACGCCCTTCCAGACGGAGGAAGAACTGTCGATTACAACGGTATTCGCAAAAAGCTTTCCAACAAACTCCCATGCCGCGGCGTCCTGATAGTTGCCCTTGCCGATAGCATTGAGCATATTGGTCAGGTGAGCATAGGCACTTGAGGAGGCTGAGGGGTTGGCAGAAACAATTTTCCCCTTCAGGGCGGGATTAAGCAGATCTTTGTAGCCCGTTACTTCAATATCGCCAATAAGCGACTTGTTCACCAGGATTACACTGCCGTCAAGAACATAAGGGGTAATATATCCGGTCTTGTTCCGGTACATATCTATGAGCTTGCCGTTGTTCACCGAGGTGTATGGTTCAAAAAGCGCCTTTGAGTTCATGAAGGTGGCATAAGCTCCGCCAAATACAACATCAGCATAGGGGTTGTTCGCCTCTCCCTCAAGTCTTTTAAAAAGCTCACCGGTTCCTGCTGAGATAACCTCAACCTTAACGCCATACTTCGCCTCGAAAGCCGGAATAGTGGCATTAAGAAGGCCGTCAGAGTTAGGTGAATAGACTACAAGCTCATCGGTCGCGACCGGCCCCATGTCTCCCGCAGGTTCCTCCCTATCACCGCCCGCGAACAGGGGTACTCCTGATAGTATGGTTAAGACTAAAGCCAAAACCAACAGTTTAGAAAGTTTTTTCATGATAATCTCCTTTTCATTCTGGGGCAGATCACATCCACCCTCAAAAGTTAAATGATCCTATTCGTTAAACTCTAGCTTAGAAGCATCCAATTGTCAATTTTTTTTTTAACTGAGGGAACCCTGAGGGAACCCCGAAAGTCGGGGACTTTCGGAATTTCAACCTAAGACGTATGTGGAGCAGTAAGAATGGCGTTATATCAAAGGCCGCCTGAAAGACGCCTTCATTGTGTTCTCTAATCCGAATTAGTGTTTAGAATTTCTATATATTCATCCAGTGAATCTAAAAATGCGTCAACAATCCTTGGCTCAAAATGTTCACCCCGTTCTTTTTTTATCAAATATAGGACATCATCCATTGACCAGGCCTTCTTGTAACAGCGTTTATTGGCTAGAGCGTCAACAACATCAACAAGTGCTGTTATTCTGGCGAAAATATGGATTTCATCTCCTTTCAGCCCCTGGGGATATCCCTTCCCATTCCATTTTTCATGATGCTCATAAGCTATGGTTGCCGCGGTGGACATCATTTCGAGAGTTGAATTTTTAAAAATGTTAAACCCGATTTCCGTATGCTCTTTCATGATTTCATATTCCTCAGGAGATAATCTTTCCGGCTTCATGAGGATTGAATCAGGCGTTCCTACCTTACCTATATCATGCATTGGCACTGTCAGCCTTAACATCTCTATTTCAGGAAAGCTCATCCCGATTTTTTGTGCAATCAGGCATGCGGCCTCTGTTACCCGTCTGAGGTGTTTCACTGTTTCTTTTGAACGGCCTTCTACAACTTCAGAAAAAGTGAAAATTATTTCTTTCTGTGTAGCTGATATTTCGTTGTTCATTGAGATATTTTCAAAGGCTGCGGCTACGTTCGTCCCGAAGATCGATATCAAATCATGATCTATTTCATTTAGATTTCTTTGCCATTGAAAAAGCAGAAGACTTTTCTCTCCTTTCTGCGTCTCAAAATATCCTATATAGGCATCGGGAGAAAAAACACTTTTCTGCTGGCGAACGGCTTCCATTAATTGCGAATACAATCCTGACGGGATGACATCCACAACATCAAGATCTTCCTTCCCGGAATAAACCCCTGTTGCTGCCCTGATTGTGAAGGTGTTTTTATGGTACTCCTGGATAGCCGACAGGCTTGAATAGTTAATATATAGAGAATCTCTACCAAGATCTAAAATTGATGTGAGCTGCTGCAATATTCCTGTGGCAAATAGACTGAACGAATTTATTTTAAATAATTTTTGTGAAGCGGCTATTATGTTTTCGAGGCCGTTCTTATTCCTGGTAATAGTATCTATGTGTTTATAATCTCTGAGGGAGGTTGTTATAACGGTAAATAATTTTTGCGATGTGAGTTCGCTCTTTGCCTTGTAATCATTTATTTCATAATTAATGATGATATCTCTTTCGGGAGCCTGTCCGGGCTGTCCGGTGCGCAGAATTATTCTTACTGAGTGATTCTGCAGTCTCTCCCGAATGTCCTTTGCGCATAGGAGTCCGGCATCCTCTGTCTCCATCACTACATCGAGGAGAACTAGAGCAATGTCTTTTTCACGGCCGAGTATTTCAAGGGTTTCCTTGCCGGAATAAGCACCGAATAATTTTATTGAGCGGCCCTCAAAGGAGTAATTTTGTAATACCATCTTTGTCAATTTATGAATTACTTCTTCATCATCAGCAACCAGAACCTTCCATGGGTTTTCATCGTTTACCTGCTTTTGAAGTGCCGGTTCTTCATGAAATAAATATTTCTTCTGGATATTTTGCTCAGCCAATTGGCTCCTCCTCACTCTCCCGGTTATCAGGTAAAGTCAGCTCAAACTCTGTTCCGTTTTGGTCACGGCTCCGGCAAATAATCTCTCCTCCCAGTTTCTGGGTGACAATATTATAGACAATGTGAAGTCCAAGGCCGGCGTTCCCGTCTCCCCTTCTGGTCGTAAAAAAAGGTTCGAATATTCTCTTCAGATTCCCTGACGGTATTCCCATACCGTTATCTTTATAGATGATTTTTATCATTTTCGCATTTTTCAAAATGGAAACCAATATTTTCCCATCGTTAATTTCTTTAAATCCATGTTGGAGAGAGTTTATTATCAGATTGGTCAGAATCTGAGAGAATGCTCCAGGATAGCTGTAGATGAAAATATCATTATCACATTCAACAGTTATTATGTGATTTGTTTTTCTAATTTTCGGATTAAGACTTAAAAGAATTTCATCAATATATTCTCTGATATTAAATCGCCTCATTGATTCGCTTGACTGATCAACCGCGACAAGTTTAAAACTTTGTATCAACCTTGCTGCCCTGTTCATGTTGGCTAAAATCATCGTCGAACCCGTCAGCGCTGTTTCGATATAATCTTCAAAATTGTTTCGCGTCAGCATGTCGGTCTTGAATAAATTATTAAATTCTATTGTTTCTTCTTCAAGGTGGGAAGCTGCAGTAACTGCTATTCCTATCGGCGTGTTTATTTCATGGGCAACACCGGCAACAAGATTCCCCAGGGCGGCCATCTTCTCTGACTGAATCAAATGGTCTTTGGCCTGCTTTAGATCTTCCAGCGATTTATTGAGTTCTTTCGTCCTTTTCTTGACAAGCAGTTCAAGATTTTCTTTATGCACGGTCAGTTCGGTTCTAGATTCGCGGATAGATTCAAGCATTTTATTCATGGTACTGCTTAGAACAATTATTTCATTTGTTCCTGTTTCCGGAATCATGTCGACAGGAATTCCATTCTGATCTGTATTATTGATAGAGTTTATAAGAATATTAAGCGGTCTGGTTATGCTTCTAGAAATATATAAAGAAAGAATCAAGGCGATAATTAAAAATAAAGCTGAAATAAGAATGATTTTCGTTGTCAGACTGAATATTCTTTTTTCAATATCTTCCATGTAAAAAGTAGTGCTTATATACCAGCGAAGAGGTTCATAATATGTAACAAAGGTCCTTTTGCGGGCAAGATACTGCCCCTCAAACCCGGGCTTATCCCAGAAATACTCCATATACTGCTCTGGGCTGGATGACATTTTTTTTAACTCATTGAGCAGACTCTTCCCCGTTCCGGGATTTATCAGCAGATTACCATCCGTATTCCGCTTATTCGGATGCACGAGCATCCGGTTTTCTTCATTAAAGATAAAAGAATAACCGTTTTCTCCGATCCCGTGTAATGCGATAGTGTTATTCAGCTCCTTGAGTACGGCATCTATCTTGTACTGAACATCATCATCAAGATCATCAATATACACGCCTGTGCCGAGAACCCAGTTCCAGGGTTTGAATAGTTTGACATATGAAAGTTTAGGCTGCCGCTGGGTAAGTCCGCCTTTAGTAGGTTTTGGCCATAGATAATCAACCCAGCCTTCCTCATTTTCAAGGCAGATATCAACGGCAGCCTTGAAAAGGTTTTCATTTTTCCCGAGAGCGCAGTCAAACTCAGGATCATCCAGGATTCTGCCGTCCAGCTCAGGCAGCGTAGGGTGCATTATCATCCTCGGATAGGGCCGGCTTGTATTGTTTATCCAGAAGTATCCTACCCCGTCATTGTTACGGATCTTCTGTATAATTCTGACCGCGTCTGTTTTTGCCGCAGTTTCATCTATTTCGCCATCAAGGACTCTATCGTAAATATCTTCCAGAAATGAAAATACAATCTCCATATTGTTCTGCAGCTCTGTTTTTCTCCGATCCTGCATTTTTATTCTGTAATTAATGATGCTGTCATACTGCGATTCAACAAAATTTCTGGTCATATCGCTGTGATCAAGGGCATAATCTTCAAAGACACCGGCTATTTCCAGTTTTGCCCTGTATCCGGAGAATAAGGTTGTTCCTATCAGGGACATTATAAGTATTCCCAGTATCGAGAAGATTATTCGTGTTTTCAATGAATTAAAAACCATATCAGCAGCCTCTTCTCATGATCTATTCGGATATCAAAATCATACATTAATAATAATGGAAAAAAGACTGAAAGCAATAGCAGTTCTGCCTAAACCGGAATATCAGAAGCTGCAGCAATCATAGACTGTATTAAAGTGTCCATATTTCCTTATCCGGAGAGGTCTCAATTAACACTGGCTAAATTCAAGAAATGACGCCTATTGTTACAAAAGGCAAGTAAAAATTCATTCATTCAGGGTGCTCTCGTCTACAGGGCCAAAGAAAAAATGTTTGAGCCGACTAATATTGATTAGCTATATCCGTCAGCCCTAAATGCGAGACCAAAGAGGTTATAACCTTAGGGAAAGCCTAAGGTTATGCAGGTTCAACTTGTTAAAGTTCACAATAGTCTATAGAATTATGTTGATAATATGGAATTCTGCTCAATTTCATATTACCACAATCTTCTGGAGGAAGCCATGTTAATTCAACAACGACCCGACGGTCAGCCTGTCAAGGTTCCCGGTTTTACAAAACTAATGCCAATGGTGTCAGGAACAAGAACACAATCAACAATCTTTTTAGAGCAGGAACTGCAACTTGCTCATACCATGGACTTTATTAAAGATTACAATAAAACCAGAAGACCTGGTACTAGACGATTGTCGGTTTTTCAGATCTTTCTCTGTGCCCTTGGCAGAACCATCGGTGAAAAACCAAAAATGAATAGATTTATTATGAATTACAGATATTATCAGAGAAACCATATATCTGCAGCCTTTGTTACAAAGATAAGCCTGCATGAAGATGCCGAAGAAGTGAACATTATTATTCCTCTCGAGCCTGATGAAACCATAGATTCGCTGAATGAAAAATTTACCGTTCATGTTGACAACATTAAAACCGGAGGATCAAATACCAGCGATAAAAGTGCGGATATTTTCGGCAGACTTCCAGTCTTCATTCTGCGCCTCATCATAGTAATCTATAAATTTCTCGATAATCATAATTTTGTATCAGGCGGAATGCTCAGAGCCTTCCCCTTCTATTCGACAGTATTCCTGGCCAACCTTGGTTCAGTTCAGCTGGAAAGCCCTCTTCACCATCTATTTGATATGGGAACAAATGGAATCTTCATCGCCCTGGGAGTCATTCAAAAGGAAAAATATTTCGATGATGATAATACGGTTCAAACCAGAAAAAAAATGAAAATATCCTTCACCTACGATGACAGGATAATCGATGGTCTTTATGCGGGCAAAGCAATAAAACTAATGAAAAAACTCGTGGAAAACCCCGAAATGCTGGTTATGAAAAAGGAAATCTCCGAAGATGAGAGGATTAAAAAGGGACTAACTAAAAAGGGAAGTAAGCTTTACACATGAAATGTAAAACCTTGAGACCGTCGACCTCCTTATGAGACAAGTTAGAACTCAGCCCGTGCACTTGCACTTTGTGACTCATCACAAGAAATTGAAAATAGTGCAAGGATTTTGAGACTTATCCTCACTTTTTTTTCACCTTATACAGAGAATTTTACACTTAATTCCTTTTCATGGTAGTTCCTACATCTTTTTCAGCAAGCCCTGACCAACTCTAATTTTGGAAGTTAATACAAGTACTATTTTTTTCGAATTCGTGTGGTGAATGCTTTTTATATTTGATTGGAAGCCTTAATCTCGAGATATTTATCAACAAGTCTGGCTGTAACATTTTCCGGTAAAATATCCATAACTTTTATTCCAGAATGTTTAAGTTTGATGATCGATTGATTCCTTTTCAAAACCATTGATCTGGCTGCGGTTATTGAATAAAGAACCAATAGATTCTCAGACTCTTTATTTGCTTCCTCTTGCAGCAGCTATGGTAATATCAATCTCTTCTTTCTTCTGGCGACTATACCCTGCAATTAAGAAGATGGATGAAAACGAACAGATTGATCCTAAAGCTTACTCAAAAACCCTGCTTGCCATGATAGTGGCCTTTATAATTAGCTTTGTTGTAATTATTATTATCGAATTAGTCAAATACATGTAAAATATAATCCAGGTTTTGACACATAAGAATTCCGTGTTATAGTTGGCCTATGAAAACTAATAATATACCCCCGAGATCAGAAATCACCAGGCAGCAGACCTGGAACGCAGAAGCAGTATTTGCAGACAGAGCAGAATGGAAAAAAGCTTTAGTTGAGCTTAAAGATAATTTATCCCGTATAAACGGTTTTAAAGGAACTCTGTCCCAAAACCCTGAAAGGCTTTTTGCCTGGTTCAAAATACAAGAGGATATCTCTCGAAAGGCGGAAAAACTTGAGTTTTACGCCCATATGGCCATGGCTGTTGACGGCGATGATGCAGATGCTACCGCTATGGTCGGCCAGATGCAGGGTGTTAGCGCGGAAATTAATGCAAAAACAGCCTTCGCGGATCCGGAGATTCTGTCAATTGATGAGACTGAGATCTTAAATTGGATCGATGAAAATAATGAACTAGCTCCTTACAGCCAGACCATTAAAGATCTCATCCGTACAAAACCCCATGTACGCTCGGCAGAGGTGGAAGAGGTACTCGGAATGGTTTCCGAGCCGTTCGGAAATGTTGAGATGACCTTTCAGATGCTCTCATCAATAGACATGAAGATCCCGGATGCAATTGGAGAAGACGGGACTCATAGGGAGGTCACTCAGAGTAATATTGAGGAGATAAAGAAACACTCCGACAGGGAGGTACGCCGCACGGGTATGGATAACTACGCCGATGCCTATCTCAGTTTAAGACACACCTATGCCGGTAATTTTCTAACAGCTGCAAAACAGGCCTTAACAATATCCCGGGTCCGCGGTTATGATTCGGTACTTCAGTATAAACTTGCACCATACAATATTCCCACGGAGGTATTTCATAACCTAATCAGCACATTCAAAAAGAATCTTCCGGTTTGGCACCGGTATTGGGATGTGAAGCGCCGCCTGCTTGGTCTGGAGGAGATTCGGCCTTATGACATCTGGGCACCATTGACCATGAACCAACCGGACTATAGTTTTCAGGATGCTGTGGATATAATAAGCAAGGGTATGGCCCCGCTTGGAGAAGAATATGTTGAAACTATACGAAGGGGCTGTATGGAAGAGCGTTGGGTAGATTACGCACGAAATAAGGGTAAATCCCAGGGCGCATTCTCCTACGGCACCTATGATACCCACCCCTGCATAATGCTTAGTTATGACGGATCTGTTTCTGAAGTAAGCACCCTCGCCCATGAGCTAGGTCATTCCATGCATTCATTGTTAACAAACCGCGATCAAAGCTACTCCGATTCCCATTACTCGATGTTTGTAGCCGAAGTTGCTTCCAATTTCAATCAGGCTATGGTCCGCGACCATCTCTTTTCGAGTAACAATAGCAGAGATTTCCAGCTTGCGGTAATTCAGGAAGCCATGGACACCATCCACCGTTATTTTTTCATAATGCCGACACTCGCCCGCTTCGAATTCGAAACCTACAGACGTCTTGAGGCAGGAGAACCCCTTAACTCGGATATACTTCAGGAAATAATGGGCGGTTTCTTTGCCGAAGGATACGGAGACAGTCTGAAAGATGATGAGAATCGTACGTCTATTACCTGGGCTACATTCGGCCATCTCTACGAGCCATTCTATACATTCCAGTATGCCACGGGAATTTCAGCGGCCCATGCCCTATGCTCCGGAGTGCTTGAAGGGAAAGAAGATGCAGTTGAGAATTATCTTAAATTCCTGAGTCTGGGGAATTCTGTTTATCCTCTCGAAGCCCTTTCAATCGCAGGGGTTGATATGCTCTCCTCGGCTCCGGTTGATGCAGGCTTTAAGGTTCTTGAGGAATTAATTGACCGTATGGAGATTCTGATAGGCTGATTCATTCTATACAAAGCCCTGAAGTCCGATGCGGCTGAGTTTCTCGCCGCAGTAAAACTCCAGAAAGTACAGAATTCTATTCCCCGGATTAACCCTCAGGTTTCGGCTGCTTTTTATCATCTTGCCCTGATCAGCAAGGTTTAGCATTTTACTGATGTCATCGGTTGCATCTAAGTTTCTCAGATCCATCGACATCTGAGAAACTTCAATCTTATTTTCTTCATGCAGATAATGCGAGATTCCCTTTGTGAAATCATAGTCTCTCATGTAAACGAATGACTACTCAGAAAAATGGAATTCTTCGATTCCTATGGGCCTTCCTTCCAGTATACGCAGACGTTTTACAAAAAGACATTTCGAACCGGGATCAAGATCTGTTAATTCAGCTATTTTTTTGGTAACAGTTCTTTCTTCTTCTTCTTCTTCTTCTTCTTCTTCTTCTTCTTCTTCTTCTTCTTCTTCTTCTTCTTCTTCTTCTTCTTCTT
>JAEKNX010000020.1 GCA_016839055.1 Spirochaetales bacterium
AAAGTTTCTTCGTTCTTCTTCGGTATACTGTGTATTCATGTTTCACTCCAATATTCCGGAGTTTATCAGTTATCAGATTTCAGCGGCAGGTGCGGTTGTTTTGACGGTTACATAAAAAACGTTAAATCTTCAAAATGGAAGTAAGCAAAGTGACTTTCAAACACTCTTTTTTTGTGTTATTTAAAACTACAAAAACAATGAATAAATGCCGACATTAAAAGGAATATACTTTCTGAAACAAGTCTTGAAAGTTGCTATATTAATACAACAAGACTACTTTTAATTATTGTTTTGGACTATATTCATTGGGATACGGAAGCCGTTGGCGCTGATAACCGCTGACTTGAGTTTTTTGTTATCACGGGAGAATTAAAAGTTTAATGAAATCCGGCCTTAAAATCGCGCTCAGTCTACTTGTTAGCATAGTACTCTTTGCAGCGTTTATAATCATATCATTCTCAGGGCTTTTTGATTACATTGAAACAACATTTTACCATTCTCGTGTGAAAGAGGTTAAAGAGGCTGAATCAAGGGGAATCACGGCCTCTATTGACGAGTTTCATCGTGAAAATATTGATTCATTCCGGATGATCTACGATAATATATTTCTCTCAAGAAATTTCCTACCTAATATCAGCCAGGAAGATATTTTTAATACTGACAATTTATTCGCATCGATAAAAAAAGAAACGCCGGGACTCCTTTTTACACGATTAATTGATTTGCAGTCTAATATACACTTCAGTACTCTCGAAGATGACTTAAAAGAAAGCAGCAGATTCAGGAAAGTTTATTATCATTATGATCTTGAAAAAGAAGGAATTGACTTATTATCCGGAATAAATGATTTGCAGAATTCGGGATTGATAAGGTTAGACCCCGATAACAATAGGATATTATATTTTTTCCCAATATTTGATAATTTGGATATTTTAAAGGGTATTGCAGTATTTTATGTATCTGAAAAGGAAATGTTTCAGTATCTTGTAAAGAATTCGGTTCTCGAAATAGGCAGGAATATTCAGTTAATTAAAAATGGTTATCTGATAGATTTTGTCCTTGAATCGGAGACTGTACTATCGGAAATACAAAAGAAATTTGATGAGGAAATAGAAGATAGCTTTCTTTTACCAATAAAGGAAGATGCACAGAATCTGTATATTTTCTGTACTATATCTGAATATGGAAATTATTCAGGATTAAGGGTAAACGCTGAGGAGTTCATTCTTTCTAGTGGACTTAAATATCTGCTTATAGCATCATTCGGAATTACTTTGTTTTTGATAGTATTTCTCATGTTCAATCTTAGACAGGACTCTGAAATTGTGCTTATTGAACGTGTTAAGACCCTGCAGGTTAATTTTCTAAAAGAGTATATAAACAAGAAAGATGAACTGAATTGGATTACAGTTAAAGAGAATATCGAACTTAACAAGAGCCTTATCAATAAAGAAATAAAGAAAGGTCTTGGTAAGGCCGTAAAAAATGAAAAATATGATGATATGCTTGATAAAAACTGGGATGAAATACTCGAGATTCTCAGTGAAAAGACAAAGACAGAACCAAGCAGGCAGATTGAACTATCTAATATTGAAAAAATCATTCAGAACGCAATCTCTCAGGGAAATTTTGTTATAAAGCAGGAAGCGTCAACGGGCCAGAATGCTCACGCCGTCAAAGAAGAAACTGAACAGCGCGCCGCGGTAAAAGTGCATACTGATGAAAAAATTGAAGCTGAAGATGGATCTTCTACCGAATTTCTTGAAGAGGAATCTCCTTCGGAGCATGAATCTCCTTCGGAGCTTGTCGAAGAACTTGAGGAACTTGAAGAACTTGAAGAACTTGAAGAACTTGAGGAACTTGAGGAAGAATCTCCTGCGGAGCTTGAATCTCCTGTGGAGCTTGAATCTCCTGCGGAGCTTGAATCTCCTGTGGAGCTTGAATCTCCTGTGGAGCTTGAATCTCCTGCGGAGCTTTTAGAAGAACTTGAAGAACTCGAAGAACTCGAAGAACTCGAAGAACTCGAAGAACTCGAAGAACTCGAAGAACTCGAAGAACTCGAAGAACTCGAAGAAGAATCTCCTGCGGAGCTTGAATCTCCTTCGGAGCTTGAATCTCCTTCGGAGCTTGAATCTCCTTCGGAGCTTGAATCTCCTTCGGAGCTTTTAGAGGAACTCGAAGAACTTGAAGAAGAATCTCCTTCGGAGCTTGAATCTCCTTCGGAGATTTTAGAAGAAGTAGAGCAGCTTGAGGAACTCGAAGAACTTGAAGAACTCGAAGAACTTGAAGAAGAATCTTCTGCGGAGCCTGAGGACGAATTTCCTTCGGATCTTGAAGAACTTGAAGAAGAATCTCCTACGGAGCTTGAAGAACTCGAAGACGTTTCATTTTCGGAGATGGGTGTAGATCTTACGATGAAATCCTCACCCGAGGAAAAACCTGCTATAGAAATAGATTATCTATTTGTTAAGGAATTTGATGAAAAGGAAATAATCAGTATTGAAGATGAAGTTGGATATATAACAGTAGATGAATCCAGCCTTCAGGAGAAACTGAGGACGTTATATCCAAATATCAATATTTTAGAATGTGAACCATTGATTCTTGAAGAAATTTTTGAAGATGAAAATGTAGAAGGTGATATAGCTGTATTCGACGATGATCTTGATGTAGAAGAAGATGCTGAAGATGTTGAGGAGCTTGAAGGGCTTGAAGACGAATCTCCTACGGAGCTTGAAGAGCTTGAAGAGCTTGAAGAGCTTGAAGAGCTTGAAGGGCTTGAGGACGAATCTTCTACGGAGCTTGAAGGGCTTGAGGACGAATCTCCTACGGAGCTTGAATCTCCTTCGGAGCTTTACGAAGAACTTGAAGAACTTGAAGAACTTGAAGAAGAATCTTCTACGGAGCTTGAAGAGCTTGAAGAAGAATCTCCTTCCGAGCTTGAATCTCCTTTGGAGCTTTTGGAAGAACTTGAAGAACTCGAAGAAGAATCTCCTTTGGAGCTTGAATCCCCTACGGGGATTTTGGAGGAACTTGTAGCGGAAGTAGCGACGCGACCTGGGTTAGAATCAATAATAGAAAGCATAGTAAGTGATATGGAACTCACTGAAGAGGTAGAGGAACTGGAGCGATACATCGAAGATTCAGGTGAGATAGATGTCATTATTGAAGTTGATAATATAATAAGTGACAGCAAGACGACTAATTACTACACAAAGTATAATTATAATATTGATTATAGGGCTGTTAAAGAAGGGCGGATAACTAATTTTGGAGAATTGGAAGAAGAGAGAGATAAGTCTGGGGAAAACAGGGATTTAACTGAAATTGGAGAATCGGCAAAAACTGGAAGCAGAGACAGTCAGATTGTTACCGATTCACTATATGACGTGGAGAGGGAAGTTCTTAGTCCCGCGGAAAGAGATTTTCTTAACGCGATAAGTGTCGGTAAAAAAGATGTAATTTATTTATTGCCGATTACGGAGTTGGTCGGTGAGGAAGAAAGCGTCTTAAAAGACAGTATCCGTGAAGATGACGGGGTTTTCTAT
The DNA here is from genome assembly GCA_016839055.1 of Spirochaetales bacterium. Lineage (GTDB taxonomy): Bacteria > Spirochaetota > Spirochaetia > UBA9216 > UBA9216 > Thalassospirochaeta. Next base: position 3,549 of record JAEKNX010000020.1, read on the forward strand.
ATTAGTGAAGATGTAATAAGTAAATCTGGCGCTAAGGATGATGATTTTAAATCACTTGTAGATTCCGTTCTTGGAAAGAAAGTCTTTGAAAAAAGTGAAATTGATTCTATTTTTTCTGATCGGGAAGTTAACCTACTTGATTTAAATCCAAATTTACCTGATAAACCTGATATACCGGAATCGGAAGAAGAGACAGGGAAACCACTTCTGACGGAAAACGGCTTTGATTATGATTTATATTTGGATAATTTTAATACGAATATAACAGGTATTTCAAAATCTCTTTTGAGATTTTCACAAAAAATGAATGCACTGTGCGCAGCCATAATTACAACACAGGGTAATAAAGTCAAGGTTGAATATTCGGTAGGAATGGATTCAAAGAGTAGGAATCTGTTGTCTTTTAAGATGGATGAACCCTTTTATACTAGAATCCTGCATAAAAAAGCATTTCTTTTTATAAAAGGACCGGAATCGGGAATAGACGATATTGATAAACGCATTAAGAAGGAGGACAGGATACATTTTAATGGTTATTTATATGTACCGATCATGTTCAGAAAGCAGGAAGCCTATCTCTTTGCCGGATTAAAGTCCTCAGGAAGAGAGATTGATGACTATATAGAGGTATTAACAAAAGAACTTGCTTGACCAATGGAAATTCTTTAAATATAATTGGTTGAGTTAGTTAGACTATAATGGAGGAAGATTATGCTTGATATTAAGTTGATAATTCTTCCTCTCGTGGGAATTGTTCTAGGTTGGATTATTAGATGGCTTTATGCCAGATTTCAGTTATCTTCATCGGAGCAGAAAGCTGCACGTTTGAATCAAGACGCCGTTAAAGAGGCGGAAGCCAAAAAACGTGAGTTAGTGCTTGAAACGAAGGATCAACTGCTTAAAGAAAGAGCTCAGCAGGAAAGAGAGCTGAGAGAGAGAAGAAATGAGATTCAGAGACTTGAAAGAAGGTCATTACAGAGAGAAGAAAATCTAGACAAAAAAGCAGCAGCACAGGAAAACCAAGAACGTGCGATTGTAGGACGAGAGGACAAATTAAAAGAAAGAGAAATAAATTTAGACGACCAAGAGTCTAAATGGAAGGCGGAACTCGAAAAAATTGCCCGAATCACTACTGATGAGGCAAAAGATTTAATTATTAAATCAATGGAGAGTGAAGCAAAAAGGGATGCTTTGGTTCTGGTTAACAAAATAGAACAGGAAGCCCAGAAAGATGCCGACAAGAAGGCGAGAAGTATCATCATGGGGACAATTCAGAGACTGGCGACAGAAGTCAGCTCGGATGTAACCATAACTTCAGTGAACCTGCCGAATGATGAAATGAAGGGCAGGATTATCGGAAGAGAAGGACGTAATATTCGATCGCTTGAAACGCTAACTGGAGTCGATATTATTATTGATGATACTCCGGAAGCGGTAGTAATCTCATGCTTTGATCCGGTAAGAAAAGAGATCGCCAGAGTTGCTCTTGAGAGACTTATATCAGATGGACGGATACATCCGGCCCGGATTGAGGAAGTTGTAAACAAGGTTACTAAGGAAATCAATCAGACTATCATCGAAGAGGGTGAAAAAGTTGTTTTCGACCTGGGTATGCATAATATCCAACAGGAAGGAATTAAGGCTCTTGGCCGGCTGCGGTATAGGACAAGTTACGCACAGAATGTTCTTGACCATTCAAAGGAAGTAGCCGTTCTTGCCGGAATGATTGCCGCAGAGATCGGCGCGGACCGTGAGATTGCAAAGCGAGCTGCTCTTCTTCATGATATTGGAAAGGGTATTGAGAGTGAAGGTGACGAGAACCATGCTGAGCTAGGCGCGAGTCTGGCAAAGAAGATGGGTGAAGATCCTAGAGTTGTTAATGCAATAATTGCGCATCATAATGATGTAGAACCAACAACAATAGAAGCGGTCATTGTTCAGGTAGCTGACGCCATTTCGGCTTCCAGGCCGGGAGCGAGACGTGAAACTCTCAACAATTATATTAAGAGACTTGAAAATCTTGAGAATATAGCTGAAGATTTTGAAGGTGTATCAAAGGCGTTTGCAATTCAGGCAGGGCGCGAACTTCGCATAATGGTAAATAATGAATCCGTAAATGATGAGGATGCTAAGATACTTGCGAAGGACATTGCTAAAAGAATTGAAGACGAACTAAGATACCCCGGACGTATAAAAGTAACAATTATCAGAGAGACAAGAGTTACTGAATATGCCAGATAAAGTTATTAAGAGGGCTTGATGGCAGACACTATTAATGCTCTGCTGCTCGGTGATGTCGTTGGACAACCGGGCTGCAGGGCTATTTTTATCGGTTTAAAGAAACTAATCAAAGACCATAAGGCTGACGTAGTTATTGTGAACGGCGAAAACGCGGCAGATGGGTTCGGGATTACTCCCGAGAATGCGAAGATGATGTTCTCCAGCGGAGTCGATGTAATTACTTCGGGAAATCATATTTGGCAGAAGAAAGAGATCTATCCAATGCTTGAGTCCTGTGCTGAGCTTCTGCGACCTGAGAACTATCCTAATGAAGCTCCCGGTCATGGCAGCTGTGTGGTTACAAAGAAAGGCGTTAATATTGCCGTATTGAATCTACAGGGCAGGGTTGATATGCAAAACCTCGATTGTCCGTTTAAGACAGCCAAAGAAATCGTCAGAAAGCTTAGAAAAGACACGAAAATCATTATTGTAGATTTTCACGCAGAGAATGTCGAAGAAAAAGAGGCACTTGCTCTATATCTTGACGGACAGGTGAGCTCGGTAACCGGCACGCATACACATGTTCAGACCGGTGACCAGCGGATTCTTGAGAAGGGGACAGCATACATGTCGGACCTAGGCATGATTGGCCCGGCCCCGGGAGTCATCGGCTCTCAGAAAGAAACAGCAATCAGAAGGCAGCAGACACAGATGCCTTTAAAGATGGAGATAGAAGATCTTCCGGCGGATTTTCACGGACTCCTTCTAACGATAGATAAAAAAACGGGTAAAACTCTATCTACAATGCTTATAAATCAGAAAAGCATCTGACTAGATGAAGGGTAAAAAACTTCCGATTATAAAAGTGCTCACCGAGAAGTTTTATGAATATACGGAGAAGGAATTCTACGCAATGATAATGTGCGGAGAAGTCTCGGTGGACGGCGAGACAATAAGAAGTTCTCAGCAGAAGGTCGACCCTGAAAAAGAGATTGTTTTCAGGAGAAGGCGTTTTGTATCCCGTGGAGGTGATAAGCTTGATTTCGCACTTGCGAAATGGGACATTCAGGCTGAGGGCAGGGTTGTCCTCGATGCCGGAGCCTCTACAGGAGGCTTCACGGACTGTCTCCTGCGCCGTGGCGCCCTTCGGGTACACTCAGTTGATGTTGGCTTCAACCAGCTTGATTACAACCTGCGTACTGACCCTCGGGTCAATGTCCTTGAGAAGACTAATATTATGTCAATAAGCGTTCTTGAGCCACCGCCTCATTTTGCCGTGGCCGATCTGTCCTTCAGATCGATAACGGGCGCCGCTTCATTAATACTGAAGCTGACTACTCAAAATCTGCTCATTGCGCTTGTGAAACCGCAGTTTGAACTAGTTCAGGATGATGACTTTGATGGAATTATCCGTGACAAGGCAGTGCTGGAATCCGTGGTAAGAGACACGGCCCGGAGGCTCGGAGATGATGGCATCAAAGTTGAAGCTGTCCTCGAGTCTCCAATTAAAGGGCAGAAGGGTAACACTGAGTATCTTTTCAGGCTAAGCCAGGGGGAATCCGGCAGTAACACTGACAACATCCTCTTCTTGGATACCTTTTTCAATAATCAATTTTAATATTAAGAAAAGCAAGAAATGACTGAGCCTCAGGAAGAGTGAACCGTGCATTTTTAATCCTGTTGCTAACCGGGTCTATTGAGTATCCCTCAGCCTTTCTAAAGTCGGCTTTCTCGAGATTGCAATCGCTGAAAGTGACTTTTTTAAAGCTGGTACCGGAAAAGTCCGCCATCCTGAAATCTACTCTCATGAAGTCACAGTCTTTAAGTTTACATCCGTTTATTTTGATTTTCTGAAGCTTTTTTTCAGAAATAAAGACATTGTCGAGTATTGAATCGGAAAATTCGAAATTCAAAAGGAAATCATTACAGGTTGTGAAGTTGATTCCCATGAGTCTGCATTTTTTAAAGACGACATCGTTAAAAGTCGTCTCATTAACCTTAGTCAAAACGAAAGAGCATTTACCGAAGGCGCAGCTAGTAAAAACTATACCGGTAAACGCCATATTCTCGAAGGAGCAGGACGTGAACTCACACTCTTCGAATGACATGTTAGTGAGCTCATGGGTGCTGAAATCTATATTTTCATAGTGCTGCTGGTAATTAATATCGAGTAATACCATGATGTCTCCCTAAAAGTCTGCCCTGGTAAGCGGTTTTCCAATAAAAACACCTTCCGAGCCCATGTAGTCGTTTACAGCGCCTTCTATCAGTATCTGGACGGAATTGATGTTGGCAAATTCTGTTGTTGTGTAGACAATCTGTTTCAACTGCGCGTTATAACCTTCAATCCCGAAGGAATTAAATCTGAAACCGTCCGAGAAGTTGAGATAAGCTGTACCATCTTTTACCGCTACTGAAAGCAGTTTTGTCTGCTCCGGAATAAGCGATATAAGACCTAGATTAAGCTCCGAACCGGAAAGGCCGTCAAGCAGAGCATTGATGGTTTCAGTGAGAGGAGAATCAACATAGTAAACCGGACGAACCTTCTCTTTCAGGCTGATGCCTCCGTTGTCATCGACAACGATGAAAAATAGCTTCGACCTTCTTATCTTTTGCGGTCTCTCGGGTGTTTCCACAGGTGCCGCAGTCTCTACATTTTCAAGAGTGACTTCCAGGGCAATTATATTCTCATTAGTATTTTTGACTGGTTCTGGAGGAGTCTCGGGCTGATCGGCCGCTGTTTGTTCAACTATATCTATGCTCTCTACATCGGGAGTTGTCTCTGTTTCCTTCTGAAGATCGACTCGTTCAACCTCAGGTTCTATCTTATTAGATTGAATAAATTCAATAAAACCGGTTTCATCAAGAACGTCCTGGATTGTTTCCCGATTAAATAGAAATATTACAAGAATAAGCAGTATTAGCGCTACCCAAAAAAGGCAGCCGATGGATGATTTATTTTTATTTCTACGTGTCATACAAACCTGATTATCGGCATTTAAAATCGTGTTTTAAGGTGATTTTTTGAACATCTGTCGATTCTATTTGAAAGTAGGGTTAAATCATCTGAGGAAAAGATGCCGGATTGATCTTATATAAATTTCAGGAAAGCAAAAGAGCTGACAGCAATTCTGAATTTGACTGCAATTCGCCCGAATGTCGGCCCTTGCTGACCCCAACGCCATCAGACTAGGGTTCGGAAGTCCTCAATTTTTCTCAGGCGGCACCGGGGCCCCAGCGGCGGCATACAAAGGCAGCCAAATTCAGAACTACTGACGTCCCGGAAGCGGAAATTAGAACTTTTCAACACGTGGAAAAGAGGAATGATTAAGACATATAGACATTTTAAAGATTATTCAGGGGCTTCCGGAGGTTAAAATTAGAATTGAAGAGCCGTAGGATGATTTGACGGTGAGAACAAAATGATTTATAGTTAACACATTATGAAAAAATTCCAGGGAATATCTGCCTCTCAAGGTATAGTAATAGGAAAGGTTTTTTTCTACCTCGATGAATATCTACGGGTTCCTGAATATGAGGTAAGTCCGGAAGAGGTTGAGAATGAAATAGAACGGTTCGATGTTGCCGTCTTAAAGACCCGTGATGAACTCGTACAGCTCAAGAAGTCTCTGACAAAGGATGGGGGCATTACGGAGACAGGTATTGTTGATGCTCACATCATGATGCTTGAAGATCCTGAATTGGCCAGACAGATTAAAAAGCGGGTCAAAGAAGAACTGAATAATGTCGAATGGGCTCTTCATGAGACGGTGAAGAGCTATATAGAGATTCTTAAGATGTCTTCTGATGAATATCTTAAGGAACGCACATATGATATCCGTGATGTGGCCAAAAGACTACTAGGTAATCTTTTATATAAATCCCGGATCAGTCTGAACTCTTTGAGCGAAGAGGTCATAATAGTCGCACATGAACTTCTGCCTTCCGATGCTCTTACGATGGATAAGCGGATGGTAAAGGGGATCGCGACTGATGCCGGAGGCAAGACGTCGCATACCGCTATTCTTGCAAGAGCGTTTGAAATTCCCGCAGTCCTGGGTCTTAGCCATATAACCGCCGAAGTCCGGAACGGTGACCAGATTATTGTTGACGGAACTTCCGGAATAGTAATTATTAAACCGGATCAGGAAGTACTTGAAAGCTATGAGCGGAAACTGAAGCAATGGCAGAAAAAGGAAGTTGAGTTTCTAAACCTGAATATGCTCGCGGCAGAGACGCGGGACGGTAAGAAGATACTCCTTAAAGCAAATATTGAGGTACCTGAAGAGACGGAATCGGTTCTTTCTCATGGTGCAGACGGCATCGGGCTCTATCGTTCAGAGTTCTTTTTCATTCAGCCTGGTAAGCTCGCGACTGAAGAGGATCAGTATCAGGCATACAGCCGCGTGCTTGCATCAATGGAAAACAAGTCGGTTACAATCAGAACCATTGATCTCGGCGGAGATAAGATGATGCCTGGAACGGCTTATTTTCAAGAATCCAATCCAATTCTGGGTTGGAGATCTATCAGATTCTGTATGACCAGGAAGGATATTTTTAGAACCCAAATCCGGGCGCTCTTGCGTGCGTCAGTACATGGCAATTTGAGGATTATGTTTCCTATGATATCTGGAGTAGAAGAGCTGGATCAGGTCCTTGATTTTTATAATGAGGTCCGAACCGAATGTGATGACGAAGGTTTAAAGTTTGATCATAATATACCGCTGGGTATAATGATTGAGGTTCCGTCTGCTGCCCTGACAGCCGACATTCTTGCAAGAAAAGTGAAGTTTTTCTCTATTGGAACAAATGACTTAATACAATATACTATCGCTGTTGACAGAGGGAATGAAAGGGTCGCGTATCTTTATGAGCCATTACACCCTGGTGTCCTTAGACTGCTTAGAACAATAATTGAGGGAGCGCATTCAGAGAGCATACCTGTTGCAATGTGCGGAGAGATGGCAGGTGATCCATATATGGCAGTAATCCTGCTGGGGCTTGGGCTGGATGTATTCAGTATGAGCTCCTTTAGTATCCCCGAGATTAAAAACATTATACGATCTGTATCAATGGCCCAGGCCGAAGAACTCGTAGGGACAATTTTTGAGATGAAATCCTACAAGGAAATAGATCGATTCGTAAAAGGATGGATGAATGAGCGATTTGAATATCTCAAACAGCAATAAGATACCTATGGTCGCTATTGCCGGCCGGCCGAATGTCGGGAAATCGACACTATTTAATAGAATTATAAGATTCAGGAAGGCTATAACAGATCCTACCCCGGGAGTAACCCGAGATCCCGTTGAGGAAATCACGGAAATTGAAGGGAAGTTAGTTAAATTTATTGACACCGGGGGATATAAGCTTGAACATGAAGCGCTTGATGACCTTGTAGTAAAAAGAAGCCTTGAGGTTGTCGCGGAAGCAGATCTCGTCGTTCTTGTGCTCGAAGTGAAGGAGCTTACAGCGGAGGACCAGACATTTATCGAAGAGCTGCGTCCTTATTCTGATAAACTGATGGTGGTTATTAATAAGGTTGACGGCCCGGAAAAAGAAAATGAAATCTGGAATTTCTATTCACTCGGATTTGATAAGGTTTATCCCGTTTCAGCTTCACATGGATACGGCTATGGTGATTTTATTGAAGCGGTTTATGAGAGAGTGAAGCATATTGGTTCAGACGATACAGAAAAGGAGGTTTCGGCAGATATTAGTATATCAATACTCGGAAAGCCGAATACCGGTAAGTCAACCTTGATAAATATCCTTACAAATAGCGAGGCTTCAATTGTCTCCGACATTCCGGGAACAACCCGCGATATTGTGGAGGGAAGCTTCGTTTTTGGAGAACATAAATTTAAGGTCCTCGATACTGCGGGAATTAGAAGGAAAAAGAAGGTTCATGAGTCGGTCGAGTATTACTCAGTTAACCGTGCCATTAAAAGCATAGATGAGTCCGATGTTGTTCTGCTGTTGATTGACTCCATTGAAGGCCTCTCGGATCAGGATAAGAAGATTGCTCATTTAATAGTTAAAAAGGGCAAGGGTGTAATAATCGTTCTCAATAAATGGGACCTACAGGCAGATGTTCCGAATGCTTTCGAGGCAGTGTCCGACAGGGTCAAGTTTCTTTTTCCGATATTGAACTTTGCGCCGATAATTCCGCTTTCGGCTTTGAAGAATGAAGGGATTGAAGAACTCCTTAAGACAATAGTAAAAGTAAATACTCAGCTGCATAAACGAGTTGAAACTTCCGCCCTGAACAGCCATCTTGCCGACTGGGTAGAGGAGCATGAGGCGCCTCGTTCTACGAAGGGAAGATATAAAATAAAATATATGACTCAGGCCAGCGCAAACCCCGTCAAATTTGTTCTTTTTATAAATAACAAGAAGGGTTTTCCCGAGTCTTATGAAAGGTACATCCTGAGGATGATTCGTGCCGATTTCGGACTGTCGTCTATTCCGATTAATATGGATTTCAGAGACTAAGGCGGATATACGCCTGTGGATCTGTTTTCCATCGGAGAAATATGCAGACTCCTGGGCGTAAAGCCCCACGTTCTCCGATACTGGGAGCAGGAATTCGAGCTTGTTGATCCGCGAAAAGATCGGAATGGCAAAAGGCAGTATTCCAGAAACGATCTTAATAATATTTTTCGAATAAAGCATCTGCTTCATGAAGAGAAGTATACTATTGAGGGAGCCAAGAGACGGTTGTGGAATGAGTTCTCTCAGGATAGTGTCGATGCTAAGGCCACCGTTCAGGCGCTGCGGGAAACATTGGTTAATCTGTCACTGAAGATTGATGAAATGAAAAAAATGTGACGATAGTAATAAGGTGAGACGAAGAATTTTTTATTCATTACTTATAATATTTATTCTATCTGCCGGTTCCTCATGGGGGCGGCAGAATTATAATTTTATTGAAAATGATGAGACTCGTAGGATGATGCGTGAACTCGTAACTGCCCCCACAAGCGATGTGCTAGCTGCTGAGGAGAGGACAATAAGTCAGCTTACCGATGGCGCGCGAATCAATTTTAGAATAAAAGAGCAGAATGATAGTTTTTATCTTCTTTTTATCAATGAGAAGAACGGACATTTCCCGATTTATAGTCGGGGTTCCTATATTATTAAGAGAAGCCTTGAAACCGGGAAATTTATCCAGATAAAGATATTTCTGAATGATGTTGACGACTGTTATACGCGAATCTATCCAATGAATGATCGTGCAGTAATGGAAATTGTCCTGTATGGAAAGACGATATATTCCGACATAAACCTTCCGTTTAGTTTTGCCGACGCGCTTACCGGGCCTTTTTCCGATGTTATTGAAGCTACAGATGGAATGGTCAGCTGGGATCTTATTATACCCGATTCAAACTATAATATATACGCCATAAAAAAATCCATGACGGATGAAATAAGGAGACTTCTGCCGCAGCTGCATGATTCCGATGACGGAGCTATGGATGCCGACGGCAGCTATGTCTATATCGATGATCTGGAACCACAGATAGAGAGAGGGTTCAACTGTTCCGGTTTTGTAAAGTGGATTGCAGATGGTATTTACTGGAGCAGCACAGGCGAATATATGAGCATTGCAGCCTTGAAACAGAAAAACCTTGATGAGAGGGGGAACCGCTGGAGTGTTCCGCATGAGGAGGATCGAGATCCGTATTTCGGGCTCGACTGGACCAGGAACATCGCATTTACCCTTCAGAATGCCCGGCGTAGTGGAAGCGGAAAATACAGAGACAACGACGTGAGATGGGCCCCCTGGTCCGAGTATGTCGAAAATGTAGGCTTTCCAATCGAGGACCTGAAGCTCCTGATGTATTATCTGGCCGTCAACAACCCGTCTGATATTTACCTTGCTTCGGTCAATATCCCGTGGGGAACAAGGCCGGTTCTTCGTCAGCATGTTCATACCGCCGTTCTTTTCCCCGTTCTTGGTGAAGAAACAGGGTTTCAGGATATTATAATGGAGCGAAACCGGGAATCAGATGCAGATGCTCTATCAGGGCGTTATCCCGGGGCCCATGTCCACCTTGTTCGGCTACGTCTCGATTCAGGATACCATCTGCCCGATCTAGAGGAAATCCAGGGGATTGGCAACGAAAACTTCTTCCGCCGCTGATGAGAATCTAAAACTCGAATTTAAACCTGCATATTCAACAGAACTCATTATTGAAACTATACAGCTGATAATACAATGATATCATTTTAAATAAATGTTGAATTGAAACCTATGAAGGTACCGCGTCAATTTGCTCCCTGCAAGGCTGAGCGGCACCGAAGTCCGGAGTATGTAAGACTGTGTTTATATATCTTCAATTAAAAACTAAGTAATATAAATGTTGAATTTAAAGCGACGAAGGTATAACCTTTCAGAGATATGAAAAGATTTTTTCTTTTATTAGTATTTTTCACAGTAATTGTTTTTTCCGGCTTTGCCGGGGAGAGGGAACTCTTTTTCGAGGCGGAGGGCCGATTCCGAGGTGGGAATTATAATGCAGCCCTCGATTTATATGGAAGACTAATCAGTGAGAACCAGATTTCCAGATATGTTCCGGATTCACAGTTCAGGAGCGCTGTCTGTTTGTATCAGCTCGGTAGATTAGACGATGCTTTAAATCTGTTTTCGAAGATAAGGAAACACTATCCTTCTACCGCATATTTTGATCTTGTCCCATTCTGGCAGGGCAGGATAGCGCTTGAGTTTGAAGATTATGAGACTGCGGCCGTTTATCTTGACGAGTATATCAGGGGGAATGATGTTTCCCTTGCGTCAGAAGCGTACCTTTACCGGGCCATGTGCTATAACAAGCTCGAGCGGTATGAGGATGCGGCTTTTTCACTAGAACTGCTTCTTCAGCGGGATGATTTCTCTGATGACGGCTATGTTACGGCTTTGCTGTGCTCCCTGTATCTGAAAGCGCAGAAATATGATGAGATAATAGCTGTGGCCGGGGCAGCGGAAAATGATCTTTTGTCCCCCGGGAACAGGAATCAGATTAGTCTTTACCTTGCTGAAGCGCATTATATGAACGGAAATATCGATCTATCCGAGAAGCTCTATACCGAGTTGATCAGAATCGATGATCCGAAGCTGAGCGCTGCCTGGCAGAGGCTGTTTACTATTTACAGAAAGCAGGGGAAGGAAGAGGAGCTATCAAAGCTTCTTATGGAGGCCGAGGGTTCTCTGAAAAATCGGGCTGACATCCTTCAGGATTTCAGGATGAGGGTTGGTATAGCTTCATATAATTCCGGTGATCATGATACCGCCGAGAGTTATTTCCTGAAAATCTGGGATACCTCCAAACCATCGGCAATTGACGGCCTTGTTCCTCTTTACTTCTCGAAGATCCTTGAGGCGAAGGGGAATTCCAAACGCGCGGTCGACCTTCTTGAGATATATCTTTTCGAGTCTGTTGACCGCCGGGCCGAGATTCTTGTTAGGCTGGCCTCTCTCTATACAAAGAAGGCTGACTGGGGCAGGGCGGAAAACCGTCTTGATGAATATTTTAGAGAATTTAGTGAAAATAAACTTTTTCCCGAAGCCGCTTACTTGAAGGCTTATAACAGCTATAAGACCGGAAGGTGGGAGGAAGCGCTTGAATGGGTTTCAAGAGCTTACTCATCAGACAGTAAGGGCGAGCGTACAGCTTCCCTGCTGCGGCTCGAGTCAACTCTGCTGAAAAAAACCGGAGATTATTCCCGCTCTGCGGACAAGCTGGTAAGATATCTTGAGCTTCAGCCAAACGACACTGCGGCCGGACTAGATTTACTAAGGCTGCGTTTCTTAATGAAAGACTGGGAGACTATTCTTGTCGAAGCCCTCAAGTTTAAATGGAAGGAAGAAGTAAAGCAGGAAGAGGGTTCGGCCTACATTCTGAGTAGTTATATGAGCGGATTATCGGCTATCGCGATAGGCGACTATAACCGTGCCGTTAATGAGCTCGCTCTTATAAGTAGAATAAAATCTGAGGCCGCAGATCTGTCTGATATTTACCCATTTACCCTCTACTATGTCGGCTGGGCCTATTACCGCACTGCCGATTATAAAAATGCGGTTTTGTCCTTCGATGAACTGCTTACGGAATTTACGGAATCTGATTCAGTAAGGGACGCATCCTATCTTGCCGGATGGAGTGAGTATCTGCTGGGCAATTATGAAAGTTCCGCAAGGTATTTTCTCAAGTCTTCCCAATACTCAGGAAATGATGAAAAAGGAAGATTCATGTATGCCAAGAATCTTACCGCTCTTGAGCACTACAGGGAAGCTGTGGAAATATTTGCCGACATATCACGTGATAGTGATTCACCGCTTGCTGATGACGCTCTTTTTGAAAAGGCCGGTCTCTATGCGCTGATGGGTGATTATGAGCAGGCATCAAGCGTCTATGAGTATCTTCACCGTCAGTACGGCGGAAAACTAGCCGAAGAGGGCTACTTCCGGAGGGGTGAACTTTATTATTCTGCCGAAGATTATAAGGCAGCTGCGGGTGCGTTTTATGAGTTTAGGCGCTATTATCCCGGTAGCGCACTTTTTGACGCCGCCCTTTACTGGGGCGGAATGTCTCTCTTTAACAGCGGAGAAGGTTATGGCGCCGCTCTTTTGTGGGAAAACATTATTGATGATTTTAAAGAGTCTATTTTCCGGGCTCCGGCCATGATAAAGACCGCGGCGGTCTATTCGGCCACCGGTGATTACTCCTCGGCCTTGAGTATTTATGAGATGTGCAGGCTCGAGTATCCCGGAACCGACAGGTCTGCCCAGGCATCTTATGAATCTGAAAAACTCAGGCTTCTTTTAAGCGGTCTGTCTGAGAAGGAAGCCGAGTTGAATGTGATTATTACCCGTGAGGGCGGGGCTGGAAGTCCTGAAGGCCGCCGGGCTATGGTCGACCTTTCGGCTCTCTACATCTCTATGGGTGGCTCTGATTTGAAACCGGCACTCTCAATGCTTAGGCAGGTTGTCGAACATTCCGCCGATGATCCCGCGGCAGCTTCTGATGCTCAATATTATATCGGTGAGTATTATTTCAGACAGAATAATTTCCAGGAAGCGGTAAAAGCCTTCCTTGTTTCGGCCGGAATAAACCCTTCAGACAGGGATTCGTCCGCCAGAGCAATATTCAGGGCAGCCGAGACGGCCGTGATTGCGGGCAGCAGAACTGATGCCTTGGAGTTGATAAAGCGGCTTGAGGACTTTTATCCAGAATCGGAATGGGCAGATGAAGCCCGCAAGCTTCTGAAGGAAGGCGAATAATGCTGATCAAAAAATCAATAATTGCAGCTGCACTTTTTTTCCTTTTGTTTTCAGCTGTAACTTTTGCTGAGGAGAAGAGCTCCAATGCCCCTGTCACCGGACCTGCCGAGCCGGAGAATACCGAAATTATTCTGCCTCCGATGTATCTGGAAATCGAAGACCTGAGTGTCGAAGATATTAACGCGGTAATTCCCGATGAGGATTCTATCTATCTTTCGGCCGTCGAGATGCCGCTCCCTGAGCCGGGAGATATGAAAATCCCGGCCGAAGTCTTTGCGCTTTCCGGTCCCGGCATTCCGGATGCCCATGTGGATGGTGAAACAGGAGGCAGATCTTTTTTCAGTGAGGGCACAATAGGCGCCGGTACATCATACAACATTACTGGTGATATTAATTTATACCGAATTGGTGAACTGCCTGATTTCCGGCTGAGATACTACCATAATGGTTATGACGGATTTGCCGGACAGAATACGGGAGAAGGTTTTTCATACAGAGAAGAGCTGATTGAAGCCGAGATGAATTACAGCGAAGAAGGTTTTTCTTCCGATTTTTATGTTGAAAATAATGAGATTGAGAACGGCCTTCAGGGCCTTGCCGACTATTTTTCAATGACCCACCGTCTTACTGAGCTGGAAGCCGGCCTCGGCTGGATGCTTACAGACAATCTCGAACTGACTGCCGATGTCGACGGATCGGCTTCGGGAATGGTTCTCAGCGCCTCAAGTCCGCTGGAAAGCAGTGTCTTTACACTTCAACCGAAGGCCGGACTCTGGGTAGGGGATGAGAATCTACGTGTCGGGCTTGACCTGAGGTATGATCTTGAAGGCTCCTTTCCTATCGCCGGGCAGGCGGGGCTGGCGCAAGCCGCGCAGCTGCTCGGCGCCGATCTGGGTTTTAACGCAGTACTATCTGAGGAGTTTAAATTTAACCTGGAAGCGGGAGTCCTGTGGAAGGATTATACCGAGCTGTACTTCCCATTTGCGCTCTCCGTCTCTGGTATAATCGACGGGAACCTGGATTATGCTTTAAGCGGCGGTTATGAGGCTGGAAGGCAATACTATAAAGATCTATGGAAGGACTATCCTTTTGCCTCAGCGCCTGCTGACTCCGCGGTACTCGAAGAACTGCCTCTTACTCATGGATGGTTCGGGGAAGGAAGTCTCGGCTGGAATATTCTTGAGAATTTCATCGTGCGGAGCTCGGTTTCATTTTCGAACCTGACCGATGCGCTGATGCCTGGAACCTCTACTCTGACCGGACTGGGCAGTGTCACCACTCATGATCGAATTTGTCTTGATGCCGACGCGGAATTCTATTTCCGGCTCTCTGATGGTTTTGCAATGACGGCAGGCTGGGAGGGGCAGCTTCTTGACCAGATTGATTTTTTTCTACCCAGACACAAGATATATGCCGATCTTGAGTTAAACTCCGATGATGGAAATATGGGATTGATTGCAGGTTCGGAATTTCGATTTTATGATGACTCGCAAAGCTGGTATGTAAATGACTGGCTTCCCGTTTTGAGACTCGAGGGCTATCTGCGGTTTTCAGACAGCTTTATGCTCTCGGTTTTCGCTGAAGATCTTGCCTCGGGGCTCTTGAGCTCGGGGCGTAATTATTGGAACGGATATTTTGATCGGGGATTATTCTTGCAGATTAAGACTAAGATATCTCTTTAGGAGGAATGATAAAAAGCATCCATGCTTTTTATCATTTTGAAGTTTGAACGTTTGCGTTCAAACTTCACTCCCAACTATCTGCCATCGGTGCTGCTGTGCAGCCCTGGCAGAAATTTTGTAGGAGGAATGATGTTTGCTATTATAGAAAAAGGCGGGATCGTGATGATCTTCATCCTGTTGTTGTCTGTTGTTGCTGCTGTGATTATTATAGAAAGGCTGCTGTTTTTTAGAAGAATAAGAGGTGATGAGGAAAAGATGATCGCTAACCTCAGGGGAGCGCTGGATCAAAATCATTTTTATGAAGCTATTGCCATATGTGAAAGTGATCCGACTCCGATGTCGAATTTAATGAAGGTCGGAATTGAGCATAGGTTTTACTCACAGGCTGAAATTAAGGAAGCAATAATGGGGGCGGCTAATATGGAAGTCCCCCGGCTTGAAAAGCATATTTCGGTGCTGGGTACAATTGCCCATATTGCGCCCCTTCTCGGACTTCTGGGAACTGTAACGGGAAATATCAAAGCTTTCGGAATTCTAGGCACGGCCGGGGCTATTGGAGATCCAGGCCTTCTTGCCTCCGGAATATCAGAAGCGCTGCTGACCACTGCCGCTGGGCTCATTGTTTCTATACCCGCGACGGTCTTCTACAATCATCTCGCCTCGAGAGTAAATCACATAATTTTGCGGATGGAGAACAGTGTCAATGAACTTGTACTCCTCCTGAAAGGAAAGGATAATGTTTTTTAAGAGGAGATTAACTACTTCGGTAAAGGCTGATATGGTACCCATGATCGATGTTGTATTTCAGCTTGTAATCTTCTTCATGGTCTCTAGTACTTTTATCCAAACTCCCGGAATTTCAATCGTGCTGCCTGAATCTTCCACGACTGAATCGGTAACAATGACACGAATGGTTATTACGGTAGTCTCTGAGGACGAGTTGTATCTTAATAAGGATGTCTATAACCTCAGCGGTATTGGAACGGCTCTCGCGGAGTTTTCCGATGAAGAAAAACAGGAACTGAGCGCCGTTATTATAGAGGGTGACCAGGAAGTCTCGTATGAACTGCTGGTGAAAGTTTTGGATTTACTCAGAATTAACCGTTTTAAAGGGGTGAATTTAAGGATGAGGACAGCGGAAGAAACATGACAGATGACAGAAAACGGTTTCTGTTCAGCATTGCTTTCGCGCTCATACTTCATCTTGCAGTGTTGATCCTGATCGGTTTAAACAGTTTTAATTACGAGATTCCCAAAGATTACGGTCCGCTGCTTGTTGAGATTACTCCGCCGATCAGGGAAATAATTGAAGAACAAGCTATAAAAGTCCCTGTGGCAGAAACCATTAAGGAGCATCAGGATCCTCAGCCTGCACCCGCGCCTTCGGTAGTCATTCAGAAGCCGGCCGTTTCGAAATCACAGACTGTGCCCTCGGCCAGCGTTCCCGTGAAACCAGCTGACAGGGCGGAGCCTCGTCCTGCGGTGGCCTCTTATTCGCGTTCTGAGCCGGATGAAGACTTTATTGCCGCCCTTAAAAACCGTTCTGCCGGAACTGAGGGGGTAGATGCAAGGGCATTGTTCGGGGATGAGACGGTTCCGTCCTCAACCGACAGGCCGGATGCGTTTCAGGCCTCCGGGCAGGCCTCGTCATCGGAGGTCGTTCTCTCTGACCTCCCCGCCGCCCGGGAAGAGGACTACCGAACCAATGTTAAAACTTCGTCCGAATCAAGGGTGCCGTCAGTTCTTGAGAAAGATGTTTTAAGTTCCCTCGACGCGAGTCTTTCTGCCGGTGCTGATGCCCCGTCCGCGGCGAAGACGGGACCCTATTCTACAGTCTCGGCAACCGAAACATCCGCATTTTCCGGCACCTCTCCACTTATTACTTTTGAGAACCAGGACGCTCAAAGAGAACTCGCAAAATGGGCGCATCCTGAAATACCTGATGAGATCAGGGAGGAAGGAGCGAGAAGGTATACCGTTGTAATAGACTTCCTCGTCGATGCCGACGGGCTGGTAAGTTCTCTGATGCTCAGAAAACCGTCTGGAAAGGCCGAGATAGACGCGGCGGTTCAGTCGGCTCTCAGAACCTGGGTGTTCGAACAGGCCGTCTCAAATGATTCAGACAGCCGTAAAAAGATTCCTGCAACACTTACATATGTTATTGAAATTAAGTAGAATACCCGCATGGAAATCAAAGGGATAGGTTTTGACAT
This sequence comes from Spirochaetales bacterium, assembly GCA_016839055.1. Taxonomy (GTDB): domain Bacteria; phylum Spirochaetota; class Spirochaetia; order UBA9216; family UBA9216; genus Thalassospirochaeta. Next base: position 20,945 of record JAEKNX010000020.1, read on the forward strand.
CGACGGGACATTATACAGCAACTGCTTTATGTATCTATGTACAATACCGTCATTTATTAAGCACCCCCGTCTGGTCTGGCATTTCGGCAGGGTTCGTGCGGACATCAGGGAAATCCGGCCGGTAGAAAACTACCGGAGGCTGCAGGCAGGACTCATCGCCGGTTCGATTGGAAGGCCCGAGATTGAAATCCGGGCCAGAGTCGAAAAGCATCTCTATGAGGACTGGGAAAAATCATTCAGGATTATAAAACCGTTCAGCGGGATAGGGGAGGGACTCCTCGAACTGCGGTCAAAGGGCTATAAGCTTGGGGTTATGTCTGATTTTCCGGTCCAGAACAAATTGAAGTATCTTGGTCTTGAAGACTGGGACTGTTCATTCACCTCGGAGAGTACGGGTTATCTGAAGCCTCATCCGGAACCCTTCCTCGAACTCGCGCGCCGGATGGGGCTGTCTCCTGAAGAGATTCTTTATGTCGGCAATTCATACAGCAAGGATATCATCGGAGCCGCAGATGTCGGGATGAAGACCGCCCATTTTGCCCCATCCGTCCGCGCCGGAAGCATTGCTGATTTTACGTTCAGAAAATATCCTGATTTATTTAAGTATATCCTGAATAAGGACTGATTATCTGGCAGATCCTGTCACGCCGGCTCGGCGGCAATTTCTCATTAAGATAGGAAGGCGAAACCCTGTATAGCCTAACCTTCACCTCTAACTTCCGAAAAAATATTGACAATAATCACGATCTGGTAGAAGATGTTATTTAGGGGTTCTGTACTCAACACCCCCGGAGGGATGTATAGCAGTAACTGGGGGGGCTATGTTATTCTCAATTGGAAATATAATAACGTTATTAATAGTATTAATTATACTAGCACTTTATAGGCAGCTGGATAGAAATAATCGTTCACTTGATAAGGTCAGACGATACACTGAAAAAGTGACTTCCGATATAGAAGTCTTTGTAGATCAGAAAACTCAGGACATGAAAAATCTTGCAATCGAGATTGATGTACATCAGAAAACCGGAAAAGAGGTTCTCAAGCGTGTTTCGGCAATTGAGGAAGGGATATCTACCCGTGCCGAGGACATTTATTCGATTAATGATCGTATTAACAAATATGATACGGCAATAAATGAACTCGTCGGTATGACCGGAAAGGTTGATGAGAATCTTCAGCGGCTTCATCAGGAATCTGAATTTGTAGACAAGGTTGGGCGTCGGCTTAAAGATGTCCAGGGAAGGATTGTCCAGTTAGAAAAAAGTATTCCGGCCCTAAGCGCTGAGTTTGCAGTTAAAAATGAGAAGGAGTTCGAGAAGCTCAGGATTGAACTGATGTCCGGAGTTGAACGTCAGGCGGCAGCCGTGATAGATAATGTCTCTGCCAGTGCTGATCGGGTTGATGAATTTACTGAGCACCTAAACTCCCTCGAAGCCCGGCGAGATTCTGCTGCGTCCGAGACTATGGAGCTGGTAAGGCGGAAGCTTGATTCTGTCGTTGTGAAGGCTGATGAGCAGCTGAAGCAGCTTAATTCTGATTTTTCCATCAGCCTTGATTCTGTCCTCGCGTCAGCGGATAAGAAAAAGGACGAACTTAAATCTCAGCTTGACAATTCCGAGCATCGTTTTAGATTACATATTACAGAAATTGGCGACGCTCTAAATGATAAACTCGTAGCCTTCCGGGACAGTATAAACAATCTCGAAGAAACCTATCAGCAGAATCTGAAAGAAGCGGCTGAGAACGCGAAGATACTCGAAGATGATGTATTTGACAGCCTGAAAAACTACATAGAAGAGCGGTCAAGGGCAACGAGGAAACAGCTTGATTCCGCCCTCGAAGAACTTAAGAAATCTACAGTTGAATATAGTAAGGGTCTAAATGCTTCATTCGGTGAAAGTCAATCGGAAATAACTGTCTGGAGAACCAGACTCAGTAAGGATCTCGATGACGGAAGTCTCGATCTTCGGAACCGTCTTGACGATTTCGAAAAAGGAATGACGCAGCGTCTATCCGCGCTGGCTCCCGAGACAGATGCCAGGCTCGAGAAGATAGAGGATAATTATGAGAGGATGATCACCGACTCCTCAGAGCGCCTCAATACAAAGTTTGAAACAAGATTTAAAGATCTTGATGTGTCTATTGAGACTTTCCGGGAACATCAGCAGCAGACGCTGGCGGAAATCACCGAGAGCGCCGATAAGGCCGTGAGTGAGAATCGGACTGAAGTTTTTAAACGAATAGATGATATGATTGCCGTCGTAAATGATAAAGAGACTCAATTGTCTGAGTTTGAGGAAAATCTTGCATATAAACTGACTAGAATTGAAGAAATAACCGCCGATATCGATCTTCTTGAAAACAATCTGAAGCAGATGGTGGACAGATCGGTTGATGAGGTTAATGGAAACTTCGAAGACATTAAGGTCGAGATGACCGCCCGATGGCAGCGCAGCAGTGACGGTCTGAATGATGATATACATTCAGACCGGCAGATCATGGCCGAACTGGAAGCGGAGCTTGATACCCTGAAGGCCACAGCCTGTACGAATGTATCGGCCAGACTCAAAGATTTTGAGGATGGATTTTTTGATGATCTGAAGGATAAAAGCGGGCTGATGAAGAAGCAGCTTGAGCAGTGGGAGCAGTCGGTTGATCAGAGGCTGATCCTGCTAACCGAAACTTCAGTTAGCTCACGTAAAGAGCTCGAGGGCAGCTATAATGACGAGCTTAACCTGAAGGTTGTCGGGCTAAGGGAAAAGACTTCGGAAGAGTTCATGAAGTATGAACAGCAGGTCGAGGGATATCACGGAATAGTAAAAGAAAAACTCGGAATGATCGACGCTTCCATAGAGAAGACGAAGGCTGAGGTTCAGTCTCAGGTTGTTGAAGCGAATGCGGAGCTTGAGAGTCATTTTCAGTCCGAGCTTGATAAGACGAAGGTCTCGATTGAGACCGAGATTGGACGATTTAGCCGTGAAGCCGACATTGCTCTGCGAGAAATTGAAGAGCACGTAACGAGTGATCGAACGAGAATTCAGGGCCTGCTTGAAGTTCAGACGAATGAGCTGGAGCTGTGGCAGTCCAGACTGCGCCAGCAGCTGACAGAAACCGAGAATGGAGTACAGGAACATTATTCGGGCATGAAGTCCGAAGCCGCAGATCGTATGGCGGAAATACGTGAAGCCATGGCTAATCAGCGCAGTGATTTTGACAGCCTGACCGGGGATGTCCAGCGCCGAAGCAGGGAGCTTCAGAATGATCTTGAACAACAGCTCAAGGATTTTGAAGTCAAATCTGATGAAATTATTGATGGGTTCACGCTTGCTAATAAGAGAATGTATGAAAAACTTGATGAGCAGAACCGTGAATTGTCATTTACACTTTCCGAAATTGATAAACAGCAGAAAACATTCATTGCTCAGACAAGGATTTTTGATCGTGCCGATTCGATGAAGGAAGCTCTTGAGACTGGAGTTGGTGAACTGAAATCCGAAGTAATCAGGGTAACGGTGCAGGCAAATGAAATAAGAGATGCTGAGAAGAAATTCCTGGCAATACGGAAGCAGGCCGAAGATATTTCTTCTAAGATGGCAAAATTTGCCTCCGATAAACGTAAGATTGAAGAGCTTGAGGATGATTTCAAGAGGCTGATGAGCATCTCCCAATCAGTTGATATAAAGCTTAATCAGGTTACAGCGGCGGATGACGGCCTGCAGCTTATTCAGGCAAGGCTGAAGGAATTGGACGGATTGCAGAAAGAAGTCGAAGGCCGTTATGAGAGACTTCAGAAAAAGGAAATTATCGTTGATTCTACAATTAATGGAGTGGACAGGAGTTTTAAGCAGCTTAATGAACTTGATCATTTAATTTCGGTGATCGAGGATCGCAGTACGCCTTTGACAAACAGACTCGATGAGCTTACCCGGAGAATTGACTTTCTCTCTAAAAATAAAAAGCAGATAGATACGGCAATCAGCCATATTGAAGTATTAGATACCACCCTCCTTGATCTTGAAGACAGGATAGACCGAATGCAGAAGGCCCGTGAGTGGCTTGCCGGAACTGAAACAAGGCTTGAAGAAGTTAATAAACAGGCTCAGGAGCAGGTCCGTCTCCTGGGCACCCTTGTTAAAGACTCGAACAGCAAGGCGAAAAGCAGCGGAGCTCCTCCGATGGAAATCAGGGATGTGGTTATAAAACTTGCTCATCAGGGCTGGACTGTGGAGCAGATAGCGCGCTCTACGAAGCTGGCAAGGGGAGAAGTTGAACTAATACTGGAACTTCAGCCTAAAAAGTAGTTGACGCTTCAAGACAACGTTATTATTTTATACGCAAGGAACTAAAAAGATTTAATTCTCTCTCGTAAAAAGATTGAGGAAGATCATCTGTACTTATAGAGGAATTTATGGCAGAAGAAATAGAGGCTAAGGAAACCGAGCAGCCAGTGGCTCCGGAATCTTCCGAAGCGGCTCCGGATGAGGTCGTGTCCGAAGCCGATAAGGCTGAGACAAAAAAGAAAAAAGAATCGAAAGCGGACAGGGAAAAGAAAAAACTTCAGAATAAAATAGAGAAGCTTGAAAAGGCTTTGGATGAGTCGAAGGCTGAAGTTGATGAATTAAGAGATAAATATCTTCGAAAACAGGCTGATTTCGATAATTTTCGGAAGAGAATGCTTAGAGAAAAAGAAGACTCAATTAAATTTGCAAATACATCTTTGTTGATGGATATAATCAATGTTATTGATGATTTTGAACGAGCGCTTCAGTCATCGGAAGAATCAAGTGATTTCGGTGCATTTCATTCCGGTATCGAGATGATTGAAAAGCAGATGATCAGCATGCTTGAAACAAACTGGGGATTGAAGCGTTTTGACTGCGCCGGCGAACCGTTCGACCCTGAGAAGCACGAGGCACTGCTTATGGAAGAGTCTGATGAATATGATGTTCAGACTGTTATGGAAGATTTCATGAAAGGTTATATCCTTCATGACAGAGTAATAAGACATGCAAAGGTAAAGGTAAGTAAACCTATGCCTTTGACTGAATAAGATAACAACCTAGAAAGGAGAACTAATATGGGAAGAATTATCGGTATTGACCTTGGAACCACAAACTCATGTGTTGCGGTTATGGAGGGTGGCGAACCAGTCGTTATCCAGAACTCCGAAGGTCAGCGGACAACACCGTCGATCGTAGCTTTTACTGACAAGGAAGAACGACTTGTTGGACAGCCGGCGAAGAATCAGATGGTTACAAACCCTGAGAATACAATATTCTCGATTAAACGGTTTATGGGAAGAAAATACTCCGAGGTTCCGTCAGAATTACAGATGGTGCCTTATAATATAGTAGAAGGTGCGGGCGGCGATCTTAGAGTTGACTCGAGAGGCAAACATTTTTCTCCGCCGGAGATTTCGGCCGCGATTCTTCAGAAGATGAAGAAAACTGCTGAGGATTACCTCGGTGAGGCAGTAACCGAAGCCGTAATTACAGTACCTGCGTATTTTAATGACGCTCAGCGGCAGGCAACAAAAGATGCCGGAAAGATCGCCGGACTTGATGTGAAGCGTATTGTTAATGAGCCCACAGCGGCATCGTTGGCATATGGTCTTGTTCGTGAAAATAAGGAGGAAAAAATCGCTGTTTATGACCTAGGCGGCGGAACCTTCGATATTTCAATTTTAGAGCTGGGCGACGGTGTTTTTGAGGTAAAATCTACTAATGGTGATTCTCACCTCGGCGGGGACAACTTCGACCAGGCCGTCATAGACTGGCTTGTAGGCAGTTTTAAAAAGGATCAGTCCATAGACCTGTCCAAGGACAAGATGGCGCTGCAGAGGCTCAGAGAGGCCGCAGAGAAGGCAAAAATAGAACTGTCAGCAAGACAGAGCACTGATATAAATCTACCGTTCATTACGGCTGATGCCTCAGGGCCCAAGCACTTGCAGTACAACCTCACCAGAGCCCAGTTTGAGCAGATGTGCTCGGATCTTATTGAGAGGACAAGGCAGCCCTGTTTGAACGCCATCAAGGATGCCGGACTTTCGGCTTCCGAAATTGATGAGGTAATTCTGGTCGGAGGATCGACCCGAATTCCCGCAGTGCAGGAAATTGTAAAAAAGATTTTCGGGAAAGAGCCTAGCAAGGGTGTTAACCCTGATGAAGTTGTTGCCATGGGCGCGGCTATTCAGGGCGGTATTCTCGGCGGAGATGTCAAGGATGTTCTTCTTCTTGATGTAACACCGCTTTCACTCGGAATTGAAACTCTCGGTGGCGTATCGACCAAGCTTATTGAAAGAAATACAACAATTCCGACGAGAAAGAGTCAGGTCTTCTCTACTGCGGCTGATAACCAGACTGCTGTTTCGATCCATGTTCTCCAGGGTGAGCGTGAGATGGCCGCGCAGAACAGAACCCTCGGTAATTTTGATCTAGTAGGTATTCCTCCGGCACCAAGGGGTGTTCCCCAGGTTGAGGTTGCCTTTGACATTGATGCAAATGGTATTGTTCATGTTTCAGCAAAGGATCTTGGAACCGGAAAGGAACAGAAGATCAGGATCGAATCATCCTCAGGACTCTCGGAGAGCGAGATTGAGAAGATGGTGAAAGAGGCTGAAATAAACGCCGAAGCTGACAAAAAAGAGCGTGAGAATGCTGAAGTGAAAAATGAGGCTGAGACTTTAGGATATGCGACTGAAAAATCACTGAAAGATTATGGTGATAAGGTTTCCGAAGAAGAGCGACAGAAAATTCAGACTGCAGTCGATGAACTTAGATCAGCAATTTCGGCGAATGATGTAGAGCAGATGAAGGCCAAGATAGAAACTGTCAAAGAAGCGGCACACAAGCTTGCCGAAGAGATTTACAAGGACGCCGGAGCTAAGGCGCAGGAAGGCGGTTCGGGTGCCGAAGATGGACATGATCGGCCCGAGGAGGAGTCTCCCAGGAGCGGAAGTGTCGATGACGTTGATTTTGAAGTAGTAGATGATGAGGACGGAAAGAAGTAAGTGTAGCAGTTCCGGAGCAGGCGTTTTTAAAGGAACGCCTGCTTAGTTAAGCTTTAAAATTATCTGACCAATAAAGGCACAGAACCGCTACTTCAGTAGAAGGTACTGTGCCTTTTGTGATAAACTGTTGCATGATTAATTTACTTGAAAGGTGTTGAAGTTGGCAAAAAGAGATTATTATGAAGTCCTTGGGGTAGAAAAAAACTCAAGTAAAGACGAAATAAAGAAGGCATATAGAAAACTCGCTATTAAATATCATCCTGATAAAAATGCGGGGGATGCCGAGGCTGAAGAAAAATTCAAGGAAGCAACAGAAGCTTATGAAGTTCTCAGCAACGATAAAAAGAAGCAGGCCTATGACCAGTTCGGATTTGCCGGCGTAGACGGAATGAACAGCCCAGGCGGCGGACATGACTACTCCACGGTATTCAGGGACTTCGAGGACATCTTCGGCGACATGGGTGGGGTTTTTGACTCATTTTTCGGCGGCGGTGGCGGCGGAGGCGGCGGCCGAAGACGCGGGCAGGGCGGAGTCTCCAGGGGATCTGATCTCAGATACAATCTGGAAATATCTTTTATAGAGGCCGTATTCGGGACAAATGCTGAGGTGAGTTATACCAGGGATATTCTCTGTAAAACCTGCAGCGGTTCTGGCGCGGCATCTGGGACCAGTCGGAAAGTCTGTCCGACCTGCAGCGGAACAGGACAGGTCAGGCGTAATTCGGGTTTCTTTTCGATTGCCTCCCCCTGTCATACATGCAGCGGAGAGGGGCATATCATTGAAGATCCCTGTACTGCCTGTCATGGAAGCGGATTATCCCGCAAACAGCAGAAGATAAAGGTGACAATCCCGGCCGGCATTGAAAACGGAAAACGCATTGCCATTCCCGGGCAAGGTGATTCCGGTCCCAATGGCGGGCGTACCGGTGATCTCTATGTTTATATAAAGATTCAGCCGCATAAATACTTTGAGCGGGATGGCAATAACGTTTACTGCGCCCTGCCTATTTCATTTACTCAGGCGGCCCTTGGATCTGATGTCTTTGTCCAGAATCTTGAGGACAAGAAGATTAAACTTAAAATACCACCGGGAACACAGACAGGCAAAATGCTCAGGCTCAAGAATGAAGGTATACCTTATCTTCAGGGAAAGGGTCGGAAGGGTGATATGTACATTAAAATAATCGTAAAAACTCCAAGCCGGGTTAATCCTCAGGCTAAGGAGCTGCTTAAGCAGTTTGCTTCAATACAGGGAGAGGATAGTAGTCCGGAACCTATTTCGCTGTCGGATTTATAAGGCCGGTAGCCTGTATATAACCGTTGTAAATCCTTTTTTGAACTGTAAGTGACGTGTGTTTTATTCCGATAATGAAATATATAAATCTAAAGTAAGGAAATAAAATGCGCAGATTATTTTGTATTGTAGTATTGCTGACAGTAATATTTATCCCTTTATCCGCCCAGGACGGCGGTGATGATACAAACGGTGACGGACGCCCCGACAGATGGATTAGGTCTACCGGCGGCGTGATAGAGGAAATCGGGATTGATCGTGATTATGACGGGACGGTCGATTATCTGACAAAATATGACCAAGAGTTCAGGAAAATTGAAGAGCAGCTCGATTTCAACTACGACGGCCAGATGGATGACTTTTACTATTATAAGGCGGAGAAGATGTATCGGCGTGAGATAGATACAAATTTTGACGGAAAGGTTGATATTTGGGTTTATCTGGACGGTATTTATATTCAAAAATATGAGAAAGATACAGATTTTGACGGTAAAATAGATCTTACGGAAGATTATACTAAGGAATAGGAATTGGAAAAGATTATTACCGGTCTGCACGGAATAGAAGAGGCGCTTAAAGCGGGAAACAGCAGCGGAGTGCTCTATATATCCAGAAAGAATGCCAGGATAAATGAAATCCGGAGCGCGGCCGAGAAGGCCGGCGTCACTGTTACCAATATTCCGCCGGCCGAGATGAATAAACGTTACGGCCAGGATAACCGCGGAGTTGTCCTGAAAATATATGAAAGCGGCTCTAAGGGCAGCCTGTCTGCCTCCGGAGACGGGGCAAGAGGAGAGAGGGCTCTCTCCGACGCGGGCTTGAGTTTTGAGCAGAAAGTCGACGCGCTCACCGTGGAAAACGCGTTGATCGTTATTCTTGACGGTGTGACAGACCCTCATAATTACGGGGCAATACTACGGAGCGCCGATCAGCTTGGTGTTGACCTTGTTGTAAGCCGTGCGAGGCGCGCGGTTTCAGAGAGTGATACCGTGGCAAGAACCTCGGCCGGCGCCGTTAACTACGTGGATACAGTGGTAGTAAATAATCTCGGAAGGGCTGTGGATTATCTGAAGAAGAACAGGTTCTGGGTTTATGGGGCAGATATGAACGGCAGCCTTCTTTGGGATACCAATCTCGCCGGACGGACGGTCATAGTGATGGGAAGCGAGGGGAAGGGGGTATCCCGCCTTGTTGCCGAGAAATGTGACGGGATTATTAGGATTCCGTCCCTTGGTAGGATTGATTCGCTGAATGTGTCGGTTGCGGCCGGAGTCATCATGTATGAAGTGCGGCGCCAGCAGAAGGGATAAAAAAACAGCCTCGCGGCTGTTTTTTTTATTTTGTTGTGTTTATTATCCGCTCGGATAGATAGACGGAGTTTAGAACTCCCTGTTTGCCAATTCCCATTGTTGCGCAGGGGATGCCCTTAGGCAGCTGCAGGATGGAAAGCAGGGCATCAATACCTGAAAGATGTCCTGATACAAGCGGAATACCGAGAACCGGTTTCTTCACCATTGCGGAAACTACTCCAGGCAGTGCCGCCGATAAGCCGGCTGCGGTTATTATGACGCTGTAGTTTTCTTCTTCTTTTTTAAGGAAGTCGGTCAGTTCCGGAAGATTTCGATGGGCTGAGTATACGACGAGGTCGAAGCTCATACCAATCTCGCCTGCCAGCGTGAGCCCCGGTTCTATTTGGCAGCGGTCTGATTCTGATCCGATTATAAATAATAAATCTTTCATCCTATTCCTCTTTACTGATCGTTTGTAATGAATTTACGACCAATATCCTTTCTGTACCAAGAGCCCTCGAAGGTTACGCCCTTCACGGCCTCATATGCCCTGGCGTTTGCCTTAAGGGTGTTAGGTCCTATTCCAACACAGGTGAAACATCGTCCGCCGCCTGTTGCTACTCGGTTGTTTTCAATTTCAGTAGTAGAAGCGTGGAATATGAGGGCATCTTTCTCAGGATATGAAGGGATGGGTTTAACCGGCAGACCTACTTGATATTCACCGGGATATCCGCCGCTTGCAATTACTACTCCGAGAGCTGAATTGTTGGAAATGCGGATGTTGTATTCATCGAGGCCGCCGTTTAGTACCGCATCGACAATGTTTCCCATGTCTGAATCTATCAGCGGAATGAGCACCTGTGCTTCCGGATCTCCGAACCTTACATTGTATTCTAGAAGCTTGGGTCCGTCTGAAGTCATCATCAGGCCGAAGTAGAGAATGCCCGCATAATTGAGTTTATCTTTTTCCATACCCTTGAAGGTCGGTATTATAATTTTCTTTTCTATCTCTGTTAACATTGCGGAATTGATGATGGGAACCGGACATATTGCTCCCATGCCTCCGGTGTTTGGGCCGGTATCATCATTTCCGGCGCGCTTGAAATCGGCGCATACGGGAAGAATTTTGTAATTTTTCCCATCGGAGATTGTGAATATTGAAATCTCATATCCTTCAAGGCATTCCTCAACAAGGAGGGGGCCGTTTTTTAAGATGTCAAGGCCGAATGTTGTAAGCTCATCAATATCAGATGACACAAGAACGCCCTTTCCCGCTGCCAGCCCGTCATCTTTAATGACCACTGTGCCTTTTATCGAATTTATATGTTTCAGGAATTTGTCAGGATTGCTGAACTGGTGAGCCTCTGCGGTTGGAATTTTATAGCTCTTCATGAAATTCTTTGAGAAGATTTTACTTCCCTCAAGTCTTGCCGCTGCTTTATGAGGACCAATTACCGGGATGCCGGCTTTTTTGAGTTCATCGACAATTCCGGCGGCAAGCGGAGCTTCAGGGCCGACGAAGACGTGGGAAATATCATATTCCCTGCAGGCTTTTATGACCTGTTCGGGGTTTTCCGGATCTACGTCCGGGAGATTGACGCCAAGCTCACCTGTTCCCCCATTGCCGGGAGCGATGAATAATCCGGTGATTCGTTTACTTTTTGAATATTTCCAGGTGACAGCGTGCTCTCTGGCTCCGGATCCAAGAATTAGAACTTTCAAAAAAACCCTCCTAAGACGTGACTGATAATTAGTATTTAAAATTTATGGGATTGAGTTGAGAATCTCCAGTAGTACCGCTGGATACCAGATGTGCTCCAAATCATGAATTCTTGATTCAATCTCTTCAAGAGTTTCATCTCCTTGTCTGATGAATGACTTTTGCATGATTACAGGGCCAGTGTCAAGGCCGTAGTCAATATGGTGAATGGTGATGCCGAGTTCCTCGTCGGTGGAGTTAAAGCTTTCCTGGATTCCCTGAGTACCGGGATATTTGGGCAGCAGCGACGGGTGAATGTTGAGGATCCTGGACTCATAGAGGTCAATAAGGGCCGGGGAGAGAAGCCGCATGAAGCCTGCCAGCGCAATGAGTTCAACTTTCTCTTTCTTGAGTACCGCACCAATTTCTTCTTCAACTACTGATCTGGGGCGGCCCATGTAGTTTACGTAGTAGGCGGGGATCCCGAGTTTTCCAGCCTTCTCGAAGACCAGGGCCTCTCTTCGGTCACAGATCATGCAGGCTAGAGTATGATCACTCTCAGCTAACTTTTCGGCAATTGCTTTGAAATTCGAGCCGTTGCCTGAAGATAGCACCGCAAGTCTATGCATTCTTCAGTCTTCCTATTTCGAGAATCCTGATATCTGCGGCGGCTGCGGCCTTAATAACGATGTCTGCATCATTTTTAGGGACAATCATAGCAATTCCGATTCCCATATTGAAGACTCTACGCATCTCCGTCTCGGCAATTTTGCCTTTTTTCATTATTACATCGAAAATTTCCGGTACTTCCCAGTTATAGTCGAACTCAGCACGGATGTTTTCCGGAAGAACCCGGCTTGTGTTGCCCTCCAGCCCTCCGCCGGTTATATGGGCGGCTGCAAGAACTTTTCCGGTAGCGATAAGCTTCTTTAATGCCTTTACGTATATTATCGTGGGGGTAAGCAGCATTTTCATGAGGCTCTCGTCATTTTCAGGGATGATCTTCCTGGCTAGTGAGAGGCCGTTGGAATGTATGCCTGAAGAAGGCAGGGCCATGATTACGTCTCCAGGGCTCACGGACTCTTTCCTCGGGAGCATCTCGGATTTTTCGACGATTCCAACGCAGAATCCCGCCAGATCGAAGTCGTCCCCCTTGTACATATCCGGCATCTCGGCGGTTTCGCCTCCGGCCAGGATGCATTCGGCCTGCTCGCAGCCGTTGACAATTCCCTTTATGACTTCCTTCATTATCTCCTCGTTAAGGCTTCCACAACCAATGTAGTCAAGGAAGCTGAGGGGCCAGGCTCCGCATACGGCCAGATCGTTTACACACATAGCTGTGAGATCGATGCCGAGAGTGTCGAATTTTTTAAGTTTCTGAGCCACGAGGAGTTTCGTTCCGACACCGTCTGTAGCCGATAGCATGACAGGTCTTTTAAAACCTGTCATATCGAGTTCGACTCCGCCGGCGAATCCGCCAATTGAGTTTGAGACGGCATCGGACTTCAGTGAAGAAATGTAGCCCGCAAAACGGTCACCTTTTTCAATGTCGACTCCCGCTTCAGAATAAGATTTGATATCCAAAACAATTCTCCTTGTTAAAAAAAAAGAAGTACCCGCACTCATGCGGGGGTACTCTGAAAGATTAAAGATTCACGCCGGTATCTATCGGATAATCTCCGCAGAAGCAGGCATAGCAGTACTGTTCGTCATTCCCGACACATTCCTTCAGTTTCTCGATCGGTAGAAACATGACTGTGTCCGCCCCAATATACTCGGCAATCTGCTCGGGTGACATCCGGTTTGAGATCAGCTCATCCCTGGTCGGGATGTCAATGCCGAAGAAGCAGGGCCATTTCAGCTCCGGTGAAGAAAGCCTCAGGTGGACCTCGGCGGCACCTGCCTCCTTCAGCAGCTTGACCAGGATGCGGCTTGTAGTTCCGCGGATAAGAGAGTCGTCTATCAGGATGATTTTCTTCCCTTCGACTGTTTCCCTTATCGGATGCAGTTTCATTCTTACCGCGAGTTCCCTCTGAGCCGTTGTCGGCATAATGAACGAACGTCCGGCATAGTGGTTACGGGTCAAGCCGTGATCGAACGGAATTCCGGAGGCTTCCGCGTAACCTATTGCTGCGTTGTTTCCTGAGTCCGGCACAGGTACGACTATGTCGCCCCTGACAGGATCGCAGTCCCAAAGGGCCGCTCCCATTCTTTTTCTCGTGCCGTGCACCGATTCATCAAATACCTTGGAGTCGGGTCTTGCGAAATAGATAAGTTCGAATATGCACTGACTGATCCGGGCCGAGGGGGTCAGAAAACTACTTCGTTGGCCGTCCTTGTCAACTATGATAATTTCACCCGGTTTGACTTGACGGTAATTTGTAATGTTGAGAGTCTCGAGGGCGCAGGTTTCAGACGCGGCGGAAACCAGGCCGTCTTTTTCTCCAATATAAAGGGGTCTGAATCCCATCGGATCTCTGACTACAATAAGACTATCATCGTGCACTAGAACCATGCTGAAGGCGCCTTCTAGTCTATTGAGGGTTTCAATCAAGGCGGAATGAAAGTCCTTCTGCCGGCTGAGCGCAATCATGTGCAGAATCAGCTCGGTGTCCGATGTGGACTGAAAAATCGAGCCTGCCTTCGTGAGTTCCGCATGCAGCTGGGGGGCATTTGATATGTTACCGTTATGCGCGAGAGCAATCTCTCCCTTATTGCAGGTTACTGCTATTGGCTGCGCGTTTTCCAGCCTATTTCCGCCCCTTGTTGAATATCTGACATGTCCTATGCCCGTATTGGTCAGTCTTTCTATCTGAAGATACCGAGACAATACGCTTGACACCATGCCTAGATCTTTATAGGTCACGGTTTTGCCATCTTTTCTATAGGAAATACCGGCACTTTCCTGTCCGCGATGCTGAAGTGAGAATAGGCTGTAAAACAGCTTTTCCGGAATATTCGCAGGGTCGGCGGAATAAAAACCCGCAACTCCGCAGTGATGTTTGAGACTGTCGTTTGTATGATCCACGATAAAATTTATCAAAACAAGCGGGCTGTGTAAAGTGAATTGAACCGAAATTTTGACTATAAAGGCAGGAAAGGTGTTTTTATGGCCTGATCTCAGAGGAGACGGCGGAATATTTCATTGTAATCATTGAAGTCGGCCGCATGTACGATTTTATTCCGTAGTTCCGCGGCACCGGCGGTTCCTTTTGTGTAGGAGCATAGATGCTTTTTCATCTCCCTGCATGCCCTCTCTTCGCCGTGAAAAGCGATGGCGGCCTTGAGGTGTCTGAAGGCTAGCCTAATGCGCTCATCGTCTTCCGGAGGGAGGGCGGGGGTTCCGGTTGTAAGGAGACTGGCTGTTTGCTCGAAGATCCATGGGTTTCCGAGGGCTCCGCGGGAAAACATCAGGCCGTCACAGCCGGTTTTTTCGAACATTTCGAGGGCGGCTTCGGGGCTGAAGAGATCTCCCGACCCGATTACCGGAACCGAAACGGCTTCTTTTAGTCTTTTGAGAAGGTTCCAGTCGGCCTTGCCGGAATATCCCTGCGATCTCGTTCTTGAATGAAGAGTGACCATCGATGCGCCGGCGTCAATTGCGCTCTGGGCTGCTTCGATGAAATTCAGGCTGCTGCTGTCCCAGCCCGAGCGAATCTTGACAGATACCGCTGTCTGCGCGCCTGCATCTTTTATTCCTGAGACGAGAGCACTTACGACTGCGCTTAGTCTGCCCGTGTCCCTCATCAGTGCCGAGCCGGCGCCGTTTTTAACGACCTTCGGCACCGGGCATCCGCAGTTGAGATCTATTACGTCTGGTTTGAACCTGAGTACTTCGGCAACCGAATCCCGGGCAATCTCAGGATCGGCCGTGAATACCTGGATCGCGAAATACTTCTCGTTTTTTTCCTTCTGCATCAGGTTTAGTGTTTTATCCCCGTTTCTGATTATGCCGTCACAGGAGACCATCTCGGTGAATGCCATAGAGGCGCCGAGATCGATACAGATGCTGCGAAAGGGGGCATCGGAGAAACCCGCGATAGGTGCTAAAAAAAGATTGCCCGGAATTGTTACTCCGGGCAATTTAATATCATGATAATAATTATTCATTTATAAGTTTATCAGTCGCTTATTCCGAAGAAGGTCATTGAGTTCTGGTAGAGAATCTCGGTGATTTCTTCGATCGGCATATCCCTGAGTTCCGCTAGGAACTCAGCTGTCGCATGAAGATAGGAGGGTTTATTTCTTTTTCCTCTGTAGGCAGAAGGAACCATGAAAGGACTCTCCGACTCGATCAGCATACGCTCTATGGGCATGTTCTTTGCTGTCTCATGGAGGTTTCTGGCATTCCTATAGGTTACGTTTCCGGCGAAGGAAATATACAGGTTTAATTCTAGAGCCTTTTTCGCATATTCCCAGTCTTCGGAATAACAGTGAAGAATACCGCCGCGTGGGGGGTTCTTCTCACTGAGAATGCTCAGGACATCTTCCCCTGCTTCTCTGTTGTGAATGATTACAGGCTTATCAAGTTTCTCAGCAAGTTCAAGCTGTCTGATAAACAGTTCCACCTGGGAATCTCTGTTGCCAAATTTTCTATAATAATCCAGACCAATCTCGCCTACGGCGACAACTCGCTTCATTTTCGTGCCTTCGATGATTTTCATCTCCCAATCTAAGCCCGGGTTCTGAACTTCTGAAGGAGAAACGCCGATACTATGATATATATGAGTAGCGGTTTCGAGATTGGAATAAACATAGTTAAAGTCGGAAAGGCTGTTGCAGATGCTGATAATATGATCAACGTCAGCCTGACGGGCTTCCTGCCCTATAATAAGTTGTTCTATAGGATCTTCATGAATAAGACCTATATGTGCATGAGTATCGAAAAGTTTCATAAGAATTCCTGCTTATTTAGTGGTTTGTTAAGACCCTTTCTTAAAATGATATCTCTAAAATTAGCACGTAGACTACTTAGCGTCAATATTAATCTGAGAAATGTTTTTATCTATATTCTCTTGCTATGGAAGGGAATATCCAATATAATAGCCGAAGGAGTGGGTTTTGTCAGCTGAGCGTTATAAAAAATTTGAAAATAAATTTATTGAAGATACCGGAAGATTTTTCAAGAAGATTGGAACGGGAATTGCCCGGAGTCTAGGAATCTTTTTTAACGGTGGACGTCAGAAATTTACTATAATGCTTGTTCCTCATTCTGAGAAAAAAGTTGTTAATTTCAGGATATCCGTTTTTTCACTCGTGTTTATTTTTATCATCGCAATCGGAATCTTGGCCTCGTTTTTCATCTATACTACAAAATTATCGGGTGTAGCTCATCAGCTTGTGGAAAAGAGTTCTGATCTTGATAAATCGGAAGGCAATCTTGATCTTCTCCTTGATCAGGTGTCGGAGCTTAAGAGGGTTTCGAGGAATTTTGAAATATCTCTTGATAAGGCAATGGATACCCTGAATATCAATACGGACAGCGAGCTTCAGGCCAGCGTGGCCGATGGTGACTTTTCATCACTTATCTCCGCAAATGAGACTGAAGCCGGTGTTATGCGCGAAATAAGCGATCTTAAAAATTTGTCTGCATATCTGGAAGATTCAGTGAAATCTTTTAGTAAAATAACCGAATTGATTATTTCGCAGGGTGATCTGCTCGTTGAGATGCCGACCCTCTGGCCTGTTGAGGGGGGAGACGGTAGAATAACCAATTATTTCGGCCCGGCTGAACACCCTTTCACCCATAACTGGTATCTGCACAAGGGGATAGATATTGGTTACGGTTACGGAAAGCCTATCCTGGCTGCGGCGAACGGAAAGGTTGTTGAAAAAAAGAATGAACCGCTTGGATTTGGAAATTTTATAGTAATTAGACATAATTATGGTTTTATTACAAAATACGCACATATGAATGACGTTTACGTAGATGAAGGTGATATCGTTACCCAGGGCCAGATAGTCGGAGCAATGGGCAGCACCGGACTTTCAACAGGTCCTCATCTGCATTTTGAAGTACGGATAGGATCTCAGGTTGTCGACCCTGAGAAATTTCTGAACGTTAGAAAACGATAAATTAAAGTGAATTGGAACTTAAAAAACTGGGGATTCTATAATGAGTAATTACCTGTCAGAAGATGGAACGTTTATAAATTCTCTTATTGGCGAAGGTACTGTCTTTAAGGGAGATCTATCTTTAAATGGTCTGCTGCGCATAGATGGAGATTTTTCCGGGACTGTAAAGACTGACGGGAAAGTTCTTATCGGTAAGAACGGGCGCGCTGAAGCAACTGTAATTGCAGGAACCGTTGTTGTCGGCGGAGTGCTTAAGGGGAACATCAATGCGTCGGAAAAGGTTGTGATTCTTTCAACCGGAATGCTGATAGGTAATATTACTGCCCCCAGACTTTTGGTCGAGGATGGAGTTCTTTTAAACGGCAGTTGCAATATAGTTCCTAAGACCACTTCTCGGGTGGAATTAGAATCTGTTCCTGAGCCGGATATTGCTACAAGACGCAGCTTCTTTTTCTCCTTATCAAATAAGGAGAAAAAAATGGAGACAGCCTCTTCGTGGAAAGAATAGATTCTCTTGGATCGAGAAACAGATACAGAAAATCAGACAAAGATAAAAATAAAGTAGATAAAGGCCAATCTTCACCGGGAATATTTCAAAGTTATGTAGAATCAGAAACGCTCACCGCTAATGCTGTAAGAGGTATCGAGGCGTTTGATGAAGATTCAGATCTTGAGGATCTGCTCGATGATGTTCATCAGCAGGGAGAAAGGCTTATCAATGATCCTTCTTTTTCTTCGATTGACAGTTATAAACAGTCGGTAAGAAACTTCATTCACTATGTTCTAAAGCAGGCAGTCAGGGTTGAATCGATTGAAGGCGCTAAATTTAACAGGTTTAAGCCTTCCAATAAGCAGAAGAGGTATACCCTCATCAGTGTTATTGATGATAAACTCGACAAACTTGCTGCGGGAATTTTGTTGAACCAGGGCAGACAGTTGAATCTGCTTGCTAAGGTTGAGGAAATAAACGGACTTCTCGTCGATTTGACTAGTTAGGAGGAATATTAGTATGGAAAACAGCTGTGCACAGGCTGCTGTGAATATGTATAGAGTTAAAATTCTTCATTCCAGTGAAACTCATCTTTGTGAAATAAAGAATGAGGGTATATCAGTCGATGACTGGGTGATGGTGACCAGCAGATATGGTAAAGATATGGCCAAGGTTCTCGGCAGTGTATGCTGCGGGGAGAGTAAGAACGAGGGTGAGAAGCAGAGTTTTATCAGGCTTGCTACCGAAGAAGATATCGAATTATTTAATAAGAACCTAGAGAAGGAAAAAGAGGCAGTAAGGGTTTGCCGCGAGAAGGTCGCGTCTCACAAACTGGACATGAAGCTGGTTTCGGCGCATTATCTGCCGGAGGAATCGAAGATTCTCTTCTTTTTTACGGCGGATGCAAGAGTCGATTTTCGATCACTCGTTAAGGATTTGGTTACAATTTTCAAGATGAGAATAGAACTCAGGCAGATTGGAGTTCGTGATGAGTCTAGGGTTCTGGGCGGTATAGCAGTTTGTGGTCGTCAATACTGCTGCCATAACATTACCGACAGGCTTCAGTCGGTATCCATTAAAATGGCGAAGGAGCAGAATCTTTCTCTGAATTCCATGAAAATATCAGGACCTTGCGGAAGACTTCTCTGTTGTCTTTCTTATGAATACGACTTCTATAAGGAAGAAAAGCGTCGTGTACCGTCGGAAGGCAGCAGGTTGAAGATAGCAGATGCCACCTTTAAGGTCTGTGACGTTAACATTCAATCTCGGAGAGTAATCCTGATGGGTGAGGACGGCAGGAAGGTCGATACCAATGCGTCAAAATTTTCCAGGGACGGTGATAGCGGGCCCTGGATATTTACAGGCAGCCTCGAAGACGAGTAGGTGGGCGGCCCACCCTTGCTATGTTTGAGTTTGATGATATAAACATTGACTTAAACAGGATTTTTTGGTAGATTACTTTTCATTGAATTGTAAATAATTAATTGAAGGAGTTTCCAATGGCACAAGTAAGTAAGAATGCGCGTACGGGCTCAACTACACATAAACTCGTTTGTTCATGCGGCGGTGACGTTAAAATGAGAGCCGTTTTTAATAATGGTAAGTTGAGAAATGTTGCTGTATGCGAAAAATGCAACAGAAGAGAAAGAAGACCTAAAGACTTTGATTTATAGGGTTTTAATTCTTCAATTAAAGGGCTGCCGTTAATAATCGAGACTGATAAATCAATATACTTTATCAGTATGGTTTATAATGGTGGCCTTTTGACGTTTTTGGAACCTTCCTTTCTTCTTCACGCCAGGCTGAGAGTTGTTTTTCGATGTCTTCATAAGCTTTGTCAAGAATATCTCGAATCTCTTTTTTTGTTTCGGGAGCTTCGTGTACTCTGAGAATTTTTACTTGATAATTAAAATCCTTCATATTTTCAATGAGTCCTTTCACGTCACCGACTCTCCAGCCGCCTTCTATGGCTGCCGTGACTACGGGGAGCGTGTTGGTGCTAAGCATTTTTCTGACCGCACCGAGATGAAATGGGCCGAGGTTTCCGTCTCTGGATCTGGTTCCTTCCGGGAAGACTACCGGGCAGTATCCGTTTTTTGATTTCAGGGCTACTCGTTCAAGGGTTTTTAGTGTGTCGGCGGCATTGCCGTGGCGGTCTATTCTCCCGTGCTGTTGAATTCTCAACATAATTGAGACCATCGGAACTCTTCTAAACAAGCTGTCTTTGGCACAGAATCTGAGCTCGTGATTCGGGAATGACCAGATTAAAAGCGGGATATCCTGTATGCTTTGATGATTGGCTACAAGCAGGAATGTTTCGGGGAGCGCCAGTTCTTTTGGTCTTTCGAAGTGGATGTGAACATTAACAAGGAAGGCGGTAAAACTGAAAAGAAGATTGCATATTCTGTGAAATTGTATGTCCACCCATTTTTCAATACTTTTTCTGCTGAAAATGTATTTAATACGAATCAGAATGTCCCAGAAAACAAAAATGGTTAGAGTTAATAATGCTAAAAATATCGTGTTCAAATTTCTATCTCCGCTATTAATTTAACAAATAAAGCAATCGTTTTCAAGATATACGATATATACTTGACTATAAAGGATTTATCTGTTAATTTGTCTCACTGTCAAGGGTTTAGCATTAATGAGGGATTTAGTGATCTCAGGTTATATGCACAGACTTCTTGAAAACTTAATTTGAAATTAAATTTTGAAAATGAATCATTTTCGAAATTTGTAACGTTGTAAACGAAATATTCGGAGGAATACATTGCCAGGAAAAGATTCGGCGGCAAAGCGCCATAGACAAAGTGAAAAAAGACGCATAAATAACAGAGTTGCAAAAAGCAAAGTAAGAACAATTACAAAGAATTTCATGCTTGCTGTGAAGACAGGTGATAAGGAATCCGCTGAAGTAAAATTCATGGAAATGACAAAACTTATGGACACTGCTTCAGGAAAAGGCGTTTACCATAAGAATACGGTTGCCAGAAAGAAATCCAGAATGAACAGGCTTCTGAATTCACTCTCTGCAGAATAAGACTGATACTGATAAACATATAGGGGATTGCTTGTGAGCCAAATTAAACTCACAAAAGCTGAAATTATTGAGAATATACACGAGAGAGTAGAGCTGAACAGAAAAGATGTTCATGCTGTAATCGACGAGTTATTTGAAGAACTGAAGCAGGCGCTTGAGGATGATAAGATAGTTGAGCTTCGTGGTTTCGGAACCTTCGAGATACGTACCCGAAAGGGAAGAGAGAAGGCACGGAATCCCAAGACAGGTGAGATTGTCCCCGTCAAAGCCCATGGAGTGGCAGTATTCAGACCAGGAAAAGAGCTAAAGACACTCGCGTGGCCTCTAAGAAATGAGTGAAGGTGTTTTGGTGAAACAGGGCAGGATAAGCCTGAAACAGGGTCTTAAAGAAATCGGCCTGCTCTGTCTTTCCGCTGTCATTTTCACACTGTCCTTTCCCTCCATCCTGAGTGAATGGGGGCTTTTCCCGCTGGCGTTTATATCTCTGGTTCCTCTTTTTATTGTTATCAATTCTTGTACCTGGGTGAGAACTGCCGCCTACGGTATATTTTTCGGATATATTTCTTACGCCCTCTTTAATTATTGGTTATCGACATTTCATCCGCTGGCCATAGTAATAGTTCCGGTCATATATGCAAGTTATTTTTTGGTTCTCGTACCGCTATTAAAGCTGGCGGATAAAATTTTTCCCCGCTATGGTTTTCTGGTACAGGCAGGGCTTTGGCTATCCTATGAGTACCTGAGAACCCTCGGCTTCCTGGGGTATCCTTATGGAAACCTTGGTTATTCCCAGTATCTGTTCAGACCTTTTATTCAGATTTCGTCCGTAACCGGATTCTGGCTGATTTCGCTGATGGTAGTTCTTCCGTCAGCATTTCTCGGGAGAGCGTTTAAGGGCGGCAGGAGTTGTTTTTTACCCTACATAAGGAAGAATAGGTTAGTTGTTTACGTTTATGCGGCCGTGTTTACCGCGATTCTGATTTTTGGTTTTGCCGCGCAGTCGGATTTTTCTGATTCGCAGCAGATTAAGCTCGGGTTCGTTCAGCATAATGCGGATACCTGGAAGGGTGGAATAAGGCAGCATGAAGGCAATATGAACAAGATGATTAGTCTTAGTAAACGGGCTCTCGAGGAGGATCCGGATATTGATATGATGATCTGGTCTGAAACATGTTTTGTTCCGGGAATTGATTGGCATACACGCTATAGAACTGATCCGGATCGGTATCGGATAGTTAAAGAACTAACAACCTTCCTTAAAACACAGGATATTCCATTCGTAATAGGAAATGATGATGGTCAGCTTGAGCCTGATGAGAACGGAGAGCTGAAAAGAGTCGAATACAATGCTGTTCTATTATATGATGGAGAATTGAAAGATACTTATAGAAAAACTCATCTAGTTCCTTTTACCGAAAGTTTTCCCTATCAGAAACAGATGCCGAGATTTTATCAGGCGCTTAAAGATCGTGATTACCACTGGTGGGAAAAAGGCACCGAATATACTGTATTCGATGCTGCCGGAGTGAAGTTCGGTACGCCGATATGTTATGAAGATGTGTTCGGTTATCTTTCTAGGGAATTTATAAACAATGGTGCCCAGATAATTGTTAATATGACCAATGATTCCTGGTCGGGCTCAATTCCCGCCGAGATGCAGCATATGGCCATGGCGGTTTTTAGGGCTGTAGAAAACAAAAGAACTCTTGTTCGTGGGACAAATTCCGGCATAACATGTACTATAGAGCCTGACGGAGAGATTACTTCAATAATTGAACCCTTCACCGAGGACTACATGATAAGCAATGTGCCGATCTATGATGAGACAACAACGCTGTATACTCGATGGGGTGACTGGTTTGCAGTGCTGAATCTCATTGTTACTCTATCTGTTTTATTCATTGGAGTAATTGTAAGAATTAGGTTCTATGCACTGCAAAATAGATTTGACAATAGCTGATAAGTGTATCATTATTAATTTATATGGAAAAAACAAAAATTCTGATAGCAGATGATGAGCCCATTAATCTTGAATTTTTTGAAGTAACTCTCGGAAAGCTCGGGTTCGATGTATATAAAGCAGAAGATGGTTATACAACTCTTGAAATGGTAAAGGAAATAGTACCCGATCTGATTATTCTTGATAATATCATGCCGAATTTATCCGGATGGAAGGTTACCAGTCTCCTTAAAGAGAGTGAAGAATATAAAGAATACAGGGATATTCCTATCATAATGTTATCGGCTATGGACAAGGTTCGGGATAAGGTTGAAGGTTTTGAACTGGGAATAGAGGATTACATAACAGAGCCTTTCAATTTTTCAGAGGTTTATGCGCGGATAAGAGCCGTTCTTAAGAACAGGGTATTATCTAAGCAGGTAGTTGCCAGGGAAAAGAGGCTTGCCACAGTTGAGTCTCTTAATGAGTCTCTGCGATATTTCACGGCCCATTTAAGAGAGCCGATGGCTGAGCTCTATGAGATGAGTAATAGTGTCAACCAGGAAGACGATGGTGCTGTAAAGGCTCTGATTGAGAAGATTAAAAAAGAAAGTGAAGAAGCACTGGCGGCTCTTGATGGACTTGAAGAGGAAATCGGAGAGCTCGAAAAGACTCCTGATATAGATTTTCACGGCGGAGCGCTTAAGGATCTTGAAGAGAAGTTCAAAAAGAGGTATAAAGCCTTAAAAGAAGAAAATATCAA
The DNA here is from genome assembly GCA_016839055.1 of Spirochaetales bacterium. GTDB lineage: Bacteria > Spirochaetota > Spirochaetia > UBA9216 > UBA9216 > Thalassospirochaeta. The sequence goes on from JAEKNX010000020.1 coordinate 44,549, forward strand.
TAAAGAGGCATCCGGTTGATTACCGAAGAAAAGAAAAAGGTTCTACAGTATTTTTCGGAAGGACGGAAGAGTTACAAGCTGATGGATTTTAAATCAGCGAAGAATTTTTTCGAGGAAGCATTAAAGGTTGATTCGGAAGATGGTCCCTCAATGGTTTATCTGGCTAGATGCAGACATTATCTTGATAATCCGCCTGCTGAAGATTGGGACGGCGTTTTTGTTATGACAACTAAGTAAATTGAGTGGTGAATAATGGGCAAAAAAGCAGATTTTTCAAAATATGATAAAGTAGAAACTACATTACAGCAGGGTACTATGCTTGACGGGGTTCTGCGGTTTGGAAAACCATTAAAAATAAGCGGCGTTTTTGTAGGTGAGATAGAATCCGAGACACTTCTGATTGTTGACAGCGGTGCTGAGGTGAGGGCGAACGTAAACGCGAGGGTAGTTATAATAAGCGGAAGAGTTACCGGAAATATTACGGCTACCGATAGAATTGAAATTCTCTCGGGTGGGTGCGTGAAAGGAAATTTGAAGGCTGCGAGGGTAAAAATTGCCGACAATGTAGAATTCGAAGGCAGATGTCGGATGATTAAGGATCCTGAAACAATTGATATTTTCTCGGCACGTGTTGAAAAACTTAAAGAAATTGCGCAGACTATCTAATCTATTTTTAAAACCAACTATGTAATTTTACTGATAATATGTACTTGATTTATGTTTTGTGTGATCAGTATTTTTTTATTTTTTTATCCTGAGTGTGTGTGGAGTTTTTCAACAGTATACAATGATGCAGAATAGGCTGTATGTTGTGCAAAATACTTCCAAAGACCCTGGGTCTTTAGACTGGAAGTCACGGTACCTATAAAAATAACCGATTTTAATGGGTGCCTCCTTGACAATAAAATAATGTATAATTATAGTGTTAGTATTCTAGAAACTTGTTAAAGTTATCGATTGCCCTCATGTTTTAATAATACTGAAATACCAATTCAACTGGAATAAATAATCTTACTGGAGATTTTATGGCAATTATGCGAAAGAAGCAAACAGCCTCTGACTCAATTGATTCAGATACTGTCATGACTTCAGATGAACCTCAGCAGGAGCTGAATCTTGATGAACAGAGTTCTGACTCCGCGGAAATTCCAAGCGAACCGGAAATGACGGTGGAAAATGCTGAAACTAATGTACCTGTGAGTTCCTATACAGAGGAGAAGCAGGAAGAACCGGCTATTGCCGGCCCCCCCCCTAACCGTGGAGATGACAATTCCGATGAGGCCTTTAGAAAAAAAAGACCGAAAAAGAAGAAGGTGAGGGTCGAAATAGTAAAGACTGAAGAGGCTGATGAATCAGTTCTTGAGAGAACTAAAGTTGGTTCTCCTTCAGCCTTGGATGAACGATCTGCCGAAATGAAGATTAATACTGACAATGACAGAAAACCGACGACTAAACCCTATAATAAGAAAAGCTATACAAGGTACAAGAAGAACGAAGATGTTTCCGCTTCTGATGGGGATAAACTCAGTATCAATGATTTAACCCGAATGAATATGCAGGAGCTTCGTGAAGCTGCCGGCACATTCAGCATTTCCAGTGAAGAGCTGATGTCCATGAAGAAGCAGGAAATAATCTTTTCCATTCTGAAAGGTCACACTGTCAACGGCGGACTAATTTACGCTTACGGCTCACTTGAAATACTTCCCGACGGATACGGATTCCTGCGTTCACCGCAGAACTCCTATCTTCCGGGTTCGGATGATATATATATATCGCCGTCTCAGATTAGATTATTCAATCTTAGAACCGGTGATACAGTAGGAGGTCAGATTAGGCCTCCTAAAGAAGGCGAACGCTTCTTTGCTATGCTCAGGGTTGAAAATGTCAACTTCAATGATCCTCAGGAAGCTCAGACCCGAATTCCCTTTGACAACCTGACCCCGCTTTATCCGGAAGAAAGACTGAATATGGAGATAAAGACCGATAATATCTCCACGAGGATGATAAACCTGTTCTGTCCGATTGGAAAGGGACAGCGTGGACTCATTGTTTCACCGCCGAGAACTGGTAAAACTGTTCTTCTTCAGCAGATTGCCAACGCGATAACAACTAATCATCCTGAGGTTTTTCTGATGGTACTTCTCATCGACGAACGGCCGGAAGAGGTTACCGACATGAGACGGAGTGTGAATGGTGAAGTTATTGCATCTACCTTTGATGAACAGGCCACAAGACACGTTCAGGTGGCCGAGATGGTGCTTGAGAAGGCTAAGAGGCTTGTAGAGCACAAAAAGGACGTTGTTATCCTGCTTGACTCTATTACGAGGCTTGCGAGGGCGTATAACCAGACTGTCCCGACCTCTGGTAAAATTCTCTCAGGTGGTGTCGACTCAAATGCTCTTCATAAGCCAAAGAGGTTCTTCGGTGCCGCAAGAAATGTTGAACAGGGCGGAAGTCTGACTATTGTCGCGACAGCGCTGATTGATACCGGAAGCCGGATGGATGAGGTTATCTTCGAAGAGTTCAAGGGAACCGGTAATATGGAAATTAACCTTGATCGAAAGATGGCCGACCGAAGATTGTATCCCGCGATAAATATTAAGAAGTCTGGAACAAGAAAAGAAGATCTGCTTCTGACTGAAGAAGAACTCGGGAAGATGTGGGTCCTCAGGAAGGTTATTAATCCAATGGATGATATGGAGATAACCGAGCTGATGATTGACAAAATGCGAAAAACAAAGAATAATGAGGCGTTCCTGAGATCGATGAATACCTCAGGTGTAAGTATAGACTAATAAAGATAATAGGCATGAATGCCATAACGGAGGTCCGATAATGAAGAAAGATATACATCCCAACTATGAAATGACCAAGATCAAGTGTGCTTGTGGAAATGTTGTTGAAACAAGAGCTACTGTTAACAATATAGAAATTGAAATTTGCTCAAAATGTCATCCCTTCTTCACTGGTAAACAGAAGCTTGTTGATACAGCAGGAAGAGTCGAGCGGTTTAACAGAAAATACGGCATTAAGGCTGAAGAACAGCTTTAATTCAGCGCTTGATAATCAAGAAGACTCTTCTTTTGAAGGGTCTTTTTTTTTTATTTGCATATATTCATTATATCTTTTAATATGAATCAGAATGGAAGCAATAATCATCTCCCACATGAGGGAATATGGCATCAAACCAGAAGTCATCACGTCGGCCCCCGGGATTCTAAATCTTATGGGCGAGCACACAGATTATAATGAGGGTTGTGTTATTCAGACAACCATCAATCGCTCCGTACAGGTAGCTGTATCGGTGCGTAAAGATAATTCACTCCGTTTCTATCTTGCCGATTCCGATGAAAAAAAAAGAACAACAGTTCCTAATCTTAAATACAAGAGAGAGGACAGGTGGGCCAATTACACGAAGGGTGTACTTTTTGAACTTGTGAACATGGGGTATCCTGTTAAGGGTATAGATGTTACAATATCGGGAAATATCGTGCCGGGAATAGGACTTGGCGCTTCAGCGGCGCTTGAGGTAGCATTTACTACGGCAGTTAAGCAGCTCTTCGGCTTTGATCTGTCGGACAGTCAGCTTATTCAGGCCGCCTCTTATGCAGAATCAACATTTATAGGCCGGAATACTGAAATTACCGATCAGTTTGTATCCACCATCGGGCGAAAGGATAAGGCTGTCTTTCTTGATTTGCGTAGTCTTGATTTCGAATATCTCCCTCTCGATCTGGATGATCTGGATATTGTTATTATTAATTCCAATGTCCCTGGTACTGAGGCAGTACGGGAAGATGAGCTTCTCGAGCGGAAGGCGCAGTGTGCCGACTGCGTCGATTACCTGAGTAAAAAAAGACCAGGACGAAGTCTCCGTGATTATACAATTGATGATATAACCGGCGGGATGGGCCTCCTTCCCGAGCAGATACGACGAATTTGCAGTCATGTTATCGGAGAAACACAGCGTTCGATCGACGCGAAGGCTGCAATTAAGGCCGGAGCTTTCGATGTTTTCGGCCGGATGATGAATCGTTCACACGAAAGTCTCCGGGATAATTATGAAGTATCTTGCCCTGAGCTCGACTGGCTTGTTAAGCGGTCACAGGAGATGGACGGAGTTCTCGGCTCGAGGATGACCGGAGGCGGTTTCGGCGGCTGTACAGTTTCTCTTATTGAATCTCAGGTCCTTGACAATTATATAAAAAGATTACAAGAATATGAGCATATATTTGGGTTTGAACTGGAAGTTTTTGTCTGTGAGCCCTCTGATGGAGTGAAAATACTCTTTCCGGAAATGTAAGGGTAATCTCCGGCATATTAAGAAGCCAAGATGGTATTTTCACAGATTATTAGGCATGAAATTATATAGTTTCTTTTTTGACTGTCTGATAATTTTGAAAATACAAGGGCCTACTCGTAAACAACCGGGCTGCGAAGCAGTCATAATTGAGGAAACAATGCGAATTTTGCTTACTAACGACGACGGAATTAAGAGTCCGGGGCTTGATGCCCTGAGACAATCTCTAAATATGCATGATGTCTGGGTTGTTGCTCCCAAGACTGAACAGAGCGGCAAGAGCCATTCTGTAACACTTTTTGAGCCTGTCTGCTATGAGCAGCTTGACGAGCAGGTATTCTCATGTTCGGGAAGTCCCGCGGACTGTGTCCTGTACTCGTACCGTGGAGCCCTTCCTGTGAAGCCTGACATCGTAATCTCGGGGATAAATATAGGACCGAATCTCGGCACGGATCTTATCTATTCGGGAACGGCCGCCGCCGCCAGACAGGCCGCGCTGATGGGATATCCCGGAGTTGCCGTCTCAATGAGCAGTTTCGCCGCTCCGTTTCACTTTGGAACCACAGCCGATTTTATCGCTGACAATCTCGAACTGCTGCTTGAATTATGGCATTTGGATCATTTTATCAATATAAATACTCCGAATGTACCTGAGTTCACTGAGGGGGTTCGTATAACGGGGCTCTCGAGAAGGATGTACTCTGATGAGGTCGTTCGTTTTGACGCTCCGCGCGGGGGAACCTATTTCTTCCTCGAGGGAGGGCTTATCGCCAATACCGAGGACGGAACCGATTCTGAATGTGTAGCATCAGGTGCTATATCGGTCTCTCCCGTATTCCTTCATCCTCAGAACAGGCTTGAAGAGAAAATTTACCATGACGCGGAGTTTAAGTTACGATAATGGCTGACAGATTTCTGGAAGGCAGACAGCTTTATAAGCTCGGAAAATACAGACAGGCTCTATCTGAGTTTCTCAAAGTCAGTGATGAACCGATGGATAATCCAGATCTCTCCTATTATCTCGGATTATGTTATTCGAAAATTGAAGAATGGGATGACGCCCTGCTTTATCTCGAACAGGTTGTAAACAGCCATGACGACATCCTCCGAATTTATCAGAGCCGCATGATTCTCAGTTATATCTATACAATCACCGGAAGAATTAAACTAGCCGAATTTGAACTCAATAAACTCATCGAAGAAGGATTTGAGTCCCCGCAAGTTTATTCAAATTACAGTTACATATATTTTGAATCGGGTAAGGTCGATAAGAGCGTGGAATTCCTGTATAAGGCGCTTGCTCTTGACCCTGATAATTCAAACGCACTCAACTCGATTGGGTACATTCTTGCCGACAAGGCACTTGATATAGAAAAGGCTTTGGATTTCTGTAAAAAAGCAGTCAAGGAAAAGCCCGAGAATCCGTCTTACCTTGATTCTCTGGGCTGGGCATTTTTCAGAGCCGGCCGCAATGATGAGGCCAGGCATTATTTAAAACGCGCTTTTGAGCTGTCAAATAATAAGATAATCGCCGCCCACCTGCGATCTGTTCTTGATGAAATAGATCGGATAAATAAAATAAAACTCGATATGATGTAAGATCACCGGGCCCTGAAGGGGCCGGCTTTCTCTCTGTTTTTTCCTAAGGAAAAGTTGTTTTTTTCGTTTATTTTTTAATTATTTCCTAATAATCTACCTGATATTGTCGAAATTTATATATGGAGACTAAAATGCATGTAGAAAATACAGGTTTTAACAGTATTAAGGCTTCAAATAGTATGAAAAGAAGCAGCGCTGTCATAAATGCAGAAGTTATTAAAACTATTCTGTTTCTTGGTATTCGCTCAGAGCTTCCTGCATCTGAAAATAAGAGAAAGGTAGATATATTTATCTAACCGTTGTATACTTTGCGTTGTGAAAACAGCCAAAACGATCAAGACATCGAAGATTCTTTTTATAATATTACTTGCCGCCTGCTTTACTGGAAACCTTCATTCACAGGATAAAATAGACCTCGACAAGCTCAGTGCTGAAGACGAATTCAAATGGGGCGTCAAAGCCTACCATCGGGGACTTTTCAACGAGTCCGCCCGTGCCTTTGAGAAAGCTTTATCATACAAGCCCGTTAGTCCTGCGATCCAGGAATGGCTCGGGCTGAGCTGGTACCGTTCAGGTTACACTGATGCCGCCATAAAGCAATGGGAGGCCATCAGGAAGGCCGGAGCTGCTGATTCCCTCCTGGTAAACAGGCTTGAGATTCTCAAATACCAGACTGGGGTTGTTGATCAGACTGTGCAATCGGGAAGGTTCCTGCCGGCAATGGAGCTTGAGGGAGTGCTTGAGACCTATACGCTCTTTAAAAGACCATCATCTATCTTTCCAGGTCACAACGGCGGATTCCTAATAACCGCTTTCGGCACTAACGAGATTCTCAGTTTCAACGCGAACGGCGCAGTAACTGCCCGCATTAACGGCGGGCTCGAAGGATTCAATCATCCCTTCGATCTTGAACTCGGAGAAAACGGATATCTTTACGTGACTGAGTTCCAGGGTGACCGGATTACAAGGTGTACGACCGCCGGGCGGGAAATCCTGCGCTTCGGTGAAACAGGCAGGGGCGAGCAGCAGCTCCTGGGGCCGCAGTTTCTTGCGATAGACGAGAAAGGTTTTGTATATGTCAGTGATACCGGTAACCGGAAAATTGTAAAATTTGACGAGGACGGAAACTTTATTCTGGCCTTTGGGAAGAAGAATTATAATTTCAGCGGCTTTATAATGCCTACCGGAATTGAGTGTCTCGACGGCTTTGTCTATGTAGCCGATGCCGTAAGGGCGGATATTTCCGTCTTTGATTACAGCGGGAACTATATTACATCACTTGCGGCGGGTCAGCTGAACGCTCCCGAAGGAATATCCGTTATCAGTAACAATCTCCTTCTTATTGCTGATACAGATAGGATAGTAAGTTTTAATATCGACGCTGACGAGGTCCGTCTGATATCTGATCTTGATGGAAAAGGAAAGAAGATAACCCAGGCAGCCATTGATTCAAACGGAAATCTAATTGCCTCCGATTTTGATTTAAACCGAATAACGGTGCTTACCGAACTGTCTAATATGTATGCAGGACTTTTCGTTCAGGTGGATAGGATTGACGCCTCAGGTTTTCCCAAGATTGTTGCTGATATACGTGTTCAGGATCGGACAGGTGATCCCTTTGTAGGGCTGTCTCCTAATAATTTCGTCGTGACAGAGAACAGTTTTCCGGTTGGAGATGTAAAACTTGTTTATAACGGAAACACCAACAGAACACTCGAGACCGTTGTTCTTATCGATGCTGATGTCGGAATGAAAAAATACAGCCCAGACGTGATAAAGGCTGTCAACTCATTGATAGGTTCTTTCTCAGGCAGCGGAGGGCTCTCTCTGGTCTCTGCCGGCGGTAATCCTGTCACAGAGGCTGTTTTATCCGAAGGTGAACAAAAATTTATATCTGCGGCATCCGACACTGATCTGTATTCAGAAGAAGGCCGCTTTGATCTCGGCCTCCGGCATGCCGCTTCCGAACTTGTAGGCAGGCGCGGACGGAAGACGGTTGTATTTCTGACGGACGGAACGGCGAGAACGGCATCATTTGATAATTATCATCCGGTGGAGCTTGCCGGTTATCTTAAGAATAACGGCATCAGATTTTACTGCGTAAATGTATCTAATGAGACTAAAATATCGGAAGAGCTGCTTTTTATCTGTGAAGAAACCGGCGGTGATACAATGGATCTCTATCAGCCTGAGGGGCTAAGCAGGCTCTCGGACGAGCTCTTCAAAAAGGCTGACGGAAGTTACGCCCTTGTCTATAATTCGGTAAATAGTAATCTTTCAGCCGATGATTTTATTCCCATGGAGATTGAAGCATTTCTCTATAACCGCAGCGGCAGAGAAGCCTCCGGTTATTATAAACCCGGAAGATAGCGATGGAATCAGTAAAAAAATGGTGGGACTCCATCTGCCTTGAATGCGGACAATGTTGTTGTGAAAAATATCCCTACAAACGCACGAAAAAGGAAACGAGAAGGATTCCCGGGAGCCTTTCGGTTAACCGGAGATTTTTCATTGATTTCACGCGGCCGTGTTCCTATCTTGATATAGAAGAAGGCCGGTGTATGGTTTATGAAAACCGTTTCACGGTTTTTAATATCTGTATTCCGATGACAATTTTTCATGCCCTTTTTGCAGATTATCTGCCCCCGGACTGCGGTTACGTGAAGAAATTCCGCTTCTGGCTGAGATAAATAATTCTGATTTTATTGATATATGAATCTCTCTGGAGTATATTCATCATTGATAAACATTTCCGGAGTACTTTACTAAATGAACATAAAGAAAAAAACAATCATAGCAGCCGCCGTTTTATTATTTCTTCACAATAATTTATTTTGTCAATCTATTTCGGAAGGCGAAAAAACATACTCGGAAGATGCATTCAGGCTTTCATTTGAAGTAGATCTACCTGTCCTCGCCGGTGGAGCCGCCCTTTTTATAACAGAGTTTTTAGTAAGCCCGGTTAGCGGCCAACAGCAAAGCATTGATGATTTATTTTTTCTTGATAGAATTAGCATAAATCCATACAATTCAGTGCTCGATTCCGCCTGTGAGTATCTGCTGGGAGCATCATTACTGCTGCCAGCATTGACTCTTGTTAATGCGGATTTTGACGCGCTGTTAGAGGTCGGCTTGATGTTTGTTGAGACAATGCTGCTGACTTATTCAGCCAAGGATTTACTCAAGGATTGGGTTCCGCGTTACAGGCCCTATACTTACCTAGCCGCTCCTGTTGATGATGATTATATGAATAGTTTTCCTTCGGGGCATACTGCCGCGCTTTTTGCAATCAGCGGATTTACCTCCTATGTCTTCTGTGAAATGTATCCTGGCTCAGGCTGGAACCTTCCGGTTGTTATCGGAAGCTATTCTCTCGCCGCGACAACAGGAATTCTCAGGGTGGCATCCGGGAATCATTTTGTCACCGATGTCCTCGCGGGTGCCATTATGGGAACAATTTTCGGAATTGGCGTTCCAATGCTTCATAGTCTCGATCTTAAGGAGCAGACAGGAATATCGGTCAGCGGCGAATTGGGGAGCGTTCCTCATCTAACTGTGTCCTGTCAGGTGAAGGTTTAAATGAAAGTTAAAAGATTGTCAGGGGTTTTTATTTTCATCTGTTTATCGACAGGACTTCATGCCGAAGCTCATCCGGCAAGCCTTGAACTGCTAGGCGGGCTTAATGCGGATGCACTGGAGAGCCTCGAGCGTAATGATCATATTTTTAGATATGACGAGGAGAACTCCGGTATTCAGTATTTTCCTGAAACCCAAGGTTTCGGCAGCCTCGAGACAATGCACCAAAATTTGAAGCCTGAGGTGATGGTGGAGGCCCTATATCGACTGCCATATCCGGAAGGTTTCGATCCTGACTCTGAAGAAATACTGGATATAGTATATGATCTTAGTCATAGGGTAAGCTTGATTTCCGGTGTTAAGTATTTTTCTGTAAGAAAGCAGGACCATGAAGTTCTTTTTACCGATGTGTATAGGGTAAATAATCTGGATGAGCATAAAAGAATGGGAGATCCTCTTCCCGGCAGTCAGTCTCCGGGTGAATCAATTTATCTTCACATGAAAGAGAATGCCCTCGGAAGCGGATATTACCGGATGGATTATCAGAGAGAACAAAATAGCCTGTCTATAATGATAACGAATGAAACAGACCTGGGGTTTATAATTCCGGCTGTTTCGGTTGAGGATATGATTATTTACCTGAACCTTATTCCCTGCAGCGATTCGATTCTAATTTACGGTTATTGCGGAGTTGTGCTTCAGAATGATCCAATAGTGCGTCTTTTGCTTGATCCATACTATGCCTTCTACCGGAGGATGACGGCTATGGAAACCTGGCTGTATAACAGTCTGCACGATACTGACCGGCTGCCTCCTTTGATGGATCCTTTGCCCTGATGTTGTCGGAAACATAATCGGTGATTTGCTTAAACATTTAATAAAATAACCTATTTTAGTGCACAATTGTTCAGAAACACTTGACTGTTATAGTCAAAATTTCTTATTCTTAACAGAGTTATATCATTAAAAAATATACTTGTGAGTAATAAATTTTATAGGAGTATAAGATGTTAGAGTTAAAGAAAGGTGTAGATATTCTTTTAGCCGTCGGCGGTGTGGCAAATATTGCTGATGCTAAAGCGCTTTTTAAATCCAAGCTGGATGCTTCCAATCTCGCGAAAATCAATACAATTAAGAATGAAGAGGCCCTTCTCAAGATTGCGAACGCAATTTCGATGTGTGAACCCGACAATGTTTTTATTATCAGTGATAAAAAAGAAGATGCTGCCTATGTAAAGCAGCAGAGTCTCAAAAGAGGCGAAGAAAGAAATCTTGCGATAAAAGGCCATACAATTCACTTCGATCTTCCTGAAGATCAGGGACGACTTGTAAACCAGACTTTTTATATTGTAAATGAAGACGAGGATATCAGCTCAATCGCGAAAAAAGAACTTAGGGCAGATTCTCATTCATATATCAAAGAAAACATGAAAGGCATAATGCACGGTCTTGATATGTATGTTGCATTCCTGAACCGTGGTCCGGTAGGCGCAAAAGCAGCTGTTCCCGCCCTCATGATTACATCATCAACCTATGTACAGACTTCAGGCGACCTTCTTTATAGAAATGTTTTTTCTGCTTTTGACAGTGAAGTGGAAAGGTGCGGAACATTTTTTACTAATGTCCACAGTCAGGGCACAGGTAGATCTGAAGATGTAGCAAAAGCAAGAATTTATATGGATAGAAGCTGGCAGACCTGTTACTCAACTTTCTGCACCTATGCAGGAAATACCCTTCTTCTCAAGAAGGGAAACCACAGATTTGCAGTTGATCGTGCTACCTATTTCAAGGTTGAAGAAGAGCTCTCAGAGCACATGTTCATCACCGGGATGACGGGACCTGGTGGGCGAAAGACCTATTTTGCAGGGGCTGCCCCATCAGGCTGTGGAAAGACAACTACCGCGATGGTAGGAACTGACTTTATAGGAGATGACCTTGCCCAGATTTGGATTGATGATGCCAGCGGAACAGTTAGGGCTATTAATCCTGAAGCAGGAATTTTCGGTATTGTAGCCGATGTTAATCAAGAGGGTGATCCTTTCCTGATGAAGCGTCTGCGTCATGAGGGAACAACGGTGATCTTCTCAAACGTACTTATCGATGAAAATGATAAACCACGTTGGACCGGAGATGGTGACGAGGCTCCCACAAAGGGAGTAAACTTCCAGGGTGAATGGTTTGCCGGGAAGAAGACTGCCGACGGGAAAGATATTCTTATATCACACCCCAATTCAAGATGTACTTTAAGTTGTGAGGCTATCGAGATTTATAATTCCGAAGCAGCAGAGAGTGCAGATGGTGTTCATATCAAGGTTGTTTCATATTCTGGACGTGATTCCGATACAATGCCTCCTGTCTGGGTTGCTAAATCAATGGACGCCGGTGTTGCAATAGGCGCTTCAATTGTTTCGGCCGCAACAGCCACCGAAGTAGGCGCAACAGGCGTCAGCAGGCAGCCATGGGCAAATGCCCCCTTCATTCCCGGCGCGCTCGGTGATTATATGGATGCCCAGTTCAAATTTTTTAATTCAGGAAAGATTAAAGACAAACCCATCATGGCTGGTCTTAATTACTTTCTTACCGAAGGTGCCAGAGGCGGAGAAGGTAAGAAACTCCTGGGTGAAAAGAAGGATGTAAAGGTATGGCTTGGTTGGCTTGAACTCAGGGCTAATGGTGATGTTGATGCAATTGAGACTCCGATTGGGTTTATTCCTCTGTATGAGGATCTTAAGAAGCTCTTTGATGGAATTAACAAGCCATATCCGAAAGATCTCTATGACAGACAGTTCTCCTTTTACCTTGATAACATCATCTCAAGACTCAATCTTCAGGATGCGGCCTTCGCGAAGGATGAACGCGTTCCCGAGAAAATTTTCAAGATTTACGCAGCACAGAAGACTGAACTTGTTGCACTCAGAGATAAATACGGCTCAATTGTGAGCGTTAAGCAGCTTGCGGAAGCAGCAAAATAAATACCGGATTCAACAAAATTTTAGTTTACAGAGGCCGTGCCGGAAGACACGGCCTTTTTTTTTACTTTTATCAAGTAATTCATATCTTCACGGAAAACGTTGACGTATAACAAAAAGAAAGATATCATAATTTTAATATATTTTTAAATAAAAAATCCTATCGTCAAAATATAGAATAAAGCCAATAAGGGATGAATTATGAGCGACGTACTATTGAAGAATAAAGACGATTTAAAAAAAGCATCCGAGTTTAAAAATAATCTTAGTAGCAACTTCATCGAATTAAATCAAACTTTTCAGATTATAATAATGTTTCAGAAGGAATATTTAAAATCTACCGCCGGAATACAGAACCTTATTAATTCATCATATTCAGATTTGAAAGCTGTAAATGGAAATGCTGAAGAAGTAGTGAATCTTGTTAACAAGTCGTCAAAAATAATTCATAATAATATCAATTCTTCAAAAAATAATATTACCGCAATGACAGGCGCCGCGGAATCGGTGGATAAGCTTGACGCGGGCTTTAACAACATTCAGAATGTTTTCACCGCATTGGCCGACTCGATAAAAACCATTGTTGAGCGGATAGATGTAATTGAGGACATTTCGGAGCTTACAAACCTGCTTGCTCTTAATGCGGCCATTGAAGCCGCCAGAGCAGGGACGGCAGGCAAGGGGTTTCAGGTTGTCGCTAAAGAGATAAGGAACCTCGCGGACCGCAGCCGGACAAATACCAGCGATATTACAGTAATTCTCAATGCACTTAATAAGAAACTTTTCGATGCCAAGATTTTCCTTGGTGAATATGAAAGGCTTCAGGATGAAGTACTCGAGAATATCAGTACTACCAGTAGTAGTCTTGTAAGTTCAACCGATGAGCTGGAGAAGATCGATACCGAGATCGGCTCAATAAACCGGCTTGTCGGAGAGCAGGCCCAGAGTACCTCATCATTGCTGTCATCGCTCGATGATGTCCACAGAACGAGTGAGTTTACAATAATGAACGCACCTTTCATTGACAAGGCAGTGGATGTCTATAAGAAATCAAATGATGTATGTCTGGCTGACCTCGAGAAGATGGGGCAGCTTTTCAGCAGATCTGAGCACAACTTATCCGGGGTCACCGAAACGACTACCGGACAGACTATTAAAATAGGCCATGATATAGCATATCCGCCATGGACCAGCATCAAGGACGGCAGGGCTTCCGGAATCAGTATAGAGCATACGGCAAAAATATTTAAAGGTTCCGATTATGAGCTTGATTTTGTAGGCGGGCAGTGGGCGGAACTCTATAATAGTTTGCTTAAGGGTGAGGTCGACTGCATTCTCAATGTAGGATGGCCTAATGAGTTCTTCGCGAATGAGCCGGTTGCCGCATCAAAACCCTATGAGAAATTTAAGATCAGAATTTTTTCAAAGGATCATACTGCCGTCCAGGCCTCTTCTTTCAGCGGAAAGAGGATTGCTGTACAGAAGGGCTCATTTGCCGGAGACATCGTTGCCAGTCTCGGGTGTGAACCCGTTGTTTTTGAGAATGATATTCAGGGAATGGTTCAGCTCCTGTGGGACAATGTTGACGGTATCGCGACTGAAGAGCGGGTAGGTAAGTATATCTCCGAGAATCTCTTCATGAACGCGATAAGGCCTGTTACAGAGGTTATTTCATCTCTGGACGTAGTTTATCTCATGCGTAAGGGTTCGGACGTCATCAGCGCCATTTTTGAGTCGTGACCCAGGGTTTGATCGGATAGCTAAATTATGAAAAGACTGTACTTCATCCGCCACGCCGAAAGTGAGGCAAATAAAAACCGGATACTCGCCAGCAGAATGCCTTTTTCGCTTACCAGGGAAGGGAAGGCGGACTCTCTTGAAATAGCCGCGGAGCTTAAGGAAATTACTGATATTGATCATATTATATCCTCACCTCTTAAGAGGGCTGTTGAGACGGCCGAATCGTTTAGTGAAGTCTTCGGTATCAATTTCCTGACAGACGACAGAATTATCGAACAATATCTTGGTTTTTACTCTGGAATGAGCTACGACGAGGTGAAGCTGAACCCGGACTATCAGCAGGATCCTCTGAAACGATGGAACTGGGAGCCATCAGGCGGAGGCGAGTCTTATTCCATGATTGCAGGCAGGATCTGCAGTTTCCTTTCGGATGTAGAAAATACTCCGGGTTTGGACAGGGTGCTGATTGTGACCCATGCCGTTGCTCTCAGGCTCATTGTTGCGGCACTTGAAAACAGCCTTCCTGTCTACCCTAAGGCCTTTCCGAATAACGGTGAGATACTTACGGTAAACTTTTCCGGTCTTGGACGCAGGCATGAGATCGAATCAATGTTTCTTGGAAACAGCAGGAAATTCAATCATAACCCCTGAAATTCATCCGGAAGCCGCAGAATGGGGGAAGTATCGGTCTTTATTCTATTTGAGAATAAAGATAGATATGTTAAACTGTAGATAGTATGGATTTGTGGATGATATTTTCCGGCAGCCGTAAAACTTCAAAGCAAAGTTTTTAGTTTATAACATCAATAAGAAATCGTAAGCAGGAGAAGGATCTTATGCGGACTCCAACGGATTGGGATAAATATTCGAGTAACCCCAATTCATTTTTTTCAAAATATTTTTTCTTGAATTTTGTAATTAAAGCCTATTCTGAACTGCTAGAAGTAGTTGATTTCGAGCATCCGATAGATATTCTGGAATTCGGATGCGGAACCGGCTATACCAACAAATGGCTATGTCAGAGGTTCAATGTTAAAAAACTCTCATTAATTGATCTGAATACTAGAATGCTCAATGTTGCAAAGGGAACTCTATCGGAAGTTCAATGTGAAAAAGAGTTCATTAATATGGACTTTTTTAGCGTCGAAACTGATGAGAAGTACGATATTGTTCATAGTCAGGGTGTTATCGAACATTTTGAAACTGAGAAGAGGATAGAACTTCTTAAGAAGCATTGTGACTCAACCAAACCCCAGGGTTACTGCATAATCTATTTTCCAACACCTTCAAATCCGTACCGTTTCTTCAAAAAGGCCGCGGAAATTTTAGGTGTGTGGAAATTCACCGATGAGGTTCCACTTCGGAGCACAGTCGTTGTCGATGAGATGAAATCTTTCGGTTTTACCCCTGTCAAATCAAATTTATTCTGGAGAAGTTTTCTCACTGAAGAGGGTGTGATATTCAAGAGAACAGTCTGAGCAAAGCCTCTCTTCAGACTGGATCTTATTTTAACAGGATAAAAAAAGGACCGCTTTTACAGCGGTCCCTTTTTTTATTCAGCTTAAATTAGCTGATGATAGCTATTAGATCGCCCTTGAGAACGCTGTCTCCGGGTTTAACATCGATTGATGCTAGTGTTCCGGCTACTGTAGCGGGAATATCAAGTTCCATCTTCATTGATTCAACCACTACTACGGTTTCGCCGTAAGCTACAGCCTCACCTGCGTTTTTAATGACCCTGATAACTGTTCCCGGAAGCTGTGCTTCGAGTCTGGTTGCGCCGGCTGCTGCCGGCACTGGGGCCGCGGGAGCCGCTGCTACGGCGGGAGCAGCTGGAGCGGGAGCCGCGGGTGCTGGAGCGGGAGCCGCGGGTGCGGAAGCCGCTGGAGCTGCTGCATCGCTGTTTTTTCTAACCATGACGGTAGCATTGCCCAGTAGGTAGGTAATTCCCTTTTCCATACAGGTAGCCGCAATAAAAACATTCTCGTCGGTAACAGGAAGTCCGGCATCGGTTAAAAGTTTTGTCGCTGGAGTAATTCCCTTGGTCGGATCAGCATCATTAAGATCTACTGCGGGAGTTGTTGTCGGCTCAAGACCCATTTTCTCACGACAGAGATCAATTATTTCCTGGTTCGGTTTAACAGGGGTTTTGCCAAAGTAGCCTAGAACCATCTTTCCGTAACCTTCGGCAATCCTCGTCCAGGGACCGAAGAAGACGTTATTGAAAGCCTGCTGGAAGTAGAACTGGGAAACCGGGGTAACCGAGGTTCCGAATCCGCCCTTTTCTACAACTTCACCCATGGCCGCAATGACTTCAGGGAACCGGTGCAGGCAGTTGGTGTCACGCATCATCTGGGTATTAGCAGTCAAGGCTCCGCCGGGCATAGGTGAGAACGGAATAAGAGGCTCAACCCTCTCGGACTCCGGCGGCATAAAGTAGTCTTTCATGCAGTCCTTGAACACTTCTTCAGCCTTTATTACCTTATTAATATCAATACCGAGATCGTACTCGGTGCCTCTGAGGGCATGCCACATTGTAATTACGTCAGGCTGACATGTTCCGCCGCTCACTGGGGCCAGAGAGAGGTCAATCTGATCTGCTCCTGCATCGAGTGCAGCCTTATATCCAAGGACGGAGATTCCAGCTGTTTCATGGGAATGAAAAACAATCCTGGTTTTCTTTCCGAGGACCTTTCTTGCTTTTTTAATAGTATCATAGACCTTGCTTGGAACGGCTGTGCCTGAAGCATCCTTGAAACATACAGATTCAAAGGGGATTCCGGCATTAAGAATGTCTTTGAGCACCTTGATGTAGAAATCAGAGGTGTGGGCGCCAGTGCATCCCGGAGGAAGTTCCATCAGGGTGACACAGACCTCGTGTCTGAGTCCTGCCTCATGAATAGCGCGGCCGCTGTCGATGAGGTTGTTAACATCATTGAGTGCGTCAAAGTTCCTGATTGTGGAAATACCGTGTTTCTTGAACAACTTGGCATGGAGATTGATAATATCTCTCGGTTGTGAGTCGAGACCTACTACATTTATTCCTCTGGCGAGAGTCTGCAGGTCGGCATTCGGACCGGCGGCCTGTCTGAAAGCGTCCGTCATATCGAAGGCATTTTCATTACAATAGAAAAACAGGGACTGGAATCTGGCTCCGCCCCCCGCCTCGAAATGGGTCATCCCGGCATCCACACAGGCTTCAACTGCGGGTAGGAAATCAGGTGTGAAAACTCTGGCTCCGTAGGCAGATTGGAATCCGTCGCGAAAAGCGGTAACCATGAAATCTACTCGTTTTTTCATTTTCCCTTCCTTAATAATAAATCTTAATTAATTCAGTGCAGAATAACAAGAATTATATGAATAATCCGCACAAAAGTCCATTTTAAATATAGGAAATTAGGCAATTATTTACAAGCGTCAGAATCGTCAAAAAATGACAAAACTTTCATGATAAAAGGTAGTGAAAAAGGTCTCAAATGCGCTATTATTTAAATATATGGCAGGAAAAATTAATACAGACAGTGCGGTACTTGATAAAACCAGACATAAGTTGAAATCTCCGGAGATGTATAAGGTGGTTCTCCTGAATGACCACTACACACCGATGGATTTTGTTGTTAATGTATTGCGGGATGTATTTCATAAAAATCCTGTTGAAGCGACAAAGATAATGTTTGAAGTTCATAAAAAAGGAAAAGGTCTCGCGGGTGTCTATATATATGATATAGCGGCGACAAAGATCAAACAGGTTGATCAGTTGGCTAAAATTGAAGAATATCCGCTGAAATGCACGATGGAGAAGGCTTGAAATGGAAATTAGCGAAGATGTTCAGGGCATGCTGAATGCCGCTTATCTAGATGCAAGGGAACGGAAGCATGAGTATATTACACCGGAGCATATCCTCTATGCCTCTCTTTACTTTGATTTTACCAGACAGATAATTTCTGCCTGCGGGGTAGAGCCTGAGGATCTTCGGCTCGAGCTTGAAGAGCATTTGAAATACAATATCCCCGTTTCGGACAGGGCTGAGCCAATTCAGACACTTGGTTTTCAGGATGTGATCGAGCGGGCAGTCATTCATACCGAATCATCGTCAAAAAAGATTCTGGATCTCGGCGATATTCTTGTATCGATCTTTGACGAGGAAAAATCCTTCGGGGCCTATTATCTGAAGAAGGCCGGGCTTAACCGGCTTAATCTTCTCGAGAAAATTTCTCACGGAATTCTTGAGGAGGATGAAGACCTGCTTTTTGATTCTGAAGAACTGGAACCTGAGCACTCTTCCCTGGCATTTGAAGGAGAAGCTTCCAGCGGGGCTGAAACAACAGAGGCCGGCGCGCCTAAGAAGAATTTTCTTCAGACCTACACCAGAGATCTTACAGCAGAAGCCGCGGCAGGGAATCTGCCGGCGTTCATCGGAAGGGAAAAGCTGATTCACCGGATGAGTGAGATTCTCTGCCGGAAATTGAAGAATAATCCGATTCTCGTTGGGGATCCGGGCACGGGGAAAACCGCGCTGGCAGAGGGCCTCGCCCAGATGATAACCTCAGACAAGGCTCCGGCCTTTCTCCGCGATTATAGGATCCTGTCACTGGATATGGGTTCGGTTGTGGCCGGTACCCGCTTCAGGGGCGATTTTGAAGAGCGGATTAAGAAAATTATCTCCGATTTGGAGAAAATTGATAAGATCATCCTTTTTATTGATGAGATACATACAATAATCGGAGCCGGAGCGGTCTCCGGCGGCTCTCTCGACGCGGCCAACCTGCTTAAACCGGTGCTTGCCTCAGGGAAGATTCGCTGCATAGGTTCGACTACCCACGTCGAGTTCAAGAAGTTTTTTGAGAAGGAGCAGGCACTGCTGCGGCGCTTCCAGAAAATTGATGTCCCTGAAACGGAAAGGGAGGAGACCCTTCACATCCTGCGCGGACTGAAGCCTGAGTTTGAACTCCATCACGATGTTGTTTATAGCGATGAGGCCCTTGAGGCTGCCGTCGATCTTTCAAAACAGTATATTAATGACCGCTTTCATCCCGACTCTGCAATTGATGTTATCGATGAAGCAGCCGCCTACATGCGGGTTCATTCCCAGCCGCCTTTTAAGATAGGTGTGCCCGAGATTGAGCTGATTGTGTCCAGAATTACGAATCTTCCAAAGAAGAGTGTCTCAAAAAGTGAGACCGACAGGCTTAAAGATCTTGGAAAGGAACTCGGCGAGGTTATCTACGGTCAGGAGGAGGCTCTCGACGCCATAGTCAGAGCCGTCAGACGCGGCCGGGCCGGGTTCAAGAAGCCAGACAAGCCCGTAGCCTCATTTCTGTTCGCGGGGCCTACTGGAGTAGGGAAGACCGAGACGGCAAGAAGCCTGGCCGATGCTCTATCGATACCGCTTAACAGATTCGACATGAGTGAA
This sequence comes from Spirochaetales bacterium, assembly GCA_016839055.1. Lineage (GTDB taxonomy): Bacteria > Spirochaetota > Spirochaetia > UBA9216 > UBA9216 > Thalassospirochaeta. The sequence continues at coordinate 64,147 of JAEKNX010000020.1, forward strand.
TATCAAGAGAAACATACCGTCGCGAGATTAATCGGTTCTCCTCCGGGTTATGTCGGTTTTGAGGAGGGCGGACAGTTGACAGATCTCATCCGCCGTTCACCACATTCAGTCCTGCTTCTTGACGAGATTGAGAAGGCACATTCAGATATCTTTAATGTGCTCCTCCAGATAATGGATTACGCTACTCTCACCGATAACAATGGAAAGAAGGCAGACTTTCGAAACGTAATAATTATAATGACATCAAATGCCGGAGCCAGGGATGTCGGAAAGAGCCTGATAGGCTTCGGCGGCAGAGAGATTACAGATAGCGTCATAGATGGAGCCGTTACAAAGGCTTTTTCTCCTGAGTTTCGGAACAGGCTCGACGGAATAATAACATTCAAACGGTTGTCGGATGATATCATCCTGAAGATAGTCGACAAAGAATTGAGGCTCTTTGATGAGCAGCTTGCCGAAAAGAAGATAGAACTCGAAGTATCTGATTCTTGCAGAAAACATATAGCCGATAAAGGCTACTCCTATGAGTTTGGCGCCAGAAATATTGCTAGGCTAATTCAGGATGAGATTAAATCATTTTTTGTCGACGAGGTTCTGTTTGGAAGGCTTACCGAAGGCGGGAAGGCTGTTGCAAACGTCGTCAATAACAGGATTGTGATCGAAGTAGTATAGCTTGGCCGACCCCGATTTTCCCTACCTGGAAGACTCAGAGAGAATAGATTTCCCCGATCCTGAAAACGCAAATAATGATGGCATCCTCGCCAGCGGGGGCAATCTGTCTCCTGGAATGCTTCTATCTGCCTACAGTCAGGGTGTCTTTCCCTGGTACAGTAAGGATGATCCAATTCTTTGGTGGAACCCCGACCCGCGCTGTGTCCTGTTTCCATCACATCTTCATGTCTCTAAACGGATGGAGCGGCGGCTCAGAACAGGAAGATTCATCTTAAAGAGTGATACCTGTTTTCGTGAGGTGATATCAAGCTGCGCGGGTATAAAGCGCACGCAGGAGGACGGAACCTGGATAAACACCGAAATGATCGAAGCCTACTGCCGGCTGAATGAACTGGGGTATGCCCATTCGATCGAAGTTTTTCATGAGTCAGAGCTTGCAGGCGGTCTCTATGGAATATCACTCGGCCGCTGTTTCTTCGGTGAGTCGATGTTTTCACGAACCGCCGATGCATCCAAGGCGGCGCTTATCGCTCTGAGCCGTGCATCAGCCGGTCTCGGAATTGAGGTGATCGACTGCCAGATCGCTACGCCCCACCTCCTGTCCCTCGGTGCCGAGGAGATAACACGGAATGATTACATTAGAATATTAGAGAAGAATCTCCAGTTTCCCGATTTGAAGGGAAACTGGAAGCTGTTTGATTAGTCTGCCGCTTATTCGATTCTGATATAGTGATAAACCGACGTAGAAGCATCCAAGTCAGTCACTGTCTTTCCACAAAAGCGGCACCGAAGGCATGAAGAGAAGAATTTGGTTGGTAGAGCTGGGTTATACTTTGAGCTTAGCATAGCTTTTAAGCTGGAGTTTTAAAGGCGGGCTATAAAGAAAAACAAAGCTAAATTAAAAAACAAACATCAACTTTTGAAAAAATCCGTGTAATCGCTACTGTGCCTGGCCCTATATAAATCCGCGGCCAAGAATTCTCAAGAGTATTAAGCCACGGATGGATATTGGGCATCGCACAGTAGCGATTTGCACGGACTACGTTAAACTAAATTGTCTTTCTACAAAAGTAGCACCGAAGGTATGAAGAGAAGAATTTGGTTGGTAGAGCTGGGGCTGGTTTGGGCTTTGCCAGGTCTTTTAGCTGAAATTTTAAAAATGCAGCATTCAAGAAAAACCAGGCTAAATTAAAAGCAAGGCTAAACTCTTTTTAAAATCCGTGTAATCGCTACTGTGCCTGGCCACATATAAATCCGCGGCCAAGAATTCTCAAGAGTATTAAGCCACGGATGGATATTGGGCATCGCACAGTAGCGATTTGCACGGACTACGTTAAACTAAATTGTCTTTCTACAAAAGTAGCACCGAAGGTATGAAGAGAAGAATTTGGTTGGTAGAGCTGGGGCTGGTTTGGGCTTTGCCAGGTCTTTTAGCTGAAATTTTAAAAATGCAGCATTCAAGAAAAACCAGGCTAAATTAAAAGCAAGGCTAAACTCTTTTTAAAATCCGTGTAATCGCTACTGTGCCTGGCCACATATAAATCCGCGGCCAAGAATTCTCAAGAGTATTTTGCCACGAATGGATATTGGGCATCGCACAGCAGAGATTTGCGCGGATTAAAGAGAAGAATTTGGTTGGTAGAGCTGGGGCTGGTTTGGACTTTACCCGGTCTTTTAGCTGAAGTTTTAAAAATGCAACATTCAAGAAAAACAAAGCTAAATTAAAAGCAAGGCTCAACTTTTAAAAAAATCCGTGTAATCGCTACCGTGCCTGGCCCCATATAAATCCGCGGCCAAGAATTCTCAAGAGTATTTTGCCACGGATTGATATTGGGCATCGCACAGCAGAGATTTGCACGGATTAAAGAGAAGAATTTGTTTGGTTGGGCTATACTTTAGGCTT
>JAEKNX010000021.1 GCA_016839055.1 Spirochaetales bacterium
CCCTTTGGAATTCTTTCACACAATTATATTTCGGGATAAATGAGCTTAAATCTTAATTCCTATGCGGGAGTCAACAAAGGGTTATTAACGTCAAGCGTTTACACCCATTCAGAATATCTGATTACTTTAAATTATCTATATTCCGTATAACTCTTAAGATCTAAAAGCCACGGTCAACGTTCAACTGTATAGTCTCACCCTAAAAGTGGCACCGCAGGCGCAGCCTCCGCGTCACTGGCAAGGCCAAAAAAAATCATTCTTCTCTTTCATCCTCTCAGTCGCTACTGTGTTTTACACCGGTGTTTTCCCCGCGACTTGAATTCCTGAATCTTGAATTTAAAAAGCCGCCCGATAGTACCCGAACGGCCTTCAATTGAAACGTTAAACCGTATTAAACGATCTGAGGTCCCTTTCTCTTTATGAACTTGCCGAATCCCTTCTCAACACAGAACTTATCGCCGTCAACAACTGTTGTTCCGCGGATGATGGTTCTAACTGGCTTTCCGGTAATTTCCATTCCCTCATAAGCATTGTAGTCAACGTTCATGTGGTGGGTCTTGGCTGATATTGTATGCTTCTTCTTCGGATCCCAGAGGACGATGTCCGCGTCGGAGCCCGCGGCGATTGTTCCCTTTCGGGGATACATGCCCATTGCCCTGGCGACGTTGGTTGATGTTATCGCGACAAAGCGGTTCAGGCTGATTCGGCCTGCGTTTACACCATTGTGGTACATAACCGGCATTCTGTCCTCTATTCCGGGTATACCGTTAGGAATCTTGTGCCAGCCTTCTTTTCCGAGCTCCTTTCCGGGGCCCTTTCCGTTGACGCCGCCCTCATAATTAAATGAACAGTGATCTGTCGCGACGGTCTGAAGAGTTGTGTCTCGCAGTGATTCCCAGATGTACTCGGCATCATCCGGAGTACGCACTGGTGGTCCGCATGCCCATTTTGCTCCCTCAAAGCCTGGGACTTTCATATCATCTTCAAACTTGAACATATACTGAGTACAGGTTTCGCCCATTACGTTGTATCCCTTGGCCCTTCCCATTGCCATCTGCTCAATTGAATCTGAGCATGACATGTGAACAACATAGAGTTTTGCGCCTGTAACAGCAGCCATTGCAATAGCACGTGCTGTTGCCGAGCCTTCAATTTCTCTAGGGTGAGCGTCGAGGTGATACTTAGGAGCAAGCTTTCCTTCAGAGACAAGCTTTTCTGTAAGGAGAGCGATAGCATCTCCGTTCTCTGAATGTGTCATAAGGAGTATGTCGGCGTCTCTGGCCTTCTCCATTGCCTTAAAGAGGGCTGTATCGTCAACCATGAAAGCACCCTTGTATGCCTGGAATACCTTGAGCGAACTTACTCCCAGCTCACCCAGTGATGAAATCTCATTGATTGATTCTTCTGTGGGGTCGGTAATGGCGATATGAAAACCATAGTCGATTACAGTCTTACCTTTCGCCTTTGCCTGCCACATCTCAACTCCATGTTTGAGAGTTTTGCCTTTCTGCTGAAGCGCGAAGTCTACGTGAGTTGTTGTTCCGCCAAAGGCCGCGGCTCTCTGTCCGGTATAAAAATCATCGGCAGTTGTTGTTCCGCCGAAAGGCATATCAAGATGGGTATGCGCATCAATTCCGCCTGGCATTAAAAGAAGTCCTTCGGCGTCTATAACTTCGGCGCCTTCGGCAGGCAGATTAATGCCAATCAATACAATTTTTTCATCTTCAATAAGGACATCTGCTTTATAAGTGTCACTTGCTGTGATAACAGTTCCATTTTTAATAAGGGTCTTCATATGTAATCCTCCTAAAAGTTAAATCCACAATGTTAACGTGAACAATTCATTTTAATACCTATTCCCAATTCAGGCAATAAAAAAGTCAAGGTTTCAGCAATTCTAAAATTGGCCTCCGGAAGCGGTTGAATAATTATTTAAATGCAAGAAGATTATTTTATTCCTCTTAGCCTTGTTTTTATTAGCTCTAATCCCGCTTCCGAGACGTAAGTAGTTCTAAATTTGGCTGTCAAGGTTTTGTCTCACTGAGAATTTTAATAATATAGAGCGATATAAACTGCTTGAATTTCTGTCTCTTCTTAATTGTGTCAAATGCCTTATTGCCGGCAAGAAGTTCGGAGATATTCTCAACTCGCTCTGAGTCGGGGACGGCAAACGAGGTCTCACGAAGAATTTTGCGAACATAATCACGAACCATATTCTTTACATCACTAACAAGGTTATTTCTAGCCTGATAATCGTAAAGAGGATTCCATTCATCAGAGAGTGTGGTGAGGTAATTATCAATAGTATGATTGCTGTAGTTATACCTTATCTTGAGTTTTTCAAGATCCTTGCGATAGGCGGCACCCCTGCTGATCTCGCTCTTTCCCGAGGCCGTTGTTCTTGGAAATTGGCTGACTTCCGGTCTGCCTGCCGGCGATTGTAATGGTACATTACCGCGCTTCTTTTTTTTCTTCTTTTTACCGAATATGGCAGCGAGCTTTCTGAAAAATGGAATAGTAAGCCAGAAAGGGACAATAGACTTAACCTCTGCATACAGCTCTCTTCGCGTCAGGTTCAGGACAACAGGCAGCGGCCGAGTCGAATGCTGGCCCTTATCAATCCAGCCTTCTATTACCGCTTTCAATTTAATATTCTTTGATTCCTGAAGTCCCAGATACAGAAGCTCATAGGCGAGAAGCGCATACAAAAGTGGATCGTCTTTTTTAATGCGATTCTCCAGATCAGCATGAAACTTCTCATCAGAGTCCATCTCCGGCAGGCTCTTATACATCTTCAGGGCAGATACCCACTGATCAAGATAAATTTTCCGGTAATCATCATGCGCGTCGGTTGCTTTAGAATGAACCAGAGTTAGAAATACCGACCTGTGTATATAATATAGTTTATTGTTTACAGTCTTCACCTTGATAATTTCAGGAAGATTTTCATTTTCTCTGAGTTTACCCCTCTCGGCAATAAACTCATGCAGCTCATCTCTCTTGAATTTTTTATCCAGGAAGGGTCCGCTTTTATCCTTGAAACTGTAAATATCGCTGATTGTGTAATGATAGGGAGCCTTTTTTAGCTGCTCGCCGACATTTTTCAAGGCTTCCTCTTTCTGACGCTTCTTTATAATAAGATTTCTATAATAGAGTATAAAGGCATTAATCAGTACAGCCGAGTGAAGAAGACCTTCATCCTGACTGGTCTTGTTTTCCTTGTCCGATAATTCTTTTCTTATGAAAGCGCAGAGCTGGGTCCAGAAGGTAAAGACAAATTCATCAGGTTTTTTCATGGCCTTTGCGGCGCGTCCGGGATTTGACTGAACCATCTTGATTATTTCAATAAGGGCTCGGGTATTCTGTTTACAGAGGGGGAGAATCTTCTGATATATAAAATTAGCGTTGGTTTTGTAGGCAAGATAATTCCTTATCTTGTTTACCGCAAGAACAAGCAGCCTGCCATTAACTATACTGCCGGTTGTCAATATGGGCCTAATATCACCTTTGAACTGAAGTTTGATAATTTTCTTATCAATTCCGCCGGAGTCGCTCATTGCCATAGACAGGTGTTCCGGCATCTGAAGAATCTGAAGCCTGTCATCCGGTATTGATATATCCAGAGAGCCTTCAGTCGGAAAGGGGGTTTCCGAATTTGATTCCATCTTCTCATAAGACGACTGTACCGCAAAATTGAGAAACGAATAATTCATTACAGAATCTATGCGGGTGTCTATATATCTGAGGGCGATGCTGCCTGAGTCTTCCATATCAATCAGCTGTGCCGTGAGGATATCCGAAGTATTAATACTGAAAATTTGATATCGTCCGGCCTCATCATTTAGAACAAGATTATTGATAAAGGCAAGGAGTTCATCAAACTGAATTATCCAGTTGTTTTTCTTTTTAGAATAAGCATTTATTATGCGCTGCAGTAAATTTAAGATTTCCATTAAACATAACTCTAAACGTGGGAATGATCTTTGTCAACGATGTATTTTTACTTGCCTTTATTTCTTCTTTGCATTTACAATGATACTATGAAAGATATGAAATGGTTTTTCCCTGACACTCTCACCGAAGTTGATGAACTTTTAAAAAACGGTTACAAGGCTCATGGAGGCGGAACATTCCTTGTTAAAACAGCACTCAATACCGATGGTCTCTTTGATCTTTCCCGAATTCCGCAGCTAAAAGAGTTTGGAATATCAGGCGGATATATTTCCCTTGGGTCCGCTCTTACTTACACAAAGGCCGCGGCTGTGCTCGAATCAGAGTCCGCGGGGAATTTCATGTCAAAAGCACTCTCTTCGGCCGCCGCATGTCCGCTGCGCAACAGGATAACTTTAGGCGGAAGTATCTACGCGGCACCTAAGTGGTCCGATTTAATCGGGCCTCTGCTTGCCTCCGACGCTTCAGTAAGACTTTCATCATCCGACAAACCATCCGCGGTCTCTGATTACCTCTCGGACAAAAAACTCAGGCATTCTGGAATAATAACCGAAGTAATTATTCCAGAGGCTAATATTGCCGGCGGATACTACCGCTTTACTCAGACTCATTTCGATTATCCCATGTTCACAATCACGGTCTCGATGCGCGGAAATGAGGATCTTTCATGCTGCATAACCGGCCCCGCTTCCGGGCCATTGGTTCTCAAGGGAAAACGCGCAGAACTTTTGAAGAGCGCAACCGCTCTGCCCGATTTCAACAAAGAGCGGAGCTTGTCGGGTGAATATATTAAAAAACGCGCAGAGATTGAATTTGTCAGACTCTTAAACATTACCGGGGGAAACAAGAATGAATAATGAGCTTAACTTTAGTTTTACCGTAAACGGCAGAGAGAAGACATTCTGTTTCCCTCCTGAGGCCACCCTCCTTACTGTGCTCAGAGATAATGGGTATACCGAGGTACATAACGGCTGTGAAACCGGAGAGTGCGGTTCATGTGTAGTGATTCTTAACGGCGTTACCGTAAATTCCTGCATGGTGCTCGCCGCGAGCGCCATGGACGGTGAAATTCTAACCGTAAGGGCCCTGGGTGATGTTCACAACCCCCACCCCATCCAGCGCGCCTTTGCTGAAAGCGGTGCGGTTCAATGCGGCTTCTGTACTCCGGGACAGATCTTAAGCGCCTACGCTCTTCTTACCGAAAAACCATCTCCTAGCGACGAGGAAATAAAACAGGCTCTTGACGGAAACATCTGCCGATGCACGGGGTACAAGAAAATAATCGAAGCTGTAAAGCTTTCCGCCGTCAGGATGAAGGGAGATGATGATGAATAAGAACTTTAAACAGGCGGGTCTTTCTCATGAGAAGCTGGACTCCATTGCCCTGGCCTGCGGGCGGGAAAAATATACCGATGATTTCAGGATTGATGAGCCTCTCTTCATTTCCTTCCTATACTCAGACATTGCCAGCGGATTAATAAAATCAATAAACATTAGCCGGGCAGAGGCGGCAGACGGGGTCAAAGCCGTTCTGTATTATGGAAATACTCCCGAAACCCTTCACACCACAGCCGGGCAGGGTTTTCCTGAGCCCTCACCTTATGACTGCCGAATGTTCGACAGTAAGGTCCGTTTTGTCGGCGACCGAATAGCGGCCGTTGCGGCTGAAACTAAGAAGCAGGCTGACGCGGCGCTAAAGCTGATAGATGTCAAAATAGAAGAAAGTGAACCTCTCTTTGATATGGAAAAAGCCATGGATGCCGGAGCGCCCCTGATTCACACCGATGATGAATATCCCGCCATCCCGGTGACTTATAAACCCGAAATCAACCTTGCCGCGGAGGTCCTCATCAGCTTCGGTGATATAGAAAAAGGTCTGGCGGAAGCCGATACCGTGATAGAAGACAGTTACAACATGCAGTATGCCTCTCATTGCGCAACCGAACCCCACGCAGTGGCTGTATACTTCGACGAGCGGGGCCGGATGGTCATAATTTCAGCCACCCAAGTGCCGTTTCATGTAAGAAGAATAGTCAGCATGGTCTGCGGAATTGCAATACAAAATATCAGGGTAATAAAACCTCGGGTCGGCGGCGGCTTCGGCGGCAAACAGGAAGTATTCCTCGAACAGGTTGCCGCCCTGACCGCCTGGAGACTTAGACGCTCGGTTAAGATTGTCTTATCAAGAAAGGAAGTCTTCATTAATGCCCGCACCCGGCATGCCATGAGAAGCCGGATAAGGATGGGAGTAAAAAAAACCGGTGAGATTACCGCCCTTGAAGTTGATGACCTAATGAATGCCGGCGCCTACGGACCTCACGCCCTTACTGTTCTTTCCAATGCCGGGGCCAAGGTTCTGCCGCTTTTCAATAAAATTGAAAATCTTTCATTCACGGGACGTTCTGTATATACCAACCTGCCCATAGGCGGTGCCTACCGCGGATACGGCGCTACTCAAGGGTACTTTGCACTTAATCAGCATATTGATGCAGCCGCCAGATACTGCGGGATAGACTTTCTCGATTATGTTAAAAAATGGCATATAAAATCGGGTGAAACCTCTGCGGTTTTCGCGGCCCTGGGCGAAGGAAAGGAAGGCGTAAGCCAGTACATCAAGTCATGCGGACTCGGAGATTGTATTGACCTCGGCGCTGAGGCTATAGGCTGGGCTGAAAAACGCGGCAAAAAAATCCGCAGCGGCAGCAAGGTAAGGGGCGTCGGTGCGGCCGTATGCATGCAGGGCTCGGGCATTCCCGAGATTGATATGGCAAGCTGCCACATCAAGATGAACGAGGATGGTTCATTCAATCTGAGTACCGGCGCAACAGACATTGGTACAGGCTCGGACACCATCCTTGCCCAAATTGCGGCCGAGGCAGTTGGAACAAGCTATGACAAATTCATTGTGCTCTCATCAGACACTGATACTACCCCCTTCGACACGGGAGCCTATGCCTCGTCCACTACCTATATAACAGGAAACGCTGTAAAATTATGCGCGCTCAAGATAAGGGCTCAGCTTGAAGAAACTGCAGCCGAAATTCTATCGGTAGAAAAAAGTGACATAGAGCTTTCAGGCGGCACGGCCAGGCAGATATTGACCAGCAAGAAAATCAGTTACGGGGAGTTATGCGCCTACCGGCTCTATACCTCGGGTCAGTATCAGATTCAGGCAACACAGTCATTCGTAGCGCATGAGTCTCCGCCGCCTTTCACCGCCCAGTTTGCCGAGGTAGAAGTTGACCTCGAAACCGGCGAGCTTAAACTCCTGGAGCTTGTCGCCGCGGTTGACTGCGGACTGGCCCTGAATCCGATTCTTGCCGAGGGCCAGGTTGAAGGGGCAGTACTGAACGGAATATCCTATGCTCTCACCGAAGAATATCTTTTTAATTCAAAAGGCAGAATGGTTAATCCGGATTACGGTCATTATAAAATTTTCTCAATCGCGGACATGCCGAAGCTTAAGACAATAATTGTAGACTCATTCGAACAGACAGGCCCGTACGGGGCAAAGAGTATTGGAGAAATTGCCTTAAACGGTCCGGCTCCGGCAATTGCGAATGCGGTTTTTGACGCGGCGGGAATAAGGCTGAAAGATACTCCTTTCACCCCTGAAAAGGTATGGAAACTTCTCAGGAAGGAGGTTTGATGGAGAATCGTTATCTTCTTCAAAACTGTATTATTGCCGACAGCCGAAGTTTTTTCGGCAGCGGCGAAATTCTTGTGTCAGGAGGAAAAATCGAGGCAATAGGCAACTACGGCGAACTTGAACCTAACCCCGATTCAAGGCTAATAAAGTATGACCTCGGAGGCCGCATACTCCTGCCTGGCTTCGTTAACCCTCATGCTCATCTGTACTCATCCCTTTCTCCCGGACTCTCACCCCGGGGCACGGTTAATTCCTTTAAGGAAATACTCTCGAATTTCTGGTGGCATCTTGATTCGGTCATGGATGAGGAAGCAGTCTATTATTCAGCCTTATCGGGAATCCTCGATGCCGTGAAGCACGGGGTCACCTGTATCTTCGACCACCACGCCTCGATGAATTTTGTACATGGAAGTCTTGAGGCAATAGAAAAGGCTTTTAACCTCGCCGGAATAAAGGGAGTACTCTGCTTTGAAACTTCAGATAGACCCAGTGATTCTCCTATATCGTCTCACATCAGGGAGAATATTGATTTCATGGAAGCGCATATGGACAACGGCAGAATAAGGGGAATGCTCGGACTTCATGCCAACCTGACCCTGTCCAACTCGGTTCTTGCTCAACTGGGTGAAATAAACTCGAGTTTGAAGGAGGCGGCCCCCATCCACATCCACTGCGGTGAGGACCAATCAGACCTGGTTTTCTGTCAGAACTCAGGCTTTCACGGGCCGGTGGAACGCCTTAGCAGTTACAAATTGATAAGCCCGGATTCCATTCTGGCCCATTGTATCCATCTCTCAGAACGGGATTTCGAGATCCTCCACGAAATTGCCCCCTTCGTAATCAGCAACCCGGAATCAAATGCGAATAACCGGGTTGGGAAAATAAACCAGGCATATATTCAAGACTATCTCATCGGAACCGACGGGATGAGTTTTGATATGATCTCATCACTCCGTTCTCAATATCTCATGGGAAATGGAATCAAAGAAAATTACCAGATTCTATATAATACTTTCATGAAGAATCCTGCTCGTCTGCTCAGCCGGTACTTCCCGACAACCGGTATTCTTGAACCCGGAATGGACGCTGATATTGCGGTATTGGATTATATTCCCGAGACTCCTATCGATGAAAAGAGCCTCATAGGACATCTAATCTTCGGTGCCAGAGGCGGAAAGGTCTTCATGACAATTGCAGGCGGAAACATCCTCTACAATGACGGAGAGATTACTTTTACCTTTGAGCGTTCGCTTAAAACCCAGATTAAATCAGCGGCGGAAAAGCTGCACGGGAGATACAATGGCTGAGCTTCATTCGATAATAAACGGTATTAACTTCAAAAACCCTGTCATGCCCGCCGCCGGGCCGAATGTGAAAACCGCGGCCCTTATGCTGAGCGCTGCCGAGCTGGGAGCAGGAGCTGTTGTATCAAAGACTTTTTCAACGGTCCCCGCCTCGGACCCCCGGCCCACGATTAAAAAAACTGTTGCCGGCGGACTTCTTAACTGTGAAACATGGCTTGAGGACAGCTATGAAAACTTCTTTGATGAACTCAGACAGCTTTCCGCCCTCGATGTTCCGCTTATTGTCTCGATAGGCTACAGCCCTGAGGATGTAAAACTACTGGGAAGGCTGCTCGAGGAGGAGATAAAGCCGGATGTCATTGAGTTTTCAACTCATTACACGGGACACGGAATAGGCCCGCTCATTGAAGTGGCTGAATCACTAAAGTCAACAGTATCCGTACCGGTATGGATGAAGGTCTCCCCCGGTTTTCCTCTTCTCGAAGAGCTTGTCAAGGAAGCTGAACCCATAGTCGATGCCTTTGTAGCGGTAAACTCGTTCGGCCCCGCCCTAGACTTTGATCCCGTGAAGTGCAGACCCTCCCTCGGTTCCGCCTGGGGCCAGGGCTGGTTGTCCGGCCCCCCACTGATGCCGATAGCCCTTGGAATTGTCTGCAGTCTTTCCCGGATAGTCCGAAAGCCGATAATCGGCGTCGGCGGAATAACAACAGGCGAGGACGCGGTCAAATTCATAATGGCGGGAGCCTCCCTGGTACAGGTCTGTACAGCGGCAATAAAGGAAGGTCCCTCGGCATACGGCCGGATTGCCGGCGAGATAAATAGCTGGCTCGACGAAAACGGTTTCGCGGACATCGGAGAAATTAAGGGAAAATATACGATAAATTTATAAATAACAGGAGCAGAATTATGTCAAACAGCTTAAGCGAGAAAATCAGAAACCTCTCCGAACATTACAGGGGTTACACCACAGAAAATCTCTCAAGAATTGTTCAAATTCCGAGTTTCAGCGGTGATGAAAAGAATGTAATTGAAAAACTGAAAGAGCTCTGCGAAGAGGCAGGTTTTGATGAAGTCTATATAGACGGTCTCGGAAACCTGATTGGACGGGTTGGAAACGGGCCTAAGATTATTGCCTTTGACGCTCATATAGATACCGTAACAGTAGGCGATGAGAGGCAGTGGAAGACCCCGCCCTTCTCAGGGGCGATAACCGATAAGGTTGTCCGGGGACGCGGCACAACAGACCAGAAAGGCGGTGCCGCCTCGATGATAACCGCGGGGAAAATACTCAAAGAGCTCGATTATGACGGAGAGTTTACCGTATATTTTACCTTTACCATCATGGAAGAAGACTGTGACGGAATGTGCTGGAAATACATTATTGAGGAAGAAAAACTTGTCCCTGATTTCTTCATTAGTACTGAGCCTTCATCATGCAACCTCTATCGCGGACACCGCGGGCGAATGGAAATGGAAGTCAGCTTTAAGGGCGTCTCCTGTCACGGTTCGGCCCCTGAACGCGGGGTAAGCGCCGCCTACAAGGCCGCCCGGGGCGCTCTTGCCATCGAAAAGCTCAATGACGAACTCCAGCCCGATGAGGAGAACTTTCTCGGAAAGGGTACTATCACAGTCTCACAGATGTCGGCCGAAGGCCCGTCACAGTGCGCGGTGCCGGATCAGGCGAGGCTGTATCTGGACCGGCGGCTTACATGGGGAGAAAGTGCTGAGCTTGCAGTCCGCCAGGTTAAAGAGGCCATTCCCGAATGTGATGATGTTAAAATCCCCTTTTATGATAAAACAAGCTGGAAGGGAACTGATTTCGGTCAGGACCTCTACTTCCCCACATGGAAAATTGCCCGGGACCACCCCCTCGTAACCTCGGGAGAGTCAGCCTATAAAATGCTTTACGATAGTGATGTAAAGGTAGACAAGTGGACCTTTTCGACAAATGCCGTTGCCGTCTGCGGCAGGCACAAAATTCCGTCTATAGGCTTCGGTCCGGGAGATGAGGATCAGGCCCATGCGCCTAACGAGGTCAACAAGATTGAGGATCTAGTAATCTGCAGTGCCTTCTATGCCGCCCTGGTCTACAGCATGGAAAAAACTCTATGAAATTTTCTTACAGATGTACAGACTGCGGCCTCAGCCTTGAAATAAAACCGAACGTGCAGCTCTGTCCTGCCTGCAGTTCCTCCGGCCAGCCTGACAAACCACTTAAGGGTGTCCTCGAGACAGTCTGCGAGGGCACACCTGATGCCTCGCCCTTTGATGAAACGGTGGACTTCATTCATCAGCTTCTTCCGGTTGAGAAAAAATATTTTCCGTCCATCCCGGTCGGAATGACACCGCTGTGGGAACCTGAGAACCTCAGAAAACGGCTCAACCTGAAAAACCTCTTCATAAAGGATGACACCCTCAATCCGACAGGCTCACTGAAGGACAGGGCGTCATTTCTGGTAGCAGCCTTTGCCCGCAAGTACAAGATTACTGATATAGTCGTAGCCTCAACCGGCAATGCCGCCTCATCGATGGCGGGAATAGGGGCCGCGGCCGGACTGAATGTTAAAATCTTCATCCCGTCATCCGCCCCCAAGGCCAAGATGGTTCAGGCCCTTCAGTACGGAGCCGATGTAACCCTCGTTGACGGAACCTATGATTTAGCCTTCGAGAAATCAATTGAGTACACAAATAAATACGGAGGCATGAACAGGAACACGGCATACAACCCGCTGACCCTCGAAGGTAAGAAAACCGCGGCACTGGAGGTATTTGCCCAGATGAGACGGGTGCCCGATCATGTCTTTGTCCCTGTTGGAGACGGGGTCATCCTCGGCGGTCTGTACCGCGGCTTCATCGACCTTTTTGAGAAAGGCTATACGGACAAGATTCCCGTCATTCACTCCGTCCAGGCCGAAGGCTCTTCTGCCATAAACCGGGCACTTGCCGGCGGCGGCTTTACAGCACCTGTGAAATCCGACACCATCGCTGATTCCATCTCGGTAGATATTCCCAGGAACGGATATTATGCGGTCAATATGCTGAAAAAATATTCGGGAACCGGGGTGACGGTAACTGATAAGGAGATACTCGAAGCCCAGAAGACTCTTGCTTCGAGTACAGGCTTATTTGCCGAACCATCGTCGGCCTCGGCCCTCGCCGGGCTCCTTAAAATCAGAGACTCAATCGATGATAACGCCTATACTGCGCTGATTGTAACTGGAAACGGCCTCAAGGATATTGACGGTGCAATGAGGGCACTCAAAATGGAAGGAGAGAAGCTTGCATAAAATAAGTACATCAACACTCAGGCCGGATTCCAAAACCAAATCTTCCGGCCGGGCCGAGTATATCTCTGATATAGAACTTCCTGATATGCTTCATATGGTAATCCTTTCGGCCGGCATTCAACACGGGAAAATACTGAAAAAAACAATCCCGCCCCTGCCAGTCGGCTATCATATTATCGGCTCCGGAGATTTCAGCGGAATCAACAAGGCAACGATTGTAGCGCAGGACTGGCCGTTTTTTGCGGAGGATGAGGTAGTCTATTACGGACAGCCCGTGCTTGCGGTTGTAGGATCTGATAAAATAGAATGCGGAAATATCTGTTCAAAAATAATAATAGATTACGAGGAACTTCCTGCCGTCTCGACTATTGATGAAGCGGTGGAGTTCTTCAATGATTACACTATAGTGAAGGGAAAGCCTGATGAATGCTTTAAGTCCGCCGGGCGGATTCTTGAAAACACCTACCGCACCGGAATGCAGGAGCAGGCATACATGGAGCCCCAGGGAATGATAGCGGAATTCTCGGGCGGCAGGCTGACGGTGCGCGGCTCAATGCAGTGTCCGTACTACATCAAAAACTCTCTTAATAATGCCTTCGATATAGGCGGAGATAATATAAGAGTTATTCAGACCGAAACAGGCGGCGCGTTTGGAGGCAAGGAGGATTATCCGTCAATCCTTGCGGGGCAGACCGCGGCCGCGGCTATTGTCACCGGCAAACCTGTCAAGCTAGTGATGGATAGGCGAAGTGATATGCTAATTACCCCGAAACGCCATCCGTCCTTAATTAGGATAAGGACTGCCGTCGACCAGAGCGGCAGGATAAGTGCTATGGACATCGACTGCCGCCTGGATGCCGGAGCCTACGAGAGTCTGTCCGGAGTTGTTCTCGAACGCGCTATCTTCATCTGCACCGGGGCCCACAACATCGAGAATATCAGGGTTCGCGGACGATCGATGAAGACAAACCATGTACCATCCGGCGCCTTCCGCGGATTCGGCGGGCCTCAGGCCCTCTTTGCGGCAGAAATGAATATGTATTACGCAGCCCTCGAACTCGGGGTCAAACCGGTAGACCTCAAACGCCGCTATCAGTACAGACAGGGAGACAGATCGGTTACCGGCGGAACGTTCCGAGATGATATAAAACTCGACCAGATGTTTGATATCATCGAGCGCGCCTCCGACTACAGCCGGAAGTACAAAGAGTATGAGAGACCTTCCTCCCCGGGCGAAAGACGTAGAGGAATAGGAATATCCTACGCCGCGCATGGCGGAGCCTTTACCGGAAGCGGAGAACAGGAAATAATCAAGAGCCTCGTGAGGCTCAAAGCCGAACCTGCGGAAAATGAGGATTTTAAACACTTCATTCGCATTCTTGTATCAAACGTCGAGATGGGACAGGGCGCCTCGACGACGCTCCGGAAAATAGTCGCCGAAACAATGGGTCTTCCGCTCGAGGCCGTCATCTACACAGTTCCGGACACCGATGTGGTTCCAGATTCAGGACCAACTGTCGCCTCCCGGACAATTATGATTGTCGGAAAACTCCTTCAGGATGCCGCCGAAGAGCTGAAAAAAAATATTGATTCAGGAAGCCCGGTGCTGACTGCCGAGAAACGTTATGTTCATCCGGAAGAATTCGAATGGGACGAGGAAACTTTCAAAGGAGATGCCTACCCCGCATACTCCTGGTCGATCAACGTCGTCGAAGTCGAAGTTGATCCGATCACATTCGAAGTAAGCATAACCGGCTCCTGGGGAGTCTATGATGTCGGAACAGCCATTGATCTCCGTATTCTCAAGGGTCAGATGCAGGGAGGAACGGCACAGAGCCTCGCATATTCAACCATCGAAAGGATGGAGATGAGCGGAGGCCGTCCGGCCCAGGCATCCTTTACCGATTACACAATTCCGACAACCCTCGACTTCCCCGATACCGAATGTTTTTTTATCGACAACCCCTACCGCTACGGACCCTTCGGAGCAAAGGCCGCCGGCGAGCTTCCCAATGAAGGACCTGCCGGAGCGGTTGCCGCCGCGGTCTCCCAGGCTGTCGGCCGGATTATTACTGAAATTCCCGTTACACCCGAAATGCTGGAGGCTGCATCAAGATGAACCCGAATGTTATTATTGAGTTTACCCTCGACGGAAAGAAAGCACGCTTTGAGACGAGTCCTGAAAAAAGGCTTCTCGATGTCCTCAGGGAGGATGCCGGAATAAAGGGAGTTAAGGAAGGCTGCGGAGAGGGAGAATGCGGCGCATGCAGCGTCCTTCGCAACGGCAGACTTGTCAACTCCTGCTCGATACCGGTAATAGCCGTCCACGGTGACGACATTCTAACCATAGAAGGCTTTTCACGGACAGAAAGCTACCGGATAATCTCTGACTCCTATGCCGAGGCCGGCGCCGTTCAATGCGGATTCTGCACTCCCGGCTTTATCATGGCTACCGCCGCCCTGCTAAATGAAAATCCGACGCCTGATGAGGGAGAGATAAGAAAGGCTCTCTCGGGCAATCTCTGCCGCTGTACCGGCTATACGATGATAATCGAAGCGGTAAAATCAGCCGCCGCGAGGATGGCCGGCAGTGAATAATAGCATTCCGGAAAATGCCGACAGCCTGTCCCCGGTAAGACTAATTGACGCTCTGAAACTTGTTAAAAACGGCTTTCAGCCGGTATCAGGCGGCACTGATCTGCTTATCAGGCGTCATAGCATCGAGAAAGCAGAATCACATAAGCTCGGAGGCAACCTCAGCAGCAGCTTTAAGCCGGTTTTTTATGCGGGAAGAATTGCCGAACTAGGCAGAATATTTATTCCGGAGACCGGAAAAGACGGCGATGATAGCCTTGAAATTGGAAGCTGCGTCACCCTCAGCGAAATAATTGCGTCGCCGCTCTGCCCGCCGCTTCTCGCGGAGGCTCTAGAATCCATTGCGTCGCCGGGAATCAGGAACATTGCAACCCTCACCGGAAACATCTGTAACGCGAGCCCCGCCGGAGATTCGCTTACTGTTCTCTACATCCTTGATGCGGTAATACAGGCGGCCTCCCTTGGTGAAGGCGACTTACCTGTCAGCCGAAAGATAGCTATTTCAGACTTTATTACCGGACCTGGAAAGACGGCCCTTGGGGCCGGCGAACTTGTCACCGGCGTGAGCCTTCCCCTTCCATCCGGACTTAAAGCAGTCTTCAGAAAAATTGGAACAAGGGCCGCCAACGCTCTCTCCAAATTAAGCCTAGCCGCCGTCTGGAAAATCGAAGATCATATTTTCACTGATTTCAGACTGGCTGTCGGCGCATGCGGGCCCAGGGTAATCAGAAGCCGCAGGGCTGAGGATCTCATCAGGGGCTGCAGGACGGCTGATATTGAAAATCAGCTTGAGCAAATTCTTTCGGTTTACTCAAGCGTCCTTATCCCAATCGATGATCAGAGGAGCACGGCAGAATACCGGAAGAATACTGCGCTTAAACTTATAAAACAGATAATCCTCGATGCAGGAGGAAGGTAATGATTTTACTGAAAAACTGTTTCTGCGTGTTTGATGGAACAAAACGGCTCTATGCTCAGGACATTTTGATAAAGAAAAATATTATCCATAGCATAGGGCCTACTGCTGCCGTACATAATCCAGAAGTGACTGAGGTTGTCGACTGCTCGGATCATCTAGTAATTCCGGGCCTTGTTAACACCCATCATCATTTCTATCAGATCCTCACAAGGAACCTGCCCGAGGTGCAGAATGCCGAACTCTTCGACTGGCTCATTTTTTTGTATGAAACCTGGAAAAATATTGATTCTGAGGCGGTCTATTACTCCTCCCTTGCCGCCATGGCCGAGCTGATGAAAACGGGCTGCACCTGCAGCACTGATCATCATTACCTCTATCCCTCAGCCTTTATCGGGGAC
The DNA here is from genome assembly GCA_016839055.1 of Spirochaetales bacterium. Classification (GTDB taxonomy): domain Bacteria; phylum Spirochaetota; class Spirochaetia; order UBA9216; family UBA9216; genus Thalassospirochaeta. Next base: position 16,104 of record JAEKNX010000021.1, read on the forward strand.
ATCATGGCTCGCCAGTTTGAGGCGGCAGAGACGCTCGGAATGAGGTTTTCTCCAACCCGCGGCTCGATGTCGCTCAGCAAGAAAGACGGGGGGCTGCCTCCTGATTCGGTGGTTCAGACAGAAGAAGAGATACTCTCCGACAGCGAGAGGGTTATCTCCGAGTATCATGATCCGTCGGACTTATCCATGCGCCGGATAATCCTCGCGCCCTGCAGCCCCTTTTCAGTCACCACGGATCTGATGAAAAAAAGCTCCGAACTCGCCCGCAGACACGGCGTACTGCTTCACACTCATCTCGCCGAAACCTTCGATGAGAATGACTTCTGCGTGAAAAAATACGGGGTAAGACCGCTTAAACTGATGCAGGACTGCGGATTTACCGGCAGCGATGTGTCCTTCGCCCATGGAATCCACTTCAATGATGAGGAGCTCGAAGTTTTAAGGGATGAAGGCTGCAGCATCTGCCACTGCCCGTCATCAAATATGAGACTCGGCTCCGGCATAGCCCGCGTCAGGGAGATGCTTGATATGGGAATTAATGTTTCGCTCGCGGTTGACGGCTCCGCATCAAACGACAGTTCCGACATGCTCTCCGAAGTTCGCAGCGCTCTAATGCTGCAGAGGGTCAAGGGCGGAGCCGCTGCGCTGACGGCGGATGAAGCGCTAATGATGGCAAGCCGGGGCGGAGCGAAGACCCTTAATTTCCCTCGCTGCGGAATGCTGAAGGAAGGCTGGGCAGCTGACCTTGCAATCTACAATATGAAAACCCTGGACTACGCGGGCTCACTCTCTGACCCTGCCGCGGCACTGATTTTTTGCGGATACGACCACAGAACTGAGCATACGATGATAAACGGCAGGTTCACCGTTAAAAACGGCCGCCTTACCGGCTTCGATGAAGAGGATATAATCCGCAATGTAAACAGAATAGCCGCCCGCCTCCGACAGCAACAACGATAAAGCATTTGACTTTTTTTCGATTCTGACTTTTAATGAATCCACTATGGTTGATTTATTTATTAAAGGCGGACTACTCATGTGGCCGCTTGCGGTTCTCTCAGTTGTTGCCCTTGCAGTCATTCTTGAAAGAGAGTTTTTCTATCTCCGAAACAGGATCTCCGACAGCGCCTTAAACGAGCTTAAAGAGGATGTAGTCAAAGGCTCTGTCGAAAAGGCGGCTTTACTCACAGGCAGCTCAGAGCGCCTGCTTTTTCGCTTCCTCTCCTCTGTCTTTGCCAACAGATTAAAGGCCCCCGATGTTGCCGAGAAGGAGATCTCGCTGGAAGGCAACAAGATCCTGTTTTCCGCATCACGCTTCATTCACATACTAGAGCTGATAGGCAGTGTCTCACCGATGATAGGCCTAAGCGGAACCGTAGTCGGAATGGTGAAGGCCTTCCAGCAGATTGGAATTGACTCAGGAAGCCAGATTGATCCGTCGCTGCTTGCCGACGGCATATGGGTTGCAATGATAACGACGGTCGCGGGGCTCTTTGTAGCAATCCCCTGTCTGATATTCGCTCATATCAATAATTCCAGAATCAAAAAGCTTGCCTTCACCATGAAAATTTACGGAGAAGAGATCAACACAATCCTCCGGGCAGAAGAATAAGAAGGTGCGCCTGTGATAGAATTTAATGATTTTGATGAGTCCTGGACATCGCGCGGGCGCTTTGACATGACCCCGATGATAGACATGATATTTCTGCTTCTTATTTTCTTTCTTCTCACATCGACCCTCTCGAAACCGGTCATCACCGTTGATCTTCCGGAATCAGAAATAACCGAGACGAGGGTGGAACAGGAAATAATCGTAGCAGTCGAGCGCGACGGAGGACTGTTTCTGAATGAAGTGGAGTATTCAAGAGAAGCGCTTAAGACTGAACTTACCCGAATATACTCCGAGCGCGAAACCAATGATATCTTCATCCAGGCGGATGAGAAGGTCGACTTCGGAATTGTCGTCGATGTTATGGATATCTGCCGCGGAAGCGGTGCCATCGATCTCTCTTTCCTGGTCGATGAAAAAGCGGCCCAGTAGGCTCCATGAAGTCCGGAAAATTCATTTTAATCTTTATTGCACTATCACTTATTCTTCATCTGTCTCTCATCTTCATCAGCCTCGAACCGTCAAAATCCGAACCCTCGAGAGAACTTAAAAAGCTTATTCCTGTTAATCTTGCGATGAAAGCTCAGAGTGAGCCGCCTACCGCGGCGCCTCCTGCACCAATAGAGCCGAAAGCACTGCCGCCTCAGCCGGCAAAACCCGTCCCGGTGAGACCCGAGCCAGTTGAGCCCGCGATAGTTAAGCCTTCGCCCATTCCGGTGGTAACAACCGTCCCGGAGCCTGCGGCTAATCCAGGCCCTGAGCCCTCAGCAGAACCCGCGGCCGCGCCTACCACACCACAGACCTCAGTTCTGCCAGATAGCAACCCAGGCGCGCAAACCGGTACTACCGGAGAACAAAACGATAACATCTTCGAAGGGCTTATCAATAGGATCAAGATGTACACCGACAGTACTTATCCGCTGAAAGCCAAAAAAAGAGGGCTTCAGGGAGTAATCTATGTTCGCCTCATTCTCGATGAAGAAGGAAATATGATTAGAACGGAGATTATTGAACCTTCTCCATACCAAAGCCTAAATGCAGCCGCAATTAAATTAATTTACAAAGCAATGGAGACACCATATCCCCACAATCTTGGACGCAACGTCTCTCTTCCAATTCCCGTCACATACAGACTAAAATAATATTCTTCTAACATCATACTGACAATTTCCAAAAATGTTAAATTTTCATTGATAATTGGGTAATTGTAAGTTACTATTCATCATCGTTTTTCGATCTTCAGCACCCTAAGGCTGCCTGGCTATGGGGCTGAAGACACTTATCGATTCGTGGAATCGATATAAGGGTATATAGAGAAATCTTTATGCCTCCCGTGTTTGGAAAGGAAAACGGCCTCTGCATATCCTCTTTGCATGCTGGATCTTTCTCTTCACGTATTTTTTTTCTCAGGAGAAGAATATGTTAAAAAATCTCATCAAAGGTATTGCAGCATGTGCATTGATAATTTCATTTGCCGCCTGTGATCAGAACCCGCCGGCGCCGGAAGCCTATCCGGGGGAGCCGACAACCAAGACAGCTGTTGCATTTGAAACCCTAACATCAGTATTTGACCTCTCAGGCAAGACCACGGAAAAAGTTACGTATTATTATGATAAGGATGATCCCAGTCTGACCTGCGATGTTGCCGGATATAAGATGGAACTTTTCCTATCAAAGACTACTGTCAACGCCAAGGTTGACCCGTCTGAGACTACTACCGATTTCCGAAGCATGTTCAACTACAACATCGTAGCATCAGATAGCTACAGCTTCCTGGACAAGGAAAAACTGTTGGATCTAACTCAGATGCTGACAGGACATTATCTTGACACCTTCGATACTCCGTCTAAAACAGGGAATGATCCCAGAAGTTACTTCCAGTCAACAGACATTGTAAAGGGTTATGATATAAAAGACGCAAAAGACATTGCCCTCTACCGTGCCGTAAAAATAACTAACGGTGAGACATCATTTAACTTCCCAACAGACTCACTCGTAGCAGCAGATCTTCCCTGGGTTAAGATTAAAAACGGCGAGGAAACTCCTCTGACGAACAAGGCTGTTGCAATTGAAAGCATTCTCTACACCTTCTTCACCGCTCAGACTGATAAAGACCGAAAAGACGCTTTATACACTGTGAAATGTGCCGACTACGCGGCAGATGATGAGTACAGCTTCGAGGTTCTGACCTATGACCAGCTTAAAACAGCATACTTCATGCCGGCAACCAAGACCTTTGCAGCCGATAGCGAATATGAGGATCTTCTCGTTGTCATGAACAAGACGGCGGCTGACGGTAAAACTCCGGCAAACGATGACAGCGCTCTAAGGCTCAAGATGCCTGTAGAAATAGTCGTAATCTGGCCGTAATCTTTCCGCCCGGATCCTTAGGGGTCCGGGTATCTTCAAAATAATACAGGAATACCCATGAGCCACAGAAGTTTTTTAAAATCCATATCAATCGCTTTTTTACTGATAACAGCAGGATTTATATTCGCGGAAGAAAAATCCATCGAAATAATTGAAGTTCCAGAAGATGAGTCCATCCTTCCCGAGGTTGAAATAGTAGAAACTGCTCCGCCTGCGACAACTTCGCTTAGTGGAAAAGAGGCCGTCGAACATAACGAGTTCACCCTCGATGAATCTCTACAGAGAGCTGCCGGAATCTATGTTGAAAAGGCCCCCAAGGGACACAGCAGGCTCAAGATGCGCGGATATGAGATGGATATGATTGGTTTTTTCATAGACGGCATTCCCATTAACGACATATATAATACTAATATTGACATAGCCCAGATTCCTGTATTCTCATATTCAAATATAAACATACAGAGAGGCGCCGCATCGGCCCTCTACGGTTGTGACGCCTCTGTAGGCCTTATTGAACTGAAGTCCGGAATACCGGATACCGGAAGGTTTCAGTCAGGACTGTCATACGACTTCAGCGGTTCAGATCTTCTTAACAACAGCTATGATGATTCGGAGCTTTTTAACTCAGGAATAACAGCCTATGCACTGATCGAAGATATGCTCGATGATTTTTATTATAAGGCTGGAGCATCTTATTATGATAATGGCGGCTATAGTCCGTCAGCAAGTCTTACAACTGAGACCAAGAAGGTTTGGCTTGAGACCATCCTTAGCCCGGAGCTGTACGGGGACAGCCTGTCTTCCTTTTTGATTTCCAATGCCTCCATGCTTGATTACGCGGCCTACGATAATTCCTGGCGGAATACTTTTTCTACAGGCCTGAATCTTACCGGTAAAGCCGGATTATTTATTGGAGATAATGCCGAAGCCGGAATATCCGCGGCCTTTAATTATAACAGAAAAAACTCAGTCTCATATCTATGTGAATACCTCTCCACCTGGGATTTCGAAAATGAAGCCTGGATAACCGGAGCGGATCCTGCAGGCGACGGTTTTACCGAGAGAGACTGGGAATGGCCCTATATGTATGACTGGTATGTAACCCCATATTATGAACAACAGCTCGACAGCCTGCTTATAAAAACAAATATTTATCTCAGGATACTTACAAACTCTCTTATCTGGTCCGGCTCTTATTCAAACTGGTTTGAGACAACCTGCGGAGGACGGATTTCAGCTGAGTGGGACATGGCGGACTGGAATACCCTCAGCGCTGCCCTCATAATCAGAAACGATGATCATACAGAATCAGAGTCATTCTACACCTCTTTGCCTCCAACTCCTCTGCAGAAATATCTCGGCGGCCTTCGGCCTTCGGATGAAGAGGTTCCACACACCATCATTGTCAAAGAACTCGCAGGCGCGCAGGGAGCTATAGCCCTTGAAGACAAGATAAGCCTGTCAATCGTCGAAATTACCGCGGGATGCTCTTATGATGTGCAGTTTTTCTACAAGAACAATGGTGAGACCGGATACTGGAGACAGAACCAAGACGACTCATGGTATTACGAGCTTAAGACAAACGATATCTCAAGCTCAGATGCCCTCATTTTTGGAAGTCGTGATTCTTTTAATCCGGTGCTCAATATTGATTTAAATATTGTTCCGGATATTTTCACCATAAATTTCGGAAGCTCTGTTAAAACCCGCTTCCCAAGTTTTGATAACTATTATACTGATTTCGTCGTAATGGGAGACGAATTGTTCAGGGAAGAACTTAAAAATCAGATCTCCTGGAACTTGAATCTCGGAGCGGAATATATCATTCTACATGAAAACCTTTCCCTCCGATGTGATATTTTCTATACAAGTTATACAAACAAACTTGAGGATTATATCAACAAGGAGGCTGAGACTGTTTATTTTAATATACCACAATCAGACTCTTACGGACTCGAGGCGCTTTGTTTCTTCAATGCCGAAGTTCCGGAACTCCTACTAATCTTGGGGAGTCTTGGCTACACCTTCAATGTAGGAAGCATTCCCGGACAGGCCGAATCAGTATTCACGTATAATCCGGCCCATGAAATTCTCTTTGATATTAAAGCCGAAACAATAACCGAACATCCCACGAAACTCATGCTATGGGGGAAATACAGTACAGGGGCCGTTACATACAGGATGAAATCTATTCCTCCATCCACCGGGGCTTACCCAGGAGAATATCTTGAGGCTGTCAGTCTACATTCCCCCTTCTTCCTTAACTGCAGAATCAGTCAACATCTTCCCGCTGACTTCTCGTTATTTTTTCTTGTCGAAAACATCCTTGATGATTACGGCATTGATCCCTTTAATCCCGGAGCCGGAAGGACCTTCAGCGTCGGCGTCGATTTTGATGTCGAAGATTTCCAGATTCAGTAATTTTAGTTGCGGCATTCCTGCTTTGGTTTTATACTTTATTCATGATTGAAAAAGAACTGAACAGATTAGTAAATGAAATTGGCAATCTTGAATCTTCACGTTTATATGGCGGAGATTTTCTTCTTAGCTGGGAAAAGACCATCGACGAGATCCTCACAACCCTTAAGACCGCCGATGCTCTCAGGCTCCTCAGGGCTGAGAATATATCACCTCGAATCTTCGACTCCGGCCTCGCGGTTTCAATTTTCAGGGATAATTCAACCCGCACAAGGTTTTCCTATGCCAGCGCGGCCAACCTTCTTGGACTCGCAGTTCAGGAACTTGACGAGAAAAAATCACAGATTGCCCATGGAGAGACCATCAGGGAAACCTCTTGTATGATCTCATTCCTTACCGAAGCCATAGGTATTCGTGATGATATGTACATAGGTGAAGGCCACAGCTACATGAAGGAAGTTGCTGATTCCCTATCCGAAGATTTCACATCAGGTCTGATACCTCAGCGTCCTACGCTCGTTAATCTTCAGTGTGACCTCGACCATCCCAGCCAGATAATGGCCGATACTCTCCATCTTATAAATCACTTTGGTGGAGTTAACAACCTCAAGGGCAAGAAGGTGGCCATGAGCTGGGCTTATTCCCCGTCCTACGGAAAACCCCTCTCAGTCCCGCAGGGGGCCATTGCCCTCATGAGCCGCTTCGGTATGGATGTGACTCTTGCCCATCCGCCCGGATATAACCTGATTGAAGAGACCGAGACGATAGCGGCGGACTTCTGCAGTCAGTCCGGTGCTACATACACTAAAACCGAGTCAATGGAAGAAGCATTTGAAAATGCCGATATTGTCTATCCGAAGAGCTGGGCCCCATTCAGCGTAATGCAGCAGAGAACTAAACTTCTTAAAACCAAAGATGATGCAGCCCTTGTAGAGCTTGAAAAAGATTGTCTTGATCAGAATAAGAAATTCATGGACTGGGAATGTACCGAGAATTTGATGAAAAAAACAAAAAACGGCTCAGCCCTTTACCTTCACTGTCTACCGGCCGATATATCTGGAGTAAGCTGTGAACACGGCGAGGTTGCAGCCCCGGTATTTGACCGCTATCGCAAACTCACCTATCTGGAGGCAAGCTATAAACCATATATAATTGCGGCGATGATCTTCCTTTCCAAAATCAAGAACCCCGCTGCAAAACTTGAAGATCTACTAAAGAATGCACCTGCAAGGAGATACTAATTGAATTTCAAATTACCAATTGCCCGGTCAGACATACACATTCATCTGACGAGTGAACATATCGAAACATTATTCGGCAAGGATTATAAACTCACCAATATAAAAGATCTTACTATTCCGGGACAGTTTGCCTGCCTGGAGACTGTAGCAGTCGTCGGTCCGCAAGGCCGGATTGAAAATGTTGTGGTTGTTGGACCGGCGCGGCCCTATACCCAGGTAGAGATATCACGCACTAACGGACTGACCCTCGGTGTTGATGCCCCGCTTAGGCTCTCTGGCGACATTGCGGGCAGCCCGGGCATCAGAATCATCGGTCCCGCGGGAGAATTACAGCTATCCGAAGGCCTTATTATAGCCTCCCGCCATATTCATATGCATGATACTGATGCCCGAAAACTCGGAATAAAAAACGGAGAACAAGTAAGCGTCCGCGTACCAGGGCCCAGAGGCCTTATTTTCAACGAAGTAAAAATAAAATCCGGCCCCAATGAGGCCCTTGAGATGCATGTAGACCTCGACGAGGGTCACGCTGCGGATATTATCGATTTCCAGGAAGTAGAACTGATTATCTGATTCTTCAAAAATAAAAGAGGCTGCCCCTAGGGGACAGCCAATTGAAGGAATACGGTTATTTCTTATGGATATTTCAGCACTATCCTTAGAAAGCTGAGTAATTTAAATAAATTAGTTCCTAATTTATTTAAATTACTCGGGAGTTTTCAGCATAGCTGAAAACTCCACATAATGACCTCTGAAAAATCAGAAGCACACTTGAAGTGAATTTGGAGTATTCCCGGCAGCAAATACTGCCGGAAAACTCCATGATTATTTAATGACTAATTAGAATACAAGACCCTGATCAAGCATTGAATCTGCGACCTTTTTGAAAGCAGCAATATTAGCACCATTTACATAGTTACCGGGTGTGCCGTATTCGGCAGCTGCATCAGCACATGATCTATGGATGTTGATCATGATTGTGTGAAGTTTTGCGTCAACTTCTTCTCTTGACCAGTTGAATCTCATGCTGTTCTGGGACATTTCGAGTCCAGAAGTTGCAACACCACCTGCGTTAACAGCCTTTCCAGGTCCGAAAGGAATTTTATTTCCGAGGAATATTTCAACAGCTTCTGGAGTAGAAGGCATATTTGCACCTTCGGCAACTGCGATAACGCCGTTTTTAACGAGTTCCTGAGCATCATCCCCTGAAATCTCATTCTGTGTAGCACATGGAAGAGCAACTTCGGCTTTAGCAAGACCCCAAGGTCTTTTGCCGTCATAATATGCTGCGCCGAACTCATCAGCGTACTCTTTAATTCTTCCGCGTCTGTTATTCTTGAGATCCATCAGGAATTCCCATCTTTCACCGGAGATTCCGTTTTCATCAATAATTGACCCAGCCGAATCTGACATTGAGATTACCTTACCGCCGAGTTCATTGATTTTCTGTGCAGCGTACTGTGCAACATTACCAGAACCTGAAAGCATTACTTTCTTTCCATTAAAATCAGTTCCGTTTGCCTTGAGCATTTCTTCTGCAAAGTAAACAGCGCCGTAACCTGTTGCTTCAGGTCGAATAAGTGAGCCGCCCCAATTAAGGCCTTTTCCGGTAAGAACACCCTCGAATCTGTTCACGATTCTCTTGTACTGACCGAACATGTATCCGATTTCTCTTCCGCCTACACCGATATCACCGGCGGGTACATCAGTGTTGGGTCCGATGTGCCTATAGAGCTCAGTCATCAGACTCTGACAGAAACGCATTACTTCTGAATCACTCTTTCCTTTCGGATCAAAGTCACTTCCACCTTTTCCACCACCCATAGGGAGGCTTGTGAGGCTGTTTTTAAAGATCTGCTCAAAACCGAGAAACTTTAAAATTCCCTGATTGACGGATGGGTGGAATCTCATTCCCCCCTTATAAGGTCCTATTGCACTGTTAAACTCAATCCTATAACCGGAATTAACATGAGTATTACCCTTGTCATCCTGCCAGGGGATCTTAAAAGAAATAACTCTTTCGGGTTCTACTAACCTTTCAAGAATGCTCGCAGCCTTATATTTGGGTTCTCTTTCAACAACCGGGGTAAGTGATTCAAGAACCTCGGCTACTGCCTGTAAGAATTCTTTTTCCCAGTAATACTTCTTCTTAAGATTTTCCAGAACACCTTCTACATATTCATTCATTATCAATCTCCTAATTACTTATGTTTGCTAAAACATTGTAGGTAGACTATAGGCTAGCAAATAGTGGATGTCAAGATTTAGTTTCTAATATCACAATAACCTCTCAGTGACACAGCTCTTACATATCATTGACCTGTGGTTCTTCCCATCCATGATTACTTTAAATGGTTTACAAGACGCAATATGTACGAAGTATTTATATTTTGTTGCGCCTTCAACACTCTTTATGTGATTCCAATCAATAAACGACTCTGCTTTCTTTTGGTATTTCACATAAAAATAGCCAATGTTCAGGGCTACAACATTATGAAAAAAATGTGTTCCCTGTGACGGCTCAATATTATAGTCTTCAAGACCTACTTCCACTATTATTTTTGCCTTGCTTATCTGTGACCAGATTACTGGAATTCCTAAAAATCTATCTCTCGTTCCCCATCGTCCGGGACCAATTAAAATATATTCCTTTCCCTGCTCCTTCATCATAGTGTTTAGACTATTTATTTCTTCCACCATCTCACGGGTCTCGGTCTTGTCGAATTTATCCGGATCTATGAATATGATATCGTAGATATCGTCAATAACACCATTTCCGAGCCCTTCTTCAGTATAAAGCAGCAGATCATCCGGTTTAATACTTTCCATATCAACAAATTCGTCTTCAAGATTCACCGTCATGGGTCTTACCTGAAGCATATAAAATGTAGGAAAAATCCCTTCAGCCTCATTCTTCGTCAGATCAACAGCAAATTCGATCTCAACCGGAATTCCAAGCGCTACCTGGGTAACGGCCAGCACCCTCTTAATAATATCCGCAAGCGGGAAAACATTATATTTAAGTATATTGGCAAAATTTATAATTCGCGGTCCGGCACAGCTGATTCCGTCAACAATTCTCTGATTCTCGGGATCCCATACTGATGCCATGTTGTAAAGGTTCTTATGTTTCTCAGCTATATACATCCCTTGTTTTGAAAGAGTTTCAAACTCACCCTGCTGAATGTCGAAATCTTTTTTGTCCAGGTCAATCGCATAAAATTCAATCTGGGTAGATTTAAGAATATCCTCATCAGCAAGATAGGAAACAGTCGGGTACTCAGGGCAGAATCTAAAACTCTTCTCCCCTTCAACAACCGATTGCCCCAGGCCTACCGCTATAGACGCTGCGCCGTCCTGATTATCCATATTGCCGATAGGATAGTAATTAAAGGACTGGGCTACCCCCGACAGATGAGGATAGAAGAAATGATCATATTGTTCTCCAACAACCTTCTGAATTAAAACAGCCATACTTTCTTCCTCAATTATATAATTCAAATTCTCGATATAACTTCGAGTATCATTGAGAAAAACCGAGGAATACACCAACTTAACCGCCGTGGCAAGCTGGTTCAGCCTGTCATCAATGTCATTTGAGTTATTCGGAAGCATATATGTCTGATAAACCCCGGCAAACGGCTGAGACTGTGAATCTTCAAGAAGGCCTGAGGAACGAACGGCAATAGGAGTCCTGACTTCTTCGAGATATATTCTAAGTTTATCCATTATTTGTAAAGATAGCTCGCCGCCAATAAAACAACGCTTTATTTCATCATCATCATCGCAGTTCCTGAGTTCAAAAAGATTATTATCACTGACAAAACTACTGAATCCTGTAGTGCCTATTATTGTCGTCTGCGGTATTTTAATCCTGACTCCTCTAAAGTTGGACTCAAACTCGGTTGTAACTAGAAATGAATTAAAAAACGCCAGCCCTCGACCCTTCCCTCCGAGAGAACCGGAACTTATTCGCGTGATGGCGTCTTCAATACCAAGACTCTCCCTATTAAGTGAAACAATCTTGCCCCGGTTCCTCTCCCTGCGGAGTGATTTAAACTGATTAAGAAGAAACTGACGGTATATATCATAGCTGCCGAAATCTTCGGCTTCAACAGGACGCAGTTTCCTCGCTATCTGCATCTCTCCATGGGCAATCAACCAGGAGGAAAAATCCTTGCGCCTGGTATGAAAAAGGACCACATCCATGGGCAGTTCCGGGATGATTCTCTCAAAATCTAACAGGTTTTTTGCCCGGCCTATTTCTCCTCCCTGCTCATCACGGAACACAAGATCTCCGAATCCGAGATTTTCAACAATGAAGTTTCGAAGATCCTTAAGCAGAAACTGTGACTGCTTATGAAAAAAAGTAACTCCTAAATCTTCCGCGATCCTACGGTTTGCAAGAACCGAAGACTGTAGAATACATGCCAAATCCGGATTTTCCCGCTTTATAGTTTTAAGAAACTTTATTCCTGCTTCTTCGTCAAGTTCATCATTATGGTAAAATTCCATGTCGGACATAACACAGAGCAGGTGTTCTCTGTATTGCTGATAAAGCCTCATACCCTCTTCATAGTTATCTGTAACAATAACCTTAGGTCTGGTTCGCATTCTATTGTATTTCTGGTTGTCATTGAGCTCCTCTGATATAAGACGCTGAGTCTGCTCCATTATCTCGGTATATAGAAGCGGAAGATAAATTGATATAAAGTTGATTGAATCCTCAACAAGAAGAATAACCTTCACCAGTCCGTTCTCGGTATCATAAGGCGCATTTTTCTTGTCTTCAACATATTTTATCATTGCAAGAATAAGCTTCGAGTCGCCATTCCAGAGAAAAACACTTTCGATATACGAAAGCCGGTCTCTGTTTCGGTTTACAATTACGATATCCGACTTAACGGCAAGCATCAAAATAATCGGAAGTTCAGGTTGAAGCTGTTTTATCTTCCGAGATAATTCAAAAGTATTAGCCTCTCCTGTTCTCATAGTCGTAATAACAAGATCGTAACGTTTCTCTCTCAGGAGATTGAGAGCCTCTTCTCCAGTGGGAACCGATGTAATCCTTGGGACAGTTGTTAGATTAAGCTGATGATACTCACCGACAATCTGCTCTGAGAGCAGTGAATCATGTTCAAAAATATAAGCATCATAAAAGGTTGATATAAGAAGAATTTCTTTAACCCTGTACTGCATTAAATTATGGAAGTTGTCCTCACCGTATTTGAATTTCTCATAATAGTAGCTCAATTCTTTGTTATCCATACATTCTCCTTCCATTAAGATTAATCTGCTCATCCTTATACGTCAACCGCTTATGGAATCTTTTATTTACCTGTTAAAATTGTATATGGATTCAAATTTTATTTGCATAATACGTTTTTATCTGTTATCATACTTGGTAAGAATGTTCGGGCAAACATTTGAGACCCTTTTGGGGGTAGACTGATCAGATTTTGCCTGCTTAAATATTTTCAGGAGGATTAAATGGATCTTAAAAATTTACGTGTCGACGGTGCTCGCCTTCAGAGTACACTTGAAGAATCAGCAAAAATCGGTAAGACCGACAATAACGGACTTATTCGCTGCGCGGCTACCGATGAAGACAAGATCGGCAGAGACTTGCTTGTAAAATGGTACAAAGAATGCGGTTGCGAAATTACAATTGATGAGATGGGTAATATTTTCGCCAAAAGACCTGGCAAGAACCCGAAATTAGGCGCCGTTATGACAGGGTCTCATTTTGACACTCAGAGACCTGGTGGAAGATTCGATGGTATCCTAGGTGTTCTCGGAGGACTCGAAGTAATGAGAGTCATAAATGAGAATAATATCGAACTTGAACGAGATTTCATCATTGTCGACTGGACAAATGAAGAAGGCGGCTGGTTTGCTCCCGCATGCATGGGTTCAGGTGTCTGGGTTGGCAATCATACTAAAGAATGGGCGTATGCCCGAAAAGACCGCGACGGCGAGACTGTTTTTGGTGAAGAACTCGATAGGATAGGTTATAAGGGAACTTACCCCGCCTCACACAAGGAATGGGACATCTATGCAGCATATGAAATGCATATCGAACAGGGCCCCGTCCTCGATAGAGAAGGTATCAACATCGGCGCCCCTAAGGGAATTCTCTGTCTGCACTGGTACGACATATGGCTTGAAGGAACTGCAAACCAGGTAGGACCTACTCCGATGATCGGCAGAAATGACGCACTCCTCGCCTTCTCTGAAATGAATATTATCGTAAACAAGGTTGCGCATCAGATGGGTAATATGGTAGGAACTGTCGGAGAAATCCAGAACTCCCCTAACTCAAGAAACATCATTCCCGATGCTGTCCACTTCACCGTCGACATCAGATCATGGGACGACGACCACGCTATCAAAGCCTGGGAGATGATGAAGAAGGAATTCGAAGTTATCGCTGAGAGACGCGGATGTCCTATCAGAACTGAAGAAACATGGAAGGTTGCACATGCTCCCTTCGATCAGGTACTCTGGGACAGGGTTGTCGAGACTTCTGAAGAACTCGGCCTAACCTGTGAGAGAATGGTTTCCGGCGCTGGTCACGACATGAGTGAAGTTAACCAAGTAACACGCGGAGCCATGATTTTCGTACCTTCAATCGACGGCAGAAGCCATGTTGAAGTTGAAAATACTAAATATGAAGACTGTACAAATGGTACAAACGTTCTTCTTCACTGTATCCTCAAAACAGCAAACGAAGTCTAATAAATAGATAAAATATCATATTTAATGATTAGGCCGGCGGCCAGGGAGGTTCCCTGTTGCCGGCTTTTTTGTAGTATATTGCAACTCTATTGAGTAAAGCTTAAAACTCTAAAGACAATTTCATTGACAGCGTTATTAAGAAAAGCTAATATTCCTAATATAAGATCACGGAGGGACAATTTGACTGCAGGAAAGATTTTCAGCTCATGTTTTTTGCTTTTAATTGTTCTTTACATTTCGAATATTAGTAACAAAGTCAGTTCTGCCGGCCTTCCGATTGCCGCACTACTGACAGATCTTGTATTCCCGTTATCAATGAAACCTTATATAATAAACATATTGAAGAAAAACTACCTACTTTCTAATATCAATTATCCATGGAGACACGAATGAAACTAGATCCCACAAAAATGAAAGACTGGGAAATTGCAGAAGCATCTGAAGCTGATATGAAGACTGTACATCAGCTTGCCGAAGAACTCAAACTTGAACCGATGGAAATTCTTCCGTACGGACACTACCTAGGAAAACTTGACTATAAGTCGATCCTCAACCGCCTTAAGGATAAACCTGATGGCAAGTATATTGAGGTTACAGCAATAAATCCTACTCCGCTAGGGGAAGGAAAGACAACAACAACAATGGGACTTGTTGAGGGCCTTGGTAAACTCGGCAAATCAGTGTCCGGTGCTATCAGGCAGCCTTCGGGAGGACCTACCTTCAACATCAAGGGTTCTGCAGCCGGAGGTGGTCTTGCGCAATGTATCCCGCTGACGGATTTCAGCCTCGGACTAACCGGCGACAATGACGCAATCACTAATGCCCACAATCTTGCAATGGTTGCGCTTACCAGCCGAATTCAGCATGAGTTTAACTACAGCGATGAAACACTTAAAGCAAAGGGTCTGAAACGGCTTGACATCGATCCTCGAAACCCTGCGATCGGCTGGGCAATAGATTTCTCGGCTCAATCTCTCAGAGAGATTCTCATCGGACTCGGCGGAAATATGGACGGGTTCATGATGAAAAGCGGTTTTCAGATTACCGTTTCATCTGAGATCATGGCTATACTTGCCGTTGCGAAAGATCTTAAAGATATGAGAGAACGAATCGGCAAGATGATTGTAGCCTATGACAAGAAAAATAATCCTATAACAACCGCTGATCTCGAGGTAGACGGTGCTATGACCGCAATCATGGCAAAGGCTATCAACCCCAATTTAATGCAGACAATTGAAGGTCAGCCTGTATTTGTCCACGCAGGCCCGTTTGCAAATATTGCGATTGGCCAGTCATCGATAATTGCAGACAGGCTTGGACTAAAATTAACCGATTACCACGTAACCGAGAGCGGATTCGGAGCCGATATCGGTTTTGAAAAATTCTGGAATCTTAAATGCCGATTCTCCGGCCTCATTCCTAACTGCTCGGTTATAGTCTGTACAATCAGGGCTCTCAAAATGCATGGCGGCGGACCTAAGGTAGTGCCGGGCAAACCCCTTGATAAAGCATATACTGATGAGAATACCGAACTCGTGGAAAAGGGAACTTCTAACCTTCTCGCACATATCGAGACTGTCAAAAAAAGCGGCGTACCTGCTGTAGTTTGTATAAACCACTTCTACACGGACACCGAAGCCGAGATTGAAGTTATAAAAAGAATCTGTAAAAAAGCAGGGGCAAGAGTAGCCGTGTCGAAACACTGGGAGAAAGGCGGAGCTGGCGCTGTAGAACTTGCCGAAGCAGTCATGGCAGCTTGTGAGGAGAAACCCGATTTCAAATTCCTCTATTCTGACGACACCCCGCTTGAAGAGCGAATTAGACTAATTGCAACAGAAGTTTACGGCGCGGATGGAGTCAGCTATACAGCTGATGCCAGAAAAAAACTCGAGGCCATTCAGGCTAATGACAAACTCAAAGGACTTGGAACCTGCATGGTGAAAACCCATCTAAGCCTTTCACATGATCCCACGCTAAAGGGCCGTCCTACAGGCTGGACCCTGCCAATCAGCGATATTCTTATTTATCAGGGTGCCGGCTTTATTGTTCCGGTAGCCGGTGGAATAAAGCTGATGCCGGGAACAGCATCAGATCCGGCTTACCGGCGGATAGATGTTGATGTTGAAACTGGAAAGGTCAAAGGTTTATTCTAAGACTGCATTTAATAATAAAAAAGGCTTCTCAAATGAGAAGCCTTTTTTATTTCTTCCGGAATGGCATTTCCACGGTTTCCAAGGCCTGTATTCTGATGTATGCCGCCCCTGTAGCCTCAATTCATAAGTTTCACCGAGGAATTGCAAAACTTTTCGGGCGCTATCCGAAATAAGTCCCCACTCTGTTTATATATGCAGATCCCGCTTGGGATAAATATAAAAAGTTCCAAATAAGCCTGCGGCTATTATTACAGCCGAAATTATCAGATATTTAACTTCCAGCTCACCATGATTTAAAAGATACTGAGCCTCAAAATACTTAAACGGCGTGGCGTATTTCAAAAAATCAACCTTATCCGTCAATCCTATGGTGATAGAAATAATATAAGCACCAAATAATATCGCAATTGAATAATATCCCGATTGCTTATAGCGTTTAAGAATTGCAGCTAAAAACATCCCCACACTGAGAAAAATCAGCTGAAGAATGAATAACGCAAGCATAAGCAAGCCCATAAAACTGAAAAACTCATGGTCGGGCTTATAACGGGCTGCGCAGACTATTAGCGATGCCGCGGTTACAGCGTTAACAAGAATACAATTTATTATTGCCGCAATTAGTTTGCCGAACAGGACCCGTTCTCGTGAAACTGGCAGCGTTAAAAAGAATTCGGCTGTTTTATCCCTTTCTTCTTTTGAGATTATTGAACTGCCGATAATAACCGCGAAAATTCCAAGCATTATATAAAAGTAAACCGAAGCCATGCTGACAAAACCGCTAAGGGTGGTCAGGTTGGCGCCTGCCATGGAAAAAGCTACCATCAGGGCCTTCGGCATGGCATCAAGTACGGTTGACATTTCAGGATTATCATAAAAGGCTTCATACTCAGACATCATGATTGCAATCAGAGCAATAATACTGCCGCACCAGATAAGCAGAGATCTTAAATGTGAGCGTAATTCCCGTTTAATAATATTCATTCAAAATCTCCTACAAAATTCCTGCCATATAAGGCAGGTTAGTGCGGTGAAGTTTGAAAACTCTGTTTTTCAAACTTCAAAATGATTAAATTACAAAAAGTACTTAGTATTTTTGTAATTTAATCATTCCTCCTACAACGAATGGATGTTGCGTCTTGAATACAAAACCCAACTAATCACTATCGAAACAAAAATAATTGCAAAGCTGATGACCGACTTTTCGATATTGTACCGGCCAAACTCCAGGATGTAACCAGGCTCAAAGTGGTAGAACGGGGTAATAATTCCAAGCAGTTCTCCGCCGAATATTCCCCTCATGGCATTCAGGATATATAAACCAAAAGAAAGAGACATGGAAAAAGCCAGAACACTCCGTATTTTTTTTACCGAGACAGATATGAGCATGCCTATACTTACAAAAAACAGTTGAAAAAACACCGTGGACGAAATCAGGACAACGATATTCACGGCTTTCCATTCATTTCCGTCATTAAAGACGGCAACAGATGCTAAACTGACTAACCCGACTACAATATTTGTAATAGATAGCGCGGCGAAGGCTGCCATGAATTTGGAAATAAATATCTTTCTGCGAGAAACAGGTTTGCTCATTAAAAAGTCTGCGGTCAATTCACGCTCCTCAACCGACAGAAAATGAAACCCGTAATTAGCGCTCTGTATTGCCAGACAAAGCTGAATATATACAAAAGTAAAACCGAAATAACCTAACACGCTCGAAAGCGATAAATTGCCCGCCATTCCGAAGGCCTTCAAAAACTCTTCAGGGTAATTTGCCAACATCATTTCCATCAAACTTGCGTCGGCGGCAAAGGACGGATAGATGGCCATAAACATGAACATCATTCCTGAAATAGACGAACACCAGATTATTATCGACTTCCGGTACATTTTAAGTTCATATAAAAATATAGTCACTGTCTCACCTACTTGTAATAATGCATAAAGATTTCTTCCAGGCTTGGTTCCTGGATGAGAACATCATGGACCGTCTGAGTACTGATCAGCCTGGTCATCTTATTAATATCACCCTTATAGAAGAAGTTAATCTCCTTTGTTCTTTTTACAATCTCGGTGACACCGTCAATCTGGTATGTACTAGTGTCCAGACCGTCGCCTTTTATTCTTATCTTCTTATAATTATCCTGTCTCAGCGTTTTTATATCTTCAAGCTTGATAATTTCACCTTCTTTAATAATGGCCACCCTGTTACATAGTTCCTGAACCTCGGCGAGAATGTGTGATGAAAAAAAGACAGTCGCACCTTTTTTATTTTCCCCGGCAATGATATCGAAAAATTTCTGCTGCATCAGGGGATCCAGCCCGCTAGTTGGCTCATCAAGAATAATAAGCTTAGGTTCATGAAGAAGACCTTGAACTATGCCCACCTTCTTCTTGTTTCCATAGGACAGATCATCAATTCTGCGTTTCAGATCAAGCTCCATCATCTCGGAAAGTTCATAGAGCCGCTTTGTGCAATCTTTCCTGTAAAAACTGGCCGAATATTTAAGCAGATCGATGACCTTCATCCTGTCATAGTAGAAGACCTCGGAAGGAAGATAGCCTACTTCCTGTCTTATTTCAGGGCCGAACTCGATACAGTCTTTTCCGAAAATATCAGCAGAACCACTGGTTGGGAAGATAAGGCCGAGCAGAGTTCTGATTGTTGTCGATTTTCCAGCCCCGTTCGGGCCTATAAACCCGAATATTTCACCTTCTTCGACGTTGAAACTGACATCTATGATGCCTCTTGCCTTTCCGTAATATTTGGTTAGTTTTTTCAGCTCAATCGCATACATTCCACTCTCCATAATAGTTAATTCATTCTAGTAAATATCTGTTTTAAGCATCAAGCAATTAACCTTAATTGTCAACAACATTGAGCATTAAGCATCTATCAGGTTTCCAAATAAGTATTTATTTATAGGTAATTATATTCGTGTTATAATTCTTACTTACTTTCAAAACTCAGGAGGAAAAAATGTTAAGAAAGAAAAGGATAATAGCAGTATGCCTATTATTATTTCTGTCGATCAGCTTTGTCTTCGCTGCAGGTGTATCGGAAGAGCGAATCAGCTATCCGGTAAAGGAATTCAGTCCTATAGAAAGGATACCGAATATTGCCGAAAAGGGTAAAACAGTAGAATTCAGTGTTTTTTCTACTAACGATGAGCATGGCTGGATCTTTGACTGGGACTTCGGTCAGGACTCACCGAGGATGTATCGGGGAAAACCTTCACCTTCAGGGCTGGCCCGTGTATCGAGTCTGATAAAACGGCTGAAAAAAGAAAACCCCAACTCAGTCCTCGTCTCAGCCGGTGACAGCATTCAGGGAACACTTCTGTCCTATTACTATAATTTCATTGATCAGGATGAGGTAAACCCGGTAACCGCTGTATTTGACAAGATGGGTTACGAAATCTGGACTGTGGGAAACCATGAGGTCGAACAGGGCGAAATGGTAATGAAGACTGTCTCTAATGAGATGGCGGTAAAGGGTATTTCCGTTCTCAGCGCTAACGCCGTCTGGAAATCGGACAATACCAAACCCTATTATCTGCCCTATGTTGTTAAAGATATCGCGGGTGTCAGGGTAGGCTTTCTAGGATTGACTACTCCCGGAATACCTATGTGGCTGTCGGACGAGACCCACATGGAACATGATTATCTTGATATGGTGAAAACAGCGAAGAAATATGTTCCTATACTCCGTAACAAAGAGAATGTCGATGTACTCATAGGTGTTTTCCACTCAGGTATGAATGAGCAGTATGATATAGCCAAGGCGGCCTTGGAAGGGGTTCCCGCTCCGAACGCTTCATCCCTTGTTGCACAGGCTATAGGCGGTGGTCCTGATGGAATCGACGCAATAATTACCGCTCATTCGCATAAGGTCATAGATGACACTCAAAATACCGAATACACAGATACAGACAGCAATATTGTAAACGGCGTAAAATTCATTCAGGCCGCAAACTGGGGGTCAATGCTCGGCCAGCTCAAGTTTACAGTTAAAGAAAAGAAGGGTTCCTATGTAGTAGAGAAAATTCAGGCAATAACTCATTCAGTACAGGATGTCAAAGAAGATCCCGAAATTCTTGCATATATGAATGAGTATATTAAGGGATCAAAAAACTACGCCGCCGAATCTGTCGGCGAGGCCGAGAATGATCTTAATTTCCAGCTTTCACTGTTTCAGGAATCAGAGATAGTAGATCTAATCCATGAGACTCAGCTTCACTTCTCAGGCGCGGATTTTTCTATTGCCGCATCCTTCGGAAGCAACGGCCTCATCCCGGAAGGTGATATAACTGTAGGAAACATAGCTGGAATCTATATCTACGAAAACTTCCTGAATGCTGTAGCATTGACTGGACTCCAGATAAAGGACTATCTCGAGTACTCATCGAATTACTTTAACGTTATAAACGAGAGCAACATTGGAGACGAGTCTCTTGTCAACTCCGATGTCCGAGGATACAACTACGACATGGCTCAGGGTTTTCTGTATGACATCGACCTGACAAAGGCTCCCGGATCAAGGATCATCAATATGAGGAATCTTGACGGCTCTCCGTTGGACATGAACAAGACCTATTCGGTAACCCTCAACAGCTACCGGTACAACGGCGGAGGCGGACATCTGACCGCATGCGGGGCAATGGAAAACGGGCTGCTGACCGTTGAAACAACCTATAAATCTTCCATGGCCATGCGTGATCTGATGATCGAATATCTCAAGATAAAGAAGACCTGGGGTGAAGGTGATATAGAAGAGAACTGGAAACTCGTCCCCGAAGATCTTGCTATAAGAGCTATCAAGGATTTTCTTATGGACAATGACATCGATCCTGTTGATACAAAATACAGATAAACAAATTTCATTGGGGGCGGGTCCAAAACGGCACTGCCCCCCGCTTCTTTATCCAAACAACTTGAATCGTTAACAACTTTACGCCATAATTATTACATGAGAAATTTTATAATAATTTATGCGTTCTTGATTTCTGCCGCTGTCTCAGCCTGGGGCGAAGATTATTTCGATTTAAAGAACGGTTCAGAGGTTCTCGAAGACTACAAGATTAAAGTCTCATCCTTCAATCCCGGATCCTTAATAGACAACGACTATACAGCCTGGGATGACTGGAGTAATGGACCTTTCTCTGAAAAAGATATTGCAGATGGAAAAATGATTACCCTGAAAACCGGCTTCAGCCTGGATTCAGGGCTCCGGGGAGTTCCCCTTGCTATATATGTCGGGCCGACACCCTATCCCTGTGATATCTTCGTAAATGGCTATCTGGTATATAAATCCGGCCAGTATGGAGAAAACTGGATTGCGGGAGGCTTCCTGTCGGCGGACTTTCTTCTGCCGGAGAAAGCCCTTTTCTACGGCGGGAAAATAAATATTCTTACTATCGATATAATCCCGATGGGTTTCAACGAACCATTCTCCGAGCTTATTTTATCGAAACAGAAAGAAGCCGCGGGCGCGGCGTTTAAACGTAATTTTCTGTCTGTCTATCTCATCCGCGCGGTAAGCTTTCTCAGTTTAGTTCTTGCCACCTATTACCTGCTCCTGTTTCTTTCATCGAAAGGCAGGGAGAAGCGGTTTCTTTATTTCGCCCTTTTATGCATAGCGTTTTTCATGTCATATCTTGAGATAAGCTTCGCAAGTAATTTCCTGTCCGACCTTCCAATAAAAAAACTTAGTAAGATAGGGTTTACCCTTCTGCTGATATTCCTTACAACCTTCATTCTCGAATTTATAAATCTGAAGAAATTCCTTTCCGCCTTAAAGATCATTACAATAACACCGGGGGCGATATTTATCATAATTCTGATTGTAAATAAAACTCATGCCGCCGTGGATTCTACTCTTGGCATCATGCTTTCATACTACTTTCCTGTAATTATTTTTATAAATCTCATTATCATGCTCTATGCGTCCATCCAATATAGAAGCAGGAATAATATTACCCTCCTGTTTGCTCTTCTTGGTGCCATTGCCTGTGCCGGCATTGATATCACATCAATTCTATCCGGGAAAAGCCCCTATATGTACTTTACTCCCTATGGTTTTCTGCTGATTATAATAGCCTTGTTTATCATTCTGACATTCGAGCAGATTAAGATCTCAAGTGAAAACAAGACGCAGGCTCGGATACTTTCTAATAAAAACCAGATACAGAAAGATATGATAGAAGGAATAACAGGCTTGTCCAGATACCTTAAGAAATCCGGAAACAGTCTGACCGAGAAAATTTCAGAATCTTCACAAATTATTAATGAAAATTCCGCAGCAAATGAACAGATGAATAAAACAATCAGGGAACAGGTCTGCTCCATCGAAGAAACGCTGCCTGAAATTAAGAATAATTTAGGAGAGTCCGCCGATAAGATATTCTCCGCCCTCACGAACCAGAGCGCCTATGCGGATGATGTAAGAGAAACACTCTCCCAGATTATTAGAAAGATGGAAACATCACATTCAACCCTCGATGAAACACGTGAGGGGGCCGAGAAGCTCAACTTAATTGCCGAGAATAACCGTTCGGTGATTGATGAATCGGCAAGAGCCTTGAAGGAGATTGCATCCCATTCAAAGGTTATTCAGGAAGTTCTGAACGGCATTAATGATATAACTGCCAGGACTGATCTACTTGCGATGAACGCGTCTATTGAAGCGGCTCATGCCGGCACCGCCGGAAAAGGATTTGCCGTTGTAGCCGGAGAAGTTCGCAAACTCTCAACCCAGTCGAGAACCCAGATAGCAGAGAGTAATAAGAAAATTGAAGGAATGGAGGCAGCTATCAATCATAGCAGCAGCCTGTCCAGGAAGGTCTCAAACGGACTACACTCCATTATTGATGAAGCAATTAAAAGTTCACAGATGATGTCCAAGGCAAAGGAAGAACTGGAACTCCAGCAGACTGATACTAAAGAATTGCTTTATTCACTTCAGAGTCTTATTGATGATACCGTCACTATAAAAGGACTATCAGAGCATAATAGAGATGTTAATACCGAGGTTCAGGTATCTCTGGAAAAATACCGAAACACGCTCTTAAACTTTTCCAGCCTCCTGGATGGACAGGAGACACAGATAAGAAATCTAAAAGAGAATATAAAACTTATAGAGGTCATGTTTCAAGAAAATTTGAATTATACTGATAACCTAGAGACTCTCCTCCTGAAGCAGGATGCAGACAGTCAATAGCTTTAAAAAAACAGCGGGGCTTAATAGCCCCGTATTTTCCACTAGAGAGCGCGATTATCTGCCCTAGGACATCTCACTAAGTGCGTCTAATATTCCGGTTTTAATCTTTCCGCTCATATTCCTGTCGAAATGTATGCCCCGGTAATTAATATATCCCTTCGACAGATCGATCAATTCAGGATTCGGAATAACTCTGTGCGGCGGCCAGTTCAGCTCGCGCGCCCATCCGTCCCGAAGATTGAAGATTGATTTAAGCCTGGTTTTTTCATCACTGCTTAAATACTTATAGCCCTTCATCTTCTTATGCCGCTGCCCCGGAACCCTTAGATAGTTTCGGTTTTGCACAATAAGGTTCTGTCTCATGTATTCTTCAAGATGACCGCCTTCATAGATGAGCCGCAGGATTGCGTCCTTTAGACTGTGCAGATGAAGCACATCCCCGAGGGCATAGACAATGGCCTCATCATCAATGGGTCTGGTAATCCAGTTATACTTCTGAAATCTTGATTTATTTGTTTTAGCCTCTATTCCCAGAATCTCTGAGACAACGCTGGAATAATCTCTCTTGGGAAGCTCAAGAAGGTCAGCCGCGGGGCGAAGATCAAGAACCGATTTTATAGTCATTGAATATCCGTTGACTATGAGAGAAATATCGCTTGAGGCATCCCACATAATCTTCATGATCTTCTCATCCTCAAACAGCCGCTTTACCGCTCCGAGGTCGGCATCGAAAGGATCTATGAGGAACGCTTCTTTTCCATCGGAAATCTGGATGAGGCAAAGCTTCTCACCATAGACATGAAGGTTAAACTCACCCTCAAAGTCTAGTGCGATGGAGGTAGTACCGTTTTTTTTCAGCGCGTCGGTAAAATCATCTATTTCCCGGGCTGTTATAAGTTTTCTGTATTCCATATGTAAGAATTATACAACACCGAAGAAGAAATAGCGAGGGCATCACAAGGCATCACAAGGTATCACAGGGCATCACAAAGCTGGTTTCTATCAAAAATCGGGAGTTATCGGGCCATCAAAAAATTCCACAGGTCACTCTTCTTCCACCTGGGCTTCCAGCTCATACAGTTTTGGAAATAAAGCCTTGTCCACCCGAATGTTATACGCGATTATAACTACCCCTATTATTCCTGATATTACCAGGATATTAAAAGCCGAGTTATAGCCGAGTTTATCTATTGTAACACCTACGGCAAGCTGTCCGCCTATTCCGCCAATCATATAACCTATACCCATATAGCTGCTCACGCGCCCTCTGTGGGATGCCGGTACACGCCGGCTGATAAATGGCGAGGCGCCGATGGTATTTATAATTTCTCCTATTGTGAACGCAAAAATCATCACATAAAAAACATACTTAAGAGGTTCATCCTTAATAATCAGATAACTGAATGAATACAGCGCCATACCAATCATAATTTTAGGTAGCTCTTTCATCTTGCATAAGAAGGCGGTCAGAATCGGCGTAAAAATAATTACAATAAAACCATTGAAGGACGCAAGAAAACCAAAAAGAACCGGTCCATCCTCTCCAAAAAGCTCTCCTAAATAAAGAGGCAATGCAAAAGACCATTGACTGTAAATAAAAGCACCCAAGGTGAAAACAATCATCTGTATTAGCACCGAACGCCTCTTCCTCAGTACTGCAAAGGTGTTTACTCCCTCTTCTTCGCTTTCTTCATATTCATTCTTTTCATGTTTTTCCAGTTTATGAACATTGATTACTTTCACAAAAATAACGATCAATATTGTAGAGATCATCGTTGTCGTTCCATCAATTAAAAATGCCAGGTTAAGGTAATTATTAAACAGAAGACCGCCAATGGCCGCCCCGAACATAAAGCCCAAATTATGGCCCAGGTAAGATAGAGAAAATACCTTTTCACGCTCACTGGGTTTTGAAGCCTCCACTATAAGGGCCTCGAATGCCGGTCCTTCCATATGGGCAAAAAGACCTGCAATAATAAAAAATATCATCATCAGGGTTCCTGGCTCAATAAAGCCGCATGCTATGAAAAAGACAACGCTGATGCTGTCAAAGAGGATGATGATTTTTTTCTTGTTGAATCTGTCAGCAAGTTTACCTCCAATGATATTTGCAGGAATAAATAAGACTGCCACACTAGCTGAAATCATCGCGATTGTTGTAGCTGAATAACCCATTTTCCGGCTTAAAATCATAGTTAACAGGGGCCAGATAAATGCCCCCATATTGGTGACAACCCTTGCAATAAAGATCACATAAATTGAGCTGGATAAGCCTTTGTATTGAGTAAAAACACTTTTTATATTACCGAACATTTCTTCCTCTTTTTTAATTTGCCGCTTCAGGAATTATACTATTTAAAGGTGTTAATATTCTATTTCTTACGAGACGAAGATTCTATTAATTATGTAAATAGCTATCCTCAGGATTAAAAACAGTCTATATCAGCATTATATGCAAATATCTACTGATTTGTAATACTGATTCTACTCTTTTACCTTTGTTTGCTGATTCCGGATCTTCTGACCCAAGCTTTTCAATTGAGCAGGCAGCAGAATCAATCATCTCGATTACATAAATCTCCCTTATATAGTAATGATAATCCATCAGATACAGCTATTTAAATACTTGTTTTCAGCCTTTCCTTTGCATCAATTTGCTGTCTTCCACCATACTTACACCAGCTTCAGTGGATACATTATGGTTCCATATGATTCTACTGACTTTCGGATGTTTCTGCATACGCCAGTTAAAGTTGATGATAAAACAAGATCATCGGCATTAAAAATAAGCGGATCAATATATCTGCGCCTACTTTTTATAATGACATCTGCTTCGGACTCGTTGATTTCAAAATCAGGTTTACCTAGGAGTTTCTTCAAGCCTTCATTGACACCATTTGCTTTGGTTTCCTTCATTTTTTCAATGATGAATAAGTCAGTCTTCCATAAATCAGAAACCGACAGGATGCTTTCATGCAAACATTTCTTCACTAAATATGCACCGAAGGCATTATACCCGAGATATTCGGTCTTACTCCATAAAAGAATATCTGCTTCATTGTAAAGGATCGAAAGATGTTCAGCAGTCTGTAAATCAGTGCAGACTATTTTCCCATCGTAAACAACGAGATTGTTGAGGAAAGATTTTACATCTGAAGAAATAATAAGCCCGAGAATAAGGGCATCTCGAAACAAGTAATCAAGTCGATCGGCACATAGCGCCGGAGCAGGTTGTTCGAGGATGCTGTATCGACTGTCATCTGTGAGTCGGCTATACGTCCAGGGACAACCGGGAGGTCTTGTTCCCGAAGACAACGCATGAAGTTTAAAAAATGCAGGAAGCTCTTTCTCGTGAAAGCTTCCACCCTCCTCCGGCGGATAAAGATAATCCGATGCATGACTGAAGGCTGTATGTGATATATCATGAATAAAGGCCGCAGCCTGCTCTTCCGGGCTCCCGCCAAGGAGCCTGGTAAGCAGGCCGGTGCCAATTGTATGGTCAAAACGACTGACAGCAATCTCCGGATGAAGAATATCAGTCCAGCCGTGCTGGGCTACACCTGTTAAACGTTTCATTTCAGGCAGAGAAGGAATCGTTATTAATTCCTCCTCCGTTATTTCAAGTGAACCGTAACAATCGTCATTGATTATCATTATTACTTATTTGCAGAGTTCCATTATCTTGAGAACCGCATCACGATCGACATTCTGTTTTTCTCCGAGAACCCAACCGCGGCCGGTAAATCTCTGAGCGATTACCTCAGCCGCATCTTCTGCTACATTGAAGTTTGAGAGCTTCATAGGAGTTCCTGCGACCTCTTGCAGAAAATCTTTCAGCTTCTGTATTGCCCCGCTAACTAGCTTGTCTTCGGAATCATTCTCGAGACCCCAGACATTTTTAGCTAAAAGAACCAGCCTGTCATGTTTCTGTTCCTGAAAAACATCGAGCAACGCCGGCATTACTATACCAACAGACATGCCGTGGTCCACTCCGTATAGAGATGTTAATTCATGGCCTATCATGTGGGCCGCCCAGTCACCATTTGTACCGGCAGTAATTATATAGTTCATGGCCATTGAAGCCGACCACATGAGGGCGGAGCGGGATGCGTAATTCTTCGGATCCGTCTTTACGACTGCCGCATGTTTGATGATTGTTTTCATTACACCTTCCTGCATTCCATCCTGCAAGTCAGTATCTTCATTTACTGCAAGGTATTGTTCAAGAACATGAATAAAGCTGTCAATTATTCCGTTAGCTGTCTGCTTGGGCGGCAGGGTAAATGTAATAGTAGGATCAAGAAACGATGCAATCGGATAGAGTTTAGGATTAGAAAATGCAAGTTTTTCCTTTGTGCTGTTTCTGGACATGATTGAATTACAATTCATCTCCGAACCAGTGGCCGCAAGAGTAAGTATAGCGAATAAAGGAACTGTACCCTGAATAGGCTCTTCTTTAGCGAGCATGTCCCAGGGGTCATCACCCTTGAACGGGGCTGCGGCCGATATGAACTTACCGCCGTCGATAACTGATCCACCACCAACAGCAAGAATCAGATCCACCGGATTTGTTCTGATCATTTCGACACATTCCATGCAGTCTTCATACGCAGGATTAGCCTTGATACCGTTGTACTCCTGAATGGTTTTCCCTTCGAGATGCACCATCAGCCTTTCGTAGAGTCCGATGTCTTTGATAACATTTTCGCTGTATAATAAAAGTATGTTCTTGTATGGCTTCAGCATTTCAGGAAGAAGCCCGAGAGCATCCTTACCGAAATTAACCTTTACCGGATTGTATAATTGAAAATCATTCATTGTTTATTCCTCTGTTGTTTATTCCTCTGTTGCAAGTGAAGGATAGAATGCGGCTTTACCAAGCTTTTTCTTCTTCTCATCCCATTCTTTGAGAATAAGCATTGCCTCATTAGCTGCCTGGCAAGCCTTCTTCTCTCCACCCTTGTCACCCCATTCATCTGTTACCCTGTTTGAGATAACTGATAGAACGGCACCCATTCTCATTCCGTGAATATATCCGACTACATACTGACCGGCAGTATCCATGTCAATATTCGTTACACCGGCCTGTTTTAGATCAGGGATAATCTTCTCCGCCCATGAAGGCCAGTATCCGCCTTCAGATAATGGACGTCCCTGTCCGATATAGAAGGATCCTACTGTATAGACGAGGCCGAAGCCATAGGTAAACCCAAGCCTGTTGCAGGCTTCAGCTAGTGCCATTACGACTTCATGATCAGCGAAAGCCGGAAACTCCTTCTCAACATACCAGTCTGAAGTACCATCTTTTCGTACTGCCGATACTGGAATGATCAAATCACCGCAGTTGAATTTTTCGGTAATACTGCCGGTAGTACCAACCCTGATACAGGTGTCTGCACCAATCTCATTTAACTCATGTATGCAGATCTCGGCTCCCGGACATCCGATACCTGTCGAGGTTGCGGCTATATCCATTCCCTTATATTTCCCATTAAGGGTACGATATTCCCTGTAATTGGCAACTTCCTTCCATTCATCCCAGTATTCGGCTATCTTCTCGGTTCTGCCGGGATCACCCGGAATGATTACATAACGGGGCACATCGCCCTCTTCACATCGAATATGGTACATTGCCTTTCCCGATTTAGGCGCACTTGCTAAATTCTTTTCTTCCATTTCATCCTCCTGTAAATGACAAATAGGTTACTGTAATCCGGGGCCGTCGCCCTCTTCCCATGCGAAAACTTCCCAGATATTGCCGCTGTTGTCTTTAAAGTAGGCGGCCCGGGCTCCCCATGGATAGGTAGTCGGTTCAGAGATAAATTTTACTCCCCGACTCTTTATCTCGGTGCATATATCATCGACATCCTGGTTCAGCGGAACCTTAACCGCAAGCATAAAATGCGAGCCGAACTCACCTAATTCTTCCTTGGGAATAGCGGCATATACACCTTCTTCATTCCATAGAGTAACGGCGGTTCCGTTAAAGTTGAATTCTACATATCCGGGCTGTCTTCTTATAATCTCAAAATCAAGTTTTTCTACATAGAACTTTATTGATTCCTCAAAATCCCGAACAAAGAGGCAAATATCGTTCAGATTCCTCATCTTTTCCAGTTTCATTTCATCCACCTTTCTAAAATAGATTATTTTTCAAGAGTTCCAGATCAACAAAATTCTTAAACCCCGAGGGAAACTTTTCACCTTTCAGCTTTGCATCAGGACCCGAGGGTTCACCGAGGCAGTTAACCACCATATTGGCTGCATAGACATCCTCGTCTTCGGTGTAGGAGTTAACAGTAGCGGTGACATTCAGTCCTGCAGTCCTGGCAGCTGTTACCCCTATGTGGGAATCTTCGATGACATAACCCTCATTTGCTGAAATCCCAGCCTTGCTTATGGCTGAAAGGTATATTTCCGGATCCGGTTTCTTTTTACTCACCATATCACCGGCAATCAGAAGATCAAACTTGATATCCGACAGCAGGCTCTTCATTACAGCCTTGGCGGAGTTCTCATTTGAGGTAGTACAGATTCCAAGATAAAGCCCTTCTTTATTGATCTCCTTCATCAGCCTTTTAACTCCCGGCCTGAGCGGAAGCTCGCCTGAGGTGATCAGCTCTACGAATATTTCCGTCTTTCGTTTATGAATTTTCCTTATTAATGCTTCGGCATCAGAGATATAGTCATTGCCCTTAAAATCAATTTTCTTCAGGTAAAATGCTATGCGTTCTTTCCCGCCGCCGGTCTGAAGAAGCGCGTGATACTCCTCCGCATTCCACTCGAATCCGAGGCCGAACTCGGCAAACGCCTTATTAAAAGCAACCCGGTGTCCGTCCCTCTCAGTATCTACGATGACTCCGTCCATGTCAAAAAAAACAGCTTTAAGCATTCGAGCCCCCTTTCCCCTCACTTCCGAGGATTTTAATCCATTTAATAACGACAGCGGCGGAAGCGTCCATCTGAGACTGCATTAGTTTATTAGGATTATAAACAAGCGGCTTTTGGGCGGTAAAGGCCGCGGCGCCGTCTATCCATGCATATTTAAGTTCGGTTGAAACGTTATACTTCGAACCACCGGCTGCAATCAGACGCTTAACAATTCCTTCAGACAAACCAGTTCCACCGTGAATTACAAGAGGAAGCTCCATTCCGGCCTCATCAGCCTTTGTCCTTATGGCTCTCATACGAGCAACATCAATCTTCGGGTTTTCGGTCTTATAAACACCGTGTGCCGTACCTATTGCCGGGGCAAGAAGATCAATGCCCGTTGCCTTTGAGAAGCTTATTCCGAGGTCCGGATCACAGAGCACAGAATCATTTTCGGCTACAATCACCTGATCTTCGACTCCGCTTACCGTACCGAGTTCTCCCTCAACTGTAACACCGCCCTTTTCTCTAGCGTAATCTACAACCTCTTTGGTAATCCTGACATTGTCATCATATGGATGGGAAGATGCATCAATCATTATGTTTGTATAACCTGCGTCGATACACCTTTTACAGAAATCAACGTCAGTACTGTGATCCAGATGAAGAACCACTGGAATACCGGCCCTGGATGCAAGCTCGCGGTATGCGGCTGCGATTACCTCAGGCCCTATCATTTTTGCCGGAGACTCGGATGTCTGAATAATTACAGGGGCCTTAAGTCCGGCTGCCGCCTCTATTACTGCCTGCATCTGCATTATGCTTGTTATATTGAAGGCTCCGACGGCATATCCGCCCTTTGTTGCCTTATTGAGAATATCTGATGCGCTTACTATACTCATATTCTAACCTCTATCTTTTAATCTTTGTCTAATACTTCGGGATTTACCACCGAAGAAGGTTTTCCGTTATCAAGAAAATCAAGAATATTTCTGACTGCCTCGACGGCTACATTGAGTTTGCATTCCGGGGTAAGTGCCGCGGCATGCGGTGTCATTATAATATTATCTACCTTGCAGAGAGGATTATCCTTCTTTACCGGCTCATCTTCAAAGACATCCAGCCCGGCTCCCCGAAGCTGTCCACTGTTTATGCCTTCTATCAGGGCTTCTTCATTTATAAGCCCGCCCCTCGAAGTATTTATTATATAGGAACCTTTCTTCATTAACGCAATTTCATCACTGCCTATGATATTCCTGGTAGATTTAATCAACGGCAAATGAAGCGACAGGATGTCACAACTGCTTAAAAGGCTGTTAAGCTCTTTATGGCAGACATAGTCTTTATTAACTGCCATGTCTGTCATTACCGGATCAAAAAAATGAATCTTCATCCCGAAGACTGAGGTCATTTTTGCCACCATCTGTCCTATTCTTCCGAATCCGACTAGGCCAAGATTCTTTCCATTTAAATCGGTTCCCGTATCTGTATCACGCGAGGACCAGTTTCCGCTTTTTGTTTCCTTATTGAGCTTTACTATCTGCTTAAGCAAGCTGAACATCAGCGTCACAGTGTGCTCAGCCACCGACTTAGTGTTCGCAGACGGCGTGTTGCAGACAATAATTCCGTTATCAGTGGCTGACTCAACATCTACATTGTCAACACCTGTTCCAGTTCTTGAAATAAGTTTCATCTTGCCCGCACTGCTCAGCGTCTGTCTGCCGAGTTTTGTTGCTGTCCGCACGAGAACCGCGTCACAATCGGCAATTAAGCCTGCGACGGTTTTCTCATCTGGAGACGGACTGAAGACCAGCTCGGCCCGCCCTTGCAAAAGAGCAAGAGCCTCATCCGGAACCTTCTGAGTAATCAGAACCCTTTTCATAAAACGTTCATCTTTTCAAAAAATGCTTTCATCTCTAATGACTGCTCAGCATTGACTGCTTCAAGCGGCTGCCGGGGCTCTCCGCCCTTGTAGCCTGTTATATTCATCGAAGCCTTAACTCCGGCAACTCCGTATTTACCTGAAACAGCCTGATTAAGCCTGAAAATTCGGTAGTGTTCTCTTACGGCAAGCTCACTGTTGCCGGTAACCACTGCTTCATGGAAATCGCAGCACAGCTCGGGAAGTGCATTTGCAAGAGATATAATACCGCCGACAGCGCCAAGGCTTAATGCCGAATAATAAAAATTGGCTGAGCCTGCAAGAATATGAAAATCTTTTTCCTGTACAGCTGCAAGATAACCATTCATACCAGATGGAGAACTGTCTTTCATTCCGATGATGTTCGGATGGTCGGCAAGCCGGGAAACGAGTGAATTAGAGAGCATTACACCTGAGGCAAAGCCGGGCGCATTATACAATAAAACAGGAACAGTCAGAGCATCCGCGATTAAAGAATAATATCTGTAGAGTACCTCATCATTCATTTTTTTTGCGAAATAATGAGGTGAGAGAACACTTATATAGTCAGATCCGAGCTCTATGGCTTTTTTTGAGAACTCTATTGTTTCCTTCACCGACTCGCGTGCAGTACCAGTCATCAAAACCTTACCCTTTTTGTTCACGACAAAGGTTTTAATTACATCAAGCTGTTCAGATTCTGATAAGCTCATAAACTCGCCATTACTGCCGAGGGCTAAATAGCCCTTAAGTTCGGTCTCCCCGGCTTTCTGAAGGTTTTCAGCGAGCCAGTCGAGTCTTATTTCATCCTTCTCAAAGGGTGTTACAACCGGAGTAAATACTCCTGATAAATTTAATTTATGATTCATTTAAATCTCCTGTGGAAAAAATTATTTGCATTACTTTTAAAGCACTTCTTTCTTGGAAGATGCCCAAAGCATTAAAATTGTTACGATATATGGAATCATCAGCACGAAGGACGGCTCCCACTGAAGGACCTGAAATCTGATTCCAATAGCATCAGCAAGTCCGAAAAGCAGGCAGGCAAGCACAACAAACTTCGGGTTATTCCGACCGAAAGCTGCGGCACAAAGTGCAATATATCCTCTTCCCGCAGTCATGTTTTCAGTCCAGAAACCCTGGAGATTTGCTATAGATAAACAGGCCCCGCCGAGACCGGCGAGAAATCCAGATACTGCAAAACAGGCAATCTGTACCATATCAGTATTGATTCCGGCAGCCTTTACCGCTTCCTTATTTGCCCCGGTACCTCTTATGATCAGCCCTATAGGCGTCCGGTACAGAACTATCCATGCGATTATCGCAATCAAAATTGAGAGATAAACCGGAAGGGTATAACCGGAAAAGATTGTATTTAAATATGGAATATTTTCAATTATCGGCAAACTTATTGCCTTGAATGAAGGCACAGGACTCGCGGTAAATGAGCCTTTCATTCTGAATAATTCTTCAAGAATAAAAACCGTGATACCCCAAGCAAACAGGTTACCGCCTATACCGACAACAATTCCGTCACCCTTCAGTTTTACTATCAATAGACCGATTAGAAGCGCTAGCATCATTCCGCCTATCCCGGCACCGATAAACCCCACCGCCAGAGACTGCGATAGAAAACCCGCTACAACCGCAACAAAAGTTCCGACAAGCATGCTTCCGTCTATTGCAATGTTCATCATACCGCAACTAGAAACGAAGGTTGCGCCCAGGGCGGCGAAAAGAAGGGGAACTCCCATTCGTATCGCGGCCGCTACTAATTCAATATTTAATATTTCAGACATAAACCTATCCTTTCTTTTTGAATATCTTCAATGTTTGCAATGCGCCTTGAGACGCTATGAAGAAGATAATGAAGGCCTGAATTATAGTTACAACTGATCTTGAGATATCGGTAAATCTCTCCATTCGCAGCAATCCAATCTTCAAAAAACCGAAGAGAAAAGAAGAGACTAGTATTCCCATCGGTTGAAGACTTCCTAAAAGTGCTACAACCAGTCCGTCCCAGGCAATTCCGCTTGAGAACATACGGGTAAAAAAGGCCCCGTTGACTCCATATATTTCAACAAATCCTGCAATTCCAGCTACTGCTCCGGATATTCCCATCGAATAGATGATGGACCTCGGAGGCGAACCCCCACCGTATTTGAGAAATCTGGGATTAAAACCATGAGTCTTGATCCTGTATCCCAATGCGGTATATTTCATAACAAACCAGTAGATTAGTAGAATGATCACGGCGACGAAAAAGCCCGTATGCCAGGAATACCCGGGGATAATCTTGGAAAATATCGCAGATTCTGCAATATTATGGGTCGACAAAGTCTGACCGCCCATTGAAACATCCTGCCACATCTTGATAGTGAAAAAGTCAGTCAACAGCACTGCAATAAAGTTCATCAATAAACTTGTTATAAACTCGTTTACCGAAAAGAAGGCCTTCAGTAATGCAGGGATTAGAACCCATAGAAAACCTGCAGCGGCCGCAGTGACAAAACCTATAATCATTATCACAGGTCCGGGTAGTCCGACAAAGGTAAAACCGGCCCATGTTGCAAACAGAGCTCCTAAATACATCTGACCTTCCATCCCGAGGTTCCAGAGCCCGCCCTTTAACGAAAAGGAGGCTGAAACACCGAGAATCAATAGCGGAATCATCCACCTAAGAAGCGATGTGATTCCATTAGCACTGCCGAACACGCTTTTAACTATTGTTCCATAGACAGTCAGCGGATTATTCTTTGTAATAAGAATAAAAATTGCCGCAAAGAAAAGAGCAACAAGCAATCCTGCAACTGGTACAAGAATCGGCATCAGCCTTGAGCCCTTGGAATTATTCTTGATTAAACTCATTTCGCAACCTCTTTTTGCAGACCTGCCATAAGGTATCCAATCTCATTTTCATCATATGGTTCTCCCGGGATTTCACCGACGATCTCACCCTCATACATAACAATCATTCTGTCCGATATATTCATAAGTTCCTGCAAATCCGCGGAAACAAGAAGGATAGCACAGCCTCGATCCCTGAGAGCAACAAGTTCTTTATGGATGAACTCTATAGCACCCATATCAACACCCCGGGTCGGCTGTGATATTAGCAATAACTGCGGTTCCCTCGACAATTCCCGTGCTATAACAACCTTCTGCTGGTTGCCTCCGGACAGGGTCTTCAGGGTATAGTTGTGGTCGGGGATCTTGATTCTAAAGTCCTCGATCATTTTCTTTGAAAAATCAGCTATGCTTTTAAAACGAAAAAACAGCCCTTTTCCCCGTGAAAATTTTATATTTTCTAATCTCCCTGAGATAAGATTCTCCCAGAGGGACATTTCACTGCATAATCCGGTTTTTAACCGGTCTTCGGGGACATGGACAATTCCGATATCCATCCGGGATCTGATTGACCTATGTGTAAAATCATCGCCTTTAAAAAGCATCTGTCCCGTTTTTGCAGACCACATTCCAGCAAGTGCTTCTATTAACTCATGCTGTCCGTTGCCTTCGACTCCGGCGACCCCTACAATCTCTCCTGCTCTAACCTTCAGACTGAAATCTTTAACTGCAGGAAGATGCTGATTATCACTCACATTCAAATCAACGGTTTCAAGAACAACATCTCCGGGGACGGCTATCGTCTTCTCAACCTTCATCGAAACCTCACGACCGACCATCAGGGTTGCTATCTCATGTTCTGTTATATCGTTATTAATAGCGTTACCGGTGATTTTTCCCTTACGCATGATTGTTATCGAATCAGCAACTTCCTTGACCTCACGCAGTTTATGACTGATAAATACAATTGCCTTTCCCGCCGCTGACCATTCTTTCATCATCTTGAAAAGAACAGTTGTTTCCTGCGGAGTCAAAATAGCTGTAGGCTCATCGAGAATAAGAATATCTACTTCTCTGAAAAGGGCCTTCAAGATTTCTACTCTCTGTTTGTCTCCTACCGAAAGATCCTGAACAAGGACATCAATAGGAACATGAAGATTGTACTTCTCCATAAGCTGCTCTACTTTTTTCTTAGCTGCCTTCCCGTCAATAAAAACTCCATATTTAACAGGAGTGACTCCCATGATTATATTTTCCAGGGTAGTCAATGTGGGGATAAGCATGAAATGCTGATGAATCATGCCTATTCCCATGGATATTGCATCATTTGGACTTTTTATTGTTACTAGTTCACCTTTTATACGTATCTCACCGGATGCTGGCTGAATCATGCCGTACAGACTCTTCATGAGGGTCGATTTACCTGCCCCGTTCTCACCAACCAGGGCCCTGATTTCACCCCGCTTAAGGCTGAAATCGACCTCTTCATTTGCAATAACACCGGGAAATACATTGGTTATTTTACTCATCTCTATAAAAAGATTCATTTCTATCTACCTTAAGTAGGGAGAGGTATACCCCTCTCCCGTATTTCTGATTTTAGTCAATAATAATTTCACCGTTACCGATTTTCTTCTCAGTTTCGATAATCAGTTTTATCTGATCAGCTGTGTAACCATCAGCTTCGGTTGGAACCCAATGCATTCCGACATCTCCGGTTGAGATATTTCTTTCAACAATCTCACCACCGGTCCACTCACCGTTTCTGAGGCCTGCGATTATATCGTAGGTGGAAATTCCAAAGTCTACACCTGACTGTCCGATAACAGCCTTACCGTATCTAGGACGAAGATCCATGATTCCGGATAATCCGGTAATATATGCATTTCCATTCTCCTGACAAGCTTCAGCTACACCCCAGTCGGATTTCCCTGACCATCCGCAGATTACGTCATATCCCTGTGAAATGAGGCTTTTTCCGACTTCCTTTCCTTTTGCAGGATCTTCAAAACTTCCGACAACTGAGTAAATTGTCTCAACATCAGCACGAACAGATTTAGCGCCGTTTACATAGGCCGCATAAGCTTCCTGAGCATTGGGAATATCAAAACCTGCAGTGAAAGCAATCTTTCCTGTTTTTGTTCTCATTCCAGCCATGAGACCTGAAAGGTAATAAGCTTCAGCATCCTTGTATTTGATGGGTTGTACGTTTGCGCCTGGCTCATCGATAACACCGAAGATCATAGCGTATTTAACATTAGGATTCTCTTTGGCTGATGCGACAGCAGGTTTTACCAGGCCCTCAAAGACTGTTACAATGAGATCTGCACCCCATTCCTTCGTCATTGACCTGAAAACATCCTCATATTCCGATGCATCACGTGTTTCAATAATCTGAACCTTAACATCTTCAAAATCAGCTTCCGCCTTCAATGCTCCCTCACAAAGTCTGTCAATCAGCCCCTGATCACCACGTCTTTGATCGAGAATTAATGCTACTTTAAGTCCATCATCACTCATCTTTTCCTGTGAGCCACTGGCCATTATACCGGCAGGTACTATAAGTACTGCTAATATTAATAATGCAAAAATCAATGCTCTCTTTTTCATCGCATCCTCCTATAAATTAATCCGACTACTGCCGGATATATCCTATTTTAATCGGGAAAATAATTCATTCCCGACATTCTGAGCTCTCTCTACCCTGCTCATTTCATCTATTGTGGCAAACTCACCTTTCCTGATAATAGGATTTCCATTCACGAAAACCGAATCGATATCTGAAGGCTGGGCGGAACTGACAATGTTTTCTATCAAATTGCCTGCAAGACCGTTATATATAGGAACAAGGCTTACCTTATTCATCTCAATGATGGAAAGACTGGCTTTCTTTCCAACCTCAATTGATCCAATTTCATCATCCATTCCTATGGCCCTTGCTCCGCCTATGGTTGCAGCTTCGAGGGCGTCATAGGCAGAAAAGGATGAGGCTCCGTATTTCAGGCGCTGGAGCAGCATAAGAGTCTTCATCTCACCAAACATATTTGCCGAATCATTCCATAGCGGCCCATCGGTACCGAGTCCAACAGGAATTGATCTATCAAGAAGCATTCTCACCGGTGCAGCTCCGTCGGCTATCTTCATCTCGGCAACCGGGCTATTTACTATTGTTGTTCCGCTGTCAGCGAGCATTCGAGCTTCATCTTCATCTATGTAAACCCCGTGAGAGCCGATAATATTGCTGGATAGAAATCCTATATCATTCAGATATCTCACCGGCGTCATTCCGAATTTCTCAACAATCATTGCTTCACGAATCTTCGTCTCTGCCATGTGAAGCATTATTTTAACATCTTGCCTCTTAGCGGTTGATTTCAGAGCAAGTAAAAGTTCTGTATCAAAACTCTCTTCAGAAGGTCCCTGGAGCATCGGCTGATAACCGCCTTTTCGAATATGCTCAAATATTTTTCTAAGCTCTGAATCCTTCCGAGTTTCAGCAAAAAGAAAGTCATTGCGGTAATCAATGACCGCTGCTCCGTCAATACCAGTAGTCTCAAATGCCGAACAGACATCCTCATCTACCCCTGCCCAGAACAGAAAGTCGCATATATAGGTAGTTCCGGATCTCAAAGCTTCCATATACTGGATTTCCCGTCCTATCCTTCTATTTTCATAGGTCAACTGTTTCCTGAACCATGAGTGTCTTCCTGGAAGAGAATTACCGCCCTGCTCATGCAGTGTCAGCCCATCGCCGAGCCCCCTACAGAGCAGCATGTCGGCATGAATATGCCCGTTAATAAATCCGGGAAGAATCACCTTCCCCGCCGCATCTATTACTTCAGTGTTTTCAGCAGGCAATATCACATCTCCAGGAAATCGTCCTTCCGGATAGATCGCAGTTATAATATCATCCTCTATCAGGATTGACATTACTCCTTTCTCCCGCTTTTTATTCATTGTGATGACTGTTCCATTTTTGATGAGTGTTCTCATAATATTATTCTAATCCCGACATAGTGATTATGTCAATCATTATTTTACTTTTAAATGATTGCTTCGTTCAATGTGACATCTTTTTACTATTGACTTAGTCATTTACACGGGTTATTATTATTTAGTATAAAAACCGGGAGTAATTTATGAATAAGCGACGTTCTAGAATATATGAACTTGTGAAACAGGAAAGGGAAATCAGCGTTCAGCAGCTTGTCACAATTCTTGGCGCCTCTGAAGCTACTATAAGACGTGATCTTGTATTACTTGAGAGTGAAATGAAAATCTTCAGAACCTTCGGCGGAGCAAGAATAATAGATGATTTTACTAAGGTAGCCCATAGTTTTCAGGAACGCGCTGAAAAAAACAACGCTGAAAAACTCCGGATAGCCGAAGCCGCGGCAGCTCAGGTTAAACCTGGGATGGTCATTGCTATTGATAACGGAACTACAACCTGGATGACGACTAAATACCTTCGGGAAATATCTCCATTAACTATAATCACAAATTCACTTCCTATAGTTCAATCTCTCTACGATGTTCCAGATATAACCCTGGTATGCAGCGGAGGAAAATTTAGGGATCGAAACATCGACTTTATTGGAAACACTGCGGTCAACACTTTCAGAAAGTGGCATACAGACATATCATTCATCAGCGGTGATTCGATGGTTGCAGAACTCGGTGTCTATAAACTAGAGGAAGAGAGTGCTGCTATCGTCGAAGCCATGACTTTTTCTACAAATCAAGCAATTGTCCTGATGGATTCTACGAAGTATCTTTCAAGAAGAGCAGCCTTCCTTGCCCTTCCGGCGAATAAAATCGATATCCTTATAACAAATAATGATGAAAACTGTGATAAAGATTATTTCAACAGCTGCAGTTATAAAGTGATAAAATTCTGATTACGGAGCAACTATGAGTAATATGATGTTAATAAACGGCAAATGGATAGGACTATCCGAAGGAAAACCCAGTACCGGCGTAATCAATCCGGCAACTGAAGAGGTTTTCAAGCACATCCCCCAAGCTGATGCTGATGATATTAAACTTGCGGTTGACGCGGCCTCTGATGCATTCAAACCCTGGAGCAGCCTGTCCTATGCCCAGCGCGGTGAGTATCTAAAAAAAGCTGCCTCTATTGTCTATGAACGCAGTAATGAAATAGGCAGACTGATGACAATGGAGATGGGCAAGCCGCTTGCAGAGGCAGTGGGCGAAGTTGAAAAAGCTTCAAAAGCCCTCCTCTACTACGCCGAGGAAGGTGAGCGGGTATACGGCAGGATAATCTCTGATCAGAGCAGAAGCTTCCAGAGCCATGTTAGTTACTATCCGGTAGGACCGGTTGCAGCCATCATTCCCTGGAACTATCCAATAGAACTCCTTGCATGGAAGGCATGCGCCGCATTAACCGCGGGCTGCACAATGGTCATTAAACCTGCAAGCATCACTCCTCTCTCATCTTCCGCGTTCTGCAGGTGCCTGACTGATGCCGGTCTTCCAGACGGTGTAATTAATTTAGTCTTCGGCTCGGGCTCTGTTATAGGAAAGTACCTTATTTCAGATAAGCGTATTAAGAAGGTAGCGTTCACAGGATCAACTGAAGTTGGTAAAAAAATAGTACAGCAGTGCGCAGTAAATATGACCAAGTATTCGGCCGAACTCGGCGGACATTGTCCGATGATAGTCGGACAATCAGCAGATATAGACACGGCCGCCTCTGATGCGGCAAGAAGAAGCTTTAGAAACATGGGTCAGATATGCATAGCCATTAACAGAATATATGTTCACAGCAGCATTCATGACTCCTTTGTCGAGAAACTGAAAGTAAAAACCGAGGAACTCGTTATCGGCGACAGCTTGAAAACCGAAGGTGTAAACCTCGGGCCGATGGCAGACAAAAATGGACTTCTCAAGATAAAAGACCAAATAAAAGACGCCCTCAGCAAGGGGGCTGTCTGTGTTACCGGCGGCAGCGCTCCGGAGAACCAGGCGAAGGGATTCTTCTTTAAACCTACAATACTCACAAATGTGAATCATAACATGCTACTAATGAAGGAAGAGAGTTTCGGCCCGATAGTCGGAATAATGCCTTTCGATACGACTGAAGAAGCCGTAGAGCTCGCCAACGATACGAATTACGGTCTTGCAGCCTATGTTCAGTCAAATGACTATTATGAAACCGAATATTTTATAGAAAATCTGTCAGCAGGGAATATTGCTGTCAATAATCCCGACGCGGGAGTGATGAACGCGCCCTACGGCGGTTGGAACGACAGCGGTGATGGTTATGAGCATGGTCCTGAGGGACTATTCGGTTACCTCAAGATCAAGCATATTAGAAAAAGAATTAGAAAGAGTTAAGTTATGAAAGCGATTCTACTTGTGATAGACAGCTTCGGGATAGGAGCATTGCCAGACGCGGATAAATACGGAGACTACGGTGCTAATACCGCCCTTCATATCTGCGAAGCAGTAACAGGTGACAAATGGCCAAATCTCCGGAAGATGGGCCTCGGAAACGCGTCGGAAATCCTGGGCAATACCCTTCCTGGCTGTCTTCCGGTAGAGCGTCCGTCCGCAGATTTCGGTGTCATGGCGGAAAAATCTCCCGGCAAGGACACTACTACCGGACATTGGGAGCTGGCGGGAATAGTCCTTGAAACACCCTTTACCGTCTTTCCGCCCGACTACCCGTCTTTTCCGGATAAGTTAACAATGGAGCTATCCTCACTTATAGGACGGGATATTATAGGCAACAAGTCGGCGAGCGGAACCGAGATTATCAAAGAGCTTGGTGATGAGCACATGATAACCGGCAGCCTCATTTGCTACACATCGGCCGATTCAGTATTTCAGATTGCGGCCGAGGAATCAATTATCTCTCCGGAAGATTTATACAGCATATGCTCAGCTGCGAGAGAGGTTTGTGACAAGTTCAACATCGGACGTATAATTGCAAGGCCCTTTGTCAGGGAAACTGACGGTAGTTTTAGACGAACCTCCCGCAGGCGTGATTTCAGTATCGCGCTGCCGGAAAAAACAGTTATGGACAGGCTTCAGTCACAGAAGGTAAATACCATCGGAATAGGTAAAATCGGGGACATCTTCAATGAACAGGGACTAAACGAAAGCTTCCACGACAAGGGGAATGAGGCATGTCTTAACCGGCTTGTATCCTG
This sequence comes from Spirochaetales bacterium, assembly GCA_016839055.1. Lineage (GTDB taxonomy): Bacteria > Spirochaetota > Spirochaetia > UBA9216 > UBA9216 > Thalassospirochaeta. Next base: position 58,644 of record JAEKNX010000021.1, read on the forward strand.
CATGAAACATGCTCCGGATAAACCGGAATTCCTTTTTGTAAATCTTGTTGATACTGATATGCTTTATGGACATCGGCGAGACGTCCGGGGCTATCATGACTGCGTCGAATATATTGACAGCAGGCTTCCTGAAATATCAGAGCTTCTGGGCAAAGATGATGTTCTTATTCTAACAGCAGACCACGGCTGCGATCCGGCCTTCCGGGGAACAGATCATACAAGGGAATATGTACCGCTGTTGATTTTCAGGATAAAAAAAGAAGGTATAAACCTTGGTAAAATTTCTTCATTCAGTTTCATTGCCGACTATATACATAATTTATTCTCTGAAAAACTTCTGGATTGAGGTAGTCAGAACCCGTAAGATTGAGGATGAAAATTAAGCTCCTGTTCCCAGGCATGCAGGGCGCTGAAAAACCCCATCTTCGCTTCGAAAGGTTTCTTCTCTTCTGATATTAAAAAAATGCCTCCTTCACCTTACTAAACAGATTGTCGTATAGAAGTTTCTTGTTCCAAAAGGCGATGATATTCAATTCACCAGACCCATAGCGTTAGTGATTTTGTCCATTCTGATTAACCGGCAAAATATTCAAAAACGCCTTTATGTTATATTATTTTAATAGATATTTTATACTGATATTGTTCATTATAGGGCCTCCTGGGTTGCCGGGGCTAAACTATATTTACGTGTTACTAAAAAAGCAGATACACCGCTTCATTGCACATATCGAGAAATTCGGATTCCCTGTCCGCTCGGGCTATGTTTGAGCCTATTATCTCAGCTGTTTTTACATCTATCAGCTTGATATTAAGGTAGAAGGTGCCGCCTACCCGGTTTATGCTACCTATGACTATTATCTCAGCACCGGAAAGTTTACCAACTTCAATAGCAGTCTCCTCATCAATTAGAGCCGAAGACTGGAACTTATACTCATCGAGAATTTCTTCAACATGTTTCCGCTCAATCACCCTGACCTTGCCGACATTTACAAAGGCGTTTTCTACAAACATAATTATTCCGGCTGAGGTTTCATTGTTTAAGCCTTCTGTCTGATTGTCAAAATTAATAATAGCGAGTTTCCGGTCCTGTATCAGCCCGAGCCGCTGGTAATACTCTGATTTAAAACCTTCAGTAGTTTCGCCGGGACTCTCGGCCTGGCTTGTTTTATTCTGAACCATCTTATAAACGCTTAGTCGAACCAGAGCCTCCAGTGTCATAAACTCACCTTCATCTGAATACCCCCCTGAGATTCCGAGCTCTGACGGTTCAATAAATCCGTCTCCGTTAGCATCGCCGGAAACATCAAGTGGTTCTTTCGGGTTAACCGGATGAGGTAACAGCAGCACGCCGGCGGCCTGCCTGATTTCACGGTTTTCAATCTCCCCGTCATCATTCCAGTCACATAACATTTTCAGCGAAACTGAAACTTTGCTCTGGGCGGCCTTTACTCCTGAAAATAAAAGAACGGCCGCGGTAAGTTCTTCCGCACTTACCTCATCATCACTATTAGTATCAAGAAATCGATCATAGGGAGTTGTAACCGTATACGGAGGCTTTATTGCAGCTTCAAGCATTGCGCTCCCCGCGGCTGATGTCTGCAGAACGAGGAGAATGTCGTTATGATCAACCATTCCCGAATGCCTCCGATCAAGTGCCTTATCAATGTAAGACTCAACCTCATGATAGAGCCTAGTTGATTTTAGAAGTTCATTATGCTCAATTCTATCAATTCTACCGTCGTTATCCGCATCGGCAAGCCTGTCTATGTAGTTAGACACCTCACGCGGCACTTCCTGGGATAGAGCATCGGGAATGACGAAGCCGATAACGTTCCCAAGAAAATAACCGAAGCCTTCGCGGAGCTCATCCTTTTCAGTCTTTCCGTCAGAATTTTTATCGAGCCATTTGCCGAGCTCAGAGCCGCCAGGCTGGACTTCTTCCAGGCTCATAGCATTAGACATATAAGCGTAAATCTGGTCAATCTCTTTGTCCGAAAGACTTCCGTCACCGTTTAAATCAAGCTGATTGACAGCCCATTGCGGAGAAAATGTTTTAAACCACATTAGACCGTCTTTAAAGAAAGCTTTAGTCAGTCCGGTAATTTCATCTTTGTCTATAAATCCGTCATCATTTCCGTCGAGCATTTCATCTAATTCACTAACACTCTCATGAGGACCGGCAAAGAAGCGCAGAGACATATCAAATAATACCTGACGCTCCTGCCCCTGGAGGAAGCCGTCATGATTCTGATCCGCTAATGACTGAAAACGATTAGTAACCCAGGAACCGGGGACAGGAAGGCCAACTTCCATATGCTGAATCCTCCATTCACCCTCTTTTTTCCTGAAGTGTATCCATTCTGAGATACCTGAAGGCTCAAATAGAAATCCATAACTCTGATTCGAATCATTATGATCCTCATAAGAGTTTGGTTCCGGAAGCATATATTTACCTGCAGTAGTCTCCGTCCTGAGAAAATCAAGCCTTACCCTTTTAACAGCATCAAGACCCTGAAAATCGGTCTGTATCCCTTTTCTGTTCCGAAACTCAAGTTTAACATCGGGCCAGACAAGCTCGGTAAACTTTGTATGATCACCACTGCGTATCACCTGCTCCCATTCTGAGAGCAGGGCTCCAATCTCCTCGTATTTCACATAAGAAAACCGCAACTCGGCAGGTTCTCCGCCTGCATCCGAACCGGGAGTTGTACAGCTGATTACTATTATTATCACAATTGTTAAAATTAGAAGTAAAAATGATTTTTTCATATGAGTTCTCCTTTCTTATTATGAAAAGAAGCAGCAGCAGCATGTCAAAGGGGGTTTTCCTGAAGAATTACTAAACTTATCAGAAAATTATACATCAGGAATAATCATCACGCAATAAAAAGACGGCTTAATCAGAACTTCTGAGTTAATGAAAACAAAAGTGACAAATTTCATTAAGTCCTGTTATAATTATAAAAAGATATTAGTAAAAGGACGACTAATGCTAATTGATAAAATATCTCAAAAATTTATGTGTATCCTATTTTCTATAATGATAATTATTTGTACTTCCTGCTCAGGCAACGAATATGATAGCACTGATTTGGACATGGATGGAATTGATGCTTATGATGATGTTGATGATGTTATATCATCCTTTCTATATTCTGACATTGCCTTCAATACCATAACTCCAACACTAAACCTTTTGACAATGAACCCTGAAAGGGTAACAAAATATTGGATACAGCTTTCACATTCAGATGATCAGTTCGAAGATTTCATTTTCTTTTCAAAGGATGATTACGAAACAAATTGGTGTACTATACCTTCAGGGATATTATATGACGGTACGTTTCAATGGAGGGCTAAGGCTTGGGATAACATTGAAAAAAGATGGAGTAACTCCTGGAGCAATGTCTATCGCTGTACTGTAGAGACAGGCGGTATAGGTTTCTTCCCAACTAATAGGTCATCTATTGCCGACTCAACGCCCTTATTCAATTGGCCCGATATTCCAGGTGCCGTAAAATATAATTTCAAATCAGGAAATATAACTATAGAAAATCTAACCGAGTCAGAATATCAAATGACTGATATTCTGTCTAATGGCTACGAAGGTAGTTGGAAAATAAGACATCAAAATGATAATGGAATATGGAGTCCCTGGAGTGACCTCTATTTTTTTAAAATATGGGTTCCAGCTCCGACATCTCTAAACCCAATAAATGAAGGACAAGCTAAAATTCCTAAGGCATTTCTCGATTGGGAAGATATTGATGATATTGGTGCATATAGAGTTTCAGTTTATGATAATCTACTTCAATTACCAATTATTGATGAAATAGTTACAGAATCTTACTATAAAGTCGATATCCGTCTTGAATATAATCAAAATTATTATTGGAAAGTAAGATCTCAAAATACTGATGGCGTGTGGGGTACGGATGTTAATGAAAAAGAATGGCAATTCACCATTGGTACTATCGCAGTCAGCGAAAATATCATTAATAGTAATTACGATTCTCCATTAGGCGCCCATATAGCTGATCTTGACGATGATGGTGATGCAGATATTATAACCGCAGAATTCTTTAATAATACTGTTTCCTGGTGGAAAAACGATGGTGCCGGCTCTTTTACTGAACACAACATTGATACGGATTTCGATGGGGGTGGTCGTGCATTTGATGCTGTTGATATTGATAAAGATGGAGACATTGATATCATCGGAGGATCCTATTACGGCGATAAACTTGTATGGTGGGAAAATGATGGAGCCGAAAATTTCAATAAACACATAATCAGTGACACATTTGATGGCGCGTGGCAATTAGCAGCCGCGGATTTTAACGGAGACGGAGAAATTGATATTGTTGGCTCAGCAAGTAGCGGTGGCATTTTCATCTTGTGGGAAAATAATGGAGCTGAAAAGTTTACTCAACACACATTAGGTTCAAAATTCATGACGCCAAAAGGACTGGATATCGCCGATATTGATAATGATGGTGATCTTGATATATTCGGGGCAACTTATGCCAGTAATTCAATCATTTGGTGGAAAAATAACGGAGCTGGAATTTTTTCTGAAATAGTGATTGATTCGGATTTCAAATTTGCCTCTTCAGTACTGATTCTGGATTTAAACAATGACGGATACGCGGATATTACAGGGGCAAGTAAAGATAATAACGAAATCTCCTGGTGGGAAAATAATGGAAGCGAAACTTTCACCAAGCATCTTCTTAGTTCCTCAATGTCGCCTAGCTATATTCAGATTGAAGATTTAAACTTAGATGATTACCCAGATATTTTTGTAGGTGATGGAGATGTTAATAAAATTTTCTGGTTTGAAAACGACGGCAGCGGAACATTTGCTCAGCGGATGTTATATAAGAACACCTCTTACCCCACTTTCATCTCTTCATCCGACTTTGATGGAGATGGAGACCCGGATATCCTGGAATTACTAAGCTGTATTGATAACATTTTATGGCTCGAAAACGATGCTCTTGATTAATTGTCAGCACCGGTTCTGACAGCAAATCAAGGTCGGTTCATTAAGTCGCTGTATCAGGATGGCTTTCTTCCAAAAAATGCATATACAGAAAAATTTTATTACATAGTGATTAAATCATTAAAAAGCCCAGTCTTTGGTGTATATTTTTATATATGTGCGCTTGAATTATGAAGAAAACTCAAGGGGATCATTTTGAGATCAAAACTGATTTTTTTTAGTCTTGCCACACTGCTATTACTAATCTTCCTGCTCACAGGCTGCCCCGCAAGTCCGGATCCTCCTGCGTTACCGGCTGAAGAAAGCAACCCGTCGGCTGAAGAGAACAATCCTCCGGCCGGCAGTGCCGGAACCGGTAAAACAGTCCTTGTGGGAGAGACAGTAAGCTTCACAGGAACAGCCTCCGATACCGACGAGGACAGTGTCCTTACCTACAGCTGGAGCTTCCTATCCGTTCCGGTGACATCTTCCCTAACCAATATTGACATAGCAGCAGCCGACAATCTTGAAGCCTCATTCACCCCCGACGCAGGCGGTGATTACGTCCTTCAGTTGACAATCTCCGACGGAACCGATTCCATCTCGCCGCAGATCACCCTTCAGGCGGTCAGTTTCTGTTTGGGGATAAACTATGAATCACCCACCAGGGCCGCCTACATTTTAAACGGCGTCTTTGTTCCGCTCGACGAGCCGGAGGGTCTGGCAGCCGGAGGCGATTTCATTGTAAACAGGGCTTTTATCTACTCGGACTCGGAAATTTACACCGGCGGCGCCTTTGTATATAATGTTTCTCTCGAACCATTATACAAGCCGGTTTACTGGGTGAACGCATCTGATACGGTCATTCCATTAAACGGCCAGAGTTTTTCAGACGGTGTACATATGATGGAGGTCGGCGGTGATAAAACAATTCATATTATTACAAATGAGGACTACTATTGGAACAGCACCGAGGCCTATAACGGAACTATTTCAGCCGATCCCGCGCACAATGCCTATTCTATAACAGGACTCGATGAGACTTCAGGTAATGTCTACCAAGCCGGCATTGGCTCTACACCTGATTCTACCACCTATTTCCTTGCAAAGAACCAGGTTGAGATCATACATGACACAACATTCGCCCCGGATCCGATCGCCGACTCTGAAATTTTCAGCTGCGGCGGAGTAACCGTGATACCAGGTGCAACAGATACTGAAACCAAGATGTATCTTTTCGGCAAGTATGAACACGACAAACTGCATTATGCAGGATACACTGTGAATGACGGAACATGGACGGACGTGGGCAGCGGTAAAGACGGAAGTACTCAGGATGAGCAGATCAGTTTCATGCTCACCCCCTCCGATTATATAATAAGGTACGATGATATTCAGTCTTCTACAGCCACATACGCTGTAATCATCGACGGCGCGGCATACATCCCGGCAGCTCCTGCTTTTCCGGCAGAAGAGATCAGCACAACAAGATACTTGTACATAGAAAAGATCGGCGGCTGCGTATTTATCGGCGGATCTTATCGTTATCAAAAGAATCAGGATGATTACATCGTTTTTACTGTATGGCGTGATGGAGTTATAGTATTCGAAACTCACGACTCTGACCCTCAGGATGGAAATGATTATACCGGCGGCGATTTCGGCTGGTCAGGAATAGATTTTAAATAATCATCATTGAAATAGGAGATCACAGACCGTCTGCCAACTCTCTTACAGGTTTTCAGGTTTCATCATCAGACGTAAACCCCCGCGGGAGGCTCCGCGGGCAAACGGCGTTGGCAATTTTAATTACCTGACAAAAAAACTGGCCCGAACTCACGAACAAGCCCTATTCAAAACTCCAAATTATTTATATTCTATGAGTTCATCTATGGTTTTCAAAATACACAATAAAAAAGTGATGAGGATTATAATGTCAGAATTAATAAATCAAAAAAATTCCACCCGTCCTATAATCTGGATAAAATCTATTATTTTCACTATTATAGGATTTATTTTATTCTTTGTACCGATAAAAATATCCGGCTATACTTCAATTCCTATAGACCACATGGTAACGAATATTAAAAAATATTTCCCTGAATTCACCTTTTATTTTACAATAATTATTATATATGCAGGTGCTGTATTGCCCTTCATTGATAAAAGCTGGAAAAAAAATACAATTAATATTGTTTTCACAGGATTGAAACTTATTGCCTGTGTTTTTACTACTATGTTTCTGATAAACAGAGGCCCCGCAATCTTGATGGCCGACAACATGATTCCGTTTCTATTCACCAAGATTCTGTATCCTGTAGTTCTTGTAGTACCCATCGGTGCCGCTTTATTAACTTTGATAATCGACTATGTGTTGATTCCCGCATTAAATCCGGAACACTTCCCGCAAACTTTTCGTTTGGAAACTGCTTGAAAAGTAAAGAAT
>JAEKNX010000037.1 GCA_016839055.1 Spirochaetales bacterium
AATTCTTTACTTTTCAAGCAGTTTCCAAACGAAAAGTTTGCGGGAAGTGTTCCGGATTTAATGCGGGAATCAACAACCAGTCCGTGGCCCAACCCCGCCTACATTCTTTTCAGATATACATTTTCCTGCTGCTGAAGGAGCCCATTTTTTATAAAGATTCTAAAGGTGGCTATCTCGGCGGCAGGCACGTTCATGGCCGGAACATAAAAAGCTCTTGAGCAGATGAGTTTCTTGTTCTGTCTCTTGTAGCTGTATCTCAGATAACAATCACCATACTCATAATTCTTTTCATCAGGAAGATATGAAACAGAATAGTTATCAGGAATATCCATAACAATAGTCTGAACCTCAGGGTACGACAGACTGCTTTCTTCGATTCTTATATCGTCTGCACCGTCTTCCGTCCCTATTAAATAACTGCCCCGGCTGCTGAAAATATCCGCCCATGGCAGATTCAGCTTATAAGTACCATTTCCTGTTTTAGATACAAGCGAAGGCAGGCTTCCCGTGTAATCGAGTGTCGGGTCAAACTCAAGACTGTTTAAATTAGTTATATCAAGTGAGGCAAGGGTGAACCCAGGCATCCAGGTATTTAACATTCTGGAAAAAAGACTCATGCTGTCTTTTTCATCGAGTCCGATAAAGCTTGCTCTGAATCTTCCGGCGTCAAGGCCCTGATAGACAGTAGTTCCCTTAATATCAGATGTATGTAGAATATCTTCTATTTCAAGTAGGGTATAAGTTTTCTGTATTTCTGTGTCTACTTTCAATTTTTCAAAAGATCCGTTCTCAATAATATCAAGAACATAGGTGCCCTCCATTGAGGCAGGTATTTCACCATATGTAAAATACTGGGTAGTAGGATCAAGATATATCTTCTCATCATCAAAAAGAGCTACAACTATTGCATGTGAGAATCGCGGAGAGGGTAATAACTCATGAGGCCCTGTGTAGCCCGGATTACTCAGGGCGATATAAGATTCAATTCCGGCGGCTTTCAGCATTGCAATGAGAAGCGCGCTCTGGTCTTTACAGTCGCCGTATCCATCTCTGAGTACAGATTCCGCGCTCTGAGGGATGAAATTACTATACTGAAAGGAGAGATCTTCATATTCAATACTCGAAGAAACAAAATTAAAGACCGCTTTTATTTTATCTTCGGGATTAGTAAGATTACCGCAGACCTCTTCCGTTTTTTTAACTACAGCATCAGAGCTTCTGGTTTGCCCAAGATATAATCTCTGATACCACTGGATAATTTTATCCCATCCGGAAATAGTTGAAAAATCAATCCATGGCGCTATATCTCTCCAGTCAGGTGAGAAGGCTCCTGTCTCAACGGGCATTACTGTATTTGATGCATAGTGAAGTATTTTATAGCCTTCAATAAAATCTATTGCTCCACGCTGTTCGTCTTCGGCAGTTATATTATTGTAATTCTTTTGGATTACCGTGCCTTCGGGATAGATTAGATCAAATATTAAATCGTATATAGGATAGACTGATTTCAGGTAAGTTGATGTATATATTTCATTGTTTATTTCTCCTGATACGTAACTCTCAACAGAATAGTAAATAACAATAAAATCACCCGTGGATAGACCTGGAAATGCCAGCTTGCGCCCGGATCTTTCGGCTTGAATCCTTGAACCATCATCTTTAAGAATGTATGACTCAACTACCTTGCCATTTCCAAAGGCGGGATTGAATTCGAGATATTGATACCTGTTATCCTCTACTCCCTTTTTAGTTTGAACCTTGAGAATGAAATGCTGAAATGTTGCAGAGGCTCCATCACCGAAATAGACTTCCTTTCTCTCATTACGAACTATTACAGCGTCACAGTCTTCATATTCATGCCCGCTGTCTTTATACTTTTCAATAATTGTATATGAATCGGCTATCTTAATTTCCTTTCCAAACTCTTTCTGATCCAATAACTTTCTAAGCTCATCTCGTGTAGAAAGATCCTGAGGATAGAATTTAATCAATTTCTTGAGCGCGTCCCTGTAATGTTCTTTTTCAGAGCTCAGCTTCTTTGTCAAACCTTCGGGAAGTTTACCGCCTATATTTTCAGAATATAATCTGGAGTAGTAATGATAAAGAAGGGAGGGTAGATCTTTTTCTTCACTCATCATCTCATAGGATAGCGGAAAGGTTTGTGCAATTTCCGAAATCCTCTCTCTGAGTGCCTCATAATCTATCACATTAAATTCATATAGAAGTTCTATATATTTAATCCACAAGCCCTCGTTTACAGGAAAGTTCTCTAGATAATCCTTTAGCAGTTTCAGTGCAGCCAAATGATTATTAGCTGAGGAGTAGTTTGAAAATTCATAATAAAGGGCATCTCGGTGCTCGCCTTTGGAGTAAAGTGCTTTTATAATTTCGACCTTTTTGTTAAGAGAAATATTTTTTCCGTATTTAAGTATAATTAAATATGCATTGGCATTTTCAGGATAGAGCTCTTCTATCCGGCTTAAATTTGCAAAGGCATCCTCGTTCTCATTTTCAAGCAGGTTCATTAGTAACTCAGCTTCAAGAAGCTCGCTCCAGTTATCATGCTCTTCTCTTAGCTCTTCAATAAACAATTCTGCCTTGATAAATCGCTTATTAAGAATATAATTCAACAAAGCATATTCCTTCCCGGGCGCGAAATCAAATTCACCTTCGGCAAGCTTAAGCATCTTCTGCTCATAAGCGGTAGGATTATCAAGCGCCCTGTCAATCAAGGCGTTCTGCCAGATAAATAAGCTGCTGTCTTTCCTTTCAGCCGGTAATGCCGAAAGAACTCTTCGAGCCTCTTCATTCCAGCCCTTCTCAAGCAGAGACTGCAAAAGCCAGAACGAAGTATCGGGATTATAATCATTATCATCAATCCCGGCACAGAGGTTGTTTAAAAAAGGATCAAAAACCGAAGAGTCGGGGAAAAGACTATTATAGAACGCGTTCCTTTTTTCATCTCTTTGAATTACAGGAGAAACCGAAACGTTGAAGCCGGAATAAGATTCAAGATTACTGCATTTGACTACTATTTCATGAATACCTGCATCAAGTGCTCTGTTTATATAGAAGACGTTATCGGCTTGAGTGTATTGACCGTCTTCTACAACCTTCTCTCCGTCAATCCACGCTTCGAAGGCCCCCCTTCTGCTGAAAACAAACCGGTAGGTTTCAGTTTTGTCTATTTCAACTTCCTTGAAAGCGTAGATTGAACTATAGGGCAAATTACTGAAATATCCTGAAGCGGGAACAAGAAGACTGTTCGCGTTTAATTCAGGGGTGAAGACTTCTATTTCCCAGTTATTCTTTCCTGGAACAAAGTTATTTTTAGTTATTCTGCCGTCTTCAGTAAATGGTATGAAATCACGGCAAAAGCCTGAACCGGAAATATTGGAAAAAGGACCGATAAAACTCCAGTCCTGAATTATTCCAAGATTTTCTTTGAGAGATTTTGCTGTCGTGGCTTTTCCGGTGCAGCTATAATAATAGTCAAATATAATATAACGGTATTCACGTTTAAGCCATTCAGGGGCAGAACGATCACTGACGGCCTTTTCGAGAATGCTTATAAAGTTTTTATATCTTTTAGTTTCATACTGGTAGTAAGATTGAAGAAAACCCGCGGCCGCGACTGAAGCGGAATTAAGAGGATCAATTTCTATTGACTCAACGAGGCTGTCAAACGAAGCCTGACTTTCGTAGAATGACAACTCGGCAAGTGCTATGCCCCTGTGAATTCGCGAATCGGGAATGTCCTTATTTATTGCATCGTTAAAAATGGTTTTTGCCTGATTGAAGTTGCCTAAATAGAGACTGTCCCAGCCCAAGTTTACTTTATTGCCGATTTCGGCCTTGCCGGCAAGGATAGCCGTTTCTTTTTCAGAATCATTTGAAACACTTGAACATCCGGCCAGTAATATTATTAAAGCCGTTGCGAAAATGGTAGATTTTAGATTCATAAATACGCCTTTTTATTAATTGATTATGTTATAATTTCATGGTAAAAATATAACATATAAATATTAATTTAAATAGGAATATTAAAAAAATGAAAAAATCGTCAATAATTATGATGCTGATTTTAGTTCCCTTCTTTAATTGTTTTGCTCAGAATACTTCAATTATTAAAACAGGAGAGCTTCTGTCTATCCAGCCGGTAGAACCCTGTGTTGTGTATCTGGATGGACAAGAAATTGGAGTAGCCCCCATCTTTATTTCAGATTTATCAGAAAAAAACAGGCTCCTCCAACTGATGGGAAAAAACCGCTATGCTGAAGTAGAGATTTCGTATGATGCACGAAAAACAGCTATATCATATTATAAACCTGTTCTTGGCGAATATTATGGCACAATAACCGTGGATTGTAATGTCAAAGAAGCGGTGATGAGTATAGACGGTAAACCCGCCGCCAAACCGGAGCAATGGTTTATTAAACTATCATCCGGAAAACATTTAGTCAGCATGGAATGCGACGGCTTTATCCAGGAATCGGTAGAAATTGATGTTCCAAGACTGGAAACCGTCGCTGTGAAGATAAACCTGAAACAGGGCATTAAAATAGTATTTTCTGATGAAATTCCGGCCGACAGCAGTATTACTTTCAGACAGGCTGAAAAAGAATTAGAGTTCAGCGCCAGTATGCAGGATGATGTTTATCTAAGTAGCGGCATCTGGGAATGCAGTATAGAGAACATATTTTTTGAACCGATAAGAAAAACTATTACAGTTAGTGACAGTCCTGTGACTATAAACACGAGCTTTAACTACTTTAAGCCTCAGATAAATATAACTAAAATTGCTGAAAACAGCACAGTATTTATAGGAGATGCGGATGTTACAGGGAGTATAGAGAGCGGACTGCTGAATGTACCCATAGGAACCAGCGAACTTCTGATACTAAACGAGAAATATCTTCCGTTTCATGCTGAAATTCAGGCTAATGACGGTAAGACTATAATCATAATCCCCGAATACAATCCTGACCCTGAATATATTCGAAGCGGTAATATTACTATCGGATCAATACTTGCCGGCACAGGAGCAGCCCTTCTTACCGGAGGGCTTCTGCTTTCCAATAACGACTTTCTATCGGAAAACTCTTCCGATTACAATACCTATTCAACCCTAAAATATACCGCACTCGGAACCGGAGCCGCGGGGCTTCTGCTTTTACTCGGCGGCAGCCTTTTCGGCGGAATTTCCGCCCTCTCAGAATAAATTTAAAAAGGTGACAAGATGGAAATAAAAAAAACAATTAAAACAGGAAGATTATCCTTACTTGGCGCAGCCTTAATGATTATTATCTCATTAACTGCCTGCGATGCCTTACATGTGCTTACCGAAGACGAGTTTTTCATTGAGAAATACAATATCGATACTGAAACAATGAGCCCCGCCAGGAAAGCCGTGACATACAGCCCGTCTTCGCTGTTAAAATGGGCTTCAGTAGCAGCTGCAGTCTCTTATGATCTGCAGCTCAGCGGGGATGAAGAGTTCGGCGGAACCTTACTCGTTGACCTGAGCGGCCTTACATCAGCTGAATATCAAATTCCAAATCTTCCAGGTTACGGCAGGTATTTCTGGAGGATGAGAACCAACCTTGATGACGGAAATACATCCCAGTGGTTTAAATACGCCTTTTCTTATCTGTCATCTGATACATTTGAGCATTTTGAGCAGTTTACCGAAGGCGGATTTTCAACACTGCAGGAATGGATCCTGGGTGGCGATATAGAACCTGCAATACAGGATGAGGAGTTTTTCGACGGTTTCCATGCGGTAGGAATGGGCAGCATAAATAATACAGGTGATAGCACAATGTCGATTGACATATATCTTGAATCATCAAAAATTCTGTCTTTTTATTATATGAAAACAGACGATAATTCTAATTTCAGTTTCTCTGTAGACGGATACACTAAAATAAATAATAAATATGAAGCAACTGAAGGCTGGGTCCAATACACAACCCTCTTGTCTGAAGGCAGTCATACTCTTAAATGGAGAGATTCTAACTATAGCTATAACAATGATTTCCCGAGCACAGATGAGAATGTTCTATTTGTTGATTCCATAAAACTTCTTGAAGTACCTGAATTTGTTAACGACGGCTTTGAAACCGTCGATGGTGTTGACTCCCGCACAGGAATTAAGATTTAAGCTCATTTATCCCGAAATATAATTGTGTGAAAGAATTCCAAAG
>JAEKNX010000022.1 GCA_016839055.1 Spirochaetales bacterium
GAATCCCGTACTGTACTTCATAAATAGATGACTCCTTTCTAAAAAGTTTTACTGTCATCTATCTTGACACATAGGGTCATTAAGATTTCATAAGCTAGAAGGTAAGTTTTCAGAATACTATAGCGTCTCAATTAATATGACTTATAGAATTATGATCGATTTTATAATTAAAGAAAATGAAATTACTCCACTTAATGTTGGAAAACATGATGAAGTATATTAAAGAATCACCATGTAACAATGCTTTAGGGCAATCCTGGAATATTGTTATAATTCTGGTGGAGAAAGAGACATGAAATATAAAGTAATTGGTTGTACTGTCAAATACATCCATGTATTTAACAAATTTATTTTTAACCAACCAAGAAAGAAACGGCATCTAACACGGGGTATTTGCGCTGCGCATTCGCTTCGCGGCCTCCGGCACATTTGCCCTACGGGCAAACGTCATATATCCCTGGAACGTTTGATGCAATTTCTGTCGGTTGTGTCAGGACATAGGTAACGGTTTTGTCTCAAGACATAGGTAACACTTTCATAAAAATCATGGTGTAAAATCCTCCTATATGGAGGTTCTGTGATGCCGTGGAATATATGATGAGCCCTACTGTCAAGACATATTTTAAAAAGGTTTAAGGTGTATCATTCCTTAAGCCGTCCAAGCTAAATCTTCTCTTTCTGAGAATGATTCATACATTACCTCTGGAGTAAGGTATCCAAGTGATTGGTGAAACCTTTCAGTGTTATAGAAGTTGAAATATTTCTTTATACCTTCCCTCAGCTCTATCATTGATTCATATGATTTCAAATATATATCTTCATATTTTAAACTCCTCCATAAACGTTCAACATAAATATTATCCAGGGCTCGTCCTTTCCCATCCATGCTGATTTCTATTTCATGCTTTTTCAACACTCCTATAAATCGGTCAGATGTAAATTGGCTGCCCTGGTCTGTGTTAAAGATAGCCGGTTCTCCATAATACTCAATAGCTTCTTCAAGAGCTTCTGCGCAGAATTCCGCATCAAGGGTGTTCGACAGTCTCCAGCTTAACACCTTACGGGAATATAAATCGAGAATAGCCACCAGATATACATGCCCTCCAGGAAGGCATATATAGGTAATATCAGTTGCCCATACCTGATTTGGATGCCGTATAACCTTGCCTCTCAGAAGATAAGGATATTTTTTATGCGCTTTATTTGCTTTAGACAGGTTTCTTTTGGCATAAATAGCCCGCAATCCAAAGCGGTGCATTATCCTACGCACTCTTTTTCTGGTCATTTGAGGGTGAGCAGGTTTCAGCTTCTTCGATATTTTCCTGTAGCCATAAAATGGTATTTCGTGTAAGGCCAATAGTATTAATTGCAGATCGATAACGTCTTGATTTTCATTTTCTGTCTGGGGTGTGTAATAATGTGCTGTTCGACTACAGATATTTCTGAAAGTCTTTATCCAATGTTGTTGAACCTGTCGGTTGATTGTGTTTAAAAATGTTTTTCCGGATAGTTTCGCATATATGCTTTCTATTTGCTGTGCTCAGGAATATTTGCAACAAGGGCTGAACTCTTCCGGTCTGACTGTATGAACCGAACCGCAATCAGGGCATCTCCATCGTTTCATCCACAACCCGCAGACAAACCCTGCGAAGTATCTAAGCACGAAACCGTGCCCCCAGAGGCGGGCTCCGATGCAATTCGGGCAAATCCCTGGATTTTTCCACTTAAAATGTTTACCAAAAGCTTGAATTATTTCCAAATCCATCCGACAAATAAGTATCGTGTTTTTTCCCTTTGGGGAAGGTTTTTTAGCAGTGGGAAGCGCAAACTTCATAACCACTGCTTTTTTTGTCGGCATTCTTGTTTAAGCATTTTGTGAATTTATTTAATCGTATCTGATATTTTTTATGCTGGTTTATTTAAAATAATCTGCGAGTCTACACCCCTATTTTCATTGCCGGTTTTCTTCGGCCTCTGTGTATGTACAATAAAAAATTACCCGTCTTCAATGGAGAAGATGGGTAATTAGGATGAACTTGTTTGAATTAATAGCTTTATTTTACAGTAATTCCAAGCGACACGGAGGTCGTAGCAAGGTAATTGGCCGTTTCATCTTCAGCACTGTCAGTCCAGTGAAGATCCGGATACTCACTCACACCGGAAGCACTTCCACCCAGGAATCGAAAATTCAGAAAAAGATCAATATTGTTTTTAAGGGTATAACCGGCACGGAGAGAGGCATCAAGTATAGAGCCCTCGAAGTTGAAGCTGGCGCCATTAATTAATGCTGATGAAGCATAGAGGCCTGTGATATCGGTGAGCACATAAAACCCGCCGTCGAATGAATATCTTCCAAAGAGGTGTATTGCCGGGACTGGACCAAGATTCTGGCTTACAGTCATCTGAGTTCCGTCGAGAGATTTGAAAACAATTGAGGCATTCCTGAGCTGGAGAGCCGCTCCTAGGCCGAGATCAATATTTTCTTCCTTGAAAAAATCATAGCCGTAAGTAATTCTGTAGAAGGGAAATCCATAGGAAACTTCCATGGGAGTTCCTGTGGCAAATGTTACACCGTCAATTACTACATTGTCCTTGAATGTTACTTCAGTAACAATTTCAAGCGGTTGGTAAAGAAATGATATTCTATGCTGATCAGCTATAACTAATCCCGCATTGTACCGCTCGAAACGGTAGAGTATCTCCTGACCGCCCTGATTGACAAAGTCGAAATCTGTAGCGGTGCCGGATGTTCCGATGCGGATTGTATGATACTGTATTCCAAGAGTTCCAAGTTCTGATTCCAGGAAGAATTTTACGGTAGCGTCTTCCTCATTAATCATTGATTCTACGGCGAAGACATTGATTGTAAGTAACAGAATAATGAGTGTCAAAAAAAGTTTTCTCATATTGTTCTCCTTTTGTTTTTATTACTTATAAAATAATATAAAAAGGAGGGCTCGCAAATAAAAATATAGAAAAAATTATATATAACTGTTTTCTCAGGAAAAGTTGAGCTGTATTTTTGTAGAGCCGGGCTTTGATGATATTTTAAGTTTTCCGTTGAGCTGAAGGGTGAGCATCTCAATCAGCTCAAAACCGAAGCCGTTATTAACGATGCCTGGATTAACGATGCCTGGATTAAAACCTTTTCCATTATCTTCAATCTGCAGATAATTGATCTTGTCATTCTGATGGAATTTTATTTTAATTATTCCTTCAATTACATCCGGGAAAGCATGCCTGAAAGAATTAGATAATATTTCATTTAAAATTATGCCAAAAGACACCGCCTGGTCTATTGAGACAGTAATATCCTCAATATCATATTTAATAACTACCTTATCAGAATTTGGACTACAGGTTTGGAGATATGAAGCCATATCATGAATATAGGCCTTCATATTACTCCGTGAAGGCTGATCTTCCTGATATACCTTATCGTAGATTAGCGATAGAGAGTGAATCTGTTCGATAATTTTCTCAACCTGGAATTCCCCCATATTTTCGGTCAGTGATCCGGATCTCAAGGTTATCAGGCTGGTGAGTGTCTGCAGATTATTTTTCACACGGTGATGAACTTCTTTTAAAAGAGCCTCTTTCTCCTCCAGTTCCTTTTCAAGCTCTGTTTCTTTAATTGTTAACTGATATATAGCCTTGTTTTTTCTTGAAATATAGACTTTAAGCAGGCTGAAAATTAGCAGAGTAGTAATTACTACATAGAACCAGCCCTTGTAAGTTTGAACCCTGGCATAAAATTCCATATCAGGACTCATTTTTTCCAGGATATTATCAGAGAAAAAAATCCAGAGTGTTCCGAAGACGAAGTAGATAAAAGAAATTGTCAGAGCGCCCTTTGAATAGGTTTTTCCACTTTTTTTTTCGTTCATGATTATGTAATTATAGGAATAATGATGTGGAGATTCAATCTGTAATGTGAGTTTTGCTAAGGATAAAGCTTCCCTTTAGAGAGGGTACTATCTGCAGCCCATCTCGTCCAGCCTGAACGGAGTCTGCTGATATACGGCGTAGTTGAGCCAGTTAAAAAAAAGTAGATTCGCGTGGCTGCGCCATTTTACCATCGGCTCATTTCGGGGATCATCGCCCTGGAAGTAGTTAAGCGGAACGGATGGATTGAGTCCGCGTCCGAGATCCCGTTCGAACTCGTAACGCAGGGTCCCGGCGTCATATTCGCTGTGGCCTGTTACGAATACCCGGCGGAGATCTTCACTTGCTGAAAGGTACACTCCGGCAAGGTCTGATTCTGCAAGAATACGCAGAGCCGGCCGGCGAAGGATTTCCTCACGGCTTACTGTTGTATTGCGTGAATGGGGAACGAAGAAGCGGTCATCGAAGCCGCGTGTCAGCTGGTTCGTCTTCTCGAGCACCCTATGTTCGTAGACCCCGGAAAGCTTCTGATTCATTTTGATTTTCGGAATGTCGTAATAGTGATAGAGGGCGGCCTGGGCTCCCCAGCAGATGGAAAGCAGCGAGTAGACATGGGTGTCTGCCCATTCGAATACAGTAACAAGCTCGTTCCAGTAATCAACATCCTCGAATTCCATCAGTTCGACCGGAGCCCCTGTTATTATCAGTCCGTCGTAACATTTTCCGATGACCTCGGAGACAGGCCGGTAGAACTCGAGAAGATGTTCTTCCGAGGTGTTTTTTGATGAGTAGCTCTCGGTTTTTAGGAGATCAACTTCAATCTGCAATGGAGAGTTCCCCAGCAGCCGAAGCAGCTGGGTTTCGGTCTCAACCTTTGTAGGCATGAGGTTAAGGATTGCAATGCTGAGAGGCCTGATATCCTGGGTATCCGCCCTGTCTTTATTCATTACAAAGATGTTTTCACGCTGGAGAATGCCGGTTGCCGGCAGATTTTCTGGTATTGTTATGGGCATTATCTTTCCTACCTATACTTTTGACGCTTTAAGGGCCTGATCTAGGTCAGCGATTATATCATCGATCGATTCAATTCCGATTGAAAGTCTAATGAGATCCTCTCCGACTCCGGCAGCCTCAAGCGCCTGTGAATTGAGCTGGGAATGGGTTGTCGAGGCAGGGTGGATTGCGAGGGACTTGGCGTCTCCTACATTTGCCAGGTGGCTGAAGAGTTTAAGGGAATTGATGAAGCGGCTGCCGGCATCCTTACCGCCTTTTATCCCGAATACAACCATCCCGCCGCGGCCCTTTATCTTGTCGTCGGGAGATGCGAGATAGCGTTCTGCGAGCGAGAAGGAAGGGTCAGCCTTAAGGCCGGGATAGCGAACCCATGAAATATCAGGATGCCGTGACAGATATTGTGCAGCTGAAAGGGCGTTTTCGCTGTGTCTCTCCATCCGAAGTGCGAGGGTCTCGAGCCCCTGAAGGAATAACCACGCGTTATCTGGGGAAATGCAGCCGCCGAGGTTTCTAAGAGGAACAAGACGCAGACGGACCGCGTATCCAACCGGGTTCAACTCGCCCAGGTCAAGAGCATAGCGGAGCCCGTGATAGCTTGGATCGGGGTCGGTCATAAGCGGGAATTTACCGCTTTTCCAATCAAATGTGCCTGAGTCGATGACAATTCCGCCAATTCCGGTTCCGTGACCTCCTATCCACTTTGTGAGTGAGTGGATGACTATGTCGGCTCCATGCTCTATCGGCCTGCAGAGGTAGGGCGTAGCGAAGGTGTTGTCTACCATGAGCGGAATTCCCGCGCCGTGAGCGGTGTCCGCGAGGGCTGCAAGATCGGCTAGGTCGAGGGCAGGGTTGCCGATTGTCTCTGTAAATACAAGCTTTGTTTTGTCGGTGATTGAAGCACTGAGGCTTTCAGCGTCAGTGAGATTAAAGAAGCGGGTTTTGATACCGTAGGAAGGCAGGATGTCGTTAAACATCGTATAAGTTCCGCCGTAGAGGTTCTTGGACGCTGCAATCTCGTCACCCTGTTTGCAGAGGTTTATCACCGCGTAGAAAATAGCGTTTGTTCCGGATGCGAGGGCTACTGCTGCGGCCCCGCCTTCGAGGGCCGCCATACGCTCCTCGAGGATGTTCTGGGTAGGATTACCGAGCCTTGTGTAGATGTTCCCTGCCTCTTCCAGATTAAAAAGGCGGGCGGCCTGGGAGGTGTCCTTAAATATATAAGCCGCGGTTCTATGTATCGGGACCGCCCTCGAGCCGGTTGACGGATCTCCTTCGAAGCCCGCATGAATCGAAATTGTTTCAAACCCTTTATATGTCATAACCTGCCTCCGTATTAAACATTATAAAAATTGTCATGAATAAGCAAGTCTTTTTAGTTGAAGCTGACATAGGGCCCTCCGTCTGTATGGGGAATCACCCTGCCAATTACAATTGCAGCAGGATAGTGTTCTCTGAGCTTCATCAGTATCGACTCGGCGTTTTTCTCTTTCACACATAGAAGAATGCCGCCGGAAGTCTGAGCGTCGGCCGCGAGCATTTTGAGGTTGTAGTCAAGACTGCATCCGAATGAAACATTGTCCTCAACGTAACTCAGGTTTTTGAAAGCCGCCCCCGGGATGCAGCCGTAGTCGAGAAGTTCCAGGGTTCCGGGAAGTATCGGAAGGGCATAGCTGTCTATGTTCAGGCAAACTCCACTCTCCTTCGCAAGCTGCATACCGTGACCGAGGAGGGAGAAGCCGGTAATATCGGTGGCGCAGCTTATCTCATACTCCTGCATTATCTCTGCCGCCCAGCGGTTGAGCTGTTTCATTGACTCAAGCGCGCTCTGGTAGTCCGTGTCTGAAGCTTCGCCTATCCGCCTTCCGGCCATGATTACGCCGGTTCCGAGAGCCTTTGTCAGTATCAATATGTCGTCTGTAACCGCCGCAGAATTAGATATTATTCTCTCAGGATGGACGGTGCCGGTTACGGCAAGACCGTATTTGGGCGGATAGTCATCTATTGTATGTCCTCCGGTAAGAACTACGCCGGCCTCGATGCATTTATCAGCGCCTCCCTCGAGTATTTTGCGGAGAATCTCCATCGGAATCTGACTCGACGGAAACATAACAAGGTTCAGTGCGGTAAGTGCCGTTCCGCCCATGGCGTAGATATCGCTGAGCGAGTTGGCCGCAGCAATCTGGCCGAACTCATAAGGATCGGAGCAGACCGGAGGGAAGAAATCGGTAGTGGATATCAGGGCGGTGTCCTCATTTATCTTCCATACCGACGCGTCATCATGACTGTCACTGCCGATTATTAGGCGGCTGTCTTTCAGGACGGGAAGGCCCGCGAGAAGTTTTTCGAGTTCAGCCGCCGGAAGCTTCGCCGAACATCCTCCGTATTCAACTGTAGTCATGAGATCAAATGTATTTTTCATATCTATAAGCTCCTGTGCCTGTTTACAGTTTGACGCTGTCCCTGTCGAAGGAATTGATGATGATAGCCATCTTAGTTAGTAGATCTATGACTGTTTGCTCCTGTCCGTCATCCACTTCAAGGGCCATCCCGCACTGCGGTGAGATTGATCTGGGCACCGGAATGACGGTGCAGAAAATATCGGCGTCTCTGACAGCCTGTTCGGCTTTGATTACAGTCCTTGTTGATTCAAAAATAAAGACTTTCACAGCCTACCTCCTCAGCTTTAGAGCGGCCGAACCGAGTGCATAGAGCAGCCGGTCAAGGTCGGCGGGAGAATGATAGACAGACGGGGCCAGCCTGACCGTACCGCCAGGGAAGGTTCCTATGCTGCTGTGGGCAAGAGGGGCGCAGTGAAGGCCTATTCGCGTCTCCATCCCGAAGTCTTCATAGAGCATTCTTCCTATTTCTGAGGGGGAGGCAAAGTCGGCGGTGATCGAGAAGACTTCACCCTGCCGCGTTCTGTCGGGGGAGGCCTGAACCTGAATGCCGGGAATGTCAGCGGCTCCGTCAAGAAGCCTGAAAAAATCATCTCTGCTGTGCCTTGGCTCAGGCACTGTCGTAAGGGCACCGAATAGGCCGAAGATTCCGGAAATATTGGGAGTTCCGGCTTCGAATTTATCAGGCATGAAGGAAGGAGTCTCCCAGCTGTCGGATTTACTACCGGTTCCGCCGTTTATAAGAGGCCTTAGGGACTCGCAGTCTTTCATGAACAAGCCTCCGGTACCGGTAGGTCCGAGCAGTCCCTTATGTCCGGTGAAGGCCAGGTAGTCTATGTTCCATTTGTCGGCATTTATTGGAATCAATCCAGCCGACTGGGCCGCATCGATAAGGACCGGTACTCTGCCCGCTGCCTTTTTGATTTCAGCCGCGGGTTGAATGAGTCCGGTAACATTACTCTCATGGCAGAGCACAATGAGGGCTGCGTTCGAAAGGTCTGTTTGGCTAAGTTTTTCGGTATCGACAAGGCCGCCGGGGAGGCTGGGGAGTGTTTTTATTGTTATGCCCGAAGTCCTCTCGAGCTGCTTGAGCGGTCTTGTCACGGCATTATGCTCAAGTTGTGAAATCCAGATCTCGCGGCCGGCAGTATCAAGGCCCTTGAGCACGGTATTAATTGCCTGGGTAGCATTGGCGGTGAAAACAATATTCTCAGGACTGGCAGTGCTGAGCCTCTCGCCGAGGAGATCCCGGCAGGCCTCGACTGTCCTGGATACTTCGAGGGCACGGGCGTAGAAGCTGCGGCCGTAGGGTCCTCCAAGTTCTTCAAGATATCGCAGTGTTTCTTTGCCTACCGCTATCGGTTTAGGAAACGAAGTGGCGGCATTGTCAAAATAATTATTCATACGATTGCTCAGGGAATTATTATATGTCCGGCCTTAGTCAGACAGCTTGTAATGTCGTACATATTCGAAATTATTCCTGCGGCAATCTGATCATTTATTTCATAGTAATCGGCACAGGTACCGCAGACGAGAATCCTGATTCCACCTTCTTCAAGCTCTTTGAGCGCGGGAAGGACCGGGGAGCTGCGGGCGGTGAGTCTAACCCCGCTGTTGTAAAAGACCATGGCGGACGGAAGCGGTTCAGCCTCCTTTATCGTATTACAGAATGCCTGAATAAGGATTCTTCCCAGGGCCTCATCACCTTCGCCCATCAGATCGCTCTTGAAGCAGATAACATGAGGGGGCCTTTTCGCCTGACCGGCAGTAACCGAAGGAATGGTGCAATAATTTTCAGCCGAAGTCACCTCCGCCGGAGTTCCGTCTGATGATACGAGGATGGTATAATTTTTACCATCGGATGCGGTAGTAAATGTTTTTCCGTTGTCGGTGAGAAACCTCTTAACATTTTCGAATGCGGTCTGGTTATCAATTAGAACCTCAAGATCTCCCTCGAAATCTTTAAGGGCATTTTTAGTCATAATAAGCGGTTTAGGACAAAGCTGTCCTCGCGCGTCAGTAGTTTTTTTTCCCATTCTGAAAGTATATCACAAGCCCTTGTTTGCCATCAAGCAATTGATTTTTGAATTCATTACTATGTACAGTAACTTCGGTTACTTCTTCGGGAAGAGTCTTCAAGTGAAAAATAAAATTACAGCAGCTCAGGATCTGAACATTTCCTTCGCATATCAAGAGATTGCCGGAGATGAAGACTTAAAAAGTATTACTTTTTCGGCTGTCTATTCGGGTCCACTGGTAATTGCGTCTTCCTTTTTCATTGTGACCTGTGTGATAGCTCCTGCGCAGATCCTCAGCTATGACCTTCATCAAGATGAATCTGAGATCTTTCAAGGCCCTGAGCTCATGATTCTCTACACCGTTATTAAAATGCCAGTCAACCAGGGCTTGAAGGGGCGTACCGCTTCTGTCGGCGCTCATTCCTCCGAAAAGATCGGAAGTGGTGAACCAGCTGCTTTGTCCTTTGCTGTCAGTATTATTTTTGCACCAGCAGTAGACGGCTCCCCTTATAAAATCCTTTATACGGTTCAGTTCTTTTACTGAGATATCCGCGACAATTTTTTGATGGCTGACGTTTTCTCCGATTATCACTATGAGATCCTTCCTGCAATTTGGTTTGTGAATTTAACATTTAAAGGATAAATTTTCTATAAGAATCGAGAATGTTTTTAATCCTTTCGAAAAGATTCGTCCTTTTTCCTCATTGGTCAGGAGGTTGATTTTATCGGGGAGAACAGGATGAAGACTGCCGGTATCAGCCTCGCAGAGTCGATAGAAGCAGTGCTTAGTCTGCTGAAGAGGGAAAACAGCAGGGCGTCTCCACATCGACGTGATAGATCCGGGGATTTACCGACCCTCTTTCGGCCGGGCAGCATGTAGATTCTTATTGCAGCCAGACGCCTGTGATTATTTCTGAGAGCCGGAACAGGATAATTAGACCGGTTTTCATCAAAATAGGCTCCTTGGGAAAAGTTGCTGCTTCAGGAGCCCATATTGTATTATCAGAAAGGTCCACAAGGGGTACATATGATACGAAATCTATCTTATAATTCATTATATTGTGGAATTAACCTAAAGGACCCGAATAAATGGATAATACTGATATAACAACTGAAATTACGGTAGTAGTCGACTCCTCCTCTGTTATAGGTGATGAGTATGCCTCTTCCGGTTTGTCTCTGCTGATAGAAAGAACGAATGAAACAGTAAATGAAAAGATTCTATTTGATACAGGATTTCAAGGTGATGCGCTTCTAAGGAATCTGGATGAACTCGATGTTGACGTTACAAAAATCGAGAATATTGTTTTAAGTCATGGCCACTTTGATCATAGCGGAGGTCTTTCAGCGGTCCTCGGCAAGACAGAGAAAAAGCCCAGGCTATTCTGTAACGGAAAAATATTCCGAGAGAAAATCTACGGTAGGAAGGATGAAGGTAAAGATGTCGGGATAACCGCCGGCAATAATGTAGAGTTCATCTATTCCCATGCCGAAGTTGTCCCCACCGGGGATGCTGTGGAGATAATCCCAGGACTATGGACAGTCTCCGATGTTCCCCGAATCCATGAGAACGAGAAAATCAGCGGAAAGCTTGATAATATTGAGGTTCTGAATGAGGACGGCAATTATTCAAAGGATGAACTATCCGAGGACACCTCTCTTGTCATCGAGGCAGGTCAGGATGAGATCATACTCATCGTCGGCTGCGGTCATAGCGGGATAATGAACTTAATAGATCTAATTCACGGACGGTATCCGCAGAAGCACCTTATCGGTATAATAGGCGGCCTGCAGCTTCACGAGAAGAGCCGTGAAGTTATCCTCGAAGTCACCCAGGCAGTCCGGAGTCTTGAGCTGCTGTTTTTCTGTCCTCTTCACAGCACCGGAGACGAGGCCCTGGATATATTCGAGAAAGAATTGGGCGATGTCTTTGTCCGCGGAGGGGTAGGCCTACAGATAGTATTCAGCTGATTACCTCAGATCCTCTACCGTAAACACCGGAGCTTTGCAGGTGAAATCGGTGCACACATAGACCGCTGCCTTTCTGCCCTCCGGCAGGCTGTAGTAGGCGGTATAGGATGCGAGCTTCTTGAGCGCAACGGCGGTTTCCGGGGTCTTGAGCAGCACTACGGTTCCGCTCTGGAAACGGCTGTTTATTTCCTTGATAAACTCCGCCGCCGCGTCAGGCTCTCCGACAACTACAATCTCACGTCCGTCCTTCCCGGAATAATCTAAAGCGGAGAGCAGCGTGGTAAAGGCCGACGGATAGGATGATAGTTCATCGCCAAGGGTTCTTAGAATGCCCTCCGCGGCTGCCCTGTATTCGGCGCGGCCGGTGAGTTTGAAAAGCTGCATCAGGTTTTCAAACATTAAAGAGTTTCCGGATGGCACGGCATTGTCCATCATGCTTTTCTTTCTTATAAGAAGATCCGTCTGCAGTGAATCGGACTGAAAGTATCCCCCGTTTGTATTATCCTCGAAATGATTGCCGGCGTATTCTGTTAAGAGGGCGGCCTGCTCAACATAGGACGTCTTAAATCCCGCTCGGTATAATTCCAGGAGTCCTCGGATGAAGAAAGCATAATCGTCAATCATTCCGAGGGTTCCGCTCTCGCCTAGCCGGTAGCTGTGAAGAAGCGATCCGTCCGGACCTTTCATTTCATTCAGGAGAAAGCGGGCGGCGGTCTCTGCCGCCTCGTAATATTTCGGCTCGTCGAATATCCAGGCCGCCCTTGCCAGAGCGAAGATCATCAGGCCGTTCCAGTCGGTAAGGATCTTGTCATCCTTATGAGGATGAACGCGGCCCTCCCTCTCTTTGAAAAGCAGGCTGCGGACCGCTTCATAGTCTGCCTCTGGAGCGCCGTTATTCTTTTCAGGATCGAGAAACAGAATGTTGTCGCCGGGTTTTCGGCCGGAAGCCTCGTCAGTATAATTGCCTCCATCCTTCATATTAAAAAGTCCGGCGTATTTTTCTGCGTCCAGGCCGCTTCGCCCGATAAGGTTAGCAAATTCGTTGTAATCCCATAGATAGAATTTTCCTTCTTCTCCCTCGCTGTCAGCATCTTCGGCCGAGTAGAATCCGCCTTCAGGGGATCTCATGTCGCGAAGCACATATTCGATCACGTCCTCGGCGGTCTGCCTGAATGATCGATTTCCCGTAAGCTGCCAGGTCTCGGTGTAAGCAAGAATAAGCATAGCCTGGTCATAGAGCATCTTCTCGAAGTGGGGGAGCGTCCACTGCCGGTCAGTGGAATACCGGTGGAAACCGTAGCCAATATGATCATATATGCCGCCGGCTCTCATTTTCAGCAGGGTATTTTCAACCATCGTGAGAGACAGGCTGTCATCAGTGTTTTTGTAATGCCGCAGAAGAAAGAGCAGGTTCTGGGGCTGGGGGAATTTCGGCTGAAGGTTAAAGCCTCCGTATTTGGCATCATAACGTTTTTTAAGATCATTAAAGGCGGCGGCTTTTATTGAGTCAAATTGCTGCCCGGATAACTTAACCGGAAGATTGTTTTGTGTTTCCATGTTGTTATTCTTCAGTGCCTGAAGAATATTTTCGGCCGCAGCCTGTACTTCCTCCGGTCTGTCTTTCCAGACCGATTGAACCTTGGGAATCAGCTTCAGCATTCCGCCGCCTGAAGCGCTGCTGTCCTTCGGGATATAGGTGGCCGCGTAAAAAGGCTTCCTCCCTGGCGTTAGAATGAGATTCAGGGGCCATCCGCCACGTTTATTCAGCAGCATCGCAATATCCATATAGACCGAATCGAGATCGGGGCGTTCCTCCCTGTCGACTTTGATAGAGACAAAAACCCTGTTCATCAGCTGTGCAACTTCTTCATCTTCGAAGGATTCTTTTTCCATAACATGGCACCAGTGGCAGGTGGAGTAGCCGATTGACAGAAAGATCAGTTTGTTCTCGGCTTCCGCCTTTTTGAAGGCTTCATCCTCCCAGGGAAACCAGTCTACAGGATTGTGGGCATGCTGAAGCAGGTAGGGGCTGCGTTCCATGCTGAGTCTGTTAGTATATTTGTGATTTTCCGTATTCATTATTAATAAAGTAATAAGAAGAATCGGCAGTGTGGGAAAGACTTTGAGTTATTTATAGCTAATATATAGAATAGATAGGACAAATTGGGACATAGATTGACAAATGACTACTTTTAGAATAGCATTGTTACTGGAATAAAATTATTCGGAGTAGATAATGTTTGATGTTAAGAGTCTGGCAAAGTTGTTATCAGTTTCCGAGAAGACTGTTTACCGATGGATTTCTAAAAAGGAAATACCGGTTTATAAGGTCGGAGAGAGTTACCGATTCAACCAGGCCGAAATTCTTGAATGGACAAGCAGGAAGAAGATTAAGGTCTCTGATAATATCTTTGAAGAGAAAAGAGCAGTTGAACTGCCTCATCCTATTCTTCATGAATGCCTGGCGAAGGGTGGAATCTACTATCACATTTCCGGGAGTACCAGAAAAGAAGTTCTTGACTCGGTTGTTAATGTAATAAATTTGCCTGAAGATGTTGACCGAGGCTTTATTGCCGATGCGCTTATAGCAAGAGAGAATCTCGGCACTACTGCTATAGGGAACGGAATGGCAATTCCCCACGTCAGGAATCCCATTATTTTTCATCTGCAGAATCCCCTTGTCGGCCTTTGTTTTCTGGATGAGCCGATAGATTTCAAGGCTCCTGACGGCAGGCTTGTTGATACCCTCTTTACCATTATCACCTCGAATATCCATGATCATCTTTATATATTGTCGAGGCTGACCTATACTTTGAGTATACCTGAGCTTCGGAAGGAAATAGTCTCCACGCGGAACCGTCAGAGTATTATTAACACCTTCATTAACGCAATACCACCTAGGGCGGGCTCAGATTTGGAGAGTAATTTATAATGCTGTATCCAATATTTATTTACCTGGCCTCTCTTGTTTTAACAGGGGCTTTATCGGCAGCCTTTTATAGAAACCACCGCTTTAGCAAATATTTTGCCGCAGTATCAAACGCCATTTTAAGCCTTATAATGCTTGTTTTCCTGATAAACAGGTTTGATAGTTTTCATGATGAAGTTTTCAAGACCATCTGGTCTCTTCCAATGGCTGAGTTTCACGTCGGTGTAGATTTTCTAAGTCTGTTTTTCATGATACCTCTGCTGATCCTTGCCGCTGCATGCTCTATCTACGGTTCAGAGTATTTTAAAGAACATCGTTCCGGCAGATTCCACTGGTTTTTTTACGGGCTTCTTGTTGCCGGAATGATGATGGTTTTAATCTCCCGTAATGTAGTTCTTTTTATGATATCCTGGGAAATAATGTCCTTTTCGTCTTTTTTACTTGTTATATCTGAGGCGCAGAAAGAGTCTGTTCGCAGGGCCGGATGGATTTATTTTGTTACGGCTCATGTCGGAACCGCATTTCTTCTGACGGCTTTTTTCCTGTTAGGCTCCGGTGCAGGCTCATTCAATTTTGAACTCTTCGGCCTTGTTCCGTTCGAGGTTGCTAAATCAAACCTGATTTTCATCTTCGCGCTGGCCGGTTTCGGCTTTAAGGCCGGATTTATTCCGTTTCATGTCTGGCTTCCTCTGGCCCATCCTGCCGCGCCCAGTCATGTCTCGGGACTTATGTCCGGTATCATGATAAAAATGGGGATCTACGGAATCCTGAGAGTCCTGATGTTTTTTACAAGCTATCAGACTTGGTGGGGAATTCTGCTTGTAATAATCGGGGCGTCTTCCGGCATTATCGGGATACTTTTCGCGGTCGGACAGCATGATATCAAGAGGCTGCTCGCATACTGCAGCGTAGAGAATATCGGTATAATACTAATCGGGCTTGGACTAGGTGTCCTAGGGAGGGCCTGGGATTATCCTCTTGTCTCAATGTTCGGCTTCACCGGAGCTCTTCTTCACATTGTGAATCACGCGCTTTTTAAGGGTCTTTTGTTTCTCGGCGCCGGATCGGTTATCAGGCAGACTGGAACCGGGGAAATTGACAGTCTCGGCGGACTTTTTAAAAAAATGCCGATGACGGGTTCATTGTTTCTCGCCGGATCAATTGCCGTTTCAGGATTGCCTTTTTTTAACGGTTTTATAAGTGAGCTTTTTATCTATGCCGGGGCAATCACAGGTGCGGTAGCATCAGCCGGATCTATTATGCCGATGGTGTGCGCGCTCGCTGTTATGGCACTTGCCCTGACGGGAGGACTTGCCGCGGCAGGTTTTACGAAACTTTTCGGGATAGTATTTCAGGGAAATTCCCGGAAGACGGATATCTCATCCGCTGTTGATGTCCCATCGATGATGAAGCTCGGGATGATATTCCTGTCGGTCTTTCTGGTGTTTATAGGTATGATGAGTTTTCTGGTAATTCCCTTCATCGAAAAGCCAATGCTGCTGCTCTCCGGTGAGGCTGCCTCTCCTTTCATCTATCAGCTTTCTGATATCGGAGAAAAGGTCAGTATCCTTCTCGTCGCCCTTTTAATATTAATGATCATCATATTTACGGTCGGCAAGATTTTCAGGAGAAAGACGGTTACAGATGTCGAAACCTGGGGCTGCGGTTACACTAAACCCGCGTCATCGATGCAGTATACCTCATCATCCTATGCTGAGCCGATTACAAGCCAGTTTGGCTTGGTATTGGCGGCGCGAAAAGAACTTCAATCTGATAATGAAATCTTCCCTGTAAAACCATGGTCTTTCAGGTCAAGTGTAGAAGACTGGTTTCTTTCCCGTGTTTTTATATGGTTTGTGAAGTTGATAGACAGGATTCTTTCCCTGCTGCGATGGTTTCAGTGCGGCCGGGCAGGTGTCTATGTCCTCTATATAGGGTGTATTATAATAATTTTATTTATCTGGAAGTTTGTTTTATGATTATAAATATAATAATTTCAACGGCAGCTGCTTTGGTTTTCTCACCCTTATTAATTGGTATAATAAACAAGACCAAGGCCTTTTTTTCCGGAAGGCGGGGCAGCCCGTTTTTTCAGATGTATTTTGATCTTTACAGGCTGTTAAAAAAAGACGCGGTGCGAAGCGGTACGACTACAATTGTTTTTATCCTAGCGCCGGTGATTGTCTTTTGTTGCACTCTTGCGGCAGCAGTCCTTATTCCGATATCCCCCGGAACCGGGATTATATCTTTCACGGGAGATTTTGTTCTTCTGTTTTACCTTCTGGGGCTTGCGAGGTTTTTCCTTATAATTTCGGCCCTCGATACCGGTTCATCATTTGAGGGGATGGGAGCCAGCAGGGAGGCTTTCTTTTCAGCCATGGCCGAACCTGTTGTTTTCATTTCGATTCTCACAATCTTGAGACTTAACGGGACAACGAGTTTTACTGACGCGCTTGGCGGGGGGGGCGCAGGCAATTGGATTATAATTTCACTTGCCACTGTACCTTTTTTCATTGTGATGCTGGCCGAGAACGCGAGAATCCCGTTCGATGATCCTAATACTCATCTTGAGCTTACGATGATTCATGAGGTTATGATTCTCGACAACAGCGGACGGGGACTGGCCCTGATGGAATGGGCGGCATCAATTAAACTTTGGCTGTTTTCACTTATTATTGTAAGAATAATCCTTCCAGGCTCAGTTTTAAGTTTTTTACTGACTTTTGTAATCGCGGTTATAATCGGAATAGTTGAGTCGGTTATAGCCAGAACGACTCTTTTGAAGATTCCGCAGCTTCTGTTCAGCGCGGGAATAATTGCTTTTCTCGGCTTTTTTCTATCCTTCAGTAAAATCTTTGTGTGGTCTTAATATGCAGAATAATTTATTGATTCTTATATCTTTACTGATAATACTAAGCAATATTTTTCTATTGGGTTCAAGTAGAACCGGCGCTATGATAAGGGGAATTGCATTTCAGGGGGTTCTTTTAAGTCTTCTGCCGCTCTTTCTTCCCTCTGAATCGGTCAGAATTTTAGATATTATTATACTTGCCGTTTTAAGCATCGCCATAAAGGGCGTGATAATCCCGCATTATCTCAGGAAGGTCACGAGAAATATCAGGACGAAGAAAGAACTGCATCCATACCTCGGTTATTCGGTATCGGTGATTTTCGGCCTGCTGGTTTCCTACGGATCTTTCTATTTTATAGGGAAACTTCCTTTCATGTATCTGAGCATTTCACCATTTAATACCTCGGCGGCCTTTGCCTCCATGATAATCGGCATGTTCATTATAGCTACCAGGCGTAACATCATTGCTCAGATTATCGGCTATCTGGTTTTTGAGAATGCCGGATTTATTCTCGGAATATCCATAGCATCGTCTCAGCCGCTTTTTATCGAGATTGGAATCCTGCTCGATCTGCTTGCAGGTATAGTTATAATGGTTGTTGCTGTAAACCATATTCATCTATATTTTGACAACGTAAATACTGATTCACTCGAGAGGCTGAATAAATGACATCAATCCAGTTCATATCAATAATAATTGTAATTGTTTTTTTCTCGGGGATTCTGATTTCGCTTTTTCTAAGGGAGCAGAAGAGTCTGATTGTTGTTCCTCTCTGGAGTTCCGCAATTACTGCGATGTTGTCGATCTTTTTCGCGGTCGAGCTCAATAAGAGCGGGCCGTTCTTGTTTTTCGGAAATAATTTCATAGTTGATCAGCTTTCTATCTACCATGTTTTTCTTGTGAATATTGTTTTCCTTGCGGCCGGCATCTATATGCAGGATTATTTCGCGAAGGTTGAAGAAAAAAAAGGTGCTTCGGTTTTCCACTATCGAAGGTTTTCCATGCTGTGGCAGGCCTTTCAGCTGATGCTTCTGGTAGTAATTCTATCGAATAATATCGGGCTTACCTGGGTTGCGATGGAGGCCACGACTATATTATCTGCCTTCCTGATTATCAGCGAATCGAACTCCCTTTCTCTTGAGGCAATGTGGAAGTATCTGCTTGTATGCTCGGTCGGCATAGGACTTGCCTTCATCGGTACAATTCTCGTGGCAGCGGCCGGGAGGGAGCATGAGGCCGCTGAGCATATGAATACCTTCAGCGGTCTCTACGAGCACGCCTCGAACCTCAACCCCGCCCTGATGCTCTTTGCGTTCATCTTCATTGCCGTAGGATACGGCACCAAGGCGGGACTGGCACCCATGCATACCTGGCTGCCGGACGCCTACAGTCAGGCTCCAACACCTGTATTCCCCGTTTTTTCTGGTGTAATGCTGAATGCGGCTCTCTTTGTTATAATGCGCTATCTTCCTATTGTAGAAGCATCCATGGGCGAAAGCGGGGACGCGCGTTCAATCCTGCTTTTGCTCGGCTTTCTCTCGCTTCTTTTTGCTGCCGTCTTCATTCCCATCCAGCATGATCTTAAAAGGCTGCTGGCATACTCCAGTATCGAACACATAGGCATAATCACGATAGGTCTCGGCCTCGGAGGCCTTGGAACCCTTGCCGCTCTTTTCCATTGTATGAATAACTTAATTTCAAAAATACTAGTGTTTTTCTCATCCGGATCAATTATTCAAGAATATAAAACAGATGATATGCGAAAGATCTCAGGAGTAATGAAGAGGATGCCGGTCTGGGGAAGCGCCTTTTTTGTTTCAGTTCTGGTGTTAATTGGGGTCGCGCCATTTTCTGTTTTTATGAGTGAGTTTATGATTGTGAGGGCAGCTTTTAGGCAGGGACGGTATTTGCTCTTCGGGCTCTTCATGCTGGGTACAATAGCTATTTTTATAAGCATGCTTAAATATACGCTTGATATGGTTTTTAAACCTGGGCTCGAGGATGACGGAAGTCCGGAAAAAGTCAGATTATCCAATATGATAATTATCATAGGCAGTATTGCTGTACTTCTTACTTTCGGGCTCTGGATGCCCCCTCAATTCCTGGATTTTCTTGAGAGCGCGGCCGCTATTATTGAAACGGGGATTAAAATATGAAAGAAAGCAGCCTGATTATTAAATACAATAAAAGTAATCCGACCTCTAAAGTGCCGCTTCTCGGGGAAGATGTATTTCGGAAAAAGGTTCTTGAGATGACCCGCGGCGGAGGGAGAGTTAACTCCTTTTTTTCGGCGGAAAATGATAATGAGGATCTCGTGCTGTATCTGATAATCTCATATGACGCCCGGGGTGAAACTCATGCGCTGTCTATGAAGGTTGAAAACAAGGCTTTTAAGTCTTTGACGAATGAGGATACGCAGTTTCATCTTTTTGAAAGGGAGATTTATGAACAGTCGGGAATAAGACCTCTCGGGCATCCATGGCTGAAACCCGTCAGATTTCCGGGCGGAAATGCCGGAGAGATGGATTTCTTTAAAATTGAAGGCCGGGAAATACACGAAGTGGCAGTAGGACCCATCCATGCCGGAATAATAGAACCGGGCCACTTCAGGTTTCAGTGTCACGGCGAGACTGTCTATCATCTTGAGACCTCCCATGGGTATCAGCACCGCGGAATTGAGAAGAAGCTCACAGGCGGTCCGTATCGCGATACAGTTTATAAAATGGGTGTTATAGCAGGCGACTCTACCGTCGCGCACTCAACTGCCTACGCCCAGATAATGGAAGCCTTTACCAGAACGGCAATTCCGGCCAGAGCACAGGCCGTCCGGGCCATAGCTCTGGAGCTTGAGAGATGTGCAAACCATATAGGCGACATAGGCGCCTTGTCGGGTGATATCGGCTACCTGTCAACATCAGCCTACTGCGGCAGGATTAGGGGTGATTTTCTTAATATGAGTGCTCTTCTCTGTGGAAACAGGTTCTCCCGCGGCCTTGTACTTCCCGGAGGAGTCGGCGCGGATATAGATGATGATATTAGAGAGCAGCTTGCCGCCCGGCTTGAAGCAGGGAAAAAGGATTTTCTGAGCGCGGCGTCATTATTATGGGAGACCCCCTCGGTTCTGGCAAGGTTTGATTCAACAGGGATAATCTCTGCTGAGAGTGCCGAGCGGATTAAAATGGTAGGCCCCGCGGCAAGGGCCTGCGGGATAGAACGTGATGTCAGGCGTGATCATCCATCAGGTTATTATCACCTGTCGTACATCCCTGTCTCAACATCGGAGATGGGGGACGTTTCATCGAGGGCCTATGTGCGCTGGCTTGAGGTGCAGGAGTCGATAAAGTTTATTGAAAAACTGCTTGCCGAACTTCCGGTTGGGGATTCAGGAAGAGAAACAGGAACAAACCTTAAGCCTGATTCCATCACTGTATCCCTGATCGAAGGCTGGAGGGGAGAGCTTTGCCATACGGCCTTGACAGACGGCACCGGAAGATTCAGGCGGTACAAGATTGTGGACCCGTCATTTCACAACTGGCTTGGACTCGCACTTGCCATGAGGGGCGGACAGATATCTGATTTTCCTGTCTGCAACAAGAGTTTTAATCTTTCATACTGCGGTTTTGATTTATAGGGGCATCTGATGATAAAAGTACTAAGAGCAAGAATTTTCCAAAAATACAGGACTATAAAATTCCCGAAGACTGTTCCGCAGCTCCCTGAGCGCTACCTCGGTATCCCGAAAATAAATCAGGATGAATGCAAGCATGATTGCGCAGAATGTATTGAGGTCTGTCCTGTCGGGGCGATATCAAAGATTAGTGGAATAATTGATCTTGATCTCGGCAAGTGTATCTTCTGTGGTAAGTGTTCCGGGGCCTGCAGCGGTGATGCCATTGTTTTCTCAAAAGACTACCGGATGGCAGTTACCGACCGAAGCAGTCTATGCATTAGTGAAAAAATTGTCCTCCGGCGCGCCGAGACGCTTAATAAAGAGATGCTCCGGATTTTCAAACGCTCCTTGAGACTCCGGCAGGTAAGCGCGGGCGGCTGCAACGCGTGTGAGGCAGATGTGAACGTCCTGGGCACTGTAGGCTGGGATCTTGACCGTTTCGGAATAAAGTTTGTTGCCTCCCCGAGGCACGCCGACGGTCTTCTTGTAACAGGGTCTGTAACTAAAAACATGAGGAAAGCTCTGCTTAAAGCCTATGAGGCTGTACCGGAACCAAAGATAGTTATTGCAGTCGGCAGCTGCGCGCTCTCAGGCGGACTTTTTATCAGCCATGATGAAACAGGTAACGGGGTTGATACTATTATTCCGGTAGATCTCTATATCCCCGGCTGTCCGCCGCATCCGCTGACCATCCTCGATGGCCTGCTTAGAATTCTGGGCCGCTGTTAGCAGAGCATCAGGAGTTTTTTAAGCTTTTTTTTCTGAAAATAAGGCTTACTGCCGGATTTACAGCAAGTGAAACAAGCATTCCGGCAGTGCCGGCCTCCGGAGAGGAGAATCCTGAAAAGTACATTCCGGTAGTCACTCCGAGTCCTGCGACAGCCGAGGCCCAGGCGCCGTATTTATTGGCAAATTTCGTAAAGAGACCCCAGACAACTGGTCCCAGGAATGCCGAGCCTATCGCTCCCCATGAAATTCCCAGTATTGCGACGATGGTATCGGGTTTGATTAGAGCGATTATTACCGATAAAATAATGAAAAACACACTCGCGATTCTCATCAGCCCTGTGAGATTTTTATCTCCTGCTTCTTTGTTAATAAAACCTGCATAGAGGTCCTTTACAAGCGAAGAGCTGGAGACAAGCACCAGGGCCGCGAGAGTGGACATCGACGCTGAGAGTATCAGGATGAGAATGATGATAAACAGAGACTCTGGAATAACCATGCTCATAAGGCTCGGCATCAGGGCATCAACATTTACTCTGCCTCCCAGGAAAACTTCGGGAGCGGTCTCAGGGTTTATAAAGAATCGGGTTGTTGAGCCGACAAAGTAGGCAATGCAGCCTATTAGCAGTGCGAAGATGGTCGAGGCAGCTATTCCGGTTTTAACGGCCTTCCTGTCTTTAATCGCAAAAAACTTCTGCATAAGCTGCGGCATAGCGAAGGGCGCGGCGCTTGTAAGGAAGATTAGGGAGAAAAGAGCCCGGAATCCCGGAGGTCCGACAGGGGCGGTGAGCCTCGGGTCGACCGCTCTGAGACCTTCGGTTAGGTTTGCCATTCCGCCTGCCTTCCCGATTGTAAAGACGAGCAGTATAATAACTCCAGCCGTCATTACCATCCCGAAGAACATATCGAGGACCGCCATTGACTTATAACCTCCGAGGACGATGTACAATCCGGTGAACGCTCCCATGAAGACTACTGCATGCCAGTATTCAATTCCTGGAAAGGAGGTCTTGAAAAGGTAGGATAGGCCGATAAAAACTGCTCCGGAATATGGAATGAGAAAAACAAAAATAATAAGTGAGGCAACCAGCTTTAAGGGTCGGCTGTTATAACGTTTCTCGAGAAACTCGCTCATCGTGGAAACACCAAGCTCCGACGACATCTTTCTTATTCTCCAGGCCATGAACGCCCATACGCAGAATACGCCGACGAGGCCGTTGAAGAGGCCTACCCAGACCGCGGAATATCCAAATCCCCAACCAACCTTGCCGGCAAAACCGATGAAGACAACGGCTGAGAAATATGCAGTGCCGTATGAAAATGCTGTCATCCAGGGGCCGACCTTGCCGCCGCCTAGGAAGAAATCCGAAAATGTCCTAGTTTTTTTGAGTCCCATGATTCCGAAAAAAATTATAACCAATGCGTACAGGATTATTACCAATACTCTTATTCCCATATCACTCTCCTCAGGTCAAGATGGCGTAATTCAAAAAAATCATTCTTATTTTCCGTAATAAAGGCTATATAGTCAATCTACCCAGCCGCTCTTTGTTTAACAGGCTGCCGCGTAGTGACGGTGGTGAGCGGTTAAGGTTTTCTCATCAAAATCACATCATTTTCGATGAACTCGAGTGAGACCTTATGGAGTTCGGCCAGGTACTCGAAGGTCTGCCTGCTGAAAAAGCTTATGTGGGTATCATCCTGGATATAATGCCAGAGACTGAAGGCCTCAAGGTCAGTTGCCATCTTGGTCATTATGCCGAGATATCCTCCCGGCCTGAGCATTCCAAGAAGGCGCCCTAGCTCAAAGCCTGGAGCACTGAGGTGCTCGAGTACCTCGGTTGCCGTTATGAAATCGTAGCAGCGGTTCAGTACCTCCGGATTATTGCGGTAGTAGGGGTCGAAAAGCGTCATGCTGTGTCCTTCTTCCTCCAGCATCATTGATAGAACCGGCCCGGGACCGCAGCCGAAGTCGAGCCCCGACTGCCTGGGCGGCAGCCTTTCTAAAAGCGGAATACTCAACCGGGAGAGAAAGCTGCGGTAACCCTCATCTTCAGAATTATTCTGATGAAGATCGTAGCGCGCCTTCTCCTCACCGGCGCTCAGCTGATACTCTGAAGGAACAAAGATCAGGGCGCATTGCCGGCAGAGCAGATACTCCCTAGTGTTATCTTTAAAAAAAAGTGATATTCTATTCTCAGCGCAGAGCGGGCAGCTGCCGTATTCGGGAGCCTCGTCAGTTGGTTTTTTATTCATATTCTGATAATATAGCAGAAAATCCCAAATACAAGTATCTGAATCAGGAGAACCCATGAGCAAGAGTGAAAAAATTGAAGACCAGCCGAATAATCCCCTCCATGGCGTAACCCTCGAGAAAATACTTAACAGCCTGGTTGAGCATTACGGCTGGAAAGAACTTGGGATGTATATAGATATTAATTGTTTTAATTTTGATCCATCGATAAAATCAAGCCTGAAATTCCTGCGGAAGAATCCCTGGGCCAGGAAGAAGGTAGAAAATTTATATATTAAACATCTTGAGGAGTACGATAAATGATTAGCGAAAAAGCAATTCTGCTTATTTCATGTCAGGACAGCAGCGGAATAGTTGCGGAAATTTCCCATTTTATTTCAACTTATAATGGAAACATCATTCATTCTGATCAGCATAATGATGACGCGTCCAATACCTTCTTCATGAGGATAGAGTGGAACCTTAACGGCTTCACTATTCCTAAGGAGAAAATAGCGCAGGCCTTTGAAGCCATCGCAATAAAATTCAATATGAGCTGGGAGCTTGAATTTTCTTCCGAGAAAACAAAGATGGCTATCTTCGTCTCAAAATATGATCACTGCCTATATGAGCTGCTCCTGCGAAACCGGGCAGGGGAACTCGATGCTGATATCGTCCAGATAATAAGCAACCACGAGGATGCAAGGAAAATAGCAGAATATTTTGATATCCCCTATGAGGTCTTTAAAATAACGAAAGAAACGAAGAAGGAGCAGGAAGACAGAGAGATTGAGCTTCTTGACTCGAAGGGGGCTGACCTCATTGTTCTTGCCAGATACATGCAGGTGCTCAGTCCTGAGTTTGAAGAGCATTTTCGGAACAGGATTATCAATATTCACCATTCGTTTCTGCCCGCTTTCATCGGAGCCAAACCTTACCACCAGGCTTATGCCCGGGGCGTGAAGATAATCGGTGCTACCTGTCATTATGTGACCGAAGACCTCGATCAGGGGCCCATAATCGCGCAGGATGTCTCAAGAATCAGTCACCGTGATACTGTCGAAGATCTTGTGACCAAGGGGAAAAATCTTGAGAAACTCGTCCTTTCCCGAGGTGTGAAGCTGCATCTTCAGCATAAGGTACATGTGTTTGGAAATAAGACCGTGGTGTTTGATTAAGTGAAATAAATCATTTGACTCCTGTGCTATCTATTCCTAAAATGAAAGTATGAATGGTAAAAAATGGGAACCCTTAGCGCAGGAAAAACTTGATAAAATAAATGAATTGTTTCTCGGTACATACCCTGAAAAGGAATATGGCGATCTCGGCAGAAGAATCAGCGCATTCTGGATAGAACTGCTGCGATCAAGCTGGGAGGGAAAAGATCCTCAGCTGAAAGCACTTGATCTATCTTATAATCCGGCTGACCCGCTTTCGAGAGTTGAGCAGAAGACAACGGTAATTGCCTATGCCGACTCAATAAGCCGGGAAGGCGAGGAGAGCCTTAAGACTCTCGATGATTTTTTCAGGCAGTGGTTTCCGGCGGTCGGCGGTCTCCATATTCTGCCGGCCTGTACCCTTGTTGAGGACCGCTTCAACGACGGCTACTTTTCACAGGTCGAACGTGACAACATCCACCGGGCCTTCGGAACGAATGAACTCTTTGCCGATATAATGCACCGGTATTTTTCGATGAATGATCTGGTGCTCGGCCATGTAGATATTGAAAATCCTGTTTTCAAAGACTATCTATCCGGCAATGATGAGGCCGGCAGGAAGTTCTATACCTTTACCATTCCGGAATATGAAAAACTAAAAGCAGAGGGAAGCTTCAACAAGGTATTCCGGCCCCGGCCCTTTCCACTCTTCACTATTTTCAGGCGCCTTCCCGAAACTACCGCCTACAAAACTCTCACTCACAGCGGTCAGGTCGATGCGATGGAGAACCTTATCATTGAGAAAACCGGACATTCGGTTGAAACATCCCTGCTGAATATTCTGTATCTCTTTGATAAAATACAAAATGATCAGATGCTCCTCGATGATGACTATCAGTTCATCCCCAAGTTTATCGACTGGCTTGAGGTAAAGCGGATTAATAAAGACGCTGTATTCAGACTCTCCATGACTCAGGAAGTACAGCATAAGCCCTATATTTTCATATCAGCAATTAAAACCATCCCAGATCTCCTCTCTGTCTGCGGTTTGAGTGACGGAGATGCTAGGCTGATAACGTCAGTTTTCAAGGAAAATGAGAGGATGATCTTCGGTGAGAAGATCCGTGCCCTCACCACCTTCAGCCATGTTCAGGTTGATGTGAATACCACTACCTTCGAGGGGCTCAAGGCACTGGCAGAGGACCTTGCCTGGTATCTGTCCATGGACCTCAATATGCTCCGCCTGGATGCGGTTAACTACGCCTTCAAGAAATGGGGAACCTCCTGCTTCGGTCTGCCTGAACTCGACAAGCTGATGAAGATAGTCTATCTTTCGATGGAAGCCATGAGCCCGCGGATGATACCGAACCTGGAAGTTAACGACAGTCTGACCTCGGTTCTAAGCCAGATGAGTTCCGGCGAGGCCGCGCCTCCGATGATGCATGATTTTCATCTGGCAAGCCTGATGCCTGCGGTATTTCATTCAAAGAAGCCTGAGATACTAGGGCGTATTTTCGAGAAGATTGCCGATTACGATATTCCGAAGGACAGCATCCGCTTTTCGCTGTCTGAGAGTCACGACGGCAAGTCAGTCCGGGGCAGTCTTGATCTTTTAACCTTTGAGGAGCGGATGGTTCTTACCTCCGCTGTAATTGAGAGTAGGGGGCATGTGAAGTATAAATCAATACCGGTGCGAGAGTGTCTTGCCGCTGAGCTTCAGCAGTTCAGCGGGCAGGTTTCGGTTGATTATTGCATAATGGCCGATGAGCTGTTCAGATTTAGAAACGAAAACCCGCTTGTATTGAATGAAAAGGTTGAAACGCTTGATGACATTTTCACTCTATTACCCGTTCTCGGCAAGGAAAGACGCAAGGTGTCGGAGTTTTTCTTCAGGCGTGTGCTTGAAGGACGCGACCCCTATGAACTCTGCATCACAACCCGTGACTCGCTTCCTCCGCTTAACGATGAGGGGCTAGAGGCTCAGAGGTTTCTCGCTTTCGAGACCCTGGCCTTTGCCGTCATGGGCAGGAATGTCAAGACGATTTATTTTAATGATCTGCTCGCTCTTCCGAATGACCACAGGAGAGTGGAGGAGACCGGCGAGCTTCGAAATATCAAGAGAACGAAGGTGAACATAGACAGCCTGCTTCCGAAACTTGAAAACAGGAATAGTTTTGAATCTGTGGTAGCCCGGGGAATAAACAATCTAATAGCCCTTGTTGATTCAGATCCAGCGCTTCATTTCCGTGGAAATGAGGCTGCGCTTGTTGAGACGGCCCGGGGCGTTCCCGTCGCCGTCATAAAAAACAGCTGCGGAGAAAGCCGGAGTATTACGGTTGTGAATCTCTCGGATGAGAAGGCTGTTGTTTCAATTAGTCTTTCGGAAGCAGGATTCACGGGTGGTGCCAGGCTGTATGATAATATCTCCGGCAACAGAATTGATGCCGGCGGCATGGAGCTTGAAGTAAGGCTCGCGCCCTTCGGCAGGATGTGGTTGAGTCGGGAAAAAATCGAGATACAGACAGGTAAACTGGTTTAACTTATAGTCGCCGGGAGCCTGGCAACAGAGGCAGAACTTGATGAAATCCGAAAGACCGTTCAGGGGGAAAAGGCAGAAGCGGATACTATTAACATGTCTAAACTATTCTGAGGCTTCGATGTTATAGTTGAGTCCAAGCAGATCCTTTGCAACGAAACCCAGGTATTCTTCGATCGATTTTTTATTCAGGGTATAGTAAAACCGTCTTGATTCACCCTTGACTATATGAAGAAGTTCAGCGTCTACGAGGATGTTGATATGATAGGAGAGGGTTGCGGGTTTGACCTCAAAATGATTTGCAAGTTCGGTGCTGTACCAAGGACGCTGTGATGTGAGCCTGAGTATTTCAAGCCGTTTCGAATCTCCGAAACATGAGAAGAAAATATCAGCCTTGTCACGTGCCGAACGATTGATAATTCGCTGATCAGTTCCTGCTCCGATGACTACTGTTTTTGTACTCCAGAAAGAGGAGATATCATTGTCCAGAAACAATGAGAAAAATAATGTAGGTTCTTCATTCTCACTAAGTGAGCTGATAAAACTATGAAGACCCAGCTGCTCAAGATATTCTTCTACACCGAGAGCCAGGCGTCTCTGATGCCACCTGAGTTTATCAGATGCGAGCTTAATCAGGCTGCTGCGTCCGGGTTTATATACAAGCCTGTAGAAATCGGAATAAGTTTTATGTAGACGATTAAGAAAGTTTTCCGGATCCTTAAGGAAGCCGTATAGTAGCTCAGCTTCTTCAGCATGATCGTATCCAGGGTGAAGTCCGTCATTAACAAGAACATCATTTAGTAATTCGATCGTCAGCTCTTTCTCTTTTTCACCGATAAGTTCGGTTTTCAGATAGTCAAGAAACTCGTCAGGTGTAATCTTTTCAAGCGTATTTAGAAAATCCTCTCCCGTCTCTATTCCCGGAGTTCTTTTAAACAGTATAAAAAGATAGACAGTTGGTAATATCATCTTTTCGATCATCAGGGATATGTCATTGAGCAGAAAGGGGGAAAGTTTTTTTTCATACTCATCGCACCAGAGAGAGAGCTCTGGTATCCCCTGGTAATTATTTTCCGGTTGTTTATTCCGATTGGCAAAGCGGTACATCGCGAAAATTAAATCCACTGCTTCATTGTTTATCAATTTCATATAACCATCTTACAATATATTTATTTGAATCGCTACTATATATTAGAAAATTATCTAAAATCTATGTAAATCAATTGACTTATGATTGAAAAATATCTAATATATATATAAGAATAATATAAATTACTGGAGTCAAAATATGTTCTATTCTATAAATGAGATTTATTTCATGTCTAAGAGTCACGGTGTTGAGCTGCAGCGCTCATTTGAGAACTGTAGAGGAAATGCAAACCAGGGGAAGTTGAAACGATCTTTTCGGCTGTTACAGGGTTTAACTGCTGTAATTTTACCGATTACTAAAAAGCTATAGGATTTTTAAACCCCTCTTAAATACTCTGTGCACAGGATTTGTACCGAAGTAGTAGGGGATCTCTGCTGGTTTTTCCAGGTTTAGAATCAGAATATCGGCTTGCATTCCCGGCATCAGGCTCCCTATGCGATCTTCCCGATTAATTGCCGATGCGCCCCCGAGGGTTGCGGCCCTGATTGCCTCTGAAACTGTCAATCCGCATTGAAAAACACCCAAAGCAATCATAAACGGCATCGAGTAGGAAGGGCAGGAACCGGGATTGTAATCGGTGGCAAGTGCCACGGTAACTCCCGCGTCTATAAGCCGGCGGCCGTCAGCATACTTTTTCCCCTGAAGAAAGAATGGGACTCCGGGCAGGAGAACTGCCACGGTACCATGCTTTGCCATTAGCTTAGCCTCACCCGGGACAAGCTCCTCGAGATGATCGGCGGATACTGCGCCAAGCGAGGCTGCCATTCCGGCGCCTCCGAGGGCGTTGAACTGTCCCGCATGAATTTTCAAGCCGAAACCCGCCGCCTTGGCCGCCGTCAGGATAGTCCTGCTCTCCTCTAGAGTGAAGGCTCCCTCTTCGCAGAAAACATCACAGTACTCTGATAGCAGGCGAAAGTCTCTAAGCGATGGGCCGGTGAGGTCCTTCATCACCTTCTCACGGTGACGGTCTTTCGGCAGGCTGTGGGCTCCGAGATATGTAGATACAATTTCAAGAGCGGAGCTCCGGTTCAGAGATGCAGCGCACTTTAGTATTTTCCGCTCTGCAGCTGTGTCGAGGCCGTATCCGCTTTTTATTTCTACTGTGGTCGTGCCGTGGTCGGCCATGTGATTGAGCCTCTCCAGGGCCCTGGCAGTGAGATCTTCCTGAGAAGCCTGCCTAGTCGCCTTGACGGTAGAGTGGATGCCGCCGCCGGTTTTCAGAATCTCAAGATAGGTAGCGCCTTTGAGGCGCATCACCATCTCGCCTGTACGATCTCCGCCGTGAATAAGGTGGGTGTGCGAGTCAACGAAGCCCGGCATTAAAAGACGGCCTCCGGC
The DNA here is from genome assembly GCA_016839055.1 of Spirochaetales bacterium. Lineage (GTDB taxonomy): Bacteria > Spirochaetota > Spirochaetia > UBA9216 > UBA9216 > Thalassospirochaeta. Next base: position 29,876 of record JAEKNX010000022.1, read on the forward strand.
ATCGATAGTTTCTCGGGCACAGTACCGAGACAGAATCCCGGCAGAGCTTCCTGTTTCCAGGACAAGGCCGTTTTTAACAGCAACTGCCCCTCCGGGTATTGCTCCCAGGCTGTCTATTCCGAAGGCGGAATTAGGCGGGATAGTCAGCAGCTGGGAGCTGTTATGGATAATCAGGTCAGCTTCAGGCTTCATTGCCGCATCTTTTCAACGCATTCCTGAGCCCCTTTTTAACGGTTGAACGCGCGGATGACAGAAGCTCTGCGGCCTCGGCTCTAATGCTTTCTGCATAGCTGCGGTCATTCAGGCCTGGAAGGTTGATCATTACATTGAGGTAGGCACCGTTTGCAGCAGCTTCGGCCTGAGCGAGGGCGGAGCCCGCATCTGAGCCAGCCGCTGGAATGCCTCTCCGGAGGACCGTCTCGGCAATGGCCGCTGCTTCCTTTGAGAGTCTGAGGGTTTCAAGCGGGACTTCAGTAATTTTCTTCGAGGCAGCATCAATTGCGGCCTCACGGACAGCAATCTCTTCGCGGCTTTTATTCGGCAGCCTCATGGCGGCGATATAACCGTTAAACGCATCAGTATCTTCATCAATCATCAAAAGGGCTCTATCTTTCAGCCTCTGGGCGGCGGTAGAGAGATCCGTCATCAGCTTACCGGCCCGTCTGAAATCTTTTTTACCGAAGGTGAGGTTGGAAACCATGCTCGATAGTCCGGCTGACATTGCCAGGGAGAGAGCTGCGACACTCCCGCCTCCCGGCGCAATCGATGATGAAGAGAGTTCGTCCGCGAAATCGCTGCAGCTCAAACCGCGGAGAGTTTTTCCGGTTTCGCCGGCTGCATACTCTATAATCTTCTCATCGGGATTAAATGGTTGAGTCTCGTTCAGTCCAAGTGAGCGAATTGCCGTGTGGATTATCTCCTTCTCGGGAATTCCGGTGTTAAGTCCGGCCCTTCGAAGATAGTGGAGGCCCGCGTCGAGCAGCGCTTTCTTCGGAAGAAGGCCCACTGCTTCACTTCCAGTGACTCTGAGACCCCGGGCTCCGGCCTCTTTCTCGACTGCGTCAAATCCATGATGGAGTCCGGTTTCCTGATAATTAGTCAGATTCATCGTTACCTGAGTATAGCCGTATTCGTCAATATACCAGCCCGCCGCCTGGCAGTGTTTCAGCAGGCCCGGAATAATTATCGGAGAACCATCAGGGTTTCGGATAATTTCGCCGTTCCGATCTCTTTTTGCCCGGCCGCGTTCACGAACTGATAGTGCAATGTCGCGGGCAAGGGCCAGGTCGCGAGTATTCAGGTTGATGTTATAGGCAAGAAGAAAATCTCTTGCTCCTATGGCTGTTGCTCCGGAACGCGGCAGGAAGACCGCTGGTCCTGCATCCGGAGTAAAGTCCGGCCTTTTAAGCTTCTCTTTTAAAGCTTCATATTCTCCATCCCTGATGTCGGGAAGAAAGCGCCGCTGGGGGCGCTCTGCGGCGTCGCCGTAGAGATAGACGGGAAGGCCCAGTTCCTTTCCGGCCCGGCTGGCAAGTCTTCTTGCGAGTTCTGCGCATCCTTCCATGCTGATGCCGGATACCGGGATTAGGGGGCATACATCGGTTGCGCCCATTCGCGGATGGGCTCCTTTATGCCGGCTCATATCAATTTTTTCCATCGCTGTTTTTATTACCAGGAAGGCGGCTTCGAGTACCGGTTCGGGTTCCCCCACAAAGGTGATAACCGTGCGGTTCGTGTCGGCGCCGGGATCAATGCCTAGGATGGTAACCCCCTCGACACCGGCAGCGGCTGAAACTACGGCATCAATTATTTTACTGTCGCGTCCCTCGGAAATATTAGGAACGCATTCTATAATTTTTTTCATATCTCAGTTCTCCCAGTCCGGAAGAATTCCCGCTGCCTGTCCGTTTTTCACCGCCTCCTCGTATCCCGCGTCGGCATGGCGGAAGATTCCGAGTGCCGGATCATTAAAGAGGACCCGCCGGAGCGCTCGCTCGGCACGGTCTGTGCCGTCGGCAAGGACAACCATTCCCGCATGCTGCGAGTATCCAATTCCGACACCGCCTCCATGGTGAAATGAAACCCAGGTGGCACCCCCTCCGGTGTTAGCCATCAGGTTTAGAAGCGGCCAGTCGGACACCGCGTCGGAGCCGTCCTTCATCTTTTCGGTTTCCCTGAAGGGGGAGGCAACCGAGCCGCAGTCGAGGTGATCCCGGCCGATGACAATTGGTGCTTTAACCTTTCCGCTGCGGACAAGCTCATTGAAGATGACGCCCGCTTTCTCCCGCTCTCCGAGCCCCAGCCAGCATATCCGGCTCGGGAGCCCCTGGAAAGCTATCTTTTCACGGGCCTTATTTAGCCAGTTTATAAGATGTTTGTTTTCAGGAAAGGCTTCAATCAGGGCTTGATCGGTTTGGTAGATGTCGTCAGGTTCCCCGGAGAGGGCAACCCAGCGAAACGGTCCTTTGCCTTCGCAGAACAAGGGTCGGATGTAGGCAGGGACAAAGCCGGGGTAATCGAATGCGTTTTTTTCTCCTCCCTGACGGGCGAACTCACGCAGGTTATTGCCGTAGTCGAAAACCTGCGCTCCGCGTTCCTTCATTCTGAGCATGAAACCCACATGACGGGCCATACTCCTGAGAGAGCGCTCTCTATAGGCATCAGGATCCTTTTTTCGAAGATCGAGGGCCTCCCCAAGCGGAAGACCGGCCGGAACATAACCGTTCAAGGGGTCATGGGCGCTTGTCTGGTCCGTTACAATATCCGGTGTTACTCGGTCATCATAGAGACGTTCAAGGATATCTCCCACATTAGCTACAAGACCAACCGACAGCGGCTGTTTTTTTTGTATTGAATCACTTATCCAGGATATCGCCTGCTCATAGGAGGCGGTTATGCGGTCAATGTAGCGGTCATTCAGCCGCTTTTCAATTCGGGATTTATCCACATCTACTCCCAGAAAAGAAGCACCCGCCATAGTCGCCGCCAGCGGCTGCGCGCCGCTCATCCCGCCGATGCCTCCCGAAAAGATTAGTCTTCCTGTCAGATCTCCGCCGAAATGCTGTCTTCCGCAAGCCGCGAAGGTTTCATAGGTTCCCTGAAGAATCCCCTGGGTGCCTATATAGATCCAGCTACCAGCGGTCATCTGGCCGTACATCATCAGACCGCGGTCTTTCAGCTCGTTGAAGTGCTCCCAGTTGGCCCAGTGGGGGACAAGATTAGAGTTTGCTATCATCACCCGGGGCGCCTCCGGATGCGTCCGTACTAGTCCAACCGGTTTTCCGGACTGGATGAGCAGACTCTCTTCATTTCCCAGGGTAAGCAGAGTCTTGATAATTCTCAAGACTGATTCAGGATCTCTTGCGGCCTGTCCGGTTCCGCCATAGACTACAAGCTCCTCCGGGTTTTCAGCTACTTCCGCATCCAGGTTGTTCAGCAGCATCCGAAGCGGAGCCTCGGTCTGCCATGAACGGGCATTGAGCTGCGACCCTCTCGGGGCGCGATAATTCGGATGGGACGCGTAGGTTTTAATAAAGTCCGAATAGTTCATGGTTTTCTCCTTCAAATAATGGAATGTCGGCCTTCAGGGCTCCCCGGGAGGCGGCTTCAGTAAGTTTCTTCGACCGGATCAATTCAAGGGCGACGTTCAGATCATCTGCGAATACGCGATCATCATCTGCATGATTAATACACTCTCTTACCTCATGATGGCATTCCTCCAGAACCGGGCTGGAGCGCATCGGCCGGCGGAAATCGAAGGCCTGGGCTGCGCACAGGAGTTCTACAGCGAGAATCTTTTCAACATTTTCGAGGATTGTATTAAGCTTCCGGCCGGAGATTGAGCCCATAGAGACATGATCCTCCTGACCTAGCGAGGTAGGGATGGAGTCGCAGCTGGCCGGAAAGCAGAGAGTCTTGTTTTCGGTAACCAGCGAAGCTGATGTATACTGCGGGATCATAAAACCTGAGTTAATTCCGGTATTTTTCATCAGCAGCGGCGGAAGTCCGTCGTCGCTTCCTTCGAGAAGCAGGTAGATCCGGCGGTCGGAGATGTTGCCAAGCTCCGCCGCGGCGAAGGCTGCATAATCCATGGGCAGCGCAATCGGCTGACCGTGGAAGTTGCCGCCGCTAACAGCTTCTCCCGATTCGAGAATGACAGGGTTGTCGGTTACCGAGTTGATTTCAGTTTCTACTGTTTCAGACAGGTGTAGCCAGGCCTGGCGCGCAGCTCCGTGAACCTGGGGCATACAGCGGAGGCTGTAAGGATCCTGAACCTTGGAACAGGCCTTGTGAGACTCAAGCATTTCGGAGCCATTCAGAAGGAGTCTCAGTCTCCGGGCTACATGACGGCTGCCACTGTAGGGACGGAGTTCATGAAGTTCTTTGCTGAAGGGTTTTACCGAGCCCAGAAGTGATTCCAGCGTCATCGCTCCTATAAGATCGGCACAATCAAGGCAGTTATGAAACCTCTCAACTGCCGTGATACCATGGGAAGACATAAACTGGGTACCATTTATCAGGGCAAGTCCTTCTTTCGGTCCGAGTTTGAGAGGTGCAAGATCAAGTTTTGATAAAACTTCAGCGGCCGGATACAGCCTGCCCGAATAATTCACCATTCCGAGGCCTATAAGGGGAAGGAAAAGATGGGCAAGCGGCGCCAGATCTCCGGAGGCTCCGACTGACCCCTGTGAAGGAACACTTGGAATGATGTCATTGTCAATTTGAAACTGGATTCGCTTCAGGGTTTCGGGTGCCGAACCCGAATAACCACGGGCAAGAGTGTGAAGCTTCAGAATCAGCATCAGTTTTGATTTTTCAAAATCTATCGGAGAGCCCATTCCTGAACTATGGCTTCGCAGGATATTTTCCTGAAGTTTAACAGTATCCTCGGCGCTGATAATTGTGCGGCAGAGCGGGCCGAATCCGGTGTTGATTCCGTAAGTAACCACCCCGTCATAGACTATTTTTTCAACAGCACGCCGTGAGCGGCTTACCGCTGTGAGCGCTTTTGAGCCGAGCAGTCCGGAAAGCCTTCCCCTGGCTATTTCGAGAGCTTTACCCGAGGTCAGGTGATCACTTCCATAATAAAAATTTAAAGAGTCACTCATTTTTCCTTCCTTACTGCTATAAGATTCCCCTCCCAGGAGAGGAGTTTGTAGCCTGATTTTTTTGAAGCGGATAGCATGAAACTCTGATCTCGCCGGAGGCTCAGAGTAAGTTCAGTTCTTTCTCCCGCTTGCGTCTCAATCAGGGAGATAAAGCTCTCCTCGATCCCGCAGCCTTCCCAGTCGGGACTGATGAACAAGACGGATATTTCGTATAACTTATTTCCGGATAAAACTGCAAATCCTATTACTTTCTTCGAAGCAGAGAGCAGAAGAAGTTCCATGCCCGGTAAGCTCTTTTCAGGATGCTGGAGGATGAATTGTGAGTCGGGATTTAAGTGAACAAAGGGGGCTGATAGCAGTTCAAGCAGTACTTTTCGGTATGATTCATCGATACTGCTGCTCCATTGAGTCAAAGACAGTTTTTCAATCAGCTGCTTCCGGCTAAGCTGGTATAGAACACGATCCCCCAGGGGGGTCTCGTCAAATTCATCCTCAAGTTCGGCCATAGCCGGAAGGAATATTCGGCTGTTTGATCCTTCCTCAAGAAGTGATCTCATAGAGCAGGCCAACGCATTCCAGACGGGACGCACATCGTTTAAAAGCCTGCGTCCCTCTGATGTAAAGCGAACATTTTTTGTGCGTCTGTCCCTGCCTTCGGCCTGAAATTCCTCAAGCAGCCCTTTTCTTTCAAGTCCCTTTATCAGCTGAGTCGCCCCGGATTGGGATATCTGCAGCTCTTCGGCTAACTGTGAGATCTTAACTGTTCCATCCCTTTCTATTAGAAAAAAAACAGGAAACCAGGAGGGATCAAATTCGATGTCCAATGTCCGGTACACCCTGGAGATTTCAGATAGATAACGCTCGCTGAGCCGTTTGAGTCTTGAACCTAGAAGGAGTTCGCCAGCTTCTCTGTATAAATTCATAAAACATAAACCCATATATAAGCACTTATGTTATGTTAGATCCGGACGGTTTCGATGTCAAGGTTTTTATGCTGTCTACAGCAATTCCAAATTTAATCTCCGGAAGCGGCTGAATAATCTTAAAAACGTCTAAATATCTTAACCATTCCTCTTTGCCGTGTGTTGAATAGTTTTACTTCCCGCTTCCGGGACGTCAGTGTTTCTGAATTTGGCTGCTTTTGTATGCCGCCGCTGGGGGCCCCGGTGCCGCCTGAGAAAAATTGAGGTCTTCCGAACCTTTTTCTGATGGTATCGGGGGCAGCAAGGGCCGACATTCGGGGGAATTGCAGCCAAATTCAAAACTGCTGTGCTGTCCACTATGCCTCCTCATGTGGACAGTCAAGTAAAATAATTGCTTTCCTGCAGAGCCGAATAAAATCTTCGAGCTTTGTTAATATTTTCCTCTTGCGGTATATGAGGTGTGAAGCAGGTGGTGTGATTTTTCACCGCAGGGTTCTCCTAAGAAATCTTTATAGATGTGCAGGACTTCAGGATTCAGGTGAGATTTTCTGATTGGAAGCGCATTGTCCTCCGCATATACTGCGTCCATCCTGCTCTGTCTTATTTCAGGAGTTGTCCTGATAGGCTGACCGCCGCCGCCGAGACATCCGCCCGGACAGGCCATGAATTCAATGAAATGATAATCAGCCTCACCCTTTTTCATCAGCTGCAGTACCGTTTTTACATTGGCGAGTCCATGCGCTACGGCTACCTTCAGCTCGACCCCCTCGAGGAAGGACCATGCAGGAAGCGCGTTTTCAATCTTAATCGCTGCGCTTTTTACCCCGGCCATTCCTCTAACGGGGGTTACATCCAGGTTCGTAAAAGGAATCTCACGGCCGGTAACTATCTCCCAGGCTGTCCGGAGGGCAGCCTCCATGACACCGCCGGTTGCTCCGAATAGTACTGCTGCTCCGGTATGGGCGCCGAGCAGGCTGTCACAGCTGCTGTCTTCAAGAGAGTCAAAATCTATGCCCGCCTCTTTTATCATATGGCCGAGCTCACGGGTTGTGAGTACATAATCAACATCCCGGAATCCGCTGTCGGTCATTTCCGGGCGCTGTGCCTCAAATTTCTTCGCGGTGCACGGCATAATCGATACGACCGTTATGTCGGCAGGATCTATGCCGGCGATATCGGCATAATAGGTCTTCGCGAGAGTTCCAAACATCTGCTGAGGTGATTTGCAGGTGGAAAGATGATTCAGAAGGTCAGGATATTCATGTTCCAGATACTTTATCCATCCAGGTGAACAGGATGAAAACTGGGGCAGCGCGCCGTGGCTTTTACCTTCGCCGGTAAGCGCGTGTTTCAGACGCATAAGCAGTTCGGTTCCTTCCTCCATAATTGTAAGATCCGCAGTGAAATTGGTATCGAATACCTTGTCAAAACCCAGTCCGCGAAGGGCTGAAACCATCTTGCCTGTAACTCTTTCTCCGGCTGGATATCCCAGGGACTCGCCGAGTGCAATTCTGACCGCCGGAGCCGTCTGAACTACAACATGTTTCGAAGGATCATCGATGGCGTTCCATACATCGGCAACGTAATTCTTCTCCGTCAGGGCTCCGGTGGGACAGCGGTTTACGCACTGGCCGCAGTTGGTGCAGACCACATAATGAAGAGGTTTATCGAGAAAGGTCGAAATCCGCAGTTCTCCCCCCTTATTAACTACTGCAAGTGCGTTTACTCCCTGCAGCTCTTCACATGTGCGTACGCAGCGCTGACAGCGGATACATTTTGAATCATCCTTGATTATCGCCGGTGATGAAATGTCTATTGTATAATCGGCTGAGAGCTGAATGTAGTCATTTCCGTCAACACCATACTCAGCAGCAAGGTCCTGAAGTTCACAGTTTCCGTTTTTAGGGCAGCGAAGGCAGTTGGTGTCATGTTCTGACATCAGCAGGCTTATTAACTCCTTTCGTGTCTGTCGTACACGTCGGGTGTTCGTCTGAATCTCTACCCCTTCGGTTACCACGGTTGCGCAGGCAGGCTGAAGCAGGTGAGAGCCTGAGATGTCGACGAGACACATCCTGCAGTTTCCGGCAATTCCGAGATCGGCATGATGGCAGAGAGTCGGTATATTAATTCCATTAATTCTCGCGGCGTCAAGGATGGTCAGATCCTTGTCGACATCGAATTCCTTTGAGTTTATTGTAATATGAACTTTATCCTGCATGCCGTCCTCCTAATATATAATTTCTTCTTTGAAATAGTCGGTTGTTGAAATAAAGGGATGGGCTACCGACTGTCCGAGTCCGCATTTAGATGCTATCGACATTGTCTCCGCAATCTCCCTGAGATTATCCAGATAAGATGAGTGTTTTGTTCCGCGTTTGACTTGCTCAATTCCCTTCAGCAGCTGTTGACATCCTATCCTGCAGGGAGTGCACTGGCCGCAGGATTCCTCAGAAAAGAATTCGAGATAATCGTGCAGCACGTTGTACATCGAACGGGAAGAATTGAACAGCATCATCGAGCCGCCGGTAGGGACACCTTCAAATCCTATGATAGTTTTACTGAAGTTTTTCCTCGGAACACAGTAGCCCGAGACTCCTCCGACCTGAACTGCCTTGGTGTCATCATCACCGAAAAGATCAACGAAGTCGGACAGCTTCATCCCCAATTCCAGCTCATAGATTCCCGGAACAGGGGTGTCCCCGGACACGCAGAATACCTTTGCTCCCCTGGATGATTTAGTTCCCATCTGAATGAAGGAATCCGTACCCTCAAGAATAATATAGACAGCGTATACCAGGGTTTCGACATTATTTACGACGGTAGGTTTTCCCATGAATCCTTCGGTTACAGGATAAGGCGGTTTGTTCCTGGCTTCTCCGCGCCGTCCTTCGAGTGATTCAAGAAGGCTTGTTTCCTCTCCGCAGACATAGGCGCCGCTTCCCATCCTGAGCTCTATGGAGAAATCAATCTTGAAATCATTCAGCAGTTTGTGGAAGGCTTCTATTTGGGCCGACAAATCCTTTCTCATATAACTGTATTCACCCCGCAGATATATGAAGCCTTTGCGCGCGCCGACGGCTTTTGAACAGGCTGTCATTCCGAGAAGTACCTTGGCTGCCTGCTTCTGGAGAATTTCGCGGTCCTTGAATGTGCCGGGTTCGCCCTCATCGGCGTTGCATACTATATATTTCTCGGTACCCTCGGCTTCGGAGACCATCTCCCATTTTTTCCCGGTAGGAAAACCGGCGCCGCCGCGGCCTCTAAGTCCTGAGGTTATCAGCTCTGTGATAATCAGCTCAGGAGCAAGTGCGTTTATCTCCCGAAGGGCTGCTTTTATATCGAGTTCACTAAACATAAGGTGAACCCGCTTCTTGTATTTTTCGATATCATTTATCTTTCTATTATCCATATAGCACCTCTATTCCCATTCTTCCAGGGCTACGATTGCTTTCTCGGGGGTGAGCTCTGTGTAGACCTTATCATTTATAATCATCGCCGGTGACTGATGACACCATCCGATACAGTTTGTCTGAAGAAATGTGAACTTCTGATCGGGGGTTGTTTCTCCGAGTTTTATCCTGAGATGTTTTTCGATGGCATTAATGATGTCGGTTTTTCCCTTTAAATCACAGGATATTGTTTTGCAAATTCTTATAACGTTGCGGCCCAGCCTGGAAACATCAATAAAAGAGTAAAATGTCGCAACTCCGTACACTTCCGCGGCCGAAATGTCAAATGCTTTGGCTATATCCCTCATTGCTGTTTCAGACAGATAATTATTCCTGCTGATAACTTCCTGCATTACCGGCAGCAGCCGATTCCTTTCCGTACCTGTTTTTGAGATGATCTCCTGAATGTCAGTGTTCATGGCGCCTCCTGAGTATTAAGTATCCGGAGGAAGTAGAAAAGATTAGTCGAAGTGGAAGCAAGGGGGTAAAAAATCCAATTACAGCAGGTGTCTGGAAATTTAAATGCCTCCGGCAAACTGTCTAATTGTAATCCAACTATTTTAGTAAGACAAGAGTTTTTATTATCTATATATATTTAACTGCTTCAAGAACCCTGTTTTCCGGTTGTCAAAGGCCATTGTGGACGGATATCTCATATGAAACCCGGTTATGCGCAAAATCAGAGTGAGAGTCTGGGCTCTATAAGTATCAGGGGAGATTTTCCGGAATGTCGTAGGTCAAGAGTGAGTTATTATATGCTCTCCAACTGGCATTAATCCAGTCTTCAGATCGGACCGCGCTACTTAGATGGACCTCATCCCAAATTCCTGGAGTACATTGTCCACTGCCTGAGTTCGCCATTATCAGGTTGCCTGATAACGGCGAACTCAGCCAGCCGAAGCCGATGTTTTCGTCCGAAGAGGCTGCGAGACTCCCGTTTAGATAGAGCTTTACCTCGCTGAGCGAAGGTGTGCCGGCCCATGTCAGGACTATCCAGGACGGACCTACCCCATACCAGTTGGCCGCGTAGTACTTTTTGGTCATTGGAAACCATGTTCGATCAATTTCTATATATAAATCATTTGCGTCGCTAGCATAGAGAGACAGATCTCCCAATACGAATAGGCGTGACCCGCCGATATTGACTCCCTGATCCAGCCAGAAAGACAGAGTTAATGGTCCCGCGCTGAACGGTCCGGCTGATAAGCCCTGATTAGGATGAGTCTGCTCTACTGAAATCCCGTTTCCAGACCAGGCGGGAACAGTTACTGGCGCCTCAACAGATGGAACGGCATTCTCGGTTCCGGCACTATTGATCCATATTGGCCCCGTTTCGTTTAAATGCCAGACTCCAAGGTATTGATTTCCCCATACTTCTTGCGGGTTCAAGTTTCCGGTTTTGGACGCACTAGAATAGTACATCCAAAACTCGGTAAAATCATTTATTTTCACTGTCGGAATTTTAATCCATAAATAGGAATCTCCTGAGGGGTTCCAGCTTCCGTCAATCTCATGATAGAGCGGAGTTTCATCTGACGAGATGAAAGCAATATCTGAACCATCAGGTTCTATTTTAGTATAGTCTATTAGTGAGCTGTCGAGCTTGAGCAACAAGGGGAAATCTATCAGATTATCGATAGTTGAAACCTGGGGAATTGTTATTTTCATTCGATAGTGCCAGGAGTCAGAAAGGATGGGTGAATCTCCTGTAGCGGGAGCATTCGGGACCTCAGGAACATTCGGAACAGGTTCTTCTGTTGGTAAGTCTTCCGGGCTCGCGGGATCGATTCCAATATTACTAAGTAAATCCCAGGCCCCTTGTTGACCGCAGGAAGAGCAGGCCAGTGTTAGCAGGATGACTGCAGTTATGGTCAAAAACAAGGAATTTTTTGTCATGATACTTCCGCCCTATTAAATATATATATTAAATGTATCCTCATCATGTTATAATTTCGTCAATGAAAAAAATTATTATCATCATTTTTTTTCTATGTTTTTACATTTCGCAGGCTGCCGTCTCCGATGAAAGTGATAATATTGTGATCTCCCATCACGCAATAGGTTTAGGATTTGGTTTTTCACAGGAACTCGATTCCGTTGAATCTTCCTATAGTTTTCCGGCGGGAATGAGTCTGTTCTATCAATTCACTGGTCCTTCATCGTTTCCTCTTTTGTTGGGGTTTAGCGTGACAGGCTATGGATTTTCTCCTCTTGAAGATTATTTTAATACATCTTTTATGCTTGTCCCCTTGCTTTCGGCCGGTTTCGGTTTATTAATGCCGCTTTTTCCGGAATCCTCAATTGGTATTTATCCTGTAATTAGATATGGACAATATTTCCGAACTTTTAACTATGATAACCAGGATTACTGGGGATCGAGACCTGTATTTTCAGCAGGTATTGAATTTTTAATATTCACAGAAACGAATATGTGTTTTTCAATAGATATTTTTTATTCCATATTTTTTGATGATCAGCAAATCCACCTTCTGACATACGGGAACAGAAGCGGCTATGTCTTTTAAAAGAAATAAAATATCGGTATTATTCCCCGTTTTTATTTTTATCCTGGCTCTTCCCTTATCTGCTGAGTCCGGAATATTCATTGTAAGCGATCCTTTAGGGGCTTCAGTCATCTTAGATGGTGATCCGGTTGACGGAAAGACTCCCTTGTTATTGGGCTCTGTCCAGGCCGGTTCCCATATCATCGAGATAGAAATTGACGGCTATTCTAAAATAAAAACAGAGTTGACAGTTCTCTGCGATGAGCCTCAGGAGTACTATTTCAGTCTCAGGCCTGAATTTATAACATTGAAACTTCCTGCAAGGGGGACAAATGAAGAAAAAGTGATAAAAGTTGTCCAGGGAGTTTATGATATTAATCCGAATACTGAAGGAATCAGCATTCAGCCTCAATATCCATTCCAGGGTATTATTGACGGCCTAAATCTCGCTATTCCTCTTTTAACGATTTTTTCTGTGGCCATGACGATTAATGAAATTCAGAATCCTCACTACAGCGAGGCTGTAGTGTCTCCGTTTGTTATTGGTTCATTTGTCCTGGGTTCTGTTTTAACTGCTGGCGATGTCGCGCTTCATGTTCATAAAAGCAGACTAAAGGAAAACGATTTCGGTAATTTTGCCGATGCTTCTTCCTCAAAGATGGAGGCAGAAGAAATTTTTAAAACGGGCAATATTATGCTGAGGAAAGGAGAGTTCTCATCGGCTCTCGGCGAATATGAAAAGATAATTGAGAATCACAAGACGTCAATTTATTTTCCATTAGCTATTTATAAGACTGGAACAATAAAAATGATTTTATACAGGCTTGATGAAGCAGAAGAAGATTTTCGATTTATCGTAAACAAGGTGCCATTGCCGGAAATCTTTGACAACAGTCTCCGAAAACTTGCGGAACTGGCAATTCGAAAATCCCGATATGATGAAGCATTGAGTTATCTAGATAGGATTCTCTTTATCTGTGAATCCCCCTCGAAGGAAGAAATCCAATTACGAAAATGTGAAATATTGAGTCTCAGGGCTGATGCAAACCCGGAAAAATGTGAAGATGCAATCATTGCCTGGAAAAATATAATACTTCAATTCCAGGATTCTGATAAACAGGCAATTTTCAAATACTCTTTAGCTTTAGAGCTATCTTCTGCCGGTTTAATCGAACAGGCAGACAGTGTTTTAAATGAAATTATTTTTCCGGTAACCGATATGAGTCTTCTTAATGATATAGTCAGGCTGAAGGAAGAACTATAAGTTCCTTCTGACTATTTTTGAAAATTGAAAGTACTTCATCAAAGTGTTCGAGAAATAAATCAACTATTACAGGATCAAACTGTTTTTCTTTTTCGCTCTCGAGCAGAGCTGCGGTTTTTTCAAAGGACCATGCTTTTTTATATGGCCTGGTTGATACAAGAGCATCAAAAACATCAACCACACAGACAATTCGGCCGTCTATGGGAATATTTTCTCCTTTCAGCCCCTGCGGATAACCCTTACCGTCCCACCTTTCATGATGTGTGAGGGCGATCTCGGCGCCTTCTCGTAGAAAAATACTGTGGCTTTGCTTAAGGATATTATAGCCTATTCGGGTATGCGTCTTTATAATATTAAATTCATCTTTGGTCAGCCGTTTGGTTTTAAGAAGGATAACATCCGGAATACCTAGTTTTCCAATGTCATGAAGCGGGGCGGTATTAAGCAGCAAATGTTGGGTTTTTTCATCTCTATTCATCGCCCGTGCTAACAATCGTGCATATTCTCCAACTCTTTGAGTGTGGGAGCCTGTTTCAGGATCTTTATAATCAGCGGCGCTGCTGAGAATATTCAGGGTTTCCATCTCCCTCATGCTGATCTGCTTACTTGCAATTGCCTCAGATAGTGCCGTGTCGCGTAAGCGGCCGTATATATTATTCAGAGTTGAGGTCATAATATTAAATTCAAAAGCAAGTTCTCCAATTTCATCTGGAAATTCAACTTCAATTATTTTATCCATCTTCCCGGTTGTGGAGATATATTTTATTGCTTTTGTCACCTTTTCAAGCGGATGGAGCAGGTATCGTACTGAAATAGAAATCAGAAAAATTGTGATCAGAACAAGGATGATGATTATGATATTCTCAATAAAAGTAATCCGCTGTATCTCGTTGTAGAAATGAGTTTCCTTTTCGATAAGGAAGAATTGCAGGTTAAAGGGGACAAAATGAAAGGTATAGCCCACCCAGTTTTCTTCATATAGATAAATAGTAAGCCAGCCGGAGTGTTTTTCCTCAAATGAATTACGTAAAACAGAAATATCCGGGACATCCGGAGTATCTTCAGTGCTTGAGATGACAATGTTGTTGTTTTCATCAACGGCAAGAATTAATTCCTCTTTGGAATTCGAAATATCCGAGATATAATTGGATATTGAACTTATAGCGGCGTCTCTATAGATCTTCTGTTTAAAAAAATCATTTTGAACAAGAACCTCCCATTGGCTGGAAGCGTATTTTTCAAGTTGCGTGGCCTTGTATAAGGCAAAATCCTGACCCGAGCAGGTCAGGGAATCATAAAATATCTTTCGTGAAATTGTATTACTGATAAAAATGGCTGAGATCAAGATGGGTAAAATCAGGAATAGAATTTTAATCCGTAATCCTATGCCTTGTTGGTTTTTATATTTTTTTATCAAAAAAAATAATCTTCTTTTCTTTAATGACATCGAGAAAGTATAATGGATGAAAGGGGAGCTGTCTATTTGGATTTTTTAAGTGCGGAAGAAAAAATAATTTCTCCAGATGAAGAGCTGAAGATTCTGGAAGCCCTCGATCGGGAGTTTTTTTATTACGCTGAGCATCAAAAGGATGTAGATCAGAACTTCCATCCTAAAAAAAGTGGGCTTTTGCTGCCTGTTGTTGGTTGTCTGATAGCTATTTTTGTTTCACTTTCTGTATTAGTTCTCATGGCATTTCTTCCATTTTTTAATTCCAGGCAAAAAAACGCGGTTGTCGTTTCCAAAATAGCTGATGAGAATTCGATTTTTCAGACTTATAAAATCGAGGCTGAAGAAGAAATAAAACAAAAAACTGAGGAAGCTGAGTTTTTTCAGCGGAGATTACAGGAATATGACAGTAAGCTTGACTATCTTCGCAGTATGATGAACCCGCATGTCAGTCACAACAGTCTGCAGGCTGAACACTTGCTTGATTTATATGAAGGAATGACATCTGCGGAGATAGAAAATGAAATTACCAGGATTGAAAGAAAAAAAGAAAATGTGAACCTTCAGTTGGAAGAGAAATTATATGAAATAGAAGAGCTGAAAATCCCTGTTGTTGCTGATGATCCATTTCAGGAATTTGCCCGATATCAGGAATTACTCAAACGGGAATCGCTGGTAACTGATCAGATTGCTAGTTTGTATACTTTAACTTTCTCGGATTTGAAATTATTTGATTATGAAAAAGCAGCGGAAAATCTGTCATCTTTGAAAAAATTAATTAATTCAGACTCGAATTCAGAATACACCGCTATAATTAGAAGAAAACCTATAGATCAGGAACTAATAAGCTTTATTGAACGATATTTGGAATCAAAATCAGCGAATGAAGAAAACTCGGACGATGAATACTCACAATTGCTTACGAGGGCTCAATTATATATTCAAAACGCTGATTTCCTGGCCGAACAGGGAAAAGCAAAGGACGCAGTTAAATTCTACAAACAGGGTCTTAAAGCCATACCATTTATAGAGCGGGCGGAATCCCAAATTGAGAATCTTGAGTCCGAGAGTCAGCGTAGTGAATTTGATGAGAAGATGGATTCGGCACGGGAGTTCTACGGTAGAGGAAATCTATCCGAGGCATCTGCTATTTATAAGGACGCACTGATTTTCCTTATAAATGATCACGATGATATTGTTAAAGAGGCTTTTCAAAATCTGGAAGATATAATCACGGAAACATCTAAGGACCAAAATCTTATAATGATATCAGATGATAACGCTGGGGCAGAGCCGCAAGCCCCTCCTGTCATTGAAATTGACTGGCGAGTTGACCTTGGTTATGAAATGCTGGGGGTTGTCCTTGCCGAGAATGGGAACCAAATTTCTATAGAACCACTCTGCGATTTAGTCATACAGCCCGGGGCCCTTTTTTCAATCAGAAGATATTCCGCGGAAGAAGAATATAAGATTCTTGCGGAAGGAATCATTTTGTCAGTATCAGAAGGCACTGTAGCAGGTTTGATTTTCGAAAAACATAATCAGTCGGAAATCATGTCCGCTCAGGATATCGTTTATATCAAGCAGCTATGATTGATTTTTAGTTCCACCGATATCAATCGCTGCTATTCTGAAATAATCATAGCAGGCAATTGTCTCAAATCCGGCCCGCCTGTAAATTGATAACGCATCATCATTCTCAGTGAGCACTTCGAGCACTATGTCGTTGTCCGGATGATTCACAAGCGCTTCGCTCACCTTGTATTCAAGGAGTGCGGCTCCTATTCCCTGCCTTCGGGAGTCGGGGAAAACGCATAGGCCGTGTATGTATGATCTTCCTTCTTCAAGGGCGGTGCTTATCATGCCGGCTATCTGTCCGTCAATGAGACCGACATGCTGTATGCGGCTTTTCGCCGTAAGGACGAGGTTGATGTAGTTTTCAGCATCTTCTCTCGACTTATCGAAGGATAGAAGCGACAGCCGGACAAGTTGTTCTATATCTTCCGGTTCCGACTCCCTGATGAAAGGTTGAGAAATCGTCTTTTTTTTAAGATCAGCCTTCCTATACTTCATCATATATTCCGAGTATTCGTAGAGTGCATTCAGGTGATGGACCACATTCTGTCCATCCAGGGATTGTCTGTCACAGACAAAAAGAATCTCCCTTATGCCTCGTTTTATAACTTCGGCCGCTGCTTCCTTGAGCAGCATTTTAAAGAAACCCTTCCGCCTGTATTCGGGCAGGGTAAAAGCCGTCAATTCGGCTTCGGTTGATTTGGGTGCGAACATATCTATATAGGCTAGGAGCCTGTCTTCGCCGTAGAGAAGAAAGGTGTTTATATCATCCACGGTCTTGAATGATTCATCAACATCCACCGAGCAGTTGAGATCGTCATGTCCGTTACATATTTCTACGAGATTTTTCATGTCTGCAAGCTGCCCCTTGGATAGTTTTTCGGGTTTAAGAATTGTCAAATTATTCTCCTCTGGTATTTCTTATATTTCTCATTATTCCGGCTACTGTGAACAATAGTATTCCAGAACATGAAAAAGCCGCGGTGAACTGAAACACAGCATCTATTGATGCGGTATCTGCAATCAGCCCGCCGGTTCGAGCACTCAGAAAAAATCCGAGACTAATGGTCAGCTGTGATATGACCATGACCCTGCCGCGGAAACCTTCCGGAGCGTGATCAATAATTGCCGCGTTCAATACCGGGAACATGACCCCGTGTGCGATACCGTAGACTATAGCTGGAAATATCAGTTGATTATAGCCGGACACCGATAACAGAATAATAAAACTGACAGGAAGGAATATTAACGGAAGAATAAGCATCCTTGTCCTGGGAAATCTGTCGAAGACCCGTGCGAAGAAGAGCCTCAGCAGGATGATGGTTGATGGGAAGATGATCCAGAACAGACTTATTCTGTTAATTCCCCGGGAAAAAAGAAATCCCGGAAGGAATACCTGGAGGGTTCCGAAGGCGTAGGCAAGAATGAAGAACGAAAATAAAAACGGGTAGATGCTCTTTGATTTGAAGATAAGCATCATGTCCCTTAGACTATTCTGCATCAGGTGTGGTATTACCGGCTTTTCTTCGCGGTAAAAACGAAGGATAACAAATGAGATAATGAAGCATGAAAACGCGATTAATGTTATTACCTTGAAGCCTGCAAGGTGGTAAATTTTTTCTCCGATTCCTATGCTCAGAGGGAAAGGCAGCTGTCCCATTATTCCGAAAATAGAGAATCCCATCATTCTTTTTTCGTCAGGTACTATGTGTGAAATAAGGGTCATGAAACTGATCATAAATAGGGACAGAAGCGCTCCGCGGATGAAAAGCGGAACGGCATAGAAGGGGTAAGGAGCCGCTCCTCCAAGGTAGACGGTCTGACTTATCACAAGAATCCCTATCGCGGCACTGAGGAGGTTTTTAAGGCTGACACGGTCAATCATCATCGCGAGAGGCAGCAGTGCCGCAAAGCCCCCGAGTCCTGAGAAACTCATGATGAAGCCTATCTCTTTTTTCCCGACTGCTATCGTCTCAAGATGAAGGGGGAGAAGATCGAATAGAGTGTTTCCCAGCGCAAAGAAGAAAAAAGAAAGCGATACTATTACGAATTTTGGGGAAAGCAGCTTTTTCATAATATTATTGACAGCATACGATACTTTACCTATCATTGCTAATGCAAATTACAATTATTATCCCGATAAATGTAGGTTATAATATTTTTTCCGAATTCCGGAGATTGTTCATATTATGAAGCGCAGCATTTTTATAACTTCTCTTAACCGTACAACAACCCGTTCGGGGCTCTCAATCATCCTCCTTTTTATAACAATGCTTGTTATTCTTTTTTATCTTGCCCAGAATTACCGGACTAATTTGATTGATTTCAGGAAGATGGAACTTAAGCGGCAGGTTGAGATAAGCCTGAATACAATTGACCCGATCCTTGAGAATGTGAGAAACGGCAGTCTCAGCCGGGAAGAAGCAGTCAATGAGGCGGCAAGCCTTGTGCGGAGAATGACGTATACCAGCGAGACAATGAATAATTATATTTTCATGAGTTCATACGATGGAATTATGCTCGTTCAGCCGCTTGAACCATGGCTGCAGGATACATACCAGATGGATCTGAAGGACTCATATGGAAAATATCTTATACACGATTTGATTAAAACTGCACAGAGCCCCTCCGGGGAAGGATTCGTCTCATATTATTATCCCCCGCCAGGTTCGGATAACCCCGGTGAAAAACTTTCTTATGTGAAAGGCATTCCCGAGTTAGACTGTTATGTAGGAACAGGAATGTTTTTTAATGATATTAATGAGCTGTTCCGTGAATATCTTTTCGGTCCAATGATCATTATCATTATCGTATTTACATCAATATACATTCTGATTATCATGTATATGCGCCCGCTAATCCGGTGTTTTCAGTTTCTGCTTAATACCTTCCAGAAAATTTCGCTGAATCCTGATACCGTTCCGAAGATTCCTCTCGTTTCATTTCCTCAGGACTCTGATGAGAGAGAGATCTTGACCGGGTTTGAGAACATGATTGAGAAGGTTCAGCAGAGCCGTATTGAGCTGATTAACTCTGAGAAGCGTTACCGATATCTCTATGAGGAAAGTATGGGTGTCAGGATAATTGTAGATCGAAGCGGACTAGTCTCGGGTGCGAACAAGTCGTTTCTCCGGGCTTTAGGATTTAATACAGAAGAGTTTGACGGCAGAAATCTCTTCGATATTTTTAACTCCGGACAGGAGGAAGATCTCGAAGAAATGGTGAACAGGGCCTTTGACGGAACCTACACCCATGCCTGGGATTTTGATCTGGTTGATTCAGAGGGCCGTCTGCGGACAATCTTGTTTTCCGACAGCCGCATTTTACCTGAAGATGATAATAAGGTATTGATAACTGGTGTTGATATAACAAACAGAAAAATTGCTGAACGAAGCGCTGCTATACAGAAGGAGCAGCTGCTACAGGCTGATAAACTCGCCTCCCTCGGGGTTCTCGTATCCGGAGTCGCTCATGAGATAAACAATCCGAATCAGTTTATACTTTCAAACGCGGGCTTGCTTGAAGACGTCTGGGCAGATGTTATTCCTGTTCTCGAGGAATATTATAATGATAATGGGGATTTTCTCATCAAGGGTTCAAATTATTCCGAGATGCGGAAACTGGTACCGGAATATCTCGGCGGCATGACCGAGGGAGCCCGGCGTATAGGGAAGATTGTAAGTGATCTTAAGTCTCTGTCAAGGGATGATTCCCATCATCCCTGGTCAGATGTAGATGTAAATTCGATTCTTGAATCGGCGGTTAATCTTTGCTCCAACATGATTAAGAAGGCAACTGATAACTTTTTAATACAACTTGATGACAATATACCGCCTACCTATGGAAATTCCCAGAAGCTTGAACAGGTTTTCATAAATTTGATTCAGAATGCGGTACAGTCACTCAATGACAGCTCAGCTGAAATATCGATAAAGACAAGTTGTGCTGCAAACGGCGGCATTGAAGTGATAATAAGTGATCATGGCCGAGGTATTGAGCCTGAGAACTTAAAGCGTCTTTTTGATCCGTTTTTCACAACCAAGCGTGAATCGGGAGGTACAGGCATAGGGCTCAGCATCTCAAAAAGCATCATCGATGAGCATCGAGGCAGCCTGAAATACAGCTCATCTGTCGGAAAGGGAACTATCGCGGCTGTATATCTGCCTGATGCCGCCGGCCAGCCGAAGGAGATGAACTGATGAGCACTGCATATCCGGATAAACCTGTTTATATCATAGACGATGAGACCTTCATTCTTCAATCGCTTTCAGCCGTACTCCGCTCAGACGGGATAAATAATATAGAGACAATCAGTGACAGCCGGAAACTCATAGCCCGGATCATGGAACAGCAGCCCTCGCTTGTTCTTCTTGATCTCACTATGCCTCACAGATCCGGTGAGTCGCTGCTTCCGGAAATAAAGGAGATCTATCCTGATTTGCCGGTACTGATTATTACGGGGATCAATGAACTTTCGACAGCCGTTGAATGTATGAAAAACGGAGCGGCCGATTATCTTGTAAAGGCTATTGAGAACAGCAAGCTGCTTAGTGCGGTCAGGACCGCACTGAGTATAGATGAACTTAAAAATGAGAACCGTCTGCTGAAGAAGAGCCTTCTTGCCTCGGATGAGGGCATCGATGAATCCTTTAATGCAATAATCACCGAAGATCCAGCTATGATCTCCATCTTCAGATATCTGGCAGTCATAAGCCGCTCGAAACAGACCGTTCTTCTGCGGGGAGAAACCGGCACCGGAAAAGAGCTTTTTGCTGAAGCTGTACATAAGGCATCTGGAAGGAGCGGTGAGTTCGTAAGTATAAATGCGGCTGGGCTTGATGATACGATGTTTTCAGATACACTTTTCGGACATAAGAAGGGCGCTTACTCAGGCGCAGACCTGACCCGACCCGGACTGATTGAGAAGGCGGCGGGAGGCACACTTTTTCTCGATGAAATAGGTGACTTATCGGCCGCGAGTCAGATAAAGCTTCTACGGTTGCTTGAGAAGAGTGAGTATTACTCCCTCGGTTCGGATACCCTCAAGAGGGCATCCTGCCGTATTATTGCCGCGACAAATTCAAATCTTGAGGAAAAGATGAAGGACGGGTCGTTCAGAAAGGATCTTTATTTCAGGCTTGCGTCACATGAGATTTTTCTTCCTCCTATTCGGCAGCGCCGTGATGATATACCTCTTCTTGTTTACCATTTTACCAAAAAGGCGGCGGCTGAACTTGGTATAAGTACACCCGAAATCAGCTCAGGTTTCATAGAGTCCCTCTACAGAAAGGAGCTGCCGGGTAATGTCCGGGAAATAATATCAATAATTAACCGAGAAGTCGGCAGCTGCGGCGGGCGCATGACAGCTGCAGCCGGTGAGGAAGAGACGGCAATTTCCGCTGAAGGCGACTCTTCACTATTATTTCCCGAGGACCTTCCTGATCTGAAGAGCTGGTCGAATATTCTAGTCGATGAGGCATTAAGACGCGCCGGCGGAAATATTTCAACTGCCGCAGGATTTCTGGGTATCAGTCAGCCGGCCCTTAGTAAACGGCTTGCAAAAAGAAAACTTGAGTTATAACAAAAGTAATAATCTCCCCTTATAATAACGAGATGTTTTTAACAACTGCCAGGTGGATAACATCACTGCATACTTATTGATTGTAAAGCTCTTAATAACTTTAACACACTCTCAGTCGAGTTTTCCTTTGATGCTCTAGTACACTTTCCCTTCGAGGCATTTTATTATATAAAAGTGAAAAGAAAATGTAGTCTGTTTTTTGAAATGAAATAAACTTGAAAAAGTGTAACATAATAGAAAAATCGTTATATTTAATTTAAGAGTGAAGGAGGGTTCAATGCTTTGTCCGATATTGAATTCAATTAGGAACCGTTACAATGTCCTTATGGTTTCCTTCTTTTTGATATTATTTTTCAGCATCGCTATTGATGAAGCGATAGCTGAAGACATTCAAATTCTTGAAGATGGGACTACAATTATTCATACATATGATGACTTGCAGAAGATGATAAAGGAAGAGATAATTTTAAGAAGTGGACGACATAAAACAACTTTTTTTGACTCAGAAGAAAAACCTAAATATGGTGTCGTATATACAGGTACAGGCGCTTTTGGCCTAATGTACTATGATAAATCAGAAGCTCCACTCTTCAAGTTTTTTGATTATGGAAACAACGATAGACAGCTTTACTTTCTTTCTAACGACTTTGATAAAATTGGTACTGTCCAATTTCAATCAGAGAATAACGAACGTAGCATACTCATTCAGAAAAACGCTCCGGATTCAAAATATGCTCAAACGAATAGGAGATACTTATTTTTTATAGGGTTATTCATTGGAATACTAATCGGTCTAATTGTTCCTAAATTTTTATCTGGGAATAAAGAGTGAATATTCGCAATAGCAGCCGTTAATAAAATTATTTCAACTGTCGCAGGATTTCTGGGCATCAGCCAGCCGGCGCTCAGCAAGCGCCTTACAAAAAGAAAACTGGAGTTATAACTGTGGTTATAATTCCTGCAGTTAAAACCACGGTTATAACTTTGGTTATAACTTTGGTTATAACTCTGGTTATAACCAGAGCATTATTACTTTTCCCAACATTCGATTGGAATACAAGTTTTTTCACTAAGTTGTTATATAGTAGTGTTTTATATTAAAATAACGGAAAATTGGTTTTCTGGCATGATAGTTGCTTTAGTATCTGCATGTTTGAACCTGATTTTATAATAAAAAACGCAATTATAAGGACAATGGATTCAGCCGGAAGCTGCTTTGAGGCTCTCGCGGTTAAAGACGGGAAATTCGTTGCCGTCGGTAGTAATTCTGATGTTTTAAACTTGTCCTCGCCCGGCGTTAAGATTATGGATGCCGGAGGAAGAACTCTCCTGCCGGGTTTCAACGATGCGCACTGTCACCTGCTGTCTCTCCGGGGAAAACAACTCCTTCAGGCAGATTGTAGTCCTGCCAAAGCTAATAATATTAACGACATCATAAATATTTTAAAAGAAAAGGCCGCGCTAACCCCGCCTGGAGAATGGGTTCTCGGAGGTAGTTATGATTTCTCAAAACTCGAAGAAAATCGGCATCCAACCAAGGTCGACCTTGATCTTGTTTCTGAAAGACACCCAATACATTTAAGATCCCAGACCTGTCATTGCGGAGTAGTTAACTCCAAGGCGCTTGAGATCGCGGGCATTCCTGCCGGTATTGAAAATCCTATGGGAGGTGAGTTTGTAAGAGACGACAGCGGCAGGTTAACCGGTCTCTGTCTTGAGGAGGCTCACTTCATGTTTGTTACCGGTATGGGAGCTGAAGGCTCGTTTGTTCCTTCCTACACTACCGCTCAACTTACAGAGGCTGTAAAGCTAGCCTGCCGTGAGACAGCCTCATTCGGTATAACGAGTGTGGGAGACGGTCTTGTGGGACCTCCCGAAATAGAAGCCTTCCAGGCGGCCCTGGCCGACGGTAAGCTCAGCTGCCGGGTTTATATGAACGTTCTTGAAAATTACCTGCCCAGGCTGAAAGCCCTCGGCGTGAAAACCGGATTCGGGAGCGATATGCTTCGCTTCGGCGCCGTTAAAAGTTTTGTCGACGGCGCCATTGCCGCACATACCGCCTGGCTGAAGGATGAGTATGTGCACCGGAAGGGATATCACGGAATACCTACGAAATTACCTGAAGATACAGAAGCACTCGTTATGGACGCCCACTTAAATGGTTATCAGATGGAAATTCACGCCAATGGCGATATGGCGATAGACATGGTCCTGACCGCCATAGAAAAAGCACAGAAGAAGTATCCTCTAAATTCTCTTCGGCACCGTATAGCACATTGTACCGTCATTAACGATGACCTGCTCAGCCGGATAAAGGCCGCCGGGGTAATTCCCCTGCCGTTTACAACCTATGTCTGGGAGCATGGAGAAAAGATGCCGGCCTACGGCAAGCGAATTGAAAACATGTTTGCCCACCGCTCATTTCTTGATGCAGGAATACCAGTCGGTGCGAGTTCTGATAATCCATGCGGAATGCAGGATGTTATGACGGCAGTTCAGGCTATGGTAACCCGGCATAGCTCAGAGGGGCTTCCTGTAGGAACTTCACAGAAGATAAGCGCGCAGCAGGCTCTGTGGATTTATACGATGGGAAGCAGTTATGCAACTTTTGAAGAAAGGGTGAAGGGCAGTATTCAAGAGGGTAAGCTTGCTGATTTTGTTATTCTGGATTCTGACCCTCTCAAGGTCGATCCATATTTGATAAGGGATATCCGCGTTACAGAGACCTGGCTCGGCGGCAGGCAGATTTACTCAGTTTAAGGTCGATTAAGGGACCAAGGTCCCTATAAAAAAAACTAAGGAGAAGGTTTATGTCCGACAAACAAAAAAGCTATCCGTTGAGGAAGGTTTTCTGGGCTCTTATCATAATTTGTTTTATGATTATGGAACTTCCGGGAATATTTTTCATCAACCGCATCGAACCCATGATCTTCGGAATGCCCTTTATTTACGGGTTTATTCTGATTATGTGGGCCGTCATGTGCGCAATTATGTTTATTGCCTACAAGAATAACTGGGGCAAGGGTAAAGATTTTGTAGAAGGGGAGGGCGACGAATAATGGAAGGCGCTATAGCTATTACTATTCTGGGACTTTTTATGCTGATTCCCCTCGTTATGGGCGGGATTGCGAACAAGAAATCTCTTCCAACTACTGAGGATTTCTTCGTACAGGGCAGAGCCATGGGGTCTCTTGCAGTTTTTTTCACCGTTGCGGCAACCTGGTGGTCATCTTTCGCCTTCCTGGGTGCTCCGTCTTATTTCTTCACCAGAGGACCTGTCTACTGGACAGCCATTGCGTGGAACATCCTCTTTGGTCTTCTCTATTATGTTGTAGGGAAAAGAATATGGTTTTACGGTAAAAAGTTTAACCTTATAACCCCGAGTGATTTCTTCCGGAAACTTTACGGATCAGGACCCCTTGCTGTAATCGTAGGCGTGATTATGATTCTTTTCACCCTTCCGTATCTGCAGATTCAGCTCACTGGCGGTGCATACCTTATCGAAGTTGCCTCGGGCGGACTTATTCCCTGGAAGATTGGTGGACTATTTTTCTACGCTGTCATAGTAATTTACGTATGGGCAGGCGGACTCCGGGCAGTCGCATGGACTGATATCTTCTACGGTGTTCTGCTTTTCTTTGGAATGATTTTCGGCGGTTTCTTTGTAGCTGCTAAGGTCGGCGGAACAGCTGAGCTGTTTCAGACCCTTAAGATGACAGCACCAGAATCATTGACTCTCCCCGGACCTCAGGGTGTTCACGGTTACGGTCTCTGGATTTCTATGTTTATCATGGTTCCAATCGGAGCATTCATGGGTCCTCAGCTATGGACCAGAATGTACTCGGTAAAATCATCTAAACTTTTTAATCTGATGCCCTTCCTTCTCGGCTTCGCTGCTATCGCCTACGTCGGTTCTATGCTTCTTGGTAATGCCGGTATAATACTCGAAGCAGACGGCCTCGACAGACCAGACCGTATTCTGCCGATAATGCTGTTCAAGTATGCGCCCTTTGCGCTTGCGAGTCTCGTCTGTGCCGGTGGAGCGGCTGCTGCGATGTCATCGGCTAATTCACAGATACACTCCATGTCGGCAGTATATACAGTTGATTTTCATCAGAGATTTATCAATAAGAACATGAGCCAGAGAGGACTTGTATGGGTTGGAAGAATTGCAATTCTCGTATTCGCACTAATTGCATACTTCATGTCTGTTTTCATCCCAGGCCTCCTCGTAAATGTCGGACTGGTAGCGCTTAGCGGAACCGCTCAGGTTTTTGTTCCTACAGCTGGAATCCTGTTCTGGAAGAAGGCAACTTCTACAGGAGCTATTGCGGGTCTCTTAACTGGTGTGGTTCTATTATGCATCTTTACATTTACTCCCTTGAGCGTTCCCTTCGGCCTGCACTCGGGACTGTTCTGTATTATCATAAATGCTATTATCTTTTTTATAGTAAGTGCGGTAACAAAGCAGCGTGATGAGGAAATTATCACAATGCAGGAAGAACAGAAAGTGATTTATAACAAAGCATATTAATAACTTTTTTCGCTTATTTATCCTCTGGGTGGTCCGGGTTCCGGGCTGCCCTTTTTTTAGGATTACTAAAAAAAAAGACCGCCATGAATAATCATTGGCGGTCTTTAGTCATTTCTTAGTTTAGTTAAAAGAATCTGAAACCTCCCATAGCAGGAAAGCCTGTGGCTTTTACATCTGCTTTCAGGTGGTAGTTCTCAATCTTCTTGTGAAATGGAGTAACCCCTGAGAACGGTAGACATACAATAGCTGGACGAATTGTTTTGATGTTTTTCATGACATCCTCCTAAAGTTTTATACTGATAATATAATAATGTTCGTTAATTATGTCAATAATAAAATATCGATAAAAATAAAATTTAACATGAGATTGCAAAAAAAATTATAATGTAATAGAGGGAATTTTAAAAGTCGGGGACTTTTGAAATTCCAACCTTAGATGTGAGTGAGTATTTTTAGCAACTTACTATGCAATAAGTATTTACTAAAAGATTGCTTAAAATACTCAAAAGCTTCTTTCAAAACTAACCGAGTTATGAAAGAAGCTCAATAGTTTGTTAAAAAACCTTCGTTTAAATATGAGGCCGGAATTTTTAAAGATCATATTTTTTAAAATTCCCTCGATTCATTGTTTATAAAATATTATTATGATAGACATTTGAAGTAGCTATATAGGGAGTAGAAATGAAATTATTATACGCTGTGGCATCATTATTTACCTGGTTTGAGATAGCTTTTTTATTTATTGTTATCACACCTTTTCAGGTTGTGATTTTTCTTCTTACGACATTGTTTGACAGAAAGCGGAGACTTCAGTATTACCACGGAGCTGTATACGCCTCAATTGCCCTTTTTATTAGTCCATGCTTCAGAGTAAAGGTTATTGGAAGGGAGAATCTGGACAGATCGAAGCCTCATGTTGTCGTGATGAACCACCAGTCGCTGCTGGATATCCTGCTTTCCTTCCTCCTTTTCTATCCATCCAAGATGATCGGTAAGAAGGTCCTGGGCAAGGTTCCCTTCGTAGGCTGGGATCTTTTCCTGGGCGGGCACATCCTTGTAGATCGAAAGAACAGGAAGAGTCAGTTCGAGGCAATCAGGAAAATGGATAAAGTCCTGATAAGTGGAGATTCGCTCCTTGTCTATCCTGAAGGCACCAGAACAAAAGACGGAAAAATTGCGGAATTCAAGAAGGGTGTTTTTCGATCAGCGAGTGAAACCGGGACCGCCGTCCTTCCAGTGGTAATTGAAGGCGCTTATGAGGCCCTGCCCAAGAAAGGGCTGATAGTCGAGGGTAGGCATATTCTTACCCTGAGTGTTCTTCCTCCGATTCAGGTTGAGAAAGGAAGTTCCACCGCAGAACTTGCTCTTGAGTGTCATGACTTGATGAGTGCGGAGCTCGAGAGAATCCGTAGAGCAAGACAGGAATAATCTCCGACTTTATCCGGATTATGGTCTTCAGGCTATCTTTTTTTTGAAAAAAGTAGTATTTTGGCCGGACGTAATTTAATTACGAATTCACTTTTTGGAGCTGTAATGCCCGTTATTAACATACTATTATCAGTTATTTCATGGCTTATATTGACTATTTGTTTTATTATTTATTTTCCAATTCATTTCATTATATTTTTGCTCACCGCACCCTTTGATAAAAAAAGACGGATAGTGCATTACAATACTTCTCTCCTTTGTGTTGTCGTTCTAACACTGGTTCCTATTTTAAGGGTTAAGGTTTTAGGCAGGGAGAATATGGACCGTTCAAAGGCTCATGTTGTTGTTATGAACCATCAGTCTTTGCTTGACATCCTCTTTGTTTTTACTCTTTTTTATCCGGCAAAAATGATGGCAAAAAAGGCTTTAGCCGCAGTGCCGGTTGTAGGCTGGACTCTTTTTCTGAACGACCATATTTTCATAGATAGGGCGAACCGCAAGAGTCAGATTGATGCTCTCCGAAGAATGGATCAGCTTCTGCTTGATGGTGATTCTCTAATGGTTTATCCTGAGGGCACTAGGACTATGGATGGAAATATAGCAGAATTTAAGAAGGGTGCATTCAGATCTGCAGTATCTACAGGAACATCAGTTCTTCCGGTTGTAATCGATGGTGCTTTTAACGCGCTTCCAAGAAAAACGATGGTTGTAAAAGGTTGCCATACAATAACAATGAGTGTGCTTCCGGAAATTCCGGTAGAAAAAGGATCGGCCACCGCTGACCTTGCTCTGAAATGTCATGATATTATGTCGGCGGAACTCAGACGGCTGCAACAGAGGTGAATTTGGTTTTCAGGACTGAATATATTTGATAACAGCTGCCGGGAGAACCGTGATACCGATTAACTTCGAGGTACCTGCGGATCTTCTTGAAGACTGCAACTGATTCTTTTAAATTCATCTTTTAGGTTTAAAAAAATATCAACAAGCAGAGGATCAAAATGAGTGCCCCTGCCTTCGATGATAATGGAAACTGCCTTCTCATGAGGAAAAGCGTTCTTATACGGGCGCTCCGAGGTTAATGCGTCGTAGACATCTGCGATCGCGGTTATCCGGGCAGACAGAGGAATATAATACCCTTTTAATCCCTTAGGATAACCGCTGCCGTCCCATTTTTCATGATGATAGTAAGCAATCTCCTTGCCCAGGGTGAGAAATGTCTTCATATTGATTCGGCTTTCAATATTCTGAATGGCATCCCCGCCAATCCGGGTATGTTGCTGAATCTGCTTGAATTCATCCTCATTGAGTTTTCCGGTGTTTAGAAGAACTGAATCTGGGACTCCTACCTTTCCAATATCATGAAGAATCGCAGACTGATAAAGATCATTTATATATCGATCGGTTATATATTGACTGTACTCAGTAATTTTTGAAAGCTCAACAGCAAGCAGTCTGCAGTACTCCCTTATTCTTTCCAGATGCGCTCCGGTATTCTGATCCCGGTACTCAGCCAGTTTTGCAAGTCCGAGGATTGTTCCCAGCCTTGACCTTTCAAAAAGATCTTGACTCTCCAGAAGCTCATTTCTTTGATTCTCTATAGTATGTAAAAGCATAGTTGAACGGCTTATTATAACAAGGGTCTGAGAAAAAATGAAAATGAAGAAACCTGCCGGCATGAATAAACCGGTATGAATCAGCTGGTTTGCGTGGCTTATATCATTTAAGACGATTAGGAACATGAAGGCAAATCCCAGTAGGATAGTGAATGAATTATCCCGTTTCCTGATAACTGATTTTATCAAAACAAAAATGATATAAAATCCCGAGGCTGCTGTTAATAGCTGATATGTCTGACGCGAGTATGAAAAAACATAGGAGGGAGAGGCTATTACAAAGATGAATAATGCAAAGCTGCAAATTTGTACTGCTCTTAAAACTTTGATATTAAAATCCGTCGGAAGCAGATTCCTAAAATACATCATGAATAGCGGGAGGGATAAATAGAAGGTCAAATATTCAATCTTCTGAAGGACGCACCAGCTTAATGACGGAATTAAATCTGAAAGGAAAATTTCGCCTGTCGCGAGCGAATGTAAAGCAATAAGAAGACAGAAAAGGCCAAAATACAAGGCTGTAGTATCAGAACGACGATGAAGGAATACACCGAAATTGTACAGCCCCATTGTTAAAATACAGCTAATGAGAAAGATTGTGAATGCAATATTATTTACGCGGGATGATCTGAGCTCTGTTTCGAGGCCCATACTAATTCTGTCCCACATGCCGCCCTTCCTGTTATTGAAATTCGAGACCTTCATGGTAATGAGAATCTCATCATCAGGATTGTCGAGTCTAATTATGGAGGCCTTATAATCCGGGATGTAAGTCTCTCTCGATGTGCCGGGGGTTCCGACAGATAGACGAAGGTCCTCATTTATATAGAGGTTGTAGGAGGTCGCGATGTTTCTAAATTTAAGGGCGATTTCTGAGTTATTCTTCGGCAGCAGGATTTTGAGTTGAAATGTGGCCCAACCTCTTCCCGGCAGTTTCTCACCCTTCAGTTCATAACCATTCCAGTAGGAGGGTATTTTCATATAGTCTGGAGTGCCTTTCCCGAAGAGTTTGGGTTCACGAAACTCTTTCCAGTAGAATGCCCACTGTCCTTGCAGTTCGGCTGTGCCGTCTTCCGTGAAATCCCAATTGCGAAGATCAAGGACTCCGGACTTTGCTTGAGGAGAATGGTCTGCTATATTCGGGAATAGAATGAATACCAGCACTATAATTATGACTATCGCAAAGATTAATATTATTATCCTCATATGTCCTGTAATACTATGATATGCGGGTGGGAATTTCAAATTAAAGTATGAATTTTATTATAGACCTCCCTCGGCGTTTAAGAAGTCAATGCAACACTCTCAACATATAAAAAAAAGGGGGGGAGGTAGAGTTTCTGTAAATACCATTGATTTCAGCTTTTATAATATGTATTATCATTTCCATGATTATCTACGATGAACCGCTTTACCGGCCGCCCTCAGAGGCAAACAGTCTAATTATTCAGGCAACACTCGGATGCAGCCATAACAGATGCACGTTCTGCACGATGTATAAATCAAAGTCTTATACGCAGCGGAGTCTCTCCGATATCTTTACTGAAATTGAATCGTCAGCCTCATACGGCAGTATAAGACGGGTCTTCCTCGCAGACGGGGATGCCATGGCTCTCGATACAGGTAGTCTTCTAGAGATTCTTGGGAAACTTCGGAGTACCTTTCCTGGCCTGCAGCGTATCTCAATCTATGCGAATCCCGGAAATCTCCTCAAGAAGACCGAAGTGGAGCTAAAGAGCCTGTCGGCAGCCGGGCTGACCCTGCTTTACCTCGGAATAGAATCCGGATCAGATATTATTCTTAAAAAGATTAACAAGGGCGCTCTGCGAACGCATCACCAGGAGGCAATTACGAAAGCAATGACCTGCGGTATTGATGTTTCAGCGACTATCATAACGGGTCTCGGAGGCCGCGAACTATGGCGCGAGCATATTGAGCAGAGTGCCGCCCTGGTAAGTTCTGCCGCCCCGACTTTTTTATCTACCCTGTCATTGATGATAAGCCCTGAGAGTAGAAAAGAGTTCACCTCTGCTTTCGAAGGCGGCTTCACTGAGCAGACCGACGAGGGAATGCTCGAGGAAGAAAAACTCCTTATCAGCCTTATAAAACCCGAGCGGAATATTATCTTCAGATCGAATCATGCGTCCAACGCTCTAGCCCTCCGGGGGATTCTTCCGGCAGACAGGGAAAAATTGATTTTAAAGATAGACCAGGCGTTAAAGGGAGAGATAGAAACGCGTCCGGAATGGATGCGAGGGTTATAATTAATAATTAAGGCTCTTTTAGAAAACAGAACCCAGCCTAGACTTCCCGGGGAAACCGGACCACTTCTTTGCTGTGAGGATCCCAGAGCGTAAGACAGGTTCAGGAGAGGTTTTAGCCTAACAGGCGGAACAGCTGAAATAGAAAGTATCTTTCCGGATTGTGTTGCCTGATGCTTTTTCTTTTAGTTGTGTTTTATCGTTTCTATTGCTATAATTTTTTCAGACTCATTCATGTAAAATTATTATACTTGTGATTAAGATATTCATATAATTTGAAAAAATATTCACACAAAATAATTATTATAATTAACGGGGAACACTATGCACCAAAACTATTTTAAAGAATCACTTAAGGCTGTTGATGCAAAATTTAAAGCACAGGAAATAGCTTTTGCACCAATGACATTCCAGGTAGCAAAAACGCTTCGTGATTCTGGTATTCTTGAGACTCTTGCGGAAAAAGGTGAAAATGGAAGTACTATTAATGAAGTTGCGGAAACGCTTGATATATCGAAATACGGTGTAGGCGTTCTTCTGGAAATGGGACTTGGAATGGAACTTGTAAAGCTTGTTTCTCCGGATGAGCCGCTCCGATTTATTTTAGGTAAGGTCGGATTTTTTATAATCGAAGATAAAATGACACGCGTTAATATGGATTTTACAAATGATGTCTGCTACAAGGGTGCTTTTTCACTTGAGGAGTCAATTCGTAAGGGTAAGCCTGAAGGTCTTAAGGTTTTCGGTGAATGGAAAACTGTTTATGATGGACTTTCTTCTCTGAGTGAGGATGTACAGAAGAGCTGGTTTGCATTTGATCACTTCTATTCTGATGTTGCATTTCCTGAGGCTCTGCCTATAGTTTATGATAAAAAACCTGCCAGGCTATTTGATATTGGCGGTAATACTGCAAAGTGGGCAATTACTTCGTGCAAGTATGATACTGATGTTAAAGTTACTATTTTTGATCTTCCGGGGCAGATTGAGATGGCAAAGAAGCTCATTGCCGAGGAGGAGCTTTCTGATCGGATTGACACTGTCGCTGTGAATGTTTTGTCTGATGAGACCGTATTTCCTTCGGGCGCAGATGCTGTCTGGATGAGTCAGTTTCTCGATTGCTTTTCACTTGATGAAGTTGAGGCTATATTAAGAAAGGTTGAGGCGGCCGTTGATAAGGAATGTGATGTTTACGTTCTTGAACCTCTGTGGGATAAGCAGCGCTTTGAGGCTGCTTCTTATTCGCTGCAGGCGACATCTGTTTATTTTACATGCATCGCAAACGGCAACAGCAAGATGTACCGAAGCGGTGAGCTTATAGATGCGATTAGCGCGGCTGGTTTTGAGTTTAAAGATGCGCATCACAATCTGGGTGCTAATGCATATTCTCTGCTGAGATTCCGGAAGAAGTAAAATATGATAAACAAGTCTGTCTATATAAGCAGATGGAGTGTATGGTCTCCGGGGGTTTGTACAAAGGAGGACTGGCAGGCCTGGTCCTGCGGAAAGAAGAGTCTTTCTTCATCTTTTGAAAAACCGGTCCTTGACTATGTGCCGTCTCTTTTCAAGAGGCGGCTCAGTCAGCTGACCCGGATGACCATTCAGGTTGGTCATGAAGTTCTTTCGGGACATCCTCCGATGAAGCTTGCCTTTGCCTCGGTTTACGGAGAAATTGGGCAGCAGTTGAAGATTACAAAGAAGCTGGTGGAGGAGAATGAAGTATCTCCTGCGAATTTCAGTTTATCTGTTTTTAACACGCCTGTCGCCGCCCTATCTATCGTCGAGAAAAATACCGAAGGCTATGTTGCCTGTTATCCCGGGCCGGAGGCTTTTAAAACAGGTTTTCTTGAATCCGCGGCGGCTATTCTTGCCGGTTCTGACAGGGATCGGCTCTTTATAACAGCTGATGAGAATATTCCGGAGGAGTATAAGGCCCTCCATGAGGGGAAATCGATGCCTTATGCTATTGCTCTTGTGCTCTCATCTTCAGAATGTGAAGGCTCTATTAAGATCGATATTGAGGATTTTATAAAATGGATTCCAGAGGATGACGGGACTCCTGCAGCACTTCATTTTCTAAAAGAAAAAATACTTCCAGGTAGTGTATGAAAATCATTAGAGCCCTGAGATTTTTGTGGAAAACTTTTACGGCTCCTCACAAGAATTTGAAACTGGATTCAGGTCTTGGCAACTTTCCCATACAATGATAAAGAGCAAGTTTGTAG
>JAEKNX010000038.1 GCA_016839055.1 Spirochaetales bacterium
ATGGAACCTCCAGGATGCCCTGTTTATAGCCTGATAAGGGATTATATAAGGAAAAAACTGTGATGACAATAAAATTAATAGAAAAGAATAGAAAGAGCACGGAGGAAGTAAATGTAAATTGTTGTAGTATAGTGGTATACGTCATTAGTTCTTTAATATATTTTCACATGATATAGCTTAACAAGCAAGTTTATTCTCACGTTAAGCATCATTCAATCTACTTCTCTCTTTTAATATAGGGGCAATGAGAAAAGACTAAAAACTATATGTAAATGCAGTGCTGATTATATGCTTAACTGGCATAGCGGTAACTTCACTAAAATATTTACCGTAAAGATCAAACATTCCTACATATACCAGTTTTCCACTAAAATTCCCGGAGAAGGAATAATTCATTGACGGCATAACTGTCAGGGCTCCTGAATCCGGTGAAAATATGGCCGATAGATTAAGGTCAGTATAGTAATCATATAGGGGCTGCATCAAATTAAACATAACATAATGCTTTGCGAAATATCCCGGAGAATAAATACTGAATAAATCTGCGGTTGCACCACCATAAGCTCTAAGGGTCTTTTCAAAATCGGAACGCTCTGCATTATTATACCCTTCTCCGTTATAGAAATATTCTGCTACAGCATAGAGTTCTGTTGAAAAAGTATATTCAACACCTGCCAAGGCTGAAAAAAGCCATTCATCCTTTCTGCCGGTAATATTTGTTCCATCTGTAAAATTACTCCGGCTGCCCTTTCTAATAGCGGCTTCGCCGTAGACACCAATACCCATTATATCAAGCATTAAGCCTGTACCAACTGAAGGAGTATAAGCATCACTGCCGTCCGTATTATCATAATCATAAAAACCGGCAAGTTTCAGCTCTACTCCGGGAAAATACATCGTCAGTTCTCCACCGGTTTTAATCTCTTCATATTCCAGACCTGATGAAAGTAAATCCTGTGGCAATATTCCATAGATTTTTAAGGCTGTCATATCCCCAATGAAGAATTTGAATGATATTCCATCGACTCCTCTCAACGCAGCATCGGGATCAAGAGGGTTTTTCAGAGGATTAGCAAAATCTATGGGATTCCAACCGTAACCATATCCTGTCAGCATACTCTGCCGTCCGACTTCCATGGATACAAAATTGGAAAGGTAGACATTAGCTGACAAACGCATGAGGTTCATCGAAAAAATAGTATCGCCAAGAGTTTTCGTCAGTTCTAAAACACCTCCGATTTGGAGGGGATCATTATAGGCAGAAGTAAGAAGGACCTGTCCCATTGGATATTCATTTAAGGATAACCAGGCAGAAAAACTTGTTTTCTCATCTCCTGCATCGAGTTTAGAAGTAATAGAAGAGCTAATCCCTATATCCTTCATGCCGAGAAGATTTCCCGGATTTATCAGACTTGCATAATCACCGTTCTCAGAAATATTCGAATCGATGACAATATCTGCCGATCCGGAAAAACTGACCTGAGAGTAAAGAGAAACAGCAGTGATCATTACAATAAATAATGCAGAAATAATCTTTTTCATAACCCCTCCTAGCGGATGCTCTCGAGGTATCCCGAAGTAAAATACCGATCCTGAACCCTGCTGCTGTTTACCTCAAAGATATCAACAATAACCTCGGTTCTCGATGGTTTAGTGTGACTCTCCATAACATAAGCAAAGGGATAATCTTTTCCATTAATTGTTCTATAATCGGAAAAGGTCATACTCTTGATATTGGCTCCGCTCTCAAAATAGTCAATTTTAGTATATCTATAGTTATCTTTAGTGATAAAAACTATCATTTTCTCATAAGGAGCATCGGAATCTGAAGCCTTAAGTTCGATTACATAACAGGGCTCCCCTTCAACTATTTCTTCACCAGTTAAGGTAGTTGTAAATTTCTCAGCCAGCCCGGCACCGCCGTCACCCATATCGGCGTAGGAAAAATCTGAACCTCCGGCTGAATTTTTCTTAGCAGAACTGCTCATTTTTCTAATTCTCCCTGTTGAACTGAAACGAACCCAGAGGTCGTCTTCAATCATCAGATTAGCCGTTCCCTTCATTCTTCTCGGTGCCAGATAAACCGAAAGAGAATAAGTCTTTCCGTTTTTTTCCATGGAGAAACTCTCCATTTCCTGAGCAGGTTGAGCTTCTCCCGACTTGTAAACAGTCATGGTGCTTGTGCTGTAGACCCTCTCTCCCTGAAACGCCTGATCAGCGCGATCAACTATATCCTGAGCACTTTCAGCCATTATATTCATCAATGATAACAACATTAAGCTAGTAGTTAAAATCAAAATCCTTTTCATTTTTTCCCCCAAGGTTTTAGATTGAGTCCCAATTTTTCAGAAACTATGATTAACATTCCCGGATGGAACAGTACAGAAAACAGAAATGCAATAGCCATTGCCATAGAAAGAACAATACCGGTACTTCTCATGGCCCGCATTACTGATGGAATAAAAGAGGCAAAACCGACAATTGTTGTTAGAGATGTAATTAAAAGAGCAGTTCCGGTTTTTCCGATAACAACTTTCATTTTCCCCTTCCCTTCAAGAAGATAGCGATGATTGATATGGACAGCATCATCGACTCCTATTCCGATAAGAAGCGGCACAACAATAATATTTATAAAATCAAATTTAATTCCCAAAACAGCCATAAGGCCAAAAAGAGTCAGAAAAGAAAAAAGTAAAGTAACCATTGTCAGAACAACAAGTTTTATATTTCTGAAATCAATCAACAGGATAATAAAGACAACGATGATGGCTATAATAGCCGCTTTGACTCCATCCACTTCCGCCATGTGGCTGAGTTGATCTCCGGCAAGCAGCATCCCGGTTCCCTTATCTGTAACTGTATGCATCTGTTGCGTATAGATGTTTCGAAAATCAGCTTCCCAGGGGTTCTGTGTAGGAATGACATTTAATAAATATTTTGTTCCATCGCGGGAGATATAGGAATCTCTCAATGATTTCGGCAATACATCGAGTGTGACAGGTTCATCATTTGCCATGGTTAAAAGTTTCTCTTTCAACAGCGGAACCATATCACTCTGAAACGCCGCTAAGGACTCACCGTCAGCTTCACCATTTTCCAGTAAAGAATACAATCTATCGAATGTGCTTTCCGATATTTTATCCCCATCATCATTAAAGCCTGTAACTGCTCCTATAGTATGAAGCATTTTATTCATATTGCCCATGTAGGCCATATCACCCATTTCAATCAAGTTCATTTCAAGGCGATATAACTCTTCCAGCAGCATTTCTTTATCTACAAATTCTGATACAGCATTATTTTGTAAATCACTGGAAAACAGGCGGAGCAGAGCTCCTCTATAACTGGCATCTTCGGGAGAAACATAATAAGGACCAAGGGAATCTACCATTTTTACAGAAGAAAGATCCTTGAGTTTATCACTTAGATCGCGAACTTCGGCGGGATCGGTTGAAATAACCGATAGGCTGTCAGGCGCCATACCGAATTCATCAACAAGAACATCCTGTAAAAGAATCGATTCAAGTCCTTTCGCTTCCATCTCCATCAAATTGGTTTCAAGGGAAATACCCGGAGCCTGAATAGCAAAAATTATACCAATGGCAAACATAACAATCGAAAAGGCTACAGGCGCTCTAACGAGAACTCCTCCAATTCCAGAGGCCGCATCGGATTTAATTTTTACTTTGGAGAATATACCGTGTTCCCCTTTTCCTTTTTTATTTCGTCTGTATTCGCGAAAGCCGAGAAGTGGAGGAATAAACATAATCATGGCAATCAATTCTGATAGGATTCCCATACCGGCTACAAAACCAAGCTCTCTGATCATTTCCGTATCGGCAATAACAAGAGCAAAAAAAGCTGTTGCAGAAGTGAGACCACCGGTGATTATACCGGATCCACTTTTTATTATGGCGTTCCTGATAGCTTGAGTAAATGGTTCTCCTTCATCTCTTTCCTGAATAAATGCTGTCAGTAGGTGGATGGCAAAATCAATCCCAAGCCCGAGTAAAGCCACAAGATACATAGCCGACATGATATTGAGCCTATGAATTATAAATCCGCTCATACCCATGGTCCACATAATTCCTATGACCAGAGGTATACCGGAAATAAAAGGAACAGAGAACATACGAAAAACAAAAATCATAATCAGAAGAATAGCGATAAACGCAATAAGTGAAGAGATAACAATGCCCTCTTCAGCAGTAACCATTTCATCTCTTCCGACCACTACCATACCAGTGACACCAGCATTAAACCCTAATTCTTCTCCCAATGCCTTTACAGTCTGCTCAATGATATTTACACCCGGAGTCATAACCAGAATATCTTCCATAGTAAAAGTAGGCTGGATTATGGCAATTCCCATTTTATTATCATTGCTCAATATATAGGAATCACCGTAGAGCCATGATTCCAGAGCTTTATCTATACTGCCCTGCCCGATCGATTCTCCGGCAGCAGATCTTTCTATAACTGATAGAACTTCATTAAGCCCGCGAAACATGCCTACTGCCATCTGTTCTTCATCAGATAGTTTATCTCCATCTCCGGCATATTCACTTTCAAAATCATTATTAATAGCAGTCAGCAATGGTACCAGGTTCAGATCTTTGTACATCCGGGCACTCCGATTGATATCTTTTTCCTTGGAAAACATAAAACCATGCTCTTTAAGGACAGACATATCAGCTTTTCCCGTAACCCGAACCACATAATCACCGAATTTATCTTCCGACAGCTTCGCCACAATGGAATCGATCCCCATTTTTACCATCTCTTCAGCTTCATCAGGATCTTCAATGTTTCTGGCATCAACAACAGCGATAATAGAAGACGCAGCGGGAAATTCTTCCATGATCATTTTCATATCACGAACCTGATTGGAATTATCGGGAAGGATGGAGTAAAAGGTCATTTCCATTTTCAATGCAGAAATTCCGAAACTCATTATTATGGTAATAGCCAGTAAAATAAGAAAAGATTTCCCCCAATTTAGAGAAGACCAAACAGCCCAGCGACCAAGGAGCCTCTCTCTGAAATTTTCTTTGTATTCCTGCATTTTCATTCTCCGTATCGATGTTCCTGCTGACATCCAGTCCACCATTTCGGTAATTTCAAGCATGAAACAAGGATGTTTGATGTGAATTGTTAGATCATTATTATAGCATTGTTTTATTCAATTTGAATAAGGTAGTCCTTGTAACCAATGACCTACCTTTTCTTAATGATAGGAATTTCTATAATCCCTCTCAATCAAATTCTCCGAAAATGCAGCCAATTTCGTTTAAAACCGAAAAATCAAGAATCTTCTGCTAATAAAAAACTTCTCCTGCCAGTGAATTACATCTCATACACAGCCGTAAAACCTTAAAACCGCATTCTTCTTCATCCTCAAAGCATACTTC
>JAEKNX010000023.1 GCA_016839055.1 Spirochaetales bacterium
ATATAAATCCGCGGCCAAGAATTCTTAAGAGTATTTTGCCACGAATGGATATTGGGCATCGCACAGCAGAGATTTGCACGGATTAAAGAGAAGAATTTGTTTGGTTGGGCTATACTTTAGGCTTTGCCCGGTCTTTAAGCTGAAGTTTTAAAATGCAACATTAAAGAAAAACCAGGCTAAATTAAAAGCAAGGCTCAACTCTTTTTAAAATCCGTGTAATCGCTACTGTGCCTGGCCACATATAAATCCGCGGCCAAGAATTCTTAAGAGTATTTTGCCACGAATGGATATTGGGCATCGCACAGCAGAGATTTGCGCGGATTAAAGAGAAGAATTTGGTTGGTAGAGCTGGGGCTGGTTTGGACTTTGCCAGGTCTTTTAGCTGAAATTTTAAAAATGCAGCATTCAAGAAAAACCAGGCTAAATTAAAAGCAAGGCTCAACTCTATAAAGAAATCCGTGTAATCGCTACTGTGCCTGGCCACATATAAATCCGCGGCCAAGAATTCTCAAGAGTTTTAAGCCACGAATGGATATTGGGTATAGCACGGCAGTGGTTCCAGATTTCATGATCGCTCCTGATTATATTATAAAAATACAAAAGAAACGGACCTCAAAAAGCAAATTTATGCGGATTTTCTATTATGTCCCTTGACATATAACATCTTGTGAGTTATCTTATTAGTGTAATAGTGAGATAGTACACTAAATAGGAGGAGCTTATGTTAGAAGTAAATAATCTTACGTTTTCATACGCCAAAAAAGAATTGTTCAGCGAGCTTGATTTGAAGCTCAAGCCGGGTCTGTACGGACTGCTCGGTAAAAATGGAGCAGGAAAATCAACCCTGCTGAAGCTGGTAAGCGGAGAACTCTTTCCCGGAAGCGGAAGCTGCAGGGTAATGGGATTTGAAGCTTCAAAACGAATTCCTGAAATGCTGAGCGAAATATACTATCTGCCGGAAGAGTTTGATCTTCCGGCGATGACCGGAACACAGTACTTGAATTTTTATGCACCTTTTTACCCGAGGTTCAGCATGGAATTTTTCAAGAACTGCGCTTCAGAGTTTGAAATAGAGCCGGCCGAAAAACTCGGCTCCATGTCGTACGGCCAGAAAAAGAAGTTTATGATAGCCTTTGGTCTTGCAACCTGGTCAACCGTTCTTCTCCTGGATGAGCCTACAAACGGCCTTGATATCCCATCCAAGAGGCAATTCCGAAGGCTCGCCTCCGCTGGAGCTTCCGATGAGCGGATAATCCTGATTTCAACTCATCAGGTAAGGGATATGGAAAATCTGATAGACCCCATCATTATCCTTGAAAACGGAAAGATAATATTCAATCACAGTATGGAGGAAATAACTGAAAACCTTTCCTTCGAACTCCGAGAATCGGTTCCTGAGGGCGATGAGATTCTTTATTACGAGAAGATCCTGGGCGGTTATCTTACGGCGGTGAAAAACAATGATAATGACGGAAGAGCTGTGGACCTTGAGTTTATATTCAATATGGTAGTCAGCAGGGGAATTGAAATTAATGATCTGATTGTGGGAGGGGCAAAATGAATATTACACGATATTTAAGTCCGCTGAGAATCTGGTATCTTTTGAAAAGGGAGAGCGCCAGACGTTGGAAGGATTATCTTATAACAATAAGCGCATTCTGCGGTTTTTACCTGCTTGGTGTGGTAATAGGGGCCAAGACCGGCGGGCTGGACTCTTCGCTTCACTATAGTAATTTCGGC
The DNA here is from genome assembly GCA_016839055.1 of Spirochaetales bacterium. Lineage (GTDB taxonomy): Bacteria > Spirochaetota > Spirochaetia > UBA9216 > UBA9216 > Thalassospirochaeta. Next base: position 1,741 of record JAEKNX010000023.1, read on the forward strand.
TCAATTTTGTTTCTTTTCGGTTTCATATTTACAAGCACGGCCTTCCGTGAAGCGCACAAGAAGCTTTTAAACCATGATTATCTGATGCTGCCGGCTTCAACACTCGAAAAGTTTGTTGCCAAGCTTATGTTCAGTTCAGTCGGCTTTGCTGTTGCATCAGTTCTGGTCTACTGGGTTTTCAGCTTGATAGGCAAACTTGTGGTTGAAGTATTTCTAGGAGCCTATTATCCTGATTTTTTCATCTTCGATAAAATTATATGGCAGATGATTGGGCATTATTTCATCCTTCAGTCAATATTCATGCTGGGTGCTGTCTGGTTTCGCAAAGGTAATTTTATCAGGACGATTATCTCGCTGATTCTGTTTTCAATCATACTCTCGGTTCTATCTTCTCTTGTCGCCTGGCTGGTTTTTAATGATTACTTCTGGACCTTTGTCAGGGGTGATTTTAACTTTAATATTGACTTCAGCAGCGGTTTTGACATGCAGAGGCTGGAAGTATTAGGAGGTGGGGTGCTCACCCTCTTTAAGATCATATATTTCGGTCTTCTTGCTCCTGTCTGCTGGTTCGGATCCTGGCTTAAGCTGAGGGAACTGGAGGTTCAGGATGGAGTTTAAAGATAAGAAATCTATTTATATTCAGATAGCTGATTATATCTGTGAGGCCATTCTTAAGGGAGAGTGGCAGGAGAAAGATCGGATTTTATCGGTAAGAGAGTTTGCTGTAGAGATAGAAGTTAACCCGAATACGGTAATGAGGGCTTATTCCTATCTGCAGGATGAGGGAATAATATTCAACAAGAGAGGAATAGGATATTTTGTAGGAGAAAATTCGGTGGACAAGATTATGAAAATAAAGAAAGACGATTTTGTGAAAACAGAGCTGCCATATTTTTTCAAGATTATCGACATGCTCAAGATAGACTTTGACGCGCTCAAGGTTATGTATGATGAATATAAGAGCAGGGAGGTATCTGTATGAAGAACTCAACCAAATTTATTCTGATTGTACTTGCTGCAATTGCATTGCTTATTGCATCTTTAACCGTTATAAGCAGAAATATCGTAAATGATCATCTCGTTATTATGAAAGGAGATGAGAAAACTGAGATAAATTTTAACGGTAACGAGGACCTGAGGGTAGAGCGCGAATGGGATTTTAGCGGCTTTGATGAGATTAAAATCTCAGGTGGATGGGACATTCTCATTATTAGTGATGATGAATACCGCATTACTGTTAATTCCTATGATTCTGATGAAGCGAACTATGAAGTTTCAGAAGCCGGCGGAAAACTCCGTCTTAATATGAAGAACCTCATAGTTGCCGGCCGTATGCACGGCGCCTCGGCGACGATATACATGCCGGAACTGAAAAAAGTGGATGTTGACGGGGCGGTGAATATTAACATCGAAGGATTTATTCAGGATAGCTTCAGCCTCAAACTCGATGGTGCCGGAAGCATCACCGGTGAGGACTGTGACTTTAAAAACTTCAAACTTGTTTCAAACGGTGCGATAAATATTGATTTCGACGAGAGTGAAATTGAGAATGCCGAAGTTTATCTCGGCGGGGCAGGGAATGTTCAGCTGAACATGACCGGCGGAGTCCTGGAAGGACAGCTTGACGGCATTGCGAATCTTGAGTATTCAGGAGAGGTCTCGAGGCTGGCAGTAGAAAAAGACGGGATAGGCAGCATCAGCCGAAAAGACTGACTACAGGATTAAAAAATCCGAAAGCTAAGGTGATGAAAGAAATTTCTTTCATCACCTTTGTACTACTAATATTTAAAATCAGAATCGCCGATGAATTCCCGAAGGATGGAGTTCATTGGTACATTTGTTGTCTGAATTGTAATCAGATTATTAAGAAAAGACATTAGCCGCGATGCTTCCGCATATTCTTCATGCCAGGGTTTAACAGTCTTCAGTACCGGAACCGCGAGGTTCTTCAGAACCGCCAATTCATAGTCCAGGGCTGAGTTGAACACCGCGTCGGCATTATTCTGAAACGGAAAGATGTTCTTCTTCTCACCCCGCTTCACCGAAGCCCACATTCCCAGGGTCTTGAGTGCGCTGTATCCTCTAAACTGATGGTCTCTGACCATTCGTCTTATAAGCCTGTTGTCAGTTGTTGCTATCCTGTTGTTGTCGTCGAGATTTAGTTGGGTCAGCGCCGAAATGTATATTTTGAATTTCTGCTGCGCGGGGATTTTTTCGGTCAGTCTGTCGTTGAGACCGTGAATTCCCTCGATGAGCAGAATATTCCGGCTCTCCATCTTAATTTTGTGTCCTTTATATTCCCTGAAACCTGTCTTGAAATTGTAAGACGGAATCTCGACCTCCTGGCCGTCGAAGAGTTGCAGAAGATCGCTATTAAGCTGGACTATATCAATTGCCTCGAGGGCCTCGAAGTTATAGTCACCGTTTTCATCCTTCGGAGTCTGGTCTCTCTGAACGTAGTAATCGTCGAGGGAGATCAGCTGAGGATTGAAACCGAGAACCTTTAGATGAATTGCCAGTTTCTTTGTAAATGTTGTCTTTCCTGAAGATGAGGGGCCCGCAATCAGGACAACCCTGAGGTTCTCCCGCTTTTCGGCAATATGGTCGGCTATAATCGAGAGCTTTTTTTCATGAAGGCTCTCGGCTACCCTTATGAAGTCTTTAATTTCTTTATCGCCGGTAAGTCTGTTCAGTTTGCCGGCACAGTCGATATTAAGAATTTTCCCCCAGGCTTTATATTCGGTGTAGATGGATTTCAGAATGGAATTATCTTCAAACTTCTCTAACCGATCCGGGGATGCCGCATGAGGGTAGCGCAGAATGAATCCTGGCTCATAATTGAGCAGATCGAAGTGATGGAGAATCCCGGTTGCCGGCAGAAGGGGTTCATAGGCTATGTCGACCCATTCTCCTATCCGGTAAACCGGAATGATTGGTTCATTCCGGTATTTTAGAATAAGATTCTTTGACGTATTTGATTCAAAGAAGCTGCAGGCCTCCTCGTAGGAGAGATATTCATATGTAATCTTTAAATTATCTTTGATGACCTTCAGGATGCTGCTTCGGATAATCTTCAGATCTTCGGCCGAAACGCTCAGGCCGCCGTCAAAATAACAGAAATAACCGGTATCAAGCGAATGTCCTACCATGAGCCGTCTATCGGGGAAAAGATCGCTGCAGACCTTTGAGAGTACCGCGGTAAGGGTTTTTCGGTAGACACGGGCCCCGCTGTTGCTGTCCAGAAACACAGGGACTACCTCAGCATTTATTTTCAGCCTGCTGTTCAGGCTGACTAGTTCGTTGTTAACCAGGGCGGCTGCGGCCGGGTAGGATGATTTTTCTAGTTGTCCGGTTTTTTCCAGAATTGTCTGTATATCAGTACCGTATTTTATCTCAATATTCGAGCCTTCGCTGAATTTTACTTTTAAATCCCTCATCAAATGCCTCCGACGGAGATTACTCCGCTCTTTAATTATTGGATAAAACTCTCCGAAACTCAAACATTCTTTGCATAGTCTCTGACTATTTTTGCCCATTTTCCAGGGCCGGTGTAACGGAATCTTGATGAAATCACGTTTTCCAGTTCCTCAGCCCTTTCAAGCGGCCGTGGAGAGAGAATTTTTAAGTGGACGGGAGTCAGTTCGCCGGTTACGGTTCCGTTTTTATATGTTTTTATCAAATCATCATAATTCATCTTAATAGTCCTTAAAATAGTTCGAGCTGAACCGCTTCCCGTGATTTATTCTCTGGAGCCGCCGTTGATGCAGTCTTCTGCCTGGAGGTTTTCCCGATGGCAGTATTCCCGATGGCAGTATTCCCGATGGCAGTATTCCCGATGGCAGTATTCCCGATGGCAGTATTCCCGATGGCGCCGGGCTTGAGCGGCTGCTTCATGAAGCCTATACTTCTCTTCATATTTTTTAATTTTTCATGAGGGCTGGAGCTTAATTCCATTCCGTTTCCTATGCTGAAATATAGGCTCAGCTCCGTTCCGAGCATGGAAAGCAGTTCGGACATATCGACGAGAATCGGATTAGACGGCGGACAGGCCGTCATCAGTGTATCGATTATATCCAGCCAGGCTCCGGCTTCATCTTTTTCGATGCTTTTATCGATGAGGCGCTTAATCAGGGCGCGAGTAAAACAGATTAAAGATGATTCCGGGTCTTCTTCCATCAGAGAGAGGGCTATCAGTCGGAGACCTTCAGCCTGACCGTAGAGCATTAGAACATTGTCCGCAAGCGGTTCCTCGTCAAAGCTATATTCGAAGCAGACGCTGAAGCACCAGAGCGCAAGCCTCTCAGAGGCCTCAGGGTTATTTACCTTTATCTCTTTAATGAGCAGAGAAGCTGTTTCGATGAAGAGATCTCCGCTGTATTCGATGCTTTCGGTAAGCTGGGCAGCTGCGCTGACTAGAAACCTGCTGTCCTCAGTTACACGCTTAATCAGTTTTTCCTCATTGAAGGTCGGCTTTCTGTTTAGTTGTTTTTGGCCCGACATATGATAGAGGACAGGCTTCAAACTGCCTGCGAGGCTGTCGGACGGAATTTTCTCCAGACAGTCTTCGAGGGTCTGAAAGTCCTGGCTGTAGAAGGCGTCTACCGCCCTAATTAGAAGCTTCCATTGATCAAAGGATTCAGCTTTTTCCAGCTTCTCGAGTCTAATCATTGCCTCGGGATTATGCATCCCGTTTGTTACGGCTTCAAAGGCGTCGCTCACGATGGTGACTGAGGGATCCTCATCGATTCCTCCAGTTCTGAAGGGGTTGAAATTGAGGGGATTATTATTTTTAGAGACTGCTTCAGCAGATCTTGCGGTGTACAATTGTGAAACCTCTCCGGTATTTAAGTATTGATTGAGTCACTTCCAAAAACCGGAGATTTTCAATCTCATGATTTTTGAAAATTCCTTAATTCTGGCAACCACAGGCTAATTAAAAGCCTCTACTGTGTCAAGTGAAGCTCTTTTAAAACGGAGATTTTCAATCCCAACATTTTCAAAAAAGCCTCACAGGTTATCCAGTTGTTATCTAATTGGTATTGAAAGCTTGAGTTCTTCTACTTCATCCCTGTTCAGTGCCCGGTCAATCTGAACATCATCGCCCTCATTAGTCTGAAGAAGCGGAGATTCTGCGTAGTAATTCATATTTGAGTCAAAGATCATCTTTAATACAGGAAACTTAGGCTCTGCTGAATTTGTCTGACTAACTATCCCAATAGAACCATCTGTCAGTCTTACAAAGGTTCCTATCGGGTAAACAGTCAGTGTCAGCAGTAGGACTCGGAGAATCTTCTCATCATACTTTTTGCCCTTGTCCTTGATGAGCTCGAGCATGCCCGAGTGGCCGTCCATGTTGTCCCTGAATGGACGTTTCGATACTGCGGCGCAGTAGGCGCTTGCCACTGATATTAGTTTTCCGTAGAGGCTCGTTTTGTCTCCGGTCAGCCCTCGGGGGTAGCCGGTTCCGTCAATATTTTCTCTATGCTCAAGGACGGCCAAAGCTACTGAAACCGGGAACTCCAGTGATTTAAGTATTCTGAAACCCAGTACAGGGAAGAGGGTGACATTCTTTTTTTCTTCCGGAGTTAGGGCCCTGTTTGTATAAAAAAGTTCCTGAGGAATCTGAATGACTCCAATCCTGTGAAGCAGGGCGGCGGTTGCGAGGTCCATCTGCTTGTGGGCAGGGAATCTCAGGGTGTCGCTCATTGCAGCGGTAAGTATTGCGGTCTTTACTGACTGAGACACACTGTAGTCGACATCGACTGCCTCGTACTCGGCAAGGTTCAGGAGGTATATTTTATGCGTCTTGGTCATCTGGATTAGCAGTTTGACCTTTTCTGAAATGGCCCTGAGCCTGAGTTCATTTTTCTCTTTGTAATTCCGAAAAGTTTCTTCGACAAATTCACAGAGTTCTTTAAAAAACTCATTTGCCTCAATTTCTTCCTGTGATTCGCCGCTGCCTTTCCGGAGGAGCGCGCCCTCGGCTTCTTCAAAGCTGGCAAGTTCGGTGAAAACAGGAGCATTTATGGATTTCACTTCCTTGAAATTCCACTCAATAAGGCGGTGTTTCAGTGACGGCATCATAGGGGTTTCAGGACTTAAAAGGATGTAATCATTATCCAGGTATATGCATTCCGAGCTGAAAGCCTGATCCGGCATGTTAACTACTGATATATCTATCATAAAACTTCCTCGTTGACCCCTTGGTAATATTAAAGTAATATCTTAAAGAACATAGCGATGCAATAAGTATACCCCTTCATTATATATTATAGGAGAGTTTCAGTTGAAATTTAAGATAATTTTCTTATCATTTAACATTCTGATTGTTTTTTCTTTTCTGATGATCTTTTTACTCCCTGTTTTCATGTTAGGGGAGGAGTATGCGCAGCTTTTCTGGCAGGAGAGTTGGTATATAGCCGTAATTTTCATATGTATTCTCGTGGTTATCAATTGTCTTTATTTCATGAACAGGAAGATGATAACCTATCTCGAGAATGAAAACTGGCCTGAGCTGAAACAGCTTCTCGAGTATAGAATATTCACCAAAAAGCGGCTTCGGAAGATGAACATCCGAATGTACATAAGCACCTGTATTGCTACGAGATCTATATCAGATATCAAAAAGCTTGAAAACACTATCCGGACTGAAAAAACAGGCGATTTAAACTACTGGGCGCTTCAGCTTGGCCTGCCCCATCTGCTTGGAAACAATCCGTCTGAGATGAAGGCCTATTTCGGTGAATTTATTGGTAAAGCCGCACGTGAGGAGGGCTGGATAAAATGGAATTACTGTTTCGCCCTCCTGCTTCTGAAGGAGAATGATGAAGCGGTGGAAATCCTGAAAGAACTTGCAGGACAGACTCAGGATTTAATCCTAAGGCTGTCGTCTCTATATATGCTGTCGCCTTTTGGAGGGCAGGAAGAAATAGGAGCCCTGATTGAAAATGGGCGGAATGAACTGAAACTGAAAATGCCGGAGCAGTCACTGAAAGATGAGCTTGATAAGCGGAAAGACAACGTGCAGATGCTTTTTCTTTCGCAGATAATCAGTCAGGTTTCAGACTGGCTCTATAAGGAAGCTGATGAGAAAGTTTAATAAATCAAAGAAGCTTGATAATGTCTGTTATGACATTCGTGGTCCTGTCATGGCCGAAGCCGAGAGGCTTCAGGCTGAAGGGGCCAATATTCTCAAGCTTAACATCGGAAATACCGCGCCCTTCGGACTTTTTACCCCCGATGAGGTTGTTCATGACATGATAATGAATCTGCGCGATGCCGAGGGCTACTGCGACTCGAAGGGGATCTTCGCGGCGCGGAAAGCCATAATGCATAACTGTCAGCAGAAGAGTATAAAGGGCGTCGATGTTGACGATATCTATATCGGTAACGGAGTATCAGAACTTATCTCAATGTCGATGAACGGACTCCTCGACGACGGTGATGAGGTCCTTATTCCAATGCCCGATTATCCGCTCTGGACGGCCTCGGTTACCCTCTCGGGCGGAACGGCGGTACACTACCTCTGTGACGAGGCGGCGGGGTGGCTGCCTGATCTTGACGATATGGAGTCTAAGATCACAGGCAGAACGAAGGCCATTGTTATAATAAGCCCGAATAATCCGACAGGAGCGGTCTATCCGCCTGAGGTTCTTAAGAGCATTATCGAACTTGCGATAAAGCATGAGCTGATAATCTTTTCGGATGAGATCTATGATAAAATTATCTATGATCAGGAGAGTTACATCTCGCCGGCATCGCTTTCGGATGATGTGTTTTTCATCACTTTTGGAGGACTGTCCAAGGTCTACCGCGCTCCGGGCTTCCGGGCCGGCTGGATGATCCTGAGCGGAAAGAAGCAGGCGGCAGCCGATTATATTGAAGGACTTAATATTCTGTCGAATATGCGGCTGTGCAGCAACGTCCCGTCCCAGTTTGCCATTCAGACAAGCCTCGGAGGATATCAGAGTATAAATGAACTGATTGTGCCCGGCGGACGGCTCTATGAACAGCGTGAGACAGCCTGGAGGCTGCTGAACGACATTCCAGGGGTAAGCTGCGTAAAACCCGAAGGGGCTCTGTACTGTTTTCCGAAGCTGGATATCCAGAAATTCGGAATAACCGATGATGTCCGGTTTGCCCTTGATCTCCTGAGGGAGAAGCACATCCTGATTGTTCAGGGAACCGGTTTTAACTGGAAGCAGCCGGACCATTTCCGTCTGGTTTTTCTGCCGGTGACCGAACAGCTCGAATGGGCCGCGGGCGAACTTAAAGATTTTTTAAACGGATATCATCAGCATCCGTAATAAAGCATAAGGAAATAGAGATGAGTGTAAGAGTTAGATATGCCCCGTCACCGACAGGGCTGCAGCATATCGGCGGAGTTCGAACTGCCCTTTTTAATTATTTTTTTGCAAAGAGCCAGGGGGGAGAGTTTATCCTTCGAATTGAGGATACCGACCGGGAGCGCTACAGTGATGAGTCGCTGCAGGACCTCTATGATACCTTTAAATGGCTGGGGATAGAGTGGGATGAAGGTCCGGACAAGGGCGGTGAGTACGGCCCCTATGTTCAGTCTGAGCGATTCGGCCTGTACACCAAGTATGCCGAGCAGCTGATTTCCGAGGGCAAGGCTTACAAATGTTACTGCTCTTCCGAACGCCTGGATGCCCTTCGCGCCGAACAGCAGAAGGACAAGAAGTCCCAGCAGGGATATGACCGGCACTGTCGTGATTTGACGGACGAGCAGAGAGCGGAGTTTGAAGCTCAGGGTGTTAAGCCGGTAATCCGTTTTAAAATACCGCTTGACGGTAAGACCGTCTTCCATGATGTTCTTCTCGGCGACGTAAAGCGGAAGAACACCGACATCAGCCCTGATCCCATCCTTATCAAGTCTGACGGCTTCCCGACCTACCACCTTGCGAACATCATCGATGACCATTACATGAAGATTACCCATATAATGCGTGCCCAGGAATGGCTGCCCTCAGGGCCTCTGCACATCCTGCTCTACCAGGCATTCGAGTGGGAGCCGCCAATTTACTGTCATCTGCCGATGGTCATGGGCAAGGACGGCCAGAAACTCTCTAAGCGTCACGGTTCTACAAGCCTCAAAGACTTCATTTCAGGCGGCTACCTGCCCGAGGCCATCATAAACTACATATCACTCATCGGCTGGGCATACGACGACAGCAGGGAGTTCTTTGAGAAGGCAGACCTTGAAAAGCTTTTTGAGCTTGAGAAGCTAAACAAGGCTCCCGGGGTTTTTGACTATAAAAAACTCGACTGGTTTAACGGCCAGTATATTCGGAAACTCACCGATGATGCCCTGAAAGAGAAGATAATCCCTTATCTCGCTGACACAGGCAACCTTGAGACTCCTCCGACCTCCGCTCAGGATAAGATGCTTGACGGCATGATTCCTATTATAAAAGAGAGGCTCAAGCTTTTGTCTGATGTTGTTCCGATGACCGCCTTCCTCTTTTCCGACATCTCCGGATACGATGTCGCAGACCTCATCCCTAAAAAACAGGATGAAGCAGGAACGAAGAAGATCCTCGAGATAGGACGCCCGATAATTGCACAGCTCAACGAGCAGAGTGATGAAGAGCTGGAAGAGAAGTTCAAGGCTTTATCCGAAGAGTCCGGATTCAAGCTCGGAGATCTGCTCAGTCCCCTTAGGGTAGCGGTCACAGGAAGCCGGGTGTCACCTCCGCTTTTTGCCTCAATAAGGCTTCTGGGGCTCGAGGCAGCGCTTGAGAGGATAGACGCGGCGATAGCCAGGTTTTAATGAAAAATTATCCATGCAGATTCAGCAGTTCAAGCTAAATCTGCATGGAATTATGTAGTACCAATCTAGTTCTGAAGCTCAAGCTTCGGAACTTTTTTAAAATCCTTTTCATTATTTGTTATCAAACACAGTAGTTCTGAATTTGGCTGCCTTTGTATGCCGCCGCTGGGGGCCCCGGTGCCGCCTGAGAAAAATTGAGGTCTTCCGAACCCTAGTCTGATGGTGTCGGGGTCAGCAAGGGCCGACATTCGGAGGAATTGCAGTCAAATTCAGAATTGCTGCTGCGGGATTTACATATACTGAGCGTGTATCATCGGTCAATGACAGAGAAAATTACTGTTTATTAAATGGTGCTGCATGAATTGTCAATACGGTAATTAGAAAAATAATGTTTATAAATAAAACTGTTTCATAAATACCTCTATACTTAATTATGACTGAGGATTTTAAATTTGTCAGGAATAAAAAATAACGATATTCTGGACTATGATGGACATTAAACCCCAACAACGGGCAAGAAGTCTTGACAGTGAATTGTTCTCTGTTTATGTTTAAGTCAGGAGGCCGAGCCTCCTATGGAGGCTATAATGGATCTTGTGAATATCATAGACAGAGAATGCTGCAGTGTCCTGCAGGAAAAAACAAAAACCGAAGTTATTATTGAACTTACCGACAGGCTTGTCGGCAGGGATAATCTTGATATTGAAAGCCTAAAGAAAGAACTTTTTTACCGCGAACAGCTTATGAGTACCGGTATAGGACTCGGCCTGGCTGTACCCCATGTCAGATTCAAGGGTGTTAAATCTCCGGTAGTGATTGCCGGGGTTCAGCCTGAAGGAATTGCCGATTATGAGTCGCTAGACGGCGAGCCTGTTAAGATTGTGATAATGATTATAGTCGGAGAAGCCCAGCATAAAGAGCATATCCGCCTTCTTTCGATGATAGTCGGTCGCCTGAAAAATGCTGAGCTCAGAACAGCCCTGGTAAATGCCGAAAGCGGAGACGAGATATACAGTCTCCTGACCGGGGAGGCCGGGGAATGACCGAATTTTTCGGGCAGCTCGCTGAGCGGGCATCACTTATTGACATAAATATAATTCTCTTTCTCGGAATAATTCTCTTTGGAGGAGCAATCGGCGGAAGGCTGTTTCAGCGAATCAAGATTCCCCAGGTTGTCGGATACATCATTATCGGAGTAATCCTTGGTCAGTCCGGGTTTAAGTTCATAGGGATGGGCATGATTGAAAAGCTGGAACCGGTGAGTACAATTGCCCTGTCGCTTATCGGTTTCTCGATAGGCGGTGAATTGAAGATCTCGGTGCTAAAGAAGAGGGGCAAGCAGTTTGCCTATATTCTCATCTTCGAAGCGCTGACTGCCTTCATCGTGGTTTCGGCTCTGGTTTTCGGGGTTGTCTATCTGATAACTGGAAATCTTAATACAGCGATTGCCCTTGGTCTGGTTCTCGGCTCGATTTCATCAGCCACGGCTCCAGCGGCTACAACAGATGTGCTCTGGGAAAACCGGACAAAGGGGCCTCTTACCTCGACAGTTCTTGGAATTGTCGCTATGGACGACGCTGTCGCACTTCTGCTGTTTGCCTTCTCGGTTAGTATTGCAGGAACCCTGATAGGCGGGAGCGGCGCCGAGGTCCCTGCAATTTCGGAACGGCTGATAGCTCTCGGCTGGGAGATAGGCGGGGCGGTAGCAGCCGGAGCGCTAATCGCCTTCATCCTCTCGAAGCTCATTAAGGGTTTTATTAATGAGGAGCGAATTCTCGCCTTCTCAATCGGCGCGATAATGCTGATATCAGGCCTCTCGGTCGCGCTTGGCATAGACATGATTCTCGCGGCCATGTCCATGGGCTTTTTCATGGCGAACTTCGCGCCCCGCAAGAGCCGTGAGACCTTCGCCCTGGTTCAGAAGTTCTCACCTCCTATCTACGTCCTTTTCTTCGTACTCGTGGGCGCGAAGCTCAATATATGGAACATAACCTCATTCGTGGCAATAATAGCGGCCGTATTCCTGGTCGGCCGTACGGTCGGAAAACTCATAGGAGCCCGTACGGGTGCCGCACTCTCGAAGGCCCCGAAGACAGTATTCAAGTATCTGCCGTTCTGCCTCTTGAGCCAGGCCGGTGTGGCAATAGGTCTTTCAATTGTCGCGGGCCAGGCTTTTCCCGGTGAATTTGGAACCCTCATAGTCACTGTAGTGACGGCAACAACCTTTGTCGTCCAGATCATCGGCCCGATCAGCGTTAAGTTCGCTGTGGATAAGGCCGGTGAGACGGGACTCAATATTACAGAGGGTGATCTTGTTAAGCAGAGCACCGCGGCCGATATAATGTATAAGAACATTCCGCTTATTCCGGAAAATACCCCGGTAAGCCGGATTCTCACAATCTTCAGCGAAAATGAGGCGCTCTGCTTTCCCGTTGTGAATCTTGACGGAAGTCTTGCCGGGATTATCAGCATTGATGACCTGAAGAACACCTTCATGGCCGCTGAGCTCTCCGACTTTCTGCTGGCTCACGATATAATGAAGCAGCCGCCCGCATTCTGCCGGGTAACAGAACCTGCCGAAGATGCAAGGCGTATGCTGCAGAAGAGCGGAGCCGAGTATCTGCCAGTTTACTCGAGCGGAGAGGGCGCTCAGTTTGCCGGCCTCATCGATGAGCGGGGCATTCAGCTCTTTTTTTCAAGGAAGCTTGCCGAGCTTAGTCGCAAGGTCGATGACCTGGGATAGTATTCCGGATTCATGACCGGGTCCTCATCTCTGCTTTGATGATGAGGACCTTGAGTGGATTGATGCGGCTCGGCAAAAGTTAGACTGAGGCAGTAGTAAAGGTCGACCATTTTCTGCTTGTATGTAAAAGTGCGTCTTTATGCGTCAATGCGTCTTGTTCTATAATATGGCTCATGATATAATGTTTCCCAAAGAATCTGAAAGGAGGAACCGGATGAAATACAACGGTCCTGACAGGAGAGTTCGTGATAGACGAATTCAACAAAGGCGGAATGATGAGACTCGTAGTACACGAAGAACTGCTGAACGAAGGAAAGATAAATAAAGATTTGCTTTATTTTAAGAAATTCATAGCCTGATATCTCTATGTTATTAAGTGTTTCTCTTCCCGGGAGAGGTTTTTCTTCTTCATCTTATCCCAATTGATACTTTTTATTTGAATTAATCCATTCTCACCCTTATTTCTTATTTACATAATAATTTCGTTCAAAATTAGCTTGACTATCCCTAAGTCTATTTATATATTAAGTAAAATTATTAGTTAAGCTTGCTTAAGCAAAGAGGATAATATGGATAAAGATGCCGAACTTACTAAGTGCAGCAAGGCAATGTCGGAATGGCTGTCGCTGTCAATGCAGATATCTTTTCGGACCCATTCGATGTTTTTTAAGGAGAGGGGCTTCTCTCATTCGCAAATCGCGACCCTTCACATGCTATCTCACCGAAAAGAATGTGCTGTAAACGACGTGAGTCATATGCAGTCCATCAGCAATCCGGCTGCAAGCCAGCTTCTGGATCAACTGGTAAAACGCGGCTTTGTTGAAAGGTATGAAAGCAATGAAGACAGAAGAATAAAGTATCATAAACTGACCGAATCCGGCATAAAAATGATGGAGGAAAGCCACTCCGCCAGCAAAGACTGGTATCAATCGCTAATAAACGATTTATCTCAAGAGGAAATGCTATTGGTGACAGATGCTCTGGACATTTTAAATAAAAAAATTCAAGTATTCAAATCCAAATCCAAATGTAAAGATTGTCACAAAGGAGACAGAAGTTAGATGTTAAAGCTATTTAAATATTTAAAACCTTATACATTCAGCATCCTGGTTTGTACAGCCCTGCTTTTTCTACAGGCAAATATGGATCTTACCCTCCCGGATTATATGTCGAGGATAGTTAATACGGGAGTTCAGCAGAACGGTATTGACTCGGCTGTGCCCGTGGCAATAAGACAAACCGAAATGAAGAATCTCGAGCTGTTCTTCGGTGACAAGGAGAAACAGGAAATCCTGGATGCCTACACTCTTTTGGAACCCGGAACTGGTGATGCTGTGCCTCTGGAGCTGGTCTATCCTGCACTCAAGAACGAAGCCCTGTATATTTTAAGTGAAGGCGCTGAGACCGACGCGTTCGAGATTGTTTTTAGCCGGGCATTTTCCGCAGTGGCGGGAATAACCCAGATGGCGTCGGGAACCGGAAAATCCTCCGGCGGCCCGGGGATGCCTGATTTATCGATGATTCCCGAAGGATCGGACTTCTTCAGCATTCTATCTACTATGCCGGAAGAGCAGCGCAGCCAGATTCTTGCTATGATAAGCTCCAAGGTCGGGCAAATTGATGAAATAATCCTTACCCAGGGCGCTCTACGCCTTGTTAATGCGGAATATCAGGCAATCGGAATGGATACAGGCAAAATGCAGAGCCGCTATATAATCAACATGGGCGCGATGATGCTTCTTTTTACGCTTATTTCGATACTGGCCAATATTATAGCCGGACTGCTTGCTTCACGGAGTGCAGCCGGAATGGCTCAGACTGTACGTAGTGATATTTTCAATAAGGTAGAGCATTTCAGCGGAGAGGAGTTTGACAAGTTCTCGACGGCTTCACTGATAACAAGAACCACGAATGACGTAACTCAGGTTCAGCTTGTGATTTTTATGATGCTCCGGATGGTAATCTACGCTCCGATTCTGGGAGTGGGAGGCGTCATAAGGGCTCTGGGCAAGGCCCCGTCGATGGCCTGGATTATCGGGCTGGCGGTTCTCGCCCTTCTTGGACTGATAACAATTGTCTTTATTATCGCCACTCCTAAATTTAAGAGTATTCAGAGGCTAATCGACAGGCTGAACCTTGTAACACGTGAGAACCTTTCCGGCCTCATGGTTGTGAGAGCCTTTAACAGGCAGAAGTTTGAAGAAAAGAGATTTGATAAGGCAAATAAAGATCTGACAGGCGTAAACCTCTATGTTACAAGGGTCATGGTTATTATGATGCCGGCGATGATGCTCATCATGAACCTCCTGTCGGTTGCAATCATCTGGGTTGGCGCCCATCAGGTTGCCGAGTCCAGCATGCAGGTCGGCGACATGATGGCCTTTCTTCAGTATGCAATGCAGATTGTAATGTCTTTTCTGATGCTCTCGATGATTTTTATTTTTCTCCCCCGTGCTGCTGTATCAGGGACCAGGATATCCGAAGTTCTTGAAACGGAGCCTACAATCTCTGACCCGGAAAATCCTGAGGATCTTCCCTCAAAAGTCCGCGGCAGGATCGAATTTAAAGACGTCAGTTTCACTTATCCGGGAGCCGAAGAAAATGCTCTCTCGGGCATTAACTTTATAGCCGAACCGGGAAAGACCACCGCCATCATCGGTTCTACCGGCTCAGGCAAGAGCACTATTTTAAACCTCATTCCGAGGTTTTACGATATTACCGGCGGTGTAATTTTATTGGACGGCCAGGATATCAGGAAAATCAGGCAGAAGGATCTGAGATCTCAGATAGGTTATGTACCTCAAAAGGTAACCCTGTTTTCAGGCACTATAGAGAGTAATTTAAAATACGCCGATGAGAATGCCTCTGAGGAAACTTTAAGGCAGTCCGCGGAGATCGCCCAGGCTATGGAGTTTATAAGCTCTAAGCCTGAAGGACTCAACACTCCGATAGCCCAGGGGGGACAAAATATCTCCGGAGGCCAGAAACAGCGGCTGTCGATAGCCCGGGCCCTGGTGAAAAAAGCGCCGGTTTATATTTTTGATGACAGTTTTTCCGCCCTGGATTTTAAAACCGACGCGGCCCTACGAAAGGCGATGAAGGAAAAGACCGGAGACAGTACTTTAATCATTGTTGCTCAGCGTGTTTCAACAATAATGAAGGCAGAGCAGATTATTGTTCTCGATGAAGGGGGAATTGTCGGCAAAGGCACTCACGGGGAACTTCTAAAGAGTTGTGAGGCTTATTCGGAAATTGCATATTCACAATTGAGCATGGAGGAGTTATCATGAGCGACAAACAGAATTTCTCTGAAAAAGATAAACCGGCCGCAAGTCCGCAGCGGGGAAGGGGCCCCATGGGCGGCGGCCACATGGGAATGATGAAGGCTGAGAAGGCAAAGAATTTCAAGGGGACGATGAGACGCCTTCTGTCATATCTTGCCGAGTATAAACTTACGCTTTTCTTTGTTTTAATCTTCGCGATTGCCTCGACAATTTTCATGATAATCGGCCCGAAGACCCTCGGGAAGGCTACTACTGCCTTGTTCGAAGGGGTTATGGCTAAGATTGCCGGGACGGGGACGGTTGATTTTCTTTATATTGGAAAGATTATTCTTTTTGTACTTATAATTTACGCGGGATCTTCTTTATTTTCATTCATCATGGGATGGATAATGGCAAGGGTCTCGGCGGACATAACATACCGCTTCAGGCGTGATGTTTCGCTGAAAATAAACGAGATACCCTTTAATTATTACGACAATACAACCCATGGCGAGACGCTCTCGCGAATCACAAACGATATAGATACAATAAATCAGACCCTCAGCCAGAGCCTCACTCAGATTATTACATCCATTGTCTCCATAGTCGGGGTTCTTATAATGATGTTTTCAATTGATTGGCGGATGACCCTGATTGCTCTGGCTATTCTGCCGCTTTCAATGGTACTTGTAACCTTCATCGTCAAAAAGTCTCAGAAGTACTTCAAGCAGCAGCAGGAGTTCCTGGGGCATATAAACGGACATGTTGAGGAGATGTTTTCTGGCCACATGGTAATGAAGGCATTTAATGGGGAGCAGAAGAGTATTGATACCTTTGAGGAGAGTAACAAGACCTTATTCTCATCAGCCTGGAAGTCACAATTTCTATCCGGAATGATGATGCCCCTGATGAGATTCGTCGGAAACCTCGGCTATGTTGCCGTAGTTATTATGGGCGGATGGCTTGTTATAAAGAGGATTATTACCATAGGAGAGGTTCAGGCCTTTATCCAATATGTTAATAATTTCACCCAGCCAATCACTCAAATTGCCAACATCAGCAATGTCCTTCAGCGGACAGCGGCGGCGGCAGAGCGTGTCTTTGAGTTCCTGGATGTGGAAGGGGAGATAGCCGAAACAAAGACCCCTGTAAAGCTCGACTCTGTAGAGGGGTTTGTAGAGTTTAAGAATGTTCATTTCGGATACAATCCGAATGAACCGATTATAAATAATTTCTCGGCAAAGGCTAAACCCGGGCAGAAAATAGCAATTGTCGGACCCACCGGGGCAGGAAAGACAACCATGGTGAAGCTTCTCATGAGGTTCTATGATGTGAACTCCGGAGCCATTATGGTAGATGGGCACAACATCCAGGAATTCACCAGAGCGGATCTTCGCAGGAATTTCGGAATGGTTCTTCAGGACACCTGGCTGTACAACGGAACAATCCGCGACAATATCAGTTATGGAAACCCTGACGCCTCAGAAGAGGAAATAATAAAGGCTGCCGAGGCGGCACACGCGGACCACTTTATAAGGACCCTCCCTGAGGGCTATGATATGGTTCTTAACGAAGAGACTTCCAATATCTCCCAGGGGCAGAGGCAGCTGCTGACAATTGCCAGGGCCATCCTGGCTGATCCGAAACTTCTTATTCTCGATGAGGCTACAAGCTCAGTAGACACGAGAACAGAGATTCTGATTCAGAAGGCAATGGATAACCTGATGTCCAGCAGGACCAGTTTTGTTATTGCCCACCGGCTTTCTACTATCAAGAATGCCGACTTGATTCTTGTAATGAACGAAGGTGACATTGTCGAACAGGGAACGCATGTGGAGCTTCTTAAAAAGGACGGCTTCTATGCCGACCTCTACAACTCTCAGTTTGAGACTGTAGCGAGCTGAAAGTAGCTAACTCGCCGGCTGTACTTTGTTGTCGAAAATAGAACAGCCGGCTATTTTACTATCTCGATTTTAAAAATGCATTGCAATCAATATTCATTATCCAATATAATTGTATCAACAGAGTTTTTATAAAGGGAACAGGAATGGATGTAAATTTTGATGAGATAGATTCGAAAATTATCTGCATGCTTCAGGAAGACGGGCGCATGCCGTTTACAAAGATTGCGAAACAGCTCGATATTGCAGAATCAACGGCACGTTCACGGACTCAGCGTCTGATACGTGACGGTATTATAAAGATTGTTGCTGTAAGCGACCCCAAAATGCTTGGGTTTCAGGTATACGGCAATATAAAACTTATTATCGATTCCAATAAAATGAACTCCATCATCGAAGATCTTAGAGAGATTAACGAGATAACTTATATTGCACTACTTACAGGTGATGCTGATATCGATGTGGATTTTATTGTCCCTGATTTGAATGATTTGGCAAAATTGATTTACGAAGATATTAATAGTATACAGGGGATTATCCAGAGCAGAACTTCCCTTATTATGCGTTATGAAAAAGATACTTATAAATGGAAAACAGTTTTGGAAGGTTGACTGCTTTACTGCTGATATCGTTAAAAATCAATATGAATATAAAGGATACCGCGAAAAAATAATTGACATACCGCTAAACAGCCCGTAAAATTAATAATATTTTGCAGGAGGTGAGTATGTCTTTATCTATTCCGGGGCCGGAAAGCCTTAAGGTTCTGAAAAAAGGTCCTTTACTCTTCAAAGACGGCGGCCATTATGAAAAACTGGCTTCAGACGCGGCGAAAAAGGGGCAGCAGCCTCCGCCCCAGATGATAAATGCAAAGGGTGAAGGCTCTTTTATAATAGATGCCGATGGAAACCGCATAATTGATTTCCATGCCGGGTGGGCTTCCAACCCGCTGGGGAATGCCAACCCTGAGATTCTTGAGTCGGTCTATGCTGCCTTAAAGCAGTACGGTTTTATTTATGAACATAGTCTCCGCTACGATCTGGCAGAAGTTCTTGCCGATATTTCTCCCGGCGGCAAATTAACCAGAACAAATTTTGAAATCTCAGGAACTGAGGCTGCCGAAGCTGCGGTTACCTATGCTATCAGGCATACCGGCCGCCCCCTGATTATTACTTTTGAGGATCAGTTCCACGGTGATAGTATTGCAACCCGTATGATGGGTTCAAACCGCGGAGCGCATAGAAGAAAGGGCTTTGAGGCCTGGAGAGGCGGCGTTATAACTGTGCCCTGGCCGCATAGTTTCAGAATGCCTGCGGGCATGGGTTTCGAACAATATACCGATTATATACTTTGGTACATCGATACCTTTGTGTGTCAGAAGGTTGCAGATCCGGAATCAATCGCAGGTATAATTGCTGAACCGCTGCTCTCCGAGGGCGGTAACTGGATGCCACATCCTAAATTCATGCCGGGACTGCGAAAGTTATGTGATAAATACGGATGGGTTTTTATATCGGATGAAGTTCTTTCCGGCATGGGCCGCAGCGGCAAATGGTGGGCAATTGAGCATGATGATGTACAGCCTGATCTTGTAGTAATAGGAAAGCATTTGACCGGTGGTCTTGAACCCATTGCAGCCGTAATAGGAACCGATGAAATCCTTGCAGAAAACGACGGCCATTCCGGCAGCACTTTTGCAGGAACTCCTGCCGGCTGTGCTGCCGGGCTTAAAACTATCGAGATAATGAAACGGGACAACCTTGTGAGCCGGACGGATCAACTGGGTAAACGCTGCTTAGAGAGGATGAAAGCTTGGGAAAGGGAATTTGAGATAATCGGACAGGTTCGCGGACGCGGTTTTCTGCTCGGCGCTACTGTTATTAACAAAGATACCGGGGAGCCTGATGCAGGTGTTGCGCTTGCTGTTGTAAATGAGGCTCTGAAGCGCGGTGCCTGGCTCATATGGGATAATGAAACGCAAATTCGGTTGTATCCGGCATTAAATATTGATGAGGATCTGCTTGAAAAGGGCCTGACAATCACTGAAGAGGCTATCAGGGCCGTTGAGAAGAATTATAGGTCAAGTGATTATCCATTCTGGACTACCGGGATTTTGTGGTAAAAAGCAATTAACTATTACAGGCTGACTTGTGAATGCATCTTCTGAATTAAATTTTAAAGAAGGAGAAAATTATGATGAAGGCTGAAAATGGAGGATTGATTGTTGCTTTCCTTGCACTTTACATGGTGGCAATGTTGATGGTCGGTTTCTGGGCATCCCGCAAGGTAAAAAAAACATCGGACTATATAGTTGCGGGACGAAATCTGAATCTTTTTCTTGCAACCGGGACAATGTTTGCAACATGGTTTGGGGCAGGAACATGTATGGGCGGTGCCGGAAATGCATACCTCTTTGGTAATCAGGGAGTAATTTTTGATCCCTGGGGCGGAGCTGTCTGTCTGCTTATCATCGGCTTAGTGTTTGCACGACTGATGAGACGAGGCAAATTTCTTACGATAGCAGATTTATTTGAGATAAGATACGGCAAAACGGTTGGAATGCTGTCTGTTATCACCTGCGCGATAAGCGAGCTAGGGTGGCTCGGAGCTCAGCTGGTAGCCTTTGGAACAATTCTGCATCTGTTCATTGGTATTCCCCTGTGGATAGGAATTGTTGTCTCTACTATAGTCGTAATAGTGTATACCTTCCTTGGCGGTATGTGGGCGGTTACCCTTACCGATGTTGTCCAGATGATAATAATAGTTGTCGGGCTGATAATCATGATTATCGTTATATCCCCGCTTGTCGGAGGACTGAAAGAAGTATTAAATAATGATCCTGCCGGAAACTGGATGGGCTTAAATCAATGGTCATTCGGTTATACCTCGACAGCGAATGCAAGCGCCGAACTGGAGAACCAGGGCTTCATGTACTATACCGGTTATTTAGGCTGGTTCTATATGATTGCCGCCTGGATGTCTCTGGGGTTCGGATCAATTGTAGCCCAGGATACGCAGCAGCGGCTGTTATCATCCCGAACTGAATCAGTTGCAGCCTGGTCATCAACAATTGCCGGAATCGGCTATGCAACAATCGGAGTTCTTCCTATTCTTGCCGGAATGATTTACTTCAAGCTTAATCCGGATCTCTCGATTGATCAGGCTCTGAACAATATTCTGGTAATTATTTCCATAGATTATATGCCGGGAATCTTCACTGCAATCTTTGTAAGTGCCCTGGTTGCAGCCCTGATGTCTTCTGCGGACAGCGCCGTTCTTGCAGCTGCGTCACTTATAGGCTACAACGGCGTGAAAATGGTAAAACCGAAAGTGACAGAAGTTCAGACTCTGAGATATACAAGGATTCTTGTTCCGATTTTAACCTGTGTGTCATTGGTTCTCGCCCTGTGGTTTCAGGTTATCTATAATCTGATGGTTGTTGCCTGGTCCATCCTGCTGGTGTCTCTTCTGGCGCCTTATGTTGCCGCCTATTTCTGGAAGAAAGCCAATACCGCAGGCGCCCTGGCTTCATTTTTCGGAGGTTTCGGAACATGGATAATTGCGTATATCGCTCATCTTCCAATAACAAAATTGGCAAATACCGATGCTGTTCCGGGTG
Source organism: Spirochaetales bacterium (assembly GCA_016839055.1). Taxonomy (GTDB): domain Bacteria; phylum Spirochaetota; class Spirochaetia; order UBA9216; family UBA9216; genus Thalassospirochaeta. The sequence goes on from JAEKNX010000023.1 coordinate 23,057, forward strand.
TTCCGGGAGTGTATTGGGACTGGGCCATGTGGGATTCGCTGTACATTGCATCGGTATGGGGATTTCTTGGATCGGTAATTTTACTTATCGTAGTGAGCCTGGCAACCCAGAAGGTCTCAAAACCGCTGCCTATAAGAGATATTGAGGGAAATCTGCTGCCCATTAAAAACTGGTTCCTTATTCAAAGTAAGAAAAAAGGTCCTAGGCAGGAAGCAGCTGCAGAGTAAAAGGGAATTTTATGAAAAAAGTATTAGTATTAGGCGTTGGCGCGCAGGGCAGCACAATTGCAAAGCGGCTTGATGAAGAGTCAGTTGTATCACAGCTGCGCTGCGGCGATAGAGATCCGAAAGCTACCGGAGAACTTGAAAACACTTTAAAAAAGGCAAAAGGGTATCAGGTAGATGCCCGAAGCCTTCACAAGATTGTGGAGGCTGCACATGGTGTCGATCTGATAGTTAACGGACTTGCTCCGGATTTTAATATGACTGTGATGGATGCCGCCCTTGAAGTGGATTGTGATTATCAGGATATGGCCTCCGGACCGGTTAGCGATATTGGTTTTGTTGAAGCGGTTCAGCGATGTCTTGACAGATCTCCGGAGTTCGAAAAAAAGGGACTGACGGCATTAATTAATACCGGATCAGCTCCCGGCTGTGCAAATGTAGTCACCCGTGAATCCGTTGACATGATGGATGAATGTGAATCAATTGAAATACTTGTCTATGACGGGATATGGTCAAAGCAGTTTATTCCCTTCTGGTGGTCACCCAAGACAGCATTCGCAGACATGGCCGCCAAACCAATACGTTTTGAAAACGGAAAGTTTGTAAGGACTAAACCATTTGACAATCCATCCATGGAATATTTTGAAGGACTGGGCAAGAGACGAATGGTTGACCATGAACATGAAGAACCGGTGACAATGGGGCTGCTCTCAGGCAAAGTTCTCAAAAATGTAAAGAATGTAAACTTCAGATACGGCGGGCCGGCTGTAGATCTTGCTGAAAGTCTGTATAAAATGGGATTATTGTCTGAGGATTCCCTGAAAATTAATGGACAGGAAATTGTTCCAATGGATATCATCTCATTTTTGACCCCGCCGGCACCGAAATATCCGGAAGAAATCCAAACAGTACTCGATGGAGGAATGGAACTGGAAGAAGGAGCATTTGTCGTACGTGTGAGTGGTAAACGAATGGGACGTAATATTCTTATAGAAAGTTATGTTAATGCTCCAGGGCTGCTGGATTCCTTTGTCAAAGCAGGAATAACTCACGAATCATATTTCACGGGACAATCCGCATTTCTTTTTACAAAAATGCTTATCAATGACAAGATTGATAGAACAGGAGTTTTCCCGCCTGAGATGCTGGATAAGGCCGAGCGGGATTACTATTTTAAAGAAGCTTCAAAACTCGATATCACCGTTGATCAGATTATCAGAACGCGGCTTTTTGAGAGTTGATATTCCGACCGGCTGAGTTTATTCAGTTTCGCCAGAGTAAAGCTCGGGTATCCACCGCTGTGAATCAATTGGGGGCCGGGAATAATTCTCGGCCGCCTGGCGCGGCGGAAGATTAACCTGTGCCGGGGTGAGGTCTTCATACTCGACCCGGGACAGAAGGTGCCTGATGCAGTTGAGCCTCGCGTGGCGCTTGATGTCGGCATTTACAACCCACCATGGGGCTGCTTCAATATCGGTATGAAGGAACATGGCGTCCTTGGCCCTCGAGTAATCGACCCATTTGGAACGTGACTCGATGTCCATGGGGCTCAGCTTCCAGCGCTTGGTGGGATCATCTATTCTGGCCTGAAAGCGCTTCTCCTGCTCCTCGTCGCTCACCGAAAACCAGTATTTAATCAGCTTGATGCCGGAGCGGACCAGCATACGCTCGAACTCAGGGCAGCTCCGGAGAAACTCGCGATATTCGGCGTCGCTGCAGAAGCCCATGACATGCTCAACCCCTGCGCGGTTATACCAGGAGCGGTCGAAGAGAACCATTTCACCCGCGGCAGGAAGATGAATTACGTAGCGCTGGAAATACCACTGGCTTTTTTCCTTGTCGGTGGGCGTTCCGAGGGCGGCAACCCGGCAGTAGCGCGGATTCAGGCTTTCTGTGATGCGCTTAATAACACCGCCCTTGCCGGCGGCGTCGCGGCCCTCAAATATGGCAACAACCTTGTAACCTTTGAGCTTCACCCATTCCTGAAGTTTGACGAGTTCAATCTGGAGATTCAGCAGCTCAGCCTCATACTCTTTTTTACCTATCTTTTTTGTTTTGTCCATATTATTTTCACTCATGTCATTGATTATAGGCGGGCGAATTTCGGCTGTCAATAATTTTACTTCCGGCCCACTATATAACCATAGCCGATGTAATCACTCCAGGTTTTAAAGATTTTTCTGTATTCGATCAAGGCCCGGAACAATAGCGGATTTGAAATAAGCCTGCCTGTAAGCCTGAGGAGGCCCGGTAGGCCGAGCTCCTTCATCATTACTTTTTCCATATCATCCAGTTTGTCCGAGAAATCAGAGCTTTGAATTTCAGTCAAACCATTGGTTCTAAAGAAAGTTTCCCATTCCGGAAGGGTCATTGTTGAAAAACCGTCCCAGAGTTCCCATACCTGTTTTGTCAGAGCTGTTGGGGCGGGCTTCTGCCAGGTCATTTCGAGATCTGCAATAAAAGCCCCGGGCTTTGCTGTCCGGATCATCTCATTAAATACGCGGTTTTTATCAAGGAGGACGGTCGAGCATTCGGCAAGTACAATGTCAAAGCTGTCATCTGCGAAGGGCAGGTCATATGCATCAGCCTGAATGAAATCGGCTTTTCCGGAAAGGCCGAGCCCCCAGGCTTTGTCCCTGGAATACTCACTCATTTCGGGGTTTTCGTCTATGCCGGTTATTCTGCAGCCGTAATTATGGGCAAGGACGCAGGCGGTAGCGCCCTTGCCCGAGCCTATGTCGAGAACATTTGAATTTTCGGAAATTCCGCATTTCTCAGCCATCTCCACTGACTTTGCAATTCCTCCGGGATGAAGGATCTCCATTCCGCATGAATACATTACCTCATCAATATCCGCCATTATTCCCATAGTTAATTATAGTATCGTACTTGAAGTTTGACTTCTGTTATTTTAGTTAATACAATCATATCAGGGGATTACAGGAAAATAATGCTGCAGATTAGATTAGTCAGGACCATAGTAATTGTAATAATCAATTTCATACTCCTTGGATCTTCGGCCGGAGCAGATAATAACAATGTTCTGAGAGTAATGGCTGATATGGATTACCCTCCTTTTGAATATCTCAATGAGCAGGGGGAGGCTGAAGGCTTCAATGTCGATGTTTTTAAAGCCGTAGCCGAGGTAATGGGCCTCGAGTATGAGATTACCCTCGGCCTCTGGGCGCAGGTCCGGCGGGAGTTAGAGGAGGCAGAGGCTGATGTTCTTCTTGGGATGTACAGATCTAAAGAGCGCGATAAACTTGTTGATTTCTCAACTCCTCATTTCATTTCAACCTACGCCGTATTTGTCAGAAGCAGATCAGATATTACATCATTTGAGGATGTATCCGGAAGACATATTGGGGCTCAGAAGGATGACATCGGCTATGATTATCTTGTAGAGAATGGCGTTTCAGCTAATATTGAAGCCCGGATGACAATTCAGGAAGTTCTTGAGGATTTATCGGCAGGGACAACTGATTGCGCCCTTGTCTCCCGGCTGCAGGGGCTGATGATTATAAAAAATGAAAAAATAAGGAGAATTAAACCTGTAGGCAGTCCGATAATCCAGCGAAAATACTGTTTCGCCGTAACAGAGGGAAACGGCAGTCTCCTGTCGACTCTGAATGAAGGGCTCACAATTATTAAGACATCAGGAGCCTATGATGAAATATATGATAAATGGTTCGGAGTTTATGAAGAGCCTGATTTCCAGAAGATATTAAAGTATATTATCTTTTCTGTTCTGCCGCTACTTATTATCATCCTCATCGTTGTTCTATGGAACTGGTCCTTAAAGAAGCAGGTTTCAGTAAGAACGGCGGAATTAAGGAAAAGCCGGGAAGACTACCGAACAACCCTTAACTCCATAGGTGATGCTGTAATTACGACTGACACTATCAGCCGGGTTACCGGGCTGAATCCGGCTGCGGAGGAGCTGACCGGGTGGACGCTGCAGGAAGCAGACGGACGACTGCTTAAGGAAATTTTTAATATTGTTGATGCCAAATCGCGTGAAGTGCTCGAAAATCCAGTCAGAAAGGTTCTTGCAACAGGAGATGCCGCGGGGCTTAATAAGAATACATTACTTATAAACCGCAGCGGACGTGAATATCATATTTCTGATTCGGCTGCCCCCATCCGGGATGATGACGGCAATATTAATGGTGTCGTTTTTGTATTCAGAGACAATAGCGAAAAATTCCGTATTCAGGCGGCACTCGAGACTCGTCTGATAGCACTGACTGAGCCTCTGAATAATGTGGAAAATATTGATTTTAATATCATGTTTGACATTAAAGAAATTCAGAGACTCCAGGAGGACATTTCGAAAGCTACCGGCCTTTCTTCTGCTATCCTCTCCCCGGATGGAGACTTTCTGACTAAGCCCAGTAATCTTGCCTCGGTTTGTTTTAAACATATCAGGATGACGGAGAAAGGGTACATAAACTGTTTCCGATCAGAACAGGATATCATCTCCGGCAGTTCTTCCGGCCCCTACTTTAAAAGATGCAGTGGGGCAGGCTTCTGGGATGCTGGAGTTCGAATTACAGTCGCCGGCAGACATATAGCAACCTGGCTTTTAGGGCAGGCCAGGGATCCTTCACAAACAGAAGCAGATATAAGATCTTATGCCAATCAGATTGGTTGTGATGAGGATGCTCTGGTAGAAGACTTTTTAAAACTTCCGGTAATGACATCTCAGCAAATTGAGAATATTATAATAGCCATCGATACTGTTGCCAAGCAGCTATCAGATAAGGCGTATCAGAACATACAGCTTGCACATTTTATCAGGGAGAAATCAGCATCTGAAGAAGAAATGAGAAATCTTCAGAACTATCTGTCAAATATAATAGACTCAATGCCGTCAATTCTTATAGGCATCAATTCAGAATATCATATTACACAATGGAACCATATGGCTGTTAAAGAGTCGGGGGTATCTGCCCCTGATGCCAGGGGCAGGTTGTTGACAGAGGTTCTGCCTTGGCTGAAAGAGGATGCCGGCAGTATTGAAGAAAGCATAAGAACCTCCAGGATAAAGAGACTGCCGCGGAAAATGCGATACGAAAACAGTAAACGAATTTTCGAGAACATAATTATTTTTCCGGTTGATAAGGGTGACGGAGATGGGGCCGTAATACTGATTGAGGATATTTCTTCGAGTGTTAAGATGGAAGATGTTATGATTCAGAGTGAAAAAATGCTTTCTGTAGGCGGTCTTGCGGCCGGAATGGCTCATGAGATAAACAATCCGCTCGCCGGAATGATTCAGACTGCAAGCGTGATGACAAACCGGCTTTTATCCGGCGACGAAATACCGGCAAACAGGAAGGCGGCTGAGGATGCGGGGACTACAACGGAATCTGTGAGCCGCTATATGGAACTCAGAGGAATTAATAGAATGCTTGATTCTATTAATGAGGCCGGAGGCCGGGTTTCAGCAATTGTTGAGAATATGCTCCTCTTTGCCAGGAAGAGTGAAACCAGCAAATCGACTAACTCAATTACCGGCATAATGGATAAGTCGATAGAATTAGCCAGGACTGATTATAATCTTTTAAAGGATTTTGATTTTCGGAAAATAAAGATTAATCTGTATTATGCTGATAATTTACCAGAAATAATATGTGAAAGAGGACAGATTCAGCAGGTTATTTTGAATATTCTTAGAAATGGTGCTCAGGCAATGCATCAACAGAAAATGGTTGAACCTGAGTTTAATATTAAAATTGAAAAACGGAAAGAAGCACAGGGAGTGTCTATTCAGATTGAGGATAACGGTCCCGGAATGGATGAAGAGACCAGGCGGCGGATATTTGAGCCCTTTTTTACAACCAAGGCTGTAGGAACCGGAACAGGTTTAGGACTGAGCGTCTCATATTTTATAATAGCTGATAGTCATAAGGGTGAGCTAACGGTAGAATCAGCACCCGGAGCCGGGGCCAGGTTCATTATCAAACTGCCTTCCGGGATGTCTGCCGATGGATAAATCGATACTTATCATTGATGATGAATCTTTTGTCAGACAGAGTTTCGCGGATTTTCTTGATGACTGTTTATGGGAAACCTTTCAGACTGAAAGTGGTGAAGCTGCTCTGGAGATCCTCAAAAAAACGAAAATATCAGCGGTAATAGTTGATATCAGGCTTGGAGGAATGGTAGGAGATGAGTTTATAAGAAAAGCTCTCTCCCTATATCCGGAACTGGTTTTTCTTATATGCACTGGTTCTCCGGAATATCATATTCCTTCCGACTTGCTTGAATCAGGAAGGGTATCGAGGAAGCTTTTTAAAAAACCCGTGAGCCGGATGACTGAGCTTGACGTGGAGCTTAACAAACTGCTGGGATATGAAAAATAATGTAAGCGAATATGAAGGAAGACAATGAAGTGAAAGAAACAATCCTTGTAATTGATGATGAAACGGCAATTCGAAACTCCTATAGAGATTACCTTGAAGATCTTGAGTATAATGTATTCAGTGCTGAGAACGGACTGATTGGTCTCCGTATTTTTGAAAAGGAAGATATAGATTTAATTGTTGTTGATCTTCAGATGCCGGAACTCGACGGTCTCGAGGTTCTGAAAGCGGTTACCGAAACATCGCCTGAGCTCCCCATTATTGTTGTTTCAGGAACTGGTGTTATAGGTGACGTTGTTGAAGCATTGCGTCTTGGAGCCTGGGATTATCTTTTGAAACCTGTCGAGGATTTATTAGTCTTCAAACATGCCGTCGAAAAATCTCTTGAGAGAGCGCGACTGAAAGAAGAGCATCAGAACTATCAGGACGATCTCGAACGACAAGTTCTGTCTCGTACTGCGGAACTAGAAGCGGAAGTCGGTATGCGAAGAAGCGCCGAGATTGAGATGAGAAAAACACTCCAGGAGAAAGAAGTACTTCTTCAGGAAGTTCACCATAGGGTTAAAAACAATCTGGCAATAATATCGGCCTTTGTCAGTCTGAAAGAGCAGGGCGAGAGTGATTCCGATATTAGAAATACATTCCAGGATTTGCAGCAGAGGATAAAAACTATGGCCCTCGTTCATGAGAAGCTGTATCAGAGCGACAATTTCAAGGAAATAAGCGTTCGGGATTATGTCAATGACCTCTGCTCTGAAATAGTTGGCAACTACAATACCGGAACTCTTTCGGTTGAAAGTCGGACGAATGTTGAGGATTTATTTTTTACTCTGGATGTTCTTATTCCAATTGGTCTTATTATAAATGAGATAGTGATAAACTCAATAAGACATGCTTTTACCGGAATTGCCATGCCGCTTGTAATGGTGAATCTCAGCCTTGAGAATGAGTCAGAAGTCATCCTTTGTATTGCTGATAACGGCAATGGATTTATTGAGACAGAGGATGATAAAAAAAACAATCATTTTGGTATTGAAATAATAAAAGCTCTTGTTATCCAGCTTCACGGAAGTATGAAGTACAAGACTGTTGGGGGGACCGAATATATTATAAAATTTGAGTTAAAACAAAAATAGAGAAAAATTCTTAACAGATGTGACAGCGGAACTGCCTGCTCTCAATCCTTCTATTTATTCCCCGCTTGAAATAAAAACTTATATGATATATTTTTAACGCAATCAAATTTTTTATACTGGATCAAATATCAAAATCGGTTATTTTGATATTTGATCTGGAGTTTTCGCCATCGGCTGTAAAACTCCATCTATATTAATGTCGATTTTCAAAAAATACTATTTTTTGAAGAATTCTCTATGAAAAGGTGAACCAAATGGCAAATGATGTAACAATGGATAAATTAGTATCTCTGTGTAAACGCAGAGGTTTTGTATATCAGTCGAGTGAAATATACGGGGGGCTTTCTTCCGCATGGGATTACGGCCCGCTCGGGGTAGAACTGAAAAATAATATTCAGAAGATCTGGTGGAAGGAAATGACCCAGATGCATGATAATATTGTAGGGCTTGACGCGGCTATTCTGATGCACCCCAGGGTATGGGAAGCCTCAGGACACGTTGAGAACTTCACGGACCCCCTTGTTGACTGTAAGGGGTGTAAAACCCGTTTCAGGGCTGATCACCTTAGCGACGAGGTCATTAAGTCAAAGATCTGCCCCGACTGCGGAGGAGAGCTCACCGAACCCAGGCAGTTTAACCTGATGTTCCAGACCCATATGGGAGCTGTAGCTGACGATAATACCGCAGTCTACCTGCGGCCCGAGACGGCACAGGGTATCTTTGTGAACTTCAAAAATGTTCTGCAGTCAAGCAGGGTGAAGATTCCCTTCGGTATTGCCCAGGTTGGAAAGGCTTTTCGCAACGAGATTACTACCAAAAACTTCATCTTCCGAACCTGTGAGTTCGAGCAGATGGAGATGCAGTTTTTCGTAAAGCCCGGCGAGGATGAGAAGTGGTTTGACTACTGGAGAGAACAGCGCTGGGCCTACTACACCGAGAAACTTGGCGTAGACCCGAAAAAGATCCGCTGGCACCAGCACGGCGAGGGTGAGCTTGCCCACTATGCGAAGGACGCCTACGACATTGAGTTTGAGTTCCCGTTTGGGTTTTCCGAGCTTGAGGGTGTTCATAACAGGACCGACTTTGACCTCGGACGTCACTCCGAGTTCACTGGAAAAGAAATTAACTATCTCGAAGAAGAGACTAAAGAAAGATATATTCCATATGTTGTCGAGACCTCGGCCGGCCTTACAAGGTCCGTGCTGATGGTGCTGTCGGACGCGTATGAAGAGGAAAATCTCGGCGTGGACGGAAAGGGCAATCCTGATATTAGGACTGTTATGCACTTTCATCCGAACCTTGCTCCTACCACCGTTGCGGTATTTCCGCTCGTTAAAAAGGATGGGCTCAGTGAACTCGCTCGAAGTATTGAAGAAGAACTTCGTGATGATTTCACAACCTTTTATGACCAGAGCGGCGCCATCGGTCGTCGGTATCGCCGTCAGGACGAAATTGGTACTCCATTCTGTGTCACAATCGATTATGACACGAAGGAAGACAGGACTGTCACCCTCAGGATGAGAGACTCAATGGAACAAATCAGAGTCAGTGTCGAGGATCTCGTGCCGACGATTAAGAAAGCGATCAAAGATTATAAACGGGTTTAAGAAAACCCGTTTATAATCTTTGATTTGGAGTTTCAGATGGCTCTGAAACTCTGCGCGACGGAAGATATTTAGGAGAAAGAATATGGCTAAGTCAGGCCTTGAAGTATTAAAAGAGAGGGGATTCGTTCAGCAGTGTACCGACATGGATGCCCTCGAAAAATTAATGGACAGTGAGCGGGTTACCTTCTATGTCGGAGTAGATCCGACAGGTGCAAGCCTTCACATCGGTCACATGGTGCCGTTTTTCGCGATGCACCACCTGCAGAAGGCTGGTCACCGGCCTATAGCCGTTGTCGGCGGCGGAACTTCCATGATTGGCGACCCTTCGGGGAAGAGCGACATGCGGAAGATGCTCACAATCGAGCAGATCAATGAGAATGCCTCATCAATAAAAGATCAGCTTGGAAAGATTATCGACTTCGGTGAAGACCAGGCCATTATGGTGAATAACTATGACTGGCTCGGTGGTCTTAACTACCTGAGCTTCCTGCGTGACATTGGAATCCATTTTTCGGTTAACCGCATGCTCAGCTTTGAGGCATATAAACAGCGGCTTGAGAAGGGGCTCAACTTTATTGAGTTCAACTACCAGCTGCTTCAGTCATACGACTTTTTAAAGCTCAACCAGGACTACGGCTGCAAACTCCAGATGGGCGGAGACGATCAATGGGGAAATATAGTAGCTGGAATGGAGCTGATAAGGCGAGTCGAGGGACCGGAGGCTGAGGCAATCGGGCTGACCTTCCCCCTTGTAACCCGCGCCGACGGCAAGAAGATGGGCAAGACCGAGAAGGGCGCAGTTTTCCTTGACCCCTCGATGTTCAGCCCCTATGAGTTTTTCCAGTACTGGAGAAATGTAGCCGACGCCGATGTTGGAAAGTTCCTGAAATTTTTCACCTTCCTCGAGATTGAGGAGATTGCAGAGCTTGAGAAGCTGGAAGGCTCGGACATTAACGTGGCCAAGGAAAGACTCGCCTTCGAGCAGACCAGGATAATCCACGGCGAAGAGGAAGCTGCCAAGGCACTTGAAGCCGCCAAGGCCGCCTTTACAAGCGGCGGGGGTGAGGGCGCTATGGATAAGGATTCTATTCCGTCTGTTGATGTACCGTCATCCGAGATTGAAGCCGGCATAGGCATCATGGATCTCTTTGCCAGGACAGGTCTCTGCTCATCCCGAGGGGAAGCAAGACGTCTTGTTCAACAGGGCGGGGCCAGAGTGAATGAGGTGCAGATTTCCGACATCGACGCTGTTGTAGGCAGCGATGCCGTTGTTGATGGCGAGATTCTCTTGAAGGCTGGGAAGAAGCGATATTTTAGAGTTGTTGTTATTGATTAATAATAACAGTTCCTGTTCTTGATCAACACATTATTTTTTAATAATTCGGCCTGAAGCGGAACTCTGCTTTAGGCTTTTTTTTAGCTTTAAATTTTTTAAAAAGAAAGGCTGCCCGGATACCAGGCAGCCTTTAAGCTATTTAAGAAAAACCTTATGCAGAGGTTTTAACTACGGTCTTTTTAGAAAACTTGAATAGAAAGAGTCCCAGAATAACTGCGGCAGTGATAAGACCGATAGGATAGGATATCGATGTCGATAGCCTGAATCCTTCGGGTGCCTGAAGAATGTAGGTTGTAACAACGGCAGTCATGAAGGTCGCCGGGATTGTCGAAAGCCAGTGAAAGCGTTTGTTTACCGCAAGATAGGCCGCTGCAGTCCAGAGGACTATTGTTGCGAGGGTCTGATTCGACCAGGCAAAGTATCTCCATATAATTGAGAAATCGATGAAAGTCAGGCTGAAACCGACAGCAAGCAGCGGGATGGCTACAAGAAGTCGGTTTTTAACAGGGCTCTGATTCACCTTCATCGAATCAGCTATCGCAAGCCTTGCTGCCCGGAATGCAGTGTCGCCTGAAGTTATCGGGCAGACTATAACGCCGAGGATGGCTAGCATGCCGCCGACTGTACCAAGAAGTCCTATCGAAACACGGTTTACAACTAGTCCGGCACCGCCTTCGGCGATTGCAGCCTGCAAGCCGATAATACCGCCGTCAAAAAAGGTCATGGCGGCAGCTGCCCAGATAAGAGCGATTATGCCTTCGCCTATCATCGCGCCGTAGAAGACTTTTCTCCCGTGTTTTTCATTGGGCAGACAGCGGGCCATAATCGGTGACTGGGTTGCATGAAATCCGGATATTGCTCCGCAGGCTATTGTGATAAAAAGCATCGGCCAGATTGACAACCCCTTAGGATGCAGGTTTTTGAGGGCTATTTCCGGAATAGGCATACGGCCGAAGATTAGAGCTCCGCCGACACCCAACGCCATTATAAGTAGAACTGCACCGAAAATAGGGTATAAACGTCCGATTACCTTATCTACAGGAACGACAGTTGCAATGAAGTAATAGGCGAGAATGATTAAAAGCCAGAACTGTTTATGTGCGAAAATTCCGGTTAAGCCGAGATTAGCCAGCAGGCCTGCAGGTCCATACATGAAAACGGTTCCTACTAGGAGAAGCAGGACGACGGAGAACACCCGCATTACCATCCGGATCTTATCACCCAGATAAATGCCGACTATCTCGGATATACTGCTTCCGCCATGTCTGACCGACAGCATTCCTGAGAAATAATCGTGAACTCCGCCGGCGAAGATTGTTCCTAAGACAATCCATAGAAACGCTGCAGGACCGAAAAGAGCACCCATGATCGCACCGAAGATTGGCCCCAGACCTGCAATATTCAGCAGCTGGATTAGAAAAATTTTGTACCATGGTAGACTAACATAATCAATCCCGTCCGCCTTAGTCTCAGCGGGTGTTTTTCTGGTAGGATCTACTCCGAAAACCTTGTCGACAACGGCACCGTATATACAGTATCCGGCAACAAGAACTCCTAATGAAATAATAAAGCTTATCATCTAATATTCCTCCGATAACGAAATATAATCGGATATTACATGTTTTTCTTCGCAAAAGTATAAAAATGGAATGAATTGAGGTTATCAGGGTATGAACTGCATTGACGACCGTTGAATTATAGATTCAGCCGGGTTTTGAACTCATCCATACGGCCGCGGGATACTGGAATCCGTTCATCACTGCCCGAAAGAGCAAGCATGTAGGTGTTGTTGACCCAGAGATCTATTCTCTCGACACAGGATATATTAACAAGATAACTGCGGTGGCATTGGAAAAACTCGGGGCTCGTTATCTTTTTTTCAATCTCCCAGAATGCTCCGTTATAGCTGAACTCGCCCTTCAGGCTTACTATCCGCACTGTTTTTCCCTGAGCCTCAATGAATATTATCTCTTCCTGTTTCAGCGGGATGATGGCGTCTCCTGTATAGACGGCTATCGGTTTATGTTTTTCTTCCCGCGCACCGCCGAGCTGCGCCAGCAGCAGTTTTATCTGGTTTGCCGGAAGCTGACGTTCTTCGAGTCTTGAAAGGCAGTTTTTAAGGCGCTTGAGTGAAACCGGTTTGAGCAGATAATCTGCAGCCTGAAGCTCAAATGCTTTTAATGCGAACTCGTCATATGCCGTCTGAAAGATGATTGCCGGCGGATTATCCATCCTGATAATCTCTTCGGCAGCTTTAGTTCCGTTTTTGCCCGGCATCTGAATATCCAGGAAGACCACGTCGGGGCTCAGATCCTGGCAGAGTTTAACGGCTTCATAACCGTTTCCGCCTTCACCTATAACCTCGGCATCCCTTATCTGAGACAGCATGAAGCGCATCTCTTCACGGGCTAGTTTTTCGTCATCGATTATTAAAATCCTCATTCCGGGCTTCCTTCAGTCTTGTCCGCTATCGGAACAAAAAAACTAACTTTGGATCCTTTCCCGGGACTGCTCTCTATATCAAGCCTGCTGCCGTATAAAAAATCAAGCCGTTCATTAACGTTTCTAAGGCCTATATGATCTCCTGAATCAGTCCTATTTAGCACATTCCTGATTGTGGCACTATCCATTCCTGGACCATTGTCTTCAACACTGAAGATAACTCCGCCGTCTTTTTTTTCTCCGGAAATGATAATTATACCATTTCCAACTTTAGACCCGATTCCATGGATGACGGCATTCTCAATAATCGGCTGAAGAGTTAAGGGTGGCAGCATACAGCCTGGCGGCACGTCAATCCTGTATTCCACTTTTAGCTTGTCTTCAAATCTGACTTTCTCGATTTCGAGATAGGATTTGATGAAATAGAGTTCCTCCTCAAGCGGTATTTGGGGCGGGGCTTTTCCGAGAGAACGCCGGAGCAATTCACCCAGAGAAATTAATAGTTCGCGGGCTTGCTGCGGTTTTGTCCTGATTAATGAAGTTACGGCATTTAAGGTGTTGAACAGAAAATGCGGCCTGATCTGGCTCTGCAGTGCCTGAAGCTCGGCTGTCGCTAGCAGTTCTGACTGCCTTTGCAGCTCACTGACTTCAATCTGTGTGGAAAAAAGTGTTGCCAGGCCCAAACCGACCTCGACATCAACGGGGTTTATTTCCCGTCGACCGCTGCGGTACAGCTTGAGAGTGCCGACGGTAATACCCTTTACTTTCAGGGGAACAATGAGGGCTGATGATAGCGGGCAGTCGGGAGCCACGCATCCGATATCCTCTTTCTGTCTGGCAACTCTGTAGATGCCGTCTGCGATTACTTCACGAGTCAATTTAGTTTTAAGGGGTTCAAAAGCAAGGTGATGATCTTCTCCGACACCCTTGAACGCAAGACATTTTTCAGTATCGGAGATCGAAACAGCAGAAACCATGATGTTTTTCAGGATGATTTCCACAACAGCCAAAGCTGTTTCTGATGTAAGGCCTGTCCTGAGATACTGAATGGTTTCGCGGGCGGTAGAGAGTACCAGGTGAGACTGCCTGACGGCAATTCGTTCAGCCTCCCTGAAGGTATCTTCGGTTACTGCAATAAACATACCTATGCCGACAGCGTTTCCCAAAATCATTGGCAGGGCGATAATTCTTACAAGCTCAAGTGCTTCAGGAAAGGGTTTGGCTATAAGCAGAATGATTCCCATCTGAATCAGTTCAGCTGCAGCCCCCCAGATTGCCGCGAAAATCCATTTATTATTGAATTTTCTAATCTGCGAACTCAGGAGTCCTGCCAGAAGGCCTTCTGTGATAGTCGAGAGCATACAGGCAAATGCAGTGAAGCCGCCGATATCGATAGCCCAGCGGTGAAAACCCGCGATAATGCCGGTGCTTATTCCTACAACCGGACCGCCTATCAGCCCTCCGACAAATACTCCGACAACCCTTGCATTAGCAAGCGCACCCATAATGGGGATGCCAGTGTAGGTTCCGATTATTCCTATTATTGAAAAATAAATTATAAACACGATTCTTCCGTGAATCGATGCGCGCTGCAGCATCATAGTTTGTCTGAAAAAGCCGATCCTTGTGAATAGAAAGGCGAAAAAGAGGATGAGTCCGCCCTGGCTAACAAGGCTTCGCAGAAGGTTTATTGTTTGAGTGTCAATATTCATAATTAATCCGTCTATTACTATTATAGAATTGATAAAAGAGACAAGTCAAATATATAAGTGTAATAAGGTCGCTATATTGAAAAATGTCTTATACCTTTTATTAATATTTATATCCATTCTGGAAATAGTTATATAAGCGGATTCGGAAGATTCGGCGAGACTGCTGCTCAGCCTGTTGTTATTCTGTGAAAGGCTATCGATATCGGTGATCAGACTGCCTAGCGATTCAAAGTTTTTGTTGAAATTAGAAATCAGCTTCCCGAATTCACCATTTCCGATTTTGTTAATCAGTTTGTTCAGCCTTCCTTCATCAAGGTCATCAAGGGGGACTGTGAGACGTTCAATGAAAGGCTCTTCGTTCTCCTACATCTTAATAAGTTCTCCAATGGTTTTTACTACCTCATCATAATACTCATCGGCCAGGTGAACTCCGTCTTTAAAACCCGCCGTGGCTCTATTCGCAGCAATATCTGTATACCATTGCTGAATCTGAATAATATTTTTTCCGCCTTGAGAAGAGCCAGGGTTTGCGGCAGGAGGTTTATATAATCCCCAGCGGGATAAGAACCGCCAGCAGAATAATGTCGACTGCTGCAATTGAAAGGATGAAGCGTTTCTGTTTGTTCCCGGGCAGATCGTAGACTATGAAAGCTGCCAGGAAAAACGGTATATAGGTCGTGATGAAGACGGGCAGGGCTCCCCACCAGGGGTAAACCCAGAGAAATGCCGGGGTTGAGGCCAGGAAGATCTCTATAACAGAAAATAAGGCCGCGTTAGCGATAGCAAAGAAGATTCTGTTGTTAATTCCTGCTATTTTCAGGCTCCGATCTTCAGGCAGCAGTTTGCTCAGCGCCAGTCCTGCAATGATGAACATCATTGAGAGTTCCCAGCTTACTCCAACTAGCAGGATGTAGGACGTACTCTCCGGTGATACCGTCCATAGGGCATAACCGCTGGCAGAGCAGATTACGGCATTGATTATCTCGAAAAACCAGTGAACTGTATATAAGGCAAGCCCCGCAGCAATTCCCTTGAAGTTCCTGTTTTTAAATTCTGTGGCATAGATGTAGATAACTATCGCCAGCAGTACAATAAATGTCCAGTTAAAATTTGAGGTGTCCCTGACGGCGAGTTTTGCAATCTCAGCCGCAGCCTTATTAGCAGATGTTCCAAATAACATATTCGCTCCTTTATAGAAGTACTATAGATGATGATAATCTAAGTGACAACAATTTAATTTTCGATACCGCCTGAATCCAGGGGACTGGTCGAAAAACAGGATGATATCCAAGGTCTGCCGTGAAACAAAGCAGCGCGCCGCTGTCTTCTATTTTTTTTAATTATATTTAAACCATGCTATAATTAAGAAAATTAAGTGGAGAATTGATATGAAACTAAATCTGCCATTAGTTTTTGTAGTTTGTCTTACGGTTTTAATCCTGGTCACCGGCTGCATTAATCCGCCGGATGGAAGCCTTGCGGTTGCTGCCGATAGGGTTCATATAGTCGGTGAGTACGGCAGCTATAATAAGGCCTTTTACTGGAATGACGGAATTCTTACTCTACTCGATGCACCTGACGGGGATATTCATGTCTCCGCCTCATCTGTATCCGTATCAGGCGGAGTGGTCTATGTTGGCGGGCAGTGTGATGGGCGTCCCTGTTACTGGATAAATGGAGTCAGACACGATATTGTCTGTGAGAGCGGAAGCATAGCAGGAATAGCTGTCGACAGCACAGGACGCCTGATTATGGCAGGCACCTGCGACGGTGAAGGCTCAGTGTGGATAGATGACCTCCGCTCAGCCCTCCAGGTCCCCTCCGGATCTGCTGCCACGGTGAACTCTTTAACTGTTATCGGAGACGTTATTTACGCGGCAGGAAGCTGCACTTCCATTGACGACTGGAGTGATCTAGGCTCCCATTACTGGACCGACGGCGTGTCTAATTCGCTTCCGGTACCCTCTTCTGTCATGCCTGGAGGTTCGGCCCGCACGTCGGGGATTGCAGTACTTGGAAGTTCTGTAATAGTGTCCGGAACCTATGACTCGGACGCGGAAGATGCCGGAGCTGGCTACTGGAGAGATGGAGTGTGGAATGCTCTCGACGGCAGTACAGCCCGGGGCGTAACAGTCGGTGGTAACATGTTTTGTATTGTCGGCCGTGATAGCGATGGCGCATGTTACTGGCTTGATGGTCAAAAGACCAGCTTGTTAGCAGTTCATTCAACCATTGCTACTGCTGTGGCCTTCTCTGGTAACACCTTCGTAGCCGCAGGCGAGCGTGGTGCAATAAGTCAGGACGATACTGTGGGATATTGGTCCGGCGGTGATTTTATAGATATCCATGAAGACAGTATTGCCGACATAAACGGTATATTTATTACTGATTGATGCCCGAGCGGGTTTATCCCCTTACTCTTGTTACCAGTTGAACTCTGTTTTTAGCCCCTGTTTTCTTATATATATTATAAATGTGGTTTTTAACTGTTTTATCAGAGATGAAAAGTTTTTTCCCTATTTGCTTGTTATTATACCCCTGCAGCAGTAGTGCGATAATTTCTTCTTCTCTGCCTGTAATACCGCATTCACGGAGAAATGTTCCCTGAATTTCTATTACCTTCTCATTTACCGGAAGGAATAGATATCTGAAAGTATTTACGATACATAGGATATTAAAAAGAATGCAATAGGCTAAATATGGAAAAGGAATTTCCGTATGAATGGTTGATATGAAACCAAAACTAATCCCTGTCTGATAAATTAGACCTAAAGGCACAATTACCATGCCCAGAATAAGATAGCCTCTTAATCCATTTCTCAGCGCCTTGCCGGGTACTTTTTTATAGCCTAAAAAAATGATGATATATGCGAAAATGTGAAATACATAATGACCCGATAGTTCTCTGATCATATTTACCTGCGAACTGCCGGTTATGACTTCAAAGGGGAAGGTCGCGACAATCAGAATTATATATAACTTGACTGCCGTCTTCAATTTCTTCGGAAATTTTTTCCGACTGCCGCAAGGGCTACTGTGGGGAGCATCAGGAAAGTAAGAAGCTCACCCGCCGGCTCGAGAGTGAGATAAACAATTTGTTGGATTGCCGTTAGATCAGCTGCGGATATCCTGTTATAAGTCCGAAATGCTTCAACAAGCATCGACAGCATGGTGCCGGTCACTAAAATAGCAAGGTACTTAAAGGCCTTATGTCTGTATTTTCGGTAAAGAACACCCATATGATATTGTATTTATCTCTCAGGAGGTTCATGGAAAGAATCAAACCAGAGGTATTATCCTACCCATCTTTCTTCTTAGATTTTTTATGTTGTCATAGGAATGAGAATCTTGTGTTTGGTTCCATTCCCTGATGTAATATCCCAGCTTCCCTTAAGCTGCTTTTTTATGAAGTTATCTACAAGGCTGTGGCCAATGCCGGAAGATTTTGTTATTTCCGGATTGTATCCAATCCCATCATCCATAATAACGCAGAGAAGGTAACCGTCGGCGGTAATATTTAATGAAATGTTGATTATCCCTGAATCTCTCTCTGGAAAAGCGTATTTAACCGAATTTGAGACCAGTTCATTTACAATCAGGCAGATTGTAAGGGCTTTTTCTGTCTCTACTTCAATATCTGGAATATTTATTTTGAATAATATTTCTTTACCAGATGAAGTCTCGGGATAAAATCCGGCTATAACAGCATCTAAATAATCTTTTAGATTTACAGTCGACATTACGTCCCTGATATACAGCATTTCATGAATCTTGGCGATTGTCCGGATACGCTGTTGTGCTGTTTCGAGTGCCGCTTTTGTGTCATTATTGTTAGTCGAAAAACCCTGCAGCGATAGAAGTCCTGCAATCATCTGAAGATTATTTTTAACCCTGTGATTAATGTCTATTATAAGATTTTCTTTATTAAAGACTTCCTGCTGCAGCTGTTCATGGGCGAAAGATCTGGTGACAGCCTCTGTTGTGTACCGATTGAGTTTCAGGATATAGGCCTGATCTTCCTTATCCAGAAAGAATTCCTCTTTCCCGCTCATTTTCATGCTGATAATAACAATGACCTCGCTGGCTATTTTTATTGGAAGAATAATGTCAGGAAGTAATTCAGAATAAATATCATTCAGGTGAGCAGCTATTCCGTTATAGGACTGATCTAATTCAAGTTCGTCGATTATGACGATTTCATTACTCTTAAGTAATGAGATCAGCTGACTTCCAATTTGAATGGCCCGGCTGCCGTTAGTTTTTTTGTCTTTCGAAAAGACAAGTAATAATTCTCCACTGCTTCGATCAAGATGGTGGATTTCAAGCCAGCTTAACGGCAGATCATTAGACAGAGTATCGTGAAATGATGAGAATATTGAGTCAAAATTATGAAGTTCCAGAACCTTATATTTATAATTATGAAGACTAAGCTGGTAGATGGAACTTCCCGGAAAAAAAATATTGCTGGATTTCGAAGAGATGTCAGCATTATTGTATTTAGTCATAAATATGAAAAAAACAAACAACGTCATAAGAGCCGGAAGAATTGTGTAATAAGGCACCGCGCTGTCTGATATTAACGACCTTAGATATATTAAAAGGGTAAACATCCCGGTTGAGGTAACCAGCAATACTGCGTACAGGCCGACTTTTTTGAAAACCTTTCTAATATTCAGCACGCGTTTTTGAAAAACCGCATAATGTATTATAAAACCGCTTGATAATGCAAGAAGGAGATCTACCGGATAGTTTTTCAGCGGTGTTAGATTTGTTAACAGGCTACCTAATACCAGAACACTCGCGGCTGTAAAGTAGTAGAGTCGGTGACGAATTAAGGCTGAACTTTGTGCTTTCAAAGAAACCTGAGTTTTGAGTGCTCCTATGAGAAACATGATCAAGGCAGGCATACTGACATAGGTCATTGTCTTTGCCGATATCGGAATGTAGAAGCCGCCTTTCCCAAGATAGAGTTCAAATGAAAAATATCTGCTTGAGACGACTAAGATGCTTAATAAAAACAAAACAACGGCTACTCCGGTTACTATCATCGTTTTTTTATGATCTATTATTGTTAAGGAGAGAGGCAGAAAAGCATAAAGAAAACCTATTGTAGAAAGAGTGAAGATCCTGTATAGCCAATACGCTGTTTGTTCGTTTTTTGTAAGGACAATTGCCAGTCCTGCTACCTGCCATATAATGATCGTAAGGAGGTAGGATGACAGATTTAACTTGAGCATTTTTTTTATGTCTGATTTTAAGGTTAGGAGTAACTGAACTGAGAAAGTAGAAATACAGATTATACTGAACAATGATGTGTAAATTATCATATAATTTTTATATAGTATTGCATATTTACTAATAAATCAATGTTTATATAGGGTGCTTAATCATTCCCCGAAAGGCTATATCGAGAAATGACTGATGCCTTCAATGATTTTTTCACTGGATTCCTTTGACTCATTCGAAATGTCTCGGACTTCTTTCATAGCCTTGTTTATTGCGTCAATTCCTGATGTGACCTTCCTTATGCCGTCAAGAACGGAGAGAGACAGATGTTTCAGGTTAGTCATCGATTCATTCACATTCTTCGAACCAGTATTAATTTCTTTGGAATCAGAGCTTATCCTGCCTGTAATTTCCGAAAGAGACGAGACTGTGCCGACTATTTCGGAATTCCCCGCCGCAAGTTCAATCATATTGGAATTTATTTCCTGAAATGTATCTGTAAAGCCGGATACCGCGGTTTCGACCTTCGCAAAAAATACTTTGCTTTCTTTCGAGGTCAGGCGGGCGGTGCCGGAGATAGAAGTTATCTGTTTGAGGCGGCTGTTTATCTGGTGGGCATTGGCGGCTGTATCTTCGGCGAGTTTTCTAATTTCATCGGCTACGACGGCGAAGCCCCGGCCGGCCTCCCCGGCATGGGCGGCTTCAATAGCAGCGTTCATTGCCAGTAGGTTTGTCTGTGAGGCAATAGAATCTATTACTTCTGTTATACTGAGTATGTTCGTAGAAAGTTCTGAAACTTCCCTTATAATTGCATCAGTGCTGTCAATATTCTCGTTTGTAGTACAGAGAAGCTCTCTGAGCTCTCCTGTCTGTTTATTACGTTCAGCGCTTAGCCTCGCGACATTGCTTATGGATGCGGCCATCTCTTCAACGGATGCCGAAGACTGAATGACGACTGAAGCCTGCTGCTGAATCTGGGCAGCGAGTGAAGAAATACTATTTCCAATATGATTAGTGGTTGAGACCGTCTGTGCTACTACTGTGTCCTGTGTTTCGATTTCTCGCTTTATCTTATTGATATTATCATTCATCTGGGAGATTGAAACATAGACTGACCCAGCGGCCTCGGCAAGAATGCTATTGAGTCCGTTGTTGTTTCGGGTCAGGGTTCCTACATCATTAATGAGTGAGCTTAAAGAATGAAAGCTGCTGTTGAAATCTGATACGAGCCTGCCGAACTCATCTTTTCCTGGATTCTTGATGCGATTATTCAGCACCCCCTTGGCAAGATTTGACGAATATCTGTCAACAAGGTTTATCCCCCTTGTTATCATACGGATTAGAATGTATGCAATTATAATTCCACCTAGGGGAGTAATTACGATGGTTATAATAGCTATGGATCTAATAATAGCGTGAATTCTGTCAAGGATTGAAAATTCGGATTTAAGATTCACCATTCGTTCATCAATGAGCGAGGTTACGCGGCCGTAAAGGCTTCTGCTAAGAGAATCAAAATCAGTTCTCAGCATGATCCCCTGCTTTGAGCCATCTTCAATGTAGGTCAAGGCCATCTTTCTTCCAAAAACATAGTAGGTATCTATATCTGGAATCAAGCTGAGCAATAAAGCGGAAGCTGCCTCATCATTCCGGTTTGAGTCAAGCAGAGATCTGATTGTATTCACTGTCTCATCATAAAGAGCTTTTGCCTCGGATAATCCTGTGTCAATGCTATCTTCGGTTCCGCTATCGGAAATATTTGTGAACTCCTTCTGTATCAGGATGATTTTCTTCTCTACTTTAAGGAGCGTCTGGATGTCCGGCAGCAATTGCATCTGAATGTCGCCTGTGAGTTTCGCTGACTGAAGACTCTGTCTGAGTGTAACAGCGGACATTAGAACAATCAGGACTATTATCATCAGGAATGAGGCGATCATGCTGGTTTTTAGAGAGATTGTCATATTTCTCCAACCTCCATTTTCATTAATTATAATAAACGAAAATGGAGATTTCCAGCTTATATCAGCTGATTCTTTGCCTATCGCTTAGGTTTTCTCAATATTATCCCTCCAGCGGGATGATAACGGCAAGCAGAAGCCGCTGTGGAAATAATAAAACGCCTCATTTCAAAAAAATAGTAAGCAGCATATAAGGCCAGATTAGTGCCGCAATTCTTTTTTATATCAAACCGGGGAGCGTGATATCTATCACGCTAACTCCTTGTTGTCTATGTTAATCTGCGATAGAGGTGAATTATGAATAAAACAAGAGTTATTTCTATACTGCGCGCGGCGGCAGAGATTGCGGCGCTGCTGGTTTTTGCTTTTCTATTTTTAAACCATAAGCTACAGATGTGGATTATTTTCTTCGGGGCAGCGGCAGTTCTTTCAATCTTTTTAGGAAGGTACTACTGCAGCTGGATATGTCCTATGAATACTGCCTTCAGATTTATAGGATGGTTGTATAAAAAAATTGGAATCAAACGGATTAAGACTCCACGATTCCTTAGAAGCAATGTCTCTAGGATTATTCTGGTGTTGCTTTTTGCAGGCTCTATGATAGTAACAAAAAAAATGGGCCTGAAAATTGACATGATCCTGTATATTACTGCTTTCGCAGTGTTTCTGACCTTGATTTTTGAAGAGAATATGTGGCACAGGCATCTTTGTCCTTTTGGAACAATACTGAGCATTACTTCGAGGAAATCAAAGTATCGGCTGAACATTAATGAGGATGGCTGCATTTCGTGCGGGAAATGTCAGATTGTCTGCCCATCGAATTCGATCATCACCCTCGATAATAAGAAAAGATGGAACCTGAAACACGAATGTCTATTGTGCGGTCAATGCATTGACGCATGTCCCAAGTCAGTCT
The DNA here is from genome assembly GCA_016839055.1 of Spirochaetales bacterium. Classification (GTDB taxonomy): domain Bacteria; phylum Spirochaetota; class Spirochaetia; order UBA9216; family UBA9216; genus Thalassospirochaeta. The sequence goes on from JAEKNX010000023.1 coordinate 45,982, forward strand.
GTAAATTTATTTTCTGATATTGAAATATCAATTCAAAGATCATAGGCTTAGATATGTCGGAATTTACTGAAAATTATAAAGAACGTGTAAATACGCTTGTAAACTATATGCTGGGGTTGATTGACGGCGGAAAGCGAAGCGACCTTCTCTCTGTGCATAAGATTCGTGAAACCAAATTTATGCCTCATGATATTCTCTACCTTTTTGATGAAATATACAGCAGAGATATTGAAGTTGATAAGATTAAAATCGCTTCGAACAGACTTTTTAATATCCTCTATGAGGACCTGTCAGCCTATGAGAAGTATAACTATCCGGACGACTCGATTATCGCTTATCTGATTAAAGATAACTCGGGAGTAAAAAAACATCTTGCAGATGCCAGAGAATATATAAAGAAGATTAACAAAGAGCAGAGCGAGGATCTAATACAGGCTCTGATTCGGGTATTCGAGAAGCTTCAGGATTTTTCCGTCCACTATACTATAAAAGAAAATATTGTCTTCCCCGAGATAGAGAAGAAGTGGGATCATTATCAATGTCTGAAACTGATGTGGACCTTTCATGATGATATAAGACAGAACATAAAGAAAACTCTGGAAATACTCAAATCAACGGATTTTGATTTGAAACTATTTAATCAGTTCTGCGGCAAGGTCTATTTTAATATTAATACCATCGTGTTTCGGGAGGAGAACGTGCTTTATCCTGTAATGTATGAAACCATGGAAGTTGAGGTTTTCGACAGGATGGTATCTCAATTAGTTGATTTTAACTTTGTTTTTGCCGAACTTGGCACCCGCTCTGAACAGATCGAAGAGGAAATAAAAATGGACAAGGATAATGTCGTCAAATTCAGTACTGGTGAGCTTAATCTTGAGCAGCTGGAACTCATATTCAGCCACCTGCCGGTAGATATTACCTTTGTAGATCAAAATGATAAGGTTCGATATTTCTCCTCTCCCAAGGAGAGGATTTTCCCGCGAACAACCGGAATAATCGGCCGGACGGTTATGGACTGCCACCCGCATGAGAGCGCAGAGATTGTCGGTCGTATTATCGCCACGTTCAAGTCCGGGGAGAAGGACGATGCTTCCTTCTGGCTTAGGATGGGACCGAAGTATGTACTAATCAGATATTTCGCCGTCAGAGATAAGGGCAATACTTACAAGGGTGTTCTCGAGGTCTCGCAGGAGATATCAGAGATAAAGGCCATAGAGGGTGAGCATAGATTGCTTGACTGGTAGCAGCGGGATTAATAATATTTCAGCAGTTTTTCTAATATCGATTAGCATTACTGCATGAAATATCCGAGAATTAAATACACGGGATGAGTATATTGAAAATTGGAGTAAATAACAATGTTTTTACGAAAGACAAAGGCTCTTGAAAAAGATACGGATAAGCTATTAAAGAATATTCTGCAGATGGGAATGGTCCTTAATGAGGCCGCGATAAATTATTTTAAATCTGACTGTGATGGTTTTCAGCATTATGTGGACGAGAGCAGCGCTCTTGAATCCGAGGTAGATAAAATCAGGAAGGACATTGAGCTGAGTCTGTTCAGCAATATGCTTATTCCTGAATCGCGCGGTGATGTAATGCGGCTCCTCGAGGCTCTTGATGATGTTGCTGACTGTATTGAGAAGGTAATTCTTGAGTTTGATATAGAAAGACCTTATTTCCCCCCGCCCCTTGATGCTGACATGCTTAAGGCCGCCGATATAAGCTTTAAGTGTATAGAAAAACTTATTCATGCGGTAACCGCATTTTTCACGAACATTGAGGAGACAGGAACTTATATTCAGGAGGTCAAGTTTTATGAGAGTGAGATTGACCGTCTTGAAGAGAACTTCAAAAGGACGGTGTTTAACGGCGGATTGATAGATAATCTTGCTGCAAAGCTGCAGCTTCGGTATTTCATAGAAGAGGTTGCGAATATTTCAGATTATGCAGAAGAGGTCTGTGAAAGATTGGCCATATCAACTGTGAAAAGAGCGATATAGGGGAAAGCTGTGGCGGCAATTCTGTTTTTTTTATCCAGCGGTCTGTTTCTAGGCTGGTCTCTGGGAGCTAATGACGCTGCCAATGTGTTTGGTACGGCTGTTGGAGCAAAGATGATCCGCTTCAAGACGGCGGCTATCATCTGCAGTGTCTTTTTAATTATCGGAGCTGTCTCAAGCGGCGCCGGAGCAAGCCATACCCTCGGAAAGCTAGGTGCCATAAACAGCATGGCCGGAGCCTTTACCGTCGCCCTCTCAGCCGCTCTGGCGGTTTTTTTCATGACCAAGGCCGGACTTCCGGTTTCCACTTCTCAGGCCATTGTCGGTGGAATAATAGGCTGGAATATCTTCTCCGGAATGGCCACAGATCCGGCTGTTATCAGGAAAATTGCCCTTACCTGGATTCTCTGTCCGGTTCTGTCCTGCGGTTTTGCTTTTCTGCTGTACTTTCTTGTCCGGAAATTTCTTAAGATATTTCCAACTCACATCTATAGGCGTGATGTCTATACCCGTCTGGCTCTGATCCTCGTCGGAGCATTTGGATCTTACAGCCTCGGTGCTAACAATATTGCCAATGTAATGGGCGTCTTTGTCGAATCTGTCCCGTTTCAGGATATCACGATTACTTCTTTTCTGACATTTACCCGGGTCCAGCAGCTGTTTTTTCTCGGAGCGGTAGCAATATCTGTCGGAGTTTTTACTTATTCGAGGAAGGTAATGGGTACTGTCGGTACGGGAATTTTTAAATTGTCGCCGGTCACGGCCTTTGTCGTCGTTCTTGCCAGTTCTCTTGTCCTTTATATTTTTGCTTCAACGAGTCTGCAGCAGCTGCTTATTTCCATGCATATTCCGCCAATACCCCTCGTTCCGGTATCAAGCTCACAGGCTGTTGTAGGGGCTGTTATCGGGATAGGCCTGGCCAAGGGCGGTAGAAATATCAGGTTCAATGCCCTCGGCAGGATAGTAGTAGGCTGGATAACAACTCCGGTAATCGCCGCCGTGCTCTGTTTTGTTCTTCTCTACTTCATGAAGAATGTATTTATGGCAGAAATCAATCTTTAAAAGTTATCAGACAACAAGCATTTTTTTAGCAAGTTTTCCCTGAGCCCAGCCTATTTGTTTCGATAGGTGGAGGGTCGCCTTCATAATGAGGACTCCGAGTACAGGAAAGAAGACAATCGTCCATCTGGGCAATACCCATACAATGGTTCCCAAATCAACAACAGGAAGCTTGAATATAATTCCGACTATGGGCGCCCCTATAAACGAGATACTCACCGACATAAGAGTAACCATGAGTGTGAAATAGATTATGCCGAGTGGAAGCATGATAATCTGATAGACAATAGCCAGCCAGCTGTCCTTTCCGAGCAGTAGGCGCTTTATCTTCCCGCCCCAGCCCATATCAGGGTTGAAAAATCTCTGCCTTCGCGGCATCCGCTCTCCGAGTAGCGCCTCAATAAGCCGTCCCTCGAGAAACGCGAGTCCATGAAATGAGAAGAAGAATGCCATTGCAATAGGAATTCCGACTATCAGAACCATCATTGAGGCCGACACTGCCACACCAGTCACGGTCCATGAGAAGTAGAGGATCCCGGTAACAAGAGACAGCAGGCAGTAAAGCATGGATCCCCAAGCCCTGGTGTCACTGAATACTGCGAAAAACCGGCCTACAGCGGATGAGCGCCCGACGGGCCTTCTTTTCCGGTTCATCTCAGACGGGTAACGGGTCTCGAGATCGCGGTAAGCGTCGGCAGTCTCCTGTGGAAGCCCATATTCCTCGATTATTCCAGGGATTAGATCTATTTCATCCTTCGCCGGATTCTGCTCGAGAGCCTCAGCAAGAGCAGAGCGTAGATGATCTTCGGCGTCAGTCATTGCATCCCTCCTCGTCGCTGAATCAGAATCCATCATCGCGGCCTGAAGCTCCTGCAAATATTTCTCTATTGTGTTAATCATTGTTTCCTCCTTCAAGAATGGCATCCACATTTTCTTTCACGTGGTGCCAGATATCCTTCCACTCTTCTAATGCCTCTTTGCCGCCGCGTGTGATCTCGTAGTATCGGCGCGGAGGTCCTGTGATCGACGGTTCAACCCGGCTCTCCAGCAGTTCATTTTTTTCCAGCGAACGCAGAACAGGGTAGAGAGCGCTCTGCTTCATGGATAGTCCCTGCTCGCTGCCGAAATCGATCTGTTTGGCTATCTGATAGCCGTACATAGGTTCTTCAGACCGGCTGACAACACAGAGCAGTACCAGGGATGTAATTCCGGCATTTATTTCTTTCAGAAATTTCTTTGTCGGTGATGAAATCTCGATCATGACTGGCTCCTTAATGCTGATATAACGTGTTAATGACGTTAATAACTTAATACTATCACTAAGTAGATAATAGTCAAGTGATAAATATGGGCAAAAAGGCGTAATTCTGTTATATTTAAGCAATGACATTATTTATCTGGACCAGAATTTACATATTTTCCTTTCTTCCGCTGCTTTTAGGCGGGTTTTACTATCTTCTGAATCGTAGAACCTTATCAGGTTCCGATGTCCTGGAGGAGTATCTTGTTTTTTACTTCGCGATAGCAGTAGCAGGAAGCGGCATATGGAACTTTTTCAGCCATTTTTTCATTTCCGATATAGTCGCCAAGTCGATAGGCTGGAGTGCGGGCAGTCCGTTTCAACTTGAGGTAGCATTTGCGAATCTTGCAATCGGAATTCTCGGGCTGATTGCGGTTGGTCGACGGGATGGATACCGCGAGGCCGCAGTTACTGCCCTGGCAGTCTTTTCAATCGGCGCAACGGTCGTCCACTTCATGGATATCGCGGTTAGCGGCAATCTCGCACCGGGAAACTCTATCCAGAATATTGCAAATATTTTTAAACCGGCCGTATTGATCTTCCTGCTTAAAAAACTTCGGAAGAATGAGGCGGCCGGCATCGTAATGAAGCAGGATAAGAGACTCCAGATAAGCGCTGGAATAATAACCGGTCTCTGCTCCGCAACGACTGCCATAGGTTTTACCTTTCACATACCGCTTTTCATGAGTTTTATATCCACCGTTATTTCACTATTTATTATTTTTCTTATCAGAAGGAGATGATCAACTAAGGCTGTCGAAGGGGCTCTTCACACCGAGTTTATTCTTTCTGGCGATGTGAGTGTATATCATCGTAGTACTAACATCAGAATGACCGAGAAGCTCCTGAATTGTCCTGATGTCGTAGCCGTTTTCGATCAGGCTTGTAGCGAAGCTATGTCTCAGTGTATGAACACTCGCATTTTTAGTAATATCCGAGCATATTACCGCAGATTTGAACATCTTTTGCAGGGAACTTGGATAGATGTGAAATCTTCTAACGATGTTCGAATATGGGTCTACAGATAACTTCGGGGATGGAAATATCCAGAACCAGGACCATTCTTTAGACGCATTCTTAAATTTCTGACTTAGAGCCTCCGGCAACATAACCCCTTCGATCTTCTCATTTCGATCATGATTATAGATTATTCTGGCGGCGGCCAGCTGGTCTTGAAGTTTGGTGACAATTCTTTCAGGCAGGAGGGTCAGTCTGTCTTTGTTTCCTTTTCCCGAGCGAACCAGTATTGAATTCCGCTGAAAATCGATATCCTTTACTCTGAGGTTAAGGCATTCATTAAGTCTCATTCCGCTGCCGTAAATAAGCTCCGCCATCAGGCGGTACACTCCTGTCATCTCATTGAGAACACTGAGCACTTCTTCCGGAGTAAGAACAAGTGGAAGTCTTGAGCGCTGTTTAGCCATTATTGTTCCATCAAGATTTTCTATGCGCTTATGCAGAATATGTCTGAAGAAAAAGAGGAGGGCATTGAATGCCTGTTTCTGCGTAGCCTGGGCTACTCTCCGGTCAACGGCAAGATGAGTCAGATATCGCTTCAGATCATCAGTTGAAATCTGGGTCGGCGGCTTTGAGGAATAATCAATAAAATTCTGAAGCCACCTCATATAAGTTTTTTCAGTCTGGAGAGATTTATGCATCAGGCGCAGCTGCCTTCTGTTCAGCTCAAATAGATCCTGCCAGGAATTAGTCTTTGAGATTTTGTCAGAAGGCTCACCCTGATGTTCCAACTTCTTTTTGTATTGAAGATATATGAGAATTGTTCTTTTTGCCTGCTCAATCTGCCAATCTTCATATTCATTTGAGAGAGCAAGATCATTACAGAAGGCCGTTGGGTTCAGCGGTTGTGACTGACTCTTCTTTTGCGTGGATAAATAAATTGAAACCCATTTGAAATAGTATGAAATACACCAGGGTTTGAAATAGTTATGGGCAAGAAGGAAGTCCTTGAAGCCGTCGGGAATTGTATTCTTAGTATAGTTATCGATCATCATAATACTTCTACGCCGAAAAAAATATTCTGATTCAACTGTGGTTGATAATATTTATAAAATACTAATTTGATATTCCAATAGATTGGGAGTACAATATAGACAAAATTTATGAATATCTGGAGTTATATGTAATATATAGATCAATCGACTACACCGGCTTATCCAGTCACCGCAGGTCATAGTTTATTGTGATAATATAGGGTCACTTCATTATTAAGCTGAAACTGGACTTTTATATAAAAAGAGTAAACAGAATATGTTATCTTCACGAATTTCGTCATGTGCACTGCGTGCACATGAAAACTGTTTTATGTGCAAATAATTGTAAAACATGTACGTAAAAGCCGTGATATGTGCTATAATTAGTAAAACGTGTACATGTTGAGAGGAATATGGATAAAAAAGCAAATAATGATTTACCATTTTTACCACCAATAGATGATATAGAAAGTGTAAGAATCCTTCGGAAAGCTATAAAAGCAAATAAAGCATTAGCCAGGTTGAATGGATATTGTACAACAATACCAAATGAAAACATCCTCTTGGATACAATCATCCTGAAAGAGGCGAGAGCAAGTTCAGAGATTGAAAACATCATCACAACTCAAGATAAAATTTATCAAGCAATGTTAAAAAATGATGATAAATATGATGCTGCAACAAAGGAAGTATTAAATTATCGAGAAGCGACTTGGAAAGGATATAATCTGATATTAAAGGATCATATTCTTACTACGAAGAGTATTGTTGGAATTCAAGAAAGTCTTGAGAAGAATAGGGCTGGAATAAGGAAATTACCTGGTACAAGATTTATGAATGATACAACTGGTGAGGTAGTATATATACCACCAGATGAAGAAAGAATAATCAGAGATTTATTAAAAAATTTAGAAGAATATATAAACATTGATAATGAAATAGATCCATTGGTGAAATTAGCAATAATTCATTATCAATTTGAATCAATACATCCTTTTTATGATGGAAATGGAAGGACTGGAAGAATTATAAATGTATTATATCTGGTTTTAAAAGGATTATTGAAATCACCTATCTTATATTTGAGTAGTTATATAATTAGAAATAAGGATAGCTACTATAGATATTTACAAAATGTGAGAGATGAAAATGGATGGGAAAATTGGATAATGTTTATGCTTACGGCTATAGAAATGACATCATTGGAAACATTAGAAACTGTAAGTTCAATAAAGAATTTAATGGATGAAACAATTGATTATTGTAAAGAAAAACTTCCGAAAACAACTTATACAAAAGAATTGATAGAATTACTTTTTCGGCAACCATATACGAAGATAGATTTTTTAGTAAAAAATGAAATAGCTGAAAGGAGAACTGCAAGTAAATATTTAAATCAATTAGAAGAAATAGGAGTATTGGAGTCTAAGACTTTTGGAAAGGAAAAATTATTTATAAATAAGAAGTTGTATGAAATATTGAAGA
>JAEKNX010000039.1 GCA_016839055.1 Spirochaetales bacterium
ACTTGCTTGCGCTTGGTGATGTTGCTGATAACAGCGCGGCACAAGGGTAAACCCTTTTCATCTTGCGCTACAGTCGCCGACAAGTCCGCCCAAAATACCACATCACCCTTTTTCAACATGCGCAGATTACAGTTCTGCGGTTCACCGCTTTCGAAGAGGTGTTTTCGATGTAGATAATAGGCGTCTTGATCTTCCTTAAAAATAAATCTGGTAAACAACTGCTTTTTTAGCGCACTCTTGGCAACCCCAAGCATATCAGCAGCCATCAGATTAGCTTCTATAATCAAACCCTTTTCGCTGATAGTAAAATAGCCTACCGGTGCCAGGTCGTAAAGATCGAAATAGCGTTCGCGTGCGGCATCCAATTCGAGATGGATTTTGCGCAGTTCCTCGTTTTGCATTTCCAGTTCGATCTGATGCACACGAAGTTCGTGCAATGTTTGCAGGATTTCATCTTGCGGCATTTTAGAAATATCTTGCGACAATTTTTGTGTGCTTATCTGAACTATTCTTTCAGCCTTTTCACGAACCTCTTGACTGCTAAAGGGAAGAAGCTTAGATTCACTTGAGTTTTTACGAGAGTAGGTGTTCTCAATCAGAGAATCAATTCTTTTTTTAGGTGACATATTTACCCCTTTTCTCAAGATACATATTCTCATCCGCTATTTTAAGAAATTCATTGAGTGGCGCCTTTATTTCTGCGGTGCTAATGCCGCAAGAAAGAGATAACGGGATTTCAGTGAGGGAGTCATTGTGCTCCTCAAGAAGAAGACGAAACCTGGCAAGTACTAACTCTGCTTCAGCTGAAGTTGTATTGGGCATTAGTACGGCAAATTCATCACCGCCAATTCTTGCAATCATGTCGTCAGTACGGAAAGAATGGGTAAGCAACTCTGCCACATGACATAATAGTCTATCCCCGACGGCGTGCCCTTCGCGGTCGTTTGTGATTTTCAATTTATCCACGTCAGCCATCAGAAAGCTAATGGGGAATTGTCGACCTCGTTCAAACCGATCCATACATTCTTCAAAGTAACCGCGGTTCAGTAAACCTGTCAACGCATCATGCATGCTTAGGTAGCGTAATTTAATTTCTACCTGCTTTTGAGCGGAGATGTCTATAAAAGCAACACGAATTAAGGGCTCTTCGCTGGTGTCATGTGAGATAGTCATCTCAAAATGTGCCCAGAATGCTGTTTCATCTTTTTTAACCAAACGAAGCTCACAGGTTTGAGGTGATTTTATCTCACAAACTTTTTTACGGTGGAGGTAGTAGATTTCCTGGTCTTCTTTGTGGATGTAGCGACTGATGGGCTGATTGACCATACCGGTTCTGGTTATTCCCAACAAAGCAGCACCAGTAAGATTGCCTTGAAGGATCAGCCCATTAGCATTGAGAGTGCAATAACCCATTGGTGCTGTGTCATAAAGATCAAAATAATGCTCTCGTACCGATTCTAATTCAAGTTGTATTCGGCGCAACTCTTCATTTTGCATCTCCAGCTCGATCTGATGCACACGAAGTTCATGAAAGGTTTCTTGGATTTCTTCAGAGGACATGAGCTCAATGGCTTTTGTGGTCATCCCTGCGTTCTGCAAAATTTGATCTTCAGCTTGTTGCCGTAAATACATCATTTGATCGGTTTCAGCATTATGTTTAGCCATTGACTGTATCCTTCAATAAACTGGTACTCTAATTTACTACTATAGGTAAAACCTGATTCTAATGGTTGAAAAGTGGACCCTATTGTTTTTTGCCTTGCACCCTTTCAGTTGAAGAAATTGCATACGCCTTCCCAGACTTATCTAAAAGAGCAGTAGCGGTAAGCCATACAGTGACTATATGACCATCTTTGGTGATCCGTTTGGCCTTGTAACTTTTAAGAACATCTAATTGAATCAATTGTTTTACACGCTCATGATATTCATGGTGCAAGTCTTCAGGAAGAATATCCTGCATGTTTTTCGTAAGGGCTTCACCTTCGCTCCAACCGTATATTCTCTCAGCAGCCGGGTTCCAAGCGATAATTCGGCCATCCAGATCTTGGGCAATAATTGCATCATATGAATCACTCACTACAACAGCCAAACGGAGAAGATCATTGGCTTTCTTAAGCTTCTCCTCTGCCTTTTTTGCATCATTAATATCTAAAAAGGTGATCACCGCACCTTCGATAACATTTCCAATAGTCCGATAGGGTAAGATATTTAAGGAATACCAAATCCCTGAAGTTGTTTGAACCTCCCTTTTTATAGGGACCAGGGTATTCAATACTTCTTGTAAATCTTCCACCAAACGATCATATCTAACCAGGTTAGAGAGAATGTGGCTGACGGGGCGTCCCACGTCGGTCAAGATCAGGTTAATGATCTGGGTGACTGCAGGTGTAAAACGCAAGATGCGTAATTGATAGTCCACAAAAACTGTTCCGATACCTGTTCCAGAAAGTAGGTTATTCACATCGTTGTTGGCCTGCAATAGATCAGACACCTTGGTTTGCAATTCTGCATTGACAGTGGATAACTCTTCATTGACTGATTGCAGTTCTTCTTTGGATGTCTCTAATTCCTCATTGGTAGACTGCAGTTCTTCATTGACTGATTGCATCTCCTCGTTGGAGGATTTCAGCTCTTCCGTGGACGTTTCCAATTCCTCATTGGCAGATTGAAGGTACTCTTCTTTGATGCGTAATTCCTGTTTGAGCGCAGCGAAGCGAACCTCTTCTTCTGCTTTCGGATCTCTTGTCTCACTCGATTGTTCCAAGTTCTTCTCTTCTTCTAAAAGGCTTTCCTGCAGGATGACCATGTAAAGCGGTGCCGTACCTTGTGCGAAGTGAGATGATTGAGAGCCGCTCAACACTGGGTGGATAGTGAGGTCGACCACAAGACTATGGCTTTTGTTTTTAATTCTCAATCCCGGGCAGCGCACAATTTCTTTGGTTACAGAGGCTTTATGAAAAGCAGTGGTCAGCTCACGACGCAGCCCAACCCTGGCCATTTTTAGAATGTTTAGCGTTCCAGTTTCTCCCGGACTAAGTTCGAGAAAATCACCGGTATGACCATGTAAATATAGGATATTCCCTTTCCCGTCTACGAGCGCTCCAGCTGGGGCGATCTGATCCAGCAAAACCCTTTCAGTCAGTTCGCGAAGCGATCGGTTGAACTTCTGTTTCGTGAGAAAAACATCCTTCGGTGCGTTAACTCCTTGAAATAACAAAGGTTCAAGGACAGGCATGTGCGGAGTAAACTGCTCATAATTAGGGCGTTCCGCTTTTGAAAAATATTCTTGTCTTTGATAGAGTTTATTTTTACGGTCCAACGGAGCAAATAAACCAACAAACTCACCTACGGTTTCAGATGTACCCAGAAGGAGTACACCGTCCGGATTCAGAGCATAATGAAATAGAGGAATGAGTTTCTTTTGCAAGGTAGTTCCCATGTAAATCATCACATTACGGCAGCTAATTAGATCTAGTTTTGAGAAGGGTGGGTCTTTGACCACATCCTGTTCTGAAAAGATCAACATATCGCGAATACCTTTGTGGATACGATAGACACTCCCGTTCGATTCAACTTCAAAAAAACGTTTAAGTCGTTCCGGTGTGATATCCGAAGCAATGCTGGCCGGGTAGAGTCCAGCGCGAGCAATGCTTATAGCCTTGTTGTCAATATCGGTGGCAAAGACCTGAACCTTGAAAGCCTGTTTCATCGCTTCCTGACGTTCTGCGAGCAGAATGGCAATAGAATAAGCCTCTTCGCCAGTGGAACATCCCGGGCACCAAATACGCACCGCTGAGTTAGCATTTTTGTCGACAAATAATTTGGGGACGATCTGTTCCTCGAGCACCTTGAAGACTTCAGGATCACGAAAGAAATTGGTGACGCCGATCAAAAGGTCGCGGAAGAGTGCCTCCAGTTCAGAGGAAGTACGCTGCAAATATTTGATA
>JAEKNX010000024.1 GCA_016839055.1 Spirochaetales bacterium
AAACATAAACTCTCTCCATCCCTAATTATGTAAAAGAACGATTGAAAAGTCTTCGACTTTTCAATTAAGAAGTTTTCTTTGAAAACTTCTCTTTATACAAAACCCTGTAGGATTTTGTAATGGATATTCACCATTGTGAGCACCCGTTTAACATTCACAGTACGCTATAATGGACGTTTTGCTTTTGGCAAAACTTCATAATGAAAGCTCAAGGCATTCATTCAGCGGAGGTACAATATACCAATTACCGTTGTTAGTGTCAAGGACTGGAACCGCTCTTTCAGCTCATCTCTTCCGAGTTGCTGTTAAGCAGTTTGTCTCATCGACTGTGATAAGGAATATAATGAAATAGCCCCGCTCTGTCAACGGATTCAGCAATAATCTTTGATAAAATTCAGGAAAATCGAAATAATCAGATAGTTCTTCAAAATCTATAATAATATCAATTCTATCGGTCAAAACCACTAAAGACTTCCCTGCGACAGACCGACAATATCAGTTGCACTAATCCATAAAGTCCCCTTCGGGCGCATAATACGGAAGCTTCCTAAAGATATAGTAGAAATAATCGTTTCCATACCGAGCCTCACCTGGAAAATTTTCATTATCACATCTTGATGAATTACTAAAAACAATTACCGCCAATTATCGCCTCTTGACCGATAACAAAATCAAGGTTATCCTTATCGAGTAATGAATAATCCGGTTCTTCCTGCGTCAAATGCAGTCGTCAGTGTCCTAAGAGTCCTCATAGCCACTTCAGCAGTCGTAACTGCCTTAGCAGTCGTAACTGCCTTAGCAGTCGTAACTGCCTTAGCAGTCGTAACTGCCTTAGCAGTCGTAACTGCCTTAGCAGTCGTCGTCGTGGCAGTCGTCAGTGGACGCTTCGCAACCGGAAACGTTGGTTAGTATTTTATTTAATGTAAATACAAGCCTGTTGACGGTTACAGTCAACAGGCTTTTTTTATTTTAGGGGGATATAAGAAGTGAAAGACGAAAACAGTAAAGGCAACGTTTTGACCGGGGCAGATGCAGTACTTCAAGCTCTGAAAAAAGAAAAAACCAAAATTATCTTCGGATATCCAGGTGGGGCCACACTGCCCATCTACGACAAACTGGACAAGTACGGAATCAGACACATTCTATGCAGACACGAACAGGGCGGAACCCACATGGCGGACGGCTATGCAAGGGCAACCGGTAAGGCCGGCGTATGCATGGCAACGAGCGGACCAGGCGCAACAAATCTCGTTACTGGTATTGCAACGGCATTCATGGATTCCTCTTCACTCATCGCCATCACCGGCCAGGTACCCAGAGAGATGATCGGAAACGACGCATTTCAGGAAGTGGATATTACTGGGATTACAATTCCAATTACAAAACACAATTATCTAATCTCAGAACCCGAAGATCTTTCAGATTCCATTCATGAAGCATTCTACCTTTCAACAACCGGGCGAAAAGGTCCCGTTCTAATAGATATTCCAAAGGATGTCCTGTCTTCCGAATTAAAGGCTCCTGATAAAAACCATAAAAAACCCGTACTTGAGGGATACAATCCTACAATAAAAGGCCACAGCGGCCAGATAAAAAAAGCGGCGATTCTTCTGCGCAGCGCAAAACAGCCACTCATAATCTCAGGGGGAGGAGTCGCGGGCTCCGGAGCAGAGGACGCCCTCACTTCATTTGCCCGAAAATACGAGATCCCGGTTGTCGCTACATTGATGGGAAAAAACGGCTTTCCTAATACCGACAGGCTCTATCTCGGGCTGATTGGTTATCACGGAACAGCCGCCGGTAACAACGCGGTCCAGAAAGCCGATGTAATATTAGCAGTAGGCACCCGCTTCGGAGACAGGACAACCGGACCGCTTGGAAACTTTGCACCGGAGGCCAGAATCATCCACATCGACATCGATCCGGCTGAAATCAGTAAAAATATTACGTCTTTCCTTCCTATAGTAGGCGATGCCTCACAGATCATCAATTCCATTAGCGGCCACCTCGACAAGGAGGGTATTACGGCCTCCAAATCCGAGAAGGAAGAATGGCTTAATTTCCTCCTTAAAATTAAAAAAGACCGGGAAAAACCTGCTGACAGCAGCAAACTCAACATTCCGCTTATTCTCGAGAGGCTAAAGAAAATCATCCCGGACCCGATCATGACCACCGACGTTGGACGGCATCAGATATTTGCCGCCCATCACTTTCCGATTGACCGGAAAAATTCTTTTATCACCTCGGGGGGACTCGGGACAATGGGGTTTGGACTGCCCGCGGCAATAGGCGCCAAGGCCGGCTTTCCAGATGATACGGTTATTTCGATAAACGGCGACGGATCATTTTTGATGTGCTGCCAGGAACTTGTTACCGCAGTAGAAGAAAATCTTCCCATTATTGCCATGGTAATGAAGGACCAGAGGCTGGGCATGATCAGCCAGTTGCAGAGCGCATTCTACGGCGAACGTTACAACTGCTGCGATCTGGGCAAATGTGTCGATTTCACAAAAATTGCCGAAGGAATGGGTGCTCTGGGAATCAGGGTTGAACAGCCCGATGAGATAGAGGGAGCCATAAAAAAGGCTGTGGCATCGGGCAGACCGACTGTTATAGAGTTCATCCTGCACGAACAGGGAAACACCTATCCGATGGTCACCGGCAGCAGCCTTACGGACTATATCGAAGAATAAATAAGAAACCAAGGAGTAAATGATGAACCATACAATATCCATCCTTTGTGATGATCAGCCCGGGGTAATGACCCGGATTTCAGGCTTGTTTTCCCGCCGAGGATTTAACATAGAGAGCCTGACCGTCGGCCACACAGAAATTCCCGGAAAAAGCCGGTTTACAATTGTGGTAAAGGGAGATGACAATGTTCTCGAGCAGGTCCGAAAACAGCTTCAGAAAGTTGTACATGTAATAAAGGTCTGGGATATAAAAAAAGCAGAAGCAGTCGAACGGGAACACGCGCTGATGAAGATAAAGGTGACTCCGGAGGTCCGCAGTGACGTACTTCAAATTATCACAGCGCTTCAGGCGAGGATAATTGACTCAAGTGGTTCTGTCTGGATTCTTGAAATAACCGGTGATACGAATTCTGTAAACAACGCGTTCAACCTGCTTAGTGATTATAATATTATTGAATCAATAAGAACCGGGAAAATCTCCCTCAAGAGAGGGGAGCAGGTAAAATAAGAGAAAAAGTGCTGCCTTCAGCCTCCGCGCTGCTGACCCGAATTTCTGCATTAAAATATTCGGCAAAGCGGCTTGAGGCAAGAAGTCCAAGACCGGTGCCGGCCTCTCCCTCGGTGCCATGTCTCTTCCAGCTAAATTCCGGCTTAAAGAGTTTGCTCTGATTTTCAGAAGAGATACCTACCCCCCTGTCAATTACCTGTATTTCATCATTCGAGCCGTTTTTAATACAGCATATGGATACAGAACTTCCCCTGGCAGAATACTTCACGGCGTTAGTTAAAAAATTTTTAAGCACAAATTCCAGCATCCTGGAATTTGCCGACACAATCTGCTGCTCATCATAATCATGCTCTAACTCAATATCTTTATCTGTAAAAAACGTTCCCAGATTATTAAGAATTTCCTCAAGGATCAGTTTAAGCGGAATGAGTTCAATTGTTTTTTCAAGTTTGTTCCGTTCGATCCGGCCCCACTCGAACAAATTTTCTATCAGATTATAGGTATTCTGGAGGGATTCATGGATGGTGCTTATATATTCCTGAAGATCCTCAGGAGAAAAACTGCTGACATTCTTACTGAGCATTTCGGATATCCCAAGAAGCCCGCTGAACGGACTGCGAAGATCGTGGGACGTAACAGCAAAGACCCTGTCCCGCGACAGCTTGATCTGATGATATTTTTCGATTATCTCATCTTTCGACAAGTCCCGGATTTCACTATCACTGATACTCATTACAATGCCTCGAATTAATTATCGTAACAAAACCGTCACAGGCCAAGCTTTTTTTTACAACACTAATGCTCTATGTCTTTCCCGATGAGCATTTTTATCGCGTGTTCTATAACCGGTTCGAGGATTTGGAGATTCTCGACCACAGCTTTCGGGCTACCCGGCAGGTTCACAATAAGACTCTTACCCCTTATCACCGATCGTCCACGGGAGAGGACCGAAAAGGGGGTTATCTCCATCCCCTTAATCCTCATCAGTTCCGAGAGGCCGGGCATCTCACGCTCCCCGACCTCAAGAGTCACCTCGGGAGTGTTATCTCTAGGGGCCGCACCGGTTCCGCCTGAAGTTATTATCAGATTTATCCCCTGGTCGGAATGTTTAATAAGTTCGGCTCTTATGTAATCCTTGTCATCGGAAACAATATCGATCCGGACGATCTCAAAACCCATTTTTTCAAGCCCCGTTGCAGCAGCTGGTCCGGATTTATCTACGCGTAGCCCCGCAGCGGCCTTATCACTAACCGTGATAACAGATGCTGTATATCCGTTATTCTTCAATTTGAATATCTCCGCTCTTTCCACCTGTCTTACTTACGAGTCTGATGTTTTCAATCTTCATAGTCTTCTCCGCGGCCTTGCACATATCATAAATAGTCAGGGCCGCGGTGCTGACAGCCTGAAGGGCTTCCATCTCTACTCCGGTTTTCCCTGTCGAGCGGACTTCAGCCTCAATCATTACGGTAGAGGCTTTATTGTCTAATATAAAATCTACTGAAGCGCCGGTTATCATGATGGTATGACATAGCGGAATAAGATCTGGTACACGCCGGGCTGCCATAATTCCAGCTATTCTGGCTGTTTGAAGAACATCACCCTTTTTATTCCTGTTTTCCATAATAAGCCGCATAGTTTCAGGCTTCATTACCACAGAGCCTCGGGCAACTGCGGTCCGGACAGTATCATCCTTGGCGCTGACATCGACCATTCTCGCCTTCCCTGATTCATCAACATGACTGAGTTTCATTTCAGCCTCCTATTTCGTACATAAAGCGACCTTCATGCTTTTCTGATTTCAGATTCCCATGTGATTCGGGCTTCAAATCTACCGCATGGGAAATAAGGGCGGATAGTTCCGATTTATTATCTCCGGGATCTCTCAATACCGAAAGAAGATTAATCTCCTTATCAGAGAAAAGGCACGGCCTCATCCTTCCATCAGCCGTCAGACGAAGCCTGTTGCAGCTGCCGCAGAATGCATGGCTGACTGCTTCTATTACACCGAGGCTGCCCTTTCTTCCGGGAACCTTCCAGCATTCGGCCGGACCATTCCCCTCAAGCAGACCACCTTCCATTTTCGGAAAGCCGGACAACAGAGTCTTCCGAATTTCATCGGAGGATAAATATCCGTCGGCAAAAGGAAAGGTACTGTCATTAACAGGCATAAACTCAATAAACCTCAGATTAAGAGCGTTCCGGAGAGCCCATTCGGCCATGGAGAGGACTTCGTTATCGTTGAATCCCCGGATTATTACTGTATTTATCTTCACAGGCGAGAGTCCGGCCGATACCGCCGCTTCTATACCTTCAAAAACCTTTTCAATCCTGCCTACCCGTGACATTCTCCGGTAGCTCTCGGGATCAAGAGTGTCGAGGCTGATATTTACCCTATTGAGCCCCGCATTGGCCAACTCTTCGGCCATATCAGGAAGCAGCAGACCATTCGTTGTCAGCGCAATGCTTTCAATACCATCGATATCGGCAATCTTGCTGATGAGCCCGGAAAGGCCGGGCCGGACAAGCGGTTCACCGCCGGTAAGCCGCACTTTTTTTATTCCGAGCTCGGCTGCAGTTTTTACTATTTCGATTATTTCCTCATACCTTAAGACTTCCTCGTGGGAAATCCTCTTAACACCTTCTTCAGGCATACAGTAAAGACAGCGAAGATTGCATCTGTCTGTAACTGAGATACGGAGATAGTCAATTTTTCGGTTAAAAGAATCATTCATTGCCATTACAGTAGAGAAGAATTTACTTAAATTCAATAGTATGTTATATATTTAAGTATGGAAGAAACTAACGAAAGCAAAGAATTCTGGGCTGAAAAAGAACAGGAAACAGGTAAACAGATAATTATCAAAAGCTTTGCCCGGTTTATCGGTGAAAAAGGCCGTGAAAAGTCCGGACTCAGCGGCTTGCTCTATGCGACCGAGGATCGTGTGTATTTTGAAGATTTTGAAAAATCTTCAATGCTCGACATCTTCATGAAGAAGAAAAACAAATACGACAAGTTCACGATGAACTTCCTGCTCTCCGACACCAGTGAAATGCGAAAAGTGTCCGAATCAAGTGCGACTGCATGCATCAATGGAACCATCGAGGAAGCAAAACCTATGGGCGCGTTTACAGGACTCTTCAGTTCATCTGCGTGGGAAGTGAAGTTCAAAACAGGTGAGTCTTATTTTTTCGAACTCTTTGAGCCCGGAGAACTGATGAAGCTGATTAATAAATAATGACTACCGACATAAAAAATATACTCAAGACTGCTGAAGAAGCCGCTATCCGTGCCGGCGAGATAATTCTTCAGTATTTTAATAACGCCAAGATCAACGAGAAGGGCGCCGGCAACCTTGTAACCGAGGCTGATCTCAAATCGGAAGAAGCAATCAGGAAAATAATCTTGAAAAGTTTTCCGAGTCATTCGATTCTCGGCGAAGAGGAAGGCGGCGAAGAAAACATGAATGCCGTCAACCTTTGGGTTATCGATCCTCTCGACGGAACCAATAACTATGCTCACGGTCTTCCGATGTTCAGCGTGTCGATTGCCTATGCTGAAAAGGGAGAAGTCATGGCCGGACTGGTCTTTAACCCTCTTTTAAAAGAAACTTTCACGGCTGTAAAGGGCGGCGGAGCATTTCTTAATGGAAAACCAATAAAGGTTTCAAACCGCAGCCTGAGTGAAGCGCTGATAGGAACCGGTTTTTATTATGATAGAGGTCCGATAATGAGAAGCACACTCGGCTCAATACAGCGACTCTTTGAAAACGGGATTCACGGAATCAGACGCTCGGGCAGCGCGGCGCTGGACTTAAGCTATGTAGCCGCTGGCCGCCTCGATGCTTATTTTGAATACAAGCTCGGAGTATGGGACTTCGCCGCGGGCATGCTCATCCTGAATGAGGCAGGAGGTGACTGCAGAGACGCATCCGGAAAACCGCTCTCTCTTTTTTCCACAACCTTCGCAGTTTGCAACGGAGTGTTTTCAGACGAGCTGATAGATTTAGTCAGATACCCACAGGAAGAATAATCATTGGGAGTTCTTGGTGAATTTCTTCTAATCAGTCTTGTTACTACTGCAGGAGTGTTAATCGCGACGATTCCCCTGTTACCCTTCCCCGGAACGGTAACAGGAATGTTGATAATGCTGATTCTTCTTCTTACAAATATTATTAAAGTGAAACAGATCAGCCGCGCCTCTGATTTCTTTTCCAGTTTCCTGCCGTTGTTTTTCATTCCGCTTATTGTGAACATCACAAGTGAACAGGAACTGCTTAGCCGGTACGGAATCAAGCTTCTAATCGTTATCATCCCGACAACAATAACAACCCTTATTGCCACAGGCCTCACGGCTAAGCTTCTCCTGTACCTCACGGAAAAAAAACGAAATAAAGCAGGTGAAGGCGATGGCTGATCTAATCCAGACTTTCAGCGAAACTCCGATGTTTGGCCTTGTTCTAACACTCACCGCCTATGCTGTTGGCCAAAAAATCTATATAAAACTGCCCGTCTCATTCTTTCATCCGGTACTTACCGCATCGGCACTCATAATTCTATTCCTCTTCTTTTTTGATATCAGCCTTGATGATTACCAGAACGGCGGCCGCATGATCTCATTCATGCTCGGCCCGGCGACAGTATCGCTCGCACTGCCGCTTTATAAAAAAATAGATATTCTGAAGAGTCATTTTCTCATAATTCTCACAGCTATAACGGTAGGAACAATCACATCTATTATTTCCGTGACCCTAATTTCGAAGACATTGAACCTGCCTTCCGAGCTGACGTTGTCACTTATTCCAAAATCGGTCACGACCCCGATTGCGGTTGAAACTGCGGAAAAAATCGGCGGACTGCCGTCGATTACTGCCTTGTCGGTAATATTCACCGGAATTACCGGCGCCGTTACCGGCCCAGCCCTGCTGAAACTGTTCAGAATAAAATCGCCGACGGCAAAGGGCCTTGCACTCGGAACAGCCTCGCATGCCATAGGCACATCACGAGCCCTCGAGCTCGGCCAGACGGAGGGGGCAATAAGCAGCCTCTCCATCGGGCTTGCCGGCATTATCACAGCAATTGCGGCACCAATCCTAGTGAGGATTCTCTTTTAAGCTTACCGTCAGGACTGCTCAAGCTCTCTCCCCCTTTCCTCCATCAGCTCAAGCATAGCCTTGCGGTCTTTCCCTATTGAGAAAATGACTCCGATGAACAGCAGAGCGCAAACAAACCAGAAAGTCACGGCTATATTCACCATGAATTTATAGCTGCCGCTTATAGCGAGAATTGCCCCGCCGAGAGCTGGACCTACACCTTTTCCGAGATTGTCAGTCAGATTAAAAACCGCGAAAACCGATCCCCGATGCTCAGGCCTGTTTACATTCATCAGCATTGCCTTGTTGTTGCTCGACGCGGTAGAAATGCAGAGTCCGCCAAGCAATCCCAGAGCCATGACCACAATGCTTGAGGAGAAGCCGACATTGAAAAAGATGTAACAGGGTATAGTTCCGACAGCTATCCCGAGAGTACAGAGAACAGGAAGGTAGGAAGGGTTTTTAGAAAAAAGCCTGTCGCCGAGAATTGCCCATCCGAGTCCGCCCAGGACCGCGCCGACACCGAAGAGTTCCCAGATAAGGGTGGCTTCAGCTTGACCCATGCCCTGTGTTTCCTTGAAAAAGGTGATAACCCAGAATGTAAGAATTCCCCACGGAACCGTTCCGGGAATCCCCTGCAGAAACAGAAAAACATTTGTCCTGTTCCGAAATACAAATTTAAAATCAGCAAACTTGATCCGGTGTTTATAGGTAGCGCCGGAACTCAGCGCATCGGCAAGAGCCGCTTCTGAGGCTCCCCGCTCGGGCGCCCTGGCAACAAGCGCGAAGATAAGCACAACAGGGAAGTTAGGCACCGCAGCCAGGATGAATGCGAGTCTCCATCCGTAGGACGAGAGAAGCCCGAGCCCCGCTATAATGGGCCCAACCATGATTCCCAGAGCCCATGCTATATCAACTATCGCCACAGCCTTCGCCCGGTGCTTATCGGTAAAATAATCAGAGACGAGCGAAAAAAGGAGGGGATAAATCCCTCCAACCCCTATTCCCGTGAGAATCCTGAGTACTACGAATCCCTCAAAGCTTGCCGTGAAAAATTTCAATCCGGTCAGCAGACAAGGAATCTCACCGATTAGAACAACGCCGATTAGAAGCTTTTTCCGCGAAGCCTTATCGGACATGTAGCCGAAGAAAATACTCAAGGCAGCCCCTAGCAGGGTAAAGGCTGAGGCCACATAACTAATAGATTCTTTGGGAACGTTGTATTCCGCCGCAAGCTCGGAAACAATGGCCGGAGTAATATACAAATCACATTGCAGGAAAAACGACATAAGAACCATCAGACCAAGGGTAACTTTCTCACGCATTGCCAGACTGTGTTTTATCATAATGCTTCCTCCAAGCTAATTTTATACCAGAGACCGGAATTTTACAGCAAAAAAAACCGCCGTCCGGAAAAAGACGGCGGCCCAGTTTGGGGAACTGTTCCCGGCACTGACAGTGCCGTATATAATTAATGGAACACTACAAGCGTATTCCAAGAAACCATGAAGGATACATCTCCATTGTGGTGTTTGCATCAAAATCGACAACGACAGGAGCTGAATCATATGAAGCGGCCGCAGTGCTTCCGATGTCATAACTGAAATCCGAATAACTGCCAATCAGTCTGCAGTCCAGGTTCACGCCTCCGAACAAAGAAAGAAAACCGAAAAGCTCAACTCCCCCGGAAAGCCTCAGGGCAGGATAATAATCTGCTTTGCCGGTAAAAATACCCTGAACATTGCCCGTTAGTGAACCTTGCCCGCCCTGGTATGATTTAGCATAGAGGTCAAGGTCGACAAAGAAAGATTCAATCGCAAGTTCAAAACCCATTCCTATTCCAGCAGTGGCGGCATTATCGAAATTGTCATTCGTAACGCCGAAACTGGCAAAGGTATACACTACGGGGGTACCTAGCTGATATCCGAAGTTTAGGAAATTATTATCATCATTCCAGACTGAAAAATCATGCAGTCCGTTACCACTGATGTTAACAAGACCGATCGGGACACCGTAGAGCTCATCGCTGATATTCACGAGGCCGACCTGCAGGCCGTAAACCTTTCCTCCGAAGTTCAGAAGACCAGCCTGAATACCGCTTACACTCTCAGCCGTATTAACAATACCCGCGGCCTGTATTCCTGTCACGTCAGCGGCAACATTAAAGATACCGGCAAGCTGAATTCCGAGAACATCTCCCTCTGCTAGATTGAAAATTCCGGCTGCCTGTCCGCCAAGAACATCGCCGCCGACAGTATTAAAGATACCTGTGTACTGAACTCCTGTCAGATCCCCCCCTGCTGTGTTAAAAATTCCGGAACCCTGCAGAAAAGCAACATTTTCTCCATTATTCCAGATTCCGGAAAGCTGAAGCCCGTTTACGTCTCCATCGGAATTACAGTAGATGCCCGCAAGCTGAAGACCGTCGACAGTTCCATCGGCAGTTGCAAACACACTTCCCACTTGAAAACCGTCAAGATCCCCCGATACTTCCGAGCCAATGATCCCAATCTGAAAGCCGTCAAAATTACGTGCATTAGCAACAATACCGAAGCTGAGCCCTTCGTCCCAGCCGGTTTCTTCAGCCCGAACTTCATCTTTCTTTGGAGCCTTCCAGCTGCCGTTCTCATCATTTTCAGCCTTAACCGCCCCTGCAGCGGCAAGGGCCCGCCGTTCTGCGCGCCGGGCTATCTCGTCAAGTTCGGCAATAGTGTCAGTCTGATCATCCTTGTCTTCTTCCGCACTCACTGTATCGGGTAGTTTAACAATTGCCCCGCCACGCGATGTTGTCGATGATTTCGGAACCGGATAAAACTCATCCCTTACAATCAAAATCTTCGATCCGCCGGTTAGCATCAAATCTGCGGACAGAAGCTGATCACCGTCATCAAGGATCATCGAATAACGTCCCGGGCCTATCGAGACGGCAAGAGCTGTTCCTTCAACCTTCTTGAGCTCAACAATAAGCCGGCCGGCGCCGTCACGGACAAAAATACGTCCCCTGAGTCCTTCTTCAAACATCACCTGCTCAGACACAGCCCGAAGATCGGTCAGGATGAGATCTCCTGTTCCGGCAAGCTGTATATCATAACTTGGATGCTGAGGCCCGGCCATCGTATCCTCGGTCCGTGCAAGGGTTTCAGAAGATGCATATGAATAGGCCTCATTGAGAGAAACCGTTCCATCAAGGGCGGAATCAGCCGCTCCTCTGAGCGCAGTTACTAAATAGTGAGTGAAAAATGAGGCTCCCAGGTCATCCGACTCCTGAGCGGCCTCATCTTCGGAACTTGATGTCAGGAAGGCATGACCGGAAGCCTTCACCGATGTGTCCGAAAGAAAGGGAGAGCGTCTTACTCCACCCTTCATCCGGGTGAATGCTCCCGAGGAACATGAATCGAGAATAGCAATATTTACATCAGCTTCTACCGAATCAATAGCCTTCTTAAGATCTTCATATCGATAAATATGCTCTCCGAGCAGAAGCCCTTTTTCGTCGGAATGTCCTGAGTAATAAAAGAAAAACTCGGAACGCTTGCCTCCGCTATCGGCTTCAA
Organism: Spirochaetales bacterium; assembly: GCA_016839055.1. GTDB lineage: Bacteria > Spirochaetota > Spirochaetia > UBA9216 > UBA9216 > Thalassospirochaeta. The sequence continues at coordinate 11,849 of JAEKNX010000024.1, forward strand.
TCTGCCTCCGGATAGCCCTTACTGTGTCATCAACGAGGGCCGGAGACGGATCGGTGAGTATAATGCCGTCGAGGGGCATTACACCGCCTAATTGCTGCATAACTTCCGAAATAGCTCTCGCGTCAGTAACGGCATAGGACAGGGTCACGCGATCACGTCCGCCATAGTTTGACCCTACGTATAGGGCATAACGCCTCATCACTGATTCCTGCGCAGATACGTTCACAGCGGAAAAAAGGAATAGCAATGTTATAAAAGCTATTACACCAACCTGTATAAAAATATTCTTCATTGTTTTCGACATCATCTCTGTGCCCCCTTCTTCAGAAGGATAGTGGTTTGATAATAAGTATCGGGGAGGGCAAGAAACTCCCTTCTTGAAACCCGTCCCCTCGACGCTAATTCATAGGCAGCATCAAGAACTTCATCAATATTGAAGCTGCTGCCCCCGGTTATAAAGAAAAATCGCTCAAAATCGGGCGCATCATCGAGTTCATAGGCATAGGGAAGAAGTATTGCACCAGCCTGGTCCAGTTCAGCCGCTATTCCTTCATAAGTCGGATAATGCATTGTAAGCATTCCTCGTCCGTCAATAGAGAATATCACACCGTATTTAAAACTTCCGGCAATATACTCAATTTGAATTAAGTCGCTCTCCAGCGCTGTATCCCTGTTTCCTAGGATTTCAGCTGATTCACCTGTTCTGCGGTAAATTTTAAGTGAAGGCTTAAGACCTTTTATCCTTTCTGCAGAGATCTCTTCGGAGGCTTCAATCATCCCTCCGGTGTTCGTCGCCGGTGTATACAACGACAGACCAAACGCCAGGACAAGTGCCGCGGCCGCCGCGAAAGCTGTATATTTAATTAGCCTGAATTTCCTGATGTTTGTATTTCCCGTTTTCCCTGCATCAGAGATAGCTGAACGAGCCTGAATTTCGGCAGCTATCTTTTCAGGGGGATATTTTCCAAGTATAAGCTCGTCGGAAGCTTCGAGTTCCTGAATCCTTTCCTCGAGCGCTTCGGAATCAGGATAATTCTTTTCAAGATCCCGCCGCTCTTTTTCAGTCAGTTCTCCGAATCTGTACTTTTCGATAAATAGATCTCCGGGTTTCATAAGTTACTCCTCCTTAAGGGCCAGTCCCCGTTCTTTGAGGCCTCTCAGCCGCTTACGGACTCCGGATACGGACATTTCCATTACATTTGCCGTTTCTTTGAGGGTGTAGCCGTCAACATAATGCAGAACAGCCATAGTTTTTGTTGTGGCCTTCTCTTCTCCGAACAACTGATCCAGAAAATGTCCCGTCAGAACAAGCTCAGCATGATCATCCCAGCCGGCTATCGTTTCAAGAATTTCATTCCCGTCGTTCACAAACCGGCCCTGATTTTTCCGCAGCTCATTCAGGCAGATATTGGTGGCAATTGTATAAAGAAGACTCGAAGGCGCCCTGTCATCAAGAACCTCTGCCTTTTGCAGGACCTTCACAAATACTTCCTGCATGGCATCCAGCGCCTGCTCTTCATTTTTCAGAAGAGATCTGCACCGCCGGAGGACCATAGGACCGTATTTGGTATAAAACTGTTCAACATTAATCTTCAAAGATATCCGTCCCTTTCCATTGTCTATCTATTTAACAAAGCCAAGGAGTAAATGTGTTACTATTATTCTGTTTTCGTTTTCTAAAAAGATCAAGGCTTTAATACATCAGTATGAAAATTGTACAGCCACGAAAGTAAACAGTGAATCCACGGTTTATTGTAATAAAAGGACTGCCCCTCTTTGCAGAACAGCCTTTATTACATCAGTAAATTATTCAAAAAATCAGAACCGGCTATTTCTTCTTGATTTTTACAAATTTTCCGTTCTTTACTTCTTTCGCGGAGAGTCTCACGCCTGCGGCCTTTACTCCCTTCACGAGATAATCCTTTACGGCAAAGCTTTCATTTAGCACTTTAAGCCGCGGTTTAGGCTTGTAGCTTAGTTCGACTGAAACCTCGTCTTTCAGTGTCATCTTGATTATCCTGCAGCCATCCGGAATAAGCTCATATGACTTATCGAGGATAAACTTCTCAATGCGGCAGCGCTTGAGGTGAGCAAATCCGGTTTCATCACTTCTATACAGGATGGTGAAGACCCTATCAGCCATCTCATCCTTGTCGGCAAGACCACAGAAAAGCATGCCCTTGTCGACAAATAATTTATCAGGAGCGTTTATAATAGAATATACACCGCTCTTTCGAATAACCAGAATTCGGTCATAACTTGAAACACTGAACTGAACCTTGCCGGATTTCACCTCGTAACCGAGATAACCTGTCTCTTCATCATAACTGAGTGACAGGTTCCGCTGGGCAGCCTCCCGCACATCAATCTTATTGAAGGAAATAACTTCTGTCTTCCGCTTCTGTTCTTCGGTTACACCGGAAAGCAGTTCATCAACAAAAGAAACAGCGTAGGCGGTGATGTGCTTGAGGTGATTACGAACGTCCTTAAGCCGTTCCTGCAGCTGCCGGAGCTCATCACGTGCCTTGTTGATGTCGTAAAGAGAAATCCTTCTGATAGGAATCTTGAGCAGCCTTTCGACATCTTCCTCTGTTACATCACGTTTTATCTCCTTCATAAAAGGGGCAAAACCCGTAATAACGGTATCGATGACGTCCTGTTTGGTCTTCATTTCCTCGATCCGCTTGTATATTCTCTCTTCGATGAAAATTCGCTCAAGAGTTCGGGCATGAATTTTATCAAGCAGAGCCTTCTGCTCGAGTTTCAGCTCATCGGTTAGAATCTCTACAATCTGCACCGCATAATACTTAATAATCTCGGTTACCGTCATTATCGTCGGCAGTCCGTCACGAATAACAAGGAGATTCAATGAAATGGATGTTTCACAATCGGTGAAAGCAAACAGAGAATCTACGACCTCGTTTGTGTAGGCGCCCCGGGCAAGTTTAACCTCAATCTCGGCAGATTCGGTTGTATAATCCGTGATTGCAGAAACCTTTATCTTACTGCGTCTTGCAGCATTTTCAATTGAGTTCATCAGACTCTCGGTAGTTGTCCCGAATGGAATCTCTCTTATAAGAACCTTTTTCGGATCAGAGATATCGAGCTTTGCCCGAACAAGAACCTTGCCGTTTCCATCCTGATATTCGGAAACATCTACCATTCCGCCCGTAGGAAAATCCGGATAAAGCTGAAAAGGTTCATTATTAAGACATGATTTCAAGGCCGTAAGAACTTCCTCATAATTATGAGGAAGGATTTTTGTTGACATTCCAACGGCAATTCCTTCTCCGCCATGGATTAGAATAACAGGAATCTTTGATCGAAAAACCTGCGGCTCCTTGTTTCGGCCGTCATAAGATTCGGTATATTGCGTGATCTCCGGATTATAAAGGACCTTCTTTGCAAGGGCGAGCGCCCGGCACTCAATGTACCTTCCTGCCGCAGCCGGATCGCCTGTAAGGATGTTTCCAAAGTTACCCTGCTTATCGATGAAAAGCTCTTTATTCGCAAGCACGACGAGGGCCGAATAGATTGACGCATCCCCATGAGGATGATACTTCATACAGTGACCGACGACATTGGCTACCTTGTGAAACTTTCCGTCATCCATCTCAAAAAGCGAATGAAGTATTCGTCTCTGAACTGGTTTTAGTCCATCCTCAAGATCAGGTATAGCCCTGTCTTTTATAACATAGGATGCGTATTCAAGGAAATTATCATTAAAGATTTTCTTTGCGTATGCCATTAAATAAGATTCTCCATAATAAAACTCCGGCGTGCCGGGGTATTCTTGCCCATGAAAAACTCGAGCGTTTCAGGAATGTCCTTCATGCTCTTGATGCTGACCTTTATAAGCCGCATATCGTCTGCTATAAACTGGCCAAACTCTTTCGGTGATATCTCACCAAGACCCTTAAACCGTGTTACTTCAGCACCGGATATTTCTGATATTGCTTCGTCCCTTTCGGAAATATTATAGGAGTATCTTGTAATCTTCTTGTTTCTAACCCGAAACAGTGGAGTCTCCAGAATATAGACCCTTCCGGCAGTAACAAGTTCCTCAAAATAGGTGAGAAAAAATGTCATTACAAGATTGCGGATATGAAAACCGTCATAGTCCGCATCGGTTGCTATAATAAGTCTGCCGTAACGGAGATTATCAAAATCATTTTCGATACCGAGGGCCATCATAAGATTAAAAAGTTCCTCATTCCTGTATATAGCAGCTTTAGTCTTCCCGAAAACATTGAACGGTTTTCCCCGTAGAGAAAACACAGCCTGCCGATATACATCCCGGGAGGAAACAATTGAACCCGATGCCGACTGTCCTTCCGTGATGAAAATCATAGACTCCTCACCCAGTTTATCTCCGAGATGGAACTTGCAGTCTTTGAGGTTCGGAATCTTGAAAGTCACCTTCTTGGCCGCTTCACGTGCTTCCTTTTTAACTTCATTAAGCTCCTTACGAAGCTTCTCGTTATTCATTATCTTGTTTTCAAGCTTTACAGCCGCGTCCTTGTTCTTATGAAGAAAGTCGACTATTCCGGATCTGACATCGTTCACCAGCCAGGATCTCAACTCAGTATTTCCAAGCTTGTTCTTCGTCTGACTCTCAAAAACAGGGTTCTGAAGTTTTATTGCCACAGCTCCCGCGAGCCCGTCACGGGCATCAACACCCGAGTAATTTTTCTTGTAAAACTCATTAACACCCTTAAGAAAACCTTCACGGAATGCTGCAAGGTGAGTTCCGCCGTCACTTGTATACTGACCGTTTACAAAGGAAAAATAGTTTTCCCCGTAAGTGTTGGTATGAGTGAAGGCGAATTCCAGCTTCTCGCTCTGATGATGTCCGATATCATAGATGGTTGTCTGACCAACCTCGGCATCCAGGAGGTCGAGAAGACCATTCTTCGATTCATATTTCTTCTTATTTAAATATAGCGTGAGTCCGCTGTTAAGGTATGCATAGTTCCAGATTCGCTGTTCAATAAACTCCTGATTATACTCGTATTCGCCGAAGATCTCCGGATCTGGAACGAACTCGACATAGGTCCCGTCAACCTCATCCTCTGCCTTTCCCTGACGTTTTTTCTTGAGAATTCCGCGTTCAAAAACTGCTTCAAAATACTTGCCCTCACGAAACGACACTACCCGGAAGTGCTCTGACAGTGCATTAACTGCCTTCGTGCCGACTCCGTTCAGTCCTACCGAGAACTGAAAAACATCATCGTTATATTTCGCGCCGGTATTAATGACTGAAACGCAATCGATAACCTTCCCAAGCGGTATTCCGCGCCCGTAATCACGTATTTTCACGCTCTTACCTTCAACTTTAACGATTATCCGATTACCGTTGCCCATGATAAATTCATCAATACTGTTGTCGACGACTTCTTTTAATAGAATGTAGATACCATCATCGAGGTTTGATCCGTCCCCGAGACGTCCAATGTACATTCCCGTTCTGAGTCTTATATGCTCAAGCGAGCTCAGAGTCTTTATTTTACTTTCATCGTAAGTTGAGTTCTTAGTATTATTTTCTTTTGCCATTGAGATTTTTAGCTCTCCCCCAGTTTGTTACTATTTTACCACTTTAGAAGCTGTGATTCAAGGAATGATTTTAAGGGAAAATAGCGCTTACTATATAAACGATTTTAAAAGCGCTATTTCCTTGTCCCAGTTCCTCCTGTCGGGAGTTTCCAGAACCATAGGGATACCGTTGGTGCGGGGATCCCGAATAATAGCCTTGAATCCTTCTATCCCTATCTGTCCGCGTCCGATATTCTCGTGACGGTCGATATGCTCACCAAGCCCCTCCACTGAATCATTCAGGTGCATCCCCTTAAGAAATTCAAGACCAATTACACGTTCAAACTCGTCCATCGTCCGGTTCCAGCCGTCAGCTGTTGAGATGTCATAGCCCGCGGCAAAGATGTGACATGTGTCAATGCAGACAGCAATGCGGGATTTATCCTCAACCTGCTCAATTATTGCAGAAAGCTCTTCGAAAATACCTCCGATTTTATTGGTCTGCCCTGATGTTGTCTCGAGGACGAGGACGGTATCAGAAACCCTCTTATGAGCCCGGTTTAGATTCTCGGCAATAAGCTCTATTCCTTCTTCCTTGCTTATCAGCCCGACAGTCGAGCCGGGGTGAAAGTTCAGGTATTTCAGGCCGAGCAGCTCTACGCGTTTCAGCTCATCAATAAAAACATCGAATGATCTATCCCGTTTCTCGGGATCAGGCTGAGCAAGATTAATCAGGTATGAGTTGTGGGGAAGCACCATCTCAGGCGTGTAGCCGTACTGAGTCATCCGATCTTTAAAAAGTTTAATACTTTCTTCGCTCAAAGAAGGCGATTCCCACCGTCTCTGGTTTCGGGTAAAGATTGCGAAGCCCCGGGCTTCTATCTTATCAGCATGAAGGAGAGCATTCTCAACTCCGCCGGCGGTAGAGACATGCGCTCCTATGTATTTCTCAGTCATGGATTAAAGATAACACATTTAATCTGTTCTTATCAGCACCTTTTCAACTATGCTGACTGCTTCATATAATTTTCCTCTTCAATCCTGCTCGGTGCATATTTCCTGAAGATATAGAGGAGAACGGTGACGATGATCACTCCGCCTGTCACAAAATTATGTCAGATTCAGCAATTGTAAATTTAATCTCCGGAAGCCCCTGAATAATCTTTAAAATGTCTAAATATTTAAATCATTCCTCTTTGCCGCGTGTTGATAAATTCTAATTCCCGCTTCCGGGACGTCAGTATTTCTGAATTTGGCTGTTTTTGTATGCCGCCGCTGGGGGCCCCGGTGCCGCCTGAGAAAAATTGAGGTCTTCCGAACCCTAGTCTGATGGTGTCGGGGGCAGCAAGGTCCGACATTCGGAGGAATTGCTGCCAAATTCAGAACTGCTGTTTCAGATTAAGCCATCTTGAAAAACGGCAGGAATTCGGTTATCATCGCTTTATGGAATGGAAAGCAAGTCATATATTGGTTAAAAGCCAGAGTCAGGCAAATGATCTACATCGCAAGATTAAACAGGGCGCGAACTTTGCGGCGATAGCAAAAGATTTCTCTACGTGCCCAAGCAAGTCAAAGGGAGGCGACCTCGGATGGTTCGGCCCCGGGAAGATGGTCCCCGAGTTTGAACGGGCCTGCACAAAGATGGGCGTCGGGAGCATAAGCGGTGTAGTTCGAACCCAGTTCGGTTACCATATAATCAAACTGACGGGGAAAAAGTAGCTGCGGGGCCTAAACACAAATCACATCTTCTCGACTTCGAAGATATGAGACTGAGGCTCTAAGATCGGCTTCCTGATTCCGGAAAAGAAAGGACTGGCGCGGTTCTCCGTCGCTTCCCCCGAAATGATGATAATCAACAGATAGCACGACTATACCCTCAGCGGCAAACCTCAGGGCGTATTGTTCGAGGAGAAAATCTTTTGTCCCGCCGAAGCCATGACATAGGACAACGGCAGGAAAAGGAGTTAATCCGGAAACCGGCAGATAGAGCCATGAGCATCTATAGGGTCTGCCTATCCGGTTGCTGTCACCGGGAGGCTTAGAGCCCCTCGAGGGCTGACTTTGCGTCTTCATTAATACCAGCGAACTTCTCCAGCAGTTTCTTTACTTTCTCGCTCTGCGGAAGCATGTAGCCCGCCTCACGGGCGCAGTCTTCAGCTGTTATACGGAAAGATCGCCTGAGCGCTTCGGCAAGCTTCTTCTTCGGGGTAGATTCAGCATTGGTAATTATTACCTCGGCCGCCTTTTCCTGCTGATACTTGCTCTCGCAAAGCTCTAAAAGTTTTCCGGCAAGCTCGGAGTTCTTGGGAGCCGGCTCAGAATAATTGCTCATTACCAGGAAGATGGCATGCGACGGACATGCATCCACACAAAGCCGGCAGCCGTCGAGGCAGCGCTCTGCGTCAATCTGACCTGTTTCAGTATCGGTAGCGCCAGTGGGACAGACGAAGAGACAGAGACAATCTTTTGTGCATTTTGCAGAATTTCTTGATGCGTACATATTCCCCCCTATACCTTTGAAAATCTTGATGCCGGAGCCTTGCAAACCGGACAGATCTCAGGAACATCGGCTCCCAGAGACACGAATCCGCAGGCTTCGCAGACAAACAAAGCCTTGCCTATAAGCAGCTCGTCACCCTTTAATAGATATCTGTCAATGAGCGATTTCTGAATTGCCGCAACCTTCTGCCCCCATACCAGGGCACGCAGGGCTCCCCGATCCTTTACCGAATCTGCGGCTGCCTGAACCTCCGGATATTTCTCAGATAGCTCATTTGAAACTAGATCTTTGAGTCCGACAAAATCATTAACCTCTGAGCTTCCTTTGTCAAAGTCAACAGCAAGCCTGCCGAATAATTCTGCTGTTTTTGGCTTCTGTTGTTTCTCGGAAGCCTTCTGGAGATTGCTGAAAATAACGGAAAGAGAAGAGTTTGAAGGATATGCCATTCCTGCCTCCTGAACTTTTGAATAATGGTTGAATTAACTATACACCTGCGTTTTGATTCATTCAAACAGAAAACTATAATTCTTCCTCTTCCTCAAGAACCATATCATAGAGGGTATTGTGTCTGTTAATCTGAAAACCAACGATGGAGGCAAGACCCGCGGGCAGGCTGTAGAACAGACCGAACAGTTCAACTGTGAGCACACCGGTTGCGATCGGAGTATTCATGGTACTCGAGAAAACTCCGGCAAAGCCAGCTGCCAGAAGGGCATAGTATTCCGGAGCCAACCTCAACCCTCCTTTTAGTAGATAGCTAATATATATAAATCTTTATTGATTTATTCTTGACTTTACTGCCTGAGGTCATAGACTTAAAATGGAAGTGATTATTTCCGAAGGAGACCGAATTGACGAATACCTCTTTCCATAACAATAAAAATGAAAAAGAGCACAGACCTGCTGCGAAGAATTTTGAGTTGTGGGATCTGGAAAGAACTCCTGATGAAACAAATAAAGAACTTGAATTTTATTCCCAATGCGGAAAAGTAAAAATCCGGCTTAAACAAATTGACAGGGATCTTGTCCCGGACGGTTTTCTTCAAGCCTTGTAGATAGTTTTTCAGAACCCCAATAATCCCCCAAGTCCCTTTTTCACTTCATCAACGGTATTTTCAATCTGCTCCGTTGTCTCCTCTCCAAGCTGAACTTCCAGTTGTCGTCTAATCTCAGCTTCGACCTCAGCTGCCGCTGCGGTTTCTATTTCCGCTATTTTTTCTTCCGCCATAGTTCGGTATGAAGCAATCTCATCCTCATAGGATTTTACGGATTCAATATATTCCGACAGCATGGCAGTTGCCGCCTTAACATCCTGTAGCGGAACAGCTAATTCGGATTCCAGAAACTCTTTAATATATTTCACCCCTTCTCCGGCGCTCTCTTCGAGGATAGCAGAAACAGCATTGCCAAGCTGCTTATCAAGTTCCGTCTCAGCCGAAAGTTCAAGACCGCCGGCTTCATCCCACGAAAAGAGACCTGCCACCGAAAGCGGGATCACAGCCTCGATGCTCTTTCGAATTATCCGAAAAAGGAACTCATCGGAAGCTGCTTCTGTGAGCATTATTCCATCCGCCGAAAGGTTTATTATCCCGGAAACATTCTCATCGAGAAGCTCTACCTCCGACTCAAGACTGAGGCTACCGGAAAGATTGGCTATTCCAAGACTGATAAGACTTCCCCCCAAATCAAACGGCATATCCGACAGCGATAAAGTCCCGCCCTGACGGCCAATCTCGGCGGTTCCCATGCCGGAGCCGCCGGTATCCCAGCCCAGCGCAAGCCTGGGGCCGTCATCAGCAGGTTCATTACGGTCGGTGAGGTTATACAGATCAGCCTTATAAGAAAAAGCCTCTTCCTCTCCCGAGGCATAGGCATGCTCAAGAAGGAATACAGGTTCGCCTGCAATTTCGAAAACAAGACTCCTGCCCAGCCTTCTCGGCTGAGCGTTTTGACCCTTCCGTGCCAATAATACCGACTGAAATCTTTGGTAAAAATCAGTTCCCATCTTGAAATAATCAAGATATCTAAGTACCGGAACACCTAACTGCTGTTCAATTATAGATGCAGCCCAATCTGCCTGCCCCTCCTCAGGAAGCGAAACAAGAGATTCGACATATTCTATATCCTGCCCTACGGCTTCCTGAATATCTGACAGCATCATAGAGGTCTCATTGATTTTCAGCTTTGAATCATCAACAATCCTGACAATCTCAGCATAATCACTGCCGGCACGGTCATACATACTCTGAAGCTGGGTAATCGTTGTCTGAGCACTACTTATGGACGAAAAAGAATCAGGATTTATTCCGGTAATATAGACAGCCGTTGATTCCCATTCAGAGGCACGGCCTTCCCACTCCCCTGCAAGGGCTCCCCACTCTTCTGTCCACTGTTCAATTTTGGCTGTTGAATTTTCGATTACAGTAAAACTTTTCAGATTTTTTTTCTGCTGCTCCATAATCTCTTCTATATTTATCTCGCCAATGAGTGTTGATATGGCACCGGCTGTTTCTGATATTAAATTCGGAGTTCCAGGGTCAGCCGCCGCGTTTTCTGGCTGTATATTTCCTACGGTCTCAGCCATGCTGCCAGGAACTGCCCCTGAAACTGTTCGCTCAGTTCCCCGTTTCATTCCGGTGAAGCCAAGCTCTTCAATACGTATCTTGCCTTTTAATAATCTTGAAACATCGATTTCACCCTTAATACTGTCAAACTCGACAAGATTCATCATCGGGTTCCGGGCATCGGCTATTGTCATATTATTTATCTGCAAAACTCCCCGAAGCAGAGAAAGATCGACACTGCCGACTTTTACTTCAGCGAGAAAAACCTGCTCCATCCGGCTTTCAATGAGGCGTTTAACCGCTACATCTTTCAGAAAGAACTGCCAGCCGATGGCTCCCAGGGCCAGGACAGTAAGAACAACCAGAAGGATGATGCTGACCCCCTTTCTGTTCGCCTTGATGACCGTCCCGAGACCTTTAAGCCTTTTAAGATTTCTACCAGATAAACCTTCAGAAGAAATACTGACTTCATCACCATTTTCTATCAACAGAGACTCAAGAAAAGCCTTGTCTTCTGGAAGGAAAATCCTTCCAATATACTTTTTTTCCCAGACTTCACGCTTTACAGGTTTACGGAATATTACCGGAAGTTTTTTTTCTTTAGATTTCATCTCCGCCCCCCCCCCTACTCGTACATGCCGCTAAACTGCTGAAAGGCATTCAAAAAATTACTCATAAAGGGAGCTTTCTTAATTGACATTACAATTTTTGACCGTGCTATCCCGGGTGAAATCTTTTCACGAAACAGATTAACCAGGATTTTTCCAAGAAAAAAAACAGGAAACCAGATAATTATTCCGCACACAAGACCTCCTATAACAAGTGAGTTATTTAATCCCAGGAAGAACAGTCCGGGAATCTCATCAATCTTGTGGATTAAAGATGAAACAGACGAGATATTCATAAGCTTCCATCCGAGAGGTTCCAAGAACCGGTCAAGAAAAATTACAGGCCCCTTAAACAGGGCTATAAATACTAATTCGAATCCCCAATTAAGCTTAAAGACCAGAGTAAGTATAAAAAGAGCTATCCACAGGACATTACCAGCCGGGATTAAAGCCAGAAGAAAGGCACAAGCAATTGCGGCCGCCACAGCCTGGGGTTTAGAATTGGAATTCAGCAACGCTAAAAGCCTTGCAATCGGTTTTATAAAAAATAACATTTTAGTTCTCCACGGGTAAAAGTGTCGCTTAGCTGATTATACCATGTTTCAAAGCCTAGCTGGTAACGCAAAATAAGCTACTTGATATTCTCAAAGCATTCATGTATGATTAAGGACGAATATAGTATGGTATTTTCCTTCTTCTATAGTTGAATCGTTTACTAATTGAGATGAGAGAGCAGAACTGGCCCGCCGATCCGCAACCTTTTTTTTCCAATTTCTAAGTTTATCAGCAATATATGAATTAGAATTAACCTGCTACTTTAATCTGACGACAGCCGGATCAGATTCGGTACAAGGAGAAAACATGTCGAAAAATATTTATGTAGGAAACATCAGCTACAATATTATGGAAAGGGACCTTGAGGATTTATTCTCTCAGTACGGTGAAGTAACAAGTGTTAAGATTATCATTGACCGCATGACAAACAGATCAAAAGGTTTTGGTTTTGTTGAGATGCAGGACGATGATGCGGCAACTGCAGCAATTTCTGCTTTAAACGGCACTGAACTTTCAAACAGAGAACTTAGAGTAAACGAAGCACGCGAGAGAACTGAAAGAAACGATAGAAACGATAGACAGGGTTTTAATAACTTCCGTTAATAAGTATCCTCGATCGATAAGGCAGTTGAAGAACAACTGCCTTTACACTTTTTGAAGGAGCACTAATTGGCAAAAAATTTCTATTCTTATGAAAAACGCCAGCAGGAATTAAAAAAGAAAAAGAAGAAAGAAGAAAAATTAAAGAAAAAACAGGAAAAAAAACAGAATAAAGATAATCCAGACTACAACCCTGATCAGGATGTAGATGATCAGGATGATTCAGATCAGGATGACACCGAACAGAAAACAATAGATCAGGAAACTGGTTCTATCGAATAATATTCTTTTTTATTATGACTTGACTTCATTTTTGCCCGCTGTTTATTCCTGCATGGCAATTATGGAGCCATTTTTTCAATTCTGGCTCGAAATAATTGATAGGTTAAAAAGTTCACCCCGCCATTTCGGAAGAAAAATTTCAAGCCCCCCCGACAATATCCTTTTTAACCGCGTCAAGCATGGCCTCTACCTTTATCAAATCGGCCCGGTAGTAGATCCGCTTCCGCTCTCCCCGCTCATATGTTACAAGATCCAAGGCCGACAAGCGGCTAACATGATAAGAAACGGTGGCAGAGGTCAGCCCGAGCTCAGTAGCAAGCTCACGGATAAACCGCGGTTTACGGCACAGCATCTGAAGGATAGTCCGCCGGCTTTCATCGGCAAGAAGCCGGTAAACTTGATCAAGCGGCAACCCGCCGCAGTCGATGTTGTTTCGCCGCCGGCCGTAGATAAGACTTACCGGATTTTCCATCTGAATAATATCAACTTCATCATAATAACTGATAAAAATTTTCGGCTCAGGATCACCCTCCGAGCGGTTAATCCTACAATAGTCCATAAAAAATCTTTCCGGTTCTGCATCAAGAATCACCTGATCAGAGGCAATCTGTTTTTCCATCTCGAGTCTAACCTCCTCCTCATGAGGTTGTACCGCTATCTTGTAAAATTCCTCCATCGTCGCGACAAGTCGACTCTGCATAGATCCGGGAGAATGGACAAACTCGGCAAAAAGCTCAGGCTCTTTCTTCCGTGTTGTTCCGCCGGCCTTCTCGATTGCCTTCTTTATTTTTTCCGGATGATCTTGGATCGACTCAAAGGGGATGCCGGTTAAATAATCTTCGTAAAGCCTCTCGGGAAGAGATTCCGACGGCAAAGCCCTCAGTTTTTCTATAAGTTCAGGTACTGAATCAATGCCCTCGCCAATGGCCAGTTCAACCGGAAGAAACAGCAGACCAAGAAAGTTCCCGATGAGGTAGCTGATATCATTGTCGAGGATTCCAGGAAGAGCCTGTCTGCTTCTACCGTACCATTTTTCAAGTTCCGGGCTGACCGTATATCCAGAAATCCTGACGTCTGATAGCTCTTTCCAATGCGCATACTGAAGCAGCGCGCAGCAGAGTTCGACGGCGGGATTATATTCTATTTTCACTTACCTTCTCCTTTATAAACAGATAAACAAAGGCTGAAGCGGCAAGAAGCCCGCCTGCAAGCCTCCAGGCGGCCGGAATACTGAGCCTTAAAGCAATCTGCCCGGCCGCAACCGATCCCATCACGCCGCCCGCCTGCAGAAAGAGCGAGTTCAGCGACAATAGACTTGAGCGCTTACCGGATGGAATATCCCTATTAAATATGGTCATCTCGGGTGAACCGGTTATGCCGTGAAAGAAGAACAGGATAAAATAAAGCGGCATAAAAGCCCCGAGACTAAAAACAAAGGAAAGTGCAATATAGAAGACAGCCATCAGCAGGCGAAAACAGAAAAGGAACATACCGTAATTCTGTCTGAATAATTTCAATACTCCGGTCGACACTCCGCTTCCCGCCGCGGCGGCGAGAAAATAACCGGTCGACAGAACCCCGAGAAACCAGGTGCCGGTCTCCGGCGAAATTCCGCGAACCCTCGGCTGCCAGAGCTGTTCAAGTCCGGAGAGCCCTATTCCGAGTGCGGCGGTAGCAATCAGAATCACGAGGGTGTTCCGCTGTCTTATCCCGTATTTTACCGCGGAAGACAGTACCCGCGGGAATTGCCTGAAGCCGTCAGATAGGCGGCCGTTGAAATCTGCCCGGTTCTCCTTTATCAACACCGCGGTCAACAGCATTTGAAGACAGTACAGGGCTATTAGAATCACTATATTGCTGCGAAATGAACCGGTTATATCGGGAATAAATCCTCCGGCAAGGGTTCCTACCCCGAGGGCCGCCGGGATTACAATGCCGGCTTTAGCGAGATCTTGCTGCAGGTGCTCATCATCCCCGCCGAGTCGTTTGTGCTCATCGATAAACCAGGCATCAATCGTACCGGATGACAGAGCCCTGCCGATTCCGACAAGAACAACAACAGCAATCAGATGAATAAAGGCCGAAGCAAACAGCAGCAGGCTGTAGCCTGCAACATAGAAAAAAACCGCTATTATATAAATTCTCTTCCGTCCCAGTGTGTCGGCAAGTCCACCGGTAGGAAGTTCAAGAAGGAGAACTGTTGTCGACATTACCGCCATAGCTATTCCTATTTGGCCGATATCAAAACCAAAATCAAGAAAGGCCAGAATCATTACGGGAATAATAATCCCGAGAGAAAACCAGTGCAGCCCCTGATTCAGGCTGTAGTGAAAAAACAGTTCCTTATGCGTCCGGACCATATAGCCCCCTTTATGATAGATAGATTTATGTATCATGCTCATCTACTATATTAACAATATATTTTCATTCCGTCAATCTTTATTTAACATCATTTTTTTCACCTTAGCGCATCAGCTTAACCTTTTCCGTAGGATTAATTTCGGGATTAATTTTCAATCTTTCGCTTGACCTTGCCCTTGGGTAAAAGCTTAAACTCTAATTAATTCATAACAAGGAGGCAATAATGCTGAATGTATTAAATCTCAGCAAATCATACGGAAGTACCCAGGCTGTAAAAGAGCTGTCATTTGATGTTAACAAAGGGGAAATCTTCGGACTACTCGGACCGAATGGAGCGGGCAAATCTACAACACTTGAGTGTATTCTCGGTACAAAAAAACCTGATTCAGGAAGAACAATCCTGCTGGGAAACCCGGCAGACAGTCTGCATCCATCAATCTTCGAAAATATTGGCGTGCAATTTCAAGATTCCCACTATCCGGATCTTATCAGAGTTGGTGAACTCTATGCTATGACGGCATCTCTTTACAGAAAAGCGACACAAAACCGTGACGAACTCCTGGGGCTCTTCGGCCTGGAGGGAAAAATCAAACAACCTGTGTCAAAACTCTCGGGGGGCGAACGGCAGAAGCTTGCAGTAGCACTTGCTCTGATTAACAATCCTGAGATTGTTTTTCTCGACGAGCTCACTGCCGGACTTGATCCAAGAGCAAGAAGAGAAGTGTGGCAGTATCTTGAAAAATTACGAGATAAAGGTCTAACAATCATACTTACTTCTCATTTCATGGATGAGGTAACCCGGCTCTGTGACCGGATTCTGATTATGCAAAACGGAGTAGCGTCTATCACGGGCTCACCGGATGAAGTAATAAAACAGTCAGGACAGAAAACTATGGAAGATGCCTATCTTTACTATACGGGAGAAAAAGGAAAATACAATGAGAACATTATTTGTACTGTTTAAAACGGAGCTGACTCTTGCCTTGAGAGAATTTTCCGGAGTGCTGTTTGGAATGATAATGCCGCTTGGAATAATGATGCTACTAGGAATTCTCTATAATAACAAACCAGCGTTCGAGGGTGCTGATTACACAATGATGCAGCAGGCATTTCCGGCCGTAATGACAATCGGAATCTGCGCCACAGGCCTGATGAGCATCCCGCTGACAATAGCGGGATACAGGGAGAAAAAAATACTTAAACGCTTCAAGGTCACGCCGACAAGCCCGGCAGTTTTGATAGGAGCTCAGTTTCTCAGCAATTTAGTCACAGCCCTTATATCAAGTCTGATTGTCTGCGCATCGGCGGTGTTAGTATTCGATTACTCGTTTAGAGGATCCCTTTTTCCGTTTATCACTTCCTATTTTCTGGTTCTTGCTTCAATCTATTCAATAGGAATACTGATAGCCAGCCTGTCTCCGAATATGAAAACAGCAAATATCCTCTGCAGTATTGCGTACTTTCCGATGCTTTTTCTTTCAGGGGCAACAATACCCTATGAAATAATGCCGGCAGGACTTCAGAAGGTAAGCAGCTTAATGCCGATGAGCCAGGGCATCATACTCTTAAAAGGAATCTCCCTTGACATTCCGGTATTCAGCCCTGTAAAACCGGTTATAATACTAGCGTTGACCGCGTTAATATGCACCGCGGTTTCGGTCAGAATATTCAGATGGGAATAACGGAGAAAAGCTTGTATCAGATTGGATTGTTTTCAAAAATCAACCGCATCACAACCAAGACACTAAGACATTATGACGAGATAGATCTGCTTAAACCGGAATATGTTGATTATGCTACAGGTTACAGATTCTACACAAATGATCAGCTGCCGCGGCTGCACAGGATACTGGCATTAAGGCAGATAGGAATGAGCCTTAACGATATTAAAGACATACTCGAAAATCCGGGAAACACAGTAATGCTTCTGAAACTGAAGGAGAAAGAGCTCAGTCATCAGATTCAGGAGGAAAAACAAAAACTCAGCAGGATAAGAACCTGGCTTGAGATTCTCAAAGGAGGAAATCCGATGAATTACACTGCAATAATTAAAGAACTTCCAAATGTAATAGTGGCGTCAATGAGGGTGACTGTACCCTCGTATGATACATACTTTGATATCATTCCCAAAATGGGTGAGGAAATGACAAAACAAGGTGCGGTCTGCCAGGTAGATCCGGAATATTGTTTCAACATCTATCATGACGGTGAATTCAAAGACAAAGATATTGATATTGAAGTCTGCGAGGCCGTAATTGAGGCCCGTGAAGATTCTGAGAAAATCAAATACAAGAAAATGCCCCGTATTCCGGCGGCTCTCTGCGTACTACATAAGGGACCCTACTCAAGCCTGCGTAACGCATACACTTTTGCGTTCGGTTGGATAAAAGAAAACAACCGCGAAGTTTCGGGTCTTCCCCGTGAATCCTACATAGACGGAATATGGAACAAAGAGAATGAGGAGGATTGGCTGACCGAACTGCAAATTCCGATAAAAGAAGATTAATCGAATAGCATTTTATGATATCATAACGGCAGGATGGAAAATAGCGGATACCTGACTCAATTTCTATACCTGCTCGTTTACTCAAGCTCACTTTTAAGCGCAGCTTCCGTTGTCGTATTCAGAAAAAAACTGAATACCGACAGACCTGCCCTAAAGCTGATTCTTTTGATATCGGCCTGCACCTCTCTATTGTCCATACAGGTATTTTTCAATGCTGTAGGCCTGCTCGAAGTTCTGAATGAGGCTGAATCATCAAGAATCATCTTTATGCTGAATATGTTGATTATTGCCGGTATAGCGGGGATAGTATATTTCTCTGTCTCGGTCAGTTTCGCGCTGCGACCGGCTGAATCAAGCAAGATAGTACAAAGAATTACTGCCGTCCTTGCCGCTGCCATACTGATGATAACAATCATTTTACAGCTTCTCACCCTCTTCGCTCACTCGCTTCCTGCCTCAGAGCTCCTGGGTATTACAATGATATCAGGCTTAGCAGGATTCTCAGGCGGAATCATATTCGCGGCTGTCAGGCTGTTTATTCCGCTTACACTCAGAAGCGATGCGAGAGGGCATTCTATGACGAGGCTTCTGCTTCTGCTTCTGTTCACCTTTCCCGCACTGTTTTTCGTTTCGGGCAGCGCTGTCGGCACAATTCTTGCGCCATCAGCATTCATTATCCTCAATGTTATCTGCCTGAGAATAATCTATACAAGAGCCGCCGGCAGTCAGACCGAGGCTGAGCTCAGAGCGATAGGATCCATACCTGCCCCCTTTGCGACCTGCCGGGAACTCGGGCTGTCAAAGCGGGAATCGGAGGTGGCCCTGCTTCTGTCTCAAGGGCGTTCATATAAAGAAATATCAGCCGAACTATACATATCGATGTCGACCACCCAGACACATGTAGGCAGAATTTACTCTAAACTTGGAATAAACAATAAAACAGAGCTCTCAAACCTGCTTAATTACCGCGAAAACTGACAATTCTATTAAAATCATACAAACATACGACTGTTTTCCATCCTGCCCCTAAACTATATTTAATAAAAACCAAACGCATAAGGAGCTTCAAAATGAAGAAGATGTTATTAATTATAATTGCGATACTATCAGTTTCGACCGCGGCCTCTGCCGCATCATTCAATATTGACGAGAGAAAGGAAGAAAACCTGTCGGGAATACAAAAAATCGTATTCGAGCTGAAATCGCCTGCCTGCGCAATCTGCATCAGCACAGGCAGCCAGTCATACAGCTTCGCCGGGAAAGGCAGATCCGAAAAGCTCTCATTAGTCCTTGAGGGTGATCTGAAATCGAACAACAAACAGGCGGTTCCGTCACTTATAACAAGGAAGAACGGCGATGTCCTTTTTGTAAGACTCTATGAAGAGAACAGTTTGTTCTTCGGGCTCATCCAGAGCGGCTCAGTTTATTTTTCAGCCGAGCTTCCCGAGTACTTTGACGGCAAAATTGAGATTCGGACATCTTCGGGTGATTCGGTGGTTACGGACATTAAATCCAAAAGTCTGCTTATTGATTCGAGCTCAGGAGATAATGACATAGTTCGGATTGAAGCAGAAAACATTGATATCAGCGCAAGCTCTGGAGACATTACAGGGGAAGAACTGTCGGCCGTCAGGGACATAAGAGTCAAAGCGTCCTCCGGAGACATAAGCCTGAATGAAGTTCTGTCAAATAATGCGGAGGTGAGAGCAAGTTCGGGCAGGATAAATATCGGAAGGCTCAGAGCCGCCGGGGACCTTATAATACACGCCAGCTCGGGCAGAATTGAAGCCGAATACCTTGAAGGCTCATCGGCCTTAATTGACGCAAATTCAGGCCGAATCACAATAGAAGAACTGATTGCAGAAAAAGCCGGCGTAAAAGCCTCCTCAGGCGACATTACGGTGTCGGCGCTTTCTGCCGGATCAGCAGATTTCGAGGCCTCCTCCGGTGAAACAACCATACTGGCAACAGGCTTTAATGGTGATATAAATATAAAAAGCAGCTCCGGCGACGTCACCCTCTCACTTCCATCTGGTTCTGCATTTTCAGCAAACCTGAACGCTTCATCGGGTAAAATCAGAAGCGATTTCAGGCTGCTGACTGAAGTCAACGGAGACAAGAAGAACGAGATAAGAGGTGAGGCGAACGGCGGCGGGTATTCAGTACGAATAAAAGCCTCAAGCGGCGATATCACGATTAAAGAAAGATAGCCGGCATCCGGCGGCCCTTAGGGGAAACCTGACTGTAAGCCGGGTTTCCCCTACCTTATAAGAGAGTATAAATCTGAAAAATATCTTCTGTTTTTGTGCCGTCGGTCTCTACATAGGGAGCTGAGTTCTCTCTGAGCAGCTTAAACCCTTCCCCTTCAAGTTTCCCCCTGATAACCTCACTAGAGTAATAGTTAAAGAAGAGCTCGCTACCGCTGAAACTCGTTGTTTCATATCCGGCGGCTTTTCCAGTCATAAAACTAATATAGAGATAGCCGGGGCGGCAAAGAAAACCGGAAACACGTCTAAGAAGCAAATCCGCCTCATCATCAGTGAGATGAACTATGAGAAATGACAGGAGAATAGCATCATAGCTGTCCTCCGGACGGTAATCAAGCACCGAAGAATACTTAAAGACAGCCGATCTGCAATGCTCTGCCGCAACTTCGAGCATCCCTTCAGAGTTGTCGACCCCCGTAACCTTATGCCCGGCGTCAGAAAGCAGACCGGCATTCACTCCGGTTCCGCACCCCATATCAAGCACGCGGGATTCAGGCTGAAGAAGGTCAGCAAAACCGAGAACCTGCCTGCGATATTCCTCATATTTGGAGAATTTCGCGTGATATTTAGCGGCATTATTATCATATACTTCGGTTGTCTTTTTCAACTGTGAGCTTTCCATCCGCACTCCCGTAAATCAATTTGAGTAAATTTCGCCTTAAAAGAGGATTCTGCCGGACTGCTTGCATAGAGACCAAACCGCAGAGGGGCAACGTCTCCGATCATCGGTTCTTCTTTTCCCATCTCAACAGTAGTCTCACCAAAGGCATGCATATGAAAAATCCGCATCTGAGTATAGAAGAGTCCGTCATATGATGACTCAATCATGAAATCAGGTCCGCGGCGGTGCAGACGGTAGTACACACATCCCAGGTTTTCGATATCGGTAGTGGCCCAGTCAGAGTATCCACTATTGGTCACAACGCTCCCGAGCCTTGATATTCTTTCATTCTCATATTCGAGGCCGGCTTTCATCCAGTTTTCACTGTCGGAATAAACAAGAATACCGCATTGATCAAACATCTTTTTATACCCGAAAGAACATTTAACCGAGAAGGAAAAATTAAAATCCGCTTCATTAAGAAGAGCGGGTGAATTATCATTGCAGAACCCATAATATGTCCGCTGCCAGAAGTCGGTATTCGGTTCAGTATCAAACTCAAGAGAATCCTCTCCAACAGAAAAACTCCCGGGCGCATTAATCCATACAGCATTTTTAAGTTCAAACTTCATAATCTCTCCTTTTTCTTAAACAGTATTTGTATATTCTATAGCTATATACAATACTCATAAGGTTCTACTTTTTCTCATGATTATATCAGACCTTTTTTTCCTGGACGAGACTGAATCAGCCCCAAAGGATTATAGAAAATTATAGTACGATAATACCCTTAGCGCCCTGAGGGTATTCCATCGTCCCGGATTGCCGGCCTTTTCGAACTGAAGATGAACCGCCCCCGGCAGTTTTGCACTCTGATTCCATTTTCCGCTGCTGTTCCTTTTCTTCAGAATTATATCTACGGCCGGCCGCATCCGCTCATCCCAGGGAGTTTTTGAAAAACGAAAATAATCCATAGCCCGGAGAATATCATACCGCCAACGGTAAGGATAAGTCATCCTTAAAAAATCTTTGTGAATAATTCTGCCTGTCTTATCGGACATGAACAGCCGGTGCTGAAGAATGAACTCTTTAGAGCTTTCAGCCGCGGATAGAAGCTCGAGCTTCCTGTAGGTATAGCCGTAGTGGACATACGCCGTTATCCCCTCAAGGGTGCAGATAGTTGTATGAAGCGAACTGTGAACCGCACCGGATCTGTTGAGCCGGCAGTTAAAGCCGCCGTCACTCATCCTCTGGGACAAAATAAAATCAACTATAGATTCAAGCGCCCTTTGATCCGCCCCGTAAGGGCAGGCATAGCAGAGGAACATTCCGTTTATGCATACATCACTCACGTTGACCGATCCCGCGGGATTTATTCCGCCGTCCGGGCCCTTCTCATTGGATATGATCATGGTTACCGAAGAACTCATTATTTCATTATCTGATGAGACACATAGATTCTGCAAATCCTGCATCGTATAATGGGTGGAAGTCCATTTAGGCTGGTAAAATTTCAGCCCCCAGTTTCCATCAGGCCTTCTCTTTGAAAGAAGAGCCTCCCCCCAGCCTTCCGAGGAAATCCGAGTCCTGATATCCTCCCGCTCCTCACCCAGCAGGTCACGGTAGACCTGATACTGGATAGACGGGTCACCCTCAAGCAGCCAGCTTAGTAATTCATTTTCAATCACAGATCAGCCTCCTCTCTATTCTGAAGAAGTCTCCAAGCAGCTGATCAATCCCGGAATGAAGGCTTTTACGTTCATCTTCAGATATAAGGCCGTCACCCACGGCAGCGCCGTAACGGGCGAAAACAATCTTTATTTTCCTGAGAATAAGATCATTATGGAGATCGGCAAAGGACATCCGGTCAAGCTTGTCATTACTGGCCAGCTCACCATTTCCCGTCCAGTGGGTTTCATAGATCTGGATATTATATTTAAACGAACTGCTGCTTCCGGCCGTTATTCTGCCGGGATGCTCCTCGGTCAGATATCTTCGAAATAGGACAAGTCCCGCAATAACCTCTTCCATCTCAATAACAAGATTTGCCTTCTCCTGCCCCAGCAACCTGCCGTCATTCTGCATGGACTCGGTATAGTGCGTCCTTAGATCCTTGACTTCCTCCAAGAACCTGCGAATCCAGTCCGCCAGCCTTGTAAAATCCTGCAGTCGGCGCGGCAGCATTCCTCCGCCTTCCCATCGCCCATCAGGATAGAATACAATTTTCAATTTCATCCCCAATCCATCTCTGTTTATTCTTCGTAATATTCAAATGCGTCTATTATATCGAGATACACGCCGTCAAAACCGGCATCAATTATTTTTTTCAGATAAGAACCGCTATTTCCGAAGATTATATCCTGCCAGCTCTTATCCCAGTATTTCACCTTATAATTTCCTTCCCAGTAAGGGTTCTCCGCGTCAATCCAGTCCGGCCGGCTGCGCGCCCATGAGTTCTTCCAGTAATAACGGTAGTCTTCCGCCTCACCAATACTCATATAACAGAGAACAAGACGTCGTCCTCCGTTTGACTTTCGGCTAAGCCTCTCAACATCATCTGGTTTAAGCGGCATACCGTCATAAAATAGATCAATAATCAGAAGATCATAGTCTGTAGCCGAGACAGCATCAATAAAAGCCTTTTGATTTGAGAAACCTTCGCTGTTTAAAAGATACAGAAAATTCCGGGCGTCTGGAAGGTTCCGGATGTCCCTGCTGTTTACATTAAAAGGAACAGACGGATACAAAGGGATGGCATCAAGCTCCCGCCTGCCTGCGGCAAATGAGATAAATCCTGCCTGAGCGTTCTTTAAATAAGAGCTGTCAACATTACTGCCGGTCCAGCAGTAATCAGTAACCAGGACTTCAACTCCGTTTTCCTCAAACAGTCTGCAGAGGTCGAAGAGATACTGCCAGTCTCTGTCGGGCGTCTGCTGATCATCAGTGTCGTATCCAAAGAACAGATCCTCACGTCCGGTTCCATTGATGGAGGCAAGATAACTTCTCTGAACTATGCCAATCGTCTCCCCGTCGGAGGTAACCAGTTCCTGTCCATTCTGGGGAATTATAATAAAATCTTCAATTTGAGAATCAGCATAGACGCGGAGGTCGATGATTAAATCACGCATCTCCTGCCGGTAGTCAAGGTTTTCAGAAAATAGCATAGGAGAAACAATAAGAAAAATACATATTAGTTTATTCATATTTATCATCCTGTTATTCAATTTCAAGGTTTATAAATTCTTACAATAGCTCAAACTTGATTATATATTTAGTTCCATCCTCTACCCTGACTTGATAAGTTCCTCCTATTTGGGCTACAAGTAATTCGATCAATCTCAAGCCAAAACCCTTATCCGTCTTTTTATCCGCAAGCTCAGGCATCCCTATCCCGTTATCTTCATAAATAAAGACAACTTGTCTATCTGCCAAAACTGTCTCTATCAGAATTATGCATGACGTCTGCCCCTTGAATCCATATTTTATTGTATTAGTCAGGAGTTCATTCAGAATCAATCCCAAAGGGATTATTTTATCGGTATCGATTTGAAAATCATCTAATTTTTTCTTAATTAGTATATTTTGCGTATCAGGAAATATTTCAATTATTTCATCAATTAATTGCGAAAAATATTCTCTGCTTGAGACTACATGATACTTTTCAGACTTATACAATTTTTCATATAAGAGGCCCATACTTTCGATACGGGCGATTCCATCCTGAAAAGCTGAAGTGGCATCCGGAATATTTATTTTTGCCGCCTGAAGCGATAAGAGATTTTTAATTACATTCATATTATTCTTAAGGCGATGGTGAACTTCTTTTAATAAAATATCCTTTTCATAACTAAGAAGCTCAATTTCTTTTTTATTCTGGTTCCACTCGATGAAAATATATCTTATTCCCACAATACCTATAAGAAAAGTTAATGAAATAATCATACCAATTATTTCATTAACCAGATCAAGTGAATAATTGTCCCCAATTATAACATGGTACAGGGGAATTACTCGCCGAATACCCATCAGTATGGTTGCAAATGCGATTAGCAACCATGATATCTTTTTACCTGTCAGCTTAATATTACTTAAAGAAACTCCTGCTGTTAGAAACTGAAATATGCATGAACAAACTAATACAACAATTGAACACATAAAAGCTCCTGAATTTTGTTTAAATAATATTACCATTAAAATAATAAATCTTCCTGAATTTCTTCATGCTGAGGTTGACAGATTTTAACTTTTATCTATTTTAACCCATTTCCTCCGCCAGGCCGGCGCCTCATAGTCCTCAGGCCAGAACTCGAGTTGCTCGGTAATCAGTCCGTCTACTATGGTATGAAAAGTGACAGCACGAGCCTTGAGCTTACCATCCGAGATGCTGACATCCGTAACGGCCCGCCCGGCATCAGCAACAAGGTTGTTTATGATAAACGTCCACCTGCCTTCAGACGGATATTCAGAATTGATCCTGATAAAGTTCTCCTTTCCTTCGATTACTTCTGACGACTGAGGCCATCTGCAGATATAGCCCTCGGAGAAAAAACCGGCCGCCTTCTTAAAGTCATTTGTCTCCATTGCGGCCCAATAGGCCCTTACAATTTCTTCAGCTTCCATAGCCTATTCCTCCTTTTGGTTCAATAACAGCAGTTTCACATTACAGATGAATGTCGTATATAAAAATTAATTCAATATCAGTTTTCAACTTAGACTTAAATACATGAGCAGCGACACCATCTTTATACCAGGCAGTCGTTGCCTCATTTAACAAGCGGAGATGGGCTCCTTTTTTTGAGATTAAGTATTAAGCGCTTCTCTCACCGCAGCTTCAGCATGGATCAGGGTAGTATCGAAAACGGGAACATCAACATGTTCCTGCTTAATGAGCATGGGAATCTCAGTGCAACCAAGAACTATGCCCTCCGCCCCGCTGGCAATTAATTTTTCAATTATCTCAAGATAACGGGCTCTTGATTCGGCGGTCAAGGCCCCCTGACAAAGTTCGTTGTAAATTATATTATGGACGGCATCCATATCCTCATCACATGGAACAACGACTTCAATCCCGTGCAAATCATTTAGACGCCCTTTGTAAAATTCCTGCTCCATCGTAAAACGTGTTCCAAGAAGGCCGACCTTTTTCAAGTTTTGCTTTTTAATCGATACGGCGACAGCGTCAGCAATGTGAAGAAGAGGAATTCCGATGCTTGCCTCAACTTCATCAGCCATTTTGTGCATCGTGTTCGTACATATAAGGAGTAGTTCTGATCCGCCTTTCTCAAGCCTGCGCGCCGCATCTATCATAATATCAGTCAGTTTTTTCCACTCTTCTTTATGCTGAAGAACTTCAATTTCCCCAAAATCGACTGAATACATCAGGGTCTTTGCCGAATGAAGTCCTCCGAGCTCCTCTTTTACCATTTTGTTAATCAGCCGGTAATATTCAAGCGATGATTCCCAGCTCATTCCGCCTATCATTCCGATTGTTTTCATTCTTCCTCCTCCTCATTAATCAATTTATCATACGTTGTGCGTATTTTCAGTATATAGATACTTACTCCTATCACAATTCCGGATAGAAGGAGCCTCAACCATAAAAACGTCGGAACTCAGGTTAAAGCGGAAGCACTATGCCGACAACTTCAGGCTTTGAAATGTAAAACCTGAAGTTGTCAGAAAATATTTTTTCAAATAGTATCTATACCGCGTCTCTAACCGAAAGGCCAAGAGCACCTGCAACACCCGCTCCGTAGGTTTCATCAGCAAGGCGGCAATTTTTGATATGACGCAGCTTTATTTCTTTTGGAGCATCACCCATAGCCCGGGCAGTATTTTCAAAGAGAACCTTCTGCTGCTCAGGGGTCATTAGACCGAAGAGAGCCTTCGTCTGAGAGTAATAGTCATCATCCTCCCGGTGATCCCATCTTGCGGCAGCTCCGTCTAAATCAAGCGGCGGCTCGGCGAAATCAGGCTGCTCCTGCCATTCTCCGTAACTGTTGGGCTCATATCCTAGGCTTGAACCATAATTACCATCGACCCTCATCTGCCCGTCACGATGAAATGTGTTAACCGGACACCTTGCCTGGTTAACAGGAATCAGATGATGGTTCACACCTAGCCGGTAGCGCTGTGCGTCTCCGTATGAAAACAACCGGCCCTGCAGCATCTTGTCGGGGGAAAATCCTATTCCAGGCACCTTATTGGCAGGATTAAACGCCGCCTGCTCAACATCGGCAAAATAGTTCTCCGGGTTCTTGTTCAGTTCAAGCACACCTACATCCTGCATTGGATAATCTTTATGCGGCCAAACCTTTGTAAGGTCAAAGGGGTTAAAGGAAGTTTTCCTGGCCTGCTCTTCGGTCATTACCTGAATTTTCATGTCCCATTTCGGAAAGTCTCCGGCGGTGATACTGTTAAAAAGATCACGCTGATGGCTCTCACGATCTTTAGCGATGAGGGCTTCCGCCTCTGAATCAGTGAGGCATTTAATTCCCTGCTGCGTCTTAAAGTGAAATTTCACCCATATACGCTCGTTCCTGTCATTAATTAGACTGTAGGTATGACTGCCGTAACCGTTCATATGCCTGTAGGAAGACGGTATTCCTCGCTCACTCATTGTAATTGTCACCTGATGCAATGCCTCAGGCAGATTTGTCCAGAAATCCCAGTTGTTTTTTGCCGACCTCATATTCGTCTTTGGATCTCTTTTTACCGCATGGTTAAGATCAGGAAATTTCAGCGGATCCTTCAGGAAAAAGACGGGAGTGTTGTTTCCAACAAGGTCCCAGTTTCCTTCTTCGGTGTAAAATTTCATAGCAAAGCCGCGAATATCCCGCTCGGCATCAGCCGCACCTCGTTCTCCCGCTACCGTTGAAAAACGCACGAAGCATTCTGTCTTCTTTCCTACTTTGGAAAATATTTTAGCCTTCGTATACTTCGTGATGTCATGGGTAACGGTAAACGTTCCGAAAGCTCCGGATCCCTTGGCATGCATCCTTCGTTCAGGTATTACTTCCCTGTCAAAATGAGCGAGCTTCTCAAGATACCATGCATCCTGAAGCATCATCGGTCCGCGTTTACCCGCCGTCTCAACATTCTGGTTATCAGCAATAGGGGCTCCGACATTATTCGTCAATTTTTTCTTCACTGACATTTCATCCTCCTATCTCTACCTAATTATAAACCCACATCATGAATATTTGGATATTTTCCATATAAACATCCATTTCCGATTTAATTTTCATATAAATAGGACCATATCTGAACCATGCGGGCCTGCAACGAGACAAAAAGACATCTAACTCAGCTTTTTTTCATAAAGAAAAAACTTCCCCTTCCGGAATAGAACGTCTCCGGCCTTTCGGAAACCTGTTCTCTCATACAGCCTGAGTGCTGCAGGATTAAGAGAGAAGACGTCGAGCCGGATTGCCCCATAGCCGCGTGCACGGGCTTCGTTTTCAGCAAATTCAACCAATTTCCGGCCTATCCCCATACCTTTATACTCAGGATGAACCGACAGGCGGTGAATAATAAGCGGCTCTCCTTCTGTAAACTTCCATTCAACTTCATCATACTGTGGCTCGACCTCTTCATTTAGGACCATATAAGCGGCCGGATGAGCATCTACAAAATAACCATAGGCTGTCTTCTTCTGGATATCCTCGGCGAGATCGGCTCTTGATGGATAGACTTCATCCCATTGATCAATTCCGTCTGATTTTAGCCTCACTATTACATCCCGAATCAGCAGAGAAAAATCATTGAGCTGATTTGATTCAATCCGTCTTATCAAACTATCTTTCATACCCTATAATCTATCAGAATCTGTTATATTGTTAAAAGAGGCAGAATATGAAAAACGAAGACAGTGTAAAATTTATTACCGCTCTGGAGACCGGCGACAGAAACCTCATGAGGCAGGTCCCGAGGGCCGATGTTCATAATCACGCGGCCCTCGGCGGAGATTTCAAGAAGTGGGTAAAAAAAGAAGGGCTGGATCTGAATGAGGGTGCTCACTTCTTTCCCGATTTTACCGACTTTCAGAATCTTGTCGACAATATTTTCACCTACCCCTATAATCCACCGACGAATAAACAGCAGAGGGATCGTTTCCTGAGCCTTTTTTCAGCTACTTACGAGCTGGCAATATCCGACGGGGTCACATACATCGAACCCGGATATGACGCGGTTATTCTCGACTACTGGGAAATGGACCTGGAGCAGATGATATCCGAGCTCAAAGCGCAGGTGGATTTGTACAGTGACAGGATAACGATTAAGCCGGACATCGGTATTATAAGAGTCTTCAACAAGAAGGACATAGAGCGGACAATCTATCCGTGCATCGAATCAGGCTTTTTCAAGGCCCTGGACATCTTCGCCGATGAGCGCTTAGGTCCGCCGGAGGATTTCGAGGAAGTCTTCCACGTGGCAAAACAATCCGGAATGAAACTTAAAGGCCACGCAGGGGAACTTCTTGACGCAGACTTCGTCCGGCGGAGCGTTGAAGTACTCGATCTTGATGAGCTCCAGCATGGAATAGCCGCGGCAAAATCACCAGAGGTGATGAGGTTCCTCGCCGACAGCCAAATCCGGCTGAATATATGCCCGTCGAGTAACATACAGCTATGCCAGAGTGAGTCATTTAAAACTCATCCAATCCGAATTCTGATGGATAACGGGGTGAAAGTAAGCGTCAATACCGACGACGCCATTATCTTCGGCCAGAAGTCGACCGATGAGTTCTTCAATCTTTATGAGACGGGACTGTACAGCGCAGAGGAACTTGACCAGGTGAGGCTTAACGGTTTTCCTTCATAAGGCTTTCCAGTACATCCTGTTTTCTTTGAAGGTATACCCGGCTTTAGAATTATTACACAAATAGGACAGGATTGATTTCAGAGTACTTCCAACCAGAACATACTGGCCAGGATTTAGGGCAATACCCCGCAGATCACAAAACTCTTTGAGAAGTTCTTCAAAGATTAACCCGCCGTCGAGCAGCCTCAGAATATCTTCTTCTGCTTCAGAGAGCACGCTAAGGTTAAGATCTGCTGTCTCTGAAATATCTTTAACAATATTCCCATGGGATGGCACGTAATATTCAGCATCAATTCCTTTAATATTCTCTATGCTGCCGCGGAAAGCCTCAACATCATAGATAAACGGCAGGCCGTATTTTTTAAGCACGGGTTCTCCGAAGAGACTGTCAGCAAGATAGAATACGCCGTCATCAGTCAGGATTCCATATTGATTAAAAAAATGTCCTGGAAGCGGGATAAACTGCAGACCCTGAAGCTGAGTATCAGCATTAATTAGCCGGTTAACTCTGCAGGCTTTGGCTTCGAAAAACTTTGAACGCAGTTCTTTGAACGGATAAGCTCCCCAAAGAAAAGAAGGTTCAAGAAGGGGATTCTCAGTGAAGCAGGCCTCTACTTCCGGAGCCCAGATCTCGCAGCCGGTGCTGTTCTGCAGATAGGCATTCGCGCCGATGTGATCAGCGTTTGAGTGGGTGTTTATGACTGCTTTAAGTTTCCAGCCTTTAGCCCTGAGCGCTTTCAGCAGCCGACGGCCGGCATCCTTATCGTTACCGCTGTCGATGAGGTAAACATCTGCTCCGAAGTTGACTATACCGATATTCGTCGGCCCGGCTGAGACCCAGGCTGTCTCGGACAGGCAAAGAAAAGGATTCTCATCAGGCATTTTCCAGCCTCACGAAGTTATCGCGCGTATCCCCATCAATGTCGGCAAAAAGAGCCGTGCGCATTCCCCATGGCATATCCAGAGGAGCGTGAACGGGAAGGGCTCCCCTACCCACCAGGGCTTCATTGCTTGAGTCGAGGTTCGAGACCGAGTCGCACGGAAACGCCAGCTCAAAAGCCTTCCTCGGACAGCCGAAACGCTGTGTGTTCAAGCCTTTCCCCACATCTTCTACTACTATAAGCGAACAAATGAATTTCATCTTAGATTCCTGACATCATCCTGTTGATTATATTTCTGCCGAGATTTATTGCTTCCTTCCCGGCCTCTTCCTTCAGAATATAATAGATCTTGTCATCAGCAAAGTAACTTTTTTCTAAAACAGGGCTGCTGTCCTGCCTGCTTATTTTAACAGAAACAGCCCAGCGGCCGTTGGGCATCTTCATGGGAGCGGCGGTGAGGCGGTAATCCTTATATTCTTCTGTCTGCACACCTTCTCTCATTCGAAGCTCACGGTTATTTCCCTGACCTGTTTAAGCGCCGTGTCAAATCCGTTAAGATCAGAGAATATTCCGGCCTTCACGCCGAGCATTCCGCCCTGGCCCTCAAGCTTCAGCTTCACGGTATCCCCGGCCTGAAGCTTTCGAATATCCGCTCGGTAGATCAGTGACGGCTGACCGGCCCAGCCGTTTGCCTCTTTGGTAAAAAAAGCATTTTCATCCCCGGACTTGTTAAGCTCAGCAAAAATAACAATAGGGGCTTCTGAGGCCGTCATAGTATCAAGAGTAAAGTCTCCCATCGGAGTCGCGGAGGTTATAGTGTCAGGGTAAGGGTTTTCTTTTGAAGGCAGAGCTTCTCCGGCAGATTCAACCCTTGAAGCCCAGTAAGGCAGACATTCCGAAAAAAAGCCGGCCCCGTCACCATTCTTGGCCGCGTGGCGAAGTTTCTTAAAATCCGCTCCGGTTACATACAGGGTCTCCACATACTCTCCATTCCCGTCCTCGAGCCAGATGGCCATCTGCGGAAGCACATTGAAGATGAAAGGTCCCGCCTGCATACGGCTGGCCCACTGCTCTCCAGCCGACACATCAATCTCAAGCCCGGTTCCGCCGGAGACGGCACGCAACACGATAGCCTGAGGTGTATTATCCAGCTTGTTCATTACGCAGCCCGAAAAGAGTAAAACGGCAGCGATGCCGGCCGTAATTAAAATGGAATAGATTCTTTTTTTCATGAATACCCCCTTTGGTATTATAACACCGGAGGTGAGGAAAACTGTTTCTTTCTAATTCATTTTATCAAGCATCTTTTCAATCTTCTGAACACGTTTTCCGGCGTCGTTAATTCTGTATTCAATCGTATTTAGAATCCAGAATATGAAATGATTGTACTTATGCTGTGAGTGGATCATCAAGACTATTTTGATTGACACCAGCAGAACCGAGATCTCGAGTGAGATAAACTCAGGAAGCCAGTGGGTAGTGATTTCGAGAGTAAAAAGCGTAATAATCAGCCCAAGGAATACAAAATTAATTATGTTATCCCTGCGGGAATAACTATGGCCTCCGATATTTCCAATAAGCGCTTTTATCTGCTCTTTTTCCTTGTTAAATTCTTTGATTTCCTCTTCAAGCTGTTCCCGGCTTTTTTCCCATTCATCTTCTGAAAAAGCCATCATCTTCTCCCATGAATCAGCATATCGGCGATTTCGACAAATCCTACGCCGCCTCTGGATACAGTAACATATGCCGGCTTATGCATTAAAATATCTTCAAAATCAAGAATATTGGCTACGGCAAATGAATTCGGAAGATACTCGAACATCGGCTCATCATTCGGGGAATCGCCGCAAAACACGGCCTGCATTTTAAATTCGGAGCCGCTCAAGCCGAAATGTTCCTGCATAAACAGAACTGCCATATCGCGCTTGCTGTAATCACCGAACCAGGTATTAACATGAATTGAGCTGATCTTTGCCTGGGCTCCAAGCCCCTCGCAAATTTCCTTGATTTTAACGGCAGCCTCATAGCCGAGCCTCGGCGGATCTTCGTTGAAATCAATAGCCAGATCATAAATTCGCGCAAACTGATCTTTGGATTTACGCACCAGAGGGAGTTCAGATTTGACGGCAACATAAACCTCATCCAGTTTCCTGATGCTCTCACCGTCGGAGACGGAAGGGTGCGTGAAAGTTTTGAGCTGCTCGTCTTCAAAATAATAAACGAAGGCTCCGTTCTCGCCAATTACCGCTTCAACGGGCCACTGCCTTATTATCATATCACACCAGCCGGCCGGTCTACCGGTCACGGGGATTACCTTAATGCCGAGATCCTTCAGCCGCCAAAGGGCCGTATATGCTTCTGCACTAAGCTTCCCATCGTCTGTAAGAGTGTCGTCAATATCGGTTAATAGATATTTTATATTCCCGGCAAGGCTGCACGGGAAGTTACTAAGTTTCAGCATATCAGTCCTTTTTAAGTGCTTTACGAACCGCGACAAAATAGGTCATAAAAGAAGCTGCAGACGACAGTGCTGCAAGAATGAAAGAAACAAGAACTATAGTTTCAACGATATCCATCCGCGCAAAATCCAGCTCAAGCCTCACAATAGCCATCATCAGCAAACCGGAAACGCCGGCTATTGTATAGGTTATTGCCTTTGCCTTCCCCCAGATGCTTGCGGCCATTGCTGTTCCGCGGCCCATCATCATCATCCGCAGGAATGTAATCGCAAGCTCGCGGTAAATTATAATTACAAGCGTCCAGAGCGGCATGATTCCTGTAAAAGTAAAACAGATGAAAAAAGTGACCCGGCTTATGACATCCGAGAAAGGATCAAGAATCTTTCCCAGATCAGTGACCATATTATATTTCCGGGCAATGTAGCCATCGAGAGCATCAGATAGTTCCATTACAATAAACATCGGAATAAGGACATAGACTGAGGCTGCGGCAAAGCCGCCGGTCCATACCGGTATAAAATAAAGAATGAAAAAAACTGGCGCGAGTATTATTCTGAAAACAGTGATTTTTGTTGGAAGATTCATAACTTGAGGTTATTCAGAAAACGTATAATTGTCAACGCAAAACAGAAGACTATCCTGCATTCATTTGCGAGACTTCTTTGAACATCTCGCGATATTTTTTAACTTTAGCATAGGAATATAGAACCTTATATCCACGTTTGATCCTGTCATTGAAGATCTCACGTAGTTTATTATCCATTTCACGTCTAGTCTGAAAAGTATAAACACGCTCACGTCCTGAGCCCTGGTCCATACCCCAGATAGCAGTAAACGAGTACTTACTGAAGAAATGAGGCTGTCTATTATGGACGGAGTAGTATCTCATGCTGCCGTCATTTTCTATTGTAAAAAAGGTTATCATCATACACTTTCCTATCGGATTATTTCATCTTGAGCCTGAGAAAAATTCATTCAATCAGGCGGGACACAACCGGACGACCCTCATTATCAAGGCTGAGCGAATAGTCTATACTCGGATAGGGCCTGAAGGCATCAGCTTCCAAGGGCCCGTAAACAATACCCGGAAGCTTCAGAAGAACCGAAAATATGGGCCCGGGGTCGAATGCCGGCCCGGGATCCTGGCCTTCTCCTCTGAATCCGTGAAACATAAAAAGACCACGCTCTCTGATAATGAAAAAATACTCAGGAAAAACTATTTTCTCAATCACAGGCACGGCTGACCTGCCGGGAAGAACCTTAACCCGACGGCTACCAGATGAATCATCGTACTGAATCCGAATAGAGCCTTCATTTTCTGACAATATGACTACGCGGCTCAACTCTGTTCCGGGAGAAACACAGGACCAGTCGAACAGGGAATAGTAAAGACTGATGACCATGATTATTAAAAGGAAAAAAAGTGGAATTCCAAGAACTTTCCAGTAGAGGAATGCCGCATAACCGACGACAACGGCAGCGCCGAACCACATCAAAATAGATGAAGAAGATATTGTGTTAAAACCCGCGATAATTATTCCGCAAAGAGCCGACAGAACTGCTGCACTGAACAGAATCGATGCGAAAGTAAGGCTGCGCCTCCGGGTTGGCGCGGCAAGAAAACTAAATCCGCCGCCTAATAGAATACCCGAGAGGCTGAGCCAGAGGTAGATATTCTGCAGATCAATTCCCCCGCAGGCCATAGACCTCACCATATTTTTTTTCCAGATAATCCGTGAAATAAGATGGATTAAGGTCTTCTCCGGTTACCCGGCGGCAGAGCTCTGATGCCGGATAGATCATTCCATGCTGGTGAATATTCTCCCTGAGCCAGCCGAGAATATGCTTAAACTCTCCGGCTCGAACATCATCATCCATTCCCGGAAGAGCTATCCTCATGTTTTTTTCAAACTGAGCGGCATAGAGGTTTCCAAGCGCGTAGGTCGGAAAGTAGCCCACAAGGCCTGCTGACCAGTGAACATCCTGCAAAACGCCTTCGGCATCATCCGCCGGAACAATTCCAAGTAGATCTTTCATCCTTGCGTTCCAGGCATCGGGAAGGGATGAAACCTCAAGCTCTCCGGACAGCATTGCCTTCTCGAGCTCAAAGCGGAGGATGACATGAAGACTATAGGTTACCTCATCAGCCTCAACCCTGATGAAAGACGGATTCACTCTGTTGACAGCCTTATAAAAAGCCTCAAGGGGAATACCATCAAGCTGCTCACTGAAAGTCTTCTGAAACTCCGGATAAAAATGTTCCCAGAACGGCATGCTCCTGCCCATCATGTTTTCCCAGAATCTGGACTGTGATTCATGAATTCCGAGCGAGACACCGTTTGCAAGGATATTCCCCTGGATGTTCTCGCCTATTCCCAGTTCATAGAGAGCGTGTCCGCATTCGTGAATATTACTAAAAAGCCCGCTTAAGACAAGATTCTCATCATAGCGGGTGGTTATCCTCACGTCGTTCGTACCGAGGGTAGTTGTAAACGGGTGGGCTGAAATATCGAGCCGTCCGCGGCCACCGGGATAACTCATCTTTTCAATAACTCTGCGGCCGAAGCGATCCTGAAGTTCACTTAGATAAGGCTTCTGGATAAATGAGGTATCCACCTGCTTCGCTGCCGCTATCCGGCCGGTAAGGTCGGCAAGTTTCTCGCCAAGCGGACCGAACACGCCTGCTACATCCTTTGCCGTCATATACGGCTCATACTCATCGAGGAGGGCATCATAAGGATGGTCCTTGTAGCCGATTTTCTCAGCCTTCTCTCGAGTGAGTTCGATTATCCTTGAAAGGCTCTTCTCAAAGAGTGAAAAATCCGCATTCTTCCGAGCTGAAACCCAGTTGTTATGCGACAAACCGGTCTGCCTTGCCATCTCAGTCACAAGACTTTCGGGCAGGCGGGATGCGCGGCTGTACTTACGGTATAATTCTCTGATAAACGCCTTGTCTTCTATTTTAAAATCACCCTTTCCTTCAGGTTTATCATCATCTGCTCCCAGAGCTGACAAGAGTCTGCCAATCTCCGGAGAAGTAAGTTTCCGGTGCATTATGCCTTCAAGCAGCGCAAGTTGATCGGAGCGCTCCTCGTTCCCGGCTTCGGGCATATTAGTTTCCATGTCCCATGAAATTACAGCCTGAGTATGCTCGAGCAAATATAACTCGCGTGCTGCCTTTTTTAAAGCTGATAAACTCTCTTTCATATTTTCTCCTCACAGTAATTCTTTATTCGGCTACATATTTTATAATTAGCCGGCCCTTGCCGAACCCACACTGCAATCAAAATCGGCGGCTAAGAAGCCGATATTTTAATCGCCGCGCGGGGCCCCCAGCGGCGGCACACATGGTAGCCGAATAAAGACTACTGTAGCTCGGACTCAGATAAAGAATTATCAATCTACAATATTGCTATTGTCAATTCGACAAAGCGTATGTATATTCTACTGATAAATCCGCTAAAATACAAACTAAGTTTTTATTGGAGTATTAATGAACAAGAGTTCAGCTACAAATATTATTGCAGCCGTCATTATAAGTGCCGGATATCTCATAGCCTATTATCTAAATCCTGTAATTGGAGCCCATGTTAAAACCGTCGGCTTCTTTGCGCTATCAGGCGCGATAACCAACTGGCTGGCAATCTATATGCTTTTCGACAAGGTACCGGGCCTCTACGGCTCAGGCGTAATTCCCGCTCACTTTGAAGAAATAAAAGACTGGATAAAGAGCCTCGTGATGGATCAGTTCTTCACGAAGGAAAATCTCGATCATTATTTCCTCGAGGGTCAGGAAATGCTCCTCGAATCCGTCAACTTCGATGCCGCGGTTGACCAGCTTGACTATGACCGTATCTACGATACCGTAAAAGGTGAAGTGCTTTCAAGTAAACTCGGCGGAATGCTATCAATGTTCGGCGGAGAGAGCATGTTTGAAAAATACCGTGACTCATTCAAGGTCAAAATCAAGGAGTACATCCTCGTCGAGATCAGTTCCCCCGGCTTCTTCCAGACTATTATGGCCTCAGGCAACATCGACATAAGCCTTATAGTAATGGAGAAAGTCACCGAGATTGTTCAGACAAGACTGAATGAACTTACTCCCGTCATGGTCAAGGAAATTGTCCAGGAAATGATAAGACGCCACCTCGGCTGGCTTGTTGTCTGGGGCGGCGTATTCGGGGGCCTCATTGGTCTTGGGATGAGCTTTGTGAGCTAGGTTGTATAGACCTACGATTTGAGTTGCCTAGCGGCCCGAGTTTTCATGACAATAGGGCGGCTGCTCCAAATTGTCGGTTTTAAGTACTTTCTCTTTTTTTCTAATTATTTCTCTATTCTTCATTCAAGTATTCAAATACTTCTTCTATATTCTTATCAAATAACCTAGCGACCTTGAACCCCATTTCTAAAGATGGTATATATCTTTCTTTCTCCAAAGAAATTACAGTTTGTCTGGTTACCCCCAATTTCTTAGCTAATTCCTCTTGCGTGTAACGGCTTAATACTCTTAATTCATATATTTTATTTTTTATCATATTAATTCTTTCGAGCTATTATAAGATAGGATATCGTAAAAAATGTTGTCTGTAATATACTTGTACCAATTAAAACTAAACCAATTATTCTAATCTCAGCCATTTCTGGAGAAATAACCGTTAAAATCATTCCCACCAATAAAGTTATTGCGTATGTGAATCTATATGTAACAAGGGATGCTTTTTCTATATTCTTATTAATTCTTTCATCTGTTACTATTAATCCTTTCTTCTTAATCCTTCTATTATTAATCACAAATAATATTCCACCACCAAGAAGTCCATAGATTAGATAAAAAGATGCAGGTAAGTCTGGAAATATCTGCCCAATAATAAAACCAGAAGCAATCAAAATAACAAAACTAACCAATAAAAACTTATTATTCATATCCTACTCCTATACTAAATGTACAACAGTTTATACAATATGTCTAATACTTTTTACATCAAATTTTTCTTCTCAAATTCTTTACAAAGTCTCTCTGCTTCCATTATTGAATTATCAAATATTTTTATTTCTAATCGTTACTTCGCAACGGACTATTACACTTGCAAGTAAAATCAATAATATCAGCGTATTTATTATTCTTTTTATCTCTTCATCAATATTTCTAAATAGCACCATCAATAAAACACTTAAAAATATCAAAGTAATGCCTGATAGTATCATACTTTGCCCAAACACCTTGTTTACTGAATACCACAATTCACTATCATTTTGTTTTAAAATTCGTTTGTATCCTATAATATTATTCGGGGGTATTTTCCTAAAAAAGAATGGAGCTCCTATAGCGGTTTCGATAATTCCAAAAAAGATAAAGATTGTTACATCATACATTTTTAACCCCCTACAAATAATATCACATATTTTAAAGTCTTCACTTTTTCATTTCCCCCAATATATTGTAAACGAAGTGCTTAGACTTTTGTAAAGCCATTTCTGAGTTACTTATAACATACACTGTATGCCAACGCGCCAGCGCCTTCCTTCATCCCCGTAATCCTCTTTTTTTCTCTGTCCTGTATGCAAACAAATATTCGGCTGAGAAAATCTTCAGAAAATCACGTTCCCGATTAAGTGAATAAAAATACAGCCGTAGACATCCCGTCTCCACGCGTAATAACCTGTAATAAAAATCCCAACGGGAAAGGCAGGGTATGTCCTCGAGGCCTGAAATGTATGGTGTAGGATAAATAGAAGCCCGGCCGCGATAAATGTCCACTTCCCGAAGAAGGGCTCACTTCGCTTAAACAGGAATCCCCTGAAAAATATCTCTTCTCCAAGATGATTGGCTATCAGCAGCGTTGTAAAAGCCGGAATCAGCGCCCGCTTAGGCACGGACTCAAATGCACTCTGGATGCCGATCTTCTGCCAATGCCAATCAGGAATATGAAAGATTCGTATAGAATCAAGCAGCTTAAAACCAGGTTCCCAGACAAGGGGCTGCCAGAGGAGTTTGTAGAACAGTGCAAAGGGTATTGTAACAAGGACTGCCAGCAGCATGTTCTTCCAGGAAAACCTGTCAAGCCCGATCTCACTGATCATTACCCTGAAGGACAGCTTTTCAACATACTTCAGGTACAGCCAGGTTATCAGAAGCATAAGCCCGCAGAGCAGGAAAGATACAATATATATCTGTACCACCCAGAGATCACCCCCCGTTGTTGATTCCCGCATTAAATCCGGAACACTTCCCGCAAACTTTTCGTTTGGAAACTGCTTGAAAAGTAAAGAATT
>JAEKNX010000001.1 GCA_016839055.1 Spirochaetales bacterium
TTCATGTTTCACTCCAATATTCCGGAGTTTATCAGTTATCAGACTTCAGCGGCAGGTGCGGTTGTTTTGACGGTTACGAAGAACCTACGGTTCTTCACGTCGCAGCCCAGGCTTTTTTTATTTTTTCAAATCATAGCTTAATCCCTTGCCTTATAATTTATGGATGTTTTGGCATAGCCAAAACTCCAGAGGAACCGCAGGTTCCTCCACCCGCCAACGCGATAAGCGTTACATCCCTGTTTGACATACACCAGAACCAAAAACTCACCTAAAGCCCCGGGGGCACGTTAAGCCATATAGTCTGACCCGAAAAGTGCAGATGAAGTAGAAGCGAAGCTGAAACTTCATTCGAGTAGGTGGCAGGTTTGCCTTTGGCAAACTGCGGAAGAACCTACGGTTCTTCACGTCGCAGCCCAGGCTTTTTTTATTTTTTCAAATCATAGCTTAATCCCTTGCCTTATAATTTATGGATGTTTTGGCATAGCCAAAACTCCAGAGGAACCGCAGGTTCCTCCACCCGCCAACGCGATAAGCGTTACATCCCTGTTTGACATACACCAGAACCAAAAACTCACCTAAAGCCCCGGGGGCACGTTAAGCCATATAGTCTGACCCGAAAAGTGCAGATGAAGTAGAAGCGAAGCTGAAACTTCATTCGAGTAGGTGGCAGGTTTGCCTTTGGCAAACTGCGGAAGAACCTACGGTTCTTCACGTCGCAGCCCAGGCTAAATCATTTTTTCAAATCACAGCTTACAATCAAACATTATTACCAAATAATTGCGTGGCTCTTTTCCGCAGGAAAAGGTCAGAGCAACCACAGGTTGCTCCACCCGCTAACGCAGAACGCGTTGGAACCTAATTTGACGCCCTATCACCCTGAAAAGCGGTTTACCCGCGGGACAAAGTGGGTTATGAACCTTACGCCAAGTAACCCAAGAAAAGCGTTTTAACCCCAGATAAGCTGTATGGACGTTCGGATGCAAGTCATGGCTCTTTTCCGCAGGAAAAGGCCCGAGGAACCAAAGGTTCCTCCAAACTCCAGAGCAACCGCAGGTTGCTCCGTCATCTGAGCAATCAGAGATTGCTCCACAGGCTTTTTTTTATTTTTTCAAATCACAGCTTACAATCAAACATTATTACCAAATAATTGCGTGGCTCTTTTTCGAAGAAAAAGGCCAGAGCAACCTGTGGTTGCTCCACCCGCTAACGCAATAAGCGTTATGAGGAATCTTTGATTCCTCCACCCTGTTAGATGCACTAATGCCGTGAAAAGCGGTCTGTCGCGGGGCACAGCTTCAGCCTGTAGTTGATCTGAGAAAACAATTAAACCGCTTTTGATTCCAAATAACCTAAGTGGATGTTTTGGCTTCGCCAAAACTCCAGAGCAACCACAGGTCGCTCCGATATCGCCAAGCTAAATCATTTTTTCTTTTTTAAGAATTACTTTATAATCCCACATATCATTACCTTATAATTACATGGCTCTTTTCTGAAAGAAAAGCCAGAGAAATCTCAGATTTCCTATTACTATTTGTTCCTTAATACTTCGAGTAAAATAATCGTAATGAAATTTAGAATTAGGATTGGGAACCGTATTTGTGGATAAGGTGTTCGGAAGTATATTTTTGTAAATCAGATTACAGAATTCTTATGGTTTCTTCCTATACTGAATTGTAATGTATATTCCGGTGAAACCGGACAGCTGCCTGAAGGAAAAAATCCTCGCTTGCTATTATGAATAGGTGTCCGTTTTGAGTCAATCTATAGCATGCAATTATCTCCTTGCCGTATCTCCATCTATATCGATTCGGTGAGAATTAAATGCAATCCGATCGAGTATTGCATCGGCAATGGTGGGATCACCGATGAGTTCATGCCAGTTTGAAACCGGTTGTTGGGAAATAATCAGAGTCGATTTACGGCTGTGACGGTCTTCAAGGATCTCAAGAAGCGCCATTCTTGCAACCATAGTAAGCGACTCAAGACCAAAGTCGTCAAGGATAAAGAGCTTGTATTTCATCAACCGGCCGAGAACCTTGAGATAGGTTCCATCCTGTTTTGCTTCTTCGAGTTCGTTGAATAAGCGGGAGGCAGCCGCATAATAAACAGGATAGCCCAGCTGACAGGCTTGATAACCAAGCGCAGTTCCGATATAGCTTTTACCAACGCCGGTAGGGCCTGTAACAAGAACATCCTGCCCGGTTTTTATCCAGCCGCAGTCGGAGAGTCTCAGAATCTGATTCTTATCAAGCGTTCGGTCGAGGGTGTAATCAATATCTTCTAAAGCCGCATGATAACGAAATTTTGCAGCCATCGTCAGCCTGTCAAGGCGACGATTATGTTTCTCATCCCACTCTGAATCAATAAGGTAACTCACAACTTCATCGGTTGTGAGATTCATATTTTTACCGGTTTCAAGAAGGTTTCTAAATATTCCGTGCAGCCGCATTTCACTCATTTTATTTATTGTTGCCTGATTACTGTTCATGGATGCTCCTATTTGTAGATGGCGCTATTGCGCAGGTTTTCGTGTGAATCGAAATGAACCATGTTAACTGTTCCCTGATCGATTTTTCGCTGCCTGATGATGTCCTCGAGGTAAATTTTAATTTCACGGTAGCTTACCCGGCCATAATTGAGTGCTTTCCGGCAGGCATGGTTCAAATCATCCGCATTACTCTTCTTTTCCAGCGATAATATACCCATACATGATTTATATGCCTGCTGCTCGTGCTGTTTGCTCTCAAGAAGATGATTAACTGCGGATAAAACTTCTGGCCCTAGGTTTACTGCCCATTTCCTGAACTTCTCCCCTGACCAGGAATGATAAAACCGGTGAGTCTCCGGCATATGTGCAGTGGAAGTCGTATAAGTCCCTATTTTACGCTCCCGCCTGTGCTGTGCTTCGCGTCTGCCGTCTAAATAAACTGCAACGTTTCGCTCATCGTAGATTACTTTGACTCTTTTCCCCTTCAGCTGCCACGGAACAGAGTAATAATGCTTGTCTGCAGAAAGAATTATATGATAATCAGGCCCAACCTAGTGTGTTTCAAAGTATTTTAGCGGATACTCCTCGGATGGGAGTGTCTTTAACTCATTCTTTTCAATTTCATTAAACAGTTCACGCCTTGATATTTGCAGTTTTGTAAGTTTCCGGTTATTATGCTTCTCAAGAAGTTCAGCAATTGCCTGATTGAGCTCAGATAAAGAGTTGAACCTCTTATCATTTAACGGAGCGAAGATCCGCTGGTAGGCAAGTTTAACAGCATTCTCTGCTAGGGCTTTATCTTTAGGCCGATATGCTTTTGCGGGTATTATAGTGGTTCTGTAATACTCTGAGAAATCGTTGAACAGCGGGTTCAGCTCCGGTTCATATTTACTTGCCTTCGTTACCGCACTTTTCAGATTGTCCGGCACCAGTGCTCTGGGGATGCCTCCAAAGTATTTCAAAACCCGTTCTGTTGAACGAATGAACTCTTCCTTTGTCTGGTTGATACTTGCTTCAGCAAATGTGAGCTGGCTTGCACCGAGTATTGCTACATATACCTCGGCTTCAGTTTCTTTGCCGTTATCATAGTAAGAAATCTTTTGACCGGTATAATCTATGAACGCCATGTCGCCTGGTTCGTGCTGCTGCCGCATGGTGAGTTCTCCTGATTTCTGGTAGATATCAAGATGGTGACAGAACTGACTGTAGCGGTATCCGCCCGGATAGCGTTTAAGATACTTTTCCCAAAGCAGCTGCTTGGTAAAGCCTGTCTTTTTCAATAAGCGGCAGTATTCCGGGAATAGTGCCGTGAGATTATTATATTGTTCGCATTCCTGCAGCTTACGCTCTTCAAGCAACTCAAGAAGTTCCTCATCAGTTAACGATTTACTTTGTACGTAGTTGAGTCCCGACCGTTTAAATCTAGCCAGATAGTCACTGACCGTTGTTTTTGATGCCCCGGAGAGTTTTGCAGTATCTCTGATACTGAGTTCGCTCTCGTACTTCAGTTGTAGAATCTTTCTTATTTGTTTCAATTGAATCCTCTTTCTTGCCATGGCGTACTCCAAAAGTTGATTCAACATTCTATGAAGTACACTCGGTTTAATCGAGGATTTTTTCTGTCAGGAAGCCATTCCGGAGCTCCGGAATAAGTGTCCGCTTTCGGCCGGAATAACTGTCCGCAATGAAACGGAATGTGTGTCCGCTTTACGCCGGAACAGGTGTCCGTTTTGCTCCGGAATATACAAAAACTATAGGACGGGCTAATCTACGTTAATGCAAACACGGGGGTCACTTCATATTGTCTACACCACGCACACGCCATAGTTTAATTCCGTCGGAGTCAAATTAAACGTGATTTAGTGAGTAAGTCTATAGTCTAAAATGTGAGGATCTCTTTTTAATGCATCAAGAAGAACTCGGGCAGCCCCATTTGGATTTCTTTGTCCCTGTTCCCATTTCGCAACAATTGATTGATTGACATCTAGAATGCTGGCAAAAACAGCTTGACTAATATTGAGCGAATTCCGGATTGATTTAATATCCTCAGGACTGATAGTAATAGGCTGTGGATGAATACCAAGACGTTTTAGATCTCGTTTGCTGAAAGCTGTATTTAAACCAATTTGCTCAAGGTCCCTGACGGTTTCTTTTAAAGAGTCCATTGCAGAATTACTCATCTTTGTCCTCCAATTCAAAAAATATTTTATTTTTAATAGCATCAGCCCATTGTTCAGAAGAAAACCCGCAAAGCATTTTTGCAAGTTTCTTATAATCTCGCTTTTCAGCAGCACTAATATTACCCTGATCATTTTTAGCAAAACCATGCAAGAATACAGCTAAAGTCCCCTCACGATATACCAAGAGAGTGCGAAATCCACCGCTTTTGCCTTCTCCTTTGCGGGGAACACGAACTTTGTAGACTGAACCTCCAAGAGCATCTGCACTTTTATGCTCAACAATATTACGTATAGCATTAAGTAGGTCCCGATCGCTTACATTCTCTTTGGTTGCCCATCTTGCAAATACTTTGGCCTTTAGCTTCTTCACCATTATACTATAGCACAATGTGCTACAGTTTTCAAGTTGATAGATACGATTGTTTCTTAAAAGTTAAAGCTGCCATAAAATTTCTGAGTATAAC
Organism: Spirochaetales bacterium; assembly: GCA_016839055.1. Lineage (GTDB taxonomy): Bacteria > Spirochaetota > Spirochaetia > UBA9216 > UBA9216 > Thalassospirochaeta. The sequence continues at coordinate 5,133 of JAEKNX010000001.1, forward strand.
TATATGTGGGACCACAGCTAAAATCAGAACTGAGAAAGAAGGACCGGGCATATCAGCCCAGGGGTATAAACCTTCTACAGGAAATATTTGAGCGGCATTTCTCTGATTTCATCACAGCGTATGAGGATGACTATGCTAACCGTTATGGAAAATACCGTCTCGAACGCATCAAAACAATTGGAGAACATTTTCTTGCCTGCGGAGATTATTTAAACGGTGTGGCCCGAATCCGCTGTACAAACCCGAAATGCGGTCATGATTACTTCAGACCTTTCAGCTGTAAAGGGTTTTATCTTTGCCCGTCATGCAGTCAGAAAAGAACAATACTTATGGCAGAACACCTTACAGAAGAGGTGCTGCTCAGACTACCTCATCGGCAGTTTGTTTTCACTTTTCCCAAAGCCTTGCGAGTTTTCTTCCGGAACAACAGAAAGCTTTTTGCTGATATTTCCCGTCTTATTTTCAGTATTATCAAGAACTTCTATAAAGAGGCATCTGGAAAAGATATTAAAACAGGAATGGTTATTGCTCATCAGACTTTTGGTGATATGCTGCGCTGGAATCCGTGCAGTTTCTGCGAAGCAGAAACTGCCAGGGAGTTTGCCTTCGGCAAACTCCACCATTTTCACTGCCTTGTGTTGGAAGGAGGTTTTGATGAAGAGGGAAATTTTGTTTTCATTCCATTTTCCAGTCTGCAAAAGATGACAGAGTATTTCAGACGAAGAGTAATTGGTCTGTTTCTGAAAAACAACATGATAAACGGGGGGTTCGCCAGGAATCTGTTGTCCTGGAAGAACTCAGGCTTCAGTATTGATAATTCTGTGCAGATATTAACTGACAAGGCAAGAGTAAACTTGTCAGAGTATATTTCGCGGGCCCCTGTTAGTCTCAAGAAGTTGCGATATGAGCCGTTCAAGGGTAGGGTTCTGTTTCATACCCAATATAATCAGTACTTTGGTGAGAATGTTCATATGTTTGAGGGATGCGACTTTCTGGCAGAACTGACACAGCATATACCGCCCAAGGGAACACAGTACATACGCAGGTACGGCTTATATGCTTCAAGGACTAGGGGGAAATGGCCGGAGCATCCTGAGATTGTCAGACATGCTCCGGAAGGCTGGAAAGCAGCACAACAGACTCTTCCTTTAGAGGACGAATTGCCTGAAGAGTCTGCATGTGATATTTCTGAAAAGGCAAGCAGGAAAACATGGGCACGGATGATAGCAAAGATATATGAAATTGATCCTTTTGTTTGTCCGAAATGTGGTTCGGAAATGAGGGTGATTGCAGTAATTCAGAATACGGCTGAGATCAAAAGGATTCTGAAACATCTTAAGAAGGTTGGAAGGCCGCCGCCCGGTGTGGATTATACGAAATTATTAGATTAGTTTTTCATTCTCTGTACTATGACGGGAGAAGTATGCTTTGAGGATGAAGAAGAATGCGGTTTTAAGGTTTTACGGCTGTGTATGAGATGTAATTCACTGGCAGGTGGGGGGGACTCCCGCATTATTTTACAAATGTTAAACAGTTCCTTGCTTTTTACCAGGAGCCGATTGAACAACTAAGCGATGAAGAAATCAAAGATTACCTGTTCTATTTAATCTCAGATCTAAAATCATCTGATTCAAAAATCAGGCAAGCCCATGGCGCAATTAAATACCTTTATACTAAGACACTTCTTTACATAGTTTCAGATAGGGTCCGGTGATTACTTTTCCGGGGAGATTCCTTGCGCCCGGGCGCAGGGAAACGCACAGATAGATAGCAATTATCTCTTAATGATGATAGAATGGGTTTTCAGCCGTATTTTGAGAATTCTCAGTAAGTGTTTATTTAGGCAGGAATTAAATTATTGTTGCGTTAGCAAGGCAAGATTATTAGAATTATATTGATGTTTTTAGAGAATATTGTATTATATTAAGGTCCTATTAATATACAGGAGGCAGTATGGCAGACAATGATGAACAACTACAGCTGGTAACTTTTCAACTAGGCGCAGAATTATACGGTATCGATATAATGAACGTCAAAGAAATACAGAAGGTAAGAGAGATTAGAGATATTCCGAATGCTCCTATGTATGTTGAAGGGATATTTAATCTGCGCGGAAACATTATTCCCGTTATAAATTTACATAAAAGATTTCATATCAGGAAGGCCGAACTGAGTGAAGAAGACAAAATGCTCAGTGGTTTTATGATAATCGGTATCAATGGACGGCTTATTGGTGTGTATATTGATAAGGTATCAAGGGTAATGACCATCGAACGGTCTAATATTCAGCCTCCTCCGCAGATGATTACCGGTATTGGATCTGAATATATCCAGGGTGTCGTAAAAGAAAATGACGGATACTTGATAATATTGGAAATAACCCGGCTTTTTGATCCTAAAGAACTTCAGCAGCTCGGAAATCTAAATAACTGACAGGATTGAACAAAAATGAACATTTCAGTTTTTAAACCCTCTATCAATCGGAAAGAAATGGATGCTGTATTAAACTGCATGGTGTCCGACAGAATTGGTTTCGGAAAGGCGGCGTCTCAGTTGTCAAAAGAGATTGCCGACTATCTGGGCCTTAAGGGCGGAATCGCATTTAAGGAATACTTCCGGGCTCTTAAAACCGCGCTGGAATGTCTGGAGCTGGAAGAAGGTTCCGGGGTGATTGTTTCGGCTTTGGCACCGAATATGTATCGGATGGTCTTGGATGAAATAGGGCTGAAAGCTATTGTGGTGGATGTAGATCCAGACAGCAGTCTCATGGATACGGCAAGGCTGGAAGAGCTTGTCGGGCAGGCTTCCGCCCTTATAGTGAATTATGAGATGGGTTTTCTTCCGGATATAGAAAAGATTTTAGAATTTGAGCTTCCTGTTATTGAGGATATTTCAATGGCTTTCGGGGCCGTTTTCTCGGAGAAGAAGGCTGGAACTTTCGGCAGGTATACACTGCTTAATATGGATGAGGACGGACTTATTACAACCGGCGGAGGAACCGCAGTTCTGGCTGCAGGACGCAAGGAATTGCAGATACTCAAAGAGCAGGCGGATACTCTTCATCCTACTGTTTTTCTGCCTGATATGAACGCGTCACTCGGTCTTGCGCAGCTCAAGAGTCTTGAAGAGTATATTGAAATCCGTAAAGAGATCGCGGATATATTCTCTCAGTCGCTAATGAGGTCGAGGCATAAAAAACTTGTGCAGAGCGGAGATGCTGAAAATATAAACTACAGTTTTCCAGTTGTTCTCGATACTGGTATAGCGGAGGTCGCGGCCTTCGCACGTAAGAAAAATATATTAACCGAGCCTGCATTTAGCGGCTCTATAGCCGCTTATTCAGAAGAGGTCCAGAACAGCTGTCCGAATGCAAAGGCGCTGCTGCTTCGGTGCATGAATTTCCCTCTCTATCCGATGCTCGGCAAGAAGAATATTGTCGAGATTGCAAGAGTATTATCATCTTTACCGTAATAATAACAGGCTGGTTTGAATTAAATGAGTAGATTGGTTATAAAAAAAGCTGCAGTCATAGTAAATCTTCTTAAACCCGAGGCCAAGGAAGTAGTAGCTGAAATAACTGACTGTCTTCACGGGAAGGGTATTGAGACTGAAGTTTTCGGTTATTCAGGTAAGCCGATAGCCCCGATTGTAGGTGATATTGATATGGCCTTTGCCCTCGGCGGTGACGGAACTGTTCTTTTTTCCGCCCGGACTCTGGCACTGATGCAGGTTCCTGTTCTTGCCGTAAATATGGGGAATTTTGGATTCATAACCGAGGTGTCTAAGGACGAATGGCGTGAGACCTTTGAGGAGTATATTGAAGGTAAGCTGAGTCTGAGCAGGCGGCTTATGCTGCAGGCCAGGGTTCTCCGCGACGGCGAGATTACTGCCGAATTTCACTGTCTGAATGATTCGGTAATTTCCGCTTACGGGATATCGAAGATGATAAAGCTCTCGGTAAAACTCAATGATACGCCGCTTGGACAATACAGAGCGGACGGAGTAATTCTGTCGACACCTACAGGCTCTACCGCTTATTCCGCAGCTGCAGGCGGTCCGCTCTTGGATCCTGAGATGGAAGCAATGCTTATCAATCCTATATGTCCGTTCAGCCTGTCCAACAGGCCCCTGGTCGTACAGGCTGACAAGAAAGTCTCCATTTCAGTAGAGCCGGATCAAAGGGCAGAGGTTATCCTGACGGTAGACGGCCAGATGGTCTTTCCTCTGAAACCTCTTGATACCATCCTTTTCGAGAGGGCTGAAGAGAAGGCCCTGATAATCCGTTCTGATAAGAGAAATTTCTATGAAATACTCCGAAGTAAACTGAAGTGGTCGGGGGGGCCTGATGCTTGAAGAACTTAATGTCAGAAATTATGCACTTGCCGATGCTCTGAATGTTGAATTCGGTCCAGGGCTGAATATACTCTCGGGAGAAACCGGTTCAGGAAAGTCAGTAATAATCGGAGCCTTGGGTCTTGTCCTGGGAGAGAAGGGTGATGTTGGGGCAATTCGAACGGGCTCGGATGAAACCGAAGTTTCGGCTGTAGTAAACATCAACGGGAACGCCCAGGCCGCGCTCTGGCTTGCCGAACACAGTCTCCAGTCTGAAGACGGACGAGTAATCCTCCGCAGAATTTTGAAACAGAACGGCAGGGGCGGCATTTATATCCAGTCATCAATGGTCACGAGAACTGATTTAGCCGATTTCACCTCGCTGCTGTTTGATATACACGGTCAGCATGAGCATCAATCGCTTCTGTCAGCTGATAACCATAGAAGGTATCTAGACAGCTTCGCGGGCCTTACAGAGACGGCTGAGGAGCTGAAAAACAGCTTCATGGAACTTTCATCCGTAAAGAAAGAATATAAGGCGCTTGTTGCTGATGAAAGAGAGATACTCAGGGAGGCGGACCTTGCGGCCTTTGCTGTGAAAGAAATTGAAGAGGCAAAGCTTCAGTCAGGTGAGATTGAACAGCTTGAGAATGAACATCGGCTGCTGTCTCAGGCTGAAAAACTGTTCCTGCTTTTTGAGGATATGCATTCGAGTCTTAGTGAATCTGCAGGCGGAGCCTTAAACGGGCTGCGCAGCGGAATGAAGCAGCTGAAAGAGCTGAGTTCAATCGACCCGCTTTTTGAGGAATCTTCGTCGAGAATTGAGAACGCATTCTATGAAACGGAGGATGTTCTCGACGGGCTTGAGAGATATAAAAATGATTTTGATTTCAGCCCCGAACGTCTTGGGGCTTGTGAAGACAGGCTCTCGGAACTTCTTAAGCTGCGGAAAAAATACGGTGATAGTGTTGAGGAGATCCTCGGATTCCTTGAGGAGAGCCGGAAGAGAATAAACAGTATAGAAAATAGGGAAGAGCTAAAGGAAGAGTACGCCGGAAGGATTGCGTCTATAGAGAAGTCTGTGCTTCAGACTGCAGCCGGCCTCTCTGAAGGCAGAAAGGCCGCGGCAGTGGAACTTCAGGGCGCTATTCAGCGACAGCTAAAGGCCCTGGGGATGCCGAAGGCTGAGTTCCGGGTGCTGGTTGAGGCTCGGACCGGAGACAACGGGAAGCCGAGCTGCGGTATGAACGGTTTTGATACGGTTGAGTTTCTCATTTCTCCGAATCAGGGTGAGCCTCCGAAGAAGCTGCGAAATATAGCCTCCGGAGGAGAGATTTCGAGGGTAATGCTTGCGATAAAAACTGTTCTCGCTGAGATTGATACTGTTGACTGTCTAGTGTTCGATGAGATTGACAGCGGCATCGGGGGTGAGGTAGCTGTGGCTGTAGGCGAGCATTTATACAATTTATCACGTTTTACCCAAATTCTCTGCATTACACATCTTGCGTCAATAGCAGTTCGTGCCGATAATCATATAAGGGTAAGTAAGAATACCCATGATGACCGGACTTTTACGCAGATTCGCAGTATTATAGGCGATGAGCGGAAGGCGGAAGTCGCAAGAATGCTTTCCGGTGATGAGGACGGCGAAGTATCGCTGAAACATGCTGAAGAACTTTTATCAAAAGCCGGACAGACATCCGAAGGAAAAAAATAACAGTGGGAAAAATCAGTGCTCTGATAAAAGAGCAGTATACAGAAAACTTAAAAGAACATAAGTTGAAGCTCGAAGAGCTCAGGAAGATAGAACAAGAGTTAGCCATTCATGCCCGAAGCGATAAAGAACATGCCGGTATGACTAAGCTGAAGGTAGCAGAGACTAACCTGAATATAGTTTCCTACCTTGTTCTGATGAACGGTATCTCTGTTGCTCTTCTTGGTATTAAAAATGATGCTTTCCTGAACGAAGCCCGGAAAACCTGCTATAAGGCAATAATAAATATTGAAGAATCCGTTTCAAATTATATTGATGTCCCATTTTCTGAATATGAGGGTCTTCTCGAGAAAATCAGGGATGTTAATCAGGTTCGGCGCTGGGCTCTGGTGCGAAAGCTGGGGTTTTCGATACAGGCGGTTAAAGACGGTTTTGGCGAGAATACGAAATGGAAGTGGTCTTTCGTCGAAATTGAAGCACGTTTTGCTATTGTTGCCAAGAATCTTCTTGATTTAAAGACCCTGATGGCGGGCCTTGACCCGCGTGCCCAGTTTTATCAGGAGAGATATGCTCATCTGAAACTGGTAAAGAAGCTGCTTCAAAAAAGTGCTGATGGATATCGTGAGAAATATGAGCTGTCGACTCTTCGAATAGATGATTTCAAGCTTGCGATTAATTACCTCGGCAGTCTGCGCAGGCTTAACGCCCTCATAGGAGAACCTGAAGAGGCGAATGAGCTAAAAAAGAAGATTGATGTCTGGAAACAGAAAATGGATCAGGATATCAAGAAAAAAGAGTCTTCAGCTAAAGCCTGATTATCCTTCCTAAATACGGAATTACCGATTTACTCGTTATATTTTCCATCTCTCATTTCTGAAAGCGCGTCGAACGGGAAAAGTTCTCCGGTAGTCGTCGATACAAAATCATCAAGATTCATACCGCTGAAATAAACAGGGAAATCGCTCTCGGTGAACTCTGAGATGACCTGTCTGCAGGCCCCGCAGGGTGATACCGGGTAATCAGCCTTTGTGCAGCAAACTGCCATGGCGGAAAATTTGGTTTGGCCCATCGAGATTGCCTTTACGATCGCAGATCGTTCCGCACAGATTGTAAGCCCGTAAGAGCGATTCTCGATATTGCCGGCTGTAACAACCTGTCCATCGGCACATAGTAAGGCTGCCCCTACGTTAAAATTAGAATAAGGGGAGTATGATCTTTCCGCGGCTTTTTCTGCTTCTTTAAGTAACTCTTCAGGTTTCACTCTCTACTCCTATAAATCGAGTTTAAAAAATCTTGTTTGACAGTATCGCATGTAATGGTATAGGATGCAATTAATTGTGACTATTATGAAAAAAAGAATTATGATTGTTTTATTTTTTTTTATGTTGACTGGGTATATTCTCTTCTTTCCTGTCGTGCTCCAGAAGGAACTCGTCTTTATTCCGTCCTGGGCAGTCGAGATAGCCGCAGGGGCGCCCGGTTCCTCGGAAATTATGGGACCGAAGATTCCATTCAAGCTCGATGATCGGCTCGGCTATTTTTCGCGGAGCGGTGAACTGGGGTTAACCGCGGAAATTGATTATGAAGCGGTTGTGTCAGATAATTATTTTATAAATTATTCCAGTTTATCGCAGAATCTTGTACTTCAGAACAGCAGTGGTGAAATACTGGGGAATATAGTAACCGAAGGGCTTCCCTTCCTGCTTAACGGCAGATCTTTTATTATATCACCTGACAGGCTGACAGTTACCGAACATGAAGAGGGGAAGATTCTCTGGTCGGTAACTCCCGGCTCAATGATCACATCGATTGATTGTAACAGCTCGGAGACGTTGATAGGCCTCATGAATGGTAAGGTTTTTCTCTATAACAGGGCTGGTGAAAAGCTTTTTTCTTTTTTCTCTACTGATAGCAGGTACAGCATTGTATATGCATGTGCTCTTTCGGACGACGGGCGGTACATGGCTGTGGTTACTGGTCTTTACCCTCAGCAGCTTATCTGTTTCGAGTCAAGGAATGAATTAATTACGGTTATACTAAGAAAAGATCTCGATGTTCCATTCAGACGGAATCTATATCTTGATTACAGCTCAGACGGAAAGCTTCTCTATCTGGAGGCTCCTGAGGGGCTGGATGTTATCAACTCAACGGGTATACCTAAAGAAAGTATTAGATTTAATGGAATTGTTACCGCGTCAGAGCTCGGGGGGGTGAGTGAACTCTCTTATCTGCATGTTGTGAATGAGGGGAATTCTATTCTCAGAATCTTCAGGCCCGATGTCGGACCTATTGCGGAATTTCAGCTTCCTTCAGGCGGGCTTTATTTTAATCCGGATGAAAGATGTGTCTATCTGGGATGGAATGGAATTATAGTAAGATATGATCTTATTGAGGGATGAAATATTGAAAAAAATATTTACCGGAACATTTATATCGGTTCTGCTTTTCTTTCCTGTACTGACACTGTTCTCTTTTGGATGGCCGGTAGGTGACCCCATTGTGACCGCTACCTTCGGTGAGGATAAATGGGGAACATTCGGGCACGGAATTGGAATTTCTGGAAGCAGTATTGAAGTTTATCCTTCGGAAAAAGGCGAAATAGTTTTTTACTATGAAAATTCAGAGGTATTCAGCCAGATGCCCAGTGGGCTGGGTAGTTTTGCGGTCGTAGAACATGAGAGGAAGCTTCGGACTCTGTACGGCGGTCTTGACCTGTCACCTGAACTGGAAAATAGTGAAAAAATAACAACCGAGGACAGCCTCGGCAAAGCCGGTTTGACGGGAAAGTCGGATAAGATGCATCTCTTTTTTGCGGTGATAGACAGTGAATTCGGACAGTTTGTTAATCCTCTGCTTTTGCTCAACTCTATAGCAGACAGCAAGGCTCCAGTTATTAGAGAAGTGGGAATCAGATCTCCGGCGGGCTACCAGTTGATTGGGCGGGAAGCAGTTGTTTCTGCGGGAAGGGCTGAAATCCAGGCTGAAATTTTCGACCCCTGTATGTCTGAAGACTTTTCTCGCCCCATGGCCCCGTATAAGATCTATTTATTTCTTAACGGTGAAGAAATTTTTTATATAAGCTTTGAATCGATGATTACCGAGGCCAGTGAAGCGGTGGTGCAGTCAAACGCGAGCCTGTTGTATTCTGATTACTATAAGGAAGACGGCAGGATTTCACTTGGGGACATAAATCTTGTTCCGGGAGAATTCAGGTTTGAGATCCTTGTCAGTGATTATGCCGGAAATGAAACAAGCCGGGCTTTTAAAATCAGAGTAGTAGAGTGATCTGAATGAAGACCTTCTCGAAAGTGCCTGCGGAAAATCATTACAGACAGATCTGCTGTAATCTATGCGGTTCGCAGAAGAGCGAGCTTCTCTGGGATTTTAAGGCCTGGGCCTTTGTTAAATGCGGAAACTGCGGGCTTGTTTACCAGAATCCGCAGCCTTCGGCCAAAGAACTTGCCGGGCGTTACGATAGTGAGTATTTCAATTATGAGATAGAGAACGAGGATGCCTTTTTTCATCTGATGGAACTTGGATTGAAGGATGTCGGTCTTGACGCAATTGAGCGAAGAATATTTGTCGAAGGAAAGGCTGATGGCGAAAAGCCGGTTTTTCTCGATGTCGGATGTGCTACAGGCCGGCTGATAGAGCATGTCGGAAACCGGGGCTGGATCGGTAGAGGCGTGGAAGTCTGTCGTGAAGCTGCCGAATACGGAATAAGAACGAGGGGTGTCGATATCTCGATAGGAACACTCGAAGAGGCTGCTTTCGAGGATTGCTCGGTTGATGTAATGCACAGTTCGCATCTTGTGGAACATTTGACATCACCGAATGATTTTTTTAAAGAAGCCTCGAGAATTATTAAGCCGGGAGGATTTTTGATTACCGTTACTCCTGACATAAGTGGTTTTCAGGCACGGATGTTCGGTTCCGGCTGGAGATCGGCTATCGCGGATCATATGTATTTATTTTCAAAGAAGACACTGACAAAGATGCTCAAGAAAAACGGTTTTATTATCAATAAAACCATCAGCTGGGGAGGTCTTGCCGCCGGTTCTGCCCCTGTTTATATAAAAAACATGGCTGATAAGCTTGCAAAAGCTTTGGGAGCAGGGGACGTTGTCTGTATTCTGAGTATGATCTCGGATTAGTGTATTGACACAACATATTCATTTATCTAGGATTAGAGATTGAACCGGAGGGATTATGACTGAAGAACGACTGCAGCTGTTGCCTGAGGATTTTCTTCGAAACATCGCTGTTAAAGAAGGTATCAGCTTTGATGATACTATTGATAAGCAGGAATTGATTGAAATCATTCTCGATGCAATAGAAGAGGACCGAGCCGAGAAGTATTCGTCTAATAATCCAGCTATGCGGATTAAAGAACGGAAATTCGATATCACACTTAATGAGCAGTTTGATTTTGATGAAGATAAATATCCTCTTCCAGAAAAATATAATGAGACAAAAATTGTACTGCTTCTTCGGGATCCCGCATGGGCTTACGCCTACTGGGATATTAAGGAATCAGATATTGAAGCTGTTAAGGTCGGAGCCGTTAACGGATCACTTCTTTTACGGGTTTTCGAACTGGAAAAACCTGAGATACTAAAATCAAACATTATTGACTTTTTTGACATTCCACTGAAAATTAACGATAGCAGCTGGTATATAAATCTTCCTAACAGGGGTGTTTACTACAAATTAGAGCTTCTACTCAAGAGAGGCGAGACCGAGAAGGTCCTCTGCTTCTCGAACTGTATACTGAGTCCGTCCTGGGAAGTCGGTGAGATGAATAATATCAAGGAGATGAAGGGGACAGGGAACGACCTTCTGCTTGTAGCAGGCGTATATGATCTTAGTGAATCCGAAACCGGGACGAAAATTCCCCAACGGATTATTTCAATGATTGATAGTGAGTATCTGGAGTAATGAATTATGAGCATTGAAAAAGGATATCTTGGATTTGTACTTCATTCGCATCTGCCGTATGTACATCATCCTGAGAAACAACATTGTCTTGAAGAATACTGGTTTTTTGATGCCCTGGCGGAAACTTATCTGCCACTGCTTGATCTTTTTAATAAACTTTATGCGGAGAAAATTCCATATAAGCTGACCATTTCTCTTTCTCCTACTCTGACCACGATGCTGCTTGATGATCTTCTTCAGACGCGTTTTGCGGCCTATCTTGAGAATAAAATAGCATTAGGGGAAAAAGAGCTTGAGCGGAACCGGAAGAATCCCGATTTACTTAAGCTTTCCGAACTTTATAAAAAACATTATGAGAAATGCCGCGACAGTTTTGAGAATACTTATAAACGGAACCTGATAAAAGGATTCAAGGCGCTTGAGAAGGCTGGATGTATAGAAATAATTACTACCGCAGCAACCCATGCTTTTCTTCCGCTGTATCAGGAGTTTCCGCGGGTAATTGAGGCGCAGATTCATACCGCCGTCATGTCCTACGGTCGGGTTTTCGGAAAGGCTCCAAGAGGCATGTGGATTCCAGAGCTCGGATATTTTCCCGGACTGGGTAAATATATGAAGCAGCATGGGATAGATTACAGTTTTGTCGCAGCCCACGGACAGCTTTTTGCCAACAAAAAGTCCAAATACGGTGTATACGGTCCAGTTGAAACCAGCAGCGGTATTCTTGCCTTCTCAAGAGACATTCCCGCATCCAGGGCCGTATTCTCAACCGAAGACGGTTATCCCGGCGATCAGGTATACAGGGACGCCGAACAGGATATTGGTTTTGATCAGGGCTTCGATTATATTGGACCATATATTTATGATGATAAAATAAGAATTAACACCGGCTATAAATATTACCGGATAGATACCGGTGAGAAGGGGCATGTCTACAATCCGGAGAAGGCCGCGGCTAAGGCTATAGCCCATGCCGAGAATTACATCTACCTTCGAAGCAAGCAGGTGAAAAAACTTAAGACGCTGATGGACAGACCGCCGATAATAATTTGTCCATATGATTCGGAAATCTTCGGAAAGTGGTGGTATGAAGGGCTTATCTGGTTCGAACATGTGATCAGGAAGGCCGCACAGTCGGACGATTTTGAAATGTCCACACCGTCGCAGTATATTGACGAGTTTTCTGTGAATGAGAAGGTTGAGCCTATATTCTCGAGCTGGGGAAATAAAGGTTACGCCTCGGTCTGGCTCGAAGGATCTAATGACTGGATTTATCGGCATATCCATAAGGCATCTGAACGGATGAAGGAGCTCGTTGCCAGGTTTCCGAATGAATCAGGTCTTAAGAAGAGAGTGCTCGACCAGGCGGCCCGTGAGGTTCTGCTGTCCCAGGCTTCAGACTGGCCCTTTATAATGAAAACCTGTCTGAGTGCGGACTACGCGAAGATGCGTGTTAAGCGTCATCTTTATAACTTTAATAAAATCTATGACAATCTCTGTCGAAATACGGTGAATACCGAATGGCTCACACGAATAGAGAAAGAAAATAAAATATTTCCTGATCTGGATTATCGAATATTCGGCGACAGGGATTTTTCCTGATTTAAAGCCGCGGCCTATCTCCTGGAGATGGCCGCGGTCTCATCAATAGTCAACTGTTCAAGATAGTACCTGATTATTGGTCCGTTGTTTGTGTCTGTTGAGGATTTTCGGTAAACGCGATAAACTATCGTTTTCGCTGATTCCAGCGGCAGGCTTACAGGGAAACCGTTTATATCGACCAATTCGTTTAGCCGAAGGTGTCTGTCGACCTCACGGTGATCACCTTCGGGATATATTATTAATATTGTATCAAAAGTCAACTTTTAAATCCATTCCCGTCCGGGGCATCATCAAGTAGTTTGAAATTCATCACCCTCGGATTCTCGAAGGCTTCATCCCTGAATTCTTCTATTAGCGAAACTGTCTGAAAGGGAATCATCAGATGTTCGACCTTCCCGAAGAGCCGTCTTACCTCATCCTCTGACGGGTCGATTATCAGTCTGGATTCTTTATTCAGGATCAGATCCCTTATGGAAACAAAGTAAGGATGGGTGAGATCCAAGCTTGAAGCTTTCAGCTGAAGGTCTTTATCCTTCCATTTAAAGTGAACTCTGTATATAGACATGAAATATACATACTTCATTGAGCTTAAATAAGCTACTTAACAAAAGTTAAGTTGTAATTATCGGAATATACATGCAAAACCTTTAATTCTTTTAAAAAAAGGTTTAAAAAAGAAATTTCGTGGGTTACTATTGTTTAAGTGTGGTAAAAAGTGGGAATAATTAGGAACAAGTGGGTTTTTTTAAATGATTACCGGTGAGTATCGAAATAATCTTGATGAAAAAGGCAGAATGCTCGTTCCTTCCCGCGTTCGGAATATGATTCCCGGAACTATGCTGGTGCTTACCCGCGGTATTGATAAATGCCTATGGGTTTATACACCAGAGGAGTGGAAGAAGATTGCGTCGCAGATTCTTGATTCCGCGTCGGTATTCAAGTCGAAAACCCGGCTTCTGCAGCGAAGAATCATTGCTCCCGCTCAAGAATGTGAAATTGACAAATCAGGCAGAATAAACATTCCGCCATCGCTGCGCGACAGCGCGGGTCTGTGTAAGGAAGTGGTGCTTCTGGCAATGGAGAAGTATATGGAAATCTGGGATGAGTTGGAATATAATAATTATCTTAAAGAAAGTGAGGAGGATTTCCTGGCTGCGGCTGAGGATTTGGGCGATTTGCTCAATCTCTAATCTCTGACAGGAAAAGGATCGTTCATGGATATAGTTCATTATTCAGTGTTGAAAGAAGAGGTCTACAGTTATCTCGAGCCAGGTGAGGATGATTCCCTGCTTATAGACTGTACTCTGGGAGAGGGCGGACATACTGAAATGTTCCTTTCCCGTTGTCCGCATTTGAATACAATCGGACTAGATGCCGACGAAAAAATCATGGACGTCGCAAAGCAGCGGCTTGCGGTCTATGAAGGCAGAGCCAGATTTTATAATCAATGGTTCAATGGTTTTTTCAGGCAGTATCCACTGGGAGATGAACGGCCCGATCTGATACTTTTTGACCTCGGCATTTCGATTTTTCATTATGAGAAGTCCGGTCGGGGATTTTCTTTCTTGCGGGATGAACCTCTTGATATGAGGCTGTCGGCGGATCTTGAAATCTCGGCTGCGGATATTGTTAACAATTATCCGGAGTCCGAGATTGCCGACCTGATTTTTCAATTCGGCGAAGAGCGGTATTCAAGGCGTTTTGCCAGGGCAATAGTCGAAGATCGGAAAAAAGTTCCCTTCGAGACGACCGTTCAGCTTGCCGGGCTGATTAAACGTGTTTCCCCGCCGGATTACCGGCGGGGCAGGATACATCCGGCCACGAAAACATTTCAGGCTCTGCGGATAGCCGTGAACGGAGAACTCGCGAGACTGGATTCGGTGCTGCTTAATGCTCTTCAGATCCTGCGGCCCGGGGGCAGGATGGGGGTAATCACTTTCCATTCGCTTGAGGATAGAATAGTCAAGCACTTTTTTAAAAGCCTTAATAAGACCTGTATATGCCCGCCGGAACAGCCGATATGTAATTGTAAGGGGCGGAAAATTGTAGACATTCTGACAAAGAAACCTGTAATACCTACAGAACAGGAACGATCGGAAAATCCGCCGTCGCGAAGTGCGAAGCTGCGGGTAGTTAGAAAAATTTCAGATGAGGAATTCAGGATTTGAAGAGAACAGTCGTCCTTATACTTATTTTAATAATTCCTATTCTCCTTTTCATCTCGGTTTGGCAGTCTTATAGGTACGACAGACTCAGCGGTGAAGTCGCCGGAATGGAGCAGGTTCAGAAAGAAATTTTTGAAAAGAACAAGAAGATTGTAATGGGGATAGAGTTTCTTAAATCCCCATTTCGTATAAATAAAATTGCTGAAGAAGAACTTGACCTGGAAAAAATAAAACCTGAGAGGATAATCCGGATTGATCTAGTGCCGGATAGGGACAGACAGGATGGGTAGCCGCCATGAGGCTTTGTTTTCGGCAGTCGAAGTCGCGGCCTGGTCGAATGGAAAGCTTGACGGGGATTCCTCGGCTGTCCTGACTGGGGTTATTATTGATTCAAGAGAGTGTGGTCCCGGCGGGCTTTTTGTCGCGCTGAAGGGTGAGAATACCGACGGTCATAATTATCTGGATAAGGCTTATGAGAATGGGGCAGCCGGTGCTGTTGTTTCGGAGCGCTGGATTTTAGAAAATGAATATCCCGATATTCCTGAGGGCAGGTTTCTGCTTACAGTTGCCGAGCCGCTTGAGGCTCTTCAGGCCGTTGCTGCTGCCTATCTGGGTTGCATAAAGCATCCTGTTAGAATCGGAGTCACCGGCAGTAATGGAAAGACGACAACCAAAGAACTGATATCGAGAGTGTTATCAAAAAAGTATTCGGTTGTTAAAACCGAAGGAAATTTTAATTCAGAAATAGGACTGCCGTTGTCAGTCTTTAACATTAAAGACCGTCATGACTATGCGGTCATTGAAATGGGCATAAACCGTGTGGGCGAAATGGATGTATTAACAGAGATACTCCGTCCGGATATTGTTGTCATTACAAATATCGGGACTGCCCACATCGGTATTTTTAAAACGAGAGAGACTATAGCCTTCGAGAAGAGGCGGGCGATGTCGCTTTTTAATGATGAAAGCGTGCTTTTTCTCGATGAAAACTGTGATTTTAGGGATTTTCTGGTTGAGGAGCATCCCGGCAGACTGGAACTCTTTGGCTGCCGGAGTCTTGTCGCCGAGGGGCATTCCTTATCCGCCTTGAGCCGCGGGCTAAAGGGATGGACCCTAAGTCTTGACGAGCGGGAGATAGCTTATCCGCTGATAGGTGAACATAATCTAAAGAACGCCCTATGTGCCGTAAAGGTCGGGCTGTTCGCCGATGTGCCGCGAAACAGCATTGCGGAGGCTCTCGAAGAGGCGCAGCCTCTGTTCGGCCGCAGTCAGATTATCGACGGTCCTGTCACTATTATCCAGGATTGCTATAATGCTAACGCTGATTCCCTTCTTGGTTCCATCAGTTTTGCTGATGATCTTGAGTGGGAAGGCGCAAAACGGTATGTAATCGGAGATATGAAAGAGCTCGGAGCAAGCAGTCGTGAGATCCATGAGGCTGCCGGCCGTGCATCTGCCGCGGGAGCCGCAGCGGAGGTTTTCTTTTTTGGGGAAGACGCTGAGGTTTCATATAAGGCGGCCGTGAGTGCCGGAGAGAAACTCGGCGGCACTACGCCCCGGTTTTTCTGGACCGATGATTTCAAGGTGCTTGAATCAAAACTTTTTAAGAGTATCACGGCAGGAGATTTACTGCTTCTAAAGGCGTCCAGATCGATGAATCTTGAGAGACTTGTTCCTATGGTAGAGGAGTATAATAGAGGTAAAAGATGTTAAAAGAACTACTTTATCCATTGGTGGATATGTTTTCTGCTTTTAATATTTTTCAATACATAACTTTCCGGGCGGCTTATGCTGCTGTAACGGCCCTTTTTGTTTCATTCATTTTCGGGCCTAAAATAATCAATGCGCTCAGGAAGTTTAAGCTGGGCCAGATGATTCGTGCTGATGGTCCCCGATCTCACCTTCATAAGAGCGGAACACCGACCATGGGCGGTCTTATTATGATTCTGGCAGTTCTTGTTTCCACTATCCTGTGGCAGGATATCAGGAATCCTTATGTCTGGATCGGTTTGGGGTCGATGCTCGGATTCGGACTCGTCGGTTTCATAGATGATTATCTGAAAATAACCAGGAAGAGTTCCGAAGGTCTTCATGCCGGGTTTAAACTTGTGGGACAGATAGCGGTCTCCCTGGCTATAGTACTTGTAATTTATTTTAATGGAAATGAGCATACGACCCTACTGTATCTGCCTTTTCTCAAGGCGCCGGTTGTTGATCTGGGTGTGTTGTACATACCATTCGGGGTTTTCGTTCTTGTTGCCTGGGCTAACGCGGTCAATCTAACAGACGGGCTGGACGGACTTGCCGTCGGGCTTGTGATGATGGCCGGCATAGCTTTTGTGATTATAAGTTATATAATGGGGCGAGCCGACTTCGCCGAGTATCTGCAGATTCCCTACCTGCCGGAGAGCAGTGAGCTTCCGGTCTTCTGTTTTGGCCTTGTCGGTGCATGTATAGGATTCTTATGGTTTAATTCTCATCCGGCAGAAGTCTTCATGGGTGATACAGGTTCACTAGCTCTCGGCGGAGCCCTGGGTGTTCTGTCTCTGATGATTAAAAAGGAAATACTTCTGGTTATTATCGGAGGCGTCTTTGTTCTTGAGACTCTGTCGGTGATTATCCAGGTTGCATCATACAAGCTTACAGGGAAAAGAGTTTTTAAAATGGCACCTCTTCATCATCATTTTGAATTGAAGGGCTGGGCTGAAACAAAAGTAGTTATCCGGTTTTGGATAATGGGCGGAATGTTTGCGATTCTCGCGCTCTCGACATTAAAGATTCAATAGAGGAATATGAACGGCAGATTCGAACTTGAAAAAGTGCCCGGCGGGCAGAGTGATTTTATTCTCATACTCACAATTATTCTTCTTGCCGGCTGCGGTTTTTCTGCGCTTTTTTCAGCTTCATATAGTTATGCCGGAAGATATTTTAACGACAGTTTCCTGTTTATTCGTAAACAGCTGATCCTCGGAGCGGTTGGAACTTCGCTGGGATTTGCAGCGTATAAGATGCCGAAGGATTTTATAAGGCGTTATACTCCGTTACTTCTAGTCGGAACCATGTTTTTAATTCTGCTTACCTTTATTCCGGGACTCGGGGAAGAGGTCCTCGGCGCCCGCAGATGGATATTTTTATTCGGTTTTTCTTTCCAGCCGTCCGAACTTGCGAAACTCGCAGTCATTCTCTATCTTGCTAATATTTTTGACAAGAAAAAGGACCGGATGAATGATCTCGTCAATACGATAATTCCGCCGCTCATCATAACAGCGGTTGTTATTTCGCTTGTTCTGATGCAGAACGATTTCTCTACTGCCGTTTTCATCCTTCTTGTAGGTCTGGTGATGTTTTTTATGGCGGGTGTTTCAATTCTTTATTTTCTGTATCTGATAATAGCGATCATCCCTCTTTCTGTAATGCTGCTGTTTACCAAGCCGCACAGGGTTGAACGGCTGATTGCGTTTATTAATCCGGAAACCGATCCTGTAGGGTCCGGTTATCAGGTTATTGCGGCTCGATCTGCGCTTGAAAGCGGAGGGCTGTGGGGAGCGGGCATTGGGAATGGACTCAAGAAACTGGGAGGTCTTCCCGAGGTTCACTCCGATTTTATTTTTGCGTCGACCGCTGAAGAAGTTGGTTTTATCGGCGTAATGTCGATCATTCTCTTGTTTCTTGGATTCGCCTCAAGGGGCTTTATCAGGGGGTACAGGAGTGCTAGCCGGTATGATTTTTTATTAAGTTTCGGGCTCACATTCTGTATTCTGTATCAGGCATTGTTTAATCTCGCGGTAGTATCAGGACTTGTGCCGGCAACAGGTATACCTCTGCCGTTCTTCTCGTCGGGAGGTTCTTCGCTGATTGTAACATTAATCATGTGCGGTTTGCTTCTCGGAGTAACACGGCGGCAAAACGGGGACGGCAGGAAATGAGTCAGGCACATCAGTTCAATAATAGAGAAAGTCAGACTGGTACTTCTTTTTACAATTACTCAGATGTCGACACTGAAAGGAGTGTGAAGTCTGCTCGTCAGGTTGTTGTTAAAGAGCGTTATTCAAAAGACGAAAGAATCACAAGGATATTCAAGATAATAATTGTGCTTCTTGTGTTTGTCATATTTGTGCAGATTTCATATCATCTGTATTTTGCCCGGAATATTATGATTGAAAAAATTGTGATTGAGGCCGGAGCGGGATTTACTGCAACCGATGAGCAGGTTCTTCAGATGGCAGGACTTGGCGGGGTTGAGTCATATTTCTCACTAAAGCCGGAGCAGGTTAAGACCCGACTCGAGCGATATCCGCAGATAGCCTCGGTTAGTGTGGAAAAAAAGTTTCCGGGTACGCTGATCATAGGAATCGAGGGCAGGACTCCGATAGCAGTATGTCTGATTGATAATAACGGAGAGACTATTCCCGCTGCAGTTGATGCGGAAGGAATAATTTTTCAGATAGGGAAAACGGTTAGTGAGCTAAATCTTCCCGTCCTTTCCGGAATAAAGATAGGTGAGGCGGGCATTGGGTCAAAGATGCCACGGCCGGTCACGGGATTTCTTCATGATCTAGAGAAGCTCAGGAAAGAATCCCCAGTTTTTTACAACAGCATATCCGAGTTGAAATTTGTCAGAAAAACGAATGAAGATTTTGAAGTGTTGATGTATCCTCAAAATTATAGTATTCCTGTTAGGATAGGAAATAGAATAGATAAGAATCTGTTTACCTATGTTATTCTGGTACTGGATGTAGTGAAAGCGCAGGGAATGTCTGCTTATCTTGAGGAATTGGATTTTAGAACTGATGAAGTCGTTTATAAAATCAGGGAGGAATAATCTTGCCCGTTGATGATTTGATTGTCGGACTGGATATAGGAACTACAAAAATTTGCGCCGTAATCGGAGAATATACCGACACGAGAAGAATAGAAATTGTCGGAATAGGGACAGCTCCGTCTGATGGTTTGCGCAAAGGTGTTGTAATAAATATTGAATCAACCCTGAAGGCCGTAACAAAAGCGATAGAGGCGGCGGAGATGATGTCCGGCCGTGAGGTCAGTTCTGTTATTACCGGAATAGCCGGGGCTCATGTTGAGGGAATTAATTCAAGGGGTGTTGTCGCTGTCTCAGGCCGGGACCGTGAAATAAATGAGGAGGATATCAGGCGGGTCATTGATGCTGCTCGCGCTGTTGTTATTCCTATGGATCGTGAAGTGCTCCATGTTATTCCTCAGGAATTCGTTGTAGATGATCAGGGCGGAATAAAAAATCCGCTCGACATGATAGGTATAAGGCTTGAGGCTGAAGTTCATATAATAACCGGTTCGGTAACATCGGCTCAGAATCTTCTGAAATGCGTTAACAGGGCGGGCTTCAGGGTTGAAGATATTGTGCTCGAATCTATAGCCTCATCCCGCGCGGTTCTGTCGGAAGAGGAGAAAGAACTTGGTGTTCTGATGATAGATCTCGGGGGAGGGACAACCGATGTTCTGGTTTTTGTTGATGGTTCTCCATATCATACCGACGTAGTTGCGGTAGGCGGAGAACAGGTTACCTCCGATATATCAATAGTGCTGAAGACCCCGTCTGAATTCGCTGAAAAATTAAAGAAAGAGTCCGGCTGTTGTTATATGCCTCTCGTCGATCCTGACGAGGAGATTTTTCTTCCGGGTGTTGGCGGCTGGCCGTCTGCCTCGATTCCCCGGGCCGAGCTTTGCAAGATTATCCAGCCGAGGATGGCTGAAATATTCTCGCTGATACGGGATAAGATGATAAAGAAGGGCTATCTGAATCACCTGCGGGGAGGCGTTGTTCTTACCGGCGGCGGCTCAATGCTGCCTGGGGCCGCCGAGCTCGCAAAGGAGATTTTCGGAGTACCCGCAAGAATAGGCTATCCGTTCGAACTGGGCGGACTTGTTTCCGAGTATAAGAACCCGATGTATTCGACAGCAGTCGGACTGATTATTTATGGAAATGAGACTGCATCCAAAGACGGAGAGATGAAATCCGGAGGCCGTCGGGGAAAAGAAGGCCTTGGCAGAAGGTTTAGAAACTGGATGAAGGAATTTTTTTAAAAAAGGTTCTGTTTTCTACTGGTAAAATCCGGCAGGACCGTTATATTATATTTATATAAGCTTCTGGGAGGGGGCGGCTAATGAATATTGAGCTTGTCGAAGACAAATTCGGTGGTGATCTAACCAGTCCTACCGTAATCAAGGTCATCGGTGTCGGTGGCGGAGGAAATAACGCTGTAAACCGAATGATCGCGAGTGGATTGAAAAATGTTGAATTCATTGCAGTTAATACTGATTTACAGGCACTAAAATTATCAAGCGCTGGAATGAAGATGCCTATAGGTACGAAACTCACCGGCGGACTCGGCGCGGGAGGAAATCCCGATGTTGGTCAGAACGCCGCTATTGAGAGTACTGAAGAACTCAAGAACGCGCTCAGGGGTGCCGATATGGTTTTTATCACCGCAGGTATGGGTGGAGGCACAGGTACAGGCGCAGCTGCTGTGGTTGCGCAGATTGCCCGAGAGCTTGATTCTCTGACTGTCGCGGTTGTAACAAAACCATTCGCGTTTGAAGGCGCTAAAAAGATGAAGCTTGCCGAACAAGGCATAGAGCGGCTGCGTAAGGCTGTTGATACGCTGATAATTATTCCGAATCAATACCTTCTGAAAATTGTCGAACGTAAGACGCCGATCAAGGAAGCATTCAGAATTGCCGATGATGTCCTGCGTCAGGGTGTTCAGGGAATCTCAGATCTGATTACCGAAGCCGGGGAGATCAATATCGATTTTGCCGATGTTCGGACAATCATGAAAGGTAAGGGCGACGCACTCATGGGCATTGGCACCGGCCGCGGAGATAATCGCGCAGTTGATGCCGCTACAAACGCAATCAATAATCCGCTTCTCGAAGACGCCAGGATAGAGGGTGCCAAAGGTATTCTTGTAAGTGTCACAGGTGGAGAAGACTTTTCTCTTTCCGAGTATGAGGAAATCCTGAATATCATTACTACCAATGCCGACAGCGACGCTATGATTATCTCCGGAACCGCGACTGATCCTAGCCTTAATGATGAGGTTAAGGTTACCGTCATTGCAACCGGTTCGAGCGATGAGGAAGAAGTCGTTATTGAAGCCTCTCCGGAAGTCGAGACCAAAAGACAGGAAGTCGTAGGCTATAAGGAATGGATTGAAATGCAGTCGGGACTCAGCAGGAATAATCAGGCATCATCGTTATCCCGAAGAAATTCGTCAATTGAAGAAGATTTGGGAATACCAACGGTTTTTCGGTCCGAATTAAGTAATGAGGGCTGAGAAATCAGTTTTTTTATGATGGATGTAGACAGAATCCTTTCAGATTATGCTGATTATTTGAAAATTGATTTAAGGCTCAGTCTTAATACGGTTGAAGCTTACACTAGGGGCTGCACCGATTTCCTTGGTTTTATAAACAGGAAAGAAGGAGCCGCACTGGCTGATATATCAGCAAGAGAGATAATAAGTTACCTCAATGAAAAACGTGTCTCGATCAACTCCGAAGACGGTCGGGTGACCGGACTTAGTCAGCGCACCATCTCGAGAATACTCAGTTCGCTTCGTTCATTTTTCAGTTTTTTGATTCTTGAGAAGATAAGGGTTGATAATCCGGCGAAAACCGTCGACATGCCGAAGCTGAACAAGAAGCTTCCCGAGGTCATGTCAATTGAAGAGGTAGATCGCTTTCTATCCGAGATTGATATCGAGAAACCATCAGGACTTCGTGACAGAGCGCTCTTCGAGCTGATTTACTCCTGCGGCCTGCGTGTGTCTGAGGCGGTAACTCTTTCATTTGGCGGACTATTTCTGGAGGAGGGACTTCTTCGTGTCAGGGGAAAGGGTGATAAGGACAGGTTTATACCTCTTGGTGATGAAGTAAAATACTGGCTTAATCTGTATCTATCCGAAGGCCGCCCCAGGCTTGTTAAGAAGACTGATAACAGCGGAAGGATCTTTCTGAATTACAGAGGGCAGCCGCTGACCAGGAAGGGCATGTGGAAAAGGTTTCACGCAATTGCCGTGAAAATAGGTGTTGAAGCAAAAATTCATACTCTCAGGCATTCATTCGCAACCCACATGCTTCAGGGCGGAGCCGATCTGCGCTCTGTTCAGGAACTGCTTGGGCACACTGACATATCGACTACTCAGATTTATACTCATTTGAGTCGTGATGATTTGAAAGAGAACCATCTTCGGTTTCATCCGAGAGGCTGAATCGGGGTGAATAAAAAAGGGTTTAATAGATTGGGAGAATTCAGAAGATGAGTAATAGACGAATAATTAGAATTATCTACATTATTGTACTGCTTAGCCTGATTACCGCCTGCGGCGGCGAGAAATCGACCTGGGTTGAAAATCTATCAGCCGCCGAAAAGAAGGAATTTAAATCCGGAGACATTCCTGAAGAGAGGATAGAAAACCTTAAAAAGGGAATATCTTTCTACGATCAGGATGTAGAGAGAACCGTGAAAGCCTCGAAGCAGATTGGAATTTATTATCGGATGCTTGCTCTTGAATATATGAGTCTTGAGATGTATAACGAAGCACTGAAGAGTATAGAGCATGCTGTGACGTATTTTCCAACGAGCCCCCTCCTGTTTTATTACGGTGCCGTGTCTTCAGCTCAGATGTCTACTGTTGTCTTTGATGATAAGGAATCCGATACCTATCTGCTTCTTGCTGAAAAGTATTATCTGCGGGCCATCACCCTTGATCCCGGATATAATGAGGCCTTATACGGTCTGTCAGTATTATATATTTTTGAACTGAACCGGCCCCTAGATGCCGAGAAGCTGCTTGAACGCCTCGTGAATCTTAGCCGGACTCATTACAATGCGATGTTTCTTCTTGCCAGAGTTAAGATTTTAAGGGGTGACCTTGAGGCTGCTGTCGATCTTTATTCACGAATCGAAGAAAACGCAAAAGACGATGAGGTTAGAAAGAAGGCTGCCGCAAACAGGCAGAAGCTGTTTGAAGGAATTTCTGATGGCTGAGTTCTTTGACCTTCTATTAAGCAGATATACATTTTTGACAACTATTGAGAAAATGCTTCTCCGAGATGTCTGCGGTAATGCACAGACCCTCATGGAGCTGGATAATACCGATATCAGCAGAATTATCGGCCGGAGGCCCCTTATTCGGAGCTGGTCGAAGGAAAAGGCCCAAAGTGAGGCTGAAAAAGCCGGTGAGATACTTGGCGGCGGACGAATAAAATGTTTATTTTTTCATGAACCTGATTACCCCGCTCAGTTAGGGGCAATCTATGATCCGCCTTTTCTTCTTTATTACCGGGGAAGTCTGCCTGACTGGAACAGGCCTCTGGCGGCGGTTGTGGGAACCCGGCTTGCAACCGGAATTGGTATCGATGCAGCCTTTGAACTCGGCTTTGAGTTCGGCCTGAATGATATAAGAGTAGTCTCTGGGCTTGCTCTGGGAATTGACAGCGCGGCGCATTCGGGTAATACTGCGGCAGGAGAGGGTTCGGTAGCGGTTCTCGGCTGCGGAGCCGACAGGATTTATCCTGCTTCAAACAGGGGCGTGGCTCAGGCTCTGCTTGAGAACGGCGGATTGATATTAAGCGAGTATCCGCCGGCAGCCGAAGTGCGGCGGTTTAATTTTCCTGAGAGAAACAGGATAATAAGCGGCCTCTCACGGGCAGTGGTTGTTGTCGAGGCTCCAGGCAAATCTGGAGCGCTGATTACAGCCGATTTTGCGCTGGAACAGGGGCGTGATTTGTTTGTTCATACCGCTGCGCTCAGGAGTCCGGGGAATAGAAGCAGGGTCGAGAGGCTGATGTTTGACGGGGCTCCGTTAATAAATAAGGCTGAGGATGTACTCAGCGAATGGGGAATATCTGCTCAGCGGATAGGTGGGACAATTGCGGAGCAAGAGGCCGCAATGAGTGTCAAAGAAGCGGGGAATTTGCTCGCGGATAATATGTATAAAGAACTTAACGGTTATTATATAAAATTTAATGGTAATTATATCAGGAGAGCGTGCTATGAAAGTTCATACTCTATTAATAGTTGAATCACCAGCAAAAGCATCTACAATAGAAAGGTATCTGGGGCCGGGGTATACTGTCTCTGCTTCGATGGGGCATCTGATAGATTTGCCTAAATCAAGAATTGCGATCGATGAAAAGAATAATTTCGAACCGGAATATATTACCGTGCGAGGCAAGGCCAAGATCTTGAAAGATCTTCAGTCGAAAGCCAATAAAGCCGGTCATGTACTTCTCGCGTCTGATAACGACCGAGAGGGCGAGGCAATAGCTTATCACCTCCGGAATTCGCTTATTAAGAAAAATGAGAATCTCGAGATAGAGAGAATTATTTTCAATGAGATCACCCCTGCTGCTATCAAGGAAGCCGTCGCAAAACCGATTGGAATCAATGAGCGGAAAGTTAATGCTCAGAAGGCAAGACGTGTCCTGGACAGGCTTGTAGGGTACAACCTGTCGCCGCTTTTATGGTCCAAGGTTAAAAACGGGCTCTCGGCAGGCCGGGTTCAATCTGTTGCCCTGCGGCTTATTTGCGAACGAGAAAAGGAAGTCGAAAGTTTTATTCCTGACGAGTATTGGTCTCTCGATGGAGAATTCAAAAAAGGCAAGACCAATATTGCGGCGCAGCTTGTTCTGTACAAGGACAAGAAGATCGATATCAAGGATGAGGCTGAGATTAACAGAATCATCGAAGAACTCAAAGGTGTAGAGCCTGTAGTGAGCGCGGTTAAGGGTGTTGAAAAACAACTCAAACCCAAGGCGCCGTTTACAACCTCAACGCTGCAGCAGACTGCGGCAAACAGGCTAGGCTTTACATCCAGAAAAACAATGCAAATAGCTCAGCAGCTCTATGAAGGTATAAACATAGACTCGAGCCGGGTCGGACTGATTACCTACATGAGAACGGATTCTACAAGAATCTCTGACATGGCAATAGGTGAGGTTAGAGAATGGCTGGAAGCTAATCATCCTGATGAGCTTCCGGAGACTCCTAATACATATTCTGTTAAAAAAAGCGCTCAGGATGCGCATGAGGCCATTAGGCCTACATACATTCGGTACACTCCTGAGGAGATGAAGAAACATCTCAATAAGGATCAGATTAAACTCTACACGATCATCTGGGAGAGATTCGTATCCTGTCAGATGATAAACGCGAAGACCTTGACAACATCAATTGATATTAAAATTAATGACGCCATTTTTAGAATAAGTTCAACAAAATATCTAGTCAAAGGTTTTCAGACTGTAATAAAGATGCTCAAATCCAAGGAAAAAACGGTGAAAATTCCCACCCTAAAAGAGGGGGATAGTCTTGAAGTTGAAGAGTTTAACGCAAATCAGCATTTTACAACCGGTCCGTCGCGTTTCACCGATGCAAGTATAGTGAAAATGCTCGAAGAAAACGGAATCGGACGTCCGTCAACCTATGCTCCGATCATCTCGGTACTTCTTGACCGCTACTATGTTGTCAGGCGGAACAAACAGCTTCAGCCCACAACCTTAGGCAAGATAATTTCAGACATGCTTTCAACTCAGTTTCCCAACGTTGTGAGCCAGGAGTTCACCGCCGAGATGGAACAGAATCTTGACAGGGTAGAAGAAGAGGGCGTTGAATGGCATCAGATGATAGGCAAGTTCTATGCTCCGTTTAAAAAACAGGTCGACCATGTCAATGAGACCCTGGAATCGATCAAGGGCGTGCTCGATGAACCCACCGACGAAGTCTGCGAGAAATGCGGTTCTCCGATGGTGAAGAAGCTTGGACGTTTCGGGTTTTTCCTGGCCTGTTCGGGATTTCCTGACTGCCGGAATACGAAGGCTGTGCCTCTTGCCGACTGTCCGAAGGAAGGCTGCGACGGAAAGATTGTCGCCAGAAGAAAGGCCGGCGGAAAGGGAAAGGAGTTTTACGGTTGTTCAAATTATCCTGAATGTGAGTTTATCTCGCATTTTAAACCGACAAGTTCGAAATGCCCTAAATGCGGATATTTTCTCGTTGAAAAGAACGATAAAAAAATAGGTACGGTTAAATCATGTATAAATCCTGACTGTGATTTTCTGCATACCCATGAGGATTCAGATGAAGGTTGATGAGTATCTGGAGTATCTGACTCGGGTCAGAAACTATTCAGATGAAACTGTCAGAGCATATGGCGATGATCTCGCCAAATTCTCAACATATATCAGGGAAGAGGAGCTTGATTATCTGAACCTTGATAACAGCTGTGCCAGGAGGTTCATCTCTTCACTAAGCAGCAGCGGCCTGGCTAAATCAAGCCTTAACCGGATAATGTCCACAATGAAGGGATATTACCGTTTTCTTATATTGCAGAAGTATACCGAAGTAAGTCCCTTCGAAAATGTCAGGAGCCTGAAGAATAACAGGTATTTACCTGATTACATGTTTGAAAAGGAAGTTGAAAACATTATAGGGCTCGCGGGAGCCGGTTTTTTCGGAATCAGGGACAGGTTTATTCTTGAACTGCTCTATTCAACCGGCTGTCGTGTCTCTGAAACAGCATCAATTTCAGTTTCCGATATTGATTTTAAGGATAGAAGTGTAAGGGTTAGCGGAAAAGGCGGAAAAGAGAGAATTGTCTATCTCGGCCAGGGCGCGATAGAGAGTCTTGCCGAATACCTGCCGCTTCGCTCAATCAGGGCCGATAAGGAAGATGCAGACGCCATAGATGCCCTGCTGCTGAACCATCGGGGACGGCGGATAACGCCGCGCGGGATTGCCCTCATAGTCGATAAGTACGTACGGCAGTCAGGTATTACAAAAAAAATCAGCCCGCATTCATTCAGGCATAGCTTCGCAACGCATCTTATTGATCACGGAGCAGACATAAGGGTAGTCCAGGAAATGCTT
This sequence comes from Spirochaetales bacterium, assembly GCA_016839055.1. Classification (GTDB taxonomy): domain Bacteria; phylum Spirochaetota; class Spirochaetia; order UBA9216; family UBA9216; genus Thalassospirochaeta. The sequence goes on from JAEKNX010000001.1 coordinate 32,791, forward strand.
GGGCATGAGAGTCTGTCGACTACCCAGATATACACACATATGGGAATCGATAAACTCAGAGACGTCTACCGGCGCGCGCATCCTCACGCGGAGAAGAGGAATGGAGCTTAAAATGAAAATACGATCGACAACAATAATTGCAGTCAAGAAAGGCGGTACGGTGGCGATGGCCGGTGACGGACAGGTTACCCTCGGCCAGACTGTCATGAAGGGAAACGCCCGGAAGGTCAAGACTATATACGGCGGGAAAATCCTCACCGGATTCGCCGGGGCGACCGCGGACGCCTTTACGCTTTTTGAACGTTTTGAGGGAAAGGTTAATGAGTACAACGGAGACATCACAAGGGCGGCGGTCGAGCTTGCCAAGCAATGGCGTACCGACAGGATGCTCAGTAAACTCGAAGCTATGCTGCTCGTGGCGGACAGGAATAAAATTCTCCTTATTTCAGGAACAGGCGATGTAATAGAGCCGGAGGAAGGAGTGCTTGCAATCGGTTCGGGCGGGAATTATGCCTATGCCGCCGCACTCGCCTTCCTGTCCAACCCGGAGCTCAGCGCGAGGGAAATCGCGGAGAAATCGATGGAGATTGCCTCGAGAATCTGTATTTACACCAATAGCAATTTTAACGTGGAGGAAGTTTCATGATTACAGGACTGGAAAAACTTACCCCAAAACAGATAGTCGAAGAACTCGATAAATATATTATCGGGCAGAATAAGGCAAAGAAGGCAGTAGCCATCGCCCTTCGGAACAGGATGAGGCGGCAGATGCTGGCCCCCGAGATGAGAGAAGAGATTGCGCCTAAAAATATAATAATGATAGGAGCGACCGGGGTAGGGAAAACCGAGATAGCCAGACGTCTTTCGAAACTCGTCAAGGCTCCCTTCATTAAGGTCGAGGCCACGAAGTATACCGAAGTAGGTTATGTCGGACGGGATGTTGAGTCGATGATCCGTGATCTGATGAGTGATGCCGTTTCAATGGTGAAGAAAGAGCTTGAAGAGGATGTCAGGGCCGAGGCCGAACTTCGAACCGAAGACGCCATCCTTGATCTTCTCCTGCCGGGAGTAGGAAAGAAAACCGAAGGCGGAGGAATCAATCTCGGAAGCATTTTCGGAGCCGTGGGAAGAGGCGCAAAACCGGCAGGAGATACATCCCCTCAGGTTATTAACCTGCCCGGTCCTGTCGATAGCCTTGAGATCGGAGAAGCCGCAGAGCAGGGGGCTGCCGACGTAAAGACTTCCTCTACCAGAGAGAAATTCAGGAAGATGCTGCGAGATGGAAAGCTTGAAGACAAGGAAGTTGAAGTACTCGTTACCAGCTCACCGTCGGGCGGACCAATGGATATGTTTTCAGGAATGAATCTCGAGGATATGGGTATCAATATCGCAGCTATACCGATGTTCGGCGGTAAGAAAAAGAAGAGAAAGGTTACCGTTGAAAGGGCCCGTGAGGTTCTTATGGCTGAAGAGGTAGATAAGCTGATAGATCAGGAGCGGGTTAATGAGATTGCCCGCGACCGTACCCAGCAGATGGGCATTGTTTTTATTGATGAGATAGACAAGATTGCGTCAAAAGAGGGAAGAACCTCCGGGGATGTTTCCCGCGAGGGCGTTCAGCGTGATATCTTGCCCATCGTCGAGGGCTCCAAGGTTAACACGAAATACGGAATGGTTGATACTTCCCACATCCTGTTTATCGCGGCCGGAGCTTTTCACATGAGCAAGCCTTCCGATCTGATTCCTGAACTTCAGGGACGTTTTCCTCTTCGTGTAGAGCTCGATGACCTGACCGCGGAAGACTTTGAGAAGATCCTTACACAGCCGAAGAACGCGCTCATCAAGCAGTATACGGCGCTGCTCGGAACCGAGGAAGTCACACTTATTTTTACACCAGAGGCGATTGTCCGGATGTCCGAGATTGCCTCCGAGGTTAACTCTAAGACCGAAAATATCGGGGCAAGGCGTCTGCATACGGTTCTTGAGCTGCTGCTTGAAGAGGTTTCCTTCAACGCTCCGGATCTGACTGGTCAGACAATCACGGTAACGCAGGAATATGTTGATGATAAACTTGAGAATGTCAAAGGTGATCAGGATCTATCGCGTTATATTCTGTAAATTTGAAAATCATCAAGTTTTACTAAGCAGAGGACAGATTGTTCCGATATTTTAAACGATAGCATGAGGGCGGCGATTTTTTTGCTGCCGTCCGACTTTGAATGGAGAGAGGTTTTTATGTTTCTAGATAATAGTTTTGGAAAGAATATGGAGCTGCTTCACCGGACGATGGATGCCAGCCTTTACAGGCGTTCGGTCATTGCCGACAACCTCGCCAATGCGGACACTCCGAACTTCAAGAGATCAACGGTGAACTTTGAATCAGAACTCAAGAGAGCGCTAAATTCAGAGAATAGCGGAGGAATGAAGGCGGCGCTGACAGATGAGAAGCATATTTCTTTTAACAAAACTCAGGACTGGAAGGATGTTAAGCCCCGCAAGGTTCTTGATTATCTGACACAGTCGGATAACAACGGAAACAATGTTGATGCCGAGGAAGAGATGATGCTCGCAATGCAGAATCAGTTGCAGTACAACCTCCTTACAGCATCTATCTCAAACCAGTTTTACCAGATTACAAAGGTAACAAGCTAGGAGGCTCATAATGGGATTATTCACAAGCATAAATACTGCAACATCAGGAATGACCGCACAGCGGATGCGGCTTGATGTTATTTCAGATAATATAGCGAATGCCGAAACAACACGTACTCCAGAGGGCGGGGCTTTTCGGCGGAGCAGGGTTATCTTCAAGCCTGAGGTTTCGCAGCCGTACTGGAAGAGTCCTTTTCTTCCGGAGAAACTACAGAACAGGATAGGCAAGGGAGTCGAGGTTGTCGAGATCCAGAAGGATATGGACAGCGAGATGCGTCTTGTCTATGACCCGACTCATCCCGACGCTATGAAGGTCGGGCCGAAGGAAGGTTATGTAGAAATGTCGAACGTAAATATCGTCGATGAAATGGTCGACATGATTTCGGCCTCTCGTTCATATGAGGCGAATGTGGCGGTTGTCGAGGGTTCGAAGTCGATGTTTATGAAGGCCCTTGAGATAGGCAGGAGGTAGTAGATGAGCGGGTTATTCGGTACGGGAGCGGTAACAGGTGATCAGGTCTTGCTCAAGGCGACGCATAAGAATCATTTTGGTATTCAGCAGCCTAAGCAGGATGATGAAAACGCTTCCGAAGAGTTTACAAACGCACTTAAGGGCGCACTTGGACAGACGAATCAGCTGCAGCAGAGTATGACTGACATTACTCAGGCTTATTTAACCGATCCTGAGAGTGTGGATGTTCATGATGTGACAATTGCCATGAGTAAGGCGAATATGTCACTTGAAATTACCAAAGCGGTGGTTGACGGAGCGTTAAAAGCGTATAACAATATAATAAATATTAGATAAAGAAAAACAGCTTAGTTTTACTATATTCCAGGTTCTTTTTTCAATGGGAGGGGGAATGAACGAATGGTTTAGAAAAGTAATTGAGCGGATCCGGGGCGCATGGGGGAAATGGTCCGGTCTGCAGAAGATTATTTTTATAGGAATAATAATCGCTATTATTGCCGGAATAATTCTAGTATCGGCAGTAAGTACGACACCGAATATGGTGCCGCTATTCACATCCCCTGTTACTGATTCGGATACTCTGTATAAGATCTCAATGCGGCTTGATGAGGAAAATGTTCAGCACCGTATAACTGAAGCGGGAATGATCTATGTAGACAATAAGGCGGCGGCTCAGCGGATGATCTCCATTCTGATGCGCGAGGATCTTATTCCGTCCGAGATTTCTGTTTGGGACGTTTTTAAGATGGACAGATGGACAGTCACCGACTTCGAACGGGAAGTTAATCTGCAGCGTGCGGTAACCGAGAGTCTTGAACTTCATATCGAAGCACTCGAGGATATCGACAGCACCCAGGTGACTCTGGTAATGCCTGAGACTGAACTCTTTTCTGAGGACCAGGATCCTGTAACCGCTTCGGTTATAATAACCCCCAGACCGGGAAGCGATATAATCACGAACCGTAACAAGATCGAAGGTATCGAGAAACTCGTGAAATTCGCGGTTCAGGGGCTCAAAAGTGAAAATATTGTAATCACAGATTACCGTGGTACTATTCTTAATGATTTTGAGGATATGGCTCAATTTGACAGACTGGAGCTGACTAAACGTCAGATGGATCAGAAGTCGAAGCTCGAGGCCAAGTATAAGGCCGAGATCCTCAATGAGCTCCGGAGTATTTTTGGGGTAGACAGGGTAAAAATTCTAAGGGTTGATATCGACCTGGATATGGGCAAGAAGACAGTTGAAACAGATGAGTTTTTCCCTATCACACTGAAGGCCGATAACCCAAGTACTCCCTTTGATGAAACAGAGGTCATTAAAAATGTGCCGCGTTCTGAGCAGAAGATAGATGAAAGCTACCGCGGTACAGGTTTTAATCCCGAGGGTCCTCCGGGACAGGAAGGGCAGACTCCTCCTGCTTACAAGGATCTTGAGGGTCTTGTTGGTGAATATGAAAACAATTCGAATACTATAAATTATGAAATCAATGAGCGGAAAATCTTCGAAGAAAAAAATCCCTGGAAAATTCAGAGAATTACCATAGGTGTAGCTTTGGATGGAATATGGACTCGTGTTTATAATGATAAGGGCCTTCTTTCGATAACTCCAGAGGGTTCAATCGAAAGAGAATATAGAAGCATTGATGATGAGAGTCTTCGTAAGGCCCAAAACCTTATAGAACATTCGGTAGGCTATAACTCCTTGCGGGGCGACTCAGTTTCTGTTCAGCATCTTGCTTTTGACCGAACGGCTCAGTTTGAATTTGAAGATCAGAAATACCGTAATCAGAAGAGGCTGCAGCAGGCAATAATATATTCACTGATAGGAATTGCTGTAATAATTATAGCCTTTATACTTTTCCGGTTTGTCTCAAGAGAACTCGAGCGCAGGCGCCGTCTGCGTGAAGAGGAACTCGCAAGGCAGCATCAAGCCATGCGTGAGGCGGCCCTTAGGTCTGCCGAAGAAGAGAGCATGGACGTAGAAATGTCTGTAGAAGATCGGGCCAGAATCGAGATACAGGAGCATGCCATGAATATGGCACGTGAACATCCTGAGGATGTAGCGCAATTAATCAGAACATGGCTTGTGGAGGAGTAGTAATATGGCAAAAACCGGAGCAGCCGCAGCCGGCAGCGGAAAGGGAAAGATTAAAAAGGATCTTACAGGAAGACAGAAGGCCGCAATTTTCCTTGTTACCCTCGGATCGGAAATCTCTTCCGAGATCTTCAAGCATCTTCGTGATGATGAAATAGAGGCTTTAACGTTCGAAATAGCAAGGCTTGATACGATTGAGTCTGAGGAGCGTGACCGCGTTTTAATGGAGTTTAAAGAGTTGATGATGGCACAGGACTTTATCACTTCGGGCGGTATAGAGTATGCCCGTGAACTGCTTGAAAAGTCACTCGGTTCTCAGAAGGCGGTAGATATAATTAACCGTCTGACAAGTTCGCTTCAGGTTAGGCCCTTTGACTTTATAAGAAGGACCGATCCGGCACATCTTCTGAACTTTATTCAGCAGGAGCATCCGCAGACCATCGCGCTGATCCTTGCTTATCTCGAACCTCAGAAGGCTTCGGTAATACTCGGAGCACTTCCTCATGAGGTCCAGTCTGATGTAGCGCGGCGAATTGCTACGATGGACCGGACGTCTCCAGAGGTCCTTAGAGAGGTTGAGAGGGTACTCGAGAAGAAGCTTTCAACTCTATCCTCTGAAGACTATACTGCGGCAGGCGGTGTAGAGAATATTGTTGAGATTCTAAACCTTGTTGACCGATCTACCGAGAAAATCATTATTGAGGCACTCGAGGAAGACGATCCGGAGCTTGCTGAAGAAATTAAAAAGAGGATGTTCGTTTTCGAGGATATTGTTCTGCTTGATGATAGGGCAATCCAGAAGGTTCTCCGGGAAGTTGATACGAGTGAGCTGGGCAAGGCGCTCCGCGGTGTTGAGACCGAGGTTCAGGACAAGATCTTCAGGAATATGTCCAAGCGTGCATCTCAGCTTCTTAAGGAAGAGATGGAATATATGGGTCCTGTCCGGCTTAAGGACGTTGAGGAAACCCAGCAGAAGATAGTGTCGATTATTAGAAAGCTTGAAGATCAGGGTGAGATTGTTGTGGCCCGCTCAGGCGAAGATGAAATGGTAGTATAACGGAGGTTTCGGTTTGGCAAAGAATGTATTTAGGCCGGCAGAGATAGTCGCTCTGACAAAACAGGTGATGCTTGATTCACCATTCAAAAAGGTTCCCGAGCCTGAAATGATAATTCCCGCCGAAGAATATACCGGGCCTACGGCCGATGATCTCCGGCGTGAGGCCGAGGCTTTCAGAATAAACTGGGAGGCCGAAAAAGAGATGATGATTTCCCAGGCCCGTGCCGAGGCTGACCGTATTATAAACGAAGCCGAGCAGTCCGCCTTTGATCAGGTGAAGCAGAAGAACGACGAAGCCCTTCAGATTAAACAAAAGGCGGAGGACGAGGCAGGGGATCTGCTGGATAATGCAGAGAAACAAGTGCGGAGTATGATGGATGACGCAGAAAAGCAGGTATCAGGCCTGCATGAAGCGTCAAGGAAAGAAGGTTATACCGAGGGCCGTGAAGAAGGTTTCGCCGAAGGCAGGGCCGAGGTTGACAGGCTCATCGAGCATCTGCATACAATAATTTCAAACGCCATAGAGAAACGAAACCAGATAATTGATCAGTCAGAGACGCAGATTATAGATCTTGTGCTGCTGATTAGTCAGAAAATAATCAAGGTGATCTCTGAAAACCAGAAGAATGTAGTTATAAATAATGTTATCCAGGCGCTCAGGAAGCTTAAGAGCCGGGGTGATGTAGTCATACGTGTCAATCTTGACGATGTGAAGCTTACCAGTGAGCATGTGAAGGATTTTATGAGGATGGTCGAAAACGTCAGATCTATTACTGTCATGGAAGATTCGTCGGTTGATAGAGGCGGGTGCATAATTGAGACTGATTTCGGCCGTATTGATGCCAGGATTAGTTCTCAGTTTAAAGAGATCGAGGAGAAAATACTCGAACTTGTGCCTATTAGGGCCAGCGGGGAAGAGTGACGGCCTGAAGGGCCGTCCAGGAGTTTTAATATTTCCATAGTGGAAATATTAAAACATCCATTAATATAAGTGAGGGTTTTTTAACCAGGGAGTTTGTACGGTAATTACCGATGAACTTCACAATCAATTTGCGATAGCAGATTGATTCACTTTTACCTGGGAGGGGAGAAAGTGAAGATGTTTGAAAAATACAACATGATGCTTGGCCGGACCGATCCGATTAAGTATACCGGTGTTGTGAAACGTGTAATGGGGCTTTTGATAGAAAGCAGCGGCCCCCAGGTAGTGTTAGGTGAGGTCTGTCAGATACTTATTCCCGGCTGCAGTGAGCCTGTGAAGGCTGAGGTCGTCGGGTTCAGGGACAAAACGGTCCAACTTATGCCCTACCACGAAATAGACGGAATTGAACCAGGATGCGTTGTCGTGGCTTCCGGGAAGACTCTTGAAATACCAGTATCAAAGCGAATGCTCGGACGTGTGGTTGATAGTATGGGCCGCCCCGCTGACGGTATGGGTGCCTATGGGGCCGATGCCTGGTATCCTGTATCCGCGCCTTCTCTGAATGCGCTCAAAAGAGAAGTGATCCGGGACAGAATTGTCACCGGAGTACGAGCCATTGACTTCATGACCCCGGCAGGAAAGGGCCAGCGTATCGGAATATTCTCAGGCTCCGGCGTCGGAAAATCAACACTTTTAGGAATGATAGCACGGAATACTAATGCGGATGTAAATGTGATTGCGCTCATCGGAGAGCGCGGCCGTGAGGTGCGCGAGTTCATTGAACGCGATCTTGGTCCGGAAGGTATGAAGAAATCTATAATCATAGTCTCGACATCGGATACCCCTCCTCTTTCGAGGCTGCGAGGGGCATATGTAGCAACTACTATAGCCGAATATTTTCGTGACCAGGGTAATGATGTAATGTTGCTGTTCGACTCAATAACCCGCTTCGCCCGTGCACAGAGGGAGATAGGTCTTGCATCCGGTGAACCTCCGGCAAACCGCGGCTATCCACCGTCTGTATTTGAAAAAATGCCAAAGCTGCTTGAACGATGCGGAACCTCTGACAAGGGAACAATAACAGGTTTTTATACAATCCTTGTTGAAGGTGATGATATGGACGAACCTATCGCCGACAATGTCAGAGGTATTCTTGACGGTCATATAGTACTTACCCGAAGGCTTGCCCAACGATACCATTACCCGGCAATTGATGTTCTGGACTCGGTTTCGAGGCTTTCAACGGTTGTAACCGAGAAAGATGAGCAAGCGGCTGCCGGTAAGATGCGGAGGCTTCTTGCCGAATTTACAGAGGCCGAAGATCTGATAAATGTCGGTGCCTATGCTGCCGGAAGTAATCCTCACATAGATGAAGCAATATCCAAGATGGAATCGATAAACGGCTTCCTGAGGCAGGAAATTGAGGATAAAGCGCCTCTTGGGCTGACTCTGAATACGGCCTCTGATATTGTTGAAATGCCCATAGCCGCGGCGGCCCCCGCTGACCTCTGGGATAAGGGAGATCTGACAGATGCATAAGTTCAGATTTAATCTGGAGCGCCTCCTTAGAATCCGTGAGCATGAGGAACAGGGCTGGAAAATTAAGCTCGGGAAGGCTGTCTCCGAATGTGTCCGGATAGAAACCAGAATTTCCAGCTGTGGATCTGAGATTGAACGAATTCTGCTTACCCGCGGCAGTATTGAAAATCGTGAAGCTGATTTTTTCTCAATGGAATTATATAAGCGCAGGATGACCTCTGAAATACAGAGCTTTTCAGTAGAGCTTGTAGAGGCTCAAAAGCGGAGAGATTCCGTCAGAGAGACCTTCATTGAACATTCGAAGAATAGGAAGGTTCTGTCAAAGCTGAAAGAAAAGCGTGAACATGAATACTATAAAAAGCAGCTGAAGATTGAATTCAATGAAGTTGATGAAATTAATAATAGCCGAGCCGCCGGCCGGACTATGAGGTAGGAGGGAGTTGTGGCAGGAATATCGGCTGTAAAAACCGGATCAAAGGTAGTAGCTCTTGTGCTGCTGATTTTAATACTGGTTCTGGGCGGGTTCGTCTGGTTTGATTATCTGGGGCTTATTAATGTGAAGGAAATGTTGTCTCCAGTTGTCGGCCCTGTTGCCGGGCGTCTGGGAATTGATTTCGGACTTCCTGAACCTATAAAAAATATTGAGGATATAAATCTGCTGGCAAAAGAGCGTCTTGGTAAGCAGCAGCAGTCTCTTGAACTGCGGATGAGTGAGCTCGATCTCCGTGAACAGGAGATCGAAACTACCGAGGTAGAGATCAAACAAATGCTCGAATCTCTTGAAGAAAGGGAAGCGGCTTTCAAAGAACAAGAAAAATCGTTTAACGATCGTCTAAAAGCGTACGACAATAGAAATGCGAACCTTAGGCAAGCAGCAGAGTATTTCATTGGAATGCCGCCTGAAGCAGCTGTTCAGATGTATCTTGAAATGGATGATCAGGATGTTATTGATATTCTGAGAGCACATCAGGCTATTAGTAATGAAAAAGGAACTGCTTCAATGGTTTCCTACTGGCTGTCACTGATGCCTGCCGAAAGATCCGCGACTCTCAATCGGAAAATGTTAAAAAAGCCGGAGAGTTAATATTCTATTGGAGGGTGGGGTTGAATACAGCACCTTTACAATTATTGCCGATAGATTGCGGCAGTAAACATCAGGAAAAAGTCTCACAGCAGATGAAAGGCGAAGAACATGGGAAAAGGTTTAACGATGTTCTTGAGTCAGCTGTACAGAAAAATGAGCGGAAGCCGGCAAGTCGAGAAGTACGAACCGAAACCGGGAAGAGCTCAGCTGACTACAGAGGCGAAGCTGACTCAGACGTAATAGGCCGGCAAGCGGATGCGGCCGGAAGAGATACGCAGACTGAAGACGGGAAGGCCGAGCGTGGAAAGGCTGATAGCAAGGCTGATTCCGGAAAAAATGAGAAAACCAGGAAAAGCGGCGGAAGGAAAACCGACGAGATCACGGCGGATACTAAAAAGCCTAAGGGAAAAGGTGAAGATGTTCTCGCGGCTGTTTTTGCGGGCCGGGCGGAACTAGGGAAGCTCGAAGATCAAAAAGCTTCTAAGGACCTGAAAGCCGGAAAAGAGGCTGTAAAGTCTATACCGGTAAAGAACATTCTTAAATTCAACACTCTCGAAGGCCTTAAAGGCGCGGCAGGACAATCTGAAACCCTCAATCATAAATTAGACCTCGAAAAGACCGGTAGCAAGCAGAAGAGTGATAAGAATGCAGAAGCGAAGACTGTCGGAGCGGGCGGCATGCTGTCCTCAGATGCCGCAGAAAAGCTCCTCAGGGCAGCCGGAAGTGGAAGAGGACTCATTCCTAAGGCTGCATCTCATGGAGGCATTAACAGCGTCTCGAAGGTGACCGGCGGGAAAGCTTCGGCACTCGACGGAAAGGCTGCTAAGGCCAATTCGAAACTCCGGGTTGTTGATCATCGCAGGAATTCGGCCGCGCATTCGGAAGGAAAAAGCTTCAAGCTCAATTCCGATGAGAGTTTCAAAATAAGTGGGACTTCTGCCGATGATACCGGTAAAACCATTGAACTCAACGCAGCTCCTGATTCCAGTAGAATGGAAGGCCGTACGGCTCAGCCGCGGACTGTTCAGGCAACAGTTTTATCTCAGCTGAAAGAAGGCGTTAATGATCAGATAGTTAAACAGGCCGGTATCATCGTCAAAGCGAACGGTAACGGGGAAATAAAGCTTGTTATGAAGCCTGAACAGCTCGGAAAAGTAAGAATCCAGCTTTCGCTGAACGATAATCATATAGCCGGGCGAATAATTGTCGAAAATAATATAGTGAGAGAGATTTTTGAGAGTAATCTTGAAAATCTTTATAAGGCGTTCGGCTTGGAAGGCTTCGAGAACGGCGGACTTGAGGTTATGGTACAGGGCGGAGATTCAGACGGCCCCGGAAAGAGATCGTCGGGCGGCGCCAACAGAAGGGCCATGCAGGCTATCGAAGATGCCGTTCCAGAGATAGTCGAAACCGAATGGCAGAACAATGCCGTTAACATGGTAGTTTAAGGAATGATAAATCATTTCTTAAGCAGTTTCCTCTGGAAACTTGCATAAAGGAGAATTGAATGGATTTTTCATCAACAATGTCCGTCCAAGATAAGGCGGTATCCCAGGCTCAGGTTAATAATCTTAACGCAGTGCTGAAGCAGGACGGAATCAAGCAGAGCGCTCTTGGGCAGGATGATTTCCTGAAGATTCTTATCACTCAGCTTTCCTATCAGGATCCTACAGCACCCATGCAAGACAAGGAATTTGTCGCGCAGATGGCTCAGTTTTCGAGTCTGGAGCAAATGACGAAAATGGGTAGTGAATTTGCAAAGCTGTCAGGTACATTGAATATGAATTCTGCGATAGGGCTGATAGGGAAGAATGTTACAATTTTTTCCGGTGAGAATACTGTCAACGGGCTGGTTGAAGAAGTTGCGGGAACTGAGAATCCTCAAGTTTTGGTAAATGGTAAATTTTATGATTTCGAAAATATACAGAGTGTAAGGTAAGGGGGTAACAGCTTTATGATGCGGTCACTATACGCCGGAGTATCCGGACTTCAGAACCATCAGGTGAGAATGGACGTAATAGGAAATAATATTTCCAATATCAATACTATAGGTTTCAAGAAGGGGCGAGTTAATTTTCAGGATATGCTGTCTCAGTCTATGTCCGGAGCCTCTCGTCCCACCAATGAGCTCGGCGGTGTAAACCCCAAGCAGGTCGGACTCGGAATGAGCGTTGCTTCCATTGATACGATTCACACCCAGGGTTCGATGCAATCTACCGGGGTCACAACCGACCTTGCGGTACAGGGAAACGGTTTCTTCGTAATGGCGGGCGGCGCCAAGCAGTATTATACCCGTGCCGGAGCCTTCGGAGTTGATGAAGTCGGAACCCTTGTTAATCCGTCAAACGGAATGAGAGTTCAGGGATGGATGGCCGAGACTATAGACGGGGAAGCCTACATCAATACAGCCTCTGATGTCGGTGATCTTGTGATTCCGGTAGGCGGAAAAGATCCTGCGGCGGCCACTACTCAGGTTGACCTTGCCTGTAACCTCGACAAGAGACTCGATTTAATCCCCGAAGGCGCGGCTGAGGGAACAATAAGAGAGAACACCTGGACGATAGATAAAGATATATATGATAACTTCGGAAATGTTCACAGGATGAGAGTCAGCTTCACGAAGCTTGAAGGAACCGAGAACAGCTGGCAGGCAACCGCTTCTATCGATCCCGGCAATGAGATAGCAACGAACACGCTGGCGGAAGTAGGGGCTGAGAACAATGCGGACGGTACTTTCATAGTTAACTTCAATAACCTTGGCACCCTCCAGTCGGTAACCGACGCACAGGGAGATGTTCTTGATCAGGGCGGCCTCCAGGTTCAGTTATCCTTCGATGTCGCAGGCGCAACTGCCGGTGAAGGCGGAGCCCCTGTAAGGCAGACTTTTAACCTGAACCTCGGTGAAGCCGGCAGTGTTGTGAATACAGTAACCCAGTTTGCAGAAACAAGTTCTACAAAGGCATTCAGGCAGAACGGCTACGGTATGGGATATCTTGAAAACTTCAAGATTGATCAGAGCGGCAAGATTACCGGCGTTTATTCCAACGGTACAAACCGTACTCTCGGTCAGCTTGCCTTGGCTACCTTTACAAATCAGAGTGGTCTAGAGAAAGCCGGAGAGTCAACCTTTGTTGTTACCAATAACTCGGGTGACCCCAATATCGGACCTACAGGCGTTGCAGGAAAAGGTAAAATTATCGCCGGAGCTCTTGAGATGAGTAATGTAGACCTCGCGGAACAGTTTACAGATATGATAGTGACCCAGAGAGGCTTTCAGGCTAACTCAAAGACGATTACAACCTCTGATGCAATGCTTCAGGAACTATTGAGTCTTAAGAGGTAAAACTTCTTTTTAAGATAAATCTTTTATGAGGAAAGTGTTTAAATGATTGAAGTAACCAGACTAAATGGTGATGTTTACTATGTGAATCCGCACCAGATTGAATATATTACTGCATCGCCGGATGTAACAATGGTTATGCTTTCCGGAAAAAGACTGGTAGTCAAAGAGGACTACCAGTCTATATTTAATCGAATTGTTGAATATAGAAGCCTTATCGGGGCTTTTAAAAACGAGGAGTAATTTTAATGGATCTTGCCACATTAGGGGGCCTCGGGCTCGGACTGGGAATGATTATTTTTTCAATTCTTGGAACCGGAGTTTCAATGTCGAACTTCATCGATATTGGTTCACTCGCAATGGTTTTCGGAGGTTCGCTGGCGGCAGTTATGGTTTCTAATCCTCTTCAAAGGATGATGAAACTCGGCAGCTATCTTAAGATTATCATTAATGTAAATAATTTCGAGATTGAGAAAATAATTACAACCCTTGTTAGGTTTTCCGAGAAGGCAAGGCGTGACGGCCTTCTTGCTCTGGAAGATGATCTTGAAGAAGTTGAAGATGAATTCATGAAAAAAGGAATTCAGTTTGTAGTTGACGGTACTGACCCCGAGATTATCAGCACCATGCTCTACAGTGATCTTAACCAGCAGCAGGAACGTCATGCCGACGGTATCAAGATATTTGAAGATTGGGGAACTCTTGCTCCGGCCTTCGGAATGATTGGAACGCTGGCGGGACTCATTGGTATGCTTGCTAATCTTGATGACCCCGATTCAATCGGTTCAGGTATGGCGCTCGCACTCATTACAACCATGTACGGTTCAATTTTTGCCAACCTGTTTTTTATACCGATAAAGAACAAGCTGATGGATAGAGACAAGGAAGAAACCCTCGTTAAGGAGATTCTTATCGAAGGAATTCTCTCTATTCAGTCTGGAGACAACCCGCGTATTCTCGAGTCTAAACTTGTTTCATTTCTGCCTCCTGATAAACGTGAGGCAGTTCTTGCGGAAATCAGCGCAGAGTAATGGAGGATAGAAATGGCACGACCGCCTAAAAAAGTAAAATGTCCTTCAGCTGGAGCCCCGGAATGGATGAATACCTATGGCGACATGGTGACACTTCTTCTGTGCTTCTTTGTTATGCTCTTTACTACTGCAACTGTTGACGGTCATGAGATGAAGCTGGTTATAGCGGCATTCAGCGGACTCGGGCTTCTTGAGGGTGGGAACACTCTGGAAGCCGGTCATCTGGCCGAACTGGGAAACACGATTGAATCACTTCCGTCAATGCAGGCTGGAAGGGCGCTGGACCAGGCCAGGAAGAAGGCAGTAAGTCAGTTTCAATCAGAAATAAAGTCTAACAAGGTTCGGGTGACAATTGATGAACGAGGGCTTATAATCAGCCTGGCCGCGGATTCGTTTTTCAGGCCTGCTTCCTCTGAGGTTGATATCGAGGCTGCCAGGGAAACGCTGCAGAAGGCCTCGAGCCTTGTGAATTCTCTCGGGGACAACAGGAAGTTCAGGATAGAGGGTCATACCGACTCGCTGCCCACCGACCCTGAGGGACCATGGGAGACAAACTGGGAGCTTTCAGCCGAGCGTTCGGCAAACGTTCTTCACTATATGGTCGATTTCGGTGTTGATGAAGACCAGTTTCAGATAGCAGGGTGTGCTGATACCCGGCCGCTCGCGGATAATTCAACTGCTGAAGGTCGGGCTTATAACAGAAGAGTTGATATAGTTATACTTGCCGAGGGGCAGTATTAGGGTGTTCACGGCAGATTTTTTCTGTTAGAATTTCCCTGTAAAACAGCAATTTTAATAATCAGGGATTCTTGAAACTTTGATTTTTAAATAGGCTTAGGAGAATGGTATGGGTGATGACGATATTTATGCTGAAGAAGATGTAGCCGGCGGCGAACTTGAAGTAGGTGAAAAATCGAGCGCGATAAAGGAACTGCTTCCTAAGCTGCTCAAATGGGTTGCAATTGTTATAGTAGCAGTTATTTTTATCGTTACTATAGTATTCTTTACCATGAAGATAATGACAAGAGGTACGACAAATCAGTCTTATGCTGTGCAGTCACCGGAGTACGCAACCGAGCCGGACGTAATGTCATGGTACGGTCTCGATGAGATTAGGACGAGAACGGCGGATAAAGATCCCGCGACTGTTATTATCAAGGCTAAACTTGGGTATGAATGGGAAAATGCTGATATACAAACCGATCTGATTCAGCGTTCCGAAATTATCTATGACGCAATGCGTCAGTATCTGAGTTCGAAGACTGCAGCTGAGCTGACACCTCAGACCGAAATGCAGATTAAGCAGGAGATGAAAGAAAAAATCAATCGGCTGATTTCAGCGGGTAAGATTCAGGAAATTGTATTCATGCAGTACAATATTTTCCAGTATTAGGGCCAGGCGGGGTAGATGAACGAAGTTTTATCGCAGGACGAAATAGATCAGTTATTGACAGCTATTTCAACCGGAGACATTGAGACTGAAGAAGTAACTCAGGCGGCGGATCAGCGCAAGATAAAGATCTATGATTTCAAGCGTCCCGATAAATTTTCGAAGGACCAGATCAGGACCGTTTCTATTATGCATGAAACCTTTGCGAGGCTCACGACAACAGCCTTGTCGGCACAGCTTCGGAGCCTCGTTCACGTACATGTCGCGTCGGTTGATCAGCTGACCTATGAAGAGTTCATAAGGTCCATTCCTAATCCGACTACACTAGGAATAATTAATATGGATCCTCTGAAAGGTTCGGCTGTACTCGAAATTGATCCTGCTATAACATATTCAATAATTGACAGACAGTTCGGCGGTCAGGGCGAGGGCAGCAAGATTTCACGTGATCTTTCCGATATTGAACAGGCGGTTATGGAAGGAATCATAGTAAGGATTCTTGGAAACCTGCGGGAAGCCTGGAGTCAGGTGATAGACCTTCGGCCCAGGCTCGGCCAGATAGAGACCAATCCTCAGTTCGCGCAAATAGTCCCACCTACCGAGATGGTTATTCTTGTTACCCTTGAAACGAAGGTCGGCGAGGTAGAGGGAATGATGAACTTCTGTATTCCTTATTTGACAATCGAGCCTATTATTTCGAAACTTTCGGCACAGTATATGTATTCATCCGTTCGGAGCGGAGCGACTACCGAGAACCTGAATATCCTGAAAGACAGGCTCGCCACTATATCCATTCCGATAATGGCGCAGATTGGAGTAATGGAGCTTTCGATGAGAGAGGTTCTTTCATTAAGACCAGGCGATCTTATTCGACTGCCGGATACCAGGATTACCGATGAGATGATTCTGAAAGTAGGTAATAAGGAAAAGTTTTTATGCCGTCCCGGTGTTGTCGGAAAAAAAGTATCAGTTCAGATAACTAAGAAGCTGGAAGACATAGTAAAGGATGAGTTCGAAGAACTCATCGCTGAAGGAGAGGAATAGCATGAGCGACGGATCACTGTCTCAAGATGAAATAGATGCTTTGCTGCAGGGCGGAGATATGAACATGGGCGCTCCATCGGGCGGAGGCGCAGACGGCCTGAGTAAACAGGAAATTGCTGATTTTACAGCAATAATAAATGAGCTTCTGCCGTCACAGGCTCAGAATCTTTCCAACATGGTCGGCGATACTGTTGAGATGAGCTCTCCGGTTGTTTCTGTTGTTGGACGAGATGAACTTGTCTCGGGCCTGGCGGATGAGATTGTTGAAGTCCGCTTGAACTTTCAGGATGATATCAGCGGAAATCATTCCTATCTGATAGGGCCCGACGTTGCGCTCACCATTGCCGGCCTTATGATGGGCCAGCAGGAAGTTGAACTGAATGAGGCAGCATTATCTGCTATCGAAGAAGCCGCGAATACCCTCGCGGGCTCGGCTGCTACAACCTTCGGGGAGAAGAGCGGGAAATCCGTAATGACATCTCCGGGGGAAACAAAGAAGACCCCTTCCGGATTGATAAGTTTTCCTGAAGACCCAATAGTCAAATTGAGTTATCAGACGAAGATTGACGGGAAGGAACCGGCGGAATTTATTGAAATTTTCGCGGTCAATCTGGTAAAGGACATACTGGGGGGTGATGAGCTATCGGAACTCGGCAGCTTTGATAATATGGCAGGACTAGATTCCGGCAACATGGGCCAGAACAGCGGTATGGGCCAGAACAGCGGTATGGGCCAGATGGGCGGTATGGGCCAGATGGGCGGTATGGGCCAGATGGGCGGCATGGGCCAGATGGGCGGCATGGGCCAGATGGGCGGCATGGGCCAGATGGGCGGCATGGGCCAGATGGGCGGGTACGGTTCAGGTCAGCAGACGCCGAATGTTCAGTCTCTTCAATTTCCGAATTTAAATCCGCAGGCCGTTTCCGGAGAACAGGGCAATATCGGGCTTCTTATGGACGTCTACATGGAGATGACCGTTGAGCTCGGACGAACCAAGAAGCTGATAAAGGAAATTCTAGGAATGGGCGAGGGCACGATAATTGAGCTGGATAAACTGGCCGGTGAACCGGTGGATATACTCGTTAATCATAAACTAATTGCAAAGGGTGAGGTTGTGGTCATTGATGAAAATTTCGGTGTACGAGTTACTGAAATTGTTTCACCTATAGATCGCGTAGACAGTCTCGGATAGCCATCGGCCGGTAAATCCCGGCCGTGCGCGCTCTTTTGGGGAGGGGAAGATGAAGAAAATTATACTCATATTGCTGATACTCTCTGTGTCGGCAATTTTTTCTGCATACAGTCAGGATGAGGGTGAGGCCGCCGCCGAAACGACTTCAGTCGAAACGACTACAGTCGTCCCGGACTTCAATGATGAAACAACAATTATTCTAGATAATAACGTCGTCAGAGAGCCGGCAGCCGGCAGCGGAAACTTCTTTTCAGCAGGCGATATAATAAAAGTCATTTTGATTCTTGTCGCGGTGATTCTTGTCATTTACGCAATTTTCTACGGCCTGAAGAAGGCCGGCGGAGGGAAATTTCATGATGACGAGATTATTCGGCTTGTCGGTTCGAGGAGTCTCAGTCAGAACGGAGCCGTTCACCTGATAGAAGTTGGAGCCAAATACTACTTGATAGGAAGTGCCGACGGGTCGGTAACCCATCTCGCGGATGTAGATGACAAAGAGTCTGTCGATGAAATAATGCTGAAACGGCCGACAGTCGGACAGGGCCCAAAGAGTTTTAGCGATATTTTTAGCTCCATGTTCGGAAGAAACGAACATAAACAAGGTGATTTAAGCGGAAAAATCGCAAATAATAATAAATTAGTAAAGGATCAGATAGAAAGATTAAAAAAAATGTAGCAAAAATATGCAAAAATGTGATAGAATTTGGCTATCATTTTCTGGGGGGGGAATGAGAAAGTTATTAATTGTTCTGTGTCTTTCGACACTGTTTCTGGTGATCATGCCGGGACAGCTTTTTTCACAGGAGGCTGTAGATCCCGACGCAGGCGCTGGATTAAATATTCCATTTGTAGATCTCACAATTACTCAACCGGAGAATAACCAGGAAGTTGCTTTATCGATCCAGCTTCTGCTTCTTCTCGCGGTAATAACTTTAGCGCCGTCAATAATTATACTGACTACCAGCTTTCTGCGTATTTCAATTATCTTTGATTTTATACGAAGATCGTTGTCGCTACAGCAGGTTCCACCAAATACCGTGTTGAACGGAATAGCGCTTTTTCTTACCCTGTTTATCATGTGGCCGACCTTTACGACAATCTATGAAAATGGATTCAAGCCCTTCTCGGAAGGAGAGATAGGAGTAGAGGAGATGTATAGTGAGACTGAAAAGCCCCTCAGGCTTTTCATGTACAAGCAGATGGACGGTAATTACGAGAATATTCAGCTTTTTATGAAGATGGCGGAGATGGGAAAACCGAAGACGGCGGCAGACGTTCCCACTTATATCCTGATTCCGGCCTTCATTCTCAATGAACTGACAATTGCGTTTAAGATAGGAATTCTGCTTTTTATTCCTTTTATAATTATTGACATGATAGTGGCTTCTACACTTATGTCGATGGGTATGATCATGCTTCCCCCCGCGATGATCTCTCTGCCCTTTAAACTTATTTTATTCGTGCTTGTAGACGGATGGAGCATGATAACTCAGCAGGTTGTGCTGAGTTTTATGTGATGGAGGTAGATTATGACCCTAGGTTTTATTCTTGAGATTATCAGAACGGCTGTTTTTCTGGTATTGACTCTTGCCGCGCCGATTTTATTTTCCGGGCTGATTGTAGGCCTCTTGGTCTCTATTTTTCAGGCCACAACCTCGATTCAGGAACAGACGCTTACATTTGTACCCAAGATTGCGGCTATTTTGCTGGTACTGGTTTTTACATCGGAGTGGATGTTTACTTCACTGCGTGATTACACAATTGAATTATTCAGTATGATCCCTAATATTTAGGGTTAAGGACAGTAGATGACATTAGATTACCTGGTTGGTGAAGCACAGATATTTCTCCTTATTCTTGCCAGGTTACTTGTGTTCGTTGAAATTGCCCCCTTGCTAAATTCAAGCGCAATTCCCCAAATCGGAAAGGTCGGGCTGGCTTTTTTTGCGTCGACCGCCGTTCTGCCCTGGGTTGTTAGAAGCGGAGTATATTCCATTCCGGAGATCGGGCTTGGGTATGTTTTTATGCTCATTGGAGAAGTGTTGATCGGAATAATTATGGCCTTCTTTATTGTTATCATTATGGCTGTCTTTCAGTTGGCTGGACAGTTTTTCTCAACCCAGATGGGTTTCGCCTCTTCCCAGGTTTTTGATCCGTTAGCGCAGATTCAGATTCCCCTGATGGGGCAGTTCATGAGTCTTATCGCCACGATGATTTTCCTGACTGTAGGCGGCTTTCAGCGCCTGTTTCTCGGCGGAATCTACAGGAGTTTTCAGGCTGTAACTATAAGTTCGCTGCTTTTAAATAAGGACAATGTCATAAAGATGCTCCTTTCGAGCATGACAGGGCTCTTCGGTCAGGCGCTGGTAATTGCGCTACCGATCATGGGCGTTCTTCTTCTGATGCAGATAACGATGGGCCTTCTGGCCAAGGCTGCGCCCCAGATGAACCTTCTTATGCTCTCGTTTCCGCTGAACATCCTCACTGCCTTCCTGCTGCTTTACGCGCTGATGCCGCTGATGATGGAATCATTTGAAAAGATAATTGATGCGGGATTTATCGGGCTGAATGAACTGGTAAAAGCAATGGCGAGGCGGATCTGATGGTGATGTATCTTAGCGGCGCGGACGAAAATATTGGTCTCAAGAATGCTCTCTATTCGAAATATTTCAATCTTGAGACATCAGCGAAAATCGATCTTCAGTGGTTTGGGCCGGAAGATGAGGGCCGTACTGAGGACGCTACCGAGTATAAACTGCGGAAGGCAAGGGAAGAGGGCAAGGTCGCCAAGTCGGCAGATCTCACATCGGCAATAGTCCTGATATTCTGTATTACAGGCCTCGCGGCCTTTGGTTCAGGTATGATCGAAGGTATGCGCGACATGATGATTTACTTCTACTCCAATGCGGTCGAGCTCGATCCGGTAAGTTCACCAGAGGCTGGTATTGCGGCTCTGACGTATTTTGTGAAGATTGCGCTGCCGCTTGCGTCGGTAGCCTTCGTTGCCGCCTTTACCGGAAACGTCTTTCAGGTCGGATTTCAGTTTTCCTCAAAACCTATTACTCCAGACCCCAGTAAGATAATTCCGAAGTTTGGGAAATGGTTTACTCGCTCCTTCATGTCGGCCGAGGCTGGATTTAATCTTATGAAATCAATTGTCAAGGTGCTTATAATCGGCGGAATTTCTTTCGTGAATATCAGAATGGAGTTTGATCAGATAGTAAGTTTCATCAGTATTCCATTCTTGCACGCTTTCTCCACCCTCGCGGGAATTGCATTTCGAATAATGCTTGAAGCGGCTATCGCGATGCTTGCTTTCGCAATTCTTGATTACAGATTTCAGAAAAAACAGCATCTCGATTCCTTGAAGATGTCCAAGCAGGAGGTCAAGGAAGAGAGGAAGATGACCGAGGGTGATCCTCTGATTAAGAGCCGGCTGCGTGAGCGGATGCGGGAGATAATGACGCGCGATATGATTAGAAAAGTTCCTGAGGCCGATGTCGTTATAACAAACCCGACCCATTTTGCAGTTGTCATGCAATGGGACAAGTCGAAGATGGCCGCTCCGATGGTTACAGCCAAGGGGCAGGATAATATGGCTTTCAGGATCAGGACTATTGCGAAAGATAATAATGTTCCGATTATGGAGAACAAGCCGCTTGCGAGAGCTCTCTATGCTGAGGTCGAGGTCGGAGATACGATTCCTGAACAGTATTATCAGGCAATGGCAATTATTCTCGCAGAGGTTTTCCGTATGCGCGGTGAGAAAATGGAGGCAGTATAATGTCCGACAAACCCGGAGTATTCAGTAGTATTACCAAGGCTTTTGCTAGTCAGAAGACCGATATTTTCGTCGCAGTAGGCGTGATTTTCATAATAATGATGTTGCTTATTCCTCTTCCGACGATTGTTCTAGATATTCTAATGTCACTAAACCTCGTACTTAGTGTTATGATAATTCTTATTACCCTCTACACAAAACGAGCCCTGGACTTCTCTATTTTTCCGACCCTGCTTCTTGTGACAACCCTCTTCAGCCTGGCGCTGAATGTGTCCTCTACGAGGCTGATCCTGTCGAAGGGGGCCGAGTTTAACGGTAAAATTATAACCGGTTTTGCAACCTTTGTCGTTGGTACAAGCGGTAGTGAGGGACTTGTTATAGGACTTATCATCTTCATTATTCTGATAGCTGTTCAGTTTATTGTAATTACAAAGGGTGCTACCAGAGTCGCCGAGGTTGCCGCAAGATTCACCCTCGACTCACTACCCGGAAAGCAGATGGCAATTGAGGCAGAATACAACTCCGGTGCGTTGACAGAAGAAGAAGCCTCAAAGAAGAAATCTGATCTACAGAAGGAAGCCGATTTCTACGGTGCTATGGATGGAGCCTCGAAGTTTGTCTCGGGTAACGTTAAGATCGGAATTCTTATAACGGTGATAAACATAGTCGGCGGACTTATAGTCGGCATGTTGATTCACGGTGAGCCGGCGGCTTTTGCAATAAAGAATTATATTACTTTCGCCATCGGCGACGGCCTTGTCAGTCAGATTCCTTCGCTATTTATCTCGACTGCCACCGGTTTTATTGTTACGAGGGCAATTTCCGACGGTACCTTCGGCCAGGATATTACTACTCAGTTTGGCGCACAGTCGCAGATATACTGGGTAGGCTCGGCGTTTCTGTTCGTTCTCGGAGTTCTGCCGGGGTTTCCCTGGTATATCCTCTTTCCTATGTCGGCCCTTCTTTTCTGGATCGGCTGGCGCCTTCGAAAGAGAAAACAGGCCGAGACGGACTTTGAGGCAATGGAAGCCGAGGCTGAAAAGCAGACCAGGGCGGAACCGGCGGAGATGTCCCCGATTGTACCCCTCGATTCGTTGTCGATCGAGCTCGGCTATGGACTGATACCCCTTGTCGATAAGGACCATGGAGCCGAACTGCTTGACCGGATAACCCGGATACGACGTGAATCGGCGCTGGAGCTGGGGCTTGTAGTACCCAAAATAAGGATAGTGGATAATATGCGTCTCGAACCTGCTGAGTACTGTATTAAGATAAAAGGTGTCGAGGTCGGCAAGGCCATCATCCGCTCCGGTCTCTACCTTGCCATAAACCCCGGGCAGGCAGATGATGAGATAGAGGGTGAAGCAACAACTGATCCTACCTTCGGTCTTCCCGCTAAATGGATAACAGAGGCTGACCGTGACAGGGCAGAACGTTCGGGCTATACTGTTGTTGACTCCCCGTCTATAATAGCTACTCATCTGACTGAAATTATCAAGAAGCATGCTCATGAGATGCTGGGCAGACAGGAAGTACAGAAGATTCTCGACAGCCTCAGGAGCGACTATTCAGCTGTTGTAGATGAAGTTACAAAGGCTATGGGGCTGGGTGAAATACAGAAAATCCTTCAAGGACTCCTTGTTGAGCAGGTCTCAATAAGGAACATGATCCCTATTCTCGAGACAATCGCGGATTATGTCCCTATAACAAAGGATACAACCTTTCTGATCGAGAAGGTGAGGCAGACACTGTCGCGTCAGATTTGCCTGCAGTATTCCGATGATAACAAATTGATGAGGGTGCTTACAATTGCTCCCGAGCTGGAACAGATTATCGGAGCATCTAAGATAGAGACGGCAAGCGGAGTCTTGGCGGCACTCGAGCCTGAAGTTCAGCGAAAGTGGATAACCGGTGTAGCAAACATGGCTCGGAATGTGGAGCAGATGGGAGTTTTCCCGATTATTCTCTGTTCTGAAGCAGTAAGAGCGCTCGTTAAGGCCAGCATAAAACGGGATTTTCCGAGTATTGCTGTACTGTCGGTGCCCGAGGTTGTTTCAAATGTAAGAATTGAATCATTAGGGGAAATTTCTCTGGAAGAAAGTTATATAGAGCAAGAGGTTAATCAATAAATGGAGTATTTTAAAGAGCAGGGTACATCTTATATGGAAGCCGTCACGAAGGCTAAAACCCGATACGGCGAGAGTGCTAAGATTCTGAATCATCGCAGTATAAGATATGGCGGATTTTTGGGTATTTTTTCCAGAGAGGGAGTGGAAGTCGAGGGATATATTAATAAAGAACCTTCTCTGGCGGCAAGACGAAGTCTTGATGATGAAAAGAAGAAGATTATTGCAGCGGCCGGAGGGCGGCGTGATGATACACTCGACAAGGTCCTCGATATGGTTAAATCCATCGATGCCAGGATAGAATCGGGAAAAGGTTCCGGGGCGTCTTCCGAACCCGAAGCCTTCGGGATGATCGAGAATCTACTGATAGACAATGATTTTTCCTACTCATTTATTAAGAAAATCGGCATCAGGCTCAGGTCGGAACTTTCACTCGAGCAGCTGAATGATTTTAACCTGGTTCAACAAAAGACTCTTGAGTGGATGGGAAGTGGTATTCCTATCTATTTAAATAAGCCGGTCAGGAAGGGCCGAATTGTAATCCTCGTAGGCCCGACAGGGGTAGGCAAGACCACCACTATAGCAAAATTGGCGGCTCTTCATGGCCTGGGAATAAAGGGTGAGGCTCCCAAGAGTGTCAGGATGATCACAATAGACAATTATAGAATCGGAGCAAAGGGTCAGATTCAGACCTATGGTGATTTAATGAGTATTCCGGTATCATGTGTTGAGTCAATGGATGAGCTTCGGAATAAACTCATCTTGTATCAGGAAGCTGATCTGATATTGATAGATACAATGGGAAGATCTCCTAAAGATTATCAGAATCTTGCACAGATGAGAGAGATGCTCGATGTCTGCGGAAAGGATGCTGAAATATTTCTTACCGTGAGCGCCACGACCAAGGCAGGGGATCTTGACGGAATATTTCAGGAGTTCTCGGGATTCAAGTATGATGCCGTTATTCTGACAAAGCTTGATGAAACAATGAAGCTCGGCAATGTTATCTCTGTGCTCAACGGCAGGAAGACGCCGATAGCCTACATAACAGACGGTCAGGGAGTGCCTCAGGATATTGAGAGGGCTGATGTAAGACGTCTTCTTCGGAATCTTGAAGGGTTCAGGCTGTCGCCAGCAGCCGCGGCTGATAATTATAAAGAATCGATTAGGATATAGGTGTACGGAGAATTCAATGACGGATCAAGCGGAACAGTTACGTGAAATAATGAAGGGACGCCAAAACGGTGATGATGAACCGGAGAAAAAAACACGGATCATAGCCGTTTCCAGTGGAAAAGGCGGAGTCGGAAAAACCAATATTTCTGTAAATCTCGCGATTGCATATGCTCAGCTTGGAAAGAAAGTTATCGTTCTCGATGCTGATCTCGGCCTCGCAAATGTGAATGTTGCACTCGGAATAATTCCGAAGCATAATCTTTATCATGTGATAAGAAAACAGAAGACCATGCGTGATATAATTATGAATACAAGCTACGGTATTCAGATAGTTGCCGGCGCTTCCGGATTTTCAAAAATCGCCAACCTGACTGATGAGGAGAGGACTGGTTTTATAAAAGAGATGTCGGAATTGTCTTCGGCTGATATAATTATTATAGATACAAGCGCGGGAGTCTCCCAGAATGTTTTGTCGTTTATAGCTGCGGCCGATGATGCGATAATTGTTACCACACCTGAGCCGACTGCTATTACGGACGCCTATGGTATTATTAAGATCATTGCTACTGAAGTTGAAAACAGTAGTTTGTCGATTAAGCTGATAGTGAACAGAGTAAAGTCTGTTACAGAGGCAAAGAAGGTCTCCGAGAGGGTAATCAGCATTGCCGGTCAGTTTCTGAATCTGAAGGTTGATTATCTTGGATATGTCTATGATGATCCTACGGTATCGGCGTCAGTAATAAAACAGAGACCTTTCATGGCCGTTGATCCGGGCTGTAAAGCTGCAATATGCCTGAATCATATAGCCAGCCGACTTGAGAAAGTTGAGTATAAGGAAGGCGGAGGGGTGTCAAGGTTTATTAAAAAACTTTTCGGCGGAGTATAGACGATACGAGGTTTTCGTATTGACTTGACTGTAGAAGTTTTTTGAAATAAGCTGAAATAAAATGTTTAGTGAAAGAATTGGAAGCTGGAAAAAAGTAACGGCCGGATGCGCAGTATTCGTTTTCATTCTCTCTTTTGTTTTCGGTATAATAGGTGGAGTACTTATTGGTGCGGTGATTCTCAGAGCTTTGCTTTTTGCTGCTTTATTTGCGGGAATCAGCTTGCTGGTACTTGGACTGATTGACAGATTTATTCCTGAACTACTATCATCTGACATGGATGACGAAGAACTGCAGGAATCGGTTATTAGTGGAGACGGGTCTGGACAGAAAAGCGGGCCTGCACGACAAGATAATGGTAAGAATCTTGATATCACGGTTGATGATGATGATGAATTATCTTTTACGCCGGAAAGCGGCGGTTATGAGGAACTTGAATCTCTTGAAGCCGCTGAAAGTTCTTCTGACACATCAGAAGATGCTTCAGATACGCTTCCTGCGCAGGCAGAATCAGCAGAAACCGCTGATGAGGCGGAAGATGTCGAGGTACTTGAAGAAGAGGAAGTTTCCGCTGTTGATGAAGACCGAAATCTTCCGGATATCGGAGAATTTGCGGACGGCTTTGAACAGTCGGCCGGAGCAGGTGATGACGACGGACTCAGCAGTATCGACGGATCAGGGCGCGACGGCGCTGATATCTTCGGAAGCAGGCATGAGACACAGGATTTAGTGAAGGCTGTGCAGACAGTTTTAAAAAAGGACCAGGAAGGTTAATAGATGGATGCAAATCTGCTGAAAAACAAGACAGAAGAAGAGTTGTGGACTATGTACAAGGACTCCCGTGACACTGCTGTTCGTGATATGTTCGTTAAACAGTATGCACCTTTAGTAAAATATGTTGCTGGTAAGGTAGCGGTCGGCATGCCCCATAATATAGAATTTGATGATTTGGTAGGATACGGCGTTTTCGGTCTGTTTGACGCGATTGAGAAATTTGATCCGGATAAACATGTAAAATTTAAAACCTATGCCGTAACACGAATACGCGGAGCAATCTTTGATGAGCTGCGTTCCATAGACTGGGTTCCAAGATCCGTTCGCCAGAAGTCCAGAGAAGTTGAAGATGCCGTACATCGGCTTGAGTCGTCACTGGGCAGATCGGTTACCGACAATGAGATAGCCAATGAGATGGGAATGAACATGCAGGATTACCAGAAGACGATTTTGAAGATCAGCGGAACATCGATTATGTCGCTGAACGACGTCTGGTATACTGGTGAAGATAATGACAAGGTCTCAATCGTGGACAGTATTGAATCACCCCAGGGATTGAATCCAGACATCATTGTAGAAAAAGATGAAATTAAGCGAGTAATAATCGAAGCAATAAATGAACTTCCGGAGAAAGAAAAGAAGGTCCTTGTACTTTATTATTATGAGGATTTAACCTTGAAAGAGATTGGAAAGGTTCTCGAAGTTACTGAATCGAGGGTGTCACAGCTTCATACGAAAGCCATCATGAGGCTGAGGGCAAAGCTTACAAATCTTAAGAAAGGAATATTGTAACTTATGGTTCAATTATCGGAAATGAGAGAATTCATGAAGAAACAGGCGGAAGACGACCGTTTACGAAAAACTGTTCAGGTAACAGGTTCTTCAATTGATGAGGCTCTTGAACAAGCATCGATAGAATTGAACCTTCCTCCAAGTAAAATAGAGTATGAGGTACTTGAGCACCCATCTCAGGGCTTCCTGGGCTATGGGAAAAAAGACTGTATGCTGATAGCGTTTGAGGCTTTCAAGGAAAAGAAATCCGAATTCGATGACGACGCCTTCGATCTGGACTTTGGTGAAGGGCAGTTTGCCTCGGATATTCCTAAAGATAGAGACGGTGAGGCCATAGTGAGGCTAAGGCAGGAGGGCGTTTTTCTCAAGGTTTATAAGCCGATAGGAAAGGGCGCCAGAATAACCGAGCGTGAAGCGGTGATGAAGCTGAAAGCCCGCGGAGTTACCGACTTCAACAAATCAGTCCTTGCCAGTGTCATAAAACAGGCAGATGGAGAACTGGTGAGGCTTGGTGATTTCGCCTATAATCCAATGAATGACGGACTGATGACCGTCGAGATTACTGATCTTGATATGAAGGCCACTGTCCTCCTGAAAGAGGCAGGCCCCAGCGGCGCCGATATTATGGCCGACAGTATCATAGGTCTTCTAAAGGCTAATGGAGTAATTCACGGACTGAAAGAAGATGTTATAACTAATCTTGAAGATCATCCCATCTATGACAGCCGGGTAGTAGTAGCCGAGGGAAGTAAACCGGTAAATGGAAATGACGCCCGAATTGTATATAATTTCGAGAAAGAAACCGAGGGTTCGGTTTCTTTTAAGGAAAAGCGTGGAAAGGTTGACTTCAAGGAGATGAACCAGATTCAAAATGTAGTTGAAGGGCAGATTCTGGCGCGGAAAGTGCCGCGTGAAGAAGGGAAACCGGGGCGAACAGTCACCGGAAAACTTCTGCCTGCAAAGGCCGGAAACGATATTGCCTTTAATATCGGTAAAAACGTAAAAATTTCCGATGACAAAGCAAATGCTATAGCTGAAATAAACGGGCAGGTAATACTCGTGGGCGGAGTGAAAATTACCGTGGAACCTGTATATGTAGTACAGGGTGATGTGAATTTGAAATCCGGCGGAAACATCATTTTTCTCGGTTCGGTTGTCGTTAACGGCAGCGTGGAAGACGGATTTAAGGTAAAAGCCTCCGGTAACATTGAGATTATGGGTAATGTCGGAAAATCAGAAATTGATGCTGAAGGCGATGTTATTGTTCATCAGGGAATAAACGGCAAGACAGAAGGTAAAGTCCGCGCAGGGAAAACCGTCTGGGCGAAATTCATAGAAAACGCAAACGTTGACAGCGGCGATATTGTTATAGCAACTGACGGAATTATCAACTCAAACGTTGTATCAAACAGGATGATCGTCTGTATGGGAAAGAGGGCAACTATAGTCGGCGGACGGCTTAGGGCGACCGAAGAAATCCACGCGAAGACCCTTGGGTCGGTCTCCGGCTCTGAAACAACCCTCGAGGTCGGCTGGGATCCTAGGAGTAAGGAGAAACTGACCGGACTTGAGAAGGATCTCGAAAATTTCACCCGTCAGATAGATGATATTGAACGAAATGTACTTACTCTCGAGAATTTTAAGAAGAAAAAGAAGAAACTACCCGATGATAAAGAAGAGTACCTTGAAGAATTGAAAAATCAGAAGCTTGAAACGCATAATGAAATACTTGGCTGTCAGGATAAAATCCAGGAGATCAAAGAGTATATGGCGTCCCTCAAGTATGTTGGCAGAATATCCGCCGCTTCGAAGGTGCACGCGGGGGTCAGGATAATTATTAAAGATGCCCCTCTGCGAGTGAGAAATGAGTTTAACAGTGTTACATTTGTAAATGAAGAAGGAGATGTCAAACCCGTAAAATATGAGCAGCTTGACGAAGATTTGACTAAACAAGGCTAATGTCAGTTTCACCATTGGATATGCAGACACTTTTCAGTAATCTCAAAAATGTCGGACAACAGCAGGCTGCTGAACGCAGCGCGGAGATTGCGTCGCAGGATAAGCAGGCCGATGCACTTGTGCGAAAGGCTGATGAAAAAGATCATCAGGTTTCGGAAACTAAAGACATTGAGACGGGTGTAGACAAGGTTAACGAAAAAGGAAAGAAGCAGCATGAGGGATCTTCGCGCGAAGGTAAAGGTAAAGAAAAAGAAGAAGAGAGTGAGGCCGCTTCCAAAGAACAGTTTTTTGAAGATCCGGATATAGGCCATCATATTGATATTTCAGGATAACCATTGTGATTTTTTACATAACAGTTCTTCTGGTTAATATTCTCATATTATCCATTATTTATATAATTCTAAGAAGACGCATCGACAGACTCACCGATAACGGAAGGGTTACTGATGAGCTGGCTAGGGAACTAGATACAATCCTTGCCGAAATTAATCAGGCCACCGACCGAAATATATTAATCATTGAAGATAAAATAAAAGAACTTGACCTTATTATCGCGAAAACCGAGCAGCGTATCAGTCTACTCAGAAAGGATGAGCTTAAACGGCCAGAACCGACTGAGTTGAGGAAGACAGATCTGACCTACAGTCATCTTAACAGGATGAATACTATGTCCGCTCTTGTGACGCCGCTGAAAGTTCCGGAAAAAATCATTGAGGAAGAAATCGACGAAAAGCAGAAGGTTATTGAGTTATACCGAAGCGGGCTCAGTGCATCGGTTATTTCTGCAAGTATTGGATTGAATATGGGAGAGGTTGAATTAATCATATCTCTTTTCAGACAAAAGGAAAACAAGCAGGACTGATATGGCAGAAGAGAAATTATATAATACGTTCGAACAGGACACCAGAAGTTTTATTCATCAGATAAATGAGCAGCTGATCAGACTTGAGAACAGCGGCTACAATAACGATGTAATAAACCAGATGTTCAGGTGCATCCATTCAATAAAATCTGAAGCGGCATATCTGAAACTTGACGAGATTGCCGGTTCCGCCCACGCGATGGAATCAGCTCTCCAGCCGCTCCGGAATCCGGACGGCAAGGCCGCACTCGAGCCTGGACTACTGGCTTTATGTTTTTCGACAATCGATAAAATATCAGAGCAGATGGAGAATATCCGGCTTCCGCAGATGGAGCCAGCTGAGTCTGAATTCGCTCCTGTTCCAGAGGATGGACTTTCCGCCACCTTAGAAGAAGGCTTCCAGGCAGTCCACAGCGGGTTCTACAATGACTTTGAACTGCTTCTTGTGAAAGAGGCCCGGAGTCGGGGGGAACGGCTCTACAGGCTTTCATTTGCGATCTCGCAAGAGGAAAGCATGAAATATCCCCGGGCCTATCTTGCCTTAAGCAATCTGGAAATGAATCATAATGTTATCAATGTTTATCCGGAACTCGATGAGATAAGCAGCGGCAAAACGGACAGGACATCTGTGGTTTTAAGCTCGGCCGCGGGAGAAAAGCTGATTGCAGATGAGGTCAATATTGATCATATTGAAAATATTAAAATATCAGAATTATCATATGACGAAGAGCTCCGAAATCAGCCGATGGAAAATGAGGGGAGGCGTGAGCATTCTGTTAAAACCCATCAGAGAATAATAAATGTGGAAGCCTCAGAAATTGATGCGATAAGTGAGTATGTTACCGAAATAAAGAATCGGCTGGCTAATTTATCTTCAGTTGTGAATGACGACGCGGCCAAAGGCAGGCTTGAACTCGATCTGCAGGGACTCGAAACCATATCTTCTGGTATTGAGAAAATGATGATCAATCTGCGGACCGTAGATTTTAATAAACATTTTGAGGGATACAGGCGTACGGCAAGGGATCTCGCGGCAAAACTTGGTAAGAAGATTGAGCTGGAATTTGACCAGCAGAATATAAAAGTCCTCCGTGACTTCGCGGATTTTATAGCTGAGCCCCTGCTGCAGCTGATACGGAACGCTGTTGTTCACGGTGTAGAGGCTCCCGAAACGCGGACTACAGCCGGCAAGGCAGAGACCGGACTAATCCGGATAAAAGCCGGGAGAGATGATCGCGCGCTTACTATATCTGTCAGCGATGACGGGGGGGGCCTTGACCTTGGCCTTGAGAAAGACGGTGATCTGCTTGAAATAATTACTGCTCCGGGTTTTTCGACTCATGATGGGTCAGCCGAATACGCGGGACGCGGAGTAGGTCTTGATCTTGTCAAGAACAGGATACTGAAGAGAAATGGAAAACTCGTACTTTACAACAATCCTGGTGAGGGCTGCGAGTTTAAGATGCTCTTTGATGAAGGGAAATCTGAGGTTCCCTTCCTTGTAATAAGGAATGGGGAGGCTGCCTGCGCAGTTCGGAACGCTGATGAAGAGCCCGTTTTTAACGTAAAAGTCTCAGATATGCGGGAAAAAGATGGAAATTTCTACATAAATGACGAGCTGCTTTTTACGGTGGACGGGCGGCTTACCGATCCTGGTGAAAAGACAGTCTTTCAGGCTTTAAGACTTTCTCATCTCGGGAAAACTGGTATTCTGCTTTTCGATGAATCCCTGTTTGAGGTACATTACAGCGAAGACTCAATCACCGAGGGATTCGATGTTAACGGCTACTGCAGAGAGCTGATAGTAAACGGCAGGACCGCCGATTATACTCTTCTGTCTCACCAGGTTCTCTTCGATTAAAATTTGGATAAATGATGCTCTTTTAAAAATCAGCGATTTTTTGAAAGAGCTACCATAGATTTAAATACAGTTTTTTGCAATTTGTTATTATGCATATATTTAATTGTATTCAAGCAAAAACTTTGCAATGGGAATTTTAAAAATAATTGATTTTTAAAATTCCCTCAATTCTTGTTAAATTAACGATTTATACTAAAGATTGCATGATAATCGCCGAACATATATTAAAGGTTAATACCTTATTAGAATATTAAACGGTATGCGTAAACGTCCAGGCATACCGTTTTTTTTATGCCTGTTTCAGCCTATCAATCGACTGCTGTGCGAGCCTCCTGTGGAAAGTGCAGGCTGAGAAAATGTTCTCATAAAGGTTTCGTGAATTTTCGAATACGTGGGCGTCATTATCAATAATATCATTGAGAGCCGGCTGGATGATGAAGGTAGTCAGATCTTTTGAAGGTGAGGCTGATATCAGGCCGTCTAGATCAGAGAGCCGGGCGAAGCCCTCAACCGTCAGCGCCTTATTCCTGTTTTCTTCGATACTCTGGAGTATTTCCAGAGCTTCGCCGCATATGAGTTCAAGACGCAGACATTCCGCGGTGATTGCCTCAAGAGATTCCCTTATCAAGAGCAGAGCCCCGGTGTTTTTACTGCGGATCGGAGCGGATACGGAGGCCTTAATCCTGTCTATTTCAGTTCTATTTCCGATTTTTCTCATAATCTGTTCAATGCTGACTAACTCCATACCGTCAATTTTAATACCACGGGAAGATGTATTTAAAAGGCTGATGGGGCTGCCTGGACTGCTCTTTTTTTGAGCTTTAATCTGCTCCTCAAACCACCATTTATAGATGATAAGGCGCCGGTCGGTCATTGTTGTTCCTCCCTCATTGTTCTCCGAAAGGAAGGGGGATGCGTCTTTTATTGACTGGAAGTTGACGGTATCAAGAGGCCGCAGCCTGTTAGCGAGAAGATGTGTGACAAGCGGAGACAGACTGCTGCGACAGTGGGTGTTACCTCCTGGGAATCCCAGATCGAGGCCCGAGGTGCAGATTTCAGTGCAGCCAAGTTTTCGGGCGAAATCCCAGGCAGATGTAGATACCGATCCTCCCGCGCCGAGCTCGGAAGTTATCCCCGCATGCTGTTCCAGCAGTTTGCCGAGAGGAAAAATTGATTTAAAGAAGAATATCGGAAGCTTCGATTTCCGGAAAACAGCTGGATGGGTGGAACTCTCGGAAATGAGAATCGACTTATTTTGAAGTGTTTTTGAATCCAGACAGTTGTCGAGATGCCGGGTGTTGAGATACTGGGGGTCGACTACGACTATGAAATCCGGCGCTATTCCGGATTCAAGAACCGCCCTAAGAGACGTATCCACACAGATAATTACATACTTTTCCCGCAGGCTATTTAGTACAGGCAGTATGTCATCAAGACTTGGTCCCGCGGCCAGGACGAGGGCCGGAAAACCGGAGAATTTACCGTACCAGAGGCCGGCATCCCTGGCCTCACTGAAGAGCTCAACATTTCTGAAGAGGTTTCTAACCCAGGCCTTTCCGAACCTGTTTAGGGTATTCATATTCGTTTCTTTCTTTGAAATGAAGGCCTTCACTTCATCATCTATCTGTTCATAGTAGTCGAGGTGGCGGTCATAGAGCGCCCTGAGCTTCAGGCTTTGAATACCGGCCTTGCTGTAGGAGCTGAGGACTCCCTGAATTACGGATGGTTTCACATCGAGAAGAAAACCGGTTCTCCCGGATGTTATTATCTGTGAAAAATCTTTTGCGCAAAGAGCCTTCAGGAAGAGCGGGGGATCAGGTTCGATGATGAGGATGCTGAGCTCAGGAAAGGTCTTCATTACAGCCTCTATATGGTAGCCGAGGCCAAAACCGTAGATCATGCAGAGCCCTTTACCGGACTTTAGACTGTTTCGGATGAGTTTCTCGGCTTCCCGTTCAGGGTTGCGTGATGAATGAATCCAGTTGCCGTCAATTTTAGCGCCAGGCAGACCCGCTGCCGTTTCTGTCAGTTCGAGTAAGGGTGACGGAGAAAATTTATCCACGATATCTTTTCTGAAACTGGGATATTTCTCACTTAAAAGTTCTATATTGCGTGAAAAAAATGATGAATTATCTGAACTCAAGATGAATATCCATTCCTGAGGTCACAGGAGTTCCTGGAGGAGGGCTCTGTTTGAATACCCAGCCTTCTCCTGCTATGTTGAGTTTGAAGCGGCTGTCGTTTAACAGATGCATGAGCTGTCTTTTTGTGAATCCGGTGAAATCAGGAATAGTGCCTTCAATCTTGATTGGGGGTCTTTCAGATACCTTTATTTTACCACTGTGGTTTATGACTGTATCAGTATCTCGTTCTATTCCGAGATAGGGCACAGTTTCATCGATTATTTTTTTAACAATCGGAGAAGCTATCCTGCCTCCGTAGTAGGAAAAGCCCTTAGGATTCTGAATAACGACATAGACAATAAGCTGGGGGTCATCGGTCGGAAAAATTGCTAAAGCCGAAGCTATGTAATTTTCGTCTGAATAGGTTCCTGTCTTCGGATCTATTACCTGGCTTGTTCCGGTCTTGGCAGATATGCGCAATCCCTCAGTCTGCATCCGGTGGGCGGTTCCGCCGTCCTGGGTAGCTGTTTCCATCATCAGCAGCATAGCCTGCGCAGTTTCAGGGCTGAAGACACGGCGAAGCGGTTCGCGGCCGACTTCCTCAATAATATTGCCGTCCGGAGAAAGTATTTTATCGATGAGATGCGGTTTTAAAAGAACGCCGTTATTGGTAAAAACTGTGGCGGCTGTGGCCATCTGGATGGCCGAGACGAGGATCTCCTGGCCGAAGGCGATAGTAGGTTTTGATCTATTCGACCATCTATCAGGACTCCGGAGCAGTCCTGACGATTCACCGGGGAGCGGAAGCTCCGTTTGGCTGCCGAAACCGAGGGCCCGCAACATCTGGTAGAAGTCATTATTGCTGACTGTATCTGAGGCGTAAGCCGCTCCGACGTTACTCGAATATTTGATTATTCCGGCAAGGGTTAAATCTCCATAGGCAGCAAGGTCTCCGATAGGTTCCGGTATCGCATCGTTTTCATAATTGCCGTTGCAGTTGAAATGTGAGTTGAGTCCTATTCCTCCAATTTCTAGAAAGGATGCTATGCTGAAGACCTTCATTATAGAGCCTGGTTCATATGCCGATGAAAACGCCCTGTTCTTGCGCTCTGAATCGGGGAAATTATAGAATGTGTTCGGATCAAAGTCAGGCATTGTCGCGCACGCCAGGATGTCGGCATTATTGGCATCCATTACAACTATCATCACGGAGTCGGCATCATGTTCTTTCAGGGCTTCCGCTGCGTATTTCTCGGCAAAAAACTCAATATTCATATCGATTGTCAGAAACAACTGATTACCATATATTTCATCCTGCTCAAAGAGCGAAGGATCGGGTGAGAGGATATCGTTCAGGGTGTATTCAATTCCGTCAAGGCCGGTATTGTCGGTGCCCGCATAGCCAATAATATGCGAGGCCAACCGCTGCGCCGGGTAGTTTCGGCCGTATTCCTTTCTGAGATATATACCCTCGAGTTTACCGGCATCTTTCAATTCGCCGACTGCAATGCTCTCGGTAGGAGTTATTTTTCTCTTAATCCACATGCTGCCGCGGCGGTTTGTGAAATCGGACATCAGCTTGTCATAATCAATTTCGAGAATATCAGAAAGCAGCTGAGCACTCTCCTCGGCATTTCTAATGTAGGGAATCCAGGTCTCGACAGAATCAAGCTGGTTCTGGATGGCAAGGATTCTTCCGTTCCTGTCAAGAATAGGTCCCCGCTCGACGATCGTACCGGAGACTGAGGGAGCAGAATTTTCAGGGTGCATAATCATCAGGGAGAAGAATTTTATGAGAATTATTATTGAAATAATACCGGTTACAATGCCGAAGAAAATGAACCGATTCGTTATGTTTTTATCCATACTTTATAGAATCCTCAATATAACAGAACTATTCCCGTCAGCTCGGCTATGGATATCCTCCCAAAATGACGTGAGTCTGTAGATTCCGGCAGATTTACCCCTGTTACGAAAACCGATGAATCATCAACCGCACTGCATCTCTTTATATTCAGCTCTCCATCTAGAGGGCTTGGAAAAACCACCAGATCTCCGGCGGAGGGCTTTATTTTCAATAATATTGATTTTTTCACTAATACCAGGCTGCCGTCAGTTACCAATGGAGACATCGAGTCACCCGTCACTCTGAAGACTCCAAAGAAGAGGGGGAAGGCAAAAATTAGACAACTTATTAATAACAGTAAAAACTTCCACATAATAAAGCAATCTTATAGTAATATGTCATAGAGAAATTGTCGATATGAATATTATAAGTATTATGGTTGAATTAATTAATAGGCAAAAAATAGACAAAAGACATACTCATGATGTTCCAAATCGCAAAACCGCGACGCTGTTAAGTAATGCAGCAACCATCCGGTTAGATCAACAGCGGTTCAACAGGAAAAAGCTACGACTAGGCGGTATTAAAAACCTGCTGATTCATAAACCGAGGCGAAGGAGAATTAAAATCTCCAAGGTCACGGAGACTCAGCATAAATCCGTTCAGAAGATTGAGAAGCGAGGCGAGCTGAAAAAGAGGGCGGAAAATGCTCTTTCTTTTATCAACGGTTTTGTCCGAAAGATAAATGTTAAAATCCTGATTATCTCGGCGTCTGCCGCAGTCGCGCTTTGCGTAGGTATGTTTTTTCTCTTGAGTTATATTGAAGAGAGAAAACTATTTGACAGTTTTGCCCTACATTCTGATATCAAGATAGAAGACGTACTGTATGAGAGTCTTCCCTCCGATTATGACGGTAGAGGTTCTGGTGACATCGCGGGAATAGAGCCGGTGCTGCTTATATCCGGAGAACCCTTGTCATACAAGGTCAAGTCTGGTGATACCCTCTCCGAGATATCCAAGAGCAACAATATAAAAATCGGAACCCTGATTAGTTTCAATAAGATAACCGATGTGCGGCGGCTGCAGGTAGGAATGGAGCTGAGGATTCCTGAGTTTGACGGATTGCCATATGAGGTAAAGGCCGGAGATTCACTTTCGCTGATATCAAAGAAATTCAATATAAGTATAAACAGCATTCTCGATGCAAATAATCTTGACTCAGAAGTTATCCAGCCCGGTGATGTGCTCTTCATCCCTGGTGCCGCTATGAATGAGTTTGATTACAAGAAGGCCATGGGAACGCTGTTCATTTATCCGACTTCAGGAAGACTGTCTTCCGGGTTCGGCTACAGGCCTGATCCTTTCACCGGGAAAAGACGTTTCCATAACGGAATAGATCTGGCCAACGCTAGCGGAACTAGGATTCTCGCCACCATGGCCGGCAGGGTTGCCGATATTGGCGACAGACCCAGCGGTTATGGAAAATATGTAATTATTAAGCACTCAAACGGCTATCAGAGTCTTTATGGACATATGGATAAAGTTGTAGTCAGGGAAGGGCAGTATGTTAATCAGGGCGGTAAAATAGGAGAGATGGGGAACACCGGCCGGAGTACCGGGCCGCATCTGCATTTCTCGGTTTATAAGAATAATGCACCTGTTAATCCGTTGAACTACCTCTGGTAGAAGACGAAATACTATAAATATCGAAGGGCTGCCCGGGAAATCGGCCGGCCCTTTTTTTGTAAAATCGGATTTGGGCTATATTTGCCAATTTTCTTTATAACTTATGCAGGCGGTTCTGTTAAAATTACTTTTATTCCGAGATCGATCAATCCTTTTATAAACTCCGGATCCAGCTGATAATCGGAAATCAAAGTGTTAATACGGCTTATAGGAGCTGTCACATAATCTGAAACCAGTCCAATTTTCCTATGATCGGTAATTACAATTATCTCCCCTATAGTCCTGTCCAGCATTAGTCTACTTGTTTCTGCTGCCTGGTGTCTCGGTGTGGTCATCCCGTATCTGAGGCTCAGGGCATCAACTCCAAGAATTGCTTTATTTGCGTTAACCTGATTGAGGATATCGGTTGTAAAACCTCCTACAAAAGAGTTTGACTGAAAGCGGTAATGGCCTCCGGCCACTACGAGTTCAATGTCAGGATTCTTGATCTGGCCTATGCAGCCGGCATTGGTTGTTACTATTTTAACATTTTTTTTATCTATATATCTGAAGATGTGGTTTGTTGTAGAGCCGCCGTTTATGAATACCGTATCGCTTTCTTCAATCAAAGCAGCAGCTATTCTGGCAATTGAGTCTTTGTTTTCCAGTTCCAGCTTTGATCTATTCGAATAGATCTGCTCTTTGTTTAATCTGGATGTTGAAACGGCTCCGCCGAATGTTCTCTCAATCATGTTTTTTTTCTCAAGAATGATCAAATCACGGCGAATGGTAATCTCTGATACACCGAGTGTTTCGCCTAATTCTGAGACTCTGACATGCCCGTCTCTTTGAGTTAATTCAATTATTCTGTCTTGTCTTTTTTCCTGAGTTGATTTGAATTTCTGCTTCATTAGACCATCCTTTTAACACATTTATAATATGCCTTTGATTAACTTTTCACAATATGGAGTCAATATTACTTTGAAAAAAAGATTGAGTTCAATCAAAATATGGATGTATAATGAACGAACATGTTCAAGCACGTACTAATGTACGCCAAAGAGGCATTTGTGAATGATAATTTGATAAAGGCTATTCAAACAGCAGCAGAGACGGTGGTTACATACTCCTCGAAAGAAGTCAGCCTTTTCCATCATAACGATACCGACGGCCTCTGTTCCGGCGCCATATTATTAAAGGCGTTTACTGATTCAGGTTATAAGGTTAGCAGGTTTTCTCTGGAAAAACCTTATCCTCAGATCCTTGAAAGAATCTTCTCATCCACCGGCAAAGTTCTCATATTTGCAGACTTTGCGGGCAAGACTGCCCCTCTGATTTCAACTTTAAATAAAGGTGCTAATCTTGTAATCATCCTTGATCATCATCCGGCAGAGGATGTAGATGACCCTTTTGTTTTTAACCTTGATGGTGATCTTTTCGGACTGAAAGGCGACCGGGATATATCTGCCTCTGCTACCTGTTATCTGTTTGCCGAAGCCCTGCTCAGGCAGTCAGGGCTTGATCCGGCTTTCTTGTCTCATCTTGGAGTTCTCGGTGCCATCGGGGACGGTTTCCTGGTCGATGGTGCACTATCCGGGATAAACAGAGAAGTGCTGGAAATTGCATTAACGCATAATCTTATGAGAATTAAGAGGAGTGAGTCTAAAGAAGATTATTTCGTTTTTTTAGGCGGGCTTGAATATCCCGCGGACCATCTTTGTGAAACCTTGGATACAGTCGGCGGTGTCGGTTATTATCAGGACGGCCCGTCTTTAGGAATAGAGATCTGTTTGAGTGGTATGAATTCAATAATATCAGAAAAATTTGAACGAATGAAGAAAATAAAACACGAGATCTTCAGCAGAGAATTAGAAAATCTGGGAAAAAATATAAAGTCGACCGAACATCTTCAGTGGTTCAATGTAGAAGATCGATTTCTTCCGATGGGAGTGAAAATGATTGGTGTTTTCTGCACTATGATCAGGGATGAGGATTTCCTGGATAAGAAGAAATATCTTGCAGGTTTTCAAATTGTGCCCGATGAGGTTCCCGGATTCGGGGCTGTAGAATTTAATTCAACAAAAATATCTATGAGAGTTTCCTCCTATCTGACCGGCAGGATCAGGGCCGGGGAATCTCCCGGTTTAAGCAGTTTTCTTCCAGACGCAACGATAAACATCGGAGGATTTGTTGATGCCTGCCATAGTTTATCAGCGGCCACCACCGTAAAGATCGGGCAGGAACAGCTGCTAATTGATGAAGTAGAGAAAGAAATTATAAAAAGGATTAAAGAAGATGGGCAGAGGTAGAGGATTTGGGAAAACTATATTAATTGGAGATCAGTTTGTACTTTGGGGAATTCCTGCAATTCTTTCTGCTATTCCTTTTGAGACAGAATGCAGGGTTCAGCGGGTGGATTCCGGTTCGGGCTGGGTTCTAGAGGACAACAGAATTGAGGTTCCGGGATATAAAAAAGCCAAAGAAGAGGACTCTATTGTTTCATTTAACAGGATGGTCGATGTTATGAACCTTAACCTCGATGAAAATCCAATCAAGATTATAGTTGAAGGAAATTTACTGGCCGGCAGCGGGGTCGGCGCGAGTGCTGCGATTTGCGTCTCTTTTGCACGAGCCTGCAACCAGGAATTCGGACTTGGCATGGATATTATTGATATAAATCATGTTGCCTGGGAGGGGGAGTTCGGGTATCACGGACTCCCGAGCGGTCTGGATAATACGGTATCAACCTACGGCGGCGTAATTAAATACATGATAGACGGCGGCGTTAAGCAGTTTGAGCGAATTAACATTTCTGAACCTGTCGAAATAGTCCTGGGCAATAGCGGAGTTACAACCAATACCGCATCATTAAAGGGATTTCTCGAAGCGCAGGAACGCGAGAATCTACAGCTGTTCAACAGCAGACTCACTCGAATCAGGATTCAGGTTGAAGAACTCGCGTCAGCTCTGTCAGGAGAGGATTTAAGGAGCACAGGGCGCATCATGAATGAGAACCATAAAATCTTGATTGAAATGGGGTTATCGCATGAAAAACTCGAGTATTTATGCAATCTTGCTGGATCTCTGGGTGCCTATGGGGCGAAGGTGACCGGTGGAGGTCGCGGCGGATATATGGTTGCGCTCACCCCCGGAAAAGAATTGCAGGATAGAGTCGCCTCGGCCTTTGAGGCGGAGGGTATAGCTACAATCAGGGCTTCTATCGGCGGCCACCCGACCGATGGCACATTATTCCAGATTCTTAAATAAGGAAAAAAATGGTTTTCCAAATTTTGGATTATCGTTTTAAAATATTATTATAGAGAGGAGAAAAGGATGAAGAAATGGTTACTTATTCTGGTTGTATCTTTACTGGTTATATCCGGATTACTAACATCATGCGAAAAGAAAGTTAAAGTTGATGAATCTGCTCAAGTTGAAATTGAGTTCTGGCATGCAATGTCGGGTGATAGAATTGAGCTGATTCAAGGTGCCGTCGACAAGTTCATGGCGGAAAACCCGAACATCAAAGTTGATGTACAATACACAGGCTCATATAATGAAACCCTTAATAAGGTTAAATCTGCCTATAAGGCCGGGAATGCGCCTGATGTTTTTCATTCCTATGAAATAGGAACCCTGGGTCTTATAAACAGCGGTATTATCTCTCCTCTGGATGAGATTGCGAAAAAGTTTAAACGCACAATCCCCTGGGATGATTTTTTCACCCCTGTTCAGTCTTATTATAAATATCAGGGCGATCACTACTCAATGCCTTTTAACTCATCAACTCCATTGATCTTTTACAATAAGACCTTCTTCAAAAAAGCAGGACTCGATCCTGATAATCCGCCGAAGACATATGAAGAGATTAGAGCTGCGGCTGTAAAATTACAGGCTGCCGGTTATAAAACGCCTGTAACCTGGAATCTGC
The DNA here is from genome assembly GCA_016839055.1 of Spirochaetales bacterium. Classification (GTDB taxonomy): domain Bacteria; phylum Spirochaetota; class Spirochaetia; order UBA9216; family UBA9216; genus Thalassospirochaeta. Next base: position 74,392 of record JAEKNX010000001.1, read on the forward strand.
ATTCATGGTATTTTGAAGAGATGATCTGTCTTCAGGATCAACCCTTTGTTAATGAGAAAAACGGAAGAAGCGGCAAGCTTCCGACTGAAGTTGCTTTTAACGGAGAAGCCGGAGTTAAGGTTCTTAACTGGTGGATCGGAATGGAAAAAGACGGACTCTTTCTCGATGTCGGACCCGGTTGGTCAAACCATAGAGCAGCCTTCGGTTCCGGAGAAGCGGCAATCGTAATGTCATCATCATCAGATGTAAACGTACTCACAGCAGCGCTTACGGAAAAGGGCTGGGAAATGGGCACCGGATATATTCCAAGACCAGAAGGCGCAAAGGGCGGAGTAGCCATTGGCGGCGGATCGCTTTGGATGAGCAATAATCATACACCTGAAGAAGAACTTGCGGCCTTGAAGCTTATTACCTATATATCTGAAGACGAATCACAGATCAAATGGCATAAAGGAACAGGGTATTTTCCGGTTCGAAAAACTGCTATGGATCAGCTGAAATCAGAAGGCTGGTTTGATGATAATCCTAATTATCTGACCGCTTTTAATCAGCTGCTCGACAGTCCTGAGACATTAAATACAGCCGGCGGACTTCTTGGAATATTCCCGGAAGCAAGAGAGATAGTCGAGTCTGCAATTCAGGAAATGTATGCGGGAAAACCTGTAAAAGAAGGACTTGATGAAGCGGCCGCCAAGGTTAACGCATCCATGGCCGAATGGAATGAAGTAATTCAATAATTTCAGTTGACTTACAATTTATGGAAGCTGCCTTTCTAAAGGCAGCCTCCTTTTATTGAGGATAATAATGAAACAGTCTACCTTTAATAATAAGTATCTTCCCTATGTTCTGCTTGTACCGACAATGGCAATACTCATAATTTTTCTTTTTTATCCGGCAATAGAAACCTTCAGATTGAGTTTCTTCAAAGTCCATCCTTGGACAGGTGCCGAGAAATTTGCCGGCTTCTATAATTTTATCAAAATATTCAGCGATGCGGAATATCTGAGAAGTTTTGCCCTTTCTGCCGTTTTTGCCCTCGTTGTTATTGCGGCTGGACTTTCACTTAGTCTGCTTGTGGCCATTTTGTTAAACAACAAGATTGCGGGGATCCGATTTTACCGCACAGCCCTGATCTGGCCCTATGCCTTATCTCCGGCTATAGCCGGTGCATTATTCAATTTTCTGTTTAATCCGGCAAATGGGGTAATGTGCTATTTTACTGGGGTGAGAACCTGGCTGACAAACGATAAAACAGCAATAATAGTTGTCATAATTGCGGCAGTATGGAAGAATCTTGGATATAATATAATCTTTTATCTGACGGCATTGCGCAATGTTCCAACCGCGGCCCTGGAGTCTGCATCGATCGACGGGGCAGGCGCGGTGAAAAAGTTTTTCTATATTACCTTTGCTTTTCTTTCACCTACCACTTTTTTCCTTTTTGTAATGAATACGATCTATGCCTATTTTGCCAGTTTCGGTTTAATAGATGTTTTAACCGACGGCGGGCCGGCAGGCTCAACAAGGATCCTCATTTATCATCTGTATAAAGATTTTTTTGTTCATTCTAAGATCGGTTATGCTGCAGCTGAGAGCCTTGTATTATTCACTCTTGTTGTAGGCGTTACAATCCTTCAGTTCCGGACTACCGGGAAAAAAGTACACTATCAATAAAGAAAAGGAGCTCTTGCTATGAAACGGACAAAAATAAGAAGTATAGGCATTCATGCCTTATTAGTAATCAGTATCTTAATTATCAGTCTTCCGGTTATTCTGGCACTGATTATCAGTACCCAGACAGAAACTCAGGTTATGTCTTATCCTCCTGAACTGCTTCCGGGGAAAAATATGGTGAACAATTATGTATCGGCCTGGAACGCGGTAAATCTTGGACGAATGATCTTCAATTCCGCGGTGATCGCTTTCGGCGTTATTATCGGGAAGATTGCAATGAGTCTTCTGGCAGCATTTGCCTTTACTCATTTTGAATTTAAAGGAAAAAACCTGCTTTTCGGAATCATACTCATAACACTGATGCTGCCTGTTCCGGTAAGAATTGTGGCACTTTTCGATGTAATAACCAAAATGCATTGGATTGATACCTACATGGGGCTTATAATTCCTTTCTGGGCAAGCGCCACCAGCATCTTCATCCTCATTCAGAGATTTAAGACCGTTCCTTCTGAATTAATTGACGCATCAAAAATGGACGGCTGTCATCCGATGCAGTATTTTTTTAAGGTTCTGCTGCCCCTTACCAGAAGCACTATAGGTGCCCTTGTTGTTATTAATTTTATTTATATCTGGAATCAGTACCTGTGGCCGCTTATGGCGACAAATTCGAAAGAGATGAGGGTTGTTCAGATTGGAATAAAGATGCTGATGAATACCGAATCTTCAAATAACTGGGGAGTGATAATGGCCGGTGTTATCATCACCATGATTCCGCCCCTTTTAGTCTTTATAGTAATGCAGGAAAGTTTTATGAAAGGATTTGCCCTGCAGAGTGAAAAATAAATGAATAGAAAAAATATGTTTCTTCTGTTAGCCTCATTCTTCATATCATGTGATGATAAAAATACACAAACAGCACCGCAGGCTGATTTAATTGCTGCCGATGAGTCCAGATAGGAGTCGCTGGTGTTCTTACTCTTGTTGGAATGGATACTGGAAATCTGGAGAAAACACTTTTTCTGTATAATGCCGATGAAACACCTCATACCGGTCACCTCGGAGGACTGACCGTTAGCCGGGAGGCGGGTATGAGCTTAATCCTCATGAAAATCTGTTTTAACATCAGGGCTCATCATAGTATGTAGAAAATAATTGACTTATAGATTTTCATACAGTAGAGTTTGTTCCTGTTTAAAAAATTAAATGTAGGAAAATAAGTGAAGCTTAAAAAAAGAATAAAAAAGAATATAAAAGGTTTTTGTCTAATTTCAATTATTATATTGTTATTTTTATCTGCTTGTTCAAAAAAGTACGCCGCAGAAGATTATGCTTCTGTATCTGTTCCTGATGGGGAGAAAATATTTTCCTTCGGACTTATTGCTGACTGTCAGTATTGTGATAAACCGGGGAATATTTTCAAAAATCGATACTACTCCGGAGCAAAAGAAAAACTCAGATACTGTACTGAAACGTTAAATTCGATGAACTTAGAATTTACTATTAATCTTGGTGATTTAATAGACAGAGATTATAAAAGTTATGATGAAATTCTGCCTGTTTTCAATTCTCTGAATATGCCATATTACCATATTTTAGGAAATCATGATTATTCGGTGGCTGATGATGAAAAGTCCACTGTTCCCGAAAGACTGGGAATGCCTGGTCGTTTTTACGATTTTTCTAATAACGGGTGGCGTTTTATTTTTCTTGATGGAAATGAAATCAGTTTTTTTGCATGGCCGAAAGACAGCCGGGAGTATGAAATCGCAAAGCATTATTATGAAGAGAATAAAATAGACTCTCCGGATTGGAACGGCGCTATCGGGCAGGAACAATTAAAGTGGCTGCGGGAAAGGTTGGATATCGCAGTAGCATCAAAGGAAAAGGTGATTGTTTTTTGTCATTACCCGGTTGTCCCCGCCGGCAATAAGCATAATCTGTGGAATGCAGATGAATTAGTTTCTATTATGGAGTCTTATGAATGTGTAAAGGCATATATAAATGGTCATGACCACAGGGGAGGTTATGAATTTCAAAATGGTGTCCATTATCTTACTGTCCCGGGAATGGTAGAAACTAAAAATGAAAATGCCTATGCGGTAATTGATCTATATAAAAATGCAATAGTTGTAGATGGTTACGGCCGATGCAGTGGCCGGATTCTGACATATCAAGATTTTGAATGACAGTCAAAACAAGATTCCTTATCATGTTTACAATCACCGTATATAACGGTGATACGATGTTCTACATACTTATTCTTCCTTGGATCTATGACAAGATATTAACACTTAAAATCGGCACTTTATTTTTAATTTCGGCTACCCTGAATGATGTGACCAAGGAAATGTTCCGGAATCCAAGACCTGATTTAACAAGACTCCTTGAAGGAGTAAAAGAACTTAAGACGGTGTTTAAACCTCACAGTCCCGGCTTTCCAAGCGGTCATGCCGCTGATTATTCTTCTTCAAAATAACTATCTGCAAATTTTAAGTCTTGCCGTAATTATGTTTCTTCTATCGGAACAGCCTTCGGTAAAATCTCGTTCAGGTATATTCTGATAAATATCGCTTATACTATAGAATTATCCATTGGATAATTTCCTTATTACAGAGGTTTAAGAAGATGGAAACAATCAATAAAATCGAATTGAGAGATGAAAACATCTATCCGGATGAAAACGTTCTTTGTAAGATTTTGGATGAATCGTACGAATCTTACACCAAGCTGTTAGAACTGTTTGGAAATAATGACATGAATTATGAATGGCGATACTATCATGATGGAAAGGCCTGGTTATGCAAAGTACAAAAGAAGAAAAGAACGATTGTATGGATGTCTGCCTGGAAGGGGTATATGAAGGCTACTCTATTGTCGGCCGCTGCTGTTCGGAAAACTTTCCGATATTGCGGCTGATTGTTATGTATTTTCATTGTCCTTTCTAATTAAATTCCAAACCAACTTAAAAAAACTTTATATATCTGGAAAACCGTGTATAATAGATTTCAGGTGGTCTGGTGTTCAGAACACCTGATGACAGGAGGTGTTCATTGGAAAACATTCTGCGCAAAAAATTAAAAAAAGATAATGCTGTAATAGGTACAATGATTCAGGAGCTTCGATCTCCTGCTGTGCCCATCCTGCTGGCGAATGCCGGTTATGATTTTATTTTCATTGACATGGAACATGGTGCTCACAACATGGAAACAGTCTCTGATCTGATAAAGGTCTCAAGAAGTATTGGCCTTTGTCCGCTCGTCAGGGTTCCTGATCTTCAATATCATCTTATCTCTAGATGTCTCGATGCCGGAGCTCAGGGGTTTATGGTCCCCAGAATTGAGACAAGAGAGCAGGCACAGAAGGCGGTATCCTACTCTAAGTATCCTCCGATGGGGGAGAGAGGCTGCTCAATAAATAAGGGGCATAATGATTACAGGGGCGGCGATCTGCTAGAGTTCATCAGCAGTGCGAATAAAGAAAATTTCGTAATTCTCCAGATAGAACGAAGGGCGGCCATCGAAGATCTAGACAACATCCTCTCGGTTGAAGGGATTGACGGTGCAATCCTGGGCCCAAATGATTTAGCCGCTTCCTATGGCGTTAAAAACGATCTGAACAGTCAGTTCATGAATGATATTTTTCAGAAAGTGATGGACGTCGGAAAGAAATACGGTGTTTATACGGGAATGCATATCGGAAATCTCGCGAAACTGATCGAATGGAAAAACAAAGGTATGCAGCTGATTACCTATAATACTGATCTTGGATTTCTCGGCGCTGGAGCTGCTGCGGGCATAAAAGAATTAAAATAACAGGATTTAGTATGGAAAAGAAACTAATTATCAATGGTCTTGTCGTTACAAAAAATAAAAACAACCAAATGATCAGTAAGGGATTTATACAGGTCGATGATAATCTGATAAAAAAAATTGGAACAATGAAAGAACTTGATATGACAAGTCTTTCCCCGGATGTAGAGATAATAGACGCCTCGGGAATGATTATAGCTCCGGGTTTTATCAGCCTTCACAGTCATCTCTATAGCGCGGTTGTCAGAAGTATTCCCTTCTCCGGATTTGATAATGCTGATTTTTCTTTTATTTCATGGATGGAAAGGTTCTGGTATCCGATGCTGGAGGACAAGGTCACCCGGAATCAGATGTATATAGGATCCCTTGCCAACATGCTTGGAAATATCCGAAGCGGAATTACGACGACAACCGATACGGCCGAAGGCTCATACGCCCTGCCCGGCGCTATGGATTTTGTCCTTAAGGCGGCGCAGGAGTCGGGGATGCGCTGCGTATTATCATTTGAAACAACCGGCCGAATAAGCCCCGAAAATCAGGAAATGGGCTTTCAGGAAAATTTAAATCTGATAAAAAATATTAACCCCTTAAATGACAGAATATCCGCCCGGATTGGCATTCATACAACATTCTCCTGTCCGACCGAGCTGCTCATTGAAGCACGGAGACAGGCGGACAATCTGGGCTGCGGAATAATGATGCATATGGCTGACGACAGGTGGCATAATTTTGATTCCACACGCCAATACGGAAAGAGACCCACCCGATATCTTGAAGACATAGGTTTTCTGGGGCCTGATCTGCTGCTTTTCCACTGCTCCTATATGGACGTCCTTCGTGATCCTGAGATTTTTAAGGCGCATGATGTAAAAATTGCGCATAACGCCGAGTCTAATGCCATATTCGGATTCTGGCCTAATATGATTCCCTTTATCAAGGAAGGGGTCTGTGTAGGCCTGGGTACTGACGGGCAGACTCATTCGATGTTTGAAATCATGAGGACGACCCAGATGATTCACAGAATCAGGTATGAAGATCTTGAACTCCTGCCGGACAGTGATGTGCTTTCGATGGCTACAAACAGGGGAGCCGAAGCGCTTCTTATGCCCGATGAGATCGGCTCACTCGAAATTGGGAAAAAGGCGGATCTGATTCTGCTGAAAGACCGAAGCGCGGTACCAATTTTCGAAGAAAACGTTGAGAATTATATTGTCAGTACCTGTGAACGCTCTGATGTTGATACAGTGATAATTGACGGTAAGGTTATTCTGAAAGGCGGAGACTTCGTGACACTTGATGAGAACGCAATCTATGAAGATTCCAGGAAAGAAGCTCTGGACCTATGGAAGAGAAATAAATGGCCGACACCGCGGGAATGATAAAAACTCTTTTACCGCTGAGAGATTAAAAATAGCGGAATTAATTGGAGGGACAAAATGAAAAAGGTTTTAAAAACAACTGGAATGGTCTTTCTAATCTTGTTTATTGCAGCAAATATCTGGGCAGGAGGAGAGCAGGAAGTAGAAAAGGTCGAAAAAAAACTTGTGATGGCTATGGTCACGAACCAGTCGGGACTGGGGGACCAGTCATTCAATGATGCCGCATGGGAGGGATTGGCCCAGGCTGTAGAAAAATACGGAATAGAACGGAAAGTTCTCGAGGCCCGGGAACAGGCCCAATATGTTCCGAACCTGAGTACCCTTGCCGAGCAGAATGCTGCATTGATCGTAGGTGTAGGCTTTATGATTAAAGACGCAGTGAAAGAGACGGCGGAGATGTTTCCCAATACAAATTTTGCAATCGTCGACGGCGGGGTTGATCTGCCGAATGTAGCGAGTATTCATTTTAAAGAAAACGAAGGAGCCTTTCTCGTCGGAGCGATAGCTGCCAAGGTTTCGAAGACTGGAAAAATCGGTTATGTCGGAGGAATGTCTACTCCGGTAACAAACAGAATGGAAGCCGGCTACCGAGCAGGGGCTATAACGGTTAATCCTGATATTGAGATATTTATTTCCTATGCGGGAACCTTCGCCGATCCGGCCAAGGGTGAAGAGATGGCCGTCCCTCAGTATGATCAGGGCGCAGATGTTATTTTTCAGGTGGCGGGACAGACCGGACTAGGTGTTATAAATGCCGCTAAGAAGAAGGGGAAATATGCCATAGGCATCGACCGTGATCAGAATTATTTGGCCCCGAAAAACGTTCTTTCATCGATGATAAAAAGAGTGGATATTGCAGTCAGCAATGCCTGCGGAATGGTTGTGAACGGTACATTCGAAGGAAAGCATTATTATTACGGTATCAAGGAAGGGGCAATAGATTTTGCAACAACTGGTAATCTCATACCCCCTGATGTTGTAAATTACGCCAACATGCTTAAAAAGAAGATCCTCAGCGGGGAAATAAATCCGCCCTCAACATATGAGGAACTAGATGCTTTTACTCCTCCGAAATTATAATTATTAAATAGAGCCGAATCTTCGGCTCTAAATACCTGAACGGGAATCAAATGGCAGCAATAATTCGAATGGAGAACATTATAAAGACCTTCCCGGGGGTACTCGCCAACGATAAGGTTTCACTGGAAGTTGAAAAGGGTGAAATCCATTGTCTTCTGGGAGAAAATGGAGCGGGAAAATCCACCCTGATGAATATTCTCTATGGTCTTACCTCCTGTGATTCGGGTGAGATTTACATTAAAGATCAGTTAGTTGAATTCTCCGGACCGAGAGACGCTATTGCCAGCGGAATCGGCATGGTGCATCAGCACTTCATGCTGATTCCGGTCTTTACCGTGATGGAGAACTTGATTCTCGGTAATGAGCCTGTAAAGGGGCTGAAGATCGATAAAATCAAGTCTGAAAAAATACTGGCGGATATCTCCGGAAAATATGGAATGGAGATGAACCTTCACGCCTATGTAAAGGATATCTCGGTTGGGATGCAGCAGCGTGTTGAAATACTGAAGCTCCTGTACCGCGGCGCGGATATAATGATTTTTGATGAACCGACCGCAATATTAACACCGCAGGAAATTCTGGAGCTCTATAAGGTTATGGAATCTCTGCGCCAGCGAGGAAAGACCATCATCTTTATCACTCATAAATTGAAAGAAGTAATGGAGATCTCCGACAGGGTGACTGTACTGCGTGACGGACGGGTGATTAATAAAATAAAAACCGAATCGACGAATACCCGCGAACTTGCCAAAATGATGGTCGGACGGGAGGTCCTGTTCAGCACCCGGCGGCCCGAAAAGAGAGCCGGCGCAGAAGTTCTCCGGGTAGAAGACCTCTACGCAAAGGACAAGAGGGGGCAGAAAGGTCTGAAGGGCCTCTGTCTCAATGTTAAAGCGGGAGAGATTGTCGGGATAGCAGGAGTCGACGGTAACGGCCAGTCTGAGCTTGTAGAAGTATTAACCGGGCTTCGAAGAACTGACTCGGGAAGCATAAAAATAGAAGACAGAGAGATGGCCCACAGAAATGCGGGCAGGTTTCTCGCCGCAGGAACAGCACATATTCCCGACGACAGACTTCTCCGGGGATTAATCCTGGATTTTCCCCTTTATGAAAATATGCTGCTGGGATTTCAGGATCAAAAACCCTTCACTAAGGGTATTTTTATAGATTTCAACAAGGTCCGGCAATGGTCAAAGGGCCTTGTTGAGGCCTTCGATGTCAGGGTTCCAAATGTCAATGTTCAAGCCGGTTCTCTGTCAGGGGGGAATCAGCAGAAGGCAGTACTGGCCAGGGAATTTGCCAGGGATCCGAAGCTTCTGATAGCATCCCAGCCGACGAGGGGGCTGGATGTCGGAGCTATAGAGTTTGTTCATGAGCGGATAATGCAGGCCCGGCAGAACGGCAAGGCCGTCCTCCTGGTTTCTCTGGATTTGAGTGAAATAATGAATTTAAGTGACAGAATACTGGTCATTTACGAGGGGAAAATAATTGCCGAGTTTATGGCAGATGAAGCGGCTGATACCGAAATAGGTTTTATGATGGCCGGCGGAGGAAAAAAGTGAAGAAGAATCCTCTGTTTGATATATTTATTGGCAATGATTCAGTATTTTCCTTTGTGAAGGCAATACTCGCCGTGTTTTTCGCCCTGATCATTGTTTATTTCATTCTTCTGCTTACCGGTTATAGTCCTTTTCCTGTTTACGGGGCCCTTCTTAAAGGTGCGTTCGGCAGCAGGAGATGTTTTGGCGAATGTCTTGTGTCGACAACACCGCTGCTGTTCAGCGGATTGGGTTTTGCAATCGCATACCGCTGCGGATTATTTAATATCGGCCTTGAAGGGCAGATAACTGTCGGCGGAATTGCAGCGGCCTTTATCGGATATATTTTTCCCGAGATGAATCCTGTAATTCACGTAAGCGCCTGCATCGCCGCAGGCTTTCTTGCCGGAGCACTCTGGGGGTTTATTCCCGGTTACCTGAAGGCACGTTTCGGGATCCATGAGGTAATAAGCGTAATAATGCTCAATCATATTGCCTTCAAAATTGCGGCATACCTTGTCTCCATGCAGGGGCCGATGAAGGACCGTCTGGATGATATGCCTGCATCGCCTTTTATCAGGGACAGCGCTAAAATAGTTCGATTAGTAAATGGTTCGAGGGTACACTGGGGAATAATACTGGCGGTAATTACCGCCTTTATAATCTGGGTGCTGCTGTTTCGGACAAGGCTTGGTTTCCGAATAAGGGCGGTAGGCAAGAATAAATACGCAGCCGAGACCGCTGGAATAAATGTCAAACGCCATATAATCCTGACCCTCTCGATAAGCGGAGCACTCGGCGGCCTTGCAGGAGCTGTTGAGATACTCGGTGTTCATTATCGCCTGTTTGCTGCCTTCTCCCCTGGCTATGGTTTCGATGCTATCGCCGTAGCGCTGCTGGGGATGGTCCATCCCATAGGAATAATTGCATCCGCCTTTCTCTTCGGTATACTCAGAAGCGGGTCGGTCTTCATGCAGGCAATGTATGGAGTCAATAAGGATATGGTATCGGTAATTACCGCGATTATTGTGCTGTTTATGGGCATGAGCGCTCCCATTGGCATCATGATTAAAGACAGGTTTAAGAGGAAAAGTCATGGAACTTCTGTTTAAATTATTCAGCATGGCGGTATTTGCTTCAACTCTGAGGATAGCCACTCCGCTGATCCTCGCGTCCCTTGGCGGCTGCATGTCGGAGCGCTCGGGAGTAATCAACATCGGGCTGGAGGGCATGATGCTGATGGGAGCATTTACCGCGGTAGTCGGATCTTTTTATCTAGGGCCCTGGCCCGGTCTGATTCTCGGAATACTTGCAGGCGGGATGATGGGACTTCTTCATGCCTTCATGAGCGTAACTCTCGGCGCGAATCAGGTAATAAGCTCAACTGCTATCAACATCATGGCCGTTGGGCTGCCGAATATTCTGATTCCTGTAATTTGGCCTGGGCATTACGGGATATCTCCTACGGTCGGAGTTATAAAGGATATAAATATTCCCTTCATTTCCTCAATTCCTGTTATTGGAAAAGTATTAGGGCATCAGAATCCGATAGTCTACGTTGCGCTCATCCTGGTTCCGGTAATTTCATATCTGCTCTTTAAAACCCGGATAGGACTCAGGATACGCTCGGTTGGGGAACATCCCCGGGCCGCGGATACCCTTGGAATCAATGTTTATAAAATGCGTTATATCGCAGTTACCATGAGCGGCCTTCTTGCAGGCCTGGGCGGAGCCTTTCTCTCGATATGCTATCAGTCTCAATTTTCGTCGGTTATGACCGCGGGAAGGGGGTTTATAGGCCTTGCTGCAATGATCTTCGGGCGCTGGACTCCCAAGGGCGCCATGCTTGCCTGTCTTCTGTTTGGATTCGCGGATGCTTTTCAAGCCGGGGCTCAATCGGCGGGAGTTCCCATCCCTCCTGAAATTCTTCTTGCCTTCCCCTATGTCCTGACCCTTGTGGCATTGGTAGGACTTCTTGGCAAGACTGCCGTCAGCCCTGCTGCAAACGGAAAACCATATCTGAAAGGATGAGTTATGTACGATATCTTGATTGAGAACTGCAGCATCATAAGTATGAACAAGAGAAATGACATCTTCGATCGCTGTTCGATTGGAATAACCGGAGGCAAAATTGAGTCTATTGGCCCTGATCTTAAGGGCGGAGCCTCGAAGGTAATAAAGGGAAAAGGCACCTATGTGATGCCGGGACTCATCAATTGTCATACCCATGTGTATCAGTCTCTAATCGAGGGCGTCGGCTATGATATGCATTTCAACCCCTGGAATATCAGGTATCTGATACCCATCGTATCGAAGATGAAGCCGCATCACGCCCGGATTAGCGGTGAACTCGCTGCCATCGAGATGATAAAAAGTGGAACGACTACTTTCTCCGATCACTGGTACCTCCATACTGATTTCAATAATATCGAAGAGGAAGCCGAGGCGTTTAATAGGTCGGGACTGCGCAGCCACCTGGTATTCGGATTCCTGAATGAGAGCTTTGCCGGACGAAAGAACGCGAACGGAAGCGGAGCAGAAGTTTTAAAGGAAGAATCGGAGCTGCTCGAGAGGGCGGAAGATTTTGTCTCCCGTCGGCATGGGCAAAATCTGATTACTGCCGGCCTTGGTCCCGGCTCGACCGAGGATGTTGGAACTGAGCTGTTCCGGAAGATCATAAGCCTCGCACGGAAACTTGACGTGAGTCTGGTTACTCACATTGCCGGATGGGTTGAGATAGTCTCGCGGTCAATTGAAAAATACGGAATGAGGGACCTCGAATATGCGCATTCACTAGGATTCACCGGTGATAAATCGATAGCAATTCATGGTGTTTGGCTCTCGGAGGATGAGATTGAAATAGCTGCCGTGACCGGTACGGGTATTGCCCATAATCCTGTAGCCAATATGAACTTGGGTTATGGAATTGCGCCTATCTGCCGCATGAGAAAGGCAGGAATAAAGGTCGGTCTCGGAACTGACGGGGCAGCGAGCTACACCTATGACATGTTTGAAATAGGCAAGGCCGCGGCTATGCTGCAGAAGGTTCATAAGCTCGATGCCGAAGCACTGACTGCCGAAGATGTGCTGAGTATGCTGACAAGAGAAGGGGCATCCTTATTGGGTATTGATGAGATAACCGGCTCGATAGAAGTAGGAAAACAGGCTGATTTAATAATGATTAATGCGGACAGTCCCAATATCCTCGGCGGAGGCAGACCCGCACCGCTAATAGCTTACGGAGCACGAAGTTCGGATGTCATCAATTCGATAATTGGCGGCAGGCTTGTCATGGAAGACCGAAAAGTCCTGACCCTCGATGAGAAATCTGTCCTCTCTGATGCTAATGATGCCCGAACTGAATTACTCGAGCTCGGCGGTTCTGCGGTGAAGGAGCTGCTCGATGCCCCCTGGCCCGGGCGCGGTGCGTCATGGAGGAGGCTCGATGGCCAGATTTCATAAACTTCTTCGGATAAATCTAAAAAGCCGGACTGCGGTGTCTGAGAACATTCCAGAAGAGATGGAGAGACTCTTTCTAGGCGGGAAAACTCTTGCTACAGCCTATCTCTGTAGAGAACTTAAGGCCGGCATAGATCCGCTGGGAGCTGAAAACAAATTTATAATTGCCGCAGGACCGCTCACCGGGACTATAGCACCGGCTTCCGCCAGATTTGAAATAGTCACTAAATCGCCACTTACAGGGATCTATCTGGACTGTAATTCGGGCGGGCACTTCGGTTCGGAATTAAAGGCAGCCGGCTTTGATCTCGTAATAATCGAGGAAATCTCTGCGAAGCCCGTTATTCTTTTCATCGAAGATGACGAAGTCAGATTTATCGACGCCGCGCAGCTATGGGGCCAAACGACCTATGAAACCGAGCTCGGGGTCAGAAAGCTGCTTCAAAAACCAGAGGCCAGGGTGCTTTCAATAGGCCCTGCCGGAGAGAATCTTGTAAAGTTTGCCTGCCTGTCGAATGATTTTTCAAGGAATGCCGCCCGTGGCGGAAGCGGGGCTGTTCTGGGATCCAAACGACTTAAGGCAATTGCCGTTAAAGGCAGCCGGGACATTCCGGTTGATAATCTGCAGGAATTGAGAAAGGCCGCAGACAAGGCCAAGACAGTCATCTTTAATAACCCCTGGGTCGAGGGCCAACGGCGCTACGGCACAGTGCGCTCGGTTGGAATTGTTAATACTAACGGCTTCCTGCCGACCGAGAATTTTACGAAGGGCTGTCTTGACGACGTCGAGGGTATAAATGAAATAGCCTTTGAAAAAAGAATTGGCAAGATCCTCTCCTGCGGCGAATGTCCGGTAGCCTGTTCGAAGGGTTACAGCAGGAAAAACGTGCAGATGGAAGGACCTGAATATGAGACGGTCGGACTCTTCGGTCCGAATCTCGGAATATCAGACCCCGACCTGATTGCGGGGTTTAATTTTCAGTGCAATCAGTATGGCCTCGATACAATAACCGCCGGGGCACTGATTGGCAGTCTTCTTTTAACCGATATTTTCGAAGGGAAAACTGAATCCAGGGCCGAAATTATTACAGATCTTCTTGAGAAAATTGCGTATCGCAGGGGAATAGGCGATCTGCTTGCTGAAGGCCCGGCAGTTACGGCGAAAGAGATGGGGCTCGAATATCAGATGCCTCATATAAAGGGCTTATCGTTTCCGGCCTATGACCCGAGAGTCAGTCCCGGAACTGCCCTGGCCTATATGACCGCCGACAGAGGGGCCTGCCATCTTCGGGCATGGCCTGTCGGCCGGGAACTCGGAGGAATGTGGGCCGAAGACGATGTTGATAGCCGGGTCGATTTTGTAAAAAATCAGCAGGAAGAAAAGGCCGCCGAGGAGAGCCTTACGGTATGTCAGTTTGTCTACGGCATTGGGCTTCTTGATGATGTTCTTGGAGAAATGCTGACCGCATCAACCGGCGAGAAATGGGATTTAGAGCGGATGAAACTGGCAGGAGAGCGGTGCTGGACACTTAGCAGGCTATTTAATTGCAGGGAAGGAATAAGCCGGAAAGATGATTATCTCCCCGAAAAGTTTACGCGTGAGGGAATTAAAAACGGACCGCTTGAGGGGAAACTTATCAGCCTTGAAACCCAGGATTATATGCTGGATCGGTATTACCATCTGCGCGGATGGGATGAAGATGGTATTCCGGGGAAGGAGCTGATAGAGCGGTTGGAACTCGGAGGGTGGACTGATGGTTAAGTACCTCTCACTCAATAAAGAGTCCTGTACCGGCTGCAGGCAGTGTGAATCAGTCTGTTCGATGAGCCGCGAAGGTGTTCTAAACAGGGCAAAAAGCAGGATTAAAGTATTCAGGACCGATGTCCTTCAATTAAGCCAGAAGTTCTGTAATCAATGCGGAGAGCGCCAATGTATTGCAGCCTGCCCTGAAGACGCAATATACGAAAAAAAAGATCAGGTAAGGGTTCATCGGGAATTATGTACAGGATGCGGCAGGTGCACGACTGTCTGTGACCGGCTTTTTCTTTCTCCCGAAAACGGGTGGGCACTGATGTGTAATCAATGCGGAGCCTGTGTTAAAGCCTGCCCGGAAGCTGCTCTGGAGATTAAGGAGAGGGAATGATAAAAAGTCATCCGTGCCTTTTTATCATTTAGAAGTATTAAAAGCGTTGCTTTTTAATACTTCATCTCGTGCACCGCCATCCGTGGCGGAATTCTTTATAGGAGATGGAATGCTGACAATCGATTTTCTCGGACAAAGACTGAAAAATCCGCTTATGCTCACCGAGGGGCCGCTTTCGGGAAATGAAACTCTCATAAGAGAGGCTTCTGAGGCGGATATAGGCCTTATTTTTACCAAGGGTATAAGAATCAAACCCATTCTCTCACCTGTTCCCTATATGAGTATTCACAACGGCAGCCTGATGAATGCCGACTGGTCATGTATAGGCATTGAGGAATGGATCCGGATAATAAGCCGGCTGGATAGCTCTGTACTGCTCGTCGCGAGTATAGCCAAGAATTATGTTGATCCCGGGACCGCAGTGGAGATGGCCGAGCGTCTCGTTAAAGCCGGGGCCAGAATTATTTCCTTTGTCGATTATGATCCGGACCAGCTCGTTGCGACTGTGAAAATGGCCCGGCCGAGAATAAAAGTCCCGCTGATGGTTAAATTGCCGCCCTTTCTTCCCCGGCTTGAGGACAACCTAAAGAGTCTGGTGGCTTCCGGTGTAGATGCGATTGCAGCGATGGATTCGATAGGGCCGGGTTTATTTATCAATACAGCTGATGCAACCCCCTCTCTCGGAAGTCAGGACGGAAGCGGTTATCTCTCGGGTGCCTATATTCTTCCGTTTACGTTGAAATATATCTATGAAATTTCAGGATTCGTGGATATTCCCGTTGTGGGTGTCGGTGGTGTTTCTGATACCGATTCGGCTATTCAGATGATGATGGCCGGAGCCACAGGGGTAGGAATGGTGACAAGTCCGCTTCTTAATGGGCTTAATATTTACAAGGCAATATCTGGCGGCCTCAGGGCCTTTCTACAGGAGGGGAACTATGACCGCATCAGCGATATTTGTGGTTTGACCCGGAAGGCTGCCGGTGAGAGGAAAATTTCTGAGGAATATAAGGCTTCAATTGCAGATAATTTATGTATAAACTGCGGAGCATGCAGAGAAATCTGTTATTCAAGGGCTATAAGGGCCGAAGAAGAATATCATGTGGTGAACTGGCACCTCTGTACCGGCTGCGGTCTATGCAAAGGTGTCTGCCCGGAAAATGCAGTTGAATACTGCTGAAGGAAATAATTATGATAGATAAAATTGAAACATTGACTGTCGCGGACGCGATAGTCGAAAAACTGCTCGGCTATATTTCTTCCGGCAAACTGACATGGGGACAGCAGCTTCCCTCTCAACGAGAGCTGGCAAAGATGCTCAATGTCGGGGTTTCCTCGGTGAGAGAATCTCTTCAGGTTCTTCAGGCAATGGGTTTTGCTGAAGTCAGGCGGGGACAGGGCACTTATATTACCGAGAATTCATCCATTCCGTTAACTAAGAGCATTGAAAGATCTATGTATCAGGACACAAGCGTCCGGGATTTAATGGAACTGCGCGAGGTTCTCGACACGGGCCTGGCCGTACTTGCGGCAAAGAAAGCGGGTAAGGAAGATATTGAGAAGATGGATGCCTGCGTATCTGATCTGGAAGGCAGCAGGGGCATTGATGATGATAAAACGGCGAAGAGTGATCTGGCATTTCATATTGCATTGGCCGAGAGCGTGAAGAATCCCCTTCTTGTTCAGTTCTCGTCGGCCATGAGGACTTCCTACGCGAAGTTTTTAGGTGAGCTGCCTCACACCGAGAAGGGAACCGAACTTCACAGAGAAGTTTTAGATGCAATAAGGGCGCAGGATCCGCTTGGTGCGAGAGACGCGATGATTGATTTACTCAAGCATACGAGAGAAATATACCTTAAAAAAACATTTCAACAGGGGGAAGAATGAATAAAGTACTTGTTGACAGGCCTCTGCATCCGGATGCGCACAGTCTTCTTTCGGCTAATGCGGAAGTTCTCGAAGTTTATGATGATGACAGAACAAGGATTGAGGCTGCGCTTAGGGTTGCCGACGGGGTAATCTGTTCAGCTGCGCTGAAGATGTTTGAGAAGGAAATCTCAATCGCCGGAAGGCTGAAGGTCATCGGGCGGCCCGGGGTCGGCTATGACAGTGTCGATGTCGCCGCCTCGAGCAGGCAGGGCATCCCCCTGGTTTATACTCCTGACGGGCCGACTGAATCAGTGGCGGAGCATGTAATTATGATGATGCTCATGGCGGCAAAACGAATCAATACAGTTCAGAAGGCATTTCGGGAAGATGGAGACTTTGGTATAAGAACCAGGGTTACAGGCACCGAACTGCTGGGCAAGACTCTCGGCCTGATAGGTTTTGGAAGAATCGGGCGGCGGACGGCTGAAATAGCATCAAGAGGACTCGGTATGAAAATCCTTGTCCATGATCCTTTTATCGGCTCCTTCGATGATGAGGCGATTACTGCCTCGGAGACTCTCGAACAACTGCTCAGGATCTCCGATATTATTTCAGTTCATATTCCATTTTCTGAAGAAAACAGAAATCTAATTGGTTTTAAAGAGTTTTCAATGATGAAACAAGAGGCAGTCTTCATCAATACCGCCAGGGGAGGCGTTGTCGATGAGGAGGCGCTTATCGATGCTCTCCAGACAGGGAAAATTGCCTCTGCCGGTCTGGATGTTTACCAGAAGGAGCCGCCGGATAAGGACAATCTTCTTCTGAAGCTGGAAAATGTGATAGCAACACCTCATCTAAGCAGTTTTACCGACGACGGGAAAAGAAAGATGGGAATGATGGTCGTCGAGGGGGTACTTGATGTTCTCTCGGGGAAGAAACCGCAGTTTATTGTAAATCCGGAAGTCTGGGAAAGACGGAGACGATGAGTCCGGTCGAAGAGGTAAAAAAACTCATTTCAATAAACTCAGTAACCGGCTCTGAAAAGGTCTTAGGCGTATATCTCGAAGAAAGATTCAGAAAGATGGGCTGTGAAACGCGTCTGTTTGAAGCCGATGAAAACAGATTTAATGTATATGCGGAAATCAAGGGACGGAGTTTAGATATTCCGGGATTATTATTTCACGGGCATCTTGATACCGTTGCCGCCCATGGAATGGAATCTCCATTTATTCCAATTGAGAAAGACGGGAAACTTTATGGACGTGGCTCGGTGGATCAGAAGGGCGGAATAGCGGCTGTGATCTCGGCATTTGAAGAAACATTGAGGACAGGGAAGATTCCGGGTAAAACTATTGCATTTATCGGGGTTATTGATGAGGAATCAGAGCATCGCGGCAGCATGGCCTTAGAGAACATGGGAATAAAGGCCGAATTTGCTGTTGTAACTGAGCCCACGGGACTCCGGCTGGGTATCGGCTGTAAGGGGACTATGCCGATCCGCATAAACGTGACCGGACAGGCAGCCCACGGATGCCGCCCATGGCTCGGCCGGAATGCGGTTGTGGCCGGAATGGATATAACGCAAATGCTAATGAAAGAAGAATTGCCGGTTTTCGAGGTGGAGGGGCTGGGCAGGCTGCAGGGATCTCTTAATCTCGGGAAAATTGACGGAGGCAGGGCCTATAACATCGTGGCCGACAGATGCAGCATCTGGTTCGATAGAAGGCTTGTGCCCGGTGAGAGTCAGCTTGCTGTGCTGAAAAGAGTCAAGGCACTGGTTGCCGAGTATTCGGCTCAAAACGGAATATTAGCAGAGGCGGAAATTGCCCGGCCGGATTGGAACTGGGAACCTATAAAGGCCAGAGGGCTGCTTCCTGCACTCACTGATGTAAGTTCGGCTGAGGTTGACGAGGTGAAAAAGGCTCATAAGATGGAAATCGGCAGCGGACCCGAGCTGTTTTTTACGGACGGCTATCAGGAAATGGATTTTCTCATTAATGATCTCGGAATTAATTCTGTACAGTACGGCCCCGGTGATTCCAGCCTCTGTCATACTGATTCTGAGAATCTTGATTTAGAACAGCTTGAACTCTGCAGCAGGGTTTACCTGAATATGATCAGGCTGCTCTGCGGATGAAAATGAATGGCCGGAGGCTAGGGTGGAAATAAATTTAACTGTAAATGGACAAAAATGTTTTTATGAATTTACCGATGAGAATGTCACCCTTCTTTTTTATCTTCGGACCGTGTTAAGGCTGACGGCAGCAAAAAACGGATGCGGTGAAGGCCATTGCGGAGCTTGTACGGTTATTTTAGATGGCAAGGCTGTACTCTCATGCATGAAAAAGATGAAGGATCTTGACCTCTGCAGTGTTCTGACGCTCGAGGCTCTCTCTGATGGAGAAAATATTCATGCGCTGATTTTTTCATTTGCCAGAGAGGGAGCGGTTCAATGCGGTTTTTGCACGCCCGGCTTCATAATGTCCGCGAAAGCCCTGCTCGATCAAAACCCTGACCCGGATGAGAAAGCAATAAGGAAGGCCCTTGCGAAGAATATCTGCAGGTGCACGGGCTATATAAAAATACTCAAGGCCGTCAGGGTTGCCGCCGGAATGATGCGGGAAGGACGAGTCTGGATCAACCGAAATGAGATCCTCCCTGACAGGCAGAGTTATGCAGGCGAATCTGTGGTTCGAATTGACAGTATTTCAAAGGCTGCAGGAGAGACAATCTTTGCCGATGATATGGTACTTGATGGAATGCTTCATGCAAAGGTGCTCAGAAGCAGCCTGATGCATGCGGATATTGTAAGTATTGATACCAGCGAGGCTGAAAGAAGCCCCGGCGTCATTAAAATTCTTCTCTCGAAGGATATCCCGGGAGACAATAGTTTCGGTCCGATAAAAAAAGACCAGCAGGTTCTGGCAGATAAGAGGGTCAGATATTGCGGAGATGCCATTGCTGCTGTCTTTGCCGAAACAGAAAAAGAAGCAGTTGATGCGCTCAGCAAGATTCATCTTGAATACAGGAAACTTCCTGTCTTGACGGGTTTTGATGAGGCACTCGCGGATGACGCAATGCAGCTGCACGAGGGGGAGAGCAACGTAATTGCCACGATGGTTGCCGGCAGAGGTAATCCTGATGCCGGTTTTTCTGCCTCTGATCTGGTAATTGAAGAAGAATATGATACCCAGTACATAGAACATGCATACCTCGAACCCGAATCCTGCATTGCGGAACTTAAAGGTTCGGGAGAACTCATCATCCATGTTGCCAGCCAGGGGCCGCCGATGGATATTGGTGAGCTTTCTCCTGTTCTCGGTATTGCAGCGGAGCGAATCCACATTGCCGGAATGCCAATGGGCGGAGGTTTCGGAGGCAAGGAAGACATATCGGTGCAGATAATTGCCGCCCTAGGAGCTCTATTCAGCGGCAGACCTGTGAAGTACACATTCTCGAGGCGTGAATCCATTATAACAAGCGGAAAACGGAATGCGACCCATCTTCGATATAAAACCGGAGTCACAAAGGACGGCCTGCTTAAGGCCGTGAAGGTAGACATCTCTGCCAGGGGAGGTGCCTATGCATCGGTCGAAGAGGCTGTAATTCTTCGAAGTACAAGTTTTGCCGCCGGACCTTATACCGTTCCCGCCTCTGAAATTAAAGCTGTAGCTGTATATCAGAACCATGCTCCAACCTGTGCTATGAGGGGGTTCGGTAATCCCGTTGTAACATTTGGAGCTGAGACCAGCATGAACAAGCTATCCGCGAAGCTGAAAATTGATCCCATTGAACTGCGGCTGCGCAATGTACTCGAGGTTGGGAAAACGACGATTACCGGTGACTGCCTGGAGACAAGTGTCGGCGTGAAAGAATGTCTGATAGCTATACAGAAGGAGCTGGCAGATTATAAAATGCCTGAGGATAGGGACGGTTGGGCAGTCGGAACAGGTATAGCTTGTTCATACAAGAATGTCGGACTGGGTATCGGAATGGATGACTCAGCGGGCGCCTCCGGGGAAATCTTAAATGACGGCAGACTTATGCTCAGGATAGGCAGTGTCGATATGGGACAGGGCGCTGATACGGCGATGGCTCAGATTCTCTCTGAAGCTCTCGGCTGGCCCTATAAGAGGATAACTGTACATTCGGCTGACACCAAACTCGACCCCTCCGCAGGTATGACCACGGCATCCCGGCAGACCTTTGTTTCCGGCAATGCAGTTCTTAAAATGGCGAAAAAACTAAATAAGCAAATCAGCAACTTCCTGGCCGCAGAGGCAAATACGGAATATGAGGCTGTCAAGCTCATAGATAATTTCTTCTATGCTGATAACGGCAAGCGCAGAATAATGTCTCTGGATGACTTTATCAAATTGATGAATAAGAGGGACGTTAAAATAAAGGCTGAAGCCCGGTATTCGGCTCCTCCTACGCATTTCAACTTGATTGAGCCGAGAGAAGGATATCCTGCCCCTTCCGATGGACATCTTCATGCGGCCTACTGTTTTGCCGCTCAGGCAACTGTTCTTGAGGTCAATAAAAAAACCGGCCGCATCAATATTCTCGATGTAATCATCGCCTCGGATGCAGGCAGAATAATAAACAAGGCCGCGGTCGAAGGCCAGATGGAAGGCGGAGTGGTCATGGGGCTCGGTTATGCTCTTTCGGAAGAGTACAAAGAAGAAAACGGGAAGGTGATTACCGATACCTACGGAAAACTCGGTGTCAGGAGGATTGGCCAGACTCCTCCAATTCGCTGCATCATCATTGAAAATACTCACCAGCACGGTCCCTTCGGCGCGAAAGGGATGGGTGAACTGCCCATATCTCTGAGCGCCCCGTCCGTTGTTCATGCCGTTTATAACGCAGTCGGTGTCTGGATTAACTCCCTGCCGGTTCTTCCCGGGAAGATCATCAGGGCCATGGAAGAAAAAAAGACGGAGTAAGTATATGGGAATTATTAATAAAGAAAATTATGAGAAAATATATACGACAGTAGAAATTGAGTATGCTATTCGGCTTATTAAGGCCAATATGCTGACATCCATTCATTGCGCCGGATCGGGACATTCAGGAGGTTCGCTGTCCGCGGCTGAGATAGTCGCCACCGCCTATCTGTCGGTGATGAGGCATAAACCCCATGACCCACAGTGGGCGGATCGCGACAGGTTCTATTTTTCCGCGGGTCATAAGGCTCCTCTCTGGTATTCGGTCCTAGGATTCTGTGGTTATTTTCCCGAAAAAGAAACGGCCCTGCTTCGGAAATTCGGCAGCAATTTTCAGGGCCATCCTGATAGGTCAAAACTGCCGGGAATAGAGATCTCCTGCGGTTCACTCGGGCAGGGCCTGAGTATTGCGGTAGGGGACGCCATTAATGGTTCATTGAAAAAACAGAGCTACAGAGTTTTTTGTCTGATGGGTGACGGCGAACAGCAGGAAGGACAGATATGGGAGGCTGCGATGGCTGCTTCTCATTATAAGCTGGACAACCTCGTGGGAATAATAGATAAAAACCACCTTCAGATAGACGGAGCAGTCGATGAGGTGATGAATATTGATCCGGTTGAAGACAAATATAAGGCCTTCGGCTGGAATGTCATTAAATGCGGTGGAAATTCCGTCGCCGAAATGGCAGCGGCATATAAAGGGGCGGAGGCCGTAAAGGGAAGGCCGACGGTAATAATTGCCGAGACAATTAAGGGAAACGGCGTCAGCTTCATGGAGAACCAGGCCTCTTGGCACGGGAAGGCCCCCGATCTTGGGCAGCTTGTATCGGCTCTGAAAGAATTAGGCGCCTCGGATTATGATTATAAGAGGATGATAGACTATGCTGAAGCCAATCAGAAAGGCATCGATAATGGGATTGATGATGCTTTGCCGGTGTATTCGAAGGATTACTGGTGGAATCATGACAGGCTGATGAAAGTCGAAATGCGCCCCGGGCGTAAGGGCTTCGGGGACGCGCTAAAGGAGACTGAGAACGAATCAGTATGCGCCATAGGTTCTGATATTTCGAGTTCAATCTGCATCGATGAATTCTATAAGACCAGACCGGAGCGAAAGAACAGATGGTTCAATATGGGTATTGCAGAACAATCGGCAACCGCTCTTGCCGCGGGGCTTGCAAAAAACGGAATGATTCCATTTATCGGGACCTATGGAGTCTTCTCAGCGGGGAGGGCGTTGGATCAGATAAGAACCACCCTCTGCTATGGAAACTTCAATGTAAACATCGCAGGGGCGCATGCCGGAATATCGGTAGGCCCCGACGGAGCCACGCATCAGGCCCTGGAGGATATCTATCAGATCGCGGGACTTCCCAATATGACAATGTTTTCCGGAATTGATGCCGAGGAAACGAGAAAGGCAACAGAGGCTTCGATTGGTATCTCCGGGCCGTGTTATATCCGATTTGCAAGGGAGGCGACACCTTTAGTAACAAGCCGTGAAACGCCTTTCGCGCCGGGACTTGCAACTATTATTAGATATAAAGGAAAGGAAGAGCCGCGGTTTGAAGATGCGTTTGAAACGGTCCTGTCAACGGAGGACGTGGGCGGACGTGAAGATCTATCCATTGTCGCGACCGGAACCGTCGTCACCGAAGCAATGCGGGCCGCCTGGATACTCAAGAATGAATATAATAAAGATGTCCGGATAATTAACATCTCGACAATTAAACCCTTTGACAATGCAGCTGTCATTACAGCTGCCCTCGAGACCGGGGCGGTTCTCACCGTTGAAGAGCATCAGAGGGGGGCTCTGGGCGGCATTGTGTCATCGACAATTCTCTCATCAGGTAAATTATCAAAGGCAGGCCTGTGCTTTAAGATGATGGGAATAGAAGACAGGTTCGGAACATCCGGGCAGCCCTGGGAATTGATGAAATATTTTGAACTTACCGCGGAGTATATTGCGGGTGAATCAATGAAGCTCATAAAATCAAAATAGGGGAGATTTATGGAAATAATCGATCTTGAAGAGCGGTATGAGCAGACTTACTGTAAATGTCTTGAGGATTGGTCCGACGAGTTTGACGATGCCGGTGATTTAAAGAAGAAATGGCTTGCCAGGAAAAAGACGCAGGGGCTTAGGGTGAAACTGGCGCGGAATGAGAAGGATGAGATTGTCGGAATGATTCACTATGTTCCGATAGAGCATTCCTGGGCAAAGGGAGTCAACCTTTACTTAATATATTGTGTCTGGGTTCACGGTTACAAGGAAGGCGTGGGTAATAATCAGGGCAGTGGTATTGGAACACTGCTGCTTGAAGCCGCAGAGGCCGACTGTATGGAACTCGGCGCCGACGGGCTTGCGGCCTGGGGTGTAAGGCTGCCGTTTTTTCTGCGGTCGAAGTGGTATAAAAAGCGAGGTTACAAGGTAGCCGATACCGATGGCATGCTCGAGCTTGTCTGGAAGCCGTTTAAGGTAGATGTCATGCCGCCGGAGCTTATAAAGAGGAAGAAGAAACCTCCCGCGAAAAATGAGCTGCCGACGGTAACATGTTTTCGAAACGGCTGGTGCCCGGCTCAGAACATTAGCTGCGAGAGGGCAAAGAGGGCTGCTTCCGAGCTCGGAGACAGGGTCAGGTTTATTGAGTATGATACTGACAACCCCGAGGTTTTTGAAGAGTGGGGAATTGCCGATGCCGTCTTCATCGAAGACAAATGTATCACAAACGGCCCGCCGCTGACCGATGCCAAGGTGAAAAAGCAGCTTGACAGGGCTCTTCGAAGACATAGACGGTAAAATCAGTAAAACGCAGATTCGAAATAACTCGGCCGATGCTTCAGGCTGCCGGTTTAGTAAATATTGCTATATAATATTCACGCCTTTCTTTTTCTTCATGAAGAACAGACTCACTATCATTATCAGAGTAAAAATAATCATGAAATTTAAAAACATGTCCTTTTGAACAGCGCCTGAGATGATATAAATAGATCCTGCACCCGAGAGTGCAGGCGCGATAAATCTGCTGAATACGTCGAGGTCTTTAAACGTCTTCATAACCCAGACGTAGATTGAAATATATATCACATATAGAATCGCAATCGGCAATTCTGAAATATCTAAGAATCCACACCACCAGCCTGCGAAATTACCATGCCAGACGAGCAGCCACACGGCTGAACAAAACAATCCTACTGTCGCCGAGGCTGCTGTACTGTTGGTTTTCGGGTTCACTCTGCTGAAGAAGACCGGAAAAGGGCCTCTCCCGCGTGCTGCTATCGAAAACATACCGCGTGCAGAACCCATAATAAGACCATTAAGGGTTCCGAGGCATGAGATGACGACAAAGACAGTCAAAACTGTTCCGGCGAGACTGCCGAAAATCAGAGAAATTACATGAACGGGGGCTTCGTCACCGGCTGCTATCACCTCCTGGTTTGAGAGTGTTCCTGAGATACCGAGATAATACAACATGTATATGACAACTACTGCAAAGGCTCCAAGGAGCAGGGCTTTGGGCAGCGTCTTTTTTGAATCTTTAAGCTCGGCGTTAATAGTTGTTGCGATGATCCATCCCTCGTAGGCAAAGGCCGTTGACAGGGTTGCAACCGCCAGCCCTGTGCTGCCTTCCGAGATGGTCTTTGCGGAATTTGTAAAGCTCTCGATTGTCTGACCGCTTATGAGTCCGCTGATTATCCCTATTACAGCGATAAATCCCAGGGGAACCAGCTTGATCAGGGTCGTCGACACCTGCAACTTGCCCGCAAGAACGGGGGAGGCAATATTCAGGATGAAGAATAAGGCTAAAAAGATGAATGAAAGCGGAATCACCGCATTGGGGCTTCCGATGAGACCGGCTGAATAATTAGCAGAAACCCATGATAGAACGGCAACGAGGCTCGGATAGTAAATGAAGGTGAAAAACCATGCAACAAGGTAGGCAGCCCTGGAACCGTATGCCTCTTCAAAATAATCTACCACACCATTTACTCTTTCAATCCTCGTGGCAATGTTGGCAAAGACGAAGGATGTTATTATCATGATAGTTCCGCCGATGAGCCAGGCCAGAAGGGCTATCGGAAGCCGTCCGCCGGAAGCAAGCAGCACATCGTCAGCCTTGAAGAATACTCCTGAACCGATGACAATTCCGACTACCATTGCGGTTGCAGTCCAGAATCCATATTTCTTTTTTAGTGTTTCCATAATTACCTGCTTCAAATGATTTGCATGATGCTATTCTCCTCAGTTGTAAATGTCAATATTAATTTTGTCGGCTCAATTGTTGGGGGGGCGGTGTTCTGTATTTTAATCGAAAGAGTCCTCATGATGAACACAGGGAACGCAGCATTACAGCTACAGCGCCGGCGAAGCACGCTCACAGATAGGTATTGCAAACAGAATAAGGACAGGTGCGGCGAGGGCTGTTATCAGACCCGTGAGCGTTTTGGAGATATCATGGTAGTAGTTTAGAGAAAAAACGCTGAACATCTCACGGAAAAAAGTGGACTCCATAATAAATTGCAAAAAAATGCATGTACATCTTGGGCAGCTCTTTCAAGAAATCGGAGATTTCAAATCCCCTGATTTTTGAAAGAGCCTTTATTTCAAATAATAACTGAATACGTTCTTTCCTTTATTCTTTGATTCATACATGGCCTTGTCTGATGCCTTAAGCAGCTGTTCGTCGTCTGCCCCGTCAATAGGGAAGCGGCTGATGCCGATGCTGCAGCCCAGGTCTACATCGAGATTAAGTTCAACCGAAACAGAATTGGAGAGCTTGATAATTTTCTCACATAGGTGTTCAATATTCTCATCGGTTGCCAACCGGCAGGGCAGGAGTACAAACTCGTCACCTCCCATTCTTGCAAAGATGTCGGTCTTTCGTATATTAGCAGAAATAGATTTCACGAACTGTTGCAGGACTATATCTCCGGTTTTATGGCCATGCCGGTCATTGATTTTTTTAAAATTGTCAAGATCGAGATAGAGCATAAAAAGATTAATATTAGTTCGCTCGGCCTGCATGATCTGCCTTTCGGCAAGAATATGGAAAAGACGCCTGTTCGCAAGCCCTGTAAGAGGATCACGAAGCGCCAGTCGCTTCATCTTCCTGTGAGACGACAGAAGATGCAGCAGCAGTATACTGATAATTACGCCTAATATTATTCCGATAAGCCATATAATAAAATCCCATTTACCCATTGGAGGGCTCCACCCCTGGATTGGCGCTGCGGCCATAATCCAACTGCCGGAAGATAGCTGGATAGTCGTTAAAATTGGAGAATCATCGAAAACTTCTTTATTCCCTTCGATCATGCCGCCGTCGAGGCCGCGTTCGTCTTGGCTTTTAATAGCAATCTTTAGCCAGAGGTCACTATCGTGTATTCTGGCTTTCTGAAGCAGACTCTTTTTATCTATGATTATGCTCGCCATTCCCCAGTAATTATATCCGCCTTCACCCTGATAAATCGGAACTCTGGATATGAAGACTTCAGTGCCGTCCGGCTGAATTACCGGACCGGAGAGCGCGCCATTGGGGTTAGAGACTGCTTTCAGGACTTCCAATCTATGAGACGGATGTTCCATAAAATTAAAACCGAGTTTTTCTTCGTGTCCCTCAAGGGGGTAGACATAAGAAATTATATTATTCGGGGCCATGGTTATGGAAGAAACAACATCAGACTTGCGGAAAATAATTTTTGCGATGAGTTCGAATTCTTTCTGTGAGAGATCCGGGTGAATACTGACTGTTGCAAGCAGGCCCAGCACCAGATTAGCGGCCGAATATATCTCATTACTAAGAGCAGATTGAATAGCCAATGATTTCTGTACAACCTGTTCTCTCTGCCTCTCGGTTCTCTCGTCTCTTAGAATATTCACTGAATATTTCGAGAATATAATGAACACAGAAAAAACAAGGAGGCTGACAGAGATCTGTAATATAATGAATGTATATTTTTTAAGTACAATTTTCATGAGCTTACAGATGTCTTCCTTTTTCTAAAACTCTTCGAAGTCATCATCGGATGACTCCCTGGCGGGTGGAGAAATCAAAGTTGCAGGTTTAGTCTCTACGCTCTTTTCCCTTCTGATAACAGGCTTTGCCTTGTGCTGTTCAGTTCTAAGCTTTACCGCTGTTTCTTTTTTATCTAGGGTCTGCCTCTCGTCAATTTTGAAAAAGTTAATCATTGTCAGTAGTTTCGCGGCTTGAGAGGATAATTCTTCGGACATCGAAGCCGTCTCTTCTGCCGATGCCGCGTTCTGCTGGATTACCTGATCAAGCTGAATCATTACCTGGCTTACCTGGTCGGCGCCGCTGTTTTGTTCCATGCTCGTAGCGCTGATCTCCTGAATGAGATCGGCAGTACGTCTGATGTCGGGGATAATGGCCTGGATGCTTTCACCTGCGGAATCAGCCTTGTGGACGCTCGAGTTTGCAAGTTCAAGAATCTCATTGGCTGCGGCCTGGCTGTTCGCCGCTAGTTTGCCGACTTCCGAGGCGACAACCGCAAAGCCCTTGCCGTGTTCTCCGGCCCTTGCAGCTTCTATAGCCGCATTAAGTGAGAGCATGTTGGTACTGCGGGCGATTTCCTCGATAACCCTGATTTTCTCAGCTATCTGTTTCATTGCATCTACTGCTTCGAGGACGGAGGTTCCGCCAATCTGGGCGTCATCAGCCGCCTTCGAAGCGATCTTTTCAGTCTGTGAGGCATTATCTGTGTTCTGCTTGATTGAAGCGCTTATCTCTTCCATGGAAGCAGACATCTCTTCGGAAGAGGCAGCCTGCTCTGATGCTCCGGAGGCAACCTGCTGGGAAGCAGAGTTGATCTGATTGCTGCTGTCCGAAAGCTGTACACCTGTTTTCTTTATCTCGGTGACTATGCTTCGGAGTGATTCGAGCATCGTGTTAAGAGATCTTCCAAGATCTCCGATTTCATCTTCGCGGCGCAGGAAGTCTTTGGGTGGAGTCTCGGTCAGATCACCCTTAGAGATTGCCGCAGCGAGAATAACAGCCGACTCTATCGGTTTTGTCAGCCTATAGACGAAGAAAAAGATTATTAAAGAGATAATTGCAAGTGAAATAAGGCTTATCAGTATGAACTGGTAGAGTTGATTTTTAACCGGAGCCATCATCTCGTCCTGGTTCACAACCAGGAATGTAACCCAGCCTGTCTGCCTTATCATCTCGGTGAATATTATAAAATTGTTGCCTTCTGTGTCGGCATACTCAAGGGCTTCATTATTTCCGTTTTTTATGCCTTTAAAGTTGTTTTTTATTACATCCGGAAAGAGGGAATCTTCAAGAATATTGGAATTCAGGATGAGTTCTTTATCAGGATGGGCGATGATGATTCCATTAGCGTCTGTCAGATAGGCATAGCTCTGCACATCTAGTTTAAGTGAATCCACCTGCTCAAGAATGGTATTAATGGACAGATCGTTTGCCACGGCTCCAAGAAGGATCCCGTTTTTTCGGATTGGCGTAATCGGAGAAACAACAATTTCTCCGGTGATTCCGTCGATGTACGGACTAGAGATGGACGGATACTCGAGCGCTGTGGCCTCTACATACCATCCCCGGTTGCGGAGAAAGTAGTATTTGTCACCTGCATATTCTTCAGGTGTAGCAAAAAACTCCTGTACCTTTTCAGACGCAATATAGCTGAGCATGATTGTATCATCAGTTTTGGTAAGATTTCTAAAGGTGTTTACAGAAATGTCATAGAGCCTTAAGAGTTCCGGATCTCGAATCATATCCGCCCTTGCTACCTTGATTGAGTCTGCCAGTTGTTTTATCGGTTGAGGAAGGGAGTCCCATGAAGTTTTCTCCGGGGCTGTTCGAAAATAATCTCTGTATTCAAGTTTTTCCAGGAAATCAATTACCCACTGATTCTTTGATAGTGTCTCGGAAATAGCAATTTTCTCTGCTAAAAAGCCTTCAACATCGTTTACTGTGCCAGACAGTCTTGCCTGAGCCTCGGCGTAGGTCGTCTCCTGAAGTGTCTTGCTGAATCTTAGAAAGGTTATAACCCCGTTTGCACTAAACAGTACAAACACAGTTAAGAGAACAACGATTGTAATTTTAACCTTTAAGCTTTTTAATACCATTTTTATCCTCCGAAAATTGGTCTGTTTTAATTGTAGGTAAGCAGGTTGCTAAAGTCAAATCAGAGGAGTTTTTTTTAATGTCATCGCTTCGTTTTTTTAAGAAGGAACCATGCTGCGCTTAAGAGCCGCAGACAATGGACATTACTGTGGCTATGAGCCGCATGCAATGGACACTGTTGCGACTAAGAGCCGCAACAGTGTTTGTATTTTTTACCGCTTCCGCAGGGACAGGGATCATTTCTGCCTACCTTGGGAGCAGAGCGTCTTATCTGGATTCCGGTGCCTGACGCTTCAGGGCGCTCGGCGTTTGCGGCCGCGGGAGCACCGCCGGCAAAGGCGCCGATTGCGGAATGTCTTTCCTGTATTGAGGTGCCCGGAGACGGCCGCCGAACTGCCTTGTCGTAGCTTTTGATCCGAACCTTGATCACCTTCTGGGCGATATTTGATTTTATATCTACAATTAATTTGTCAAAAATATCAAAACCTTCGAGCTTGTATTCCAGTAGCGGGTTTTTCTGAGCATAAGAGCGCAAGTATACCGCTTCGCGGAGAGCCTCAAGATGCTCCAGATGCTCCTGCCACTTCGTATCAATTCTTTTGAGGTATTCGTAAC
Source organism: Spirochaetales bacterium (assembly GCA_016839055.1). GTDB lineage: Bacteria > Spirochaetota > Spirochaetia > UBA9216 > UBA9216 > Thalassospirochaeta. The sequence continues at coordinate 105,016 of JAEKNX010000001.1, forward strand.
GGATAAACTGATTGAAATTGTCCTTTCCAAGTTTATCGCTCTTCTCAGTCAGGTCTTTTCTGATGTAGTTCATTACATAATCTTTTTTATCTTTGAGACTTAGAGCAGTGAAATCATCATGAGATTCGGGTTCGACTAAGAAGTTTAATTTAAGAGCTTCCAGAAGCTGAGAAATTGCGGCGTTACTGTCTTTGGATCCTGAAGCATTGAATTGGTCAATAATCTCATCTGTCATCTCCTCGGCAGCGTCAAGAACACGGGCGATGAGATCCGGGTTCTGTGTAATATCATCACGCTGAGAGTAAATGAACTTCCGCTGTTCATTGAGTACGTCATCAAAATCGAGCAGATGTTTTCTTATCTCGAAGTTCCGCTCTTCAACCTTCGTCTGTGCGCGCTCTATTGCCCTGTTTATTAGTGAATGACGAAGCGGTTCGCCGTTTTCCATTCCGGAGCGTCCCATTATCGAGCGCAGGCTGTCCCTGGCAAAGAGTCTCATTAGATCATCATCGAGGCTCAGAAAGAATCTTGATTCACCCGGATCCCCCTGACGTCCTGAACGTCCGCGGAGCTGGTTGTCAATACGTCTTGATTCGTGACGTTCGGTTCCGAGGATATAGAGTCCACCGGCGACCTTTACTCTGGCATAATCATTCTTCCATTTCTCGTATTCTGACTTGTATATCTTCCTGTATTCATCTTCGGAGGCCTCGGTTCCGGCCTTTCTTCTGGCTCGAAACTCGGGGTTGCCGCCTAATTTGATGTCAGTTCCTCGGCCTGCCATATTAGTTGCTATTGTCACCGAGCCTTCGCCTCCGGCTTCGGAAATGATATGTGCTTCCCTGGAATGGTTTTTGGCATTGAGAACCTCGTGTCTGATGCCCCGCTTTATGAGCAGCCTTGAAATTCTTTCCGACTTTTCGATTGAGACAGTTCCAACAAGAATCGGCTGACCTTTCTCATGGACTCGCGCAATCTCATCACATATGGCCTCATTCTTGAATTCTTCATTGAAATAGATTACATCATCATCATCGAAACGCATAACGGGTCTGTTGGTCGGAATAACTACGACGTCGAGATTGTAAATGCTTCCGAATTCCTTTGCTTCGGTGTCTGCTGTTCCGGTCATTCCGGAAATTTTGCTGTACATCCTGAAGAAATTCTGAAATGTAATTGTTGCCAGAGTTCTATTCCTTCTTGCAACCTTTATCCTTTCTTTTGCCTCAATAGCCTGATGAAGTCCGTCGGAATAGCGTCTGCCGTGAAGGATACGCCCTGTGAACTCATCTACAATCTGAACCTGCTTGTCTTCGATCACATAGTCAACATCAAGGTTGTAGAGTTTGTGAGCACGTACTGCCTGGGTGAAATAATGAATGTATTCAAAGTTTTCATCGCTGTAGAGGGAATCCTTGATTGCCCCGGATTTAATCAGAGCATTCTCGATTGTATTATTTCCCTGTTCGGTGAAAATCACCTTTTTTGATTTTTCGTCAAGTTTAAAATCTCCAACGGGGTCTTCCGGATAATCACCGGTCTCAGGATCTTTATCACATTCCCTGAGCTGGGAGACCAGAGCGTTTACCTGGTTGAATTTGGAAGTATCATCATCGGTCGCGCCGGAGATGATGAGAGGCGTTCTCGCTTCATCTATGAGAATAGAGTCAATTTCATCGATAATACAGTAATTATGCGGCCGCTGAACCCTGCTTTCAGAGCCCCATTTCATATTGTCCCTGAGATAGTCAAAACCATACTCATTATTCGTTCCGTATGTAATATCACATTTATAGGCTTTCTTTCTGGCTTCCGGATCCATATCTGAAAGAACTGTCCCTACAGATAGTCCGAGCATTTCATAGACAGGTTTCATCCATGCAGCATCACGTTCGGCAAGGTAATCATTTACTGTGACAACATGAACACCCTTCCCCGTAAGCGCATTCAGGTAAGCGGCTGAAACGCTTGATAGAGTCTTTCCCTCACCAGTTTTCATTTCCATGATTTTGCCCTGATGAAGTACTATTCCGCCGAGAAGCTGAACGTCATAATGCCGTTCACCCAGGGTTCTTCTAGAGGCTTCCCTTGCCAGAGCGAAGGCTTCAGGGAGCAGCGAATCCAGGGATTTCCCACTATTCAGTCTGGTCCTTAATATATCGGTCTGAGCCGGAAAGTCGCCGCCTTCTATACTCATGGCCCAGGCTTCTTTTTCATTGATCCTGTGAAGTAGGGGCAACAGCTCTTTCAGATCCCGCTCGTGTTTTGAGCCGACGATTGAAGTTAATATATTATTAAACATTGATATTCTCCTGAATAAATGGGCATAACCATTAGAGATTATAAAAATTTTATTTATTATAATATAATATAATTTTTAATGCCTGTCTCTAAAATTGAATAAAAACAAGTCCTGAATTCTGCATCGGCTTCAGATTCTCTGAAATGAATCAGCCGGTGTTTGACTAAGTTCAATACTGATAGTACTATCTTCACATGAGCATAATGCGTAAAATAATTATAACAGCAGTTGCAGTCTGTCTGACCACGGCACTTTCAGCCTGCCGTGAGAATAATAACCGGCTTCTCGAAAGAGAGCTGCTTTTTAGTATGCAGATTGGGAAGATGGAGGATCATCTCTATGTTCAGCAGTTTGACGGAGTCAATACCCTTTCAAAAACGCGTATTTTTATGCAGGATGGTTTTTTTTATATAGCGAACGGAGAATCTGCCAAGGTTATGGAGTTCAGTTCGTTCGGAGATCTGATTTCTCTCTATTATAACGAAGATAAAAACCCCGACCCTGTTATTCTGAATTTCGAGAAAAAATCGGACACTACAGTAACAAGGGCTGCTTACAAATATCCACTGAAGGACCCAGGAGAGGTTGCAAGGACCAGTGACGGAGAGCTTCTGATCGACGACCGAATAGCCGAAATGAGATGGGAATGGGATGCCGAAAGCAAGGTGCTTCTCGACAGAATAGTTCTGCGGTTTGATGATGAGGGCAGGTTGATGTCCTATCTCGGCCAGGAAGGTCCCGGTGGTACACCTTTTCCCTATATTCAGTCGCTTCATGTCAACTCTTCTGATGAGGTCATTGTTGTGACAAGGAATTCCGACGGCTGGAGAATCTTCTGGTACACCGAGAAGGGAGATCCTATTTATAAAATAGACTTCAACAAGGATCTTCTTCCATCAGCCGGTGAATCAGGAAGCCCCTCTATTGAGAGTATTTATCCTGATTATGAGAACCGGATTGTCTATGTTAAAGTGGATTTCTATGACAAAGATGCTTCCGGAAATATAAAATTTAATAAGTCCATGATTTTCGGATATGACATAGATAACGAAAAATATTCGGTGAACATTGAAATTCCCAGAAATATCGTTAAATCTGATCAGCCGGTAATTTTCAAGGATAAAGAGCATGAGTATCTCTATGAGTTTGCCGGAGTAGCAAGAGGGCCGGCTTTCTTTCTTATGAGTCCTTATAAGGGCTCCATTTACAGACTGGCAGTGCTTGATGCCGATGGAAGGGTTAAGGGCCGCGGACTCATCGATTTTTCGGAGGAAGATATATTCTTTAGAAACTACTATGTTAATCCGGACGGAATCCTTTCGGCCGTTGTCTGTGGTGAATATGATGCCGAGGTAGTCTGGTGGAGGAGCGATATCTTTATTGAGGAGCAGAAGAATGACTATAGCAAGTTCCTGCCGAATGAAAGAAATTGACCGGCGGACTATTGAAGAGTACGGATTTTCCGATATCATCCTTATGGAGAATGCCGGTATAAGAATCCTTGAACTTGGCTGGAAACTTACCGGCTTCACGAAGAATACGCAGCTTGTCTGCCTTGCCGGCGGAGGTAACAACGGCGGTGATGCACTCGTAATAGCCCGGCAGCTCTACAGCCAGGGTTATAAGCGGATAAATATAATAAAGGTCTCTGAAAAGGGAAGCGCCGCGCAAAAAACTCATCTGAACATCTGCCGGAACCTCGGTATTCAAATTATTGATTTTCCTGATGGCGAGGCCGGAGAGGTTATTCAAAACGCGGAAATTATTTTCGACGGCATTGCAGGAACCGGAATCAGCGGGGCACTGCGGAATCCTCTTCCTGAACTCATCGAATTGATTAATTCAAGCAGGGCTCTTCGGATAGCGATAGACGTTCCCAGCGGCACAGGAGAGAGCTTTCGGGCGGGTTTTCCGGCGGTTAAGGCTGATTACACTCTGACTGTGGGACTGCCACTACGGTGCCTGTATCTGCCTGACGTCAGACCTTTTTGCGGGGAGATTTATACGGTTCCCATTGGGTTTCCGGAAGAATTGAAGGCCGAAAAACAGGAACCGGACGGCATTGAATGTGAGCTCATCACCGAGGATTATATAGAAAGGCTAATGCCGAAGCTACCGGGAAACTCTTTTAAAAACAGGAGAGGACATCTCGCTGTCTTCGGAGGCAGCAGGGGAACAATCGGTGCCGCCTCACTCTGTGCCGAGGCGGCACTCCGTACCTCCGCAGGGCTGGTGAGTCTTTATTCCGACGCTGATATCTATGGCATATACGCTTCCAGGCATACCTCGGTAATGGTAAAACCTCTGCCTGAGCCCGAAGATCTTAAAAATAAAATGGCCTCATGGTCAGCCGTCGCTGTTGGGCCGGGGTGGGGTACTGAAGGCCGGGAAGAGCTTCTTTCGGTTCTTTTAAAAGAAGGCCGGGGAGTGCTTGATGCGGACGGAATAAACACGCTTGCTTTTATGCCCGGCCGCTCTACAATTGATCTCGGGGGCCGATGGATTCTGACTCCCCATCCGGGAGAATTCAGAAAATTGTTTCCTGATGCCGATATTATAAACAGGCCATATTCTGAGGTGGTGGATGCAGCCAGGCTGCTGAACTGTGTTATACTGTTAAAAGGGCATGTCAGCTATATCGCTGACCCTGCCGGACGCTGTGCGGTCCTCGACGGAAATTATCCGAAGCTTGGAACTGCCGGCAGCGGTGATCTGCTTGCAGGCTTGATTGGCGGTTATGCGGCATCGGGGATGGAGCCCTTTGATGCAGCGGTGCTGGGAGCAGCGCTGCACCTTCGCGGCGGCAGAAGATGCGGAGCCGAGCATGATTGGTTTTCCAGTGAGGACCTGCTCGAATATCTATAAAGGAGTTTATCATGCCTTCTAAAGGTGGTCGAATGCCGGAGACACATGACCCCGGCGAACATCATTTTCACTATAATAGGGAAGATCGGGAAGCCTTGCTCTCTGATGAGACTAAAAGAGTTCTTCAAAAGACCAAACTCTTTACCATGAACCGCCGGAATATGATTATTTTAGCGGATATCGCGATAATTCTACTTTTTACAATGATTTTTGCTCCCTTTTTTTTGGGCGGAAAGACGCATGCGAAAGTCGACGGATTCAGTACGAATCTGAAGGCCTATGTTTTTGACGGAAACCTTCTGATTAGTATGAAGGTTGAGGCGAAGGAAGATAATAGTCTTGAAGCGGGCCTTGTGAAAGTAGTATTCACAGCGGAAGGTTCTGATGAAGAAGTGGAAGTGATAGATCTGCTTCCCGGAAGTGTCGGTGAGCCTAGAGTTCTCCGGGCGGAGATTCCTGCCCCCAATGATAAAAAGGTTAAGGTTTATGCCCTTGTCGAGATTAATGAAAAAACGGGGAAATTATCAGCCAAGGCTAAACAGGAATAAGAAACAAAAATATTTGAGTTGACCCTTGGGCTTGATTGAGATAATCTTAAATATAAGCCTTTATGATAAAGGCTTTGAAGTGTTTTAGGCAGCTTTACGGTAAATAAGCTGATAAGATGCGCCCTGAAACATTGTTTATATTTTAAGGTAGAAATTTCTAAAAATCGGAATTTTTAATTTCATGATTTTTGAAATTCCCTCATATTAATGGAGGTAGAGACAAAATGGTACAATTATACTTTCTGTCAATTTTATTAAATATTCTTGGGGGCTTCGGTCTCGCGTCTGAGACAATGGTAGAAAGAATCAGCGGATTCAGGATCTTCTCGGATTTCTTTGAGGGCAAAACTACTCTTAAATTAGTGGTAGGAATTCTTTCCTTTGTTGTCGGAATTCTTAAGCTGCTATCCTCAATGGATGTCCCTGTAGCAGGCGATCTTCTTCCAGCTCTTTGCAATATTGCCGTAGGAATTGCGTTAACGCTAGATTATTATAAAGACAGAACAGAAGCCGGAAGCAGTGAAAAGCTGAATGATTTCTTCGCGAGAAAAAGTTCATTCATCGGAGTTGGAGCCGTAGTTTTCGGTTTTCTCCACTTTCTGATTCCAAGAGTTCTTCTTCTATAAACGGGGTTTTCGATGAATATATCTGTAGCCGGAGTTGCTGAGCGTGACGGCAAATACCTTGTTGCATTGAGGAAGCCGGGAACGAGCATCGGAGTAAGGTGGGAATTTCCGGGAGGCAAACTTGAGAAGGGAGAGACTCCGGAAGAAGCTGTTATTCGAGAGTACATGGAAGAACTCAATATCTCTGTCAGGGTTAAGGAGAGACTTTGCGAAGGAAGTTTTTCAAACGGCGAAAAATATTACCGTCTGCTTGCTTATAAAATAGAAATAGGTGATGGTGAAATTACAGCCCCGGAACATCAGCAAATTTTCTGGGCGGCTCTCTCGGAGCTTGGGACTCTAGATTTTCCCGTTTCTGATATGATTATTGTTAATTATCTTCTTTCGGCATAGGTAATTCTGAATTCACCCGCCGTGCTGAACCCGCAGTTGCTGTAGAGTTTTAGTGCCGGCAGATTGTCTTTCTTAACAAACAATGTCAAATTTTTCCCAAAATTTCCGGCATAGACGGCCAATTCAGCCATCAGGCGGGCCGATATCCCCTTTGAGCGGTATTCAGGTCTGGTGAAGACTCCGCCAATCTGATACCAGGCAATGCCTTCGGTATTAATGCAGCAGGTTGCGGCAGGTTTATTCTGAACGGTGCCGAAGAATACTGCTTTTTCGAGAATTGTTTTTCTGAATCTATTCCTGCTTGCCTGTTCATTGAAATTTGATTTAACAAGCAGAACCTCTTCTATCTCGTAGGCTTTACGCAGCGGCATGAGGAGGTTGAAATCAGATATTTCAGCCTTTTTTATTAATGATAATTCTATGGTGTTATTTTTTTTGCTTTTAAGATACTGTTTAACCACCGCAGGAATTAGAGCCGATTCCGCCGAAAGCTGAAAGTAATCGACTGATAATTTACTCCGGTTCCCAAATAATAGTTCCAGTCTGAGAACATCCTCTTTCATGCCCATGAAGGTTAGGTATCTTTTTCTCATTAGGGGGGATTTTTTAAGCAGTTCCTCCGGAATATAGTCAGAACTGCCTGTAGTAAAGAATGGGGCAATTACGCTGTCAGTTGAAAGTAACAGAAGGCTCACTATCTTCCCGTCTTTTTTTTCGAGATAGACTTCATGATGCTTTAATAAGTTCGGGTCAGGACGGCCATTCTGCATGAGACGTGATGTTATGCTTATGCAGCTATGTTCCCGCGGAGAGAGAAACGAAATAATACTATCAAATTCCCGGGATACGGCTCTGGACCAGCCGCTCGGGTTATTGTTTTTTTCCCAAAATGAAAACACTTCTCAACGCATCTCCCTGTTGAAATCAAGCGGCAGTACTCCCTGCGGCGAAATTGTTCCGCTTAGCGCGGCAAAACCAGCCTGGAAAGACTCTCTTGAGGTACCGTAAACTGCCACGGCATTTTTAATCCAGTTCATTTCTTTCAGGTATATTGGAGTGAGTACTGAAAGTACTATTACATCAGCCGTTGTTCCTTCTATCTCCTTCAATACCTGCACGCTGTTCGGGTTAGCAAGGCAGTATATGATTGTATCATAGTCATCGGCAGTGTTTTTAAGCCGCTGCCGGGAGTTTCTTGATGAAGTGTAGAATGGAGAATAATCAAATTTAAAGGTGTCAGCATCGGGAAACATTTTGCTGCCTACATCAAAAAATCTGTCGAACTGTCCGGCAAGAAGTATTTTCCCATGGGGCAAAAGCCCTTTCTCGCTGTCTTCCCGGATGACTGTTGTGCTTCTATATGCCTGGTCGAGGAAAAATGGCTGCCCTTCAGCTGTTGGAATCAGACTATTAAGCTCCCGGATATCCGGAAACAGGGGTACGGAGTCTTCCTTTGACAGATATTTTAGTTTAGCTCTTAGAATTCGTTCGGCGGATTTTCGTACGGTTGCGGCAAAGGCCTGATCTTTCACCAGTTGTTCGGACAGATAATCCCAAACCTGCATCTGTATTTCAGCAGTCCTGGAAACCAGGATAATATCCACTCCCGCGTCTATTGCCGCCTTGCAAATCTCCGCGGTATTCATGGAAAGCAGCTGGACGCCGTTCATCATAAGATCGTCGGTAACGATGAGGCCGTCGAAGCCGAGTTTGTCGCGAAGGATGCCGGTTAGAATGAGTGGCGAGATACTTGCCGGAGTATTGTTTCCGGTGATTATTGGGAATGCCAGGTGCCCGCTCATTATTCCGGGAATGCCTTCTCTTATCAGGTACCGATAGGGTAGAAGTTCACGCTCCCAGAGAGTGTCCATGTCAACATCTATAATAGGAAGGGCGCCGTGAGAATCTTTGTCGGCATCTCCGTGTCCGGGAAAGTGTTTTGCTGTGCAGATAATACCAGCACTGTCCATGCCCTTATAAAAGGCAGTCGACAGTACCGCGGTAAGAAGAGGATCATCGCTGAAGGCACGCGGACCGATTACATGAGCCTCCGGGTTCGAATAGACATCGACGGTAGGGGCAAAGTTCATGTTCACACCGAGGGCTCGGAGTTCCATCCCTATATAGTAGCCGGTCTTCAGTGCGTCATCGGGCCGCCTGCTTGCCCCGAGGGACATGTTGCCGGCGGTCTCGGAAGTCTCTCCGCGTACATGACGGACCCATCCGCCTTCCTGGTCGGTTGCGATGAACAGCGGTATTCTGAACGTCGTCTCAGCGCTCAGCTTCTGCATCTTCGATATGCTTCCGGCAAGGGTCGGAAGGTTCTTCACATTCCAGCCGAAAATCTTAATTCCGCCGATTTCTTTCTCGGAGATCCATTCCAGAATCTCAATCGAGGGAGTTCCTCCCATATAACCGAGAAGGAGCATCTGGGCAAGAAGCTGCTCATCGGTCATCCCGGCCATCAGACGGCTGAGCTGCTCTTCCTCCGGATAGTCATCCCAGAAATCGGTATCGGCGCCGGCGGTAAGTGGTAGTGAAAGAATCAGTAATATAATAAATAAATTTCGTAACATCATATAAGCTGGTTAATTTATACAATAGATAGAATCTCTCTTCAAGTTGCTTTTTTCTTTATCTGCTGGTAGGCTTACAGCATGAAGCTTGAAAGCCGACTTTATTTTAAAAATGCCCTGGAAATGACGGAAGTAGAGGATGAATCGGTAGATCTTGTTGTAACCTCGCCGCCCTATCCTATGATTCAGATGTGGGATGAAATATTCACAGGAATTGACGAATCTATAGGGACTGCAATTGATAACCGCGATGGTGGGCAGGCCTGGGAGTTGATGAACGCCCAGCTTGATCTTGTCTGGGCCGAATGCCTCAGGGCTCTTAAACCGGGCGGTTTTGCCTGTATCAATATAGGCGACGCTACAAGGAAAATAGGTGATCAGTTCCGGTTGTATCCTAACCATTCAAGGATAATCTCCGCCTTCGTGGCGCTTGGCTTTGATTGTCTGCCTTCCGTTATCTGGAGGAAGCCGACAAACGCCCCGAATAAATTCATGGGTTCAGGAATGCTTCCGTCGGGGGCTTATGTCACCCTAGAGCACGAATATATTCTGATTTTCAGGAAGGGCGCCAGACGTACGCTCTTTTCAACGGAAGAAAAGCTTGTAAGGCAGAAAAGTACGTTCTTCTGGGAAGAACGGAACGTCTGGTTTTCAGACATCTGGCAGTTTAAGGGGGCTACACAGCCGATAAACGACCGCGGCGGAAAGGCAGGAAGGGATAGAAGCGGGGCCTATCCCTATGAGCTTGTTCATAGGCTGATTAATATGTATTCGATTCAGAAGGATACAGTTCTCGACCCCTTCCACGGTACCGGAACAACTTTGAGCGCATGTATTGTGAACGGACGAAAATGCATAGGTTATGAAATAGACGGGGGGCTTGCCGAGCTGATATATAGCAATGCGCAGACAGCTTTCAGCCGGAGCGGAGAATTAACTTCTCAGAGGTTGGAGCGGCATAGAGTGTTTGTTGCTGACTACAGGGAACGAAAGACTGAGCCGAAATATACAAACGAGCATTACGGTTTCCCGGTTATTACCCGGCAGGAGCGGAATATCAGGTTTCCGGCAGCCCAGAAATTAACAGCAGGAGACGGGAACATTATCATCTGTGATTATTTATAAAGATTCGAATTATATATTTTTACCATTTCTCCGAGCTTTGCATGGGAGCTGGATGTCATAATCAAGCCAATTATTTCCATAACAACAAATAATCCGAAGCCGCTGATTGCGGCGATATTCATGACGTTGTCAAAACCAAATTCACTATCGAGCATTCCTCCGGCTATAGCTCCACCTATGTACCCAAGGCCTAATGCGCCGAGCCCTCCCCATACAAATCCGAAGCTGGTGTCTCGCTCATTCAGATAATTATTATAAATAGTTTTGTTTTCGGTTGTATTCGGAATGTTAAGCATGATAATTTTAGCCAGATCAGTAGACTCACTCGAATAATACGGCCTCTTTTTGTAAATATAGATGGGTGATCCGAACAGTCCCGGACGTGAGCTTATCTGATGCGGGACATCGGCGGCGCTTACGGCTGATGTGGTTGTCGAAGGTTGCTCGACGGCTGCCTCATGGGCCTCAGCCTGTTCATCGCTTCTGAGCAGAATTGTCATCAGGCTTTTACTGTCATTCACCAGCTCGTCGAGATTTTTATATTTATTGGAGATGGTTTCGGTGGTCTCTCCCGTTTCGATGTCGACAAGCTGCATGTTCAGGATGTAGGTAGAGCCGATTGAGCCAATTGAACCAACAATGATGTTATTCGCTGAAAGCAGTTTTCCTATCTCAAGCTGACATTCTTCGTCAGTGCATCCTGAGTTAGAGAATGACAGCTCTTCAAGAATTTTGACTCTCTGTCTGCGATCAATAAGCGTATAATTACTATTTTGAGTTATTTCGCTCGCGATATAATCAATAAAAATAAGCATTTCAGCTTCGGAAACCCCGCTGGTTGTAAATTCCAGCACAGTTATCCGGTTTGCCCCGGAGGCAAAAAGAAGAGTAGTGAGAAGAATCAGATAGATACCTAAAACTAACTTTCTCATAGCGATATGATACCACAGAAAATAAATTTTCTCCAGTTAAGGATATTCGCGAATATTTAAAAATGGTTATGGTGTTAAACGACTTATCTTTTTTTGTACAGCTTTTCCGGGTCGCTATAACAGGAATCAGAGAATCTGATGATCTGCTAACGGTTAAAATTGATCAGGATCAACTTTTTTTCATGCGGTAATTAGTGTTGTCGAAAAAGAATTGACAGAATGAGTTATTGGTTTCATATTTATGGTGAGATTCAATTAAAAAGAAGGGAAGTATGCAGGAACAGATGCTGTCGTTTTTCAATAAAATTTCGAACCCGTTTCTCGACAAGGCCGCCGAGATGGTTACAATGCTGGGTGAACAGTATTTCTTTATTCTTGTTATCTCTTTTCTATTCTGGAATATTTCCAAACGTGAAGGTTTCAAGCTGGCGGCGGCATTTATCTATTCTTCTGTTCTAAATAACATCCTTAAAATTTCTTTTCATACGCTGCGGCCGTTCGAGATGCTCGATTATATCAGCGGAAAGAGGGTTGAGACAGCGACAGGATACTCATTTCCGAGCGGGCATACGCAAGGGGCAACGACTTTTTTTATAACTCTTGCCCAGATTTTACGGCGGAAATGGTTTACGATTGCGGCAATTATAGTAATATTCCTAATTGGTTTAACCCGGATATTTCTCGGTGTTCATTGGCCTGTCGATGTAGTCGGAGGAATTATCTTCGGAGTAATAATGGCATTTGTATTCTGTACGATTATTGATAATTATTATGATGATCGTAGCGTTCTGCTGAGGAGAATATTTTTTCGGATACAGTCGGTCATCGTGCTTTTGGCATTTGGATTATATATTTTCGATCTGGTTTACCTGAAAGGTTCGATGAAAATAGATGATTTTTTTAAGATTGCCGGAATTTCGACAGGGGCTATCTATGGATTCTTCGCCGAAGAATGGTGGGTAGATTTTTCGGCCGAGGATGCCAGCTGGTTTCTGAAGATAACAAGATGGCTCATAGGCCTTGTTGTTACTGCTGCAATCATGGTCGGGCTTAAGATTGTTCTGCCGCAGCACCATCTTGCCGATTTTCTGCGTTATGGTCTTGTAGGACTCTGGATTACATTTCTCTGGCCTGCCGTTGGAGTTAAAATCAGACTTTTTACTAAAAGAAGCCGGGTAGATTGACAGGAAACTGGAAATTCTGCAATAATCTTTAAAGAAAATACACTGAAGAGAGTAAAACAAAAACACGGTCCGGTAGGTAGTCCGGACAGCCGAAAGGCCAAGTATCCATCAACGTCATGATGTCCGTTTTTACTCCAGGGAAGATCTATCCTGGAGGAAAGAATGGAAGAAACAATATCTACAATTTACTTTAATGGTCAGTTCTGGAAAGCCCTGATTGAAAAATCAAACAGCTACGGCCCGCGTCAGCTTGCAGAATACACCTTCGGCAGTGAGCCTGCGACCGGAGAGCTCCTAGATTTCTATCTGAATAAGTACCACTTACTCATCTTCGTGCAGTCTGAGCGAGAAGTCAGAATCAGGAAACACAGAAAAGATAATACAGACAGAATCTCGAAATCACATGATGAATACAAGGAAAAGCAGAAACTGATGCTCGATATACGGAAATCAGAGCGGAATTTGCTTATGAAGATTGAGGCTGATGAAAAATACCAGTTGATGAGACTCAAGAAAAAACGGAAGAAAAGAGGACATTAACTTCAATGAAATGAGTCTTTTAAAGAACAACAATTTTAATTTTGACCTCCGGAAGCCCCTGAATAATCTTTAAAATGTCTGAATATCTGAATCATTCCTCTTTGCCGTGTGTTGAAGAGTTCTAATTCCCGCTTCCGGGACGTCAGTGGTTCTAAATTTGGCTGCCTTTGTATGCCGCCGCTGGGGGCCTCGGTGCCGCCTGAGAAAAATTGAGGTCTTCCGAACCCTAGTCTGATGGTATCGGGGTCAGCAAGGGCTGACTTTCGGGGGAATTGCAGCCAAATTCAGAATTGCTGGTAAAAGAATTGACAAATTGTATCCAACATCTATAGTTATAAGAGGAAATATATAGTTTTTGCTAAACAGCGGCATGAGGCAGAGCGAAGGGTTTATAGTTGAAACCGGTAAAGCAATATTCAGGAGAGCAATTATGGTTGATGAATTATTTATTTTATGGACTAATGATAATCTGCAGACGACAGAGAAAATGGTTTTTATGTACGGAAGGAACAGTCTCAAGAAGGGATGGTGGGATAAGGTAACCATAATAATCTGGGGTGCAACGGCGGTTCTCACAGCTGAAAATAAAGAGATTCAGAAACAGATTAAAGAGATGATATCCGAAGGTGTGAAATTCTCTGCCTGTAGGTCCTGTGCCCAGCAGCTTGGTGTAGATCAGAAGCTGGAATCTCTTGGAGTTGAGGTTATCTACTGGGGCGAGCCTCTGACAAAGATTCTCAAAAGTGGCGGGAAAATGCTCACTGTTTAGAGGATAAATGGGTGATTAATAAATTCACAGCTATTTTTCCGAGATAAGCGAAGACCGAGTCGCGGTTCAAGTTTTCATCCCTCCCTGCGAGGATTACGTTGAACTTCCCGACCCCGATGTAAATAGAAAAGCCGGCCGAGGGGCCGGCTTTTTAACTAATTTATAGTATGCTCTATTATTTCATCGAATGTAATCTCAAGCTTTGCCGCCTCATCAAAGAAGAACTTTCTGGCGTCTGCCTCGAGAACTTCCGGGGAAATAAGGCCGGTCTGTGACACCGCATCATTAACAAGCATCTTCGTGAATATGAACGCGCTCTGTCCTGTCAGATAGGCTTCATGGCTAATACCTGACTTCTCCCATGCTTCGATGAGTCCTGGAGCATTTACATAGACGGTTATTTTAAGCGGTTTTCCGTCCTTCATTCCTGTAACAAGAACCTGAAAGGCGCCTTCTTCGGTAACCAGGCCGCCGTCAATAATATCCTTTATCTCATCCTTGTACTTCGGAGCCGGGGGGGCGTGTTCGATAACAAGGTCGAAGGGTACGTATTCAGCGCCGCTGGTGCTTGTGCGCTTTTCATGAGAAAGAAATCCCATTTTATAGAGAGCTTCGGATAGCTCAATATGCGGGCCGCCGTAGCGGAATACTATGTTTTTGGCTCCTTTCAGGTATTTATCCGCATTGAGTCCCATGGTTATCGGCTCTTCATGGGAGTGGTCGACCATCCGGATTTCCTTCTTTACTCCGGGAAACTTCATCATGACGGGGTTTGCAAAGGGGCTGGTTTTTACATGTTTGCCCTTATCAAAACGGGTGGGATCCTCAGCCATGTCGGCAAAGGCTACGTCCGGTGACCACCAGAAGGGAACAAATTTATTAGACCAGACGCCCTCGTAGACATTCATCTCAATAGTGTCGACTGAATCGAACTTTTCAGCTGTTTCACGAACTACAATATTTACCAGTCCCGGTGCTGAACCTGTATTTGTTATTGCCAGAACTCCGGCATCTTCGAACTTTTTATTTTGTTTGGTGAACATGTACTCTGTCGACTCTATAGAGTCCATACCGGCAATCTCGGTCATACAGAGATCCTGGTAGTGTGCCTTAAGCCTTATTGCCGCTTCCATTACAGTTATGTTGAAACTGATGGGCAAGCCGTTCACGATGATATCCGCGCCCTTGCCGGCTTTCACTATATCCTCTACGTCTTTCGCGTTCACCTTTACGGCCCTTGCCTTTGAAAGACTGTTTCCAAGGTCCTCAGCGGCCTTTAAATCGTAGTCGGCACAGATTATTTCGGTAACATTTGGTTCCTTGTCCAGAAGCCTTGCTACGGCGCTTCCTTGAGCTCCTGTGCCCATTATCATTACTCTTTTCATTTTATATCCTCGATATTTTAGTTAGGTTTTTGGCGTTATAGAGCTGACACCCGGCAGCAAATTCGAAGTGATATTGACAATGTGTTTAAAAAGTATGGTGAAACTGTCAAAACAACTCCGATATGTATCGATGCGGCAACTGCTGCATTGATACGTCGGTTGAGTTATTTAGTAAGTTCTCACCTCCAGAAACCCCCGGTTTGACGGGCAGGCCGATTTGCCGGTAAAAATCCGGCTTGTGACTATTCTAAGGCTAAAACTGAAATAACGCAATCGAAAAGAATTATTGTGTCACTGACCTTCATGAATGAAAATGATGGAGGGCCTGGGCGCTTCAGCCGTAGAACTAATCGGAAATTTGTAATATTCAATAGCCGGGTATATAATTAGTTCATCAGAGAACCGGAGGAGATGTGTAAAGATGAAATATAGAGTGCATCGTCTTGATGCTAAAAACGGCATTCTGCTGGAGAAACTGGAAAAAGCTTTAAATGAGATTGATGGTGAGGTTATATCGATAGTTCCCAATGTTCAGCCGACTTTTCAGCTTATGGGTGCTACTGCAAAAACCAATTACCTTATGATAGTTGAAAAAATCCCCGAGCTCGGCCCGGGGATGCATATTACAAAATGAGTTTATTATCAGATGATTGTTTTCATCGCTGTCATATAGCCGCGGAGTTCGCGTCCGATTTTTTCAACCGGATGGTTTCTTATCTCATCGTTTACTTTGATGAGCTCGATATTATCGACATCAGTTTTCCCAAGCTCTGCCTTGCCGATGACATCGGTTTTGATGTTCTTCATGAAATCGCCGAGAAGCGGAACACATTTATTAGCAAAGAGATAACAACCGTATTCTGCTGTATCAGAGATTACCTTGTTCATCTCATATAGCTTCTTGCGGCTGATGAGGTTTGCAATTAACGGTGTCTCGTGGAGTGACTCGTAGTAGGCGGACTCCGCCTTGATGCCCGATGCTGTCATTGTCTCGAAGGCAAGCTCAACACCTGCCTTGATCATGGCAACCATCAGAATTCCGTTGTCGAAGTACTCCTGTTCTGAGATCTTCATGCTGCCGGGTGGAGTCTTCTCGAATTCTGAGGCTCCTGTTTCTTCTCTCCATGTAAGAAGGTTTTTGTCATCATCGGCCCAGTCTTTCATCATGGCTGATGAGAACTCTCCGGTGATAATGTCATCCATATGTTTCTGATAGAGCGGCGCCATGATTTTTTTCATCTCGAGTGTAAGTTCGTTTGCCTTTATCTTGGCGGGATTGGACAGCCTGTCCATCATGTTTGTAATTCCGCCGAGCTTCATTGCCTCGGTGATTGTCTCCCAGCCGAACTGGATAAGCTTTGATGCATAGCCTGCGTCAATTCCTTCTTCGATCATCTTGTTGAAGCAGAGGAGTGAGCCGGTCTGCAGCATTCCGCAGAGAATTGTCTGCTCGCCCATCAGGTCCGATTTTACCTCGGCAACGAAGGATGAACCAAGAACACCGGCCCTGTCAGCTCCTGTACCCGCGGCATAGGCCTTTGCGTAATCAATACCGTCGCCATTTGGGTCGTTCTCAGGATGAACAGCAATAAGGGTCGGGACGCCGAAGCCTCTCTTGTATTCTTCGCGTACCTCGGAACCCGGTGACTTTGGGGCAATCATTATTACAGTGATATCGCTACGAATTTTCATTCCCTCTTCAACGATGTTAAAACCGTGGGAGTAGGAGAGTATCGAGCCCTTCTTCATTAGCGGCATTATTGTATTAATAACATTGGTATGCTGCTTGTCCGGTGTAAGGTTCGCAACCAGGTCAGCCTTAGGAATCATCTGTTCATGGGTTCCTACATCGAAGCCGTTTTCAGAAGCGTTCAGGAAAGACTGCCTCTTCTGTTCAATCGCGCCGGCTCTGAGGGCATAGCTTACATCGAGGCCAGAATCTCGAAGGTTGAGTCCCTGATTCAGGCCCTGCGCTCCGCAGCCGACTATTACTATTTTTTTGCCCTTGAGTTTTTCGACTCCGGAGAATGCCGACTTATCGAGGAAATCACAGGTTCCAAGTTGTTTGAGCTGTTCTCTTAATGGTATAGAATTAAAGTAGTTCATGTAGAATCCTTGTATAATTGTTTTTAGTAGAATATAACTGTTCCCGGATGCTGTCAACCTTGCGTATATTGCAAATAAAACCATAGATTGTTGCAATAATTGCAACGTGGTTATTTTTTGGAGGAAAGTTCGGTGGTGAATGAAAGAATTATTGAACTCAAAAATATCAGTAAATCAATAAAGCATAAATTGATAATAAACGATCTCAGTCACAGGATAGACAGGGGAAGTTTCTCCGGTATTTACGGAATGAACGGTTCGGGAAAGAGCCTCCTGTCGGAAATCATGGCCGGCCGGATAGAACCAGACAGCGGGCGGATAATAAAGAAGGCCGGCGGCTGCAGGGTCTCGGTTGTCTCCTCATCGGAGGAACGCAGGCTCCTTGAGGAGGAACGTCGGAATGATGATACTGACTTCATGCAGGGGAAGATTGATCCGGGGCGTTCGGTCCGGCAGTTTATCCGGGCCGGGATCTGGACTTCGGAAATTGATTTCGATGATCTGGCCTCAGAGTTTGAAATGACGAATGTATTGGACAGGGGGCTGAGGTTTCTGTCGACAGGTGAGTTCAGGAAATGTCTTCTTCTCCGGGCAATTCTGGAGGCCCCTGATCTTCTTATTCTGGATGATCCTTTTGCCGGGCTCGATCTCGTAATGAGGAAAGAACTACGGAAGCTTATAGGCAGGATAGAGGGCGCTATTGAGGCTGTTCTGATAATTTCAGGACGAATGAGTGATTTTGACGGTCTGACTTCGGATATCAGAATACTCGGGGACGGCGCCACCATTGAGGGCCGGGCGGGAAAGATGGAAGTAAGGACTGCGGTACCGGATGAAGTCTCGACGGAGCCTGAAACTGAACCCTGTCCAGCGATGGAGCTTGTCCGTCTGGAAGGAGTTTGTCTCAGTTATTATGATCTTAAGGTATTAACGGATATCAATTGGAAGATTGTATCGGGTGAGCATTGGCAGATCAGGGGGCGAAACGGAAGTGGAAAGTCAAGTCTCCTGAGTCTTGTTAACGGTGATAACCCAAAAGCTTACGGACAGAAAATTGACCTTTTTGGCCGTAGGCGGGGAACCGGTGAAACTGTCTGGGATATTAAAAAACGGATTGGAACTGTTTCCGGTACCCTCCAGCAGAATCACAGGATCAGTCAGAGCGTACTGTCGGTGGCAGTCTCGGGCTTTTTCGACTCTATAGGCCTTTATGAAAAGCCCAATCTTCACCAGCTTGAGACGGCCGAACACTGGTGCTTGCAGTTCGGGTTGAAAGACTGCCTGAAAACCTCGTTCTCAGATTTATCTGAGGGGTTTAAGCGAAAAGTCCTGACGGTGAGGGCGGTAATAAAAAAGCCTGACCTTCTGATTCTCGATGAACCCTGTCAGGGTCTGGATGACTACAACGCGGCGGTTGTCCTTGAGACCGTTGAGCTTCTGCTTGAGAAAAAGCATTCCACCCTCCTGTATGTAAGCCATGACCCTGAACATAATATGAAATCAATCACGAATATCATGGACCTTGTTCCTCATGAAGACGGCGGTTATACGAACCGGAACAGCTGACTTCGTAATATCCTCTTAATCTCTACTATGCTCGACCCTTTTTCGCATCCGCGGCTATAAATATTAAGAAAATCAGGCTTGGACTCTTCTGTTTTCACTTTTTTAAAATTCTCCTAAATAACTTTTCTCAGATTCCGAATATAAAAATGAGGTGTAGGCTGATGAAACTTGATGCTTTAGGTATGAAACTTGCGAAATTGATGGATGCGGAGACTGAGCTTCTAAATATTATCTGCTTTGAAGAAGAAAAGCTTCAGAAAGCCCTTCGAGCAAATAACTGGAATGAAATGGAAGTCGTTATTAACAAACTTGCACCAGTGTCCGAGCGCATGGAGACTATAGAAGCAGATCGTGATTCAGTATATCAGTCTATGAAAACAAAGCTAGGCAAGAAACAGTCTGACGGATTTTATTCAGTGGCGGCTCATATGGACGGCCGTACCCGTGAAGACTGCCTTTCCGGATATCGAAAGCTGAAAATAGCGCTGCTTCGGATGCGCGGTCTGACCTCCGGAATTGATCAATATGTCCGCACGGTCGGAGATACCAGCAGGGCTGTACTAAATGAGGTTTTTCCCCATCGAAAGGGCAGCATTTACTCAAGCACCGGAAGTACCCGGCCGGTTCAGTCAGACCCGATGGTCCTGAACCGCCATCTTTAAAGGAGCATTGTATGCAGTCAACTTTTACAGGAATTGAAATTGGAAAGAGAAGTCTCGTAGCCCATACTCAGGCGCTTGCAACAGCGGGTCATAACATCAGCAATGCCTCAGTAGATGGTTATTCCAGGCAGCGGGTTGAGATGGGGGCGGTTGATCCCCTCTATATGCCCGGTCTGAACAGGGAGAATACTCCCGGAATGATAGGTCAGGGAGTTGCTGTTAACAGGATTGAGCGGATACGCGATATGATCCTTGAAAATAAAATTGTAGGCCAGGCAAAAGATCAGGGTTGGTGGGGAGCCAGAGATAACTACATCCTGATGGTCGAGCAGGTCTATAATGAACCCACCGACGCATCGGTAAGAACTCTGATGGATAAATTCTGGGATTCCTGGCAGGAACTGTCACTGCATCCAGATGAGCTGCCTGCAAGACAGGCAGTCATAGAGCGTGGTAATGCCCTTGCCGATGGAATGCAGAACAGGTTTGAGTCGCTTAAGGAAATTAGGTCGATGATTAATGAGGATGTCCAGGTGACTGTAGACCGGGTGAACGCTATTCTCAATGATGTATCATCCCTTAATGAACAGATTGTGAAAATTGAGGCCATCGGTGACAATCCGAATGATCTATATGATTCACGTGACCGTTTAGTGCGCGATCTTTCATCGATTATAAATATTACAACCGACGGCCGTGACCCTGATGAGTTCACTATTCATACCGGCGGACTCCATCTCATGCAGGGTGATCTTGTTCACGGCCTAAAGGCTGAGCCTGATCCGAAGAATGAAGGCTATCTGAATGTGCTATGGGCCGATTCAGGTGAAAAAGCCTGGTTCGGAGGCGGACGGCTTGCTTCCCTGATACAGCTTCGTGATGGGGATGTTAGGGGTGAGATTCAGAACTTTGATATGATGGTCGTTAATTTTGTAGACCTTGTAAACGAAAACCACAGCGCAGGCTATGGTCTTAACGGAAAAACCGGAGTGGATTTTTTCAAGGAATATCCGTTTATTAACAATATAGCCGGAAACTATGACCGCAACGGTGACGGTGATTATGATTCAAGCTGGATCTACCGGATTAACGGTAGTAACAGTCTCGAGGGGCAGGAGCAGGTCGGAGTCAAGGGAACTATTACCCTCTCGGCCGCAGAGGGTAACAATACGATTGAATATTTTCCTACCGACAGTGTTCAGGATATAGTAGACCGGATCAATTATTCCGGCAGCGAAGTGACCGCCGGGCTAAACCGGCTCGGACAGTTGACTCTAAAGGCATCACCGGCAGCTCAGATTGATAATCCCGACTTTGTTATAAGACATGTAGAGGACTCAGGACAGTTTTTAACTGGTTATGCCGGAATACTCGCGGCCTCCGGGGAAGCCGGAGCCTATGACTGGGCTCAGGCTGACGCGGTGAATCAGCTTAGCGGGCCGGAAACTCTATTCGCGGTTGCGCCTCTATCACACCCGGCAGGTTATGTCGAGCTATCCGAATCAGTGAAGAAAGATCCTGGCGCCATTGCCGCGGGCTTCGGTCAAAACGGCAGAGCGGCTCTTCCCGGAGACGGCAGTACGGCAATTTCCATTGCCTCACTTAGAAATAGTTCGGTAATGATAGGGAATATTCCCGGCTTTGATGAGTTTTTCGCGCAGACAGTTGCCGATATAGGGCTCAGAGGTGAGACAGCCGCGAGGGCACTTGAGACTGAAGATATAATAATGAAAGAGCTCAAGGGAATGCAAGAGTCAATTTCAGGAGTTAATATGGATGAGGAGCTGTCGCAGATGATTAAGTTTCAGCATGGTTACAGCGCGGCAGCAAGGCTTGTTAATACCTTTGATGAAATGCTTGATACCATAATTAACAGGATGGGGGTCTGAGTTAGATGAAAAGAATCAGCACTTACATGCCGAATGATGATTATCAATATCGTATGAGGATGCAGGAATGGAAGATGGGCGATCTCCAGGCGAAGATCGGCGAGCAGACCAGGGTAAGGGAACTCCGTGATGATCCCCTGGCCGCTGCTCATTCGACAAGATTTCAGTCGAAGATAACACGTCTTACAAGGTTCTCTGACAATATAGAAACAGTTCAGAGCGATCATAGGATTGCCGAAGGTTATATTTCCAGTGCGAACAATATTATCCTTCGGGTTCGTGAGCTTGCCATTCAGGGAGCAAATGATACTTACTCAAAACAGGATAAGGCCTATATGGCTGAAGAAGTCGATCAGCTTTTGAATGAATTAGTTGAAATATCCAATGCCGAGAACGGAAATGGGACTGTGATTTTTGGTGGAGACAAGAATAAGGGGCTGGCCTTCCGGGCTGAAGAGGGAATGGTCCCTGGAGCTTCTGGACGTAGAATTACCTCGGTTGAATATCTCGGAACGATTAATAGACAGCTTGCGGAGGTTTCGAATAAAAGTTATGTTAATATAGATTTCCCAGGCAATAGGGTCTTCTGGGCTGAGCAGCAGCAGATATTTTCCTCCGCAGACGCGGGGGGGTACAGAGTTTTGAAAGACAGTTCTATCAGGATAGACGGAGAAGATATTCCATTAAATGCAGGTGATAATATTCATTCTATTGCGGCAAAGATTAACAAGGCCGATATCTCGGTAAAAGCCGGAATTGACCCTGTTACAAATTCTCTAATTCTGAAGACTACTACTCCGCATCAGCTATGGCTTGAAGACGGGAAGGGCGGTTCGATCCTGAAAGATCTTGGAGTTGTTTCGCCGAATGCGGGTGGCCCGCCTTCTAATATCCACATGGACGCGAGAGTATCTGGCGGTTCCCTATTTGATATGGTGATAAGACTCCGTGATGATCTCTACGCCGGCAATACGATTGATATCGGCGGTAAGGCTCTTAAGGGAATAGATATGGCGCATAATAATATGCTCTCTGAATTGTCCCGACTTGGCGCGGAGGATGAAAGGCTTCAGACTGTGTATGAGCGGATAGCCTATGAAATTCCTAATATCCAGCAGATGAATTCCAATGCTGTTGATCTTGATTTTGCCGAGGCCATTACCGAGCTGAAAATGATGGAAAGAACTCAGCAGGCAACACTTCAGACCGCGGCAAAAGTTCTTAAACCTACACTACTAGATTATTTGAGGTAATAAATGCTGACTGTAAACACTAAAGCTTATGGAACAATTGACATAGATGAGAGGCAGAAGCTGTATTTTCCGTTTGGGATATTCGGTTTCGAGAGTCTCAAGGATTTTGTGCTTCTTGATGCTGCACAGCAGCCCTTTTACTGGCTACAGTCACTTGATGTAAAAGAAACGGCTTTTGTACTGATAAATCCCATGGTGTTCAGGAAAGATTATGAACTGGAAATTCTTCCCGGAGATCTTGAGGAAATAGACTTGACCGGGGCTGAGGATGAGAAAGTTATCATTTTTGCCATCGTGACTATTCCTGAAAATCAACAGAAGATGTCGGCAAATCTGCAGGGACCTATAATTATAAACAGGGACTCCAAGACCGGTAGACAGAGTATTTCTCTGGATCCGAGGTGGAAAACCAAGCATTTCATCCTTGATGAATTATCAGGTGACAAGGAAGTAATATGCTGATTCTTACTCGAAAACTTAATGAAAGCATAAACATAGGCGATAGTATAGAGGTTTCGGTAATTGAGATAAAGGGTGATCAGGTGAAACTGGGAATTGCGGCTCCCCGCGAAATCAAGGTCTACCGGAAAGAGCTGTATCTTGCTATTCAGCGTGAAAATGAGGAGGCTGCCCTCACCTCAGTCGATCTGCCGGAAATAGGCGGTTTGATAAATAACGAAGGCTTCCGCTCTATAGAAGATTAAAGCTCCGAAGGAGATTAAGCTCCGAAGGAGATTAAGCTCCGAAGGAGATTAAAGCTCCTCCAGTTCTTCTAACTCTTCAAGGGTCTCTATCGCCTCAGAATATTCGATATCTTCAGGATCCATTTTGAAAACTGGGAGCTCCTCAATAGGCGCTGATGTTACAGCGCCCTCTCCGTCGGCCAGCGCATTGTAGATGGCGTTAAACGATTCGGAAATTGAGATGAAAACTTCGATAAGAGACGGATCAAAGTGGGTTCCGCTGTCTTTTCTAATTATTTCGACGGATTTGTCATGAGGAAAAGCTTCCTTATAACTCCGTTTCATCCGGAGCGCATCGTAGACGTCGGCTATGGCTGTTATTCTGGCTGCAAGCGGAATGTCATTACTTTCTATCTGATATGGGTATCCGCTGCCGTCCCATCGTTCGTGATGGGCTCTGGCAATCTCCATTGCCATTGACTCCGGGTAGTTCGCAAGAATCAGTGCGCCATTAATTGTATGCTCTTTCATGATTCGCCATTCAGACTCATCAAGAGGGCCTTTCTTATTCAGAATTTCATCCGGTGTTCCTATCTTTCCGACATCATGCATCGGTGCAAGGAAGTGAATGTTTTCGATAAAATCAAGATTAATGATATCATACTTTTTAAGTTTGTAGAGTTCTTCGCTTAGTCGTTTTGCATAGGCGCCGACTCTTTTAATATGGTTGCCGGTGTCGTCATCCTTGAGCTTGGAAGCTTCCAGGAGACCAAGATAGGTTTTTCTGAGGGTCATTCTCCTCTCATCGGTAATATCATCAATGTAGCCGATGAAAAGCTTTGGAGTATTCGATCTTACTTCCGCCGGGAAGACCAGAAGGTTAACTTCGGAGGTGAGTTTGTTTTCATATTTAACCTTTATCTCGAATTTTACCGAGAATCCCGGCGATTTTAAAAGCGATTCTCTCACGGGCGCCTTAAAAAGGGCCGAGACGGTTTTATTCTTAATATTCTCTGCTGGAAAATATTGATTGAAAATTTTATTGTTCCATATGACCTTCATGCTGCCGGAGAAAATCAGTACCGGAATTGACGAGTTCCGGTATAGTTCACTCATAAAATTAATATATTCAGCAGCATTCATTCGCTTTTTTTCTCATTATGTATAATTTCCGCATCACTGAGTCTTATGTAAAGAGGTCCTGAATCCTCCCGGTCGGCTCCTTTCTCGCTGAAGATGCTCTCACCATGCTCAATCATAACTAAAGAAAGACCCTGTACCGGCCGGTATTGTTCAACCGAGAAATTATAATAGGCGCTTTGTAGGTTATGTAGAAAGATGCCGCAGTCCGGGCCGGTAAAAAGCACGCGGCTGTAATCTTTAAGCATTGCCGCCAGGTCGGGCGTAGAGATGTCGAGATAGTCGGTCTGTTTTTCACCACAGTAGTATATGGCGGAATAAAATCTTTTCTTCCTGGCATCTATTACCGGTACCACCGCCCCGTTAAAAAAAGAGAGGCCGCGAGCCAGGATGTCCAGGCTGGATACTGAGACAATCGGAGTGCCATTAGCGGCGGCGAGTCCTTTGGCCGTCGACATTCCAATCCGCAGCCCGGTAAAGGAGCCGGGACCCTTAGAGCATACAATCAGGTCAAGATTGGAAAATTCAATTCCTGCGGTGTTCATTAAGCGTTCAACTGCCGGAAGCAGGTGCTCAGAGTGACGAAGTTCCGCTGAACGGTTTTCCTCGTAGAAGCCGGTTTCTGTTTTAAGCCCTATGCTGAGAAAACTTCCAGATGTGTCAAATGCAAGCGTGTTCATTCTTTTAACCCTTCAATATCAATAGTTCTGCCGCCGTCAGATTCTATTCGGATATTTATCTTGATTGTTTCATCCGGAAGCAGTTCTTTAGCCTTTTCACTCCATTCAATTATAGATAATCCGTTACCATATATCAATTCCTCGATTCCTATAAGATATAATTCTTCAAGGTCGTCTATGCGGTATAAATCCATGTGATAGAGGGGGAGGCGGCCGTCATAATATTCCTTAATAATTGTGAAGCTGGGACTTGTTATCACTTCAAATATCCCGAGGCCCAAGGCTACACCTTTGACAAAGGTAGTCTTTCCCGCGCCGAGACTGCCTGTCAGTGCGATCGTAGTTCCCGGTATGAATGAGGAGGAAAGTCGTCTGCCGAGATTTATCATTTCATCTGCCGTTGAAGCAGAATAACTATTCTTTAAAGTATCCGTCTTTATATTTTCCATTTACAAATTCTATTAGTAGATCTTTACTATTTAGAAGTTCCTCGGCTGCGTCATTATTCAGATGAACCTGGATATTCGTATTTCCCATTGCGGTTTTTTCGAGAATAATCTCAATCTGATGATTCGTAATGATGCCATCGATGTTGCAGATTATCTCTCCATGATATTCATTTATATAATGAATAGGGGAGTCTTTTCTGACTATTTTTCTAAGATCAACAAATTCCATAAGGCCTCCGCGGAGAAACGTTGTTTAGTATAACAATTCTAGTAATCATATACAAATGAATTGATAGAATTAAGATTTTTATTTGTAACTTTGGTAAAAATTATATGCATTGTTCCGCCCATCGGCGAACCCTTCCTGAAAGCAATCACCTTTCCGAAACACCAGATGGATTGACTGTCCGCGGTTTCAAACTGCAGTTTGATGAGTCCTCCCTTGGGTATGGGTTTTGTAGATTTTAATGAACAGCCTCCGGCGGAGACGTCAATTAGTGTTCCAAGTGAGCCTCGGTCATTTTCAACTATGGCCCGTTTTTTAGCCTTTTTACCTAGCCCGACAGGAATAATTTTAACAGGGTAAAAGTATGTTGGCCTGCTTATTTCCTTGCGGCGGAATTTTCTCTGCTGGGCCTGTTTGACCTTGCCGGAATGCTGTAGAAGTACAGACGGTACCCCGCGGATAATACTGTAGCCGGTAACCTTGGAATCGAATGTGAATCCCTGTCCATTCTTTTTCCAGAAAAATACTTTTATGACAGTCCATTTTTTCCATCTCACCTGCTGGCCGCTCGAATCGGTAGGAACTGTGGCGCTGAGGTAATTCCGGAGGTTTGTGTTTATTTTAGACTGGAACCGGCCTCCGGTCTCCGGGCTGAGAGCTATGTTCTGGCCTGAAGGAATGGTGCTGGTCGCGGTGGATGATTTTCCCTTATTTGAATTACGTTCGATTGTCTGTTTGATTCTGTAGATTGTTACTTTTTGAGCTTCTTTTATCGGCTCTGATGATACCTGTGTCTCTATCTGGCCTATTGCTTTTTTCAGGAGGGCGTCAAGTTGATTTCCGTGTGAATAAACAAGGTATGGATTTGCGGGCTTATATCTTTCAACCAGGTTCGCGAGGGTATTGGCCTGCACCTTGGTGAGACCCAGCGCGATTCCTCGCTTGTGAAATGTTCGGCGGTTGAATTTTTTGGGTTTGGAGCTCCCGCCGCCTCCAAAACCTGTCCCGCTGGAAGATTTGCTACCTTTTCCGGAGAACCGGCTGGCTATTACAATAACAATAATTATACCGACTATGATTACAAGAGTAACCCAGTTCTCGGTTGAATTGCTGCTTTGAATTGACGGCAGCAGACGCTGCATTATTGGTAAGTTAATCATACTTTTTTATTCCTTTTGAATTAGATCCAGAGCCGCAACCAGGCTTTCTATTCTTGGAGCTACCTCATATTCCAGCAAATCTCCGATTAGAACACTGTCATTTGCCGTGAATGCCTCAAGAAGTTCAGAGAGGATATCGTTCAGATCGACGTAATATTCTGAAAAATTTTTTTCGTCGATTGTTATATTTTCAATATCGATTATTCCGTTGTTTTTAAGAAGCGGATAAATTCTAAGTATCTTCTGGCTAAGTTCTGAGAACTTTATTATACTGTTTAGAGCTTCCCTGTCTTTACCCGTTTGAAGTAGAACTGAAATGTCGTTGATTTCTATGACCGACGTCTTCATGGCACGGGTTGTTTTCTGAAGTTCCCCAAGCGGATTGGCCAGTTCAAGGATACGTTCATTCAGTATTATTTTCAGACTAACTAGCTGTGTATTCAATGCCTGAAGCTGTTCCGGTTTTTTTTCAGGATTTTCCGGGTTCAGTGCTATGAGATTCTTATAGAGTTTTCTGCTGATTGTCTCCTCTCCATCCCGATCTTCGCCGAGGAAGTCCGCGAGGAGCTTTGTTATCGAGTCGGCATCGACCTGTAAATCTTTAATGAGCTGAATGTTTTTACCTTCGATTGACTTCAAAAACAGGCTGATGTATTGATACAGAAGCTGAAGATTTTCTTCATGAATCTCCATACGGCTTTTAGCCGATATTTTCAACCTCAATACTGTCTCAACAGGAATATCCCTGCAGGCTGGATCTTCGGCTGTATATTTTTTATCATCAAAATGTATAGCCTGAATATAGTATCCGTTGCCGGCCGTCCAGCTGGCCAGGCCGTCAACAACCTGGTAGAGCATAGTTTCATCTTCAAGCTTAAAGTCTATTTTTTCATCATTGATGAATATCTCCATAGCAAATGGCTCCCTAATTATTATTATTTAAACTATTGATAGAATTGGAACTCTGCCGCATGGAGTTGAGATTCCCTTCCATAGTTGCATATTTATTCTTAAGCTCCGCTTCCTTGTCAATCATTTTTAGCTCATAGTTTGCAATATCCCGTTCAGTTCGGTCTATTCTTGAATCGAGACTCGATATTCTATAGGAAATAATTCCGTTTGTCCCGGTAAAGGGTTTGGAGTATTCCTGAGTCTTATATGCCGCTCCGCTGTCAATTATCAGATCACCGTCTGAATCCCTTCCGAACAGGTCTTTTACGGTCTGGATATTAACATCGAGGGCCGCGTCAAGTTCATCCTCATTTATTTCAATATATCCCCTCAGTTTTGAATTGTTAACTCCGCTTCCATATCCTGAGGAATTCGTAGAGATACCAATCTGTGAAAGCATCCGGATAGAATCGCTGCTGGTTGTTGAATAGGGTTCCATCATCAGCATCTGAAGGCGTGATTTCATCTGGATGAGAGTTGAATCTCCCTGGAAATATCCGATTCGTTCCTTCGCTGTCTTCGTTTCCTCTTCGGTGAAGTAATCAAGTTCAGAAATAATTGCCCCGTCATTTGTTGTAAGAATGCCGAGATCGGCCTGCAGTCTGTTATAGCTGCCGACAAAATTGATGATTTTATCTTTAATCTGTTCCCTGTCAGGGGTAATGTTCAGGGTAACAGCTTCTTCATTTTCGCCTTTTAATGTCAGGGTGACTCCGGGGATGAGATCCTCGATAGTATTGCTTTTTCGTGAAATTTCTATGCCGTCTATCATGAGCCGTGAATTCGCGGCCTGAGCTATTGGACGAGCCGGCTCCCATTCTCCCCGGGCATCGGGATCATATATCTTGATTTCAGAGATAGTAATTTCCTTGTAGGTATTATTGTTCTGAAAAATTATCGAGTCGATCTTTCCTCCGAGCTGGGAAAGTTTAAGGCTTATTGTCTGCACACTAGCTGTATCCCTCAGGGATGGAAAATTTCGCTTTGTCCCTTCCGAGCCGGATGAGAAGACCTCAAGGTTTTCTATCTTTTCCGGAGGCTGCGGCTTTTCCCATGAGGGAAGTTTGACGATGGAATCGGCATTCTCAATGTATACACCTTTGAAGCTCAGGTTTCCCGGATTCGGTTTTTCCGGTCCAGGCGGAGGGGTAGGGGGAACCCATTTTTGCTGCTCAAGATCATTGATAGTCACTTTGAATTCGACAAGAAGTTTTCCGTTGTCTATAACGGGAGGGTCTATCGGGAAACTGCCCGCTGCTCCGGGTTTAATCAGGGTTTCTTTTCCCGAGATAGCTTCGACTCCCGTTGAACCGGCGGCTGCCAGGGGAGGAATTATCCGGAGAGAGGAGTCAGTGCGCTTAAGTATTCCAGAAGCTATAGCAAATTCCAGAGCGCTTCCTTCCTTGAACTCAAGTTTATTTTCATAGCCTTCTTTGGTGGATTCAATTAGGAGTACGCTCGTGTCAGGACTGTCTTTGATAACCTGAGCCCTAAGCATGTCACGGCCTCGGCTGTTTATGCGGTCGGCCAGGCGCTCAAGGGTGCCGCCTCTGAAGTTGAAGGATATTTCCTCATCACCAACAGCAAATTCATAGCTGCCCGAGGGAGCATCAAACTCTTTGTCCATGGAATCAGAGAGAAACCGATCGGCTGAGGCTTTCTGCAGTACTGTTATTTCTTTTTCCTGTTCTACGGCGTTGCGGCTGGCTACTGCTGTGATTACTTTTTCGTTGGATGATTCTGCTATCCTTTCGTTAAAGGGGTTATTTGCCCCGTAGAGTCCTTTGGCTGTGTCTTGAAGTTTGGAAATGTTCTGGGAAAGATCCTGCCATATGGTTTTTTCGCTTTCATAAGTATCCCGTTCATCCTCTTTTCGTTTAAGAGGAATGCGCTCGAGTTCCATGAGCTTAGACACTATTTTATCGGTATTAAGTCCGCTGTTAACACCGGGGATTACTATATCAGGCATCTGCTGTATATATCCCCCCAACGTATAGTTAGATAGTCGTATCGATTATCAATCCCATCGCTTCTTTCATTTTGGCATACAGCCTTTTAAGCTGATCGGGAGGGATCTCCTTGATTACTTTATCGGTGTTAATATCGACTACCTTTACGATAACCTGGCCTAAATCCTTATCTATACTGAATTTGAGCTTCCGGTTAAAGACCTCCGTAATATCGATAATTTCTCTGAGATATTTTTCGGCATCTATTCTTTCTGCCTGTTCAGCTACATTTTGCATTTCGACTTCAAGCTGTTTTATAGCAGATTCCTTTGTTTTTTGATGCAGTTTTACAGCTTCTTCCGTTCTAGCCTTAACCTTGGATGAATCATTTTTTTGAATGGAAGTGTCAGCCCTTCGTTTTACCGGAGGCAAAGAATTTGAATTAATTGTCTGTAAATCAATTTCCATAACACCACTCCCTGGTTTATACGTACCGCTACGTACTTTGCGACCTATCAGCGCGGAAAAATCGAAAGGGGGCGCGAGCCCCTTTCGTTAAAAATCATAAAAAGATAACGTCCAGAAATCTTTTTATAAACGGATTCATTACTATAGTAACTGAAGAACTGACTGTGGCTGAGTATTCGCCTGGGCAAGAACTGCGGTACTTGATTGTGTAAGTATCTGGTTCTTGACATATTCAGACATCTCGGCTGCCATATCAACGTCACGGATAGATGATTCCGCTGCCTGAAGGTTTTCTGCTGCAATTGCAACACCCTTCGAAGCTACTTCGAACCTATTCTGGTATGCACCAAGA
Source organism: Spirochaetales bacterium (assembly GCA_016839055.1). GTDB lineage: Bacteria > Spirochaetota > Spirochaetia > UBA9216 > UBA9216 > Thalassospirochaeta. The sequence continues at coordinate 135,795 of JAEKNX010000001.1, forward strand.
TCGGCTCTCTGTTTTGAAACCTGCTTGAGTGCGCTGTCTACAAGCCCGATGGCCATGTTTGCGTTTTCAGGAGTCGCGATATTTATGCTTCCCTCACCACCCTGGATGTTTTCGATTCCAAGAGCAGCAGCTGTCATTGTCCCAACAAAGATTCTTTCGTTCTGATCCATATTGGCACCGACCTGGAACTGCATTATCTGACCAGTTGCTGAATCACTTGCAAAACCGCCTGTTAACATGTTCATTCCGTTGAACTGAGCATGTGAAGCAATTCTGTTGACTTCATCAACAAGCTGGGAAACTTCTACCTGAATCTGCATTCTATCTTCTTCGGTGTAGATTCCATTTGCTGACTGTACAGACAGTTCTCTAAGTCTGTGCAGAATATCCTGGGTATTCGAAAGAAAACCCTCGGTGGTCTGAATGAAAGATACACCGTTTTCAATGTTTCTTTCGGCCTGATTCAGTCCCCTTATCTGGCTTCTGAGTTTTTCAGAAACGGCCAGTCCGGAAGCGTCATCGCCACCTTTGTTTATTCTCATGCCGGAACTCAATTTTTCGATGTTTCCGGCCATATCAGCAGATTTTGAGCTTAGCTGTCTATTTGCATAAGAAGCACTCAAGTTATGATTAATTATCATATAACCCTCCTTGATAGGTTAAGAAGGCATCCCTTGCCTTCGTTTTTTTGCATGGCGGTACAGAAAACCAGAAGATACTCGCGCTTCTTCGCTTAGTATGTCTCCTGCACAACAAGGAGACATCCCGATTTCAGACGAAATCAGGAAATCTCCTTAAATTACCACGCATTCAGAGGGTGTTTTTCAAAGAACTTAGAACAATACTCTAGAAATTATAGTCCTTTATCCCAGGATTTGCAATACAGATTGTGTTTTCATATTAGCCTGAGCTAACATTGCTGTTCCGGCCTGTACAAGAATCTGGTTCTTTGTGTAATTAACCATCTGGCTTGCCATGTCGGTGTCTCTGATTCTTGACTCAGCAGCCTGCAGGTTTTCAGCACCTACGTCGAGTCCCTGTGCGGCATATTCAAGTCTGTTCTGGTATGCGCCAAGATCTGCTCTCTGCTTGTTGACAGTCTTAAGAGCCTTGTCGACTACACCAATAGCCATGTTTGAGCCTTCGGGTGATTCGAGTGAAATAATCTTTTCGCTTCCCATTTCTCTCATTCCGAGTGAGTTAGAAGTCATAGTTCCGATATATACTCTTTCTCTCTGGTCGATGTTTGCGCCGATGTGGAACCACATTGAAGCTGTTACGGTGTTTTCACCGGTTTCAGCCGCGAAACGACCTGTGAGCATGTTCATACCATTGAACTGTGCGTGTGATGCAATTCTGTCTATTTCATCAACGAGCTGTGAGACCTCAACCTGAATCTGCATTCTGTCTTCTTCTGTGTAGATTCCATTTGCAGACTGTACTGAAAGTTCTCTAACTCTCTGAAGTATGTCCTGAGTTGCACCAAGGTAACCTTCTGTTGCCTGGATGAAAGATATGCCGTTCGAAGCATTGTCTGATGCCTGTTTGAGGCCTCTAATCTGTGAACGCATTTTTTCGGATACTGCGAGTCCTGATGCATCGTCTCCGGCTCTGTTGATTCTGAGACCTGATGACAGTTTTTCCATATCCTTTGTGTTAGCCGCATTGGTCTGGCTTAACTGTCTGTTTGCGAACATCGCACTAATGTTGTGATTTATTATCATGATTTCCTCCATGGAATTATATGGGCATCCTTGCCCGGCTCCGCTACGCGGAGTAATTACCTTTTTAAACCGATTTTTATCGATTTTTACAAATAACGCTAAGCCAAACTAAATTTATCCCGATAATTTGACTATGGGGGGAAGACTGGAGTTTCCAGCTGGAAAACTCTGATTTCTACCCTTAATTCATATATCGACTAGGCCATTCTTAACCTTTACCCCAAATTAAAAAAATAATTCGTATTTCCTCTTTTTTTTATCTAAGGCCATTAATAGGCTTAATCAGGTTCAAATAAGGTGAAAACAGAGATTGAAACCTTAATTAATATTTGATTTCGGGGTGGTCCGGAGGCCTTTTAAGAGTATTGGCCATGGATGGGGTAAAGGCCGCGGTGACTGCGCTTCTCTGTGCTTCCTCCAGGAACAACACGCCATCGTCCGCGAAATAGAATCCCGCCTGTCGGTCTGCGATAAGGTCGAAGAAAGCATCAGACAGGGGCTGGAAAAGGCCGAGGCCTTGCGTCAGAGTATCCTTGAATAAGCCTTCGAGGGTAAACTTTTAAGTCCTGCTGAAATAGAGAAATGCAAGGTTGAATCTGATTATGAGCCTGCGGCAGTTTTTTTGGAACGGATAAAAGCGGGGAAAATGAAAAAATGAAGGACAAGGTAACGAAAACAGAAAGTTAGATTGAAATCTACAAGGTTGTAGAACTACCGAGGATTCCTCGGTAGTTCAGCAAGAGGGGCAGAGGCAGGTTAGGAGAAAAATCAGATTTTACAATCTTGATGCAATTATTTCGGTAGGATACAGGGTTAATTCTAAAAGAGGTACCCAGTTCCGCCAATGGGCCACCTCTCGCTTGAAAGATTACCTTGTACAGGGATACGCGATAAACGAAAAGCGTCTGGACCAGAAACAGCAACAGGTTGAATATCTTAAAACCGGAATCCGAATCCTCGGCCGTGCAATTGACGCGGCAACCGATGAATCTAATAAACAGGTATTTGAGACCTTTGCCAAAGGGTTGGCCCTCCTTGATGACTATGACCATGAAGAGCTGGATGCTAAAGGAACAATAACCCGCAAGACAGATTATCCCTCCTTTCAGGACTAAATGGATTTGATTGCAGAGATGTATTCTGATTTTGAGTCTGATGTCTTTGCTCAGCCCAAGGATGAGAGTTTTAACAGTTCGATTAACCAGATTAAGCAGAGCTTTGGTGGACAGGAACTCTATCCGACAATCGAGTGTAAGGCTGCCAATCTGCTTTATTTTATAACCAAGAACCACTCCTTTGTTGACGGTAACAAGCGAATAGCAGCAGCCTGTTTCGTTTATTTTTTGGAGCGGAACAAGGCGCTTATTAAAGATGACGGCAGTCCCATAATTGACAACACAACCCTGGCGGCTCTGACCCTCTTCATAGCGACAAGCAAGGCTGAAGAATCAGAGACTGTTAAGAGATTAACAATAAGCATACTAAACAGGAACAAACTATAATGACAGACTCAGCTATAATTTCAAAAATATGGAACCTCGCCAATGTTCTTCGTGATGACGGAGTAGGCTACGGCGATTACCTCGAACAGATTACCTACCTCCTCTTTCTTAAAATGGCCGATGAGCTCTCAAAGCCTCCATATAACAAAGATCTGAAGTTTCCGCGTCTGAAAGACGTTGAAGGAAAAGAGATTGTAGCGAGTATAAGGCGGATGTGTCTGATGAATATGTATCTTCATAACATCGGAGAGATTGACGGAGATAGCTTTCTCTCGGCTAACGACGCGCTGATTTCCGATAACGGCGTTCGCTATGATTATGTGCTGGCTAACCCTCCCTTTGGTAAAAAAAGCAGCATGACCATCACCAATGAATCGGGTGAAGTTCAAAAGGAAGACCTGAGTTATAACCGTCAGGATTTCTGGGAGACTTCCTCGAACAAGCAGCTTAATTTTCAGCCGCACATCAAGACTCAGCTGAAAATAACAGGGGAGGCCGCTGTTGTTCTTCCTGATAACGTCCTCTTTGAAGGGGGAGCAGGCGAAGAGGTTAGAAAGCAGCTGATGAAGACAACCGAAACCTGGAGTGAGCAAAACCCGGAAGGCCGGTGGCGCCGCTTCAGCTATGAGGAGATTCTTGCCCGGGATAAGACCAACCTCGATATTTTCTGGCTCAAAGATAAAAGTCTGACCGATTTAGATAATCTGCCCGACCCGGATATCCTGGCAAATGAGATAATTGAAAACATTGAATCAGGCCTGAATGCCTTCAGAGATATTATGGAAACAATAAACGGAACTTCCGGGGAGTAGGTTATTATCTTTTAATGATTATCTTCGAAAAAACATTTGACTCTCCACCGGGGGGAGAGCTGATATTGGGACAAAACTTATAGGAGGTGATGCGTATGCGTATCATTGTGTCCCTTTTTCTTCTTGCAGGTCTTGTCTCTTGCGGGGGAGGAAGCTATGTTCCCGGCCGCCTGGCCGACGAAGGGGACTTGCTGTTCCCGAAGCAGACAAATTCTGCGGATCAATTCTGGCAGATGGATGCCGAAACCAGGCTTTACCACTTTTCCCAGGGGGATGAAGATGGATTGCCTGTTTTAATTGTACACGGAGGTCCGGGTGTTCCCACCCTGGAGCCGTGGGAAGGTCTGTCTGGAATCAAAGGCTACAGATTCCATTATTACCACCAACGCGGCTGCGGAGAGTCAACCAGACCTTTTTCAGCCTTCGAGTCTAAAAACTACGGGAAAAACATGAAAGTTTTAGAGGAAGGTCTGGGATTATCTCGCCACCTGGAGGATATAGAGAAGATCCGTCTTATTCTGGGGCAGGAGAAGATTATTTTAATAGGGCATTCTTTCGGGGGATTTATAGCGGCCCTTTACGCCATAGAGTTCCCTGAGAGGGTGGAGAAGATGATTTTGGTGGAACCTGCCGATATGCTGAGTTTTCCGCCGGCTCATGGTGGGATGAACCAGATTCAGCAATGGCTTTCCGAAGATGAGAATGAAAAATATGAAGCATTCCTGAAAGAGTACTTTAACTATAAGGACTTTTTTAAGAAAACCGAAGAGGAGCTGGCAAAATTAAACCAAAGATACGGAGACTTTTACCTCCGGGCGCTGGCAAGCCGATACCCGGAAACAGCAACGACTCTTAATGCCTCCTCTGGGAATTCGGCGGCCTTTGGGTATTCAAAGAATGGCGGTTACAGTACCCACGCGGTTTATTTTAGCCTCGGGAGAAAATACGACTTCAGAGAACTGCCGGGAGAGCTAACGATGCCTGTACTGGTTGTCCATGGAGCCAAAGATCTTTACGGACCGGAAGCTGCTCTTGAATGGGCGGAAAGTTTTCCAAGATCGGTGTATAATGAATTTCAGAATTCAAGCCATTTTCCCTTCAATGAAGAGCCTGAGGTCTTCGAAGAATTGGTGGAAAATTTTTTAAATAACTGATAATGGGGACGCAGATGGAATACCGGATAGGTGATTTTGCAGTGATAACCAGATTGTCGATTAAAACTCTGCGTTATTACCATGAAGAGAAGCTCCTGGAGCCAAGCCGGATTGATCCTGATTCCGGCTACAGATATTACAGTGATGCTCTGATTCCCAGAACGCGGAGAATCGGAGCACTGCGGGAATGGGGTTTCTCTATCTGTGAGATTCGCGAGATTCTATCTGAATGCAGCGATGATTCGGAGCTCGTTGAACGAGTCCGTACAAAACGGGCGGAAATCAGCGAGAAGATAACAAGACTTCAGAAGGTCGAAAATGAGCTTATCGTCCTTCTTGAATATGAAAAGGAATCTGAAGAGATGAAAAACAAGAGTGAAGTAACAATAAAAGAAATCGGTGAGATCGGGATGATCTCAATTTCCTATAAGGGGAAATACAGTGAATGCGGAAAGTATATCGGAATGTTGTACAAGATCGGAGGCTCTAAGCTGGCTGGAAAGGTTTTTAACCGTTACAGCGGAGAAGAGGCTTCCGACGATGCGGAAATAGAGGTCTGTCTGCCGGTGAAGGAAAAGATCGAACATGACGGTGTGGAGTATAAGATATTGCCCTCATGTCGGGTTATCTCAACAATTCATACCGGACCTTATGAAGAGCTTGGAAGAGCCTATCAGATGCTTGTTGATTATAGAGATAAGTACTCTCTCGATATAAAAGGCCCATATAGGGAGATTTATATTAAGGGACCCGGGATGATCTTCAAGGGAAATCCTCGAAAGTATGTCACCGAAGTTCAGATGCCTTTATCGAAAGATTCCTTAATAAACTAAGTAGGAGATGGGGGAGCCTTCCCCCTTTTTGAAATGGTATTCCCAAAAAATTAAACAGAAAAGGAATCTACCCATTGGATAACTTTAGAGTTCAACTCTTCCGCTTTCCAGTCAAAAGATAAATGACTACCATCAAAGCTATATAATTCTTTTGGTTTATTTAACATGTTAAAATATCTGCTTACATATTCAGGGTAATAGTACCTGTCATGTTTCGGCGCTAAAATCAAGACCGGACAATTAATATTATCTTTTAGAGAACTCTTTTTACTAAACATTAAATCCAACAGTGTTTTAAAAAGGGAAATCTTGAAATCAAATGCCTTAGGATCTTCTTTCATTACATCCAGATACCAATTCTTTTCTTTTTCCGCATTTACTCCATCATAAGGCGGTATCTTGAATTTTATCCTGCTTCCCGGAGAGAGTTTATTCAGAAGTTTGAGTATAGGATACAACGTTTTTATCATCCTGTCATTTCCAAATATGGATACATCCTTATATATAGCCACCCCGTACTGAATGAACGACTTTATATGTTTGCCTATCTCTTTTGACGAAACCAATGCCTGACCAATAACACCCCCAGTTCCTGTTCCTCCGTAGAAGTGAATATTGTCATTATAGTTTTCTTTAATAAATTCTATCAATTTTAAAGTTGATGCAAATATATTCTCTACACTTATATCCTTGGCCTTCCCCTCGCTCCTGCCGATTCCCAGGAAATCTAAAGCAAAAACATTACAGGTTTTCCCGACCAGACCATTCATAAATCTACCGGCTAACTCTTCATGAACCGAACCGATGGGTGTCATAATAAAAATCACATTCGGTGCTTTTTTTGAAACTTCAAAAATTCTAATACTATTCTTTTTTCCATATGTTGTAAAAAAGCTGCTTTTTTCTGAACAATTTAATTTCACTGCTAAACTCCTATAAAATAGATATAGGACAATTTTAAATCAGATCTTCAACATGAACTTGTATAAACCGCTTATTTTTAAATATATGGGAAATAGATATGCCTGTATTTTCTTTAAATGTTCTGGCGAGATGAGCTGAATCAAAAAAATCGCCATCCTGAGCAGCTACTGTATAAGAGCAGCCGTTTAATATTGAAAGAACCGCCCTGAATAATTTATTCCACAACACATATTTTCGAAAAGGCAAACCAACATCCTTTTTAAACAGCAGATTAAAATGGCTTTCAGATAACCCTACTTTACTATATATTTCATTTACTTGCATATTAAGTGATTTTGACTGCTTTATAAGCTGGATTGCTTTTTTTATCCGTTTATCAATAATATGGCGGGGTTCATTTCTATCTTTCAGTAATATTTTTATAATATCATTTGAAATGCTTTGTACATCATCTACTGATAATGCAGCTGAGATTTTTTCCATTATCATGGTATTACTGCTTTCAATTGAAAACTTCCTGGTTTTATTATTCAGTAAAGTATTTTTAAGTTTTATACCATTTGATGATAAAGGATCCAGCATGATAGAAAAATATACACCTCTAAAAATAAACATGGAATGAGAAACATTTGAATCAATGACTTCAATTGATATCTTATTTGAAAAAATCTTTCTGCTTACAACTATCTGCATCAAATAATGTTTATGAATCGGATGAGTTATCAACGTACCATATAAACAGATTTTATTTTTGAAAAATATAATAGTATGCTTCACCAGAATATAATAACACATTTCCAATTTGAAGGAACAGAATAATTAACGTGGTACTGGTGGATTAACATCATTCAACGGGAACGGATTAAAGATAAATTGAACCATTTCTTAAAGGATTCAATTTTCAAATACATACATTTTGATTGTTGATGGCAATATTTATAGATCTCTTCTTATGTTCAAAAACAATTTTTAGGGAGATTCATCAGGAAGGTATTGGTTTATGTTTTCTATGCAAGATACTTCGTCTAATGAATGCTTCTTTGAGAATCAAGAGGCTAGGGAGTTTTATTATTTTCAGCAGGCTCTTTTGTTAATAACCTGATTGATCAAATCAAAGATAAATATAACTTATCTGCTGCTGAAATCGGTTTGAATGTGAAAAATGGCAGTGTTGAGGATCTTGTATGTTTCGGATATCATGAATGCGTCCGATAATATTACTGGAGATATTACTGGAGAAAAAGATGATAAGAATTGCCGATAAAGATGATGTAAAACAGATCTGCGACATTTATAACTATTATGTAGAGAACACGATTATCACCCTTGAAGAGATTGCTGTTTCTTCAAAAGAAATGGAGAGACCGAAGCGCGTTTCGTTTTTCAATGGTTTATTTTGATAGTACAGAGGGCGCAGTCCCGGGTCCGAGAAAACATATATGAAAGGTTTTTACATCTTTTAAGAGGATTTCGATAATGCTTGAATTACAAAAAATTGTACTTTGCCGTGACAGTAAAAATATCTTAAACGGCCTCTGGGCATCTGCCCGCAGGGGTGAGCTAACAGTACTTCTTGGCTCAAACGGTACTGGCAAGACAAGTCTTCTTCACTCGATATCAGGTATACTTCCCAGAGTATCGGGAGATATTATCTTTGAGGGGAAAATTGTTGATCCGGCCTCTGAGCAGTGGAGGGGGCAGCTTTCTTATGTTCTTGATAATGGAGGAACAATACCTCTTCTGACAGTACGGGAGCAAATTTTTCTTCAATGCTCTCTTTCCGATATAGAAGATGAAGAGGCAATGATGCGGGCAAGTCATGTTCTTGATCTTTTTGAGCTTAATCACTACCGGGATTACAGAGCTGATGAACTTTCAGCCGGCCTTCGAAAGAAACTAGGCATTGCAACCGGGATTGTGAGGGATGCCGACATATATCTTTTCGATGAACCTTTTGGAGCTTTGGATATTCAGTCGATGGCTGTTTTTAGCCGGATCCTTGAAGTCCTAAGGAGCAGGGGGAAAATCATTATTATTGCAACCCATTCATTTCAGCTGATAGCCTCTTTATGTGATCGTATCTGGGAACTTTCAAACGGACTGGTTTTGGAGCACTCTGACGAAGCCGGAATGAAAAAATTGGGGATGGAAACAACTGTAAATGGGCCATCTGCTGCCGGACACCCGATAATTCTCCCATGGGTAACCTGAGAGTATGAAAACGAGATCTAAAACGCTCTATCTTCGGGGAATGCATAGAACTTTCGGGAATCCTGCCCTGGGAACTTTTACGGGATTTCTTACTGTAGTTTTTCTGATTCGAATAACAGTAAATCTATATTTTGTCTTTGTTTTAAACCACAGCGGGGCTGCTCTTAACATAACTCAGGTAAGCGGTTTGTATTTTATTTACCTGTCGGCTTACGCAATTCTTGTCGGACCGCTTGCTTCTCTTCATATAAGTTTTGCATTGCCGGATTTGAGTTTCATCGATTTGTCTCCGGGACGTGATAGGTTCAGAACGGAGTTTCTCAGGCGGGCAATACTTATAAGGCCAATGAATTTAGTAACGGCTGCAATACTTATAATTGCTGTTTTTATCTTCTCTACTATGGGAGAAAGGCCGTTTGCTGTAATCGGAATAGCTTGTATTCTGCTGTGCTCGGTTGTTTTAAGCTATTTTATCATTTTCAGGATTGTATCATGGGCGTCTCCCAGCCTGCCTGAAATACAGGGGCTGGAGTTACTATATCTAATGATAATAGTCCTTTTAAACCCGGATATCAGCAATGTTGAAGGGAGTATCTGTCTTGTGTTCAGTGGAATTCCTTGTTTTTTCGAATCTTTTATCTCTATAGTCTTTGGTCTGGGCATAATCCTGATCTTATCAGTTACTATTCTTGTATTTTTCAAGGCCATATCTTCTATCAGCAGTCTTTTTAAAGGTCAAATGTCTCTGAGCATCATAGAAAGCTGGTATTGGCGTTTTTTTAAGATTCGATTCTGGATCTTTATCTATTTTCTGCTGTTTCCTATGCTCATTATTCCGGTTTTTCCAGAAAAAATGAGGTTATGGTCATTGGCTATCTTTCTGATATTCGGAACCTTGTCTTATCTTTATTTTATCTCGCAGTGTGAAAACTCACTGAAAGAAAAATGGCGGAGTTCTCTCCTCATGAAAAAGAATCGGAAACTGATAATACGCTCACTTGCGGTACACATAATTTTAATGCTTATTCCTGTTGCCGGATTTTATCTTTTCCGTTTATAGCTCGACATCGTAATCTCTTCAGCAACGATTCGTGTTTTTATATGCTAAAACATCATTTTTTCAGGAAGCGCTCCAAACTAAGGAGTTTCTTCTCCCGGAAAAATGGAGATTAGGGAAATATTTACAATAAAAACTCCAATAAACCCCATCAGCAGATCTACAAGGCTGAAGGTCCTCGACGGAAACAGTAACTGTGAGAACTCTTCGGCCGTGATTAGGACGGCAGTAATCATGAAGGCAAAGGAGAAGTTTCTGTTCAGGATCGATACTGCTCTTTTTTTCAGGAATGAATTGAGCAGGCCATACAGAAGGCCGTAGACCACCAGGTGGGCGGCCTTGTCGTAGTGGGGAATTCCCGACAGCAGATGCAGGGGTAGCTTTCCGAGATCCGCGAGGACTATGGTTATGAGAATCAGCAGACAATAGGGGAATAGTAATAATGTTTTTTTCATGCGGTGCTCCTTGGGTTACATAATCTCTGATAATTACGGCAAAATCATGTCAGAATCAGGGCAATTTAGACCTTTTTATAATACAATCTGATGAAAAATAGTAATGTCGTAGTACAATGATCCCGGAGGGCGATTTATGAGTAAAAATGTAGTAGTCTACTACTCGAAAAACGGAAGTAATAAATATTTGGCGGAGAAAACGGCGGAAGTTCTAAAGTGCGAGGCGCTTCCTCTCCGGCCGCGGGTTTCTCCCTTCTTGTTGCTGCTTCTTGCATCCGCTACGAAGATCAGCTTAGGCAACAGGACTCTGAAGATTGATTTAAATGACTATGATTCGATTGTCTTATGCGGCCCTGTCTGGATGGGACTGGTAATAGCGCCTCTTTCTGATTTTATCAGAAAGCATAAAGACGATATTAAAAAGCTGAATTTCATCACCTGCTGCGGAAGTACCGACGAGGGGAAGAATGATAAGTTCGGTTACGCAACTGTCTTTACGAAGATTAAAGAACTGCTAGGTGATAAATGCGGAGTCTGCGAGGCTTTTCCGGTTGAGCTGGTGCTGCCGGAGGATCAAAAGGGTGATGACCAGAGAATGATGAATACTATATTGTCTGACTCAAATTTTACAGGAGAAATTAAAGCCCGGTTTGATGCATTTATCGGTGAGCTGTCATAGCAATAGAGACGTTGAAGATGTCCTTAGCCGACTGTCTTTGGGGCACGCGCTGCGTCTTCAGCTGCCCTGGGATAACTCTCAGGGCACGAGGTTTTTGATTACTGCCTGCTTGTGATTGAAAATCATGGAGAAGTAATATGAATTCAAAACACAGCCTGAAAAATGGTATGGAATATATAATAAGAGAAGCCCGTCCTGATGATTCGGATCAATTGCTTGGATTTCTCGAGGCTGTCGCCGAAGAATCTGATAACCTGACCTTCGGGCCGGGGGAGTTTACGATGACACTCGAACAAGAGGCCGAATTTATTAAGAAGGCTGTTTCGGCTGATAATCAGCTCTTCATAGTGGCCGACTTCGGGGGAGTGATTATCGGAAACCTGAGTTTTAAGGGGGGAATAAAGCCGCGCACGGCCCATTCCGGGGAATTCGGGGTCAGTGTACGTAAGAAGTACTGGAATAACGGCATTGCAAGGGCGCTTATAGTGCATTTGCTGGACTGGGCAGCCGGGGCAGGAATTACGAAGGTAAACCTTCAGGTCAGGGAAGATAACCATGCGGCAATCTCATTATATGCTATTCTCGGCTTTGAGATCGAAGGCAGTCAGCTTCGAACTTTTTTTATAAACGGGGAGTATTTTAATACCCTCCATATGGGGAAGATCATAGAGTAGAAAGCCGCTATAATCTCAGGCATTTCAGTTCGGCAGTCCAAGTTTTGTTTTATTGTCGGCGCTGTGTGGTTATTTTTCTAACAGCAATTCTGAATTTGACCTCCGGAAGCCCCTGAATAATCTTGAAAATGTCTAAATATTATCTTAATCATTCCTCTTTGCCGCGTGTTGAAAAGTTCTAATTCCTGCTTCCGGGACGTCAGTAGCTCTGAATTTGACTGCCCTTGTATGCCGCCGCTGGGGACCCCGGTGCCGTCAGAAAAAATTGAGGTCTTCCGAACCTTTTTCTGATGGTGTCGGGGTCAGCAAGGGCCGACATTCGAGGGAATTGCAGTCAAATTGAGAATTGCTGTTTTTCTCATCATCATCTTGTGTAATCGGGAATTTAGATTTACGATGATAGCTGTTAGTTAGAAATTCTGACAGGCTGGGTGTTCAGAGCTCGGTGTTCGTTCATTGTAAATGGAGTGTTTAAATGATTAAACAGAAAATAGCAAGATTAATAATATCACTTGTACTGGTTCTTGGATCTTTTGTTTTAGGTTCCTGCGTATCAATCACAAATAAGACAATTACCGGTGAACAATCCGGTGAAATTTGGTCTGAAGACAGTATTTACGATAGGGAGTCAGTTCCCGCTTTGGTCAAAAAGCAAAACGAAGATTTTAAAATATTGTTATTCTCTGATATACAGCTTGATTCCTTTCTGAATGACGCTATCGCACTTGAACTTGTCGATACTCTTGTTAAGGAAGTCAGACCTGATATGATAATGACAGCCGGCGATAATACAGCTTGGATATTTGCAGATGATTTGACACTGAAATTGATTAGTCAGATGGAGAGTTACAATATCCCCTGGGGTGTTACCTTGGGTAATCATGACTCTGAGGGGAGTGCGGACAGAATCTGGCATGGGAATCAGTATGAAAATGCTGCAAATTCGTTGTTCAGTTCAGGCCCCTCTAATATTCAGGGTATCGGAAACTATTCTGTGAATATTGAAGATGAAGACGGAAATATCATCTATACACTGATAATGATGGATTCCAATGTAAAAAGAGCCTATGAAGATGAAAATGATTATGATTATATTTACGACAATCAGATTGAATGGTATGAGTGGCTAATTAAAGGAATAACTTCCTCCGAAAATAAAGTACTTCCTTCAATGCTTTTTTTCCATATACCCCTTCCGGAATTCAAAGATACTGCCGATGCATGGAAAAACAATGAAATTGGTGAGGCTTATGCCTTCGGTGAAATAAGAGAAAGGGTTTGTTGTCCTCCGGTTAATACAGGGCTCTTCGACAGCGCTATGAACCTGGGAAGTACAACCCATATATTTTGCGGACATGACCACGTTAATAATCTATCTGTTGATTGGAAGGGCATCAGGCTGACATATGGTCTGAAAACAGGTCCTGCCAGTTATTCAAATAGTGACATGCAGGGTGCAACGCTAATCACAATCATGGCCGATGGTAATGAAGTGAAGGTAGAGCATATTTTCAAATAATTCATTTGAAAATATAATGAGCCCAGGGCGTAAGACAGGCTCTACTCAGGAGGGGGCGGTACCTGATATTGTTCACCAGGTTCAAGCCTTTTTATATTTTTTAAATCCGGATTCATTTTTTTAATCTCTGAGAGGAGATCATGCCATAATGTTTTTTCCCTGTAAAAATGTATGTACAATTTCCAGAATGACTGACCCTCTTTAACTGTCCAGATCCAACCATCATTACCTGCTGGGTTAAGATCCCATTCGAGGAGTTCCGGTGATAATCTGTCTTGGTAATCGGGGCTTTGTGTTGTTCCTGTTGCTGATGTATCATTTGTAATTCTGATTGTTTGAGCCAGCTCTTCAGTACTCAATGCCGGAGTGGCGCCGGATTCTTCTTCGGTGTCTTTCAATAATACTACCAGGATGAGTATTAGCAGTCCAAGAATAGCGGCAGGAACTATGAAGAGTTTCCTGTTTATTTTTTTTCTTGTTTTATTAACATGGACGGGAAGCGGTTTAAAGTTCTCCTGGGAATCTGGTTCTGGGGATGACAATGGGAGCTTATTCTCTATAATATCCGGTTTATTATCATCCTCGTTTATTGTAATAAGCAGCTCCTCAATGAAACTAGGAAACCTATTGAATTTTATTTTAAATTGTTCGTTTTTCATTTTTTCTGATAAATGCTCTGTCACAGCTTGTTCGGTGTCGTCGCTTCTCTCACCTTCCTTCTTTTTTTGTAATTTTTGGAGCTGATTCCCTAAGGGGTTTCTACTATCGGAACTCAGCGTTTCATTTTCAAGTGCTGAACTTTCAGAAACTGGTTCTTTTGTGGTTTGGCGAGACAATATATGGCCGATTTTTTCGGGAAGATCGGGTCTTGGAAAGAGGGTGGCCTCCTTGGAAGAATTCTGTTCGGGCTCTGTTTTGCTTGTCTCTCGTTTTAATGAGGTTTCGGGAACATGTTGTCCCTCTGGATTAACTGTCTGTTGGTCAGCTTGGCTATCCACCTGGCGCCTGTCATTTTTTTTTAGGTAGTTCTTTTTTAGTTCCATAGAATCTGAGATCCTAATGTTTTTAATATCATCTTTTTCGAGGCTGGCATCGGTTGTTTTGGGATAGTTTCTTGCTGTATAAGAAATAACAGGTTCATCCTCCAGATTTAGACTCTCGGCTAGGATTTTATCTCCCTTTTCGGCTACTTCTTTAATCAGCTCTATCATGTTTTTTAAATATGCATATATTCCTTCATTTACTTCTTCTGGAAGATTTGCATCTATTCTTGAGAGTAGAAGGGCAATCATAACCTTATTTTGTTCATTAAGATCCATGCGGCTCAGCAGCACCAGGAGATAGAGAGCAGTATTCTCTGGAGAGGCTGTGGATGGGGTTTCTTCTATTATCAGGGCTTTAGCGATAGCTGCTTTGAATGAGAAGAAAGATCTGATTGTGAGATCAAAGGTTAAATCGGGAGGCAGAATTTTCTCGTTTCCGAAGAAATGATGAAATAGAAATTGCATGTCAACAAGATTTATTCTACCCTTTAACATCGGCAGAATTAGTTTGGAGATAGATTCATCCTCATTCTTCATATAAAAAAGCAGAACTATCAGAATTAAATTTTCATAGGTTGATTCCGGACGGGTGTCGAGTCTTTGATATATTATGTTAGTGTTCTCTGCTATTTCTTCCTTGGAAAACTTATTAGCATAAGAGATGATCATACTGTCTGTTTGAGTACACCACCCATGAACCTCCGCGAAAGATATTATTTCACTAATCGCAGGTTGTAAATTCCCGTATTTCTGCATAATTTTAATGTCGACTTATTTTGTTAAAAAATTGGTTTTTTTAAATAGTTTTCATTCATATTATTGCATATAGGATAATATTTCATATACTTAAATTGGTGGTGAGCCGATTCTTTGTTTAAGGCATAGATAATGATAGAAAACTCTCAGTTCGACGATATTACTGAATTACTTCTGCATAATAGTCAACTGATTTATGACGGAATACTAGGAACGGCGACTCCTGTCCAGGTTGGTGCATCGATGGCATTCGCGAAATACATCCAGCATGTTGGAATAACAACTAAAAATTATACTATATTTTTAAAAACTCTTGAAACAAACAATAAGTGGATAGTCGATGAGCTAGTGGGGCGTTATGATCCAAGACTTCTTTTCACAAGTATAAAAGCAAATTCAAGACTTATAAAATATGCGTTTGAACAGCTTTCAATTTGGCACCCCGGACAGATTTATGAAAAAGTTCTGCTTGCCATTCTCGGGATTATTGAATATTCCTATTTTAAACCAGATGATGGGTATAATATTTATAGACTTGATATTCAGGATCTTCATAACCTCGGAAAATTCCTTAATGAGGACAGGGATCAAGAGGATGTCATAAACGCAACAATCCTTGATTGTCTGGATAGGATTACTCTTATCGGAAGCTATGATCATGACATAACAAAAAACAATATAGCTAATCATTCTTTCAACATTCGTGACGCATATTTTGACCACACAAAATCACTTGGAGATATAATTCCCCGGGTTCTTTTGATAAGAGTGAAGCGGGAAGACCGGGAAGTCGCTCCGCCCGAAAATTACCTTGATTTCCGGCAAAATAAATCTGATGATTAATAATAGGAATAGACATGAGTATAAAGGAAGAGGAAATCTATAAAGTTGTTGATATAGTCAGGAAGAATCGGTATAGGATCCCAAACAGTTATGGTAATCCCGGAGGCCTGATTGATCTTCTAAATGTTGATAAACCGGTATTAGTAATTGGTGATCTGCATGGAGCGATTGATAACCTTATTTCTATCGTTGAGCATGAGGATAATATACAAAGACTAAAGAACGGAGAAATAATCTTAATCATCATCGGAGATGGTATGCATAATGACCAGACTGGTCAGATGCGGGAGATGCAGAGTTCGCTTCTGGTTCTTGAAGAGGTTTATCGTTTAATTCTTGAATATAAGGAAAGCGTCCTGTATATAAGGGGCAATCATGATACCTTTGAGGAGAGGCTTGCCAAGAGTTCGATTCAACAGGGTCTTGAGTTTCGTAATTACCTCTTGGAACACAGGAGTGAGTCTTATATCGAAGCGACCTCCGAGTTCTTTGATTCTCTTCCGTTTATGATCCTCGGTGAAAAATATATAATCACCCATGCTGGTCCAATACGTAACGGCGCCTCAAGACATGAAATAATTGATATTGAGGATAATCCTGATTACGTCCATCAGCTAGTATGGAACCGGCTTCATGAGTTCCGGGGTACACCTAGCTTGAAGGAATATGATGAGAGGGACATCCGGAAGATGATAGAGAAGCTAAAGATGCCTGATGATTCGTTCTTTATTGTTGGACATAACCCCATGTGGAGTACAGGTGATAAAACGGGGATATGGAGAGATATAATCGGGATTAAAAATCATATCATTATTTATACTAATATCCCAACACGGGGCCCATATCTCTATATTGAGAATGGTACGGTAACTGAAAAATTTGCTATTGAATCATCAGGAAAACTGGAGGGAAATTATGTCTGGAGAAATTAAAAATATGCGCTTGTCAGATCAGGTAAAAGACACCGCAATGAGAAAATATCTTTACCTCGATCTTGACATTGGAGAGTTGATAGATAGGATGCGGAATTTGAAGCTTACCGATATAGGGAATGATGAACACGCCCCCTTTAATGCCAAGGTAAGGGGTTATACCGGCGCCATAGATGAGGAAGGCAATCCCTGGCTGATAAAAGAAGTGGGACTTGCAGAGGCTCAGGAACTCAGGATTCAGGAAATTGCTTATTTTATGGATTTCATTCTAAACACTCCTGCCGCGCCTGCAATCCTGCTTAATTATGATGGAAGGCTGTACCGTGCTACCAAGCATGTTATCAATGCCATGCAGATAAGCAGTTACAATTATATGGAACCTCCTTATATTAAGATATTGGCAAATGACCTTCTTAACAGATGGCTCTTCTTCGATGAAGATCGTAATCCGAATAATTATCTTGTAAAACACGACTTAGATGATTCTCCCTATATTGTTGTAATTGATTATAATAAGGTTGATTTAGAAACAGAGGGTATGAAAATATGGGGACTCGAAAACAAATTCGGTTGGCATCGTAAAGAGAAAACAAGATTCCTGACCTTGTTGAAACCGGGTAATTTTGACAATCTCTGTCTCGAAGATTTTGAATCAAGACTTCAGCTTTTTGATACTATAGATGAGAAAACCATCAGCGGGATATGTCAAGCTGCCTTTGTAGGCGATATATTGGAGGATGCTGAGGCTTCATGCAAAAAAATAACTAATAATCTGCTTGTCCGGAAGAATTATCTGACAGAATATTTTCGAAAGTGGTTTATAGAGAGAGATGAGACAAAAGAGAAAGAGATTGACGATCGCTACGCAGATCTTGGGCAGTCATTTCTTGATTACTATAAGCGAGAAAGCTGATTTCAATGATACGAAGCGGAGGTATAATAAACAACTGTTTTATTATTCAGGATGAAATAGGCAGGGATCAGTATTTTATTTATTACCAGGCAAAGGCTTTATATTCTGCTTCAGAATTCGTAATCAGTTTTGTACGTGCGGATCTAAAAGATATCCCAATCAATATTCAGACAGAGGTTCTTGAGTTGATGAAATCTATCTATAAGATAGAGAGTTCGAATATTGTTGCTCCCTTTGAGATGGGGTGTTATGAGAATCTGCTCTATTTATCTTATCGTAGTTTTGAATTTGAATATCTTGATGTATATCTTGCACAATCACCTTCATTAACGACCGAGTTTTGTGCAAGTGTTATCTCCAGGATATTACATGGGCTCCTTGTCCTGGATAGATTTTCTGCATGGCATGGTCTTCTAACATCCCATCGGGTTTGTCTGCCGTTGAAAGGACTTAAGGAGGGGCTTGCCTGTGTTTCTGGAGTTTTTGATCAAACATTCTCAGGATATTGTGAAGCAGATCCAACAGAAGATTTGAGGTTAAAAGAATGGTTTGCTCCACTAAACAGCGATGATTTCAGGAACCAATCAAAATATGAATCCAGGAAAAGAGATCTTTTTTCTATTTCAAAAATTATGGAGTTATTACTTTCTTTTGTTAATAGCAAAGAAAAAAATTCCCGCCAATATCAGAGCCTGGTAGAATTTTCTGAAAAAATTACTCCCTCGAAGGTTTCAATATTAAATCTTCTTGAAATAGAACTTCAGTTTGAGCAGATAGTAAGAGAAAAGAATGTGATAAATCTTTGGAATGATGAAGAGATAACCAAGAGATATAAGGATATGCTGGGCTCTGATATCCATTCTGATAGTGTAGAGTGGAATTCCAAAGAAAATAAATATTTAGATAAGGACGATAGCATGCCAGTTCGGCGTGAAGGTTCTGAGACAAAAAGTAAAACTTTTATAGAATCAGATAAATTACCAGCAGCACCGAATTTGTATGATGAGTCTGGAAAGCGGCTTGATAGAGAATATTCCGAGCGGGGAGGGCAATTCTTCACGTTCGGCAAATCCAATATGAATAAAGAAAACGCTGAAGCTGTCGAAAGCGCGGCGGAAGGTAACAATAAAAATTATAGTAATGAAGATGATGGTAAGAAGATCCGGAAATCTGATAAAGATAAAAGTGAGCTCTCAGGCAATGCGGAAAGCACTTCGGGTTTTAAACATAGATTGAAACTTCGAATAGGTAAACAGGGGCAGATCCGTGAGGACGGCCGGGTTTCAAAGGTAATTGAAAAGCTCAATAACCACAATATTGACCACCTGCAAAAAGATGATCAGCCTGAAATTCAACTTAAAACCCGGAAGTCTGAGAATGTGTCTGAGGACATTTCACGTACTTATACAAAGCGGGAAGAGCCGCCAATAGAGTTTGATTTTGGTGATAGAGAGAGCACGGAAATTTCAGATATCATTGATGGTTCGCCCAGAGAATATAGCACAGAAACGAGTAGGCTAGGCGAACATTCTGCAGGATCGCAAGGTGATTTTTGGGATCCTGAAGAGCGGAAGAATGATGGTGATGCAATAGATTATGATTTTAATACAATAACAGGAACCGGACCTGCAATTATGGATGGCAGCAAGATTGATGTTGACGACAAGACCTCGGCAGTCGAAAGAAGAGGAAGAAAGAATCAACGTAATGATGACATGGTTTTTCCGACAGAGGTTGATGGAACAGCCGAAACTTCGGTGCTGAAGAACGAACCAATTATTCCGGAACGAAAAATCGAAGACTATCCTATTCAGCAGGAGCATCATGAATCCTTGAAAATAATGCCTTCCTCCAAGGTCCGGCGGGATTCCGAAGAGCGGTCACAGTTGTCTTCGCAAGTCTCTTTTAAAGAAGGCGGCAACGAGGTGGAAGGCGAAATTCTGGAGCTGAAAGCAGTGAAAGATGAGGATGATCTCCAGAATAAAGGGCCCGTACCGAAGAGATCTTCCCCCCTGGAAGCTCTCTCTGGCCTTGAATCTGAGAAAAGGGGAGGAAGGTGGAAACGTTTTTTCGACGGAATAAAGAGGATTGCTGAAAAGGTCGTCTCGGGTTTCCGGAAATAAAAAAGGCTCCGTTCCAAACGGAACAAAGCCTTCAGGTTTATTGATGTTATTTTACATCAATAGGTTTTACTTCATACTTGGTGTAATCATCAACTTCTAAAAGAAGATCAGGTATAGCCTCATTCAATGATTTAGTCATATCCAGGAATTTGCCGCGGATGTTATTAGCCTGAGCCGCAACGGCCATAACCTTTTCATTGGCTCCTTCCAGTCTGCCGGGGTCTAACATCGATGCTACCTTATCCAGGATAAGAAGAATGCTCTGGTTTAGGGCATAACTCTGATCCTGTTTTTCATCCAGATGTTTACCTAAATTATTAACATTAGTAGTATCCAGGGGGAAAATTTTGTAACCTTCCTCCGGATTGAAATAAGTCTGATTTAAGAGACCAATTATTATTAAAAGGCTTTTCGGATAAACGCTTCCGCGTTTATTCTGTGTAATAATACGAAAGCTTTCCTTTAAAATAAAATAATTAGGCTGTACAAGCTGGAAGAACGTTGTTTCTTCGCCATCACCAATCAGACTGTCAATTACCCAGTGATTGCTGACACCAAGAATTTTCAGAAAGATTGGATAATTATCAGGATGCACTCCTACATGATGCAGATAAGAGGCATATGCTCTTGTTACCGCAACGCCGATAGGATTATTGCATTTGATACAATCTTTTAAGAACCCAAGTTCTAGCTTATCAAGGTCAGCTTCTTGCCAACCAGCTTCTTCCCATGTACTCATTCTCGTACTCCTTAGGATGCCTGTCCTTGAATGACCAGGACAGGCAGTTTAATCCAATTGTTATCAGCCTTCTTCTTCAGGCGCAACTTCTGGTTCTGCTGCTGCCTTTGGCTTTGCTTTAGGAGCGGGTTTGTTTCCGTCTTCAAGTAAAGGCTTTCGCTCTCTTGGGTCTACTTCTGGATCCAGATTTGGTTCGGTCTTCAGAATTACATCGGGAATAACTTGTACAAGCTTCTTTGTAGAGTCGAAGAAGTTATTTCTGATATTGTGCGCATGCACTGCCAGATCTTCCATTTCTTCATCCTTACCCTGTCCCTCAAGTTCACTGACCTTATCGAGGATATCGAGAATGCTTCTGTTCAGAAGATCATCCTGTCCCTTGTCTTCGATGAGATGTTTGCCTAGGCTGTTGATATCTGCAATTGTTGGTGGATAGATAATATATCCATCAAGAGGATTGTTATAGGTTGCCTGAAAAACGCCTAAGATGATGCCGAGTGTTTTAGAGTAGATTTCAGCAGGGTGGTACTTTGCCAGAAAGCTGAAACATGTTGCAACTATAAAATAGTTCGGCTGAATTGAGCTCATGAATAGAAACGGATCTCTTGTTCCAAGAAGCGCATCAATTACATGATGATTTCTGACTCCCAGCACCTTGAGGAAAATTGGATAGTTGCTGCTTGTTATACCGATGCTGTTTAGATAGTTCGCGTACGTAAGCGCGGCTTCTACAGCTTCCATTGTACGGCAACCCATTATACCTTTAAGAAGATTATATTCAATATTCGCAATTTCTACCTGTGTCCAGGACTGTCTTTTTTCAAAAAGTTCTTTCATTTTTTTCTCCTAACTCAACCTATAAATACCTTGTCCGGGGTAATCTCCTTGGCAATATAATCTGATTTAACAAGGAGTACCTGAGGAATTATATCTTCCATCTTCTTTCTCTTATCAAAGAAGAAGGTCCTGATGCTGTTAGACTGCCGGGCCATCTGTTCGATACTATTGTTTTCAGTCGTACCGGCTAGAGCACCTATTCTGTCAAGAATATCGAGGATACATCTGTTATTAGGGTCTTCCTGCCCAAGTTCTTTATTAAGATGTTTTCCGAGGTTGTTAACATCATTGATTGAGACACTATAGATACGGTATCCGTCTTTAGGCGAACTGAATGCAGCCTGAAGCACTCCTAGGATTATTGCCAGGGTCTTCGGGTAGATGCCGCCGGGATGCCAATTTGTAAGCAACTGAAATGCTGCCAATAAAAGGTAGTTATTTGGATGAATCGAACTTAGAAGTAAAAAGGGATCTTTATCTCCGATAAGCGAGTCAATAACCCAATGGTTTTCAACTTCCAATAATCTGAGGAACAACGGATAATTATCATTATCCAGCCCTGATAGACGTAAAAACTGAGCATAACTGATGGCTGATTCGACTGCCTCAACAGTTCTACATCCTATCATTCGTTCGATGATGTTTATTTCAACTTCCATTATCGATTCTTTGTTCCATGCATCTTCAATAATCTTTTCTTTTCCTTGATCCATGTAAATCCTCCTGATTCACAAAAAAAGTATTCCATTTGTTTATCTATTTAAGTATTAAGATTTGATTAACCAATGTCAAATTTTTAGACTTAATATTTTTAAAAAACAAGTTTTTTCATAAAAATGGCCTGTTTTTTATGGTTTTTACTATTCAGAAGTTATAAATTTGCTTTTTCAGCCGTGAAAATCGATAATTATAGTGAAATATTAACTTGTAAAGGGTGTTTATGATAGAAATCACCATGTACGCTATAATAGGGATTCTTCTTGTTATTTCCATTCAATTAGGCATTCTGATAAGCAGATCAGGCCGAGCCGGTTTTCTCAATCAAGCATCAGGACCGCAGGCCAGTGGGCCTACTGTGAATGTTAATATAGATAGAGACGGCAGTATACGTAAGCAGCGTGAGGGGGAAGCCGATATTTCTTCTGCAGATCACCGAGCGGAAATCGAAATTAAAGGGCAGGATGAACCTGAACAAAGCGCGGAGTCAAGTGAGACTGAAGAATCTGATATTGAAGATGAAGAGGCGTCAGCTTATGAACCGTCTGAGGATGCAATTGCACGAAGAGAGGAGCAGGAAAAGCTTTCAGAAGAACTTCATAAGCGAAATGCTAAGAAACATGGAGGGGATCAGTCTGCAATGGCTTCTGATAAGTCGAGCCTTTCTATGCAAATCGTCAAATGCCCGGATTGTGGCGCCGAGAACAGTGCAATACGCAGGAACTGCTTTAACTGCAATAAAACCTTATAGTTTTAAGGATGAAAGATAATATCTATCTGCATTCGGTCAAGGTGATCTATTATTCAAGACGGCCGATTGATTTTTTTTAAAAGTTGACAAGACCTCCTGGATTATCGAACATTAAAAAATGGTATCTGTAATTCTGCTTATCATTGAGAGGAGGCCGGATGAAAAACTATCATTTTACAATAGGAACAAGGCTGGCGCTTAATTTCTCTTTTTTTCTGATAGTCATACTGATATTCGGCGGAGTCTTTTTGTTTCAGATAACAAAGATTTCTTCAGTTTTCAGAGATTTCTATGAGCATCCCTATGCCGTCAGTAATACCGTGAGGGAGATTGAGACTGATATTATCAGGATGCACAGGGCCATGAAAGATTTAGCATTATCAGAGACTCAGACGGATATTTTAAGATATTCAATTTTGATTGATAAACTGGAAGAAGCAGTACTCGATGATTTTTCAATTGTGTATGACAGATATCTAGGCGATAAAACCGAAGTTGACGAGGCCCTGGATGCATTTCGTGAATGGAGCGAAATAAGAAATGAGGTCTTTAGATTAAAGACGGCCGGAAATACTGCCGCAGCCGCTGCTTTAACAAGTGGGGCGGGGGCGGTTCATGTGGAGATTCTTGAATATAAGATTGCCGCGCTCGTTGATTTTGCTGAGAGAAAGGCCGGATTGTTCTACAGTGAAGCCGAGGATACAAGAAAGGCAAATTTTAGTAGCCTGTGGCTGCTCTGCGCCCTCGCACTCATCCTCGGTAGCCTTATTACAATAACCGCCACACGAAGCATCACCGTTCCGCTCCTGCGGATAGTCGAGTGGATTCGTGAGATCTCAACAGGTAAACTGATAAGAGAAATATCGCTGGACAGACGAGATGAGATAGGCACTCTGGCTGATTCCTGCCGAAGAATGCAGGAGAATCTTACACATAAATCAGAAATAGCGAAGATGATTGCCGCGGGAGATTTTTCCGAGCGGGTTGTTGTTGGATCGGCGGATGATGAGGTTGCACTATCCATAAATCAAATAGCGGATAATTACAGTAAGATTACAACCGAATATAATCTGCAGAACTGGCTGAAGACGGGACAGAATCTCCTGAATGAGGATGTTGTAGGTGTACAGGAATCTGAAGAGTTCAGCCGGAAGGTAGTCTCAAGGCTTTGCAATCATCTTGGCGCACAGATAGGTGCGTTCTACATTGCGGACGCTGGAACGGCCGAACTGCGGCTGTCAGGCAGTTACGCGCTGAATCTCAGAACAAAGACAAATAATGTAATTCTTTTCGGTGAGGGTCTTGAGGGACAGTGCGCAATAGAAAAGAAGTGTATTTTAATTACCGAGGTGCCTGAAGATTTTTTTAAAATAGAGACCGGCAGCGGTGATTGTGCGCCTGTAAATGTGGCGGCATTTCCCATATTATATGAAGGGGAACTCATTGCCGTAATTGAATTGGGGTCTATAAATAAGTTCACGAGTAGGGAACTAAGTTTTCTCGAGCTTACCGCTGATATTATTGGAACGGGTCTTAACTCAGTGATGATAAAGGTTGAAACTGAAAAATTATTGCTGGAAACGCAGCGACAGTCCACCGAGCTTAGTGCTCAGCAGGATGAGTTGTGTCAGAGCAATGAGGAACTCGAACAGCAGGCGAAGGCATTAAGAGCCTCAGAAGCGACTCTTCAGATGCAGCAGGAAGAGCTGAGGGTAACCAATGAAGAGCTGGAAGAGAATACTCGGGAGCTCAAGAGTCAGAAAGACACTCTGAAGAAAAAAAATAACGAACTTGATCGGGCTATGAAGGAAATAGCAGTGAAAGCTGAGGATCTCAGGAAGTCAAGCAGTTATAAAAGTGAGTTTATAGCAAACATGTCTAATGAGCTTCGAACTCCGCTTAACAGCATTATGATCCTGTCAAAACTTCTCAGCCGGAATGCGGATGATACCCTATCGGATAAAGAGAAGGAATTTGCCGAGACAATTTATTCTTCGGGTTCTGATCTGCTTCATCTGATAAATGAAATTCTCGATCTCTCGAAGATAGAGGCTGGAAAGATGGAAATTCTAAATGAAAATTTTTCCATCAAACAGCTGCTGTCTTCTTTGACCCGCAGTTTTCAGCAGATAGCTGATGAAAAGGCAATCGAATTTATTCTGAAAATAGAAGCTGATGTGCCCCGGAGTATTAACTCGGACTTGAAACGGGTGGAGCAGATACTGAAGAATCTTCTGTCCAATTCATTCAAGTTTACAAAGAGCGGCAGCGTTATTCTTGGGGTGAAGGGCGGTGATTCGGGAATGGTAAGATTTTACGTTACCGATACCGGCATAGGGATTCCCAAGGAAAAGCAGAAACTTATTTTTGAGGCTTTCAGGCAGGCAGACGGAACCACAAGCCGACAATACGGCGGTACCGGACTGGGACTGTCTATTTCACTCGAACTCTCCAAGCTCCTTGGGGGAGAACTCGAGATAATAAGTGAAGAAGGAAAAGGCTCTGAGTTCAGTTTATATCTTCCTGATACTGAAAGTTCCAGGAAATTAGAGCATAGTGTCCTGCCTGCAGCTCCTGGCGCTTCTGATGAAAAGATGGACAGTATTATTGATGACCGACTTAGTATTGGGGAAGGCGACCGTTCGGTTCTGATTATCGAGGATGATCCAGTCTTTGCAAAGGTTGTCCTCGATTTTGCCAGGAAGAAGGAGTTCAAGGGAATCATTGCCCCCGATGGAGAAACTGGTCTTCACTTTGCTGATTATTATACTCCGAGTGCAATTATTCTTGATATCGGTCTTCCGGGTATAGACGGCTGGGAGGTAATGGAGCGGCTGAAAAGCAGCGAGGCTACCAGGTATATTCCTGTTCATTTTCTCACCGCCGGTGATGATTCCAATGAGGCTTACAGGCACGGAGCGGTAGGCTTTCTTCATAAACCGGTGAAACCTGAAGATCTCGATAATACCTTCGGTGATATTGCTGAAATTCTTGTCGGCAGGATGAAGAAGCTGCTTCTTGTTGAGGATGATGACGCTGAACGCAGAAGTTTAATTAAAAGGAAAAGACCTCGAAATAACCGCGGCAGCCTCGGGTAGAGAGGCGATGGAGCTGATAAACAAACAAAAATTTAACTGTATAGTTCTTGATCTTGGCCTCAAAGACATTTCAGGCTTTGAGATCCTTTCATTTATTCGCAGCAGCGGCCTGGTTACCATTCCGGTAGTGGTGTATACAGGCAAAGATCTGAATGAGGAGGAGAGGCTTGAGCTGATGAGATATTCAGAATCAGTTATTATAAAGAGTGTTCGGTCGCCGGAAAGACTGCTTGAGGAGACTGCGCTCTTCCTCCACCGGGTTGTATCGGAACTTCCCCGGATAATGCAGCGCGAGATTAAGATGGTCCGCGAAAATAATTATTCGCTGAAGAATAAAAATGTTCTACTAGTTGATGATGACATGAGAAATGTATTCGCCCTGTCTAGTGTTCTTGAGAAGAATGGAATAGAGGTTATTGTCGGGAAGAATGGAAAAGACGCAATTCAGAAACTCGAAGCCGCGGCGAATGTTGATCTGATTCTGATGGATATAATGATGCCTGAGATGGACGGCTATGAGGCCATAAGCATAATAAGGAAAAAGCCGAAGTTTAAGCATCTCCCTATAATTGCTCTGACTGCAAAGGCAATGAAGGGAGATCGGAATAAATGTATTGAAGCAGGTGCGAATGACTATCTATCCAAACCTGTTGAGGTTGACAAACTCATGAGCCTCCTGCGGGTCTGGCTGCATGATTGAGATAAGTGTAGAGGATTAGCATTGCAGGAGCGCATGTACTATAGTTGAATAATAATATGATTGGTGGGAATGATGAATAAAGAAATTAAAATACTGCTCGTGGATGACGTCAAAGCTAATCTTCTTTCCATCAGTAATCTTCTCGAAAGTGATGATTATGATATTTATACTGCCGAAAGCGGTAACCAAGCTCTGTCGATGATGCTTGATCATCAATTTGCTTTGGTTCTGCTTGATGTGATGATGCCCGAGATGGATGGTTTTGAAGTTGCTGAGATAATGAAGGGTCGTGAGTGTACCCAGCAGATTCCGATTATTTTTATGACCGCGATGGATAATGATGATGATTTCATCTTCAGGGGCTATAAAACAGGCGCGATAGATATCCTGTTTAAGCCTGTTAATCCTGAAGTACTGAAGGGCAA
This sequence comes from Spirochaetales bacterium, assembly GCA_016839055.1. GTDB lineage: Bacteria > Spirochaetota > Spirochaetia > UBA9216 > UBA9216 > Thalassospirochaeta. The sequence continues at coordinate 163,216 of JAEKNX010000001.1, forward strand.
GGTGAGAGTTTTCTGTGAACTCCATAGGCAGAAGGAGCTGTTGAACACTTCCCTCGCCGACAAAGAGTTTCTGATGAAAGAAATTCATCATCGAATTAAGAATAATCTCATTATGATTAACAGTTTCATAAATCTTCAGAAGACTTCTTTGCGGACTGAAGGAGAGCTCGACCTCCTGTCCGAGGTTGAGAGTAGAATCACAATTATAATGCTGATTCATGAAAAACTGTATACAGATGGAAATTACCAGGATGTTGACATTCGGGATTATCTCTCCGAAATATCAAAAAATCTACTTGAGAAATTCAACTCCAACCGAAAAATAGAGCTTGCCCTAGACATACAAGACCTCAGAATACATGTTGACACTGCCATTTCACTCGGGCTTCTCTTGACAGAAATGATGACAAATACAATTAAGTACGCCTTTCCGAATGATTCGCCCGGCCAAATTACCGTTACTTTAAAGAACTCCGATTGTGCGGAAGAATTTATATTTACCTATGGTGATGACGGGATAGGGATAATGGAAGAAAAAATCAAGAGTAACAACAATTCATTGGGTATTACTTTGATAAAGGGCATTTCTCAGCAGCTGAGAGGGGACTTAGAGATTGACCTTCAGTCAGGATTAAAGTATAAGCTTGTTTTCGCCATCTGATTAGATCTGCATTTTTTTAAATATAACTTTTTGTTTATTTAAAGTTTATATAATTCTGAAAATATTTATGTTACATTTATTTCGGTAAGATCAGGAAATTCGATTTTTCCGGAGGCAGTATGAATATTAAAACAGGATTTATAATCTTTTTTGTTTTGATTTACCCTCTGTTCTCAATATCTGCGATCTCACTCGACGGGATTCTCCTGGACGAAGGTGATAAAGCTGTCCCAAATTCTACAATTGTGCTTCTTGAGCTCGATCTGATTACCATAACAGACGCCGACGGTTCATTCTCATTTGAAGATGTTGCTGATGCCGAATATACTCTTCTTGTTATTGCCCCCGGATTTAAAGAGATGGAATTTAAAGTAAATATTTCTGCAGAACCTCAGATTTTAAGATTATCGCCTGAGATCATCGAGATGGATACTATTGTTGTTAAGGCCGACACCGAGGGGGCTTCCGACCTGATTAATGAAGGAGTGACCTCTGAAGAATTAGAGCGTCTTCCTGCAAGAGCTGATCCGTTTGAGGCCGTTGCTCTTGAAAGCGGAATTCTTAAAACTCTGGATGTAATGAATTTCAATATTGGTTCCGGTGAACGCGGAGATTCAGGCGGAGGATTCGGACCGGTGATAATTCCTGAAGGCCGAATTTCAATCGGAGGGAGTAATGAGGTTTCTGTCTACGGCGGCGAGAGTGACTGGAATAATTACTACTATGATTATATCAGGCTGCCGACGAATACCCACACCTTCGGCTATCCCGAAGCAGATGCCGTTGTTCCTAGAGAGGTAATTGACTCAATTGATATTTACCGCGGGGCTTATCCGGTCGAATACGGTCCGGGCATCGGCGGTCTTTTTACCATGAACCCGGGAGCTCCTGCGGAGTCATGGGAAGTGAGCTTCACTCCGTCAATCATGGATATCTCAGCGGTCAGCTCCATACAGATAACCGAGGATATTGGTATGATGATATCCATGAATCAGTCAATACTGAACTATACAGTTCTTCCGCTGATAACCGCACTATCTACAATAGATACCGAAGAGGAGCTTGTGGAAGGAGAAATTCCAACAAGCATCTCCTACGGTGATGCGATGTTGAGCTTTTCTTTCACACCTCCGGGGCATGATATCTCCGTTGATTTTCTTGGATATTATGACAGCTGGGCCTTTGACCTCGGATTTGAGAACGCGACCCTTAATTCGATTTACGGGCCGTACTTTATAGCCGGCGGTGCACAATGGATATCTTCAATCTCTGCTGATTTCGGAAATACCCTCTATGTTTTTGGTTCACTATACAAGGACACCGGGAATTTTGATTTTTATCTGCCCAGCGCCAGCTCGGGCTGGATTACCGATTATAAGCTGCACTGGACTTCTACTGTCAATTCCCTTCAGGCTGGGGAGGAGATACAATGGAACCCCCTTCCTGATATTTCTCTGCTTGCCGGCATAAATGGCAGGATTTCCGACCTGAGCGGAATCTATTCCGATGATAATCTGGTAGTTGACGGAGACGAGACCACATTAAGTGACTATGAACATGAAATTCTTTTTACTGATCTTTTTTTTTCGACCTACGCCTACGTGAAAATTATTGGGGACTGGGAGGATGCTGGATATAAATTAGGCGCTGGTCTGCTGCTCTATCCTGAAACAGGGACTCTGCGGCCGGCAGTCGAGGGTGAGTTGGTTTTTAAGTCCGAGACTGCTTCATTTGCGCTTGCAGCAGGCTGGTCTCCAGGAATAATCGACGAGTTTACCTATATTGACCGTCGTCTTGATGAGCTTTACTACGAACTTGAGACTGAGACTTCCGCGTATCAGCCTCCGATGGCGGCCTCGGCGGCCGGTCAGGCCGCCTTTGTATTTGATGATCAATCTTCGCTGAAACTCTCCCCGTACTTTTCATGGTATTATGATCTCTCAGGCATATCAATGAGCACCTCCTATACCGATCTTGATGACACCTTCGTATCTCTTGACCCGGCATACGGATATTCAACAGGAATAGATTTTGGCTGGAGCTCGAGTATCGGAGAGAATTTCAACTGGGATCTCAGCTATGGGTTTTCCATGACCCGGTACTATACAGAGGAGCTTGGCTGGGTAGTTCCTAATACCGAGGTTCAACATGCGCTTAAAGGCAGCGGTCTCTTTAAAGCTGGGGGTTTTAAAGCCGGCCTTAGTCTATTTGTCTACAGCGGACTTCCTTTTACACCTCAGGTTGTCGAGGAGGACTTATTAGGCGCGGCTGTCCGGCAGGGAGATTATAATTCGGCAATAGAATATATCCCCTCATATGAACTTAGTACTAATATATCGTATGAATGGGATTTTGAAACTTTCAAACTTGCCGTGTTTTTCAACAGTTCAAATCTTGTCGACGGCTTGAATATTATAAACTCAGGCTTGAGGGATGAACTTGAGACTGTGATTGGGTCTACAACCGCTGATTTTTCTTCAAGAAATTATGAATTTTCATACACCATAGAAGAGTTTCTCATCACCATGCTGACCAGTGAGATTGGTTTGAGTTTTTCGTTCTGAAAAAGGAGTTCTTATGAAAACAACATTTCTAACACTATTTGAATCCGGAGGGATTTTCATGTGGCCCCTCCTTGTTTTTTCTATTACAGCAGTAGCCCTAGTGATTGAACGGGCGATCCAGATTCAATTATTCCGGAAAAAGATTAATAGCCTGCTGCTTTTTCTCGGAAGCCGTGGAGAACAGGGCGAACCTTTTTTCTCACTTGACGGAATCGAATTGTTCAATCTTCCGCAGGAAGAATTTGACAAGCTAATTTCACAGGAAATACAGCTGCCCTTTGATAAGATGTTTCAGCATCTTGAGTACTTGTCTGCAATAAGCGCGATTGCTCCTCTTCTGGGGTTCATCGGAACTGTATCGGGTATGATTGCCTCTTTTCAGTCAATAGCGAGTGTGAACAAGGTTTCGGTTAACCTGGTAGCCGGAGGAATCTCTGAAGCCCTTGTTACAACCGGTTTCGGACTCATTATAGCAGTAGTAAGCCTTACAGCTGAGCATTTTTTCAGATTCATTCTCTCGTCAATTGCTCACAAGGCTGAGGAATCGGTAACATTAATCGGGAGACAGAAGTTTGTCGCCAAAAATGATTCCGGCAGAAAAGATGAAAGTTAAAATTAGAACTTCGAGATCGGAAAAAGATTTCTCTGGAGCTATGACCGACATATCTTTTCTGCTGATTATTTTCTTTCTTGTGACAACTGTTTTTATGACAACTGTTTTTATGACAACTCAGGGTATTCTTTTAAAGCTTCCATCGCCTGAAACAGAGCCGCAGCGGCTTCATCTTGATGAAATCATCCTCATTGAAATGCTTGGATCTGATAAATTTATGATCAATAAAAAGTTCACTGTCAGTCAGGAGGAGCTTGCCGGGCAGATAAAAGCGGGCCTTCAAACCCTCTCTGATCCCGTCCTCGTTCTGATGGTAACTGGAGATGTTTCATACGAGGAGGTTCTGAATATACTTGAAATCTCGAAAGAGGCAGGAGTCTCTTCATTCAGTATTCAATATAAAGAAAGCAAGCCCCGGGGCCTCCGCCTCGAGGAGAAGACCTAATGAAAATCCGTGTAAGGAAGAAATCGTACGGTGTTACAATGTTTGCAATGCCGGATATAGCATTCCTGCTGCTGATTTTTCTGATTCTGACAGTAAGTGTTGATGAGCAGGGAGATATTAATCTGCCGGATTTTAAATTTCTTCAGGAAACTGATTTTCCGGAAATAATGTCCTTAAATGTAACAGCTGCAGGCGAGTACGGAATCTCAGGTGAAATAGTTGACAGAAGGATGCTCGAAACAAGCCTGGACAGGCTGCCTGAGACTACAGTTATACATCTAATTGCTGATAAAAAAAGCCGCTACAGTCAGGTTGACGCAGTCCTTCAGCTTCTGCAGGAGAAACAGCTGCTTGATGTTGTCCTGATTATGGAGGAAGAAAAAAAGGCGGAGAATGAATAAAACCTTACTCCTCAGGGTTTCAGTAATATTTATTTCAATTCTCATTCATATGATGGTTTTTATGCTCAGTTTCAGCGTGGAGGAACCGGAGGAAATAACTAAATTGATACCGATATTTCAGATGATAGATGCGGTGCTTGTTGAAGAACCTGTCGAGGTCATCCTGCCACCGCCTCCTGAGCCGGAAATTATCAGTGAAGTCAATGAAGCCGTCATTCCTGATGAAACTGCGGAGGAGACACCTCCTGAGGTGGAACTTCCAAAGCCTGAACCGGTAAAAAGTACCGAGGGTAAGCCTGATAAAAGCAATGACTCCAGGATACATCGAACCGAGACGAATTATATCCCGTTCTACAAGGTTGAAAAGCGGCCTGAGTTTATCTACCAGGCTGAACTGGAATATCCTCTTCAGGCAAAGAGGAACCGGATTGAAGGAACGGTAATCGTTGAAGCCGATATTGATGAGGAAGGAATTCTGCAGCAGGTGAAGATTGTAAAATCAGCAGGTTTCGGTTTCGATGAAGCGGCCTCTGCTATGCTCGATAAATCAACCTTCAGTCCGGCAGTAATGGACGGGCGAAATGTCGGGGTCCGAATGAGGTTTACAATTGAATTTGAGATTTAATCTTCTTCTACCTCATCGGGCACTACAAGGACGGGGCAGTGAGCCTTTCTTATGACCTTTTCGGTAAAGTTACCAAGCATACGGTTAATCATATTGGGTCCTGCTCCGCGCCCGATTACTATCAGATCGGCGCTGCTGGTTTTTGCTTCCTGAAGTATCTGTTCACCCACATTTCCTACCGCGAATTTTGAAGAATGTTTAATACTGGAAGGAATGACAGGAAGGTAGACTTCAGCGATCTTCCTGTCTATGTCGGCTCTGGCTTTAACATCCACATCTTCCACTTCATAGATGTATGATTTCCAGAATTGGGCATCGGGTTCCGGAATAGCGTGGAAGATGATGATCTCACTGTCGTCATTTCCTTCTGCAATGTTCAGGGCATAATGAAAGGCAGTAAGTGCGTCTGAATTGAAATCGGTGCAGAATAATATCTTCCTGAATTTATTTTTATACGGCATGGTATCTCCTATAAGAATTTATTAGCCACGGATGGCGAATACTAAGGTGAAGTTTGTAAAACAAACTTCATAATGATAAAATAGCATGGAAGCCATTTTATCATTCCTCCTAAAACTTTAAGTTTTCTAATGCATCAGGTTCGGCAGAAAGAGACATATCTGCGGGAAGATAATCAATATAACAGAGGCAATAATCAGCATAAGCAAGTACGGAAGAGCCCCTTTGAAAATAACAGACAGCGGGATATCTCTCTCGATACCGCTTACTACATATACATTTATTCCGACAGGCGGGGTGATTACTCCCATCTGGGTTATTACTACGACAATAACGCCGAACCATATAGGGTCGAACCCGAGTTCGAGTATTACCGGATAGAATATTGGAATTGTCAGCAGGATCAGCGCGAGGGCATCCATGAAGCAGCCCGCGACCAGAAAAAACAGAATTATCAGCATCATTGTAAACCAGCCCGGTACCGGAAGCGAGATGAAGAAGGCTGCTACCGTGAATGGAATTCTCGATACGGCAAGGAAACGGCCGAAGATTGTAGCACCCGCGACGATGAAAAAAACCATAGCCGACGTTCGTACAGTTTCAAGAATAATCAGTTTAAACTTGTGGAAATTGAGTTCTCTCTGAAAAAGGGCTATGACAAAGCTGCCCGCGGCACCTATTGCGGCGGCCTCTATTGGAGTAAAAAGCCCTAGAAACATTCCCCCCATAACGAGAAGGAAGAGAATAACGGTCTCAATTACGCCGTTAAGTGATTTAAATCGTTCACCCCAGCCGTACTTCGGACCCGCGGGGCCGAGTTTACTGTTTTTAACACAGCGCAGGTAAATTGAAAGGCAGAATAGAGCGGCTATCAGGAGGCCCGGCACAACACCGGCAAGAAAGAGATCGCCGATGGACTGTTCTGTCATCAGCGCATAGACGATGAAGACAACCGACGGAGGTATCAGCATTCCAAGTGACCCGCCGGCGGCAACCGTGCCTGATGCAAGCGAGTCGGTATAGCCGTAACGTTTCATCTCCGGAAGTGCTACAGAGGCCATTGTTGCCGCAGTAGCCGGTCCCGAGCCGCAGATTGCACCGAACCCAGCGCAGGCGCCGACTGTGGCCATAGCGAGGCCGCCCTTTAAATGTCCCATCCAAACGTGGGTAGTGTGAAAAAGGCGTTTACTTATGCCGGCGTGAAAGGCCACCTGGCCCATCATCACAAAGAGGGGGATGACCGTCAGGCTGTAGGAGGAGAAGGTCTCATAAAGATCGGCCGTAACCATGCTGAAGGCTGCCTGAGGGCTGACAATCAGAGCAAAGCCGATGACTCCCGAGGCTATCATCGCGAAGGCGACGGGCATGCTGGTCAAGAGCAGACCAAAAAGAATCAGGCATCCGATGATACCTATCTGAACTGGATTCATGGTTTGATGTACTCCTTTCCCGGGTGAACAAGATGATAGATAAATACTACCATCATCAGCAGGCAATTCAGGCTGATGATGATGGGGATCCAGAAAACCGGAAGGCCTAGGTTTGCGAAGACCTCACCGGATTTATACAGGGAAATCCCGTTACGAAGGGTGTAAAAGGTGAGCAGCCCGAAAATGACCAGTGATGAAAATCTGAAGACTGTATCGAGAACCACCCGGCCGGTTTTGCCGAATTTATGATAGAAAAACTCTATCGCAATATGACCCTTTACTGCTGTCAGGTAAGGAAGGGCGCATGCAACGCCAATCGCGCCGCATGCCCGCACCAGATCATAAGCTCCAGTTATACCGATATTAAAGAGACGCAGAACAACATCCGCGACGGTAATAACCATCATCAGAATTATTGCACCTCCGGCAATGTAGGCAAAGACGATGATGATACGTCTCATAAATGAGAAAAATTTCATAACTTATTTAAGCATCTCGCGAATGTCGTCAAGGAAGGCCTCTCCCTGGAGACCCTTCTCATTTGTCGCGGCGACATATTCAAAGTAGACGGGTTCCATGGCTTTTACGAGGGCAGTTTCTTCGGCGGCAGAAAGGCTTATGTACTCTTTTCCGAGTTCCTTTACGAAGGCATCTCCTGCTCTGTCGGCCTCGTCCCAGGCTTCACCCTGCTTTACTATCCACTCTTCGCTTACTTCGGACACTATCATCTGGAGAACTTCGGGAAGCGCTTCCCATTTTGCCTTGTTCATAACGGCGAACATTGTGGTTGTATAGCCTATTGCCTTGGTGTCGACAACATAGTTGATAACCTCGCCCTGTTTCCATCCCTTTAGAGTCTCAACCGGACAGAATGTAGCGTCAACTACGCCCTTTGAAAGAGATTCATAGGTATCTCCCTGGCTCATCGAGATTGGAGTTCCGCCAAGGGCTTCTACTATTTTGGCAGAGAGGCCGGTGGCTCTGATCTTCATCGATGCAATGTCGGATGCACTACTGACCTTTTTTCTGCTTGCAAGGATTCCGGGGCCGTGGGCGTGGATATACAGAGTCTGAACTCCTGAAAGTTCTTCAGGCTGATATTTTTTAATCATTTCATTAGCAATTCTTGTTGCGGTGACACCATCAGGATATCCGAGAGGAAGATCGAGGCCTTCGAGGAGCGGGAAACGTCCCCTTGTGTAGGCGAAAACGCTCATGCCTATATCGGCAATTCCTGATTCAACGGCTTCATAGGTCTGAGCTGCTTTGCTCAGCGTTCCGCCATGGAACATGGTTATCTTAATCTGTCCATCGGTACGTTTTTCGACTTCCTTTGCCCATGCTTCGGCTGTCTGAGCCTGAAGATGAGTGGCAGGGAAGAAGACAGCATAATTGAATTCATAGGTTTTCTTTTTTTCAGGGGCTTTAGCGGAAGCAGAGTCTCCGTCATCCTTGCTGCAGCCGGCGAATAATACGATTGCGACGGAAAGAAGTAAAAACAGTTTTTTCATTTGTTTCTCCTGATAATAACATGTCTACTAAGAACAATTTTTTTAGAATATCCGAAAACTTGTAAAAACGCAAATGAATTTAACTATGTTTAAGGGTGTTGAGTATAAGTTAAGGCGTAAGACGAAAGCAGTGGAGCCCAGCTTTGCTTATAAATGTGCTTTTAGTCGATAGTTGGGAGACCTGAAAGATACTGCAGCAACGCCATTTTCCTGGCTTTCAATAATTTGTTATTCGAGTTGTCGAGTGAAAGCGCTTCGAGTTCACTCCAAGCGAAAAGGAATGTTGATTTTACACGTGCGGTAGTGTATAATAGACACGTGTGGAGGTTGTGATGAGTACAAAACTGACTCTGACTCTGGATGAGGGTGTTATCAGAATTGCAAAAGAATATGCGAAGGAGCAGAATACAAGTTTGTCTCGTATGGTGGAGGGTTACTTTAGAAGAATAACCGAAGAAGCAGCGGAACCGGCAATAAAAATGGATATAGCTCCAATAACAAAGAAACTCACCGGAATCGTAAGGCTATCGCAGGAAGCATTAGAGAAGAGTGATAAAGAGCTGCTAGTGGATGCTCTCAAAGAGAAATACCTGTGATGAATAAAGGAAAAGTTTTTATAGATTCAGATGTTATTCTTGATGTTTTGATGAATCGGGAGCCTCATGTTCATTTCTCACAGCAATTTGTTGCGCTTGTTGAGGCGAATGTTTTTGAAGGCTTTACTTCAGCTCTGATTCTTGCTAACTGCCATTACATTATTTCAAATCAAATGAATAAAACCGTTGCCGATGTCTGTATTCAGCAGCTCCGCTCGTTTCTGAAGGTTCTTCCTTTTACAGATAAAGAAATAGGAGAGTCGCTAAGTTCCGGCTTCAAGGATTTTGAAGCCGGCGTTCAGTATTACATCGCAGTGAATAACAGGATAAACACAATTTTAACACGCAATACTGCTGATTATAGAATGGCAGCAGGGGTGAAGATTATCTCTCCGAAAGAGTTTATACTCGAGATGGATATTGATTAATTATAACAGATAAACCGTATTTTATTAAAATCTTCTTTTCTTTCCAATCCTTTTTCATGGGATGCGTTGAGACTCATATTCAGTATATATATCAGAAGCTCGGTGTAAGCGGTAGAAGGGAACTGTTGAGATTATTTTATCAAGGAGAATGTTTGGAACGATGATCCTTATTCAAAAAAGTAAACAGCGTCTCCTTTTGCTCCATCGGTAGCACGTGTTCCTTCAGCCCCTGAACCAAGATAGGCAAAATCAGATGCTTTATCAGGATCCAGTTTCATTGCCTTATTGTAGTACACCCCCGCGTCATCGTTTTTCTCAAGGGCGTAGCTGGTTCTACTCATATTCAGATAGAGGTTGAAAAGCGTACGTTCTGGAATTCTTGTGTTTGCCGCGGATAGTTCGATACCGTGGTAAATCTCAATCGCGGAAGTATATTTTTTATTTAGATAGAAGAGCGAGCCGAGGTTTAGTTTGGCATTTGTATAGTCGGATTTTTTCTCGATGGCGCGGTCGAATGCTTTTTCTGCTAAGTCGAATGCACCTAGCTTGGCAGCGGCCACTCCATATGAGTTCCAGTTCTGTGCTGTGTTCTTCGTCTCAGCTTCTATTTTAACCGGTTTCAGAATTGACTCCGATAGTTTCTCAATATCGCGCTTGAATGCCGCAACTACCGCCTCGTCATCGCCGTACTGAAGGCCCAGGTCGGTCTCGCGCAGCACAACAGGACGAAAAAGTCCCTGGGCTTCGCCTGTTTTATAAAAACCGCGGCGCGCGGGCGCTGAGTCCCATTCGGTGAACTCGGAAATTCCCTTGCTCCAGGCTTCGGTGAAGCTGCGTTTTCCAATCATCGTTATTTCCACCGGAACCCAGATTGTTCCGCCGCTTTCTATGGTAATAGCACGATCAGGACTGATCATCTTATAGTCCGCCGACGGAACATCGGTGTTGAACGCGCAGAATATATGGCCGGGGACGGTTACAAGCGCTGTTTCGATACCGATAGACTCAAGCATTGTGCAGTAGAGGACAGTCAGATCGTCGCAGTCGCCGGTAAGCCGCTTGAGGGTTTCTCGCGGCAGGCTGATTGAATCGACCACGAATGTGTCGCCCTGCATCTCTGTGAAGGGGGCTGTCGGATCTATCTGATAAAGAATGCCCAGCTCGCCGAGCGCATTGAATGCCTGCATGGCAAACTGAAGGTTGCCGCTTATATAAGGACTGACCTCATCACGGTGAATCTGCCTGATATAGCTGGAATAGTTGCGTACTGCGCTGTCCTGCGCGGTGATGAAGGCTGCGGCCTTGCGGTCGTCATCCCAGGTGAGGGCATTCCTGTCGTGCAGATCATAGGTGACCGATTTACGCTGTTCAATATTGCGTCCACCTTAAATCAGGAACTTTGTATAACCTCACATCCATTAAAAATAATAGCTTAATTTTCAGATACTCAAATTTCCTGTCAAAGCTGCAGGATAAAGGATTAATCTTATCGGAATCCAACTCATGACTAAAAGTTATCCTCCCGGAAACTAAAAGATGGACAATCAAAATAATTACACCTTTTACAATTGTACCTGTATATGCATTTGAAATATTTTTTTTAAATCAATATCATTAAACTTCTATTTTCCTTGGAAACAAGAATAAAAACCAGGAGAGCTTGAAATCTTCCCCATTTCCGGGGATTATATTTAGATGAAAAAGATTGTAGTGAAATTCGGCGGTTCAAACCTTAAAACGAAAGAGGATATAGGCAAGATTATCAAAACCATCCGCGCCTACAACCGGCCTCTTGTAATTGTTGTTTCAGCCTTCTATGGAATCACCAACTACCTCACCGAGGGCCTCGAAACAGTTCTTGATGATGAAACCCACATTACTGCCATGATAGATTTTATGAAGAATTTGAAACGTGAAACCCTCGAAGAAAATATTGATGATGAGGTTTTTCGGGCCGCTGCTTATGAAAAGGTGAAAATCCGGCTTGAGCAGCTTCATAAATTCCTGCTCGGCATTCATTATATTGGTGAAGTACCTGATTTTATAGAGGATCAGGTGCTTAGTTACGGCGAAAAGCTTAGCTCTCTGATGCTAACGCTTATTCTCAAGTACAATGGAATTGATTCAGTTGAGGCTATGCCCGAAGACATCGGGCTGGTTACCGACGGTGCATTCCGCAACGCCTCCATCGATTTTGAGCGGTCAACCGAGCCGGTAAGCCGTGCTCTGTCGGAAGAGCGTATATTCATAATTCCTGGATTTTACGGTGTCTCTGCCGAAGGGCGTGTAAACCTTCTCGGACGCGGGGGCAGCGACTATTCGGCTGCGGCTATTGCAAGCTGCATTGACGCAGAGTCACTCGATGTGTGGAAGGATGTAAACGGTTATATGTCGGCTGACCCGGGCCTTATACCGACTGCCCGCCGAATTGAAAATCTTTCCTATAATGAGGCAGCCGAACTGTCTTATTTCGGTGCGAAGATTCTTCATCCGCGTACTGTTGAACCTCTGTTAAAGCAGAAAATACCTGTCAAGATTTTTAATATAAACGATGCAGGAAATATACATCCACTTACTGTCATTGGTGAGCAGAAGCTGAATGGAATCTCAATGCTGAAAAGCGTTACCTACAGCGACAGTTTCGCCATCCTTAAACTCGAGGGTGCAGGAGTCGGCATCAAGGAAGGAATACTTGCCGAAGTGACGACCTTATTGGACCGCAACAGAATCAACATCAAATCAGTAGTGACATCCCAGACAGCTATAAATATCTATCTTGATTCACCCGACCTGACGGGTGCCAAAACACTGCTTGAAAAATATCCGCCACATGCCGTAACTTCGATAATTCCCCAAGACAATCTATCGATTATTGCACTGGTTGGTGACGGTCTAATCCATTCACAGGGGTTGGCATACAGGATGATAGGAGCAGTTGCGGAGCAGGGGATTGATTTGAAAATTGTATCCGTAGGAGCATCCGATTCGGCGGTATATTGTGTAGTGGATCGAAATGACAGGGAGAAGGCAGTGATGGTAATTCATGAGGCGTTTTTTAAATAGAAGAGAATTAATCCGGAATAGAGTTTACGAAAAGGGTGCGTGTTCATGTAAGTTTTTGAATTAATGTGAAGAAAGCTGCCAGTGTGACTCTATGAAAACTCTCTATAAGATTCCATTAAGCCCGTGCATTTATCAGTTACAGATGAATAAATTTCTAATGGCCCCGGGATTTTAAGCTTTTACCGCCTGTGTTATTCGTTATTAATCCTTTTTAAATTACTTGTCTTTATCTGTATAACCCTCAGTAATTATATATGGGCTATACATATAGCACAACGAAACTTTATGTTGAGTTGCCTGCAAACCACCTTGTGAAAAAAAATGAAAATAAAATTTGACTTATTATAATTGTCAGGTTATTATGTTGAACATCAAGGCGACAAATGTAAGGCATGACGACAAAAGTCAAAGGTTTTCATTGAGGGAAATTGGACGAATGTTTGAAAGAAAAAGAAAGCTGGTGAAAATTGCATATAGCTATTATAAGGCTGGAATGACTCAGGAGCAAATTGCAAATAAATTTCATATGTCCCGTCAGCATGTTAACAAGCTTGTTAATTCGCTTATTGAGGAAGGAATTGTCAATATAACTATTAACGGACTTGAAAATGAGAACGTTGCACTGGAGAATCTAATAGAGCAGAAGTTCGACCTTAATCAGGTTCTTATTGCTGACACAGAGGAAAGTGATCTTCCAATATTAACAGTTCTGGGCAAAAAAGCTGGTGAGTTCCTTGATGACTTCATTCAGAATGGTGACAAGATCGGTGTCTCCTGGGGCTTGACCTTGGGTGAGACTATTCAATACATACGTCCTTCTAATAAGGCTAAATGTGATGTTGTTCAACTTGTCGGCGGAGTAAATACATCCAATCATTCCATTCAGCCTGATGAAATTGCGCGTATGCTTGCATCAAAGTTCGGTTGTGATTACAGCATCTTGTATGCGCCTGCCACTATGGACAGAAAGCTGGTGCAGGAAGTTGCTAAACAGGATTTTTATAAAAAGACTTTTGAACGGATAAGTGAATGCAATATAGCAATGATGGGTATTGGTGAACTAAGCGAAAAGTCGACGATTGTTACTGAAGGTTATCTAAGCAGAGAAGACTACAAGATGCTGATTGACTCAGGATATGTAGGCGATATTTGTTTTAATCATTTTAAGCTGGATGGTGATTTCGGTACTGTTCATTTGCATAACCGTGTGATGGGAGTAGATATATCGATGCTTAAAAAAATACAGACCGTTGTAGCAATTGCGGGTGGCGCGTCAAAAGCTGACGCAGTCTACGGTGCACTTAAGACAGGCTGTATAGATGTACTTGTGATTGACACTTCAATTGCAAAAGAGTTAGAGAAGAAGTTGCAGTAAAAACATTTTTGGAAATAAGTGATGAAAATCACTTTATATAAATTAATTAGGAGAAGATTACATGAAAAAACTTTTAATGGTTTTGCTTGTACTGAGCATTGCTCTCACAGCTTTTGCTGCGGGAAAACAGGAAAAACAGGCCGCTGATGACACTATCAGAATTGGTTATGTTTCAGCCCTTTCAGGCGACACAGCTCTCTGGGGTCAGGCTGGACTTAACGGCATGATAATGACTGCAGAAAAGATCAATGCAGCAGGCGGAGTACTTGGCAAGCAGATTGAAGTTATCGGACTCGACGGACGCGGAGATCCAATGGATTCTGTTAATGCTTATAACAAGCTCATTGACGAATACAAGGTTGTTGCCGTTGTTGGTACTAACTTCTCAAGCTGTAATATCCCTATCGCAGCTGTTTCAGATGTTAAGAAAGTTCCTGTAATTGCTACAGCAGCTTCAAACGATTTGGTTACTGTTGATGAAAAGGGAAAACTTCATCCGTACTCTTTCCGACTTTGCTTTATTGACTCCTTCCAGGGCGGCAAGATGGCAGAATACATGCTCGATAAGGGTGTAAAAACTGCAGCTATCCTTACCAACATCGGTGATTCTTACTCTGTTGGTGTTTCTGAGTATACAATTGCAGCATTTAAAGCCGGCGGCGGAACTATCGTTGCAGCAGAAGAAGCAAACTCTGGTGACAATGATTTCCGTGCACAGCTATCTAAAATTGCTAAATCTAAACCTGAAGTACTCTTCATTCCGTGGATTTACAATGATGTTTCTCTGATCAGCAAGCAGGCTAGAGAACTTGGTCTAAAATGTCAGTTCGTCGGTTTTGACGGCTGGGATTCTATGGAACTCCCTACATTGGCTGAAGGCGCACTCGAAGGCGCAGTCTTCTGTTCACGTCCCGGATTCAGCACACCTGAGGCGAAAGCTTACGGCGTTGAATACCAGGCTAAGTTTAACATCGGTCTTGAAGCCGAATGTCTCTATGGTAATGATGGTATCCTATGGCTTGCTCAGGTAATTGAAGAAGCAGGTTCTTATGATCCAGAAGCTATCAGGGCAGGACTTGAAAACACTACTTTTTTCGATGGTTTACTTGGAGAAATGGAAAATGATCCTTTAACACATAATCCGAAAAGAGAGCTTGCTATCTTCACCATCAAAGGTGCAGATGAAGTATTTGTTGAGATGTACAACTAAACTTATCTTAAGTAAACTTGTTTCAAATAATCACTGCTAAGTGGTTATAAACAATTAATTGTAAATTAAACAAAGAGTGGGGGGGTATCCCCCCCCTGCTTTCCTTGTAATTGACGAGAGGTGAAAAAAATGTTTCTGCAGCAACTTGTAAATGGAATTTCAGTCGGAGGCATATATGCTCTGATTGCTTCCGGATATGCCCTTATATATAGTTTGCTTGGTTTCTCTAACTGGGCACATGGAGAGGTTGCAATGCTGGGCGCGTATGTAGCGCTGTTATTTACAGCATCCCTACAACTGCCGTTTATAGCAGCAGCAATTATAGGTATTGGCGGTGCCGCTATTATAAGCTTTTTAAATGAAAGACTAGCTTACAGGCGTATCCGTGAAAATAAAGCTCCGACCATGTTTTTAATGATAGCGGCAATGGGGCTATCAATTGTATTTCAGAATGGATCAATGCTTCTATTCGGTGCAAAATTTCAGAAATTTCCGCCTATAATGCCTGTTTCTTCTATATCAATAGGAAGTGTGCATGTTGGCGTGTTAGACCTGCTTACGCTGGCTGTAGCCGCGGTAGCACTTATAGTACTTGAAATTGTTATTACTAAGACAAAATTCGGACTTGGCATTAGAGCGATAGCTTCAAACACCGCGACAGCAGGTCTATTAGGAATAAATACAAACAAAATGTTTGCGCTTGTATTTGCAATTGCCGGTGCACTTGCCGGTATGGCCGGAGTCCTGCTTGGTCTTAAATACAATGTTTATCCAACCATGGGTAATATTGGGCTAAAAGCATTTATAGCGTCTGTATTTGGCGGGCTTGGAAGTGTCAGGGGTGCAATTGTTGGTGCGATAGTTATCGGGGTGACTGAAGTTATGGTTTCAGGTTACTTAAGCTCCGGACTGCGAGATTTGATAACATTTGCGCTGCTCATTATAATCCTTCTGATTAAACCCAGCGGACTTATGGGTGTCAGCGTTGAAGAAAAAGCCTAAAAAGGAGAACCAGAACTATGTTTTCTGATTATACGCAGGGTATTATGATTATAGCCTGCATAAATATGATAGCCGTTTTAGGTATTTCTGTATTGACAGGTTTTACTAGGTTATTTTCTTTTGGAAATGCTGGATTTATGTCCATTGGTGCATATACTTCAGCATTATTAACCGCGAAGATGGGGATGCCGTTTATTCCGGCTATTCTGGTAGGCATTTTGTTTGCAGGTATTGCAGCATATTTGTTGGGGTCTCTGACCTTGAAATTGAAGGGTGACTACTTTTTAATAACCACCCTGGGTTTCGGTGAGATGGTTCGCGTCCTGTTCAACTATATACCAATAACAGGCGGCGCGAGGGGACTCTCGGGAATACCCAAATACACAACCCTTCCCATAGCTGTAATTTGCCTTGTTCTGGCAGTAATAATCGCATGGACCTTAATTCATTCGAAGTATGGTCGTAATTTCACCGCGATTAGAGAGCAGGAGATTGCCGCGGAGTCGGTAGGAATAGACATTACAAGAAGCAAAAAGATGGCATTTGTATTTAGTGCTATGTTTGCCGGCTGGGCAGGCGCGCTTTACGCGCATAACCTTATGTTTCTTTCACCGATGATGTTCAACCTCGCAAAATCAGCGGAACTTACAATTACGGTTGTTATCGGTGGACTCGGCAGCCTTACAGGCTCTATCTTCGGCTCATTGGTCGTTACACTCTTACCGGAAATTTTCAGGTCGCTTGCGAATTATCGTATGTTCTTATATGGACTTGCTGTTGTTCTAATCATCATCCTGCGTCCGGCTGGCTTGTTTGGATACAGAGAGTTTTCTATCCGAAAGAGTATTGCCTTCGTCAAAGCAGCACCTGGGACTATTACTGCCTTGTTGAAAGGGAAATCATCAAAGGATAAAATGGAGGCTCGAAAGTAATGACACCAGTATTAGAGATTAAAAATGTCACTAAAAACTTTGGCGGTGTTAGAGCAATCGACGATTTTAGTGTAAAGATTGAACCAGGGAAAATCCATGGATTAATTGGACCCAATGGTGCAGGTAAAACAACAATTTTTAATAATATAACAGGTATTTTAACACCTTGTAATGGAACTATTATCTTTGATGAGAAAGAAATTACCGGGAAAAAACCTCATGAAATTGCACAATACGGTATCGGACGTACATTTCAAAATATTCGTCTGTTTTCAAACCTGAGCGTACTGCAGAATGTAATATTAGCATGCAGTATGGATGCCCAATATAATCTTATAGATGCATTTATAAGATCGCCCCGCTATCGTCGAATGGAAAAACAGATTTCTGAAAAGGCAATGAGTCTGCTCGAGTCGGTAGGCCTTGATGGTAATTGCGATGAAATTGCAAGTAAACTGCCGTACGGTCATCAGCGAAAGCTTGAGATTGCCCGAGCGATAGCTCTAAATCCAAAGCTTATTCTGCTTGATGAGCCTGCCGCCGGTATGAATGCCGATGAATCAGCAGAGCTTGTTGGATTCATATTAGAGATTAAAGAGAGGCATGAGTTTACAGTTCTGATGATCGAACACCATATGGATGTTGTGACAAATCTTTGTGATTACGTGACGGTTTTAAACTTCGGTAAAACTATTGCTTCGGGAACACCAGCTGAGGTGAAAAAAAACGAACATGTAATTGAGGCTTATCTTGGAGGGGCAGAAGGATGCTGAAAATAAACAATCTACATGCCGCCTACGGTGGTATCAAAGCCCTGAAGGGTGTTTCTCTTGAGGTTAATGAAGGTGAAGTAGTTGCCGTTCTCGGATCAAATGGTGCAGGTAAGTCAACACTTCTAAACTGTATTTCCTCAGTTGTAAAACCGACAGAGGGTAGTATTGAGTTTCTCGGGAACCTTGTTCCCAAGCATGATTATGATGTGGTTGGAACGGGTCTCGTGCATGTCCCTGAAGGACGTCAGATATTCACTCATTTGACTGTTCGCGACAACCTGTTGGTTGGAGCTTATCTGCGTAATGATCCTAAAGGGATTAAAGAGGATCTGGACCGGGTACATAAACTTTTTCCCCGTCTCAAAGAGCGTGAAAATCAGTATGGCGGCCACTTAAGCGGCGGCGAGCAGCAAATGCTGGCGATTAGTCGCGGCATTATGGCCCGCCCGAAGCTTATGCTGCTCGATGAACCCTCATTGGGTCTCGCTCCGATTATTGTAAATCAGATATTTGAAATAATTAAAGAAATAAATAAAGCCGGAACAGCAATTATGATTGTAGAGCAGAATGCGTTTAAGGCGCTTTCAATATGCGACAGGGCTTATATACTTAATGTTGGATTAATTGAAAAAACAGGTACGCGGGAAGAAATCCTTTGCGATGATTCATTAAGCAAGGCGTATTTGGGAGAATAATTAAGATGGCAATACTTTTAGGAATGGATGTTGGTACAACCAATATTAAAGTTGTTTTAGCTGACTCTGATGGCACTATTCTCGATATAGTCTGCGGTGCAGCAGAAGTGCAGATGCCGTTTGACGGTGCTTCCGAAATGGATATGGAAGCATTGTGGGAGAGGCTTTGCAGTTTAACAAATCAGTTGAAGCAGCGGAATCTAAAAGTCTGGAATCAAATCGCTGGCGCCGGAATTTCGGCCCAGGGAGATGGTATGTGGGCCATAGACCGGCAGGGAAAGCCTGTCGGAAATGCAATCTTATGGAATGATACGCGCACAAAGGTATTAACTGACGTTGATGAGGATGGGCTTGATAAGCTTTTAATTCAAAAATCATCTACGGCGCTTTTCGCCGGCGCGTTTCCTTTGATTCTTAAATGGATTAAAATAAAGCAGCCGGAACGCTATGCCCTTATCGACAAAGTTTTTCGCTGCAAAGATTGGCTGAACTTTAATCTAACCGGCAATGTAGCGAGTGACTTTACGGATTTTTCAACATGCGGTATCAATATCTTTACTCATGAATATGTTCATGAAATATTTGATTTTTTAGATATTAGCGAAGCCAAAACAATGATGCCTCCGTTGATTGCACCCACTGACATAGTTGGTAAAATCAGCGCATCGGCAGAAAAGTTTAGCGGTATTCCCGAAGGAGTTCCGTTAATTGCCGGGACAATTGATGTTGTTGCAACATCAATCGGGGCAGGCATGACCGAGGTGGGTGATAGCTGCTGTATCATCGGCACGACCCTGTGTAACGAGGTTTTGATTGACGCTGACAGTGTGGACACCTCCGATCGAAAAGGAAGTGCGCTTTGCAGTGTTTTTCCCGGAAAATATGTCAGGGTAATGGCTGCGCTTAGCGGAGCCTCTACAATAGATTGGGCAAAGGATATTTTGGCACCCGAGATGAGTTTTATCGAGCTCATTAGCGTGCTGAAAGATATTCCCACTGGCAGCAGGGGACTTATATATCATCCGTATATTCGTGGTGAACGCGCACCCTTTAGAGATTCATTTGCATGCGGCGGATTTTATGGTCTAACAGCACGGCATACCAGGTTTGATATGCTTAAGGCGGCTTTTGAAGGAATGGTATTATCAATTAAAGATTGTTACAAAGCACTTCCGAAGGCAGACGGTAAAATATATCTTTCGGGCGGCGGGGCCGCCAGTGACCTTAGTTGTCAGCTGATTGCTCATGCCCTTAAAAAAGAAGTTATACGGCCGAATCGCGAGGAGCTTGGCGCGAGAGGAATCGTAGAAGTTATAAAAATAGGACTAAAAATTGAAACAAGTTCAAAGCAATGTGCAGAAGATGTAGATTTATTTTCTCCGGATTCAGTGGAAAGTGAGAAATTTGAGGCTATGTACAATGAGTTTCTCGCATTAAAAGAGAATATGACTGATTTTTGGAAGTGGCGATCAATCGGAATGTGAATCTAAGTACAGAACTTGTGTTAGGAAAAAAATTTACTTAAAAGGATATGAACTATGCGCGCATTAGTTAAGACAAAAATTGAACCTGGTAACATCATTTTTACCGAGATACCTACACCAGAACCGGCTGCCGGTCAGGTTAGAATTAAAATTAAACGCTCGGGAATCTGCCAGACAGATAATGTATACATAAACGAAGGTGGTTTTGCTCTTAAGCCGCCGGTTGTATTGGGTCATGAGATCGCCGGGGTTATTGACGCAATCGGCGAAGGCGTTACCGGATTTGAAATTGGTGATCGTGTTATTACTCAGACAACATTTCATGTCTGCGGCACATGTCGTTTTTGTAAGAGGGGAGACTTGAATCATTGTCCGGAACGTAAAGGCATTGGATCAGCTGCTAACGGCGGTTTCGCAGAATATGTTGTAAACCGCGCAGCGAGCGTAATGCATCTGCCCGATGATCTCACATTTGACCAGGGTGCCTGCATCGAACCCATGGCATGCGGCGTTCACGCCCTTACCGAGCGTACCGTTGTTAACGCGGGCAGCGTTGTAGTGATTCTCGGACCTGGACCTATCGGTCTTTTCGCGGCACAAACAGCAAAGGCCCAGGGTGCATATGTTATCGTCGGAGGAACAACATCAGATAAACCACGTCTTGACATTGCCCTGTCTCTCGGAATCGATCGAATCGTAGATGTTCTGACAGATGATGTTCAGCAGATTGTTAAAGATGCAACCGAAGGTTATGGTGCTGATGTTGTAGTTGAAGCAACAGGTAATGTCTCCGCAGTTAAGCTTGCTTTGGATATTGTCGCACGCAGAGGAACATTCATACCCATGGGTATTTTTAATAATGATATTTCAATTGATTTTCACCAAATAAAGAAGAAAGAACTAACAGTTGAAGGCTCACACGCGCAGATACCGACCTCCTGGGAAAAGGCAATGCGTCTTGTCCAGCTTGGAAAGATCAACACAGATGCCATAGTGTCGCATGTATTTCCGCTTTCACAGTGGGAAGAAGCATTTAAGACTGTAAAAGACCGAAAGGGACTGAAGGTTCTGCTGGATCCGGAGAACTAATAGCAATGATTTATTCAGATATAAAAGAGGTCCTGCAGAAGGTTGACGGCATTGATGCCGCAAAGATTGAGCTTTTGCAGAACCTTACTCAAAAAGAAATTGAGAATATCGAGGTTTCTGCAGATGATTTGCCGAAAAGGCTTACTTCAGCAGCTAAAACCCTGCGTCTTAAGGGTGAGTATCCGTATTACATCTCCAAGGTTATTGCGCTTTGGTTTGCGTCGCAGAAGGGTGAGGTTGCCGAGTTTATTGTTTCGAACGGCATCAAAGACGCAGTGCGCACATATTGCGGAATTGAGTATGAGCGTGAACTTATACAGATGGTTGCAGAAGCCTTTGAAGTCCTCCCTGATTTGGGAGTTGATGATGATAAGAAAATTGAACTCATGAAAAAGGCTTACCGGCGGGGCGATCACTACGAAAAGGTAAACCGGGGTTGTGCGCAATGTCATATGGCTGCCGTGTCTGATGTTACCGGAAAAGAAGATCTTGTAATGTTTCGAGCCGCTAACGGGTTTGCAGCCGGAATGGGACTTTTAGGCGATGGTGTGTGCGGAGGTTACAGTGGTGGAATTTTATCACTCGGATTGTTCGCGGGCAGACGCAGAGAATTTTTTGACGGAGATAAAGAAGAAAAAGATCTCATTACAAAACTCGTCGGTAAGTTGCACGAGAAGTATATTGAAACCTATGACTCAGTGATCTGTCATGATATACATAAGGACATCTTCGGCCGGGCTTTTCATATAACGAGACCCGACGAAAAAGTTGCCTTTGAGGAAGCCGGAGCGCATAGTTTGGATAAATGCCCGACTGTAGTTGCAACAAGCGCAGCCTGGGTGGCTGAAATACTCTATGATGAAGGAATATTAAAATGAAAGCTGCTGTATGGCATGGTTATAAAGATCTTAGAATCAGCGAAGTACCTGCTCCGAAAGCAAAACCAGGTCACGTTGTCATCAAGGTGGCATGGGCGGGTATTTGCGGAACCGACAGGCACGAATATACCGGGCCTAACTTCATCCCTGTTACCAAGCCGCATAGGCTGACCGGAAAGCTTGCTCCTCTTACTATCGGGCACGAGTTTTCAGGCACTATCAGTGAGCTCGGCGAGGGTGTTACAGGCTGGAATGTTTCAGACCGGGTAACTGCAAACGGCACGCTATGCTGCGGAAAATGCGAAATGTGCCTTAGCGGACGTTACAATGTCTGTGAGAAGCTCGGCTTTCTCGGTGTAAATCTCGACGGCGCTTTTGCTGACTATGTCGAAGTAGAAGCTGCACGGCTTTTTACAATTCCTGAAAATGTGACCCTTCGGCAGGCTATTATCGCTGAACCGGTTGCATGCGGAATACATTCAACACGTCTGCTCGGCGACATTACCGACGAAGACGTAGTAATCGTCGGCCCCGGAATAATCGGTATCGGCTGCTTTTTAGCCGCAAAACTTGCAGGCGCTGCTAAGATAATGGTCGCAGGTGTTGGAGAAGACAGAAAGGCGCTTGTTGAAAGTTACGGCGGAAGCTATATCGATGTGATGAAGACTGATCTGAAAGAAGCCGTAGCAAAATGGTCCGATGGTAAGAATGCAGGTGTTGTTTATGAATGCGTCGGCTCACAGCGAACGCTGGACAGCTGCATAAGTGTTATGAAGCCCGGCGCCAAGCTGATGGTGATGGGCGTATTCGAAAAACCGCCAACCTTTCCAATGAACGACTTTCAGGAAGGCGAGCGCAGGATGTATTCATCACAGGCTCACCTCGATGAAATAGGTGTCGCTCTGGATTATTTCTCAAAAGGCGATATAAATGCTGATGAGCTTATCACACGGGAAGTTACTCTGGACACGCTCGTAGTAGATGGTTTTGAGGAACTGATTAAAAACGGCCCAAAACACATTAAAATTGCAATAAAAATTAACGACTAAAGAGGTATATATTTTGAAAAATGCTAAATTTGGAACAAAGGCAGTTCATGCAGGACAGGAAGTTGATCCGTTAACCGGAGCACTTTTATCACCATTGTACATGACCAGCACCTATTGCTGGGACCAGGAAACACGGGAACGTTACCTATCTGGCGATAAAGAAGGAATTTATACCTACGGGCGTTCACGAAATCCAAATCAGAACGAGCTGCAGGAAAAGATTGCTGCCCTTGAAGGTGCAGAGCGATGTCTTGTAACCGCATCAGGAATGGCTGCCATCTCTCTTGCTGTACTTAATGCTGCTCACTCTGGTGATCACGTAATTGCATACAAGACCATTTACAGCGGATCATTCAAGTTGTTTACTCAGATTTTTGAAGAGTTTAAGATTGAAGTTTCCTTCGTTGAAGATTTCTCTGATGAGACGATAGCCAAGGTAATGCAGCCGAACACCAAGGTTCTCTATGCAGAAACTGTGGCCAATCCTACTATGACTGTACTTGATATTGATGCCTTTGCAGCCTGTGCAAAGAAGAATAATCTGGTTTCCATAGTAGACAGTACCTTTACAACTCCCTACATGGTTCGACCCCTCGAACATGGGGTGGATGTAGTTGTACACAGCACTACAAAGTACCTCAACGGCCATGGCGACCTCATCGGTGGTGCAATTGTCGGCAAGAGTAGTTATATCGATAAAATACGCTCTTCCATCTATCAGGAACTCGGTCCTGTACCGAGCCCGTTCAGCTGCTGGCTGATGCTTCGCGGAATGAAAACCCTGCACCTTCGTATGCGCCAGCACTGTGAAAATGCACTTGTTGTCGCAAAGTGGCTTGAAGCAAATGACAAGATTGAAAGTGTTGAATATCCGGGACTCGAGAGTCACCCTAATTTTGAGCTTTCAAAAAGACTCTTTGGTGAAGCCGGAAGCGGTGGTATGATTTCTTTTATTGTTAAAGGCGGCCTGGATAAGGCTACGAAATTTGCGGATAATGTTGAGATTGCAAAATACTGTGTAAGTCTCGGAGACTGCGACACAATGATTCAGCAGCCCCCGCTGCAGACACATGGAATGCTGAAACCGGAAGTTCGTAGAGCAATGGGTATTGAAGATGGACTCGTTCGTCTTTCAGTCGGTATTGAAGATGTCGAAGACATCATCAATAGTCTCGAGTCTGCTCTCAGCCTGATATAAGAAATATTTGGTTATTCGCAGGAGTGGAAAACCAGGCCCCTGCGATAACCCTTTTTTCTGGTTTCAATTTAACAGTTAATAACATGAAAGATAAAATTACTCTAAATAAATGATAAGGAAGGGTGAAATTCAATGAAATTCGAAAGCGAAAGAAAAGAAATCATTCAAGCAGCCTTGAAACTCGACAAGTATGGACTTGTTGCGTTATCGGGCGGCAATGTAAGCGCGCGAATGGAGAACGGAGAAATCCTGGTTACACCGTCAGGTATGATTTATGAGGACATGATCGAACAAGATGTTCTGGTAGTCGATCTTGATGGAAATATTATTGAGGGAGAGCGATCCGCTTCTGTTGATACCGAAGCATTATTATACATTTTCAAGAATATGCCGCAGATCAACGCAGTTATACATACACATCAGCCCTATGCCACTGCGGTAAGCCTCGTAGCGGATGAGCTGCCTTGTATCGTTACAACCCTGCCAAATGCAACGAAGGGAGCGGTAAAGGTTCTGCCTTTTGCTTCGGCCGCAAGTATAGACATGGGCATTCAGACCGTCGAGAACGCAGGCGAACAGCTTGCGGTTATTTTGAAAAATCACGGTGTTATAGGTCTGGGCAGCAGTTTAAAAGAAGCGCTTTATTCATGCGTCTACCTTGAAGAAGCTGCTAAAACTTATATATATGCGCACAGTGTCAGCAATGAGGTTTCCCAGTTGACGCCGGCGCAGGTTGAGCAGGCTGTCGATGTCTTCAAGTATTACGGACAAGGCAAAGCGCCAATGCCTGACGAAGTCACAAAGAAAGTTTAGAAAGATGAGCCTTTTTTAAAACTCGGTTAGTTTTGAAAAATACTCCTTCATATCTAAGGTTGCAATTTCAAAAGTCACTTACTTTTGAAATTGCCTCAGATATAAAGCATTTGAGATTATAAAGGAAGTTCTCTTTAGAAGAAGGAGGCAAATTAAATCGCCTCCAGTCTCTTATGTCCTTAGCATTAAAATTTATCAGGGGGATACAGTTTATGAATGAACGAATTGAAATTCGCTGGCATGGAAGAGGAGGTCAGGGTGCAAAAACTGCTTCACTTTTATTGGCAGATGTCGCATTTAGCCAGGGCCTTTACGTCCAGGGGTTTCCTGAGTACGGTCCGGAAAGAATGGGCGCGCCCATCACGGCATATACCCGGCTTAGCAGCAACCCTATACGTGTGCACTCAAATATTTATGAGCCCGATTTTGTAGCCGTTATGGATGAGACGCTGATAGGTCCGGTTGATGTAACGTCCGGCTTGAAAGAAGACGGTGCCATTGTGGTTAACACCAGCAAAGAGCCGGCTGAGATCGCTGCGCTTCTAAAAGGATATAAAGGGAAGATATATACTGTCGATGCGGCAAGTATCTCACTGGCGACCATCGGACGAAATATTCCAAATACGCCAATGCTTGCAGCGGTAGTAAAGGTCAGCGGGGCAATGGACAAGGAAGCCTTTTTCGACAATATGAGAAACTCTTTCAGTCATAAGTTTGCCTCAAAACCAGAGGTTGTTGACGGCAATATGAAAGCGCTGAAAATGTCTATGGACGGGGTTAATGTGTATGAAAGATAATAAGATGAAAGGTATCACACCGGAAAGCACCTATGACCAGATGACTCCGGGCGGGGCGATCTATGGGTCGGGAAATTCCGAGTTTTTTAATACCGGCGATTGGCGGGTTGCCATTCCGGCGTGGATTGAAGAAAACTGCAAGCATTGCCTGCTGTGCGTGCCGGTCTGTCCGGACAGTTCGATCCCGGTTAAAGACGGTAAACGGCTGGATTTTGATTTTGATCATTGTAAGGGCTGCGGCATTTGTTATAAGGCCTGCCCGTTTAAAGCAATTACTTTTGAAAAAGACGGGAAATAGGAGGAAACATGTCTATAAGAGAACGATTTTCAGGCAATGAGGCGGTTTCAATCGCTATAAAGCAAATTAATCCTGATGTAATGGCAGCATTTCCAATAACTCCGTCAACTGAGATTCCACAATATGTTTCGTCATATGTAGCAAACGGAGAAATAGATACAGAGTTTGTAGCTGTAGAATCAGAACACAGCTCAATGTCTGCCTGTATCGGTGCCCAGGCCGCGGGCGCAAGAAGCATGACAGCGACATCTTCATGCGGTCTGGCTTTAATGTGGGAGATGCTATATGTCGCAGCATCTTTAAGGCTGCCAATCACAATGCCGGTTGTCAATCGTGCGCTATCCGGGCCCATCAACATTAACAATGACCACAGTGATTCGATGGGAGCAAGGGATACCGGCTGGATTCAGATGTATGCGGAAAACGCACAGGAAGCATATGACAACATGATACAGAGCGTTAGGATTGGCGAGCATAAAGATGTTCTTCTGCCTGTCATGACCTGTCAGGACGGCTTTATTACAAGCCATGCGGTTGAGAACATAAATATTCTTGAAACCGAAAAGGTGAAAGCCTTTGTAGGTGAATATAAGGCGGAGAAGTATCTGCTGAATCCTGAAGAGAATATCTCCATGGGGCCCTATGATATCAGCGCCTATTACATGGAGCATAAGTATCAGCAGGCTGTCTCCATGGAGAACGCAAAGAGGGTTATAGCTGAGGTTGCATCAGAGTTTGAAACTTTGTCCGGCCGCAAATATGACTTTATTGAAGAGTACAAAATGGATGACGCGGACTTTGCAATTGTGATCATCGGTTCTTCAGCAGGAACAGCAAAAGACGCTGTAGATGAACTTCGCAATGAGGGCATTAAAGCAGGGCTTGTTAAAATACGCATATTCAGACCTTTCCCGGCCGAGGAAATTGTTAAGGCACTCAAAAACGTAAAAGTTGTGGGTATCATGGACAAGGCCGAAGGCTATTCGAACAACGGCGGACCGCTCGGCGCAGAAGTTAAAGCGGCTCTTTACGGAAACGTAACGGGAGTCAAGGCCGTTAACTTCGTATATGGTCTTGGCGGTCGAGATGTGAAGATTGAAAGCATTAAGACGGTATTTGAGCAGCTGTTAGAAGTTGATAAAACAGGTAAGGTGCCGGCGCACTATCAGTATCTTGGACTTAGGAAATAGGGGGGTAATCAATTGGCCTATAATTTTAAAGAACAAATGAGCAAACCCGAGCGGCTCAGCGGCGGACACAGGCTCTGTGCCGGTTGTGGCGCGGGCATTGCAGTACGTGGTGTTTTAAGAGCGCTTAAACCCGAGGATAAAGCCGTTATTTGCAGCGCAACCGGCTGCCTTGAAGTGTCGACCTGCCTCTATCCATATTCAGCATGGAATGATTCGTTTATTCATAACGCTTTCGAGAACGCGGGCGCGACAATCAGCGGCAGCGAAGCAGCGTATCGCTCATTGAAGAAGCAGGGTAAGGTAAATGAAGACTACAAATTCATAGCCTTCGGCGGCGACGGCGGTACCTATGATATCGGATTCCAGTCACTCTCGGGTGCGATGGAGCGAGGTCATGACATGACCTATGTCTGTTATGACAATGGCGCCTACATGAACACTGGTATTCAGCGATCATCAGGCACACCGATGTATGCAGATACTACAACCTCCACAGTCGGTAAAAACAGTCCGGGAAAAATGCAGCAGGGGAAAAATCTAACCGAGATTATTGCTGCTCACAACGTGGCCTATGTGGCCCAAACGACGTTTATGAGCAACTTTAAAGACTTGCAGATGAAGGCTGAGAAAGCCCTCTATACACCCGGCGCCTCGTTTCTTAATATCATGGCTCCCTGCCCGCGCGGGTGGAGATATGAAACCGAAGATATCATGGAAGTATGTAAAATGGCGGTAGAGACCTGCACATGGCCCATGTATGAAGTTGAGAATGGGAAATGGACACTCAATCACATGCCAAAAAACAAGCGTCCGGTTGAGGACTACTTGAAATTGCAGGGTCGTTTCAAACATTTATTTAAAAAAGGAAATGAGCACTTAATAAATGATATTCAAGTTGGTGTTGATAAGAATTGGCAGGCGCTTCTTAAGAAGTGTGAGGTTGCTTAATTAGAAATATTTCTTCCCTGGTACAATTCCAGGGAAGAAAATTTTTTGAAATCCTGCTCTGTTTATATTATGCGGTATCCTTAATCACCAGCAAAGATTTTTTTTAATTGAGTGTCTTCTGCTTCCCACAATTACATTATCCTTTCCCCACCAGATGCTTTTTTACTGCAAGTCGGGTAAATGTCGTCCTTCCGTCATTGTTTATATCGCTGAAACTGTCAGAATCGGTGTAAACTATTTTTTAAGGAGGCCGGAATGAAACAGCCGGAAATCGGAGCGAAGGTACTGGACCTGAGAAAGAAGAAGGGCATGACCCAGGAGCAGCTTGCAGAGCTCTGCGGTCTTACTGACAGGACCATTCAGCGGATAGAGGCAGGAAGTGCAGACCCCCGGAGCTACACACTCGAGGCTCTAAGCCTTCATCTTGATTATGATTTTTTATCTGAAAACCAGCCACGCAGTCTCTGGGCTGCAGCTCTTCACCTGAGCAGCTGCATCTGTATTGTACCGGTTCCAATTCTTATCTGGATTGTAGGTAGAAGATATCAGGAAATTGATCATGACGCGAAAGCAGTTATCAACTTCCAGCTGACAATGACCGCAGTCTTCGCCATTTTGGCTGTTCTGGTCTTTGTTCCTGCCGGTGCTGCAGGATTTCTTGTTGAAAACGGATTGCCAGGCGGAAGAATCATAACCGGATCTGCGTTTTCACTAGTACTTCTTATTTGTTCCGGAATTCTCTGCTTTACCGAGGGGCTTATTAATACAATGAGGATTCTGTCCGGGAAGCAGGCGAAGTATATACCAAGTATAAAATTTATCAGCATGAAATGAAGTGGAGGAATGTTTATCCCCTCATGATAGTTGTTTCAGCCAGAATGGGGAATTGAACCAGAGCAGGATTCTCCGTCGGAGAATTATGCTCCACCTGCTCATTACAATGTGAGCGCGGACCGATGAGATTAATATAAAAAAGCCCGCCTTCAGCCAGAAAAGGGATTCGAACCCAGAGCAGTCTTCTGCTCCACCTGCTCATTACGATGTGAGCGCGGACCGATGAGATTAATATAAAAAAGCCCGCCTTCAGCCAGAAAAGGGAATTGAACCCAGAGCAGGATTCTCCTTCGGAGTCTTCTGCTCCACCTGCTCATTACGAGTGAGCGCGGACCAATGAGATTAATATAAAAAAGCCCGCCTTCAGCCAGAAAAGGGATTCGAACCCTTGACCTGCTCATTACGAGTGAGCTGCTCTACCCCTGAGCTATTCTGGCACGCTGGCGGGCTGATGTTAACCCTTTATATTATTTAAAAGAACTGCAAACAGTAAACGTCGGTCCGTCCTCTACGCGCTGAGCTATTCTGGCACGCTGGCGGGCTGAAATTAAACAATTAAATATTTAACCAGAACTTAAAAGCGGTGGCAGGCGGTCCGTCCTCTACACGCTGAGCTATTCTGGCACTCCAATATCAGACGAATCATTGAAACATCCAGTATTGAATTCGAAGTATTTCCATCTGGAATGATGGGAAACTCCACATCTTAATCCCGTAAAATGGAATAAGATTGCTTGATACTACTGAAAAACCGCCTCTGTTTCAAGCGGTATAAATAATAATTATGAATCCTTTGTTTTAGACGGGTTTCATACTATAATGGTGTAATCCAGTACGAAAGGAGTTAAACCATGATAAAAAAAATTCTTATCGTAATTGATGATCTTGCACCAGATATCTATGTCGTCGATAGAGGGATAAAACTTGCCGAGCAGCTTGGCGCTCGGATAGGATTAATTGATGTTGCCAGGTTGTCGCTCGGATACATTGAAGCCGGCATCTATCCTGAGGATTTGGAGGAAATCAACCGCCAGAGAGCCGAAAAGACGGTTGAGAAGATAAAAGAGCAGTATCCGGATATGGAATTCGTTGATTTTGAGCCGGTAGGCGATCCTGTAGAGGAAATAAAGGACATTGTGGCAGAATGGAGGCCGGATATGCTTGTTGTAGGTCATCACAAGCATGCATTCCTTCAGCGAATGTCAGAGAATATAAAGGAGCGCAGGCTTGTTAACAGGATTAACATCCCCGTCCTGGTCATTCCCTGTGATTAAATAGACATTTTGTGAGTAAATAATGAATACTAAGAAAATTATGTTTCTACTTTTTTTGATAATTGTTTTAAGTTCTACTATTTTTTCTTTAGGAAATCAGGAAGGTGATGAAAATGTAATAGAAGTTGCTTTTTCATTTGGTGCAGAATGGCTTGAAGTTTATCAGGCAATGGAAGATATGGCACTTAAAGCTGCTGATGAATCAGGAAGAAATATAAACTTTCAATTCTGGTACGCGGACGGTAACCTTGATAAAGAAGCTTCAAATATCAGAAAAGCAATTGCTGCTGAACCAGATATTATGGTTCTAATGCCTATAAGCGCTTCGAGTATTCTTCATCATATCGAAGGCATACATAGAAAAAACATTCCGGTTATTGTTTATAACAGGCAGCAGGAAAGTCATCTGACTATTAAACCTGAGGCTTTTATTGGTCTAGATACTTATAATCAGGCATTAACCACTGCAACGGGTCTTTTTAAACTAATGAGTGAGGATAATATACAAGCAAAAACCGTTGTAATATTGGGAGATCTTCATGATAGGAATGCATTGAATAGACGCGAAGGTTTCAGAAAAGCGGCGGAAGAATTTGATGTCGAAATTATCGAAGAAATTGAATCATATTGGGATTCTGATAAGGCTGTTTTAGGACTGAGTGCCGTTTTCGATAAATATCCGGAAATAAATTCTATTCTGCTGAGTTCTGATTTTATGATTACCGATATTAAGAAATTATTAAGCAGCAGAAATAAATGGGCTCCTTATGGAGAAAAGAATCATATATATTTGGGCGGCCAAGATATTTTCAGTGAAGCAATTCCACTGATTAGAGACGGTTATATTGATGTCGACACTGCTTTTGATATATGGCCAATGTCGACCACACTTGTGCAGATTATAAATACCCTGGCTAATAAGCAGAAACCGGCTCAGAATGTTTTTCTTATTCCAGGTCGTATAGTAACCCGCCGAAATATTGATTCAATAAAGGATCTATGGTCTACTGAAAATTAGTTATTCTTTATGCATAATTTGCTGACGATAATCTTTGGGAGTTGTTCCAAACTTCTTTTTAAAAAGTGTATAAAAATACATATGGTTCACTATTCCTACGGCATCACATATTTCTGCTATTGTACTTTTTTCCTGAAGAAGAAGTTCTTTTGCTGTATCAACTCTTTTTTGATTTATAGTTTCTTGTATAGATTCTCCAGTCTGGTTTTTAAAAACTCTTCCAATATAAGCAGTAGACAACCCAAGGTTTTCAGAAATACTGCCTGCTGAAAGATTTGGGTTCGAATAATCCCTCTGAATTATTTTATTGACTTCACTTATCTGATTATATTTATAACTGTCTTTTTTTTCAGATAATTCGAAAGCTATATTATCGATCAGATTAAAAATAGCTGTATTTATCTCATCAATAGTTTCCATGGAATGAATTTTCTGCGTAAAATCTATGGTATCTATTACATCACCTAAATTATTGAATTTCTCCAATGTGTCCAGCGCAGAGGTTATTACTATGACTAACCGGTTGATACCATTTTTTATAACTGTGTAATTAGATGATGTAAATTTAGTCATTATCTGGGAATAAATTTTCTTTGCATTATCAATTTTCCCCTGTTTAATATATTCAGTGAGTTGGTTTTCAAGCTGAACCGGATAATTTGATCCTATTTTGTTTTGAGGTCTCATTTTTTCAACTGAAATTATTGTGTTATATCCAAATAAGATTTTATAGTAGGCAGCTTCTGACAATTCTCTAAAGCTTTCTTGTGTTTGAGATGGAAACTGATGAACAGCTCCATATGTGTATGAAAATGAAAATAAATTATTGTTTTCTATAATTTGTTTTATTGTATTAATAAGTCTTAGGGTACGGTCCTCTTCGCTTTCAGAAAGAAGATCTCCCTTTAAAATGTGATATACAACCAGGCCTTCTTCAAAGGGGATGACAATGCTATTAAGAAGAAATTCTGATAAGTGTTGTTCCAATTGTCTGGATAGTATTGCCAACTGACTGTAAATCTCAGTCGGGCCATAACTATTGATAGTAATTCTGTAATTATTGAATTTAAGTAAAACTGGGATAACAGATTTTTCAGAGATTTTACTAATGTCAATTGTAGAGAATCTGTTCTCAATATTACTCCAGTTTTCATGTCCCTTGATAAATCTGCGCAGGGCTTTGTATTTTTCTTCTCTCTGGTAATTATCAATATTCTGATCAGAAAGGCTTAGCTTTTTAAACGAGAATGCCATAAAAACGATTGATAGGATTAGAAGAAACAAAATAACAGATGATATGAACGTAAGCCTTTGAAAATTAATTTCATGTTTATATTGTAGTTCTGTAACAAAGCTGTTTATTAATCGTGAGAATTCCTTGGATGAAATATCAAGAAAAGCGAATTGATTAAGTAGATTCATGACAAGTATGCTTTCATGAAAATCAATTTTATCACTCATCCTGTATATATAAAAATTGTTAATAAGTTCTGGAAATAAAAGTGTATCAAGACCTGCTTTCTCTATCTGTTCGAGAATCTCATGTATTCTCAGAAGATTTTTATATGTTGAATCCCAGATAATTGAAGCGTCTTTCAGATTTGTAAGATTAGTGTCATATGAACTGACTTTAGAGGAATTGGCTAAAAAATTGTTGAATAGGATTTCAAATTCATCAATCTGACCATTCCACCTTTTAACATTTTCCTTATATTCAAATTCACCACTGACGTTTACTGTAGATCTGTTCATCAGGAAATCATTTTTCATCCGCTCAAGACCATTCCAGGTATCCATTACGGCTAAGGCTTCTATTGAAAGTCTGTTATAGGTGAAGCTTCTCATACCGCTTATAATAATAAATACAGAAAGTACGAGAATGACTGCTGTTGAGATTAGAAGAATCTGTGTTTTGACCCTATTTTTTATCATTTAAGCTTTAGTTTACTTCGGAAATATTTCGAACACAAGCAAATATATACAATATTCAAATAAATAGCAGAAATTTAAATAAACAAAAAACATTAAAGAAAATAGATGTATGAAATTGGAAATTGCACGTTCTCAATTCCGGGCATAAAGTGGCTTAAATATTTTTCAGGAAGGTGCAAATGAAATTTGATTCCAATACCGTTAAATTAGCTTGTTCAAAGACGGACAGCATTATTAAAAAATACGGGGAGAAACGTAGATATAGAAAGATTGTTACAGTAGTAGTAGTTATTCTGATTATTGCAGTTATCTATATCTTTGTTCCGAGGTTTTTTAATCCTCGTAATCTAAAAAATATATTAGTACAGTCTTCTACACTCGGACTTATGGCGATTGGAATGACGCTGGTATATTTGACTGGAGGTATGGATTTATCCATACCATCAGTAATGGCCTTAAGTGGCATCATCGGTGCGATATTAATGCAGTCTGGGGTTAATCCGGTTATTGCTGCAATAATTACCATATTAGCAGGCGGAGCAGTAGGAGCCATAAATGGTCTCTCGGTATCTGCGTTAAAAATGATTCCATTTGTTGTTACTCTTGCGATGATGCAGGTAATGTCTGGAGTATCCACATGGATAACGAATTCAGTCAGTGTGGTAGTTCCTTTGAGTTATATAAACATCGTTTTGTTCAAGATAGCCGGACTGCCATTGCCTGTATATATTTTCATTGTTATCACGGCAATCTCAACCTTTTTATGTAAATCGACACTTTCTGGGCGGTGGCTTTATGCAGTCGGTATAAACATGAATTCTGCTAAGGTCTGCAAAATACCTGCAGATAGAATTGTTTTTTTTACCTACGTATTCTCCGGTTCTTTGGCGGGCGTTACAGGCATCCTATTAACAGCAAGGCTCGGTGCTGCGGGTCCTCTGATGGGTTCTTCAAATGTAATTTTAGATGTAATGAGTGCAGCAGTCGTAGGTGGAGTCAGTATTTACGGAGGTGTCGGTAGCCCTCTCGGCGCGGCATTAGGTGCAGTAATTATCACTGTTCTCAACAATGTGTTAAATCTTCTCAGGGTAGACTTTTTTCCGGCGCAGGTAATCAAAGGCGTACTAATTATTGTATTTGTTGCCCTTGATTCTTTCAGAAGAAAAAAATAGGAGCGATAAATGAGAGTACCTTTTTTAAGAATGAAAGAAATAGGAAAAAGATTTCCGGGTGTACAGGCTTTGCAGGATGTAACTTTCGATGCATTTCAAGGTGAGGCTATTGCACTTCTGGGGGCTAATGGTGCTGGAAAGAGTACCCTTATGAATGTTTTAGGCGGTATCATCTCGCCGGACGAAGGTGTAATCCAGATAAACGGCAAAACAATTAATATAAAAACCCCGAAAGATGCCTCTGAAATAGGAATAGCCTTTGTTCATCAGGAAATGGCTTTACTTCCAACGATGACCGTTATGGATAATATGTTCATTTCGGATTATCCAGTTTCTATGAAAATAAAGATAAACAGAGCAATCATGCGGAAACAATGCTCTGAAGTTCTGGATCTATTGGGTTGCCGTATTTCACCGGAAAACTATATAAGGGATCTTGGTACTGGGGATCGTCAGATGGTTGAAATTGGACGGGCTCTACTAGGTCAAAATAAGATTTTCATTTTTGACGAACCTACATCTTCTCTCTCCAAGCGGGAAAAACTGAATCTCGTTAGGGTAATACAGAAGCTGAAAGATGAAGGGATGACAGTAATATATATAACACATTTTCTAAATGAAGTTTATGAAATATGTGAAAGGGTCAGTGTGCTTCGGAGCGGTCAGGTCGTGGGCGGAGGAACTATTGAAGAGGTTCAGATGATTAATCTTGTCAGGCTAATGGTCGGAGAAGTTAAAATTGAAGACAGAGGTACTGAAAGAATCACCTCTGTGGATAATCCGATTATGGAAGTGTCGTCGCTTACAAGAAAGGGTGTGTATAAAGATATAAATTTCACTCTTCATAAGGGTGAGATTCTAGGTTTTTGGGGTCTATTGGGGTCCGGAAGAACTGAGGTAGCCAGAGGCGTAGTCGGACTGGATCCGGTTGATTCTGTAAAGATGAAAATCAGTAAGAATGGAGAGCTGCAGCCTGCAACTCCTGATACTGTACGTAGGCAGATAGGCATGGTAACTGAAGAAAGACGAGTTGATGGTCTGTTTCTCCCTATGTCTGTAAAAAGAAATATGTCGATGGCCAATCTTAATAACCTTATTAAAAAAAACAGCAGTGTAATAGATAAATCAAAGGAAAATTTATTATGTGATGAATTTGTTGATAGGCTGAATATCCAAATTTCAGATAAAGAGCAAATAGTAGAAACATTAAGCGGCGGGAATCAGCAGAAAGTAATACTCGGACGCTGGCTGGAGGTTAATCCTTCCATTTTAATCATGGATGAACCGACTCGTGGTCTTGATGTTTCTGCTAAAGCAGAGATTGCCAGAATAATTGTACGTATAGCAAAGGAAGGAACTTCAATCATTCTAATCAGTTCAGAGATTGATGAGATGATGTCGTTATGTGATCGATTCCTAGTCTTTAATAAGGGGAAAATCATTGCGGATCTTGCTTATGGTGTTTCAGAGGACAAGTTAGTTGGTTTGGCCGCTGGTGCGGATGAAGTTATTCAGGAGGGGGATAATGAATAAAGTTATAGCCGGAAAACTAGATATAAAAGGTTTTCTATTTAAATATGGGTTTCTTGTAATTATGGCAGGGGTTGTTATCTTCTTCTCGCTTTCTGCCCCACATTTTTTATCATTTACAAATTTCAACAGTCTGATCCATGCCGCAGCGCCGCTTCTGGTGATTGCGGCAGGTATGGCGTTTATTGTTTTTACAGGAAAACTGGATATCTCGCTGGGGTCAATTGCATATCTGTCTACTTGTATAGGGGCAGTGTTAATGAAGAATCACGGATTTCCTCCGTCAGTGTCTTTTGTTGTAGTTCTGCTGTTCGGAGCATTACTTGGTGCTGTAAATGGTTTTATTGTCGTTTTTCTAAAAGTAAATCCACTGATAACTACTCTTGGAACCCTGACAGCATTTCGCGGTATAGGATTAATTCTTACACAATCATATGAGATCCGAATGCCGGAAATCGTCAGAGCCTTTGGAACATCCAGGATAGGCGGTGTCTTTATGGATGTTTGGCTCGCATTATTTCTTTTAATAGTTCTCAATTTTATTCATAGGCATACAGCATTTGGAAAGCAGGTTATGGCTCTCGGAAATGGCGAGGATGTCTGTCGACGGTTAGGTATTCGTGTGAATCTGGTTATGTTTACAACCTTTATTCTCGCAGGTTTTCTTTCAAGTATTGGTGGAATAATGAGTATGGCTCAGATCGGCGAATCCACAACCTTTCTAGGAAAGGGTATGGAATTTACTGCTGTTGCAGCGATCGTACTTGGAGGCATTAGCCTTTTCGGTGGTGAGGGGCGCATTCTTCCTGGAGTTTTGATAGGTGTTTTAACACTTGAATTAATTAGAAACGGACTAAATCATCTCGGAGCTAATCCATATTTGTATGAGTTTGTAAACGGGGGAATAATATTTATCGCAATGTCCGCGGATGCACTAAAAGCTCGTTTGAGAGGTCAGGTAATACTCGTCGCTGATGAGGATACTTAATAAATTTTTTTGGAGGAACTAATGAAAAAATTAGTTGGTGTTTTGATGCTTATTCTTATTGTATCAACAGGTGTTGTTTTCGCAGGAGGACAGCAGGAACAGAAGGATGATGGAAAGTTCGTCGTAGGTGTTTCATGGGATGAGAAATCAATACCTTTGATTCAGGCATGGGAAGATTATATGATTGTCGAGGCAGAAGCTAACGGTCCGGGAAATGGATTGGATTTTGAATTCATCATAAATGTTGCAGATCTTGATCCGACCAGACAGGCTGCGAATATTGAAGATCTGATTCAGCAGGATGTTGATGTTATTCTCGCAAGGGCTAAAGACGGAGCTGCAATTGGATCATCGATAAGGGCAGCACATGATGCGGGTATTCCATTTATAGTTTTTGATAGAAAATCTTTAACTGAAGAACAGGGTGATGCATATGTCGGAGGTGACGGATATAGCCAGGGCAGAAGTACTGCTGAGGCTCTTGCAAGCATGTTAAAAGACAAAGGTATTACAGGGCAGTGTATTGAAGTCATGGGAGATCTGAAAGACAACAATGCGGTTTTACGGTCTCAGGCGGTAAATGAAGTTGCGAAAGAAACAGGGGCTTTTGAAATTGTTACTCAGGTTCCGACAGAATGGGATCCTCAGAAATTTCTCTCTGGTATAACCAACGCTCTTCAGGCTTATCCTGAAGCTGATTGTATTTATCTTGCCAGTGACTTTGCATGGTCAGCAGTTCAGGCTGCACTTGAGACTCACGGACGCTATAAAAAAGTAGGTGAAGAAGGTCATATCATTATGGCTTCCTGTGACCTTTTCCCAGATGCTCTTGTAGCTATGGAGGGTGGTTATCTTGATATCTCAACAACCTGGGATGCTTACCTTCATGCAAAAGCTCTTGTTGAGGTTCTTATCGCTATAGGGACAGGTGCTGATCTGGATTATGGGGAAGATGGATATCTGGTTCCAGGACGTCTTGTTCTTCCTGAGACTCTTGGCGCTATGGATAATATCTGGTCCAGAGATTATGCGGATTGGACAAACTCAAAGTAAATACTAATAAGTGAAATATGGAGACTGCCATTGGTTGGCAGTCTTCTTTTATTACTGCTTTAAACTACAGGAGTAACTATGGAAAAGCTTAAAGTTGGAATTCTTACATTCTCCGATGGGCGTGATTATATTCACCAGGAAATGTTGGAAACCAACAGAATGTATCAGGACCAAATGGCCAAGGCTCTGGAGAAAACAGGTCTTATAGAGGTTTATACAGGGCGTGAGATAATTGGATCACCGAAATCGGCCAGAACTGAAGGAATGTATCTGAAACAATCTGGTGTTGATCTAACTATTTGTAATTACGCAATCTGGTGTTATCCCCATCTTACCGCAATTGCGACGAACTTTGCTCCGGGACCATATCTGATGTTTTGCAATCTCCATCCATCAAAATGCGGGATGGTTGGAATGATGGCTGCGTCTGGAACACTGGATCAACTTGGAAGGACTTATTCAAAGGTCTGGGGAGATATTAATGATAATGAAGTTCTTGAAAAGGTTTTATCATTCATAAAGGCTGCAGGAGCATTGTCGCGGTTAAAAGGCCAGACTATGGGTGTTTTCGGCGGAAGGCCACTTGGAATGTATACCGCGGTTTCAAATCTTGACCAGTGGCAGCAAATTTTCGGGATTGATGTAGAACATTGTGAACAATATGAGATAATGCGAAGGGCAGATACTATCGAACAGGATAAGGTGACTTTTGCCAGAGAATTCCTTGAAAAAAACTCAAATGTCTTATATGACGGGAAACAGCTTACGCCTGAGATTTTTGAGAAACAGATAAGAACTTATTATGCATTGAAAGAGATTATTAAAGAAAAAGACTTTGATTTCATAGGAATAAAGAGCATAGGTGATCTTACCGATTACTGGTGTACCGTAGATCTCGCGGAAGCTTTTTTAAATGACCCATATGATTGGGATGGACCAAAAGAGCCAATAGTTGCGGCAACTGAATCTGATATGGATGGCGCTCTCACTATGCAGATTTTCAAACATCTTACAAACGCTGAAGAAGCCGTACTTTTTGCCGATGTAAGACATTTTGATTGGGAAAAGAAAGTTTGGTTTTTTAGTAACTCAGGAACTCACGCTACATGGTTTGCAGGAGCTTCAAAGAATCCTCTTGATAATCTTAAGAATGTTACTTTTAAGCCGGAATGTTCAGATTTTCCTGCTGGCGGAGCTTCCGTGCATCATTTTGCGGTGCCTGGAAAAGTCACACTGGCGAGAATGTATCGAAGAAATGGAAATTACCGCATGGCAATAGTCCCAGGTGAAATTGTCCAGTTCGAGCAGGATGAAATGGAGCGCCTGGGGGAACAAGTAACCCCCGAATGGCCGATAGCATTTACCAAAATTGACGCCACTCCGGAATTGTTTTTATCAGAGTTTCCATGTAATCACATCCACGGTGTATACGGAGATTATATTGAAGAGCTAGTACAGATTTGCAGGATCAAGGGGATTGAATACCAGATCTTTGCCAAGGAGCCTCAAAATGATTAAAACCGGTATCTATTATGCTTACTGGACATCTGACTGGAATGCTGATTTTATCCCATATATAAAAAAGGTGAAGAAGCTTGGTTTTGACGTTTTAGAAGTAAATGCCGGCACAATATCGTCAATGACTCCGCAGAAACAAACAGATTTTCGGAATGCGGCCCTGGATGAAGAAATAGAACTCAGCTGCTGTATAGGTCTTCCGTCTTCTTCCGACATTGCATCCGATGATAAAAATATCAGACGAGCAGGCATAAAACATCTTGGCAGTATCGCAGAGGCTATGGACTGCTGTGGAATAAAAAAGCTTTCAGGAATTATTTATTCATCCTGGCCGGGAAAACTTGAAGGAAGAAAAATTACCAAAGATAAGGCCAGAGACTTGAGTATTGAATCAATGAAAGAGGCCGTTAAAAAGGCAGAGGATCTAGGGCTTATTTATAATGTAGAGGTCGTCAATCGATTTGAACAGTTTATTCTGAATACCGCAGCGGAAGCTTGTGCATACATTGACGATGTTGGAAGTCCAAATTTAAAAATACTTCTTGATACATTCCATATGAATATAGAAGAGGAGTCAATGTCTGATGCAATATTAACTGCCGGAGAGAAACTCGGGCACTTTCACTTAGGAGAAAACAATAGAAAACCTCCTGGATTGGGCAAATTACCGTGGAATGAAATTTTTTCTACATTAAACATGATTGACTATGATGGATGGGTTGTTATGGAGCCTTTCCTGAGGCCAGGAGGCGAGGTCGGTCGTGATATCAGTGTATACAGGGATATTATGCCGGGAGCTGATTTGGACAAAGAAGCAGAAAGATCATGTAGTTTTATAAATAGAACTATAAAAAAAGCGTATTCTGTTTGATCAATTAATTCTCTCTCTCGATTGGATTCAGGCTGTAATTTGCCCTGTAATCCCTCGGGGGGAGTCCCTTGTGCTGTTTGAAGCTCTTGCTGAAGTGAAACTCGCTGTAAAAGCAGAGCTTCTCGAGTATTCCATAGATAGGAAGTGCTGTACTTATCAGCATCGAAGAAGCTGCTTCTATCTTCAGCCTTGTAAAATACTTCATCGGGGTGGTGTTCATCTTTCGGCCGAAGAGTCTTATGAAATATGATTTATTAAGTTTAAGTCTGCCCGCAAGCTGCTCAAGGCTGAGTTTATTAAATACCTTATCCTGCATAATTTTTAGTGAGCGCTCAATATGAGAATTGCTCGCATCTGAATAATTAAAGTCTCCGGCTCCGCCTTCGAGCATATAAAGAAACGAAATAAGCTGATGGACTCCTGAGTTAATACGCGCCTTGTTGTGAGACAGAAAATGGGTTCCATGATAGGCAAAAATTTCTTCGACGAGTTTCTTCTGCCTTATTACCGGAGAGTGATTCCCGAGCTGGACTCAGCCGGGACTGAATTATTAAATACTAGCAGGGGCGGCGGCTATTCCACAGCGGTAAGCTTACTGTTAATAGTGAGAAAATTTTTTAATCGTTTGACAATATCTTGCAACCGGTTGGATAATTTATTGAATATGAAAATGCAGAAAAAAATCTTCACAACATTCATGCTCGTGATAGCGATTCCGACAGTAGTCTTTTTGATCCTGATACTTGAGATAAGCACAAGAATGGTTGAAAAAAGAACAATTTTTGCCAGTGAACTTGTTGTCAAGGAATCGGTAAAGAGGATCGATACACTTCTTAATAATTACCGAAAAGCCTCAATGCAGATCTATTATAATCAGAATATTATCGATATTCTCGAGAATCTTGCAGAAAGCGGTATACAGAACAAGGAAGATATTGAGATCATCGGCGAGGTACTTGGCGGAATGGTCAATGCCGACAAGTATCTGATGTCGGCAGTTCTCAGATCCGGTGATACTCTTGTCTTCCGGGGTTCATTGACTCTAGGAATTACGGACTATCTCGATGAGAACAGAAACAGCTGTCTTGTTTTTCCGGGCAAGCTTACATGGATTCCATCGAAAAAGATAAAAGCTGTTTTCGGCCTCGATGCATTTTATTTCGGCGCTATGAGATTTATTCGTAAGGATGATCTCGAGATAGGAGAGCTGCTGTTTCTTATTCGAGAGGAGTTTTTCAACGACATTTATGCGGGAGCCATCCCCGAGGACACAGGGCAGGATTTTATAATTGCTCCGGATGCGACAATAATTTCTTCACCGGACGAGAACCTAATAGGCTCGAAAATCGAGAATCGTGAAATACTTAACCTTATCGAAGGCACCGCCAAAAAAAGCGGGAGTTTTCCGTTTGAAATGAACGGACAAAAATCCTATTTGATCTTCGCGAAATCTGATGAATCTGGATGGCTTTTCATAAGACAGATCAAGGAAAAACAGATCCTCAGCGGAATAATCAGACTGCGGCAGAGTCTGATTGGTATAATAATTCTATTCTGCTCATTCCTTATTTTTCTTACCTATTTCTTTTCGCAGGGTCTCAGCAGGCCTGTAAACAATCTTGTAAGATATATCGACGGAATAGGAGCAGAAAATTTAGGAATACCTCCGCCGAGCGGTAAATTGGTAAGTGATGAAATATCCAAACTTCATGAACATGTATGCGCAATGTCATTTAGGATCGAAAGCCTGATCGCAGAAGTTTCGCAAAACGAGAGGTTGAAAACTCAGGCGGAACTTAAGGCGCTTAGGGCTCATATCAGCCCTCATTTCATCTATAATACTCTCGATACAATCAGATGGATGGCTGTAATCAACAAACAGGACAATATTAAAAAGATGGTATCTGCCCTGGATAATCTGATGCGGTACGCTGCAGATTATGAAAAAGCCCTGATTAGCCTCGATGAGGAGATGGATATAATCGATGAATATATTTTTATTCAAAAAATGAGGTATTCAGATATCAAGCTGATTAGAAATATCCCGCCCGAAGCCGGCGTAATGCAGGTTAATAAATTTATTCTGCAAACGATTGTGGAGAACAGCATCGTCCACGGGTTCAGGGATTATAGGGACACTGGCACAATTACTATATCAGCTGTTATTTCCGACAATGTCATTTCTCTAAAGGTTGAAGATGACGGCAGAGGTTTCGATCCGGAAGAACTGAGCGGCGGAGAAGGGCCGCATTCCGGGTTGAAATCAGTCGATCAGCGGCTGAAATTGAATTACGGACCTGATTACGGGCTGGTTATAAACAGCAGGCCAGGACAGGGAACGGTTACAGTTGTTAGTCTGCCCGCATCAGGAGGAGAATATGCCAAAAACTATTATTGTAGTTGATGATGAAAAACTTGTTATATTCGGAATCTGTTCGCTGCTCGCCGATCAAGCTTCCTCTTATGAGATAGTAGCTACCTGCAGCAGCGGGGATGAGGCAATAAAATTCTGTATGGAAAAGACCCCGGACCTGCTTCTTACCGATATAGGAATGCCTGGCATGAACGGCTTGGAACTGATTAAGATTGTCAGGCGGACCAATCCTTCAATGAAAATAGCGGTGCTTAGTTGTCATGATGAGTATGAACTCGTCCATAAAGCATTCATGCTCGGTGCAGAAGATTATATTCTGAAAAAGGATATAGACAAGACTCAACTATCTCAGCTGCTCGACAGACTGCTGCCTGAGACCGGCGGGGATTTTCCGTCAGACGGAGTTGTAAATAGAATCACGCCGCTTTCCGCGGCTCAGGAATTTGTTCCTGTAACCGCCGGTAGTATCGGTATAATCGGTTTCAAAAGTGAAAATGATGAATTACTTATGTG
Source organism: Spirochaetales bacterium (assembly GCA_016839055.1). Taxonomy (GTDB): domain Bacteria; phylum Spirochaetota; class Spirochaetia; order UBA9216; family UBA9216; genus Thalassospirochaeta. Next base: position 206,820 of record JAEKNX010000001.1, read on the forward strand.
GCAGCCTGATATCCCTATGCTCTGGCAGCTGATTGACGATGATATAAAGCCTCATGGTAATTTTTTTATTGGGTTCCATAACGACCTTATCATATATTTTTCTGATTTCGGCACTGCCGAAGAACAACAGCTAGATCTTCTTCTGACGAAAATAAGGCTTTCGGTCTCAAAATATGTGAACAGAAAGGTTTTTATCGCCAAATATATCATGAAAGAAGGTGAGTCTATAATTGAGTCTTACATGGAGGGCCTTGAAATACTTCATGGCCTATTCTATTACAATAAAAGTACGATACTCTCGGTTAAGCCCATGATACCGGAGAAATTTTCTTCATTGAAATTTGAAATTAGCAGCTGTAATTATCAATCTATATGGTTCGAGGCGGCTAAAGATTTTATAGACACAGCCGCCGGGCAATTTGTCTCACCCGAGGCGGTGAAGAATGAGCTTGTTTTCGCGGTTAAACAGCTTCTTGGCAGGCTTGAAGAAATCGGCCGCTCCGATATTAGCGTTCCGGTTCTAAGGGCCAGGACATCCTATTATCAGAAGATATCTGAATTTGATGATGCCGGAAAACTCAAAAAATGGATTCTTGGTTTTCTTGGGAATATTGCATCAGAGTTAGAGGCCGGCCGGCAGACTTCCGGTGTCGTAAGCAATACGAAGAATTATATTGTAGTGCATCTCCGGGAGGATCTAAGGCTGAGTACCGTTGCGAATATTCTTGGAAGCAGTCCGAATCACCTTTCAACATTGTTCAAAAAAAACACCGGACAAACTTATATTGAATTTGTAAACAGAAAGAGAATTGAGCACGCTCGTGAGCTTCTGCAGACCACTGATCTGTCAGCGAAAGAGATTGCATTCAGGTGCGGCTATACCAATCCAAATTATTTTTCCCGGATTTTCAAGAAAATTACCGGAGCAACGATAAGTGAATACCGAATGTGAAAACCAAAATTTGTGAATCAAAAAGTTAAAAAAGTGAACCTCATTTTAACGGTCAGCAATTTTTGAATACACTTCTGAATCCAGTGCATCGACAGCAGGGCTTCCTTGAAGTAGCCTGATATTTAAATTCTTAGGAGGATGTGATGAAAAAGATTTTGTATTTACTGATTGCAGTTCTTGTGCTCTGCACGACATTCAGCGCCTTTGGAGGCGGAACTCAGGATACTGGCGGGATGGAGCCGGTAAGGCTTACCGTATGGGAGCACACGCCCCAGTTTGAGGCTTCGCTTAAAACTACTCTTGAAAACTTCATGGCCAAGAATCCCGATATCAAAGTTGAGTATGAGATAAAGACTCCGGATCAGTACTATGCGCTTCTCGCGACGACTATTCAGGCTGGTGAAGCACCTGACCTTTTCTGGACAAATGGTACCGCCACAACTGATCTCGGCAATCTCGTAAAGCAGAACGCGGTAATGGATCTTACCGGAAAAATTGATGTCGGCGGATATTCGAAAATGGCTCTAAAAATGACAACTATTAACGGAAAGCAGTATCAGACACCGGGAGCGACGATCGGCACCAGAGCTGTTTATTATAATAAGGATATTTTCAAAAAATACGGTCTTAAAGTACCTGCTAATTTTTCCGAATTCGAGAAGAACCTTGAAATCCTTAAAAGCAAGGGAGAAATCCCTCTGTCGTTTGGCGGCATGTTCTCATGGAGTATTCTTTTCCATTTTGAACCCATCCTTGCAGCAATGGCTCCGGACTGGATTGAAGAAGCGACTGCCGGAAAAGCCCGGGTTAATGACGCAAGAGTCAAGGCGGCTTTTAAAAAGATGCTCGAATGGGGAGAAAAAGGATACTATGGCCCTGGATATCTCGGCGTCGATGAAGGCGGACAGCTTTTGGCATTTTCAAAGGGTGAAGCCGCAATGACGATAACCGGCTCATGGAATGCTAATACTTTTAATAAAAACAATCCGGATTTAAATATCGGAGCTTTTCAGATTCCGACAAAAGACGGCAGAAGACCGCTGGTCGTAACCTACGCGGCAGGTTTTTGCGTATATGATAAAACAGAGTATCCCGAAGCCGCTCTGAAACTCGCTCAGTACCTTACGACTATAGAATCCCAGCAGATTTGGGTTGACCAGCTCAAGGACGTTCCCGGTCTGGACGGAGTTACGACAAACGATCCTCTCGTGAGCGAAATTGTGAAAAATGATTTTCAGGTTAACAGTTTCTATACCATCCTGGGTGATTTTGCCAAGCCAGGTGCCACTCCTACCCAGTTGTGGGAACAGGATAATGTTAAACTCCTGTCTGGAATGTATACAGTTGATCAATTCGTAAACATGCTGAACGACCAGATGCGGTAAAGCAGTTTTTCTACACACAATAAGGTGGATGAGTTTTCATCCACCTTAATAATATTTATCTCGCAAGGAGGCAGCCCATGCTGCGCTTTACCCGAAAACCATATCTTGGATTCATCTTTCCTGGTTTCGTAATATATACGGTTTTCATGATAGTACCGCTGCTAACCGCTGTTTATTATAGTTTTTTCCAGTGGTCCGGCCTCGGACCAAAAATATTCATTGGTCTGGAAAACTACCGCAGTCTGTTTTTTGATGAACGGCTTTCGGGAATTTTCTGGAACGCCCTCGGTAATAATTTTAAATTTGTCGGCATAGTGCTAGCAATCATTATGCCAATCCAGCTTTTTATAGCCTACTGGCTTGATGTTAAAATAATTGGTTATAAGTTTCATCGGACAATAATATTTTTGCCCTATGTAATCTCATCGACTATCGTAGGTTTTTTGACCATGCTTGTATTCAATCCGAATATAGGAATTATAAATACATTTTTAAAATACGTCGGCCTGGACTCACATTTGTCGGCCTGGTTTGGGGATCCCAGGCGTGCTTTTCCTCTTGTTTCGATTGTAATAGCCTGGCAGGGTATTGCCGCGGGAATGTTTATTTTCCTCGCTAACCTTAAAGGTATATCTCAGAATATTATAGAAGCTTCGCTGATAGACGGAGCCGGCCGATGGCAGAGGTTCAGATACATAATACTTCCGTCGCTCAAACCATCGCTGATTAATAACATAATCCTCGGTACAATATGGGGGCTTACCCAGTTTGATATACCCTTCGTTGTCGGCGGAAGCCAGGGAGGGGTAAATAATTCAATAGATTTTATGAATCTCTTTTTCTACCGCTTCGCCTTCGGTGGTTCCTATTACGGAGAAACCTCGATGGGTTTCGGTGCGACGATTAGCGTAGTCCTCTTTTTTATCATTCTTATAGTAGCGATTATCCAGATTACTTTTCTCACTAGGAAATTCGACGGCGGAAGCGGGCAAAGGAGTATAAAATGAGCAGCAGATCGCATTTTGAAAAACTGCGGGGGGCAAAGAGTCCTGCCGCCGGAATTGTATCGGTTGTTTTTTTCCTATACTGCGCGATAGCACTCTATCTTATACCTATGCTGGCAATGAATTCGTTTAAAACTAAATCCGACCTCATAAACAATACTCTCGGCATTATAAAGACATTCACACTCGACAACTACAAGACTCTTTTGTTTGAAGACCACTTCATGCGGTATTTTTTCAACAGCGTGGTTCTGACTACGGCCTCACTTGCAAGCCTGCTTTTCATTTCTTCGCTATGTGCATACGGGCTTTCAAGATATCATTTCAAGGGAAGGAAATTTTTGCGAATATATTTCCTTCTCGGGATGATGTTCCCTATACAGCTTGGGATACTGCCCATCTTCATAATCATCCGGAACCTGCATCTCACGAATAATTTTTTAGGAATGATTTTGATCTATACGGCGAATATGTCGCTGGCAGTTTTTATCTTCTCTAATTTTTTCAGGGCTCTTCCGACGGCACTCTATGAATCAGCTGTTCTTGAGGGGGCGGGTGAGTTTACAATATTCGTGCGAATAATGGTTCCAATTTCCAAACCGGTTTTCGCGACAGTTGGAATTTTGAATTTCGTCACAATCTGGAATGATTTCTATATGCCTCTGGTCTTTCTTACAAAAAAGGAGGTCAGAACACTGACTCTGGGAATTTATAGCTACATGAACAATTTTCTCGCGAATTGGCATCTTGTTTTCGCGGCAGTTACACTCGCGCTGATACCGGTTTTAATCATGTTTTTCGCTTTTTCGAAATTCATGATTACCGGATTAACGGCGGGAGCACTTAAGGAATAAACATGAAAGATCATACAGCAGACTATATCTGGACCGGCGCGGTTCTGCCGGATAAGGATCGAAAAGTCTGCTTCAGGAAAAAATTAAGCGCGGGGGAAGGTATAGATAAACTTTCTGTTGAGATTTGGGCAGACTCGCGGTACTATCTCTGGATTGGCGGAGCCTATATCGGAACAGGACCGGCGCGATGCTGGCCGGAATATCCAGAGAAGGATGTCTGGGAAATTGAGCCCGGCGGTGCCGCTGCTGCTACCGGCGAAGTGCTGATTGCCGTACTAATCTGGCATTTCGGAACATCAACCAGCCAGTACATCCACGGTCCGGCGGGGTTTTTCGCCTCAATTCGCGCGGAATGTCCTTCCGGCAGACAGCTTTTTGAAGTAAGTGATAAGAGCTGGCGATGCAGTATTCAAAGCGGATACCAGAGCCCTGTCCCCAGGATTAACGTAAGTCAGGGTTGGCTGGAGGTTTTTGACAGCAGACTCTTTCCCTCTGAATGGATGCAGATCGGTTTCGATGATTCACTCTGGCCGAACGCCATCCGCCTTCCATCCCCGATGACCCCGAACGGACATCCCCTGGGGTTTGAAGAAATGCCGGTTCTTTCAATACCGAACCTTGCCTCGCATAAGAGGCAGCCTCTTGAAATACTCCAGAGGCAAAGGACACTGTGCCGGGGAATCGGGGTCAGAATTGATTACAAGGAGTCTTTCTATCCTGATGACCGGACAACGGAGGACAGGCTTCAGAGCGGCTACATCTGTGCTCTTATTAGTTCCTGCGTCGATCAGGATGTGATATTTACCCTCGCGGACAGGTGCTGGCCGGCAGTAGATGAGTACATTATCCTTAGAGGTGAGATGTTTACAATTAAACCGGGATGTGATGAGCTAAAACTCCGGTTCAATAGAGGTGACAATCTCCTTCTCCTCGACGTATCCGGTGCAAAGCAGAGATTTTCAGCTGATTTCCACCTTCGCTCTGAACAGGAGATTGTGTTTTCTCCGGTTCTGGAAGACAGCAGCAGCCTTTTTGCCGCGGCTGGACCTTTTAAAACCATTGTAATAGGAAATATCGTCTGTAACGACGGCTTTGATTTCAAGATTGGTGGAGACGACTATGATAGAGTCGCCCTGTCTCCAGACGTTGAAGATCTGAGGCTTTTCTCTACTTGGCTTTCACCCGTTCCGAACGCCCTTATTGACGGCGTCAAGCTCAGAAACATCGGTGCGGATAGAAAGCTTATCAGTAACAGGCGTGAGACTTGCTGCCTTCCGCTTGTACTTGAACCAACGGAAACTGACGGAGATTATGAAGTTATTATTGATATGGGCGTCGAGGTTTCAGGCTTCATCCATTTCAGTATAGATGCAGGTGCCGAAGCTGAGATAGACATTCGTTTTTTCGAATATCTATCAGAAGGAATCCCCGAAATACCCGAAGACCTCGATACCAGCATGCGCTATATATGCAGTGAAGGACGGCTCAGCTATTACTCCCTGCTTAGGCGGGGGTTCCGCTACATGGCTATAAGGCTTCGATCATCTGCACCGCTTATCATAAACTCGCTGGAGGTTGATGAAAGGCTATACCCGCTGAAGCGGAGGGCCATGATGAATACAGGCGATCCGCTTCTGGACAAAATCTGGCGTATGTGCCGGAGAACAGTTGAGCTTTGCAGTGAGGATACGCCTGTCGATTCGCCGGCCTTCGAACAGGCTTTCTGGACAGGTGACGCCTATGTGATGGCGCTTTATCTTCAGTACCTCTCGGGAGATACCGATTTAATCCGCCGCAGTCTTCTGCTCGCCGCGCGTTCGATGAGATATTCACCGCTTCCAGACTGCCATCTGCCGGCCGGAGTCCATCTCCTTCTCACAGCCTGGGCTCAGCTCTGGCTCCTTGCTGTTTACGATTACTGGATTCATACGGCCGACCGCGCTTTTATAGTCGAACTCCTTCCTTGGCTGGAGAAGGCAGGCGACGCATTCGTTTCGTTAATCGGAGAGAACGGTCTTTTCAAGGTTGACGCCTGGAACATGCTTGACTGGGCCGGGATGGACACTCCCTACAAGGGGATAGTCGCTCATCTTAACGCAAGACTGGTAGAATGTCTAAAAAGGCTTGCAGAGCTCGCCGTTATCGCCGGCGCAGAAGGCGGCAAGACTCTCTGGAAGAGAAAGGCTGATGAACTTGCTGTGGTAACCGATGCAGCATTTTGGAATTCAGACCGCGGGTGTTACATCGACTCGATTCATGATGACGGCGTCAGATCTGACGTGGTGAGTGTTCAGACGAATCTCATGATGCTTATCTACGGCTGCGTTCCGGAAGGGCGGCAAAAGGCTGTGAAGAATTTTGTTTTCAATCCTCCACCTGGGGCTGTTCTTCCAGGCTCACCGTTTTTGGCTCACTTTTACTACGAATTTCTCTTTCGTGAGGGAATGGGGAAGAAGGCGGTCGCCGGAATAAGGAAGCAGTGGGAGCCGATGCTCCAGCACGGCACTTGCTGGGAAACCTTCATCGGATTCTATAAGGAGCGACTGACTAGGAGTTATTGCCATGCCTGGTCATCCGCGCCGGCCTATCTTTTTGGCGCCTACATTCTCGGAGTTCGTCCGGCTGAGCCTGGATTCAGGAAGATCTTAATATCGCCGAATACTTCCGGCTTGACCTCCGCTTCCGGCCTGGTGCCTATGCCTCACGGTGATGCCCAGATTAACTGGACAGTTGACGGCGGCAGGTTTATCTGCCGGGCGGTTCTTCCCGCGGAGACTACCTGGTCCTTCATTCCGCCTCCGGAGTTTCCCGAGAGCTCGGAAATTATAGTTGAGTTTCGGCAAAATGAGGAGTCCTGATGAAAAACAGAGAAAGATTCAAAAAGATAATGAACTTTGAAACCCCTGACAGGATACCAAGGATTGAGTTTGCGTCTTATTGGGATAAAACCCTTGAGCGATGGTACTCCGAAGGTCTCGAAAAAGAAAAGTCGGATGATATTGGCCTCAGAGAAGGTTTCGGCTTTGATGATTACAGGCAATTCTGGATACAGCCCTACAAAAACAGCTGTCCCGAGCCTCCGCATCACGGTGCTCCGGTGATTGGAAGCGATGCCGGGTATTCGGGAATTCGAAAAGAGCTATATCCTATGAACGCCTACGATCCGAGAGAACTCGAAGCGGCCGCCGAGGGGCAGGCAGCCGGGGATACCGTGATATGGATAACTCTGGAAGGATTCTTCTGGTTCCCAAGATATCTGCTGGGTATCGAGAAACATCTCTACGCCTTCTACGATATGCCGGATTTAATACACCGGATTAACGATGAACTCGCTGATTATCACTGCGAAATTTTCGAGAAGATAAGAAGATGCTGCAGTCCCGATTTCATGACCTTCGCCGAGGATTTAAGCTACAACATGGGTCCCATGATTAGCAAAAATTTCTTCGACGAGTTTCTTCTGCCCTATTACCGGAGAGTGATTCCCGAGCTGGACTCAGCCGGAACTCTTGGCTTTGTTGATACGGACGGGAAGGTTGAAGAGATTATCCCCTGGTATGAAGAGGCCGGCATGAGAGGCTGTCTTCCCGTCGAATGCAATGCAGGAAATGATCCTCTCAGGATCAGAAAAAATCATCCCGGCTGGCTGATGATAGGAGGAATAGAGAAACGCGCGCTTTACTCAGGTGAAGTCAAGATGAAAGAAGAGGTTACGAGAAAATTCTCGCTTGCCCGCGGAGGCGGCTATATCCCTTCGGTCGATCACCAGACGCCGCCCGAAGTCTCGCTCGAACAGTACCGCAAATATACAGCTGAGCTCGCTCTTGCCGCTGTTATTGATGGTGGGGCAGAACAGCCGTTATAGCTCATCTATAACCCAGATGATGGCTTAGATGAAAATGTAGTTGCTCCCTGATTGGTTCCCCGATTATTATTAATTTATGTGGTGCTTTTTGAATCTATCCAGTTCAGCATTGTGTCAAGCGACAGTTTTATATTTCCAATCTGGCAGTGATTTTGAGCATGAGTTTCTTTTGTGAAAACTATATCTGTCAATGAATTGGCATTTGTTAGTGCTTCTACCTGCAGCTTATGCATTTTAAACGGAACAAAGTGGTCCTCTTTTCCAGTTAGATACAGCACATCCTGTTTAATTAATTCAGAATGAAGATTCTCCTTATTTAACTGAAGAAAAATATCAAATGCGTCTATTGGATTTTCTTTCTGTGTTATATACATCAGGTTCCCAATCATCCATGCCTGCATGCCTTTTTCTTCCCTAATGGATTTTTCTATCATCTTATTTGTATAATCAGGAAACTTTTTTATAAAGAAAATATGCATATCGTATAATATTTTAGGCAGACTTTTCATATAATCGATGGAATGACCGGAAGCAATTACCCTGGCTATCCTTGGTTCCCATGCCGCGGCCCTTAGGCAGTACCAGCCTCCCATCGACAATCCAAGAAGTGTGATGTTGTTGAGATTAAAAAAATCAAGTACTGCGCCCACAGGTTTTTCCCATTCAAGATCAAATGGAATCCCATAAGTTTTAAGCGCTGCGCCTTGTCCGGGACCTTCAAAACCAATAATTTCATATCCATGCTCTGATAGATATTTCATCATGAAGTACCACTCTTCAATAAATGAGTCGAATCCTCCATGCATCACGATTGTTCCCTTTTTTGGGCCGACTGGTGATAGTTTTAACGCGGGCAGAAATGATCCCTTGTATGGAATTTTATATCTCTCAAAATTTTCATTTTCTACTGCCTTGTAGAAGAATTCTGTGAATTTGGTATAAAGATTTTCTTTTTCGCTGTCCTTTTTCAAAATGTAAAATTCCGCGGATCTGTAATATATTGCCGCGTTTAGATATCTTTTTTCCTTGGCAGCTATATCGGCCAAGCGAATCATCTCATTTTTCCAGTCTTTGAAGGAATTAATATTTTTACCGGCTTCCTGCATATCATCGAATCGCGCAAATCCAAAGGAATACCAGCGGTTCAAGTGGAAATTATAAACCTGTTCTTTATGAAATTTATGATAACCGACGGGAAAGATCACTGTATTATTTTCGTTCATATTCTATTCTCCTATAATTTTTGCTTTATTTCTCCTGTTATTTTTCATTTGACAGCATGCCGAAAAACATGATTGTTCTAAGTTGGTCCTGGTAATCGGCATAATTATTAAATATTTTTTTCCATGATCCATCTCTTGTTATTTCATTCATTTTCTCAGTTATTAACCAGATCAAATCCGGAGACAAATCAGGTTTGATTTCATTTGAGCTTTGGGCTGCCTCAATATTTTTAAGGAATCTTTTTTTTGATTCTTCAGCCACAAGTTCAAGTTCCAGTATCTCTCCTAAAAAATTACCGTTTAAACTGGAGAAAAACTTTATTCGCCATTCAGACATTAGATTAATTTTATCCGGATAGGGGATATTCATAGCGCTGATTTCATCAAATTTTGAAAAACCCAAATCCATAAGCTCATCCCTGATCACATTCAGTAATTCTGATTTGTTCTTGAAGTATTTGTAAAAAGTGACTTTGCTAACCTTTGCTTCATGGCAGATTTCTTCTACATTAACTTTTTTTGGACTGTATTTTAGGAACAAAGCTTTTGCATGGTAAATAATCTGTTCTTTTTTTCTGGAAGTGCTCAGTTTTTCCTCCTTAAAATGAACGATATTTCTTTTCATATACTATTATCGTACATAAAAAGCATATTCGTCAACATGAAAGTCACTATTTTTCGTTCTTTTTTATTATTATGGGACCTTGTTCAAAATTATTGTTTGTTCTGGAAGAAGTTATAATGATCCTGGGGATAGGGAAGAGCTAACTTCGTAAAACGTTATCCGGCCTGGATGAAGTTTTTAGAATACTAAGCTTTAATTAGTCAATTAGTTTGACTTTAAGGGTGGAAATTCTTTAAATTAAATTTAAACAGAAGGGTTTTCGGAATTTGAGAATTCGACGGTTTACATTTATAGAATGTACAGATAAAGCAATAATTGTAAAAAACCTGAAGTACTTTTCTATTTTTTCTGCCTGATGTGTGAGTAATGTTCTGGAATTTGAAAACACAATAGGAAAAAGAAGAGTAAATGATGAAAAGATTAAAATTTGACCTTAATGAATACTCAAAACCTAAAGATAGGCCGCAGCTGCCAAAAGCACCGACCGGTATTAAGGGGCTGGACGAAATTACCGGCGGAGGATTTCCCAGAGGAAGACCGACCCTTATATGCGGCCGAACAGTCTGCGGAAAGACCCTGCTGGCCATGGAATTTCTGGTTCGGGGCGCTACGAAGTACAATGAGCCAGGCGTATTTATGGCCTTCGAAGAGACTGCTAAAGATTTGACTGAAAACGTAACCTCTCTCGGTTTTGATTTGAAAGATCTTGTCGCCCGCAAACAATTGGTTCTGGACTATGTCTATATCGATCGCAGTGAAATTGAAGAGAGCGGCGAGTATGATCTGGAAGGCCTGTTTATACGGTTAGGCTTTGCTATTGATTCCATCGGCGCTAAACGTGTTGTGCTCGATCCACGGTACAAATGAGTACCCCTTTCTAATTGATGTAGACGGTATTTCTGTTCTGCCTATTACATCCCTGAATCTGGATCACATCTCTCTCGATAGGGTTAAGGCTGTAAAATGCTCTGTAATCCCTCGGAGGTAGACCCTTATGCTGCTTGAAGCTCTTACTGAAATGAAACTCGCTGTAAAAGCAGAGCTTCTCGGATATCTCGTAGATCGGAAGCGAAGTACTGAGCAGCATTGATGAGGCTGCTTCAATTTTAAGCCGAGTGAAATACTTCATCGGTGTAATGTTCATCTTTCGACTGAAGAGCCTTATGAAATATGATTTATTAAGTTTAAGTCTGCCCGCTAGCTGCTCAAGGGTTAGTTTATTAAACACCTTGTCCTGCATAATTTTAAGCGAGCGCTCAATATGTGAATTGCTCGCGTCCGAATAATGAAAGTCCCCGGCTCCGACCTCGAGCATATAAAGAAACGAAATAAGCTGATGGACTCCTGAGTTAACACGCGCCTTGTTGTGAGACAAAAATTTGTCTTTCAGCTCCTCGAAAAAGAACCTGTAATTTGTCCCAACCTGATAATTTTTACCCGAGCTTATTATATTCTCGAGAAGAGAATTGAACTCCTCGTCTTGTCTGTCCGCCTTGAACAGGATTGCGTAATAGGTAATCGGGTCAGTACTTGACGCCGGCATTACGGTATGAACGTCCCCTGGTGCGCATATGAATAGTGAGCCGGGACTAAGGCTCCGTTTGACTCCGGCGTTTTTAAATGAACCTGTTCCGCCTATGAAATAGTGGAGTTCATACTCATTCGGATTGTGGGTATGCGTCCTGCTGTGCCATCTGATCTGATCCTCATCCTGGAGAAGGTAAACAAATACCGCATCGCTTATTCTCATCTGCATAGGAAAATGTTAGCATCAGAAGGCACTAAAGTCAATTTTATACATGAAATCTCAATCTCTTCCATATTAAAATCTTCGATTCGAACGTAATCTTGTATCAGATAGAATTGCAGGAGGTAATATGAATACTGTCCTTGGAATTGATATGGGCACGCAGAGTATCAAATTTCTGGTTTATGATTATGAAAAAAAGGAAACGGTCGCTGAAACGCAGGCTTCACTTGAAATCATAACGGCCGCCGATGGTACGAGTGAGCAGGAGGCCGGGTGGTGGCTTGAAGCCGCAGAAAAATGCGCGGCGGCGATTGCGCCCGGGATAAGAGGGACAATCAGGGCAGTCGGTGTTTCCGGGCAGCAGCACGGTTTCGTGCCGGTCGGTGATGACGGCCGGGTGCTCTATAACGTTAAGCTCTGGAATGACGTATCAACTGCCTCTGAGTGCGCTGAGATAACATCCCGCTGCGGCGGGGAAGAGGCTCTTATAAAGGGCGCCGGAAATAAAATCCTGCCCGGATACACTGCATCAAAAGTCCTCTGGCTTAAAAACAATAAGCCAGAGCTCTATGCGAAGCTTGCTCACATCCTTTTGCCGCATGATTACATGAACTACATTCTAACCGGGGAATACACGGCCGAATACGGCGACGCATCGGGAACGGCTTTTTTCAATGTCCGAAGCAGGCGCTGGGATGAGAAAGTCCTAAAGGCAATAGATCCCAAGCGGGATCTGATGTCGCTTCTTCCGCAGCTCAAGGAGGCCGATGACCTTGCCGGCTTTGTGTCCCCTGAGGCCGCCGCAAGATTCGGTCTGCCTGAGGGCATTCTTGTCTCAACGGGCGGAGGCGATAACATGATGGGAGCCGTCGGGACCGGAGCTGTGCGCGAGGGCGTCCTTACTATGAGCCTTGGAACCTCGGGTACCATCTACGTCTACGGTGATTCCCCGCTAATCGATCCGGCGGGAAACCTTGCCTCATTCTGCAGTTCAACCGGCGGCTGGCTGCCGCTGCTATGCACGATGAACTGCACCGTTGCGACCGAGAAGATGCGGACCCTGTTTACAGTGCCGCTTAATGAGCTTAACCGCAAGGCCGGATCGGCAGCGCCGGGCAGCGAGGGCATTATCATGCTGCCTTATTTCGGCGGTGAGCGGACTCCGAACCTCCCCGGCGGCCGAGGAGTGCTTGCCGGAATGAACATGACCAATGTGAGCGAGGCAAACATCCTCCGGGCATCGATGGAATCAGCCGTCTTCGGTCTGAAGCTCGGCTTTGAGGCACTGGCGGCCTTAGGCGTCGAGGCTAGTGAGGTGAGGCTAATCGGCGGAGGCGCGAAGAGCGCGCTGTGGCGGCAGATAACGGCCGATGTGCTGGATGCTAAGGTTGTTACCCTGGTTAACGAGGAAGCCGCGGCCTTCGGAGCGGCGCTTCAGGCGCTTTGGGCGCTCGAGACTTCAGAAGGCGGCCAGCGCGACATAGTCGAGATTACCGATCAGCATATTAAACTCAATGACGTTGAGACTGTGCTTCCGGATCAATGCGCCGTCGAAATCTACGCGTCAGCCTATGAGGAATACAAGCAGTATTTACAGCTGCTCAAACCAAAATTTCAATAATAAGGAGAAACCATGGGTAACGATTTTTTTAAAGGGAATAAAGAGTTTTTCCCGGGGATAGCAAAGATTAAATACGAGGGACCGGGGTCGGATAATCCTCTCGCGTTCAAGTTCTATAATGAGAACAAGATTGTATCAGGTAAGAGCATGAAAGCTCATCTCAAGTTCGGTATTGCCTATTGGCATTCATTCTGCGGTGACGGAACCGATCCCTTCGGCGGAACAACTCATTTTTATCCCTGGAACGAGAAGAATGATCCTATGGACGCGGCAAAAGACAAGCTTGATGCGGCCTTTGAATTTTTTACAAAGATTGGGGCTCCGTATTACTGTTTCCACGATCGCGACATAGCTCCGGAGGGAAAGACAGTTCTCGAGTCAGAGAAGAATCTTCAAACTATGGTTGAGATGGCAAAGGAGAGGCAGGACGCCACCGGGATGAAGCTGCTATGGGCTACAGCGAATATGTTCTCTCACCATAGGTATATGAACGGAGCCTTCACAAACCCGGACTTCAAGGTTCTGGCAAAGGCCGCAGCCCAGGTTAAGGCTGCAATCGATGCGGCCATATACCTTGGAGCCGACGGCTACGTCTTCTGGGGCGGACGTGAGGGCTATATGAGCCTTTTAAACACCGACATGAAGCGTGAGAAGGATCACCTGCTAAAGATGCTCATTGCAGCCCGGGATTACGGACGAAAAGCCGGCTTTAAGGGTAATTTCATGATTGAGCCAAAGCCTATGGAACCGACAAAACATCAGTATGATTATGATACCGAGACAGCCGTCAGCTTCATACTGCAGAACGGCCTCGAGAAAGACTTCAGGGTAAATATTGAGAACAACCACGCAACTCTTGCCGGTCACACCTTCTGGCATGACCTCAAGATAGCATCAGATAACGGACTTCTCGGCAGTATTGACGCAAACCAGGGTGATTATCAGAACGGCTGGGATACTGACCAGTTCCCGACTAATGTCTATGAGGCAACCAGGGCCATGATAGTTGTTCTTGAGAACGGAGGAATGGAGAAGGGCGGACTTAATTTTGACGCAAAGCGGCGCCGCAATTCAACCGATTCCGCGGACCTCTTTCACGCTCATATAGGCGGAATGGACACCTTCGCCCTCGCTCTCGAAGCCGCCGACAGGCTAGTTAATAAGGGAACAATCTCAGCCATGGTAAAAGACCGTTACGCGTCATTTGACAAGGGCGCTGGAGCTGATTTTGAAGCCTGCAAGTTCAGCCTCGAGCAGCTGCGTGATCTCGCGGCCGGCAGCGGAGAGCCTGAGACCACGAGTGGCCGCCAGGAGCTATATGAAAATATCCTGAATAACGCTATTTACGGGAAGTAACAGCTAGCTGATCAAGGGGATAAAGACTGCAACATGGTTTTGAAAAAATAATAACACTTTAAAGCAGCGCCGCAGGCAAAGGAATGATCGGTCGATGGCGCTGTTTTACAAATAACGGCCTTCATAAGCAGGCGTAAAGAAATAGACGCCCATAATAAGTAATAGGGTGTCCATTGCCGTCATTACTAACTTATCTCCTTTCTCTTAAGATGTTTTCATGGATTCGAGGGTCTCGGCGAATTTGGTTTTAAGTGCCGCAGGTGCCAGCTCATCCTCGGCCTGGAAAATAATCTCCTCGGTGATGATTTTAATATCTCGCGAATCAAGCCATTTCTCTATCTTTATTTTTAGAGTTATCTGAACGATAGGCGGTACTGACGATATCATGTATTCATACATCTTAAGGGAGTTGCATTCCCAGGTATAATTTTCTGTTTTCAAAGCCATAGTCTCTCCTTTGAATTTCCGGCAGCAGGTTTTGGCCTGCCACCGGTTTTGTTTTTTTATTATTGGGCTGAATCGGCGAAGTACATCAGCTTTAGCACCTCTGCCTTGAATTCTTCGTTGGTCAGGTACATATTGACTGTGTCGTTTATAGCCTCCGGTTTTCGGAAGGCATCATTCATCGCTAGCATGCTCTTGTATTTCTCATCGTAGGTGTTGTGCCAACGTTCGCCGAATTTACTCATTGTTTTCAGCGAAAAGTCACCCTTTTTCAAAGCTTCCATAGCGGTGTCTGCTGCCATCTTTCCGGTTTCCATAGCCGGGCCGACTCCTTCCCCGGTCAAAGGCAGGATGAAGCTGCCGGCGTCGCCGATGAGCATCGCTCCTGCTGCGAAATTATCGAAGGCCTGAGGCGCCGTAGGTAAACGCCAGCCCTTCCAGGGTGATATCTGCTTTGCCTTTTTAAGTCTTTCCCCGAACGGACTGTTTTGGATGAAGACCTCAACCGATTCCTGAAGAGTTCGTCCATTGTAAATATCCATACCAAAGCCTATCCCGACGTTGACAACATTATTACCTGCTGAACCGGAGGGAAATATCCAGATGTAACCAGGCAGGACGTCCTTGTCAAAGTGGATCTCGATATAACCCTCATGTTCGCAGTTCTCATAGAAACAGCGAAGGCCCGCGCCGGTATCCGGAGGATTATCGGGAAACATGCCCAAGGCTCGCGCCACGCGGGAGTGCGCACCGTCAGCGCCTATCACAATTTTAGATCGAAATTCGACGTACTCGCCCTCATACTTCGCCTTGACTCCACGGACCTGACCGTCTTCCATTATTACGTCGCTGACCCAACACTCTTCCATGAACTCGGCTCCATGTCTTATGGCCGTATTTTTCATGATATTGTCAAATAGTCGCCTTGGGGTAGAAAAACGCACACCCGGAGCAGGTAGGTAAGCCTTCTGATAGTCGGGCGAGGTCAGTAGAAATCCTTTATTGGGATAGCCTACCACGGACAGTTCCTCGAAGGCGCCAAGCTCACGTACATGTTTCATGGTAACTTCCGCCTGCGAATCGCCACAAACCTTATCCCGGGGCCAGCGTTCTTTGTCCAGAAGAAGCACATCAACTCCCTCACGAGCCATGTAGGATGCACAGGCTGAGCCTCCCGGCCCGGAGCCTACGACAATTACTTCACGTTCTATAGTCTTCATATTATTTAACCTCCGGCTGTATTGGAGCTATCATGGTAATGGCGTTCTGAGGACATAACCCCACACATGCGCCGCAGCCAATGCACTGCTCCTTGTCTACCATCTCGAAACCGCATTTCATACAACGCTTGGCCTCGAGGACTGCCTGACGCTCTGAATAACCAAGTTCAATTTCTTCAAAGGTAGATCTATCAGCCCTCATCGGCATAACCTGCGGTTCGAGCTTCTCTAGCATCACCGGGAAAATTTTCTCGGAGATATCGGCCACGGTCAGGCTATGCTCAATACGCTGGGTCAGGCCGCGGCTCCGCAGGAGGTTATCCACCCCTAATGCTGCCTTACGACCAGAGGCGAGGGCATCGATAACCGAACCCTTTCCCGTCACGGTATCTCCCGCAAGGAACATGCCTTCTTTGCGGGTCATCAGATTCTCATCATCAAAGGCAAGGAGTCCTGCCTCGCTTAGTTCGAGTCCAGCACCTTCCGCGATATATCTCAGATCAGGCTTTTGTCCGGTGGCGAATACCACCGTATCGGCGTCAAGAGTAAACTCGCTGCCATCGACGGTTACCGGCTTCAACCTGCCGCAAGCATCGCATTCTATCGAGCTGACTTTCTTAAACTCTACGCCCAGAACCTTTGTCCACTCCGTCAGGATCCTCGTGGGAGTCGCGCATGTCGAGAATACCACGCCTTCCTCGGCTGCTTCAGAGATTTCGGAGGGCATGGCTGGCATTGTCTTGTCGTCCTCAATACATACGCATGTTGCTGATACTGCACCCTTACGCAAGAGAGCTCGCGCAGTGTCGAGGGCTACGGAACCGCCGCCGATAATGACTGCATTTCCGTAGGAAATACCACGGTTAGTTGCATTCGCAGTTTGTGGAATTTCTTTATTGATTCGCTTCATTAATGAAACAGCGTCGTATACCGTGTCTGCGTCAGAGCCTTCAATAGGCAAAATCATGCCCTTGCTCGCGCCCACGGCCACTACAACCGCCTTATATCCGCTTTCGAACAGTCCGTTTATACTAGGGTTTTTACCGACTGGAGTGTTATAAACTATCTCAATGCCGGCCTTGATAAGTGCGTCTATTTCAGAGGCTAATACGTCCTTATCAAGACGGAACGAGGGGATGCCCTTGTTCATCATTCCGCCCGGTTCAGGTCCCGCCTCGAATATTTTTACCTTATATCCTTTTTTTGATAAATCGAAGGCTGCCATGATTCCAGCAGGTCCAGCACCAATAACCGCTACGCGCTCGTCAAACTTCTGGATGAAGGGCTTGATACTTGAATGTTTCCTGTCGGCTACGAAACGTTTCAGCCCGCGTATATCAATTGGTTCATCGATTAGCAGTCCGCGTTTACAGTCGTCCATGCATGGATGGCTGCATATGCGTCCACAGATCCCTGGCAGCGGGTTTAGTTCCATGATGAGATCATAAGCCTCATCAAACTTACCATCGGCGATCTTGTTAACGTAACCCTCAGGTATGAGCCCGAGCGGGCAGGCAATGCTGCACGCGTGCTCCGTTGCATAGGCGATAGACTGATCCGGAAAAAATTGAGGCCCGGTAGTGCAATCAGGGCATATCCTGCATATGATGCGCTGCCGTTCTGATATGGCCTCCGTCGGACAAGCCGTACGGCAGGTTCCGCAATTTATACACAGATCAGAGTTGATCTGTGCAACCGCGTGTCTCACAGCCTTGAAGGCTGCGTACTCTCCAATTTTAATGTTAATTCCCTGTGGTGTATATTTCATATATACTATCCCCCTCATAGAAATATGGATACTAATATAGTATTTACAGTATCGTTGGGATATTATCAGCCCACTTATATATTTCTGTCAAGATTTATTTTTATCGATTAGGGTTTATCGTAAAAGGCGATTTCTCTCTTAAGAATTCATGATCTCGCTAATCAGTTTTCTGAGTCATTGTCGATAATGCCAAAGAAGAGAAGATTGCGAACCTGTATAAATATTTCATGTGAGGATAATTCCATTTCCACAAAAACGTCGTCAGTGTGGATTGAATCTAGTAATTTATCAAAAATATAATATATAAAGTGGAGATCAAAGTCCTTCTTTATTTTCCCAGTCTGAACAGCGACCTTGAGCATGGAAATAAAGATTTTTTTTCGTGATTCGAAGAAATCGCAGAGTCTGCAATATGATTCGGGAAAGTAGCGTTTTAGCTCAGCGACATTGTCAGGCTTAAGCCGGAGCCCGGTATGAATGAAAGATAGCTTCTCAATCTTTATCATGATCGCATCATCGCTCAGATTTATAAAATTAAGTTGATCTATCTCCTTCTCGAACATGTTTTTTAGAAAGGAATCTACCAGTTCGGCTTTGCTGCTAAATTCTTTATAGATAGTACCTTTGCTTATGCAAAGTTCTATAACTATATCGTCCATCGTAAACCGTCGAAAACCGTGTTTCTGGATGAGTTCTTTCGTGCACTCTAATATTCTTTCATGTATATCCATGCTAACCTTCGCCGCGATCGCCTGGAACTGTTCAGAAGAAGAGGGTGCTCAATATCCGGTTCCTGTCTACGCTAAAATAGCGACGCGAGTCGGCTCAAGGTAGCAAAAAAAGCGACTTCTGTCAAATATTCGGCAAGAGGCATTCGGCAAGAGGCAAAGATTCTCATTCGTGAAGTTTTCTTTGAAAACTTCAAATTGTTTTACGATAGTAAAACAATCCCCTAAAGACATTTTTTTAGTAACCGATATTAAAAATAGAAGTTTCTCCGGAGGAAATAATGCTTAGAGGTTTATATACCGGAGCCAGCGGGATGCAGGCTCAGATACACAAAATGGATGCACTCGCAAACAATCTCGCTAATGTTGATACAACTGGTTACAAGAAAGATACCTCAGTTCAAAAAGCATTTCCACAGATGCTCATCAGGCGAATGAACGATGAAGTCTATAAATTCCCCTTCGGATCGGTAGATTCCACCCCGGTTGTCGGAAAACTCGGCAGCGGAGTAGAGCTTAATGAGATATATACCCAGTTTACTCAAGGATCACTTAAGGAAACCGGTAATCCATTAGACACGGCTCTCGACGGGCTGGGTTTTTTTACGATAGACACACCAAACGGGGAACGCTATACTAGGAACGGAACATTTCTTATTGATAATAACGGTCTTCTTGTTACCAAAGAAGGTCTTCCTGTTCAGGGTGAGAATGGAAATATATATATAAAGAAGAATAATTTTGTAATAGATAAACAGGGAAGAGTTTTTCAGAACGCCGATTTCGCCAATAATCCCGAGCGTCTTGTTTCGATGAAGGAGAATGACTGGGCAAATCTTGAGCAGGTTGATACTCTGAAGATCGTCGACTTCACCAGAAGCCGTTACTTAAAGAAACAAGGCAGCTCGCTCTGGACCGCTACCAATGAATCAGGGGCGCCAAAGGGGGTAGACCTAGGTGGTTCTACTAAGGTTATCCAGGGATTTCTTGAAAAAGCGAACGTTAATCCGGTTACCGAGATGGTTGCGATGATTACGGTAAACAGGGCATATGAAGCAAACCAGAAGGTTATATCGACGCATGATCAGATGACTGATAAGCTGATTAACCAGGCAGTAAGGGTATAGGGGGAATGATAAAAATACTTCCATGTATTTTTATCATTAATCATCTGCCATCCTTGGCAGGACTATTTTACGGAGGAATGAAGCTATGATGAGATCACTTTATACAGCGGCGTCCGGGATGACCGGTCAGCAGTTTAACATCGATACAATTTCGAATAATCTTTCGAATGTAAATACCACCGGATTCAAGCAGAACCGGGTTGATTTCGAGGATCTCCTCTATCAGACAACCAGGGTCGCCGGAACTCCGGCAACCGAGCAGACAGTTGTCCCGGTTGGTGTTCAGGTTGGTCATGGTGTCAAGGTTTCCGCCACCCAGAAGATGTATACCCAGGGCGCTCTCCAGAATACCGGTAATATCTCAGACGTTGCAATTCAGGGTGAAGGTTTCATGAGGGTAATGCTGATTGACGGCACCTATGGTTATACCCGCGACGGTGCTCTTAAGATTGATATGAACGGCCAGATGGTAACCTCTAACGGTTATAAACTTATGCCCGATGTTATTCTTCCCGAAGGTTTTGTCCGCGATTCTCTTTCCCTTTCACAGGACGGAAGAATCACGGTAAAGGTCGCAGGCAGCGATGAGCCGCTTCAGGTCGGACAGATGCAGCTCTTCCGCTTCGTGAATCCCGCAGGACTCTCGGCGATCGGTGAAAACCTTTTGAAAACAACCGGTGCATCTGGAGATGCTATCGGAGGACGGCCGGGGTTTGATGGAATGGGAACAGTTCAGCATAAGTTTCTTGAAATGTCGAATGTTTCGGTAGTTCAGGAAATGGTTAACATGATCGTTGCGCAAAGAGCGTATGAGCTCAATTCAAAGGCAATACAGACCTCTGACTCGATGCTTCAGGTTGCGAATAACCTTAAAAGGTAGGAAGTAAATGGAAATAACTGACGCAGCAAGTCTGCAATATCGAAATACAAGCCTGAACGCATCCCTTGAAAGTGTCAAGCGAGGCGGAATTTCAGAGGCTGAAGAAGCGAAACTGAAAGAAGCTTGTCAGGATTTTGAGTCTCTCTTCATAAAGCAGATGCTCGACACAATGAGAAAGACTGTCAATAAGGGTGAACTCCTTAACGGCGGTATGGCTGAAGATATTTTTGAGGATATGCTCTATGATGAGTATGCCTCGGCAATAGCCGGAAGCGGTGATTTCGGAATATCGAAGATGATGTATAGTGAACTTGCGGGACGCAGATAAAAGAAATCGGAAATTCAAAAAAAGTCTAATAATGTGTGGATAAAAAAATATTCTGCGATACCTTATAAGAAGTACTATTATATTATTGCTTTCAGATGTATGAAAAAGTATACAATTTAGAAATTATTCAAATCTCGACATTCTAAGTATTTTTTTAATTCCTTGTATAGTAGGCGTTTACCTCAATATTATTTTAGAAATATTAGTTTGGCACGATAATTGCAATGTTATTGTGAGGTGATGAATATGACAAAGAGAACTGAGGTACAGGATAGTGCAATTAAATCTTACTTTAGGCAAATACAGAAATACCCTCTCCTTGATTTCTCTGAGGAGATAGAATTATCAAAACGTGTTCAATCAGGAGATGCAAAGGCGCAGACAATTCTTGTGGAATCTAATTTACGGCTTGTTGTAAAGATAGCAAAACCCTATGTCAGTAAAGATATGAGCTTCCTTGACGTTATTCAGGAAGGGAATCTGGGATTGATGAAGGCCGCTGAGAAATATGATTACCGGAAGAATGTCAGGTTTTCAACCTATGCCGCGTGGTGGATCCGCCAGGCAATAGTCAGGGCAATCTCTAATAAACGCAGACCAATAAGGCTTCCTCACAGGAAAGAAGAAATAATCAGAAAAATTAAGCAGGCATACTATTCTCTGAGTCAGGTTTACTCCAGAGAACCTACTACAAGTGAGATTGCCGAAGACTTGAAAATAGACGAGAATGAGCTGATCACAATCATGCAGATGAGCGGTGACCTTATATCGCTTGACGCTGAGATCAATGATGATTCCGGAACCCTTATTACAATGTTTGAGGATAAGTCGTTTGAGCCGGCAGAAACAGTCTTTAACAAGTTTATGAGGGCGGACACTCTCAGAACCATGGAAATGCTTCCTGAGAAAGAACGTAAGGTCCTTCTGTACCGATATTCTTTTTATGACGGTGAAAAGTATACCCTCAAGAAGATAGGAGATAAATTCGGTATTTCCCCTGAAACAGTAAGACAGATAGAGATGCGGGCTCTAAAAAAACTCAGCAAGGAAGCAGAAAAGCTTCGCGAATACGTTTATTCAGGTTAAGAATCATAAAACCTCCATGGAGAAATTACAGCCAGGCTGTAATTTCTCCCGAGGAAAACATAAAAACTATGTCTATATATAGTTTTTGTGTTTTCCTCCGTTGACCAAAAGATAATTAAGTAATACTTTTCAGTTAGTGGCTGAAAACAGGAAAAGAAAGAGGGGTTTGAGTCTTACCGGGCTTAAACCCTATTATATTATTATCACGATTATAATCATCCTCCTTGTTATAACCCTCGTTCTTTTAAAGAACGGCAGGGATGTTTATCTTCCGGATGAAAAACCGGGAGTAGAAGAAATGCCGGCCCTGAAGCCGGTTTTTCCTGAAAAGCCGGTAGCTGAAAAGCCCGGGGGGCACAGCATTAAGCCGTCGGGTATTCCGGAGAAACCTGAAGTTGAAAAAATGGGCAGTCTTGCTTTTGTGATCGATGATGTGGGGAATAATCTCGATCAGCTGAAATATTTTCTTAAAATACCTTATCCTGTTACATTTGCGATAATGCCTGATAGAGCTTATTCTGCAGAATGCGCGGAACTGATAACAGCGGCCGGACAGAAATACATACTTCACCAGCCGATGGAAGCAATAAACGGAGAAGATCCAGGCGCCTCGGCAATACGTACCGGAATGAGCAGACAGGAAATACGCGAGATACTCGAACATAATTTCAATCAGCTGCCTGATGCCCTCGGCATGAATAATCATATGGGATCAAAGGCGACGACAGATCCTGAGGTAATGGATGCTGTGATGGAGTATCTGGCTGAAAAAGATCTGTTTTTCCTTGACAGTTACACAATATCCAATAGTCTTGGTGTAGAGGCTGCTTCAAAGCATCATGTACGCTACTTAAAAAGGAATAGTATGTTTTTAGATAACGACAAAGACCATGAATCCATTATGCATGCGATAAATGAGGGAGCAAAGATAGCAGGTAAAAAAAGCCATGCTGTCATGATTGGTCATATCATGACAGGAGAGCTCGCTGATTCAATGCTGGAACTCTATCCGAACTTTATCGAAGATGGTTTTTCCCTCAGAGAAATCTCCGAGATTTTCATCGAGATGAGCAAGCCTGACATAGTAGAGGACTAGTATGCTGATTCTCGGAATTGAAAGCTCATGTGATGAATGTTCTGCCGCCGTGGTCGATGACGGAAAAACTATCCTAAGCAATGAAATAGCAACCCAGATTGATATTCATAAACCCTATGAAGGAGTAGTCCCTGAAATTGCTTCACGAACCCATACCGAATGGATCTCCGGGGTCGTTCGCAAGGCGCTTGAGGATTCAGACAAGACTATTGCAGATATTGACGGGATTGCGGTAACCAACCGTCCGGGGCTGATAGGCTCGCTGATGGTCGGACTTTCTTTCGCGAAGGGGTTGTCCCTGGCCTCAGGAAAACCCTTTATTGGAATAGACCACATAATGGCGCATCTCTATGCTGCCCAGCTTGAGAGGGATATTGAATACCCCTTTCTCGGGCTCCTGGTCTCCGGTGGACACACAATAATTTCGATTGTCAGGGACTTTGATGATATTGAGGTGCTGGGAACAACGATTGATGACGCTTGCGGCGAGGCATATGACAAGGTGGCAAAGCATTACGGCTTCGGATATCCCGGAGGACAGCTTATAGACAGACTCGCGGCCAAGGGAGATCCCCGTGCGTTTAATTTTCCAGACCCGTCGCTGCATAAGGGGGAGCATCGATATGACGTTTCCTATTCAGGACTGAAGACGGCTGTAATCAATCAGCTTGATCAGTTTCATGTTGAGGGTTATGAGAAGAGTCCGGAAAACATCGCGGCTTCTTTTCAGAAGGCGGCAATAAACATGCTGACCAAAAGACTCTTCAAGGCCGTTGCTGACACCGGCATTAACCGGGTTGTTGCCGGCGGCGGAGTTGCCGCGAACTCATATCTGCGTGAGAGTCTTGAGAATAAAAAAAATATTGATATTTACTTTCCGTCGATGGAGCTTTGCACAGATAACGCGGCAATGATTGCGGGCATCGGTTATCATTATCTGAAAAGGGGTGACCGGTCCAGTCTCGATGTGACAGCGGGATCCCGAGTGGCGGGATTTAGGAAAAAATATCCATGAACTGACGCCCAGGCGTCAGTTCACTGAATAATAGAGATTAACTTACCATGGCCTGTAAGTCCTGGTTTTTTATGGTTAGTTTGTTAACCATTCCCAGAGGCATTACTATTTTACCGTACAATTCATTTAAAATGAGTGCAACTGCGGTATAACATGCCGATATTCCACAAAAAATTCCTTCAAAGCCTGCAATGGTTTTAACCATATGGCTTCCCGTAAAATCTCCGATTGCAAGGAGAAAAAACAGAACAGTAAGACTGGAAAAGATTATCTGATGTGCCATAGATATTCTCAGAGTTCCGACAAACATGAATAAGCTGAAAACTCCCCAGACTAAAAGGTAGAAACCGATATCGAAACTTCCGGACGATGTCACGGCGCTTGCCGGAAGAAGATTGAGTACAGCGAATGACAGCCAGAAACATCCGTATAAGGTGAAGGCTGTTGCTCCGAACGTATTGTTAACCTTCCATTCCTGAATACCCGCAATTAACTGCGCAATACCACCTACAAATATTCCCATACTGAGGATCATTGATGTAAGAGGGAAAAAACCTGCATTATGAATATTCAGCAGGATTGTTGTTAAACCGAAACCAAGTAGTCCCAGAGGTGCCGGATTCCCGTAACCTTGTGATGTTGACATTAAAAAAACTCCTATTATAAAAAAAATGCCGCTGAAGAACTCAGCGGCTTAATATACATAATTTGGTTATTCTTGGCTATGCCTGCTGGGCAGAACCTAACACATTGATGTTTTTAGCTTTATAAATCTCTTTAAGCGATTCTCTGGCAGGACTGAGGTACTGACGGGGGTCAAAGTGTGAAGGATTCTCAGCCAGGTGCTTTCTGATAGCAGCTGTCATTGCAATTCTTCCGTCCGAGTCGATGTTGATCTTGCAGACAGCCGATTTTGCGGCTTTTCTAAGCTGTTCTTCGGGTATGCCTACTGAATCCTTCAGAGCGCCACCGTTGGCGTTGATAATCTTTACCAGATCCTGGGGAACCGAAGATGAACCATGAAGAACAATGGGGAAGCCCGGAAGCTTCTTCTCGATTTCTTCGAGGATGTCGAATCGGAGCGGAGGTGGAATTAGAACACCGTCGGCATTTTTAGTACATTGTTCGGGTTTGAACTTATTTGCGCCGTGAGAAGTTCCGATTGAGATAGCAAGAGAGTCAACTCCGGTCTTCTTGACGAAGTCGATAACTTCTTCAGGCTGAGTATATGTAGAATGTTCAGCAACAACATCATCCTCGATACCTGCAAGAACTCCGAGTTCTCCTTCAACAGTAACGTAATTTTTCTGTGAGTGAGCATAATCAACGACTTTCTTAGTCAGTGCAACGTTTTCTTCATATGGGAAGTGACTTCCGTCGATCATGACTGAGGAAAATCCATTGTCGATACATTCCTTGCAAATTTCGAAGTCCGCACCATGGTCAAGGTGAAGAACAACAGGGATGTCGTATCCAAGCTCGTGAGCGTATTCTACAGCTCCCTTGGCCATGTTTCTAAGCAGGGTACCGTTTGCGTACTTTCGGGCTCCTGCGGAAACCTGAAGAATTACCGGTGATTTTGTCTCGACACAGGCCATAATAATTGCCTGCATCTGTTCCATGTTATTAAAATTATATGCAGGGATAGCATATCCGCCATCTACAGCCTTTGCGAACATTTCTTTAGTATTCACAAGACCAAGTTCTTTATATGAAGTCATACTTAAAACTCCTTTTAGTTGATTTCATTTTAAAGATTAATGACAGATGTTCGGGATGTCAAGATGATGAGGAGAGAATAGAACAATATGGCAGTTTTTATCCACAATAAGCGCTTGAATAAATTTTATACAGGTATTAGCATTAAAATGAAATGCAAAAATTATCCGCAGCGGTTCTGCTGGCTATACTATTACTTTTCTCATCGTCGTTTCTTCATGCCGAGAGGATGAATTTGATTACCGATCAATACTGGTTTGAAATTATTAATAGCGAGAACCTTCAGAATCCGCTGCCGGCTCTACGGCAGACTGTAGCCGATATTATTCCGGTTTTTAAGAATAATGATTTTTTTGCCGGGAAAAAAAGAATACGAGCCTATGTCATTGATGTTATGGGTAATCAGGCCGATTATAAATTGATGTCGGATGCTGCGGCTTCAATTTCGGGCGGTATAATATTTCTCAGTCCGCTTTTATCCGCTGATGCCTGTAGACTTGCCGGGGATTTTCCTGATAAGCAAATAGCAGTATTCGGCTTTCAGCCTGAGGCAGACTGCGGAGCAGAGAATTACCGCATTTTCAGTATTGACCACAGCAGTGCCTATTTCGAGGCAGGAAGCTGGGCAGCGAGGGAGGGGACTGAAGTATTCCCGCTTTTTTATACCGGAACAGAGCGGGCGGCCGAGATGATGGAAGCTTTTAAAGACGGATGGAAGAAGGTTTCTGATGAGAAGCTTCCGGAAATGAAGGAAATATTGAGGCCGGATGAAACCCAGGTGATTGATTCTTACATAAAATCGGTGGAGAACAGTCCTGGCTGTATTGCCGCTGTATTAGCCGGTCCGCTTACCGTAACGGTACTAGACAGGCTCGATGGGCTTTCCGTACGGATTCTGACAGAAAAAGTCCGTTTATGGTCTGAATCAGGTTATTCAGTATCGGCGTCGATTGAATTGAGTCCGGTGAAAATGCTCTCGGAAGCCGTAACTTACGCTGGTACAGAGAGTTACGGGACTAAACCTGTAATAAAGGCCGAATTTATATTGTATGAAAACTGACGAAAAAAGAAAAAGATTTGACAAACATATTCGTAAGAAATATAATTCAGAATGTCTTGAAATTTGTGACTTTGTATACATTAAGGAGTAAAAATGATGAAACGAGGTAGCGTCCTTTTCCTGTGTGTTTTACTCGCCATTGCTTTCGTTATACCTTCGATGGCATTTGCCGACGAATCGACTGAAAATCTGGTTTCACGGGTTGTTGAAAGTTTTGACCCTGAAGATAGAGCAACTGATTGGCTGGTGAAGGGCAGTAAATTTATAACAGAGGGTTTTCCGAAACAGGTTTTTGCGAAAACCTGGCCTGAATCACTTTGGGGATATAATACCGAGAACAAGGATTATGAGGTACTCGGTGTTCATGCGAGATTTGACCGAAAAGGTTATAACAACCTGGAAATAATTCCGGTCAAAGATGCGAGTGTAGAAAATTGGGAACATAATCCTTTACCGCTCAAGGGTAGAGTGAGGAGCTTTGACCTCTGGGTCTGGGGTTCGATGTACGATTACGACATCGAAGTACACTTCATGGATTATAATGGAATTAATTGGGTACTTCCTCTTGGGAATCTGAAGTATTCCGGTTGGAAGAACCTTCGCGTGAATATGCCAAGCTATATTCCTCAGGCAACAAGGTATATCCCTTATTATAAGCAGATGACCTTTGAGAAGCTCGTTATCTGGACTGCACCGCAGGAATCCGTGCATGAGTACTATGTTTACATAGACCAAATTAAAATTTTGACTGACGTTTTTGAGTCAAGATTCGATGGGGATACTCTTACATGGCCCGATAAAATCGAAGAATTGTGGGGTGAAGAATAATGAGAATGAGAATAAAAACAATATTGCTGATTCTGTTGATGTTCTGTGTGGCCGCCGCTGCTTTTTCTCAAGCATCAGGACGTAATGTCGGAGAAGCTGATGCTACGCAGGTTGGCGTTGATACAGCCCAGCAGGAACTGGTTGAAATTTCAATTTCGAAGTTTGAAGATGCCGGTATGTGGAGAAGTCAGATGCCCCGTGACGCTGGTATATCTTCCATTAGAAAGATTAAAGGCGGACCTCTGGATAAGGAAGTTATTGCCGAAGAAGAAGCGCTGGGAATTGTTGAGACTGATGAGTATGTACTCGGCGCAAAAGTAGCTTTTTACAAGAGGTCAGTAACCTCCTTTTCGGTTTTTCCTTCAAACCCGATGCCTGTTGAAGGTATCTGCAAGACTGTTTCGGTCTGGGTTATCGGAAGAAACACTAAGCATATGCTTAAGCTTCTGATTAAAGATCATTTCGGTGTTCAGGCTGAAGTAACAATGGGATCGTTAAACTTTACCGGATGGAAGAAGATGAGTGTTGCCATTCCTACTCATATTACTCAGAGAAACTATCATTATAATAATAAAATGGGTATCGAGATTCTCGGATTCAGGATTGACTGTAATGCGGAAGAGTCATACGGTAATTATTACATTTATTTCGATGATCTTCGTGCAACAACCGACCTTTTCTCTGAAAATAACAGAGATACGGACGACATTGCCGATGTCTGGTAGGATTGATGTCTAAGTCAAATTACGGGTTCCTTCAGCGAAGGAACCTTTTTTTTATCCTGATTATTTTGTTGGCAAGCTTGTTTACGGTTAACGTTTCTGCTCAAAGCACATCTATTCAATTGGTGTTCGGCAGCAGTAATAAGCTGAAAATTACCGAGAGGTCCAATATCAGGGTAACAGAGAACGGGGTTTACCGGGGTCTGACCTATAATGAATCCAGGGGTGTACTCAGCTATATGTGGCATGAGGACGGCTTTTCACAGTATGCCGGAAATTATTATGTCTATGAGGCATCGGTCAATGATACAAGGCTTATAGCCAATCCTATAAACTTAAGTGAGTATTGCGAAATTGGAATAAGTGACCAGGGCAGGTACAACATCCCGGAGGATCAGCTTCTTCCGGTTCTCAGAGATTTTCCGGTTTTTCCTGATAAAGAAATTGAACCGGGAGACAGCTGGCGGGACTTCGGAGTACGGATTGTAGATCCTGAAAACAGCGGCAGATATACAAGGGTAAAATTCTATTGTGAATATAAATACCAGGGGCTGAAAGAAGTATCTACGGGTCTCAAGCATATAATATCTGCTCAATATGCGCTGCGGTATAAACCCGGAGACAGCAGTGTAAATGATCCTGATCTCAAGCAGATAAGCGGACGGCATCTTGTTACTATTATGATAGATGATGCGGATCGCTCATCAATTTTCATAAGAGATACCATTGATGAGCAGTACATCTATTTCAGCGGAAAAATGCTTGAGCATAAAGGATTTATTTTGACCTGGTATAACGATATTATTGGTATGAACCGAGGCAGCGTGGCCGATGTATCGAGGAAGGAACTTGAGAAAGATGCCGTTAAGGATGTTGATATCATCGAAAAGGCTGAAGGATTGTCTCTGAGCATCAGGAACTTGCATTTTGTTCCTGATTCAGCAGATCTTCTTTCCGAGGACGATGGCAGAATTGCGTCTATATATAAGCTTCTGAATGAAATTGGAGTGAAAAAGATACTGGCTGTGGGACATACTGCCGACATAGGCACAAAAGAAAGTCAGTATATACTCTCGGAGCAGAGGGCTAAGACCGTTATCGACAAACTTGTCAGTCTCGGAATGAATCCTGCTATGTTTCTTTATGAGGGTAGAGGCGGTGATGAACCCGCGGCAGGTAATGATACGCCGGAAGGACGGGCGTCTAACAGAAGGGTTGAGCTGATTTTACTTGATGATTAAGCCCGGTCAGCTTATTTTAAACAGGCTTTTAAAATTTGTCTGAACGGCAGGAATGAGCTGCTCAAGGGGAATATCCCTTATCCGGGACATGAATGAATACGTATAACCGATGTACCCCGGATGGTTTTTTTTATGTCTGACGCCATCAGGACTCAGGTAGGGAGCATCGGTTTCAAGAAGAAGACGCTCCAGGGGCACCGCGGCAGCTGCCTGTTGTATCAGATCTGATTTTTTATAGGTCAGGTTTCCTGCAAAAGATATGTAATATCCCATTTCGACGAACTTCATAGCAGTCTCGGCTGAATATGAAAAGCAGTGAATTATTCCCTTTCGGGGCGGAGAGAACTCCATAAGCATCTCAAGCGTGGCGCCCTCGGCGTCCCGGCTGTGAATAACAACCGGAAGATCCAGTTTCTCCGCCAGAGATAGCTGTTTCTCAAGCAAATCTCTCTGCTGAGCCTCTGTTCCATAGTTATGGAAGAAATCAAGTCCTATCTCTCCAAGAGCAACAGCTTTTTTATCACGGCCAAGACAGTCAGCAAGGTATTTGAGTTTTTCATCTATTTCAGGATTTACACATTCAGAAGGATAATAGCCGTGGGCGGTATAAAGTCCGGGGTATAATTCGGCAGTCCTTATTCGGGCCTCAAAGTTGTCAGAGTTTATTCCGATATCGAGGGCATATTTAAGCCCGCTTGAAAAGCAGCGGCCGATTATATCAAAAGCCTTCATTTCACGTTTAAGCATATGATAAAGATGAAAATGAGAATCAACCATCCCATTTTCGAGATTGAGTCTTTTTATATCATCCTGCATTTTTATCCTTTTCATCTATGAGAATTGATATGAAGGTCTCGATGAGTTCAGGATCAAACTGCTTTCCTGAGTTATTCCGAAGTTCGGTCACCGCCTCATCAAATAGTATTGCCTTTTTATACGGGGAGTCATGGGTCATGGCATCGAAGCTGTCAATCAGCATGAATATTCTGGATTCCAGCGGAATCTCTTTTTTATTCAGTCCCGAGGGATATCCGCAGCCGTCCCATCTTTCATGGTGATAAAGGATCAAATCAGCGATAAGAGAGTAATCTGGAATAGCCTTTGTTATCCTGTATCCAATTATCGAATGCTGTTTTATTAACTCTGTCTCGGCATCCGTAAGGCTCTCAGTTTTAAGTAGGATTTCTTTAGGAATCCTGATTTTTCCAACATCATGCAGTGTCGCGAGTTTTGAAATATTTTCTGAAGACGTTGAAGAAAGGTTGAGCCTTTTTGCAAATATTTCGGCAAGTTTTATACATCGTCTTATATGATCATTGCTTTCATTGCTGCGCTTATTCATTGTCTTTAAAATGTCCGAGATTAGACTGTTCAGATGTTTTTCCCTGTTGGAGAGTTTCGTCCGGTACATTTTTTCATCTGCTATTTTTATGATATCCCTAAGGCTTACAGAGTTGTCATTCTTATCCGCGCAGCCTATAGAGACGCTCGGTCTGACAAAGAACTCATCATAGCCGCTGTCTGAGCAGGCTTTTATAATTCTATCGGCCAGCTTCTCAGCCTTGCCTAGGGGGCTGTCAGGCAGAATGATTGAAAATTCGTCGCCTCCGATCCTCGCAATAACTTCGCCCTTTCTGCTGTTTGCAGACAGTATTGTGGCTATTGTCTTAAGAAGCTTATCACCGTATTCATGCCCGAAAGCATCATTAGTGAATTTTAGACCGTTTACATCGATGATGAGGATACTGGTCGGGAGGGCTTTACGTGACTGATCGATACGATTCAGTTCCTCTTCAAAATAAGCCCTGTTGTAGAGTCCTGTAAGGCTGTCATGAAAACTTTTAAATAGAATTTCTTTCTGGCGGATTTTCTCAGAACTGACATCACGGATTATACAGACTTTTTCATCAGCCCCCGTCTTCACTAGACGGCAGTCATAAGATTTTGAAACCGCAGAATCTGTCTCCGTGAACTCAAAATTACGTACTGCCCCTAGTGCGGTAAGAGACTTGCTGTGATTCAGAATCTCTACAGCAAGTTTTCCTGGAATTGCAGACGTCAGATGTTTTCCCTCCGGGTTCTCTCCATAGGTTAATAGATCAAAGTTGGCGGCAGGATGATAGTCTATTAAATTACCGCTGTTGTTGAAAATAAGCAGAAGATCCGGAATGGCGTCAAGTAGGGCCCTTCCTCTGCGTCTGCTTCGTTCAAGAGAATGTTCAATATCTTTCCTGAATGATATATCAAGTTGGACTTCGATTATTCCTGTCATTGTCCCGTTGTCGTCAAAAACAGGCTGTGCGGAGACCAGATAGGTCGAGCCGTCCTTCTGTTCAACTTCCTCTTTCCATGGCCAGCCCGTATGCAGGGTGGTGGTTACAGGGCAGTTCTCACAGGGCCTGTCGAGATCATGTAAAATGTTGTAACAGTGGCGGCCAAGGATGTCTTCAATTGATGAATCTGGTGAAATGGATTTCAATCCTGAGCTGTTAAGCCATTTTATGTTATAATCGAGGTCAAGGTAGCATACCCGCTCGTCCAGGCTGTTGAGTATCTGTTCTTTTTCCCGTTCAGATTCATTCATAGACTGAAGAATAATCGAGTTAAGAATTTCCTTCTTCTTTTTTTTCTTTTCCTTCTTGTTGTCGACGCGGAGTAGCTGTGGTAATGATTGCGAATTGTCCTTATTTCCAAAGAGCCCGTTAAAAAAGTTCATAGGCTGCATGTTGAACGAAAATATTTTTATACACAAGTCAATTTAATATAAAAGCGGGATAATATCCATATTGTTTGAAATAATATATTGCTTGACAACTTTAAAAGACGGCCGCTAACATTAGTAATGGAGGAAGAAAATGAGTAGAATTATTAAATGCGCGCATATTCAGGCTTCGAATCCGAAACACGATGGCTCAGTGCTTGAAATTAAAGAAGCAATGATTAAAAAGCATATTCCCATGATTGAGGAGGCCGGAGAGAAGGGAGTTCAGATTCTCTGTCTTCAGGAAATCTTTTTCGGTCCGTATTTCTGTGCCGAGCAGGATATCAAATGGTATGAAACGGCCGAAACCGTTCCGGGACCAACGACCGAACGTCTGTCGGTTTATGCTAAGAAATACAAGATGGTATTAATCCTTCCTGTTTATGAGAAGGCGATTGACGGGGTCTATTATAATACCGCGGCCGTAATTGACGCCGATGGTAAATATCTCGGCAAGTTCCAGAAAATACATATTCCTCATACCTGGCCGGGATTCTGGGAGAAGTTTTATTTTAAACCCGGCAATCAGGGGTTTCCTGTTTTTGATACAGCTTATGCTAAAATCGGCGTGTTCATCTGCTATGACAGGCATTTCCCTGAATGCGCGAGAATCCTTGCATTAAACGGGGCTGAAATTCTATTTAATCCGTCTGCAACCGTAGCCGGAAAATCGCAGTATCTCTGGGAGCTCGAGCAGCCTGCCCAGGCTGCAGCCAATGGTGTGTTTATCGGGGCAAACAATCGGGTCGGACTCGAGAAGCCCTGGGAATTCGGTCGGTTTTACGGCTCAAGCTATTTCGTTGATCCCAGGGGACAGATAATTAAGAAGGGAAGCGATGACAAGGATGAGGTTGTTATTGCCGACCTTGACCTGGATATGATAAGGGAAGTCAGGGACGGCTGGCAGTTCTTCCGTGACCGCCGCCCCGAGATGTACTACGACATCTGCGATTTTCTTCCCTGATTCTACTCGTACCGGAGGGCTTCATGCGGTACGAGTTTGGCCGCCCTTACCGCGGGGTAGAATCCCGACAGAAGCCCCGTAATAAGCGAGAGAAGCACCGCTATGGCGGCGGTTCCCGGATCGATGATGACGGGCCATGATGCAAGCTTGCCGATGATTACCGAGGCAAGGGCCGCGAGGCCCAGGCCGCCGAGTCCGCCGCCGCCGCAGAGAATCAGGGTTTCAATTAGAAACTGAGTTCTGATGTCGGACTGCCGGGCGCCGAGAGCCTTTCTGATGCCTATCTCACGGGTGCGCTCCTTGACCGAGACGAGCATGATGTTCATGATTCCTATTGCGGCAACTAGTAAGGCAATTCCCGCAAGGACGGCAACCCCTATGGTGATTGTCGTGACCACTGTGTTAATCATCTCAAGCTGTTCCTTCATCGATGTCACCGAGAATTTGTCAACCCGATCGTCCCATTTGCCGTGATTGCGGGCCAGCACCCGGCTTGCTTCCGCCTGGGCAGTTTTTATGTCCCCGATGCTCACGGCCTTGGCCATTACATTCCAGTAATCCCCGTCGCCGCCGAAGATCCGTTTAAACAGTGAGATAGGGACAACGAAGGCGTTGTTGAAGGTAGAGTCCGGGTCGGAGATGGATATTGTATCAGTTTTTTCCTTCTTTTCGAGGACTCCAATAATTTTAACAGGCAGCCCGAAGGCTGTAATGTAATTACCGACCGGATCAGTGTCGGGGAAAAACTCTTCTTTGATGGCGTAGCCCACAACCGCGACCTTTTCCTGATGGAGAATCTCATCTTCAGTCATTATCCTGCCGGACAGGAGTTTAAACTCAACATACTCGATATAGGCTTCGGTAGTCCCGGTTACGGTGAGCTGTTTTTCGGTTTCCCCGGCTTTTATCAGCGTTCTCTTCTGCGAAATAGGAGCAATTGCAGTGAGATGGGGAGCATACTTTCCTAGATCCTCAATGTCGCGAGCCGTCATTCCTTCTAGCTTGAATGAGCGGTTCAGGCTCCATGCCTGCCAGTTGATGTTTATTGAGAGTGAGGTTGGGGTTAGCCCCTCGAATTCTTTCATGATGATAGAGCGTCCGCCCGCTCCAGCTGCTATTACTGTGATGACTGAGGATATTCCAATTACTATTCCGAGCAGAGTCAGCACTGTACGAGATTTATTTGAAATAATTGCAGAGACGGCTTCGATTAAAAGATTCGCAAAGTTTACTGTTCGGCTTTTTTTCACAAACAACTCCTAATGATCCGCTCGCAGCGCTTCTACCGGCATCAGCTGTGAAGCCTTCCAGGCCGGATAAATACCAAATACTAAGCCTATGAAAGTCGATATGGCGAGTGCGCCGAGTACTATGGCAAGGCTGAGCATGAATTTCCATTTTAGAATCATGCAGGCAATTGAGGCTATCCCCGCGCCGAAGATTACTCCGGTGCCGCCGCCGATAATGCACAGGACAATTGCTTCTATAACAAACTGAATGACAATATCCGATCGGGTAGCCCCAACGGCCATCCTGATTCCTATCTCGCGTGTCCGTTCTGTAACGGCAACGAGCATGATGTTCATGATGCCCAGGCCTCCTACGACTATCGATATTGCCGCGATAACAAGGACGAGAGTGGAGATAATATTTAGAATTTTATCAACCATGCCTACATAGGAATCTAGTCTCTCAATCCTGAACCTGGTCTCACCCCGCAGAAGACCGTATTTATTATTAAGATATGCCTCCATCCGTTCCTCGGCAATATCGACATATTCCAGATTCTCAAATTTGAGGAGATAGACCCAGTATTTTATATTTCCGCCGCCCCATGCCTTTGCCGCTATGAAATCTGACGGTATGAAGACCGTATTATTGTCTGAACCGTCTGATAAAAAGGTATTGGAGACTCTGTCGGTAAGTCCTATGACCGTAAAGTTTTTCTCGGATATCTTAATTTCTTTGCCTATAGGATCTTCATATTTAAAGAGGCGCGAGGCAATGTCTGGTCTTAAAACACAGACCCGCTTACGGTTTATAACATCCTGCTGCAAATACTGGCGGCCTTCTTTTATATTAATATCGAACATGTCGAAGTGATCCGGTTCGGCACCGAAGACGGTAATCTCCGCGGTTTCTCCCTTATAGCTAACCGTATAGGCCGCGTCGAATATCGAGCCCGAGCCGATGCGCCCAGGCAGGGACTGTTTGAAAAAGCTTATATCACGGCTGTCCATCAGCACTCGACGTTCGTCGCTCATATAATTTGAGTTGTCTACCTGTACCCAGAGCATGGTTGACCCGTAGCGGCCTATCTCGCTGCCTACCGAGTCCCTGAACGCAAGCCCGATTACAGATATGGCGATAAGGCATCCGACTCCGAAATTTATGCCGAGAATGGTTAGGAAAGACCGGATTTTATTTCCTCTGATTACATCGAAAGACTCTCTGAGTCCCTCAGCTATCTTCATCAGCGGCTCCCTTTGCCGGTGTATGCCGCTGCATGGCTTCTTCCAGATCCTGCGTCGAGAGATCTGCCAGACTATTCAGTATCAGTTCGGCATCAGCCCGGCTTTTAACTTTTTCATCACCATGAATCCTGCCGTCCCTGAGGTGGATTATCCTTTTTCCATGCAGGGCAATATCCAT
The DNA here is from genome assembly GCA_016839055.1 of Spirochaetales bacterium. Taxonomy (GTDB): domain Bacteria; phylum Spirochaetota; class Spirochaetia; order UBA9216; family UBA9216; genus Thalassospirochaeta. The sequence goes on from JAEKNX010000001.1 coordinate 243,094, forward strand.
TTCATGTGTGACCATGACGATGGTCGATCCCTGATTATGAAGCCTCTGAAACAGGGCCATGATGTTAAGTCCTGTTCTCGAGTCAAGGTTTCCGGTCGGCTCATCGGCAAAGAGAATGCTCGGATTGTTGACCAGGGCACGGGCTATTGCAACACGCTGCCTCTGGCCGCCGGAGAGCTCATTTGGTTTATGATCAGCCCTGTCAGAGAGTTCCACGCGTTCGAGCGCCTCATCGGCAAGCTTGCGCCTCTCTTTGGCCGAATAGCCAGAATATATGAGCGGCAGCTCTACGTTTCGTCGCGCGGATATTCTCGGCAGAAGGTTGAATGTCTGGAAGACAAAGCCTATCTGCCGGTTACGCACCTCGGCCAGCTCCTGGTCGGTCAGCTTTGAGACATCTTTTCCTCCCAGGAAGTATGAGCCTGAGGAGGGGCGGTCCAGACAGCCGATGATATTCATAAGAGTTGATTTTCCGGAGCCTGAGGCTCCCATGACGCATATGAATTCATGGTCTGAGATTTCAAGGCTGACCCCGTCCAGTGCCCTGACTTCGATGTCTCCCATCCTGTATATCTTCGAAATATCTTTTATGTCAATAATGGCCAAGTTCTTACCTGCCTGTACTATCTTCGGTATCATCTTCATCTTCATCGATGATGATCTTTACTTCTGTGCCGTCTTCAACACCCGGAATCCGTCCTTCAATAATAAGATCATCTCCGAAGAGACCCTTTGTTACCTCGATATTTTCTATTCCGAGAATTCCGGTTTCAATCTCACGTTTTCTAGCGGTAAAGAACTCAGCAGACCCGGCATCGTACCCCTCGGGAGGTTCAAGATAGAAGACCCATTTTTTTCCTTTTTCGACAAAATAAGCTTCTACCGGAATTGAAGGCGACTGATCTTTTTCTTCTACGATAATATAGATTGACGCACTCGCGCCGATTCTTGCCGCCTTATCAGGATTTTCAAGGAGATCAACTTCTATCTCGCAGACCCGTGAATCATTAATTTTTTTAATCATCGGAGCTATTCTTGAAACCCGGCCTGAAAGTTCCTTACCTATGAAAGAGTCGGAGGTTATTTTCACCTCCTGCCCGACGGCTATATAAGAGAGATCCACTTCGTCAACGAGTGCGTCAACTACCAATTGGGTCTCGTCATGGATTTCTGCGAGCATCATACCAAGCTCGACAACGGAGTTCTCATCGACATTGAGGTCGGTGATTGTTCCACCTGATTCAGCCTTTATTTCATAGTATTTTATATTTTTCCCGGCGATATCTAAATCACTGAGAGCCTTTGCGACCTCGGGAGAGTTTTCGACAATTTTCGAATCAGAGAGAAAGGATGAGGTCCGCTGATCATCGAGGGGCCTTCCTTCACGGAAATTCAGTTTCTGCCTGCCCGAATCCAGGTTCTCGCTTGCTATGAAGAAAGCTTCTTCCTTCATACGGAGCTCTTCATCACTAATCGAACCAATTTTGTGAAGTTCCGCTGTCCGGTTGAAATCGCGTTCGGCCTGATCTTTGGCAGTATGCGCGCTCGAGTAGGCGGTGCGCAGGTTGAGGAGTTCAGCCCTGACTGCCATCTGAGAGTTTATCACCGCGTTTTCTGCATTGATCAGCTTGTTATCGAGACTTTCCTTGTCGAGAATTATCAAAATCTGACCACGCTGCACTATCTGTCCTTCCTCGACAGGAACTTCGTTAACCGCTGCCTCAACGGCAGCGTAGATCTTTGTGTTCTTTTTTGAGGTAATCTCACCGTTCGCAGTAACTTCTCGGATGAAATCCTGAAGTTCAACCGTAAATGGACTTACCTCAATAAGGCTGTTCTTATTTTTTGATATGATGCTGACGGTAACAAGGGCTGCTACTATTACAAGCCCCGCCGCTATCAGCATCTTTTTCTTTCCAGTTGTCATATTTTCTCCATGTCAGCCGAAGGTCAGCCTAGCAGCATTCCTTCAAGATCATAGCCGAGCAGTTTGTACAGCTGCAGAACGGCCAAATTATAATTTATTTTATTTAAAAGCAGGGAAAGTCTCGTGTTTTCAAGTTCTATCTGGAGATCCAGCAGGTCTTTCTGGGTAATTCCTCCAAGCTCGAACTCTTTCAGCCCTTTATCATACTCAAATCGGCTTGTTTCTTCTTGAAGAATATAGATATCAGAAAGTTTACGGCTGAGGATTATGTTGTTTAGAAAAAGATTCATCTGAGACACGGTCCGTGCGCGTTTATCTTCAAGTTCGTTTTCCAGTCTAAGAAGCTCATTTTTTTTTACAGCAATTGCACTCTCTGCCGCGCCTCCGTCAATAATTGAAGAACTCAAGCCGAGACTCAGGCTCAGGTTGTCGGAATATGTTTCTTCGGTAAGACCGCTCGAGATTTTATAGGTCCCGCCGGCATTGAGAATCATGGCTGACTGCTGCTGCTTGAGCACTATTTCAGATTCAGTGATTGCAATCCGGTTGAGACTTATTCTTATATCAGGACTATTATCAAGCCGGGACAGCAGGTCCGCAACCTCAATACCACCGCTATTTAATTCTGTTATTACAGACTCCGCGTCGGAAGAAGCTGAGCTCTCAGAGTCCATGAGCATAGCGGCGGTGAGTCCGTAAACCGAAGACATGAGTTCGTTCGCGGATATAAGAGCTTGTTCCGCTTTTAGAAGATCCGCGGACGACTGAAGACTTGCTGCCCTGGCTGAATTAAGCTGTCCGAGGGTCCATATACCGAGCTGATATTCTTTTTCCATGCGTCGGAGATATTCTGTGTTAGTCTTAAGTCTTACAGCAATAAGGTCTACCTGATATTTCGCCTTCAGCAGATTGTAATAATCTTCAATTGCCGATATTACAAGGATGTTGCGGTTATTCTGATAGTTGATTCTACTTATATCAAGATTCTGATCAACCTGTCTAAGTGAAGCGCCGTAGGCCTCTCCGAAATAAAGCGGTTGGGAAAGTCCTATCGAAAATGATAGATCATTATGAAATAGGGCCTCCTGCCGGGGCAAGAGGGGTGAGTTGGACTCCTCTATTCCCGAGCCTCTTATTCTGTCGGAGACACTGCCGCTGAGAGTACCGTAAGACGGAAGGAGCTGGGAAAAACTTAGTTCGGGTCCGCCTAACAACGAATAATTATTTGTAATTACAATATCGTCAGTTAAGATGTTCTTAAACGAATTTTGCCCTGAGCTGTCGAGTCCGCCGGTTAACTGTAGATAATACTGCGACATGGCAGCCTCGTGCTGCAGGCGGCCGCCCTCATTATATGCTTCATTGGCGGTATATGCCCGGCAGTCTGTTTTCAGTGCTACAAGAACCGCGGTCAGCGCCCTGTCGTTGAGGGTGAAGTCCGGCTCAGCATGAACCAGGGCCGCAGAGATGAGTAGGAATGTGATGATGATGATTGATTTTCCGGCCATTTTTAATTTATTTCACCACCATCGTAAACGCTAGTCCGACAGCTATCATTACCACAGCCGCGGCAATCGTGATTTTCAGGGCTTTACTGGTTGAAAGACCGGCGGCGCCCCTTAGAGCTGCAAAAAGATAGCCGTAATACAGCCAGTTGAAAATATCAGTTAGCGCGTCAATAAGATAGTAAAGGGTAGAGCCGATCTTGCCCGGATCGAAGAGTACCGCAAGGCTCACCGGAGAGGTCAGGGCATACTGAAGGTCAGCTGTTTCCTGTACCCTTGAGAGGATTCTCTCATAATCGGTAATCACCGTGATGAAGGTCTTGAGAATCATCTGAACAACTGAAATAAGTGCGATGAATACCATAATTCTAAGCAGCAGTTTAAGGCTGATTTTCTCTTTTGAAATTACGGTAAATAATTTTAGAAGGAAAACAGAAACGGCAAGCATTAAAGCAAAACCGAAGACACCGCCTACAACAGAACCTACGATTGTAAAGGTTTTCATATTTCCCGATGTTAACTGCTGCTCCATAAGCTCAATCTGCTCGGTGCTGAGTTCGGTTCCTTTTTCCTGCATGTTGCTGATCTGAACCCGCATTATGGCGTCAGCGTAGGCGTCACTGCTTTGTATAGGAATAAGCATCATGGAAGCCGCAGCAGATAGAAGAAGTATTATTATCAGAGGAAGCGCTATCTTTGTTGTACTGTCAACCTTTGAAAACCCCTGAATGGGTGACGGGATTATTTGTGCCCATAGTTTTACTGAATTCATAATTGAACCATCCTTATTTTTTATTTCTATTATTTAATACAGTTAGTATACCGCTTTATTCATTAAAACTTTACAAGTATTCAAGAATTACAATATTAGTGTGATAGTTTAATAGTACACCAGCCGCAAACTCATATTAACTCCATGCCGTCAATTTGTCAACAGGCAACAGAGGTGCTAAATAGTAACTAATTCGGTTTACAGCAGTTCTTCTACCCCGGAGCTTATGAAACATTTCATCCCCATTCCTGGAAAATTTCCCTTAACTTTTAAAAAAGCCGAGCGGACTGCCGGCAGCTGCTCGGCCGGAATAATCATCATGATTTGTGAGTTTTCTTCCGGCCAGACCGAGGATCCCAGGCGGGGGCCGCTTCTTCCTACCCCGTGAACAGGGGCAGTCAGAGTATAATGTCCATCGAGTTCGAGAAGGGACAGCTCTTCGAGCATATCCTCCTCAACCGCCCTGTTTATCACCATGTCTATTCTTTTCAAACTGCTGCCTCCCTTTCTCTGATTAAATTGAGTTTCTGTTCAAGCCGTCTCGTTTTTCTTCGTTCGCTGCCGGCATTGAGAATAGAATACATAACTGGTGTTATAAAGAGGGTCATCAGGGTTGAGACCGCGAGTCCTCCGACTATTGTCTGACCTATGGGCCTTATCATCTCGGTTCCCTCACCGGGAAAGAATCCCATAGGAATCATTCCCAGGATGGTCGTGAGACTCGTCATCATAATTGGTCTGAACCGGCTTACTCCGCTGTTTATGCAGGCCTCTATCAGGCCCTCTCCGCGTTCCCGGAGGAGGTTGGTGTAGTCAACAAGGACAATTCCGTTATTAACGACGACTCCTGCCAGGACAACTATCCCCACCGCTGAATAGACGCTGAATGCCTCACCGGTGATGATGTATACCAGAACAACTCCGATTACCAGTAGAGGGATTGAGAAGAAGATTATAAACGGATCAATGAGAGATTCAAACTGGCTCGCCATGACCGCGAAAACCATGATTATGGCCGCGATTATTATGATTATGAAGGTTGAGTTTGATTCCTTTAGTTCCTCACTTTCTCCTCCGAATCCGATGGTGACTCCTTCGGGAAGTCCTATCCTGTTTACCGCTTCTTCAATCAGAGGCTGGATCTTGGAAACAGCCGCCCCGTCCGCGAGTCCTGCGGTAACATGAACAATTCGGGTCTCATTGTCCCGGGCTATGTCCTTCGGTCCCGATGTAATTTCAAAGTGAGCAAGGTTTGACAGGATGATGCTTTTACCTGAAGGGGTGGTAAAGCCTAGTGATTCCAAATCAGGCAGCGATTTGCTGTCACTCTCTGAAAGCTCAACGTGAACATCGAGCTCTTCACCCCGATAGAAGTAGGTTGTTGCAGTTCTGCCTTTCAGCATTGTGTAAATGGTTCCGGCTATATCTGATACCGACAGGCCCAATGCGGCTGCCCGCTCGTGATCAATTACTACCCGATATTGGGGAGCTCCGTTTTCCATAGAGGAGACGGGATCTTCGACCTTCGGGAATTGCTCAAGCAGCAGATCCCTTACTTTCAATGCGGTTTCAGAGGCAAGGTCTAGATCATCCGAGTAGATGAGAATGTCTACCGGACTGCTTGAACCCATCCTTCGGCCTGCGGAAAACGCGAAGACAGCATCCGGAAACTGGTTGAGGTAAGGTTTGAGCTTGTTTTTTATTGCTGCCGGATTGTCTATCTGCTTAGCCGGTTGGGGCAGAAGCATTTCGATTGAGCCGGAGTAGGATGTTGAGTTCCAGTTGCTTCCCGCTTGCAGGACAAGATTCTCGATTCCGTCTACTTCCTCCTCTATTATCCTCTGCATATCGAAAAGAACTGACTGTGTTCGTTCCAGGGTTGTTCCTATAGGCATGGTCAGTCTGATTGTTACAGAGTCATCAGTACTCGTCTGCGGCTGCATGTTCATACCGAAGGTTGAGAATTTTGCTATGCTGAAGAAAAGAAGTACTACCGTTAAGCCAATTATCAGGCTTCTGTTCGACAGAGCGAAACCGAGGGATTTACGGTATCCCTTCTCAAGACCCTTGAAGAAACCTTCAACCTGATTATCGAGGAAGAGCAGAACGCGATTCTTGAGCGGCTTCTGTTTGCGGGTGTTAAGTTTCAGGAAACGGGAGCTGAGGGCCGGAACGACTGTTATAGCCGTTATCAGTGAAATAACGAGGGATAGTACTATGGTAAAGATCAGATCTGTGAAGATCTGTCCCATCATTCCCAGATCATTCCTCCAGATTATCATAGGAACAAAGACGCAGAGCGTCGTCAGTGTGGAGGCGATGATCGCGGTCATCATCTCACGGGAGCCCAGGATGGCTGACGTTCTGAGTTTGGCGCCTTTCTCTCGGTATCTGTAGATATTCTCAAGAATAACAATCGAATTATCGACAATCATGCCGAGTCCCAGAATAAGACCTGTGAGGGTAATCAGGTTGAGAGTCAGGTTGAAAAAATACATTCCGGTGAGTGTTACAAGAATAGAGAGCGGCAATGAGAGACCTATGATCAGGGTACTCTTAATATTGCGCAGAAAGATAAAGAGAATCAGCATAGCAAGCAGCCCGCCCTGCCAGGCAGCCTTGTAAACCTGATTGAGGGTCGATTCAACCATCTTGGTATCGTCATAGAGCACCCTGACCGATATTCCGTCAGGAAGTTCTTTATTGATTGAAGGCAGTTCAGCTTTTACACCCTGAACAACCTGTACCGAGTTCGTATCGCTTTCATTCTGTATCCTGATGGATATTGATGGTTTCCCATTTATTTGAACGATAGACGATGTATCTTTCGACCTTAATTCAACCTCGGCAATATCTTCAAGTCTGACTACTGTGGAGCGATTAACAGGATCAGAGAGTGAGCCTGAGCTCAGTGACGCGATGACGGTACGCTTTATGTCTTCTATCGAGCCGAATTTTTCATCTACTCTCAGGTTATACTTGATGCCCTCCCGTTCCACGCTGCCGGTTCCAAGTGAATAATTCCGTCCGGCAAGGGCGGATGAGACCTGGGAGATGTTCAGATTATAAGCCTGGAGTCTGCTCTGAGAAACAGAAACATTGAAAATAAGCGACGTTCCGCCCCTTGTTTCAGCTGAGGCTACTCCAGCTATCCGTTCGAGTCTGGGCTGGGCAACATCTTCGGCAAGCTGCTTCAGCTTTTCTTCCGAGGCATCTCCCTGAATGACGAGCCGCATTATCGGCCTTGAGTTAATATCGAACTTCATTACCTGCGGACTTGATGCATATTCGGGCAAATTATCGGTTACCCGCTCGAGTGCATCACGTACGTTATTGGTTGCGTCGTCAAGATCAACATCATAGCCGAACTCCAGATTTATTCTGCTGTATCCTTCGGCTGAAGTAGATCTTATCGAATTGAGTCCCTCAAGGTTGGAGAGCTGTTTCTCAATAATACGGGTCACGCTCTCTTCAACCTCCTCAGGGGCGGCTCCGCTGCAGAGGGTGTAAACCATCATGAAAGGGGGATCCACCGATGGGTAAAGATCTACGGCAAGGCCTGGAACCAGGAACAGAGAGATGGCAAGAAGCAGTGCGGCGATAACAACAATTGTTACCGGCCTGTTAACAGAAATGTCTGTTAAGCTCATTGCTTCTCCCCGGACTCTACCATTCGAATTTTACTGCCGTCGGTAAGATTGTTAATCCCCTGAGTTACTACCTTATCTTCTTCATTCAATCCTTCCAGAATTTCTACATATTCATCTGATTTTAGTCCTGTTCGGACCGCCTGCCGCTTCACTTCGTTTCCGACAATGAGATAAACAGAATCCTGATTGTAATAGCTGAATACGGCCGAGGACGGAATTGAGACGGTATTATAACTGGCCTTGGTGATTAGACTTATTCGTGCAAACATTCCGGCTTTAATCCGGCCTTCAGGATCATCGAATGAGAGTTTTATCTCTATTGTTCGTGAGCTTGGATTCATCACGGGGCTTATTTCGGTAATCGAAGCGTAAAATATTTCTTCCGGAAACGCATCGAAACCAACTTTAGCTTTCAGGCCCGGTTTAAGGACTGAAACAAATTTTTCCGGGATGTGCGTCTGAATGAGCAGCTTCGACAGATCTCCTATTGTCACAACCGGGGTTTGTGTATTTATTGTGTCGCCGACGGAAGTATAGACCGTTGTAATTGTTCCGGATATTGTTGATATTACCGAGCTGCTGCTGTAGACCTGTCCGGGTACCGATGGGTTTACTTTGGCGATTACCTCACCCTTTCTGATATAGTCCCCAACTGATACTGATTTAGAGGTGATAATTCCTCCTATATCCGAATAGATTTTAACCGAGACATTGGTTATTACATCACCGTTCACCTTTATTGACTGGGTAATATCACGCCGCGCGGCTTTTTCAGATTCCACAGCTATGAGGGATTCTTCAGCATTACCGGGCCCGCCTGGTCTTCCTCCAGGGGCTTGCCCTCCGGTTATTCCCGGCGGCATGCCGCCGGGGCCGCCTTGAGCCGTCTCAGCTGATGGCTTAAGTGTTAAAACCGCCGCAGCGCCTATAGCCGCGATAATAAGAAGCAGGAGGATCTGGACTATTCTGTTGCCAATGTTTTTTTTCATCAGTTGTTCTCCAATAAATATTCAGTACTCTCGATATTGAGGGCGAGTCTGAGATCTATCAGACTTAATATCAGGTTTGATCTGGAAAGAAGCAACTGCTGTTCGGCACGCCGGAGCGACTGTTGGGCATCCTCGACATTGAGTCTTTCGATCCGCCCCCTGCTGAAGCTTTCTTCGGTCATCTCGTAACTTCGTCTTGCAAGCTGCAGACTGAGCTTTGAAAGTTCGATGGTCTCCTGCAGGGTATATATGTTTGATACGAGGTCGAGCACTTCAATCTCTGCCGATTCGGTCAGCTGTGAGATGGAGATATTTAACTGCCGTATGCTGTCGTCAAAATTCTGGATGGCGATATCAGTAGAGGAGCCGGGAATCCAGACGTCAATGGGAACCGACAGGCTCAGGCTGACTGAGGCCCTATCGGTGAATATTGTATCTCCTGTACCGAAGACATTGCTGAGGGTATCGGTATAGCCGGCCGACAGACCGAGAGAAGGAGCCCTGCCGGATGAGGCCGAAAGATTTTTAGAATTCTCGAGTACGGCCGCCCTGAGATGAAGACTTCTGACATCAATCCTGTTCGGCACATTTTTCCCAACAAGATAGGCGGTATTCAGGAAAATATCGGGCGGAAATTCGGGAAGGCTCTCATCAAGACTTATTCGGGATCCGGGATCAAGACCGAGGAGCACCAGAAAGTTTGTCTTTGATGATTCATAGTTCTGAACTAGCTGATTATATGCGGGCTTGAGGTTGGCGGCCGATACTTCGGCCTGCAGGACAGACAGCTCTGAAGCCAGGCCGTAGGCGAAGTTTGTCTTTGCCTGTTTCCATCTTTTTTGGGCAAGCTCAAGATTAGATTCTTCTATAGCAAGATTCGATTTCTGAGTAAGCAGGGCATAATAGGCCTTTTCGACATTCGCCAGGAGATCGGTGCGTGTCTGCTGATAATTTAATAATTCGATCTCATAGGCCAGCCTGTCGGCTTCTAATGAGAAAGCCGCCGCCGGACTAAGCTGCAGGCTCATGCTGAGGCCGCCTGAGATACTCCAGGGAGAAAAACTGCTGCTGCTTTCTGTTATCAGATTATCAGCTCCGCTGAAGGTTCCCGACAGGCTTATCCGGGGCAGGAAAGTATTCCATGAGTTCACATGCGTCCGTCTGGCAGAATCGAGGGCCAATTCAGCTTTCAGCAGCTGAGGGCTGCTTTCCTCGGCCGTTTTCATGGCAGAATCTAAATTCATCGAGAGGTTCTCGGCTCCGGAACAGACTATAGGGAATAATATTATAAAGGATATAATGAAATACTTCTTCATTTTAACTCCATCTGTTTTTATGAGATAATAATCTATATTCGGCAGATAATAAATATTGAGAATTGTGAAAATTGATTAAAATCAGATTTCAGTCAAAATAACCGAGATATGTCAAAACTAGAGGCTGTCTTTCTTCAGGATAATACCATCCGGTTCAGCATGGGCATCACGAGAAAGTGCAAAAGTGCCTGCTTTGAGTATGCTTCCGGCTGAATAGCCCGGGCAGGACGGCCCAGGCTATGATTATTATCTAAGCGGGATCCAGTCGGTTCCGGAGAGGGATATTACATAATTTCCCATGTGGGCGTAGGTTCTGAGCTCCTTAACGAGGGAGGTCAGCGTAGACCAGCTTTCCCAGGCGTCAGTATAATAGTCCCAATACCTATCCTGTCCGCTGGTTTGGGTAAGACTGACTGTTATTGTATTTCCTTTTTCCCATTTTACACCTTCGGGATAGAAGGCATCCACCGTTCCTTCTACCTGTACTTCATAGCCGTAGGTTCGGGCTCCGGTATTATCGTCCGTGGTGTATACCTCGTTATAGCTGAAACTGCTGGCTGTAACCGTGACAGAAATTGTCCATGTAACTGTATTTCCATTTTCATTGACGGTTATGCTCTGCCACCTGTAGGCATTCTCTGTATTCTCTACAAGTTTATAGGCATATCCTAGTCTCTGATTTGAAAAGTAATACAGCAGCGTCTCTGTTTTTGAATCAGTATAATTCTCCCATATTCTTGATACGCTCGTCCAGTATTTTTCATAGCTTAACACCAGCTCGAGGGTTGCCTGATCCCAGGTATAGGTACCTTGTGAACCGCCGGTAACATTACCGTCTGAATCAAGACTCTGCACCAGGTAGGTACCGTCCGCCCGGTAGGTATAGATTGTGCCTCCGGCATTATATGTAACATCTTCTATAAGATGACCTTCAGAATCAACCGCGAGAAGGTCCCCCTGTATTATAGAAGGAACGACACCGGGACAGGAGAGCAGAATTATGCTTCCTGTAATAATAATTATCAGGGCAGCAATTTTTCTAATATTCATTATCTGCCTCCTCTATTAAGAGTTCATCCATTCCGATTGTCCTGGTTGAGTCAATCTTGGTATCAAACATGAAGGTTCCCGCATGGCTTACCGGGATTACGACCAGAGCCCTGGCATATGTCGTCCAGGTTCCCCAGGTGTTTGAATAGGTGTCCCAGCTTCTTGTTCTTGCCGATGTTCTCTCTGTGTTGAAGGTCACGGAATTTCCGGCCTCCCAGGGCGTCTCCGCCGGATACATTTCGTTAATCTGATAAATATGTTCTTCATCCCAGCCGCTGGTAATAACGCCGCCCGCGTTTTTATTAATTCTCCGATAAAAGTATGTCAGAATTTCCTCTCCGCCGACCCATTGTCTGTAGGTTGTAATAGTTGATCCATCATCATATTCGACCGTGTAGTCATACTGCCATGTCTCATCGGCTCCGCCCTGGAGAACATAGGCATCACCGTGATTCTGCGTCGAAAAATATGCTGTGTAGGAGAGCGTGTATGTCTGAGTTTCCCACATTTCTGAGGAGCCGTTATAGACAGATGTATAGGTTTTTACAAGCATGAAGGTTTCTGGATCCCAGGTATAGGTGGCCCTGTAGCCGGAGGTGAGAATATATGAGCTGGAGGAGGAAGAATAACTATGGGTGAGACTCTCATACTGGCCGGCTGATGAATAACTGATAGTTGTAGATCCCTGATCATAGACAATGTCGGTTTCAAAATGGCCGTCGGCATTGACTGCAAGTAATGTTCCCATAACGATCGCCGCAATGTGGGTCCCCATAATTATGCTCCATAGGGTGCAGGAGGACAGCAGAATGATGATGCAGATGACAATGACTGTCATCAATTTTCTTTTCATAATGGACTCCTTAGAATTATTTTAAAATGCAAAGCCATCGACGATGACTTACATTTTAATCCTTTTCAAATGCTCCCATGGACCAGCCTCCAGCCCCGATGTTAGTCGGAGAGTCGCCCGTGGAATTTGTCCGCGCCGTGCCGTCTTTATCGACTGTGAACGGCCACGCAGCTGCCGCGCCATCGAGGCCTCCCTGTCTGACATTTACATCAGCCGCCGCCGTCAGATGCCAGTTATCGGCCTCGTCGGTGAAAAATGTATCAAAGCCGTCAACAAGATCAATTTTAATATTCCCGGAGGCTGAGCTGCCCAGAGCCGTCTCCATTGCCCCGATGCTGGTATAATTTGTTGCGGAGCCTGCTATGACGGAATACAATGCATCCGGAGTTTCGAAAATATCATTATTCTTAAGTGAGGCTGGAGCTGAGCCTGTTTCAGCATTCACGCCAATCCGGATATTTCCCAAAATTGTGAAGATGATGTTATTTTCAATAACTGGATTCGAGTTATTATATTGAAAAAGACCTTCAGCACCATCTGTTCCGTCGGGACTAGTGGAATTCCCGCCGCATATAGTATTATTTCTGATAACAGGAGATGAGGCGCTGCAGGAGATTCCGGTAGCAGAACCTGATGAAGAGGTTCCCCCGTTTATTGTGTTATTGAAGATCACCGAATCAGACCCTGCGGTATTGGATATTCCGGTTGCCTGCCCCCAGGCGTTGCCCCCGGTGATCTTACATCCGGAAATAACAGGTGTAGAATCAATGCAGTAAATTCCGAAGGTGTATCCATCGGTTCCGCTTGTTCCGCCGCCTATGATGCTGTCCTGAACATGCGGACTGCTGGCGTTTATCAGCATTCCTCCAGACCAGCCGTTTGTTCCTCCTGTGATGCTGCATTTATTAACAATGGCATTAGATGAGTCGGTAAGAGTAACAGCTGTTGAGGAATCTCCCAGACCTCCGCTGATTTTCAATCCGGAGAGGACAGGGGATGAGTTTTCACAATAGAGTCCTGTAGTCGAGTCTCCGGTACCGCCGTCAATATCGAAACCGTCGATTGTTATCTGACTTACGAGATTGGGACAGTGTATGACGAAGCTTACGTTAGCGCCGGTAAGAATAGTAGGATGGGCGGAGGTCCCGTCACCGCTGACCGCCCATGCGGGGTCAGCCTCTCTCAGTTGCCAGTCATCGGCCGAATAGCCGCCGTAGAGAGAGATACCTTCAGTCATCTGAAGTTCCTCGGTTAGCCGGTAAGTACCTTCCGCTACATGGACTTCGGCAGCAGCATAGAGGTAATCAGCTATTTTAACAGCTTCTGTAATAGTTGCCTTGGGCTTGTCGGATGTCCCTGGAAAGGTATTGCTTCCGTCTTCGGCATGAACGTAGATAACCCCGGTAATGACTCCGAACTCAACATTAATCTGCGCGGCGTAATCTTCCAGGTCACTACAGGCGACTGTCAGGGTCCTGCCGCTTCCGCCGGTCCAGGATGACGCCGGGGTGAGCGTCAATGTGTCATTCACGGCGGATGTTTCTGACCACAGCCCTCCGTCGCTCTCCTCCGCGGTATTTCCTCCGATGACGAGGCTGCCGGTATTCATCGATTCACTGAAAATAACGATAATTTTTGAATTTTCTGCTATGCCGGAATTATTGGTCAGGAGACCAGATTCTGATTTTTCTCCTGAAAAGTAGGCTATTGCCGTAGGTGTTGAATACTCCTTGACAAGCTCGCTTATTGCCTCGCGCAGCGGGCTTGTGCAGCCGAACAAGGCTGCGGAGATCATTATCATTAGAGCCGGTTTGATTACTCGTCTTCCCATAACACCTCCCGCTCTGCGCCCGACTCGGCTCTTTCGCTGCCGGTATCAAGCTTTTCTATATAACTGTACCTGGAGGCGAGCTCGGGGGCTGCGCTCGACAATAACGCGTGGTATTTCTTTGCCGCTGCCAGCTTTCCCAGTTCATAGTTGGTTCTTGCCAGGGCAAGAAGAATTGACGCCTTCTCCGGCTGGATTTCTTCTGCCTGAAGATAGTAATCCAGGGCTTCGGTGAATTCTGACTTCATGAAATGAAGGTTTCCCATATTTATCAGAGCAGGCAGATAATTATCTATTAAAAGGGCCGCCCGGAATTGCTCTTCCGCCTTCTTGTAAAGCCCGTAGCGTCCATAGAGGGCTCCCAGGCTGTTGATGTTCCGCGCCGGAGTATTAGTCTCGGCTATGAGTTTTTTAAGCCTTGCCTCCCGGGGGCTGATTTCCGAGGTGATGAAGGCCTCCAGATCATCATTGAATGAGGAGGCAAGAAGCGAGGGGGCAGATGCCGCCTTTAATCCAAGGCCTTTTGGTCCGCCCTCCGGACCTCCCGAGGGCGGGTAGAGCTCCCAGGCCGAACGGACGGGGTAGATTGAAGCAGCCCCCGTTTCAGCGTATTCATGCCATTTTAGGGAAGCGGCAGTCCACGCCCGGAAAAAACCCTCACTCAGCATGGTAATTTCAACGGGGATCCATGCCTTTCCGCCGTCGATGATGAGGTCATCCTTCCTGCTGAATATTTTAAGCGCCTCGGCCGGCGGGGCCTTAACCGCGAATGCCGGCATGATGTGTCCCGGGACTGTCAAAAGGGCCGTCTCGACTCCCGCCGCCTCGAGCAGGGAACAGTACAATACTGTGAGGTCGTCACAATCTCCGCCGCGGTACTGAAGGGTCTGAAGAGGGAACTGGATGAAGTCTATCTGCCCGGTCTGCTGCTTTGCCTCCTCGTAGGAGGGGGTTTCAGGATCAATTACGTAGCTGAGCCCGTAAATCTGCATAGAGTCATAGACAGCCAGCGCTATACTCATATTTCTGCTCGGGCTGATAATTTCTGTATTAGAAGCCGCAAGGGCAGCTGTTCCTGCAAACTCGAGGATATCGGGAGACTTGCTGCTTATGAAGGCGGCTGCCTTCCTGTCGTCATCCCAGGTAACGGCATTCCGGTTATAAAGGACGGTCTGTTCAGTGATACTCTGAGTCCGGTTCTCACCGTTTAGATTGTAGGATGCTGTGATCTGAACCGAAATTTTCCTGTCGTCGGTCAGGTTCAGGATTTCATCATTGAAAAGAAGATTAAGGGGACCGCTCAGCCTGGCTCCCGGGGCAATGTCCCCCGCCTCGTAGCACAGGCGGGGTTTATCCATGAAATCCTGGATATAGAGTTCAACCCTCAAATCTTTCATAGGAAACCGCTCGTTGTTTTCAAGCGAAAAAGATCCGGCAGGGTTTCTGTCATAGTATCTGCTTATTCCGGGGAATATGGATTCTATTTCGATGTCCTGTAGAATCACCCTGCTGCGGAGTCCTTCAATGTTCAGCCGGGTAATAATACCTGCACTGAGGCTCTGATACAGTCCCAGACTGTTACAATAGGCCAGCCTGAGGCCAAGGCTGAATGACGGAGAGAGAAAGAGCAGGATTTCGGTATCTGCCCCTAGCCAGGGCCCTATACCGCTCTGCACCTCGTAAGGGATGCCGTCGCCGCTTACGGCACTCTGGTTGAAGAAGCCGAAATATAAGCCGCCCCTGAGACTGCCCTCCAGGGATAATCTCGGATCGGGTTCTAAAGTAAAGCCGGGGCCGGCTGACAGCTGGAGTACCGAGAGGGAGTTCACTGCCTTTACAGGGATGAAGCTATAGGTAAGTGAAGGTGTAAGATTTAATGTCGGTAAAAACGCGAAGGGAAGCCGTGCAGATAAACTGGCCTGTCCACCCAAGGTGAGAAGAATTTGCCCGAATTCAATCGGATACTCGATTCCCGGTGTAAGGCTGTAGGATGCTGAAGATGTCTCAAAAAGAACAACAGATTCATCGGAAAAAACGGGTAAACCTGTCAGAACGAGCAGGAATGTTATCAAGAACCGCTTTTTCATCCTTAATATTAAGAATATCGCGACCTTTAAAATCTGTCCATGTTTTCTATTTTTTTCAGCAATTCTGATTTCAACCTCCGGAAGCCCCTGAATAATCTTTAAAATGTCTAAATATCTAGATCATTCCTCTTTGCCACATGTTGAAAAGTCCTAATCCCCGCTTCTGGGACGTCAGTAGTTCTGAATTTGGCTGTTTTTGTATGCCGCCGCTGGGGGCCCCGGTGCCGCCTGAGAAAAATTGAGGTCTTCCGAACCTTTTTCTGATGGTATCGGGGTCAGCAAGGGCCGACATTCTGGGGAATTGCAGTCAAATTCAGAATTGCTGATTTTTTTCTCCTGACCAAAAAGACCAATAAAAACAATAATTACAGAAGGATTGCAGAATGGACAAAACAGGTTTACCTTATGGATAAATTATTATCCTAAAGCTTTAATAAGCAGAAGACCATAAGGAGAAGAATATGAAAATAATTAATTTACTGAAGGGAGCCGCCCTAGTGCTGCTCATTCTATCGGTCGCGGCCTGTGCTGGCGGCGCCCTTTATAATCCCGGAACCTATACCGGCGAAGGACAGGGGCACGGCGGGCCAATCAAGGTTGCCGTAACTGTAAATGAAAAAAAGATAGTGAAAATAGAAGTACTTGAAAGCTCGGAGTCTGATTTCAGCAAACCGGTTTTTGAAGAAATTATAAACAGTGCGCTCGCGAATAATACAGCGGAAGTTGATGCTGTAAGCGGAGCGACAGAAACTTCGAATGGCCTGCTGGGCGCTTTGAAGGATGCAGTCTCGAAGGCTCTTGCCGGAAACGGTAAGACAGCAGTAAAGGCTGACAAGGCTGCAGAAAAACTTATAGACCTTGATTGCGATGTAGTCATAATCGGAGCAGGCGGCGCAGGCCTATCGGCTGCTATTGAAGCCCATGACGCCGGTGTGAAGGTAATTATCGTTGAGAAGATGCCTCTTATTGGTGGAAACACTAATTATGCAACAGGCGGACTCAATGCTGCGGGAACCGTCTCTCAGAATGCTTTGGGAATTGAAGATTCTGTTGAAACTTTCGTTTCTGATACCATGACGGGCGGAAAGAACTTAAACAACCCCGGGCTTGTACAGATTCTCGCTGAAAACTCGGCAGGAACAATCAATTGGCTCATTGGTCTCGGCGGAGACTTTACTGATGTCGGCAGACTCGGTGGTGCTACAAATAACCGGGCTCACAGACCAACCGGCGGAGCCGCTGTAGGCAACCACCTTGTTCAGGTTCTGTACAAAGCAGCCCAGGATCGTGGAATTACAATAATGACCGAAAGCAAGGTTGTTGAAATTATCAACGATGGGGGAAGGGCTGCTGGTGTAGTAGTTGAATCGGGCAAGTCAGGTTATAAGGTAACAGCGGGCGCTGTAGTAATAGCGTCAGGCGGTTTCGGTGCGGATAATGCCATGGTTGCAAGTTTTGACCCGAGCCTTAAAGGTTTTGGTACAACCAATCATCCAGGAGCAACAGGCGACGCGCTTGAGTTTGTTAAACCTTTCAATGTTGCACTCGTTGACATTACTGAAATACAGACTCATCCGACAGTAGTACCTGTGAAGAATACTATGATAACCGAAGCTGTCCGGGGAAACGGCGCTATTCTTGTAAACAGGAATGCTGAGCGATTTATTTCTGAACTCGAGACTCGTGATGTCGTTTCAGCTGCCGAACTTGAGCAGGAAGGCCAGACAGCTTTTCTCTTTTTTGACCAGGGAGTGAGAGAATCACTCTCTGCTATCGAGAAGTACGCAAAAGCTGGTCTTCTTACCGAGGGTGCGACTATTGAAGATATTGCCGCAAAAATGGAACTCGATGCCGCATCTCTCAAGGCAACAGTGGATAAATATAACGGCTTTGTCGCAGCCGGTTCTGATTCTGACTTTGACAGACCTGACATGCCTAGAACAATAGAGAGCGGTCCCTTCTACATGGTTGAGGTCGGTCCTGCTGTTCACCATACAATGGGCGGACTCAAGATTGATACCGAGGCCAGGGTAGTAAATGAAGCAGGTGATGTTATCCCCGGCCTCTATGCTGCCGGCGAGGTAACAGGCGGCGTACACGGCGGGAACCGTTTAGGCGGTAATGCCCTCAGCGACATTACAACCTTCGGAAGGATAGCCGGCGCAAATGCTGCGGCTCTTACCAAATAATAAGGCATAAATCATGGGGAGGCGGTTCAGTTGAATCGGCTCCCTCTTTTTTATATTTCAGAAAATCTGCTATAATCAGGCCAATGACACTTTATCAAAGAATAGCAAGGACACTTTCACTTCTAATCAGCCTTTTTACAGCCGGGGTTGTTCTCTTTATAACCGTTCAGTGGATCTCAACGCTTCGGGGACAGATGGAGAGACAAGCTATGGATCTGGCATTTTCAATCTCCCAGACCGAGATTGTCGGGGATAATATCGTCAAAGGCAACGGCTTCATACCTATTCAGAATTATATTGAAAGACTCCGGCTTAAAACCAGAATTCATTATGTTCATGTAGTAGATAAAAATCTTATAATATATTCAAATCCTGATTCCAATCTTCTGGGAAAGGCTTATGATCACTTCTATGATACGCAGGACATCCTGAAGGTAATCTCGGATGAAAGACCCCTCATCTCCTATTCAGGAAGCACCGCTACCTCGGTTGAGGCCGCAGTTCCGGTATATTCGGAAGGTATTCTCGCAGGAGTGGTTGTTGTTGGTATGCTCAACGGCAGAATTTTTCAGGAGATTACCAGGAATATACTCTTTCTGGTAATTTTCATTTTTCTAATCATTCTCTGTGGGATCATCGTCTCCTACCGGCTTTCCGGAAATATCAAGAAATCCATCAGAGGCCTGGAGCCTGATGAAATAAACTTTCTTCTCGGACAGCGTGAGCTTGTTATCCAGAATCTGAAGGAAGGCATAGTATATGTCGATAACAGAGAGACTATTGTCATGTTTAACAGGAGCGCCGAAGATCTTCTGGGCCTGACTCCAGCCGATGTCGGAGACAGTATTGGTGGACGATTCTTTACCGAAGGTTTTTCTGACGCATTGAAGGAGCACAGAATGACAGTACGGGAAGTAAAGAGAGGCCCGAACAGTTATCTGCTCGGCAGTTATTATCCGGTTGATGATCCTGACAGTGGCGGCCTCATCGGAGTAATGGCTAGTTTTGAGGATCTGACAGTCGTAAGACGAAAGGCCGAGGAGCTTACCGGAATGCATGAGCTTACCCAGGCCCTCAGGGCGCAGAACCATGAGTTCATGAACAAGATGCATGCGGTATCCGGGATGATCCAGCTTGGTGAAACCGATGAAGCGGTGAGCTACATCTCTGAGATAGCAGGTTCCAGGCAGCAGATAACCGGAATTATCAACAGTAGAATCAAGGTTCCGGCCATTGCGGGATTACTTCTGTCCAAGTATAACCGGGCAGCCGAGAGGAGGATTAATCTGAATCTTTCCGATGATTCCATTCTCAGCGGACTTCCTTCGGGACTGCGGCCGGACTCGCTCTCGTCAATCCTCGGAAATCTGATTGAAAACGCGATGGATATTCTCGAGGGGCGCAGGAACGGACAAATAGAGCTGTTTATCGACGGTGATGAAAACCATCTGAGTCTGAGCGTAGCAGATAACGGACCGGGAATAGGCGATGAACAGTTAAGTGAAATTTTCAAGGAAGGTTTCAGCACAAAGGGTGCAGACCGGGGTTACGGGCTTTTCGTTGTTAATAACATTGTGAAGGCCGCGGATGGAGAGATTGAAATTACCAGATCATTATTAGGCGGCAGTGACTTTCAAATCACCATTCCGGCGGAAAAGATCGGGGAGGCTGGATGATGAATATTCTTATTGTTGAAGATGATCCTATGGTAGGCAGGATAAACCGGCAGTTTGCTGAGAAGACTGGTCTTGCGCAAAGGATTGAGTCTGCAGAGGCAGTTGATGAGGCAAAGACTTTGCTTGAGAAAGCCGATTTTGACCTTGTTCTTCTCGATGTTTATCTGCCGGGGGAAAAGGGGACATCGCTTCTTCGGTGGATACGAAAGAAGGAGCTCCCCGCTTCGGTCATTCTAATTACCGCCGATCGGAATCCTCAGACAATTGAGCTGGCGCTGAATCTCGGCGCGGCCGATTATCTTGTAAAGCCCTTCACTTATGAACGCTTCAACGAGGCCCTCCTGAGGGTTGATAAGCGGATCGTTAGGTTGCAATCCTCCGGCAGTTTCGAACAGGAAGCCATAGATTCAATATTCGGCGAACCTGTTTTGCCTCAGGCTGAACAGCTCGAGAAGGGGCTTAACAGGCATACCTATGATAAAATCCTCGAGGCCGCGGGGCGCCGGAGCGGCAGTTTTACAGCCGAAGAGCTTTCATCCTGGATAGGAATATCGCGAGTAACGGTTAGAAGATATCTTGAACATATGGAGGGCAGCGGTATACTTTCAAAGAAGATGGAATACGGAAAACCGGGACGTCCTCTCAACTATTACCGGCTCAGCAGGAGAACTCATCATTGAAAAAAATTGTTATCAGCTTTTCGGCGGCAGCGGCCGTAATACTCTATTTAATAATTTCACTTTTTCTACCTGAGACAGTCGATGTCCTCGTTATCGGCGGTGGGGCGGCCGGACTGTCGGCGGCAATTGAGGCTGCTGAAAAAGGAGCGGATGTAATTCTACTTGAGAAGATGAATTATCTCGGCGGAAATACGCGCCGGGCCACCGGAGGGATGAATGCCGCCGGTACAGATGCTCAGGCCGCTGCCGGGATAGAAGACAGCATAGAGAGCTTTTTTAACGATACGATGGAAAGCGGTCACCAGATGAATAATGAAGTTCTTGTCCGCATTATGGTCGAGCGCTCGGCCTCATCTGTTGCCTGGTTGACAGGCTTTGAGGCCGATCTCAGTGATGTTGGACGACTTGCCGGCCACAGTGTCTCAAGGACGCACCGCCCAAGAGGTGGCGCTCCTGTGGGCCGTGAGATTGTTCCGGTTCTAACCTCGAAGGTAAAGGCACTCGGGGTGGACGTTCGAACCGAAAACAGGGCAACGGCCCTCACGTCCCGGCCCGGCAGGAAGGGGAAACCCGCGGTTGTCACCGGAGCTTATGCCGAGACGAATGAAGGACGGGAATACCGGATAAGGGCAAAGGCCGTGGTTATAGCGACAGGCGGTTTCGGAGCAAGCCCGGAGCTTTATGTCAGGATGAATCCGGCCCTGAAAGGTTTTAAAACTACCAATCATCCGGGGGCCAATGGAGACTACCTCTACCTTGTCGAAGGCCTCGATGCCGCCCTTGTTGATATGGAATTTATACAAACCCATCCAACTGTGGAACCAGACAACGGTGTTCTCATCACCGAGGCCATCCGCGGAAACGGCGGAATACTCGTAAATAGCGAAGGCTGGCGCTTTACCGATGAACTAGGTTTTAGAGACGTTCTCAGCCGTGAAATCCTCGCTCAGAGAGCGAAGTCGGCCAATCTGATCTTCGACCGGAATATCAGGGACAGCCTCACCGCGACCGATACCTATTTCGCCCTCAACCTGATATCCAGGGCGGACAAACTCGAAGATCTCGCAGACCTCCTCAGCATAAATCCGCGGGGCCTTGTTGAGGCCGTTGCCCGCTATAACAGCCTGCAGGCTGGGCGAGGCGACGAAGATTTCGGGCGGAATAATCTACCGCGATCAATTATCGACCCGCCATTCTACGGCATTCGCGTAGCTCCTGCGGTCCATCACTGCATGGGCGGCCTCAGAATCAATGAGAAAACAGAGGTCCTGACCCAAAGCGGCCTTCCGATAGGGGGCCTGTTCGCGGCAGGAGAAGCTACGGGCGGAATACATGCGGCAAACCGGCTCGGGGGTAATTCGCTTACCGACGCGGTCACCTTCGGGCGGATTTCCGGGGAGAAGGCGGCGCTCATGGCGGGGTACACCAGATGAAACTCCAGAAACTGCTCAAGGAAAAATTCGGATACAAGAACTTCCGACCGAATCAGGAAGAGATAATAAGCGCGATAACAGAAGGCTCTGATGTATTTGCCGCCATGCCCACCGGCGGAGGCAAGTCTATCTGCTATCAGCTTCCGGCCCTCGTCTTCGAGGGAGTAACAATAGTCGTCAGCCCTCTTGTGGCGCTTATGAAGGACCAGGTCGATGAGGCTGTTGACAACGGAATAGAGGCTGCCTTTATTAACTCATCGCTCACATCCGAGGAAGCCTCGGCGGTATACTCAGACCTCTACAGCGGCAAGCTCAAGCTGCTTTACCTGTCGCCCGAGAGGCTTGCCCTCGAGGGCTACTATGAGAAGCTTCAGAATCTTCCAATCAGCTTCTTCGCTGTCGATGAGGCTCACTGCCTGTCAGAATGGGGACATGACTTCCGGCCCGATTACCTGAACCTGTCGAAGATAAAGAAGTATTTCCCTGATACCCCTGTTGCCGCCTTCACTGCTACGGCCACGAAGCAGGTTCAGAAAGACATCATCAGGATCCTGAAGCTTGATAAGCCTCTTGTTGTACGTGCGTCCTTCAACCGTCCCGAGCTATTCTACAGGGTGGAGAGGAAGGAGAAAGTTCTTCTTCAGATAGAGGCCTTCATCAAGGATCACGCCGGGCAGGCGGGGATAATCTACCGCACCTCGCGGAAGGACGTTGAGAAGACAGCTGAATACCTGAAGAGCCGGGGAATCAAGGCTCTGCCGTATCACGCGGGCCTCCCTCAGAAAACCCGTATTAAAAATCAGGACAAGTTTAACCGCGACAAGATTGATATCATCTGCGCGACAATCGCCTTCGGCATGGGAATAAACAAGCTGAACGTCCGTTTTGTAATCCACGGAGATCTGCCCCGCAGCATGGAAGGCTACTACCAGGAGACCGGCCGGGCAGGGCGTGACGGAGTGGAATCTCACTGTCTGCTGCTGTACTCCGGCGGCGACATGATGAAAATTCAGTACCACATAGACCGCATGGATGACAAGAAGGAAAAGGAGAAGGCCGAGGCAAACCTTCGCCGTATGTCCAGCTTCGCTTCGGTCAATGTCTGCAGGCGTAAGCAGCTGCTCGAATACTTCGACGAGAAGGGAGAGGACAACTGCGGCCTCTGCGATATCTGTACCGATGCGGTTGAGAGGGTTAATGCCCAGGTCGACGCCCAGAAGATAATGTCGGCAATCCTGCGTACGGGCGAACTCTTCGGAGCCGCTCACATCATCGATATCGTCTGCGGGGCTGATACCGAGAAGATTCGAAAGCATAATCATAAAGAACTTAAGACCTGGGGTGCCGGAAGCGACATGTCAAAGAGCTGGTGGCGGGGTATCATCGATGATCTAATCCGGCAGGATGCAATCATTAAAGATGCCAGCCAGTATAATTCGTTAAAGCTCAAACCAAAGGGCCGGGAAATTCTTTTCGGGCGTGAGGCTTTTTATATCATTAAGAAGGAGAGCCAGGCAGTGAAGGCCTCATCCGCCCTGGAGTTTGATGCTAAAAACTTCGATGAAGATCTCCTCTCTGAGCTTAAAGCTATCAGAGCCGAACTCGCCGGAGGGCGCGGAATACCTCCGTACATCGTCTTTTCTGACAAGACGCTAAAAGACATGTGCATCATAAAGCCCCTTGACAACAGCGCCTTCCTCCGGGTCTCGGGGGTCGGTGAGCATAAGCTCGGTCTGTACGGTCCTGCCTTCATCGATGGAATAAGGAAGTATCTCGGGTACTAGAAGATTTGTCCTGCCGCTTTCAGTTCGCAAAAGGGGGGGGCGTAAAGCCGTGGCAACCCTCTGATTACTAAGGCGGAATACTCGGTCTTCATGCCTTCACCACCTTTCTCTCAGCATTGCTGAAACCGAGTACAAGCCGAAGCGCTATCGTTTTTTAAAATATTACTCATTTTGTAACATATATTACCGTCTGTTTTCTTTTCTACCTGTATCTTTAACTCAGGAAATGAAAATAAGCGGAGGAAAAGATGCTTAGAGATATTATTAAGATAGATGAGCAGTTATGTAACGGATGCGGAAACTGTATACCCGGATGTCCGGAAGGGGCTATTCAGCTCATTGACGGAAAGGCGCGGCTTGTAAGCGATCTTTCATGTGACGGCCTCGGCGCCTGTCTCGGTAAATGTCCCCTTGGGGCAATTGAGATTGAAAAGAGGGAGGCCGAGCCCTACAACGAACGCGCCGTAATGGAGAACATCGTCAAGGCGGGGCCTAATACTATTTTGGCCCACCTCAAGCATCTCGATGATCATGGTGAAACAGAGTTTCTCGCCCAGGCTCTCGATGTCCTGAAAGAGAAGGGAATAGATGTACCGCGCGAAAAGGCAGTCACCGAAGAAGCCGGAGGTTGCGGAGGGGGTTGTCCTGGGTCTAAGATCATGGAGTTCGCCAGGAAAGAAAGCCCTGCATCCGTGAAGAGCACCGCCGGCGGAGCTGCTACGGTGGAACAGGAGTCGGAACTGGCCCAATGGCCCGTTCAGCTGCATCTTCTTAACCCGAGAGCTCCATATCTAAAGGGTTCGGATCTTCTTCTCAGCGCCGACTGCGTAGCTCATGCTGTCGGAAACTTTCACAGCCGCTTTCTGAAGGGTAAGACCCTGGCCATTGCCTGCCCGAAACTCGATTCCGGGCTCGACTCATACCTTGAAAAGTTGACTGCTATGATAGATGAATCGGGAATCAACACCCTGACTGTTATGATAATGGAAGTTCCATGCTGCGGCGGGCTGATCGCTCTTGCACAAAAAGCGGCCGCTGACGCACAGCGTAAAATCCCTGTTAAAAAAATCATGGTTAGTGTTCGGGGTGAAATTATGTCAGAAGAGTGGGTGTAATTGTTTAAAAACGGCTCCTTGCTGTCTTCTACAGTATTAACTATAATGCACAAAATACAGGAGTAATTATGGAACGAGTTTTATGTTTGATTTATAAAGAAATGGCCGAATTTGAGGTCATTTTTGCCCTGAATATCCTTGGATATAATCCGGATATCATGGTATGTATGATTGCTGAGGAGAAGGGCCCCCTTCAAAGCAAAGCCGGTATTACTTATATGCCCGATTTTACAATTAAAGAAGCGCTGGATTTGACCGACGTCGAAGGGCTGATTATCCCTGGAGGCTGGAGTGATGAGCAGAGTCCCGAGCTCACTCAGTTAATCTGTAAACTTGATGAAGAGGAAAAAATGTTAGCGGCCATCTGCCGGGGCCCATCCTACCTTGCCCGAGCTGGCGCTCTTGATACCGTGAAATACACGACAACCTATACCGAAGAACTTGCAAACGATCTTGGCGTCGAAGACCCGTTTGATCGGGAAAATTTTATTGATGAGAATGTTGTTGTCGACGGGCGGTTTATTACGGCCAAAGGATTCGCCTTCATAGACTTTGCAGTAGAGATACTGGATTATTTTGAGATGTTTGAAGATGATGACGACAAGGATGATTTCGCCCGCGAGCACAAGGGCTTGTAACAGCTTACATTAAAGCCTGTTTTCAATCCATTCCAACATCTCCCGGAAAACCCTATCCCGGTTCAGCTCGTGCATGACTTCATGTCTTGCTCCGGGATAGAGTTTCATCTGGACATCCTTGATTCCCGCCCGGAGGAGTGACTGGTAAACCTGCCTTACACCCTTACCCATGTTTCCTACCGGATCATTTTCACCCGAGATAAGTATGACAGGAAGGTCTTCCGGGATTTTATTCGCGTTTGCCGGTTTATTGATATATTTGAGACCGTGAAGCAAATCCCTGAAGAAGCCTGTTGTACAGATGAATCCAACTAAAGGATCCGCAATACATTTATCTACCTCTGCCTCATCACGGCTTAACCAGTCGGAAATTGTCCGATTCGGCTTAAAGCAGTTGTTAAATGAACCGAAAGAAACCTGATTCAGTAAGGGGCTTTCAACCCTGTTTCCCTTGAAGATAATCTCGAGTCCGCAGGCAATCTTGCCGGTGAGCAAGGTGGAGCTTTTTACGGCTGCTGTACCTGTAAGGATAACCATTTTGAGTCTTTCAGGGGATTGAATCATATATGTTCTAGCCAGGGCTGTACCCATGCTGTGACCGAGCAGAATCAGCGGAAGGTCAGGGTGATTCCCGCTTATCTGCTCAGATAGGATTCTGATATCATTAACTACCGTGTTCCATCCGTCTTTTTCGGCGAAGAAAGCTCTTTCATCAGGTCCGGACGCGGTCTCTCCATGCCCCCGGTGATCTTCGGCGAAGCAGATGTAGCCGGCTTTTGAAAAGAAGTCAGCCGCATCGTCGTATCTATGACGGTGCTCTGCCATTCCATGTATAAACTGAATTAAGCCTTTTGCAGTAATGCCTGAATCAGGTTCCCATTTTGACGCATGAATCAGTTTTCCATCGGTGGCGGAATATGAGAAATCAATCTTTTTCATAGATTACCCTCTTTTTTAAGGATAGCATCGCTTTTTTCTGCCGGCAAGTTCATTATTGTATAGGGCTCGAAGGTGTTTTTTTGTTATGTTGTATATATTAAATTATATGCATGCAAAAACACTGCATAGGGAATTTCATAAAGTGAAGGAGTAACTACGATATATGAATATTTCTATTATTGATGCAGAAAAGGATAATCTTGATCTCCTGTTCCGGATGAATAAGGAGCTGATGGAGGATGAGCAATACGACAGGCGCCCATCGGACGGTCATGGCTTACGAAGAACACTCCTGAGCATTCTCCTGAACCTGATATAGAACCTGTTAATCATGAACTTGCCAGGCCAGCGGCCATTTTTCTGAATCTTAGGATAGGTGCCATATCTGTCATCGAGATCATTCCAGTGTTTCATGACCCAGGCGTAGAGGTCAGACTCGGTTCTTCCTGGAAATCTCTCCATAAGATTTTCACTCAAGATTATATTAACTACCGGAAGATAAACTGTCAAAAACCATGAATGAGCGGCATTTTTTAGTTCAATCGCCTTGTTCTCGATGTTGGCAAGATATTCTCGATGTCCAAGAATATGCCTCAATATCTCCTCGTATCGCCCCGGAGCGGTGAACTTTATTTTTTCGAAATCAACCCAATCCTCAAGGCCGGTAATTTTCCTGATTCTGTTCAGCTCGAAGGCAATTACCTTCTTCCGAAGTTCTGTCACTGTTATATCAGGAGAGACCTCAATTTCGGAGGTAATTTCGGTAATCTCGGCGTCAATATCTATCTGGCCCCTTAGTCTTGCAACCGAGACTCTGTGGTTGCCGTCCCTTACAAAATAGGTTTCACCAATCTTGAACAGCTTAATAGGTGGAAGATAGACATCTTCGAGGGCCGCAATGTTTATGGATCTCCACCTGCTGCGAAGATGTTCTTTTTTCGGAAGAAAAGCCCTGCTAAAATCATTATACCGGCCTTCGCTTCCTATAATACGGTCGAGGGGGACAGTCTGTATTCCCTTGTAAAATTCAGCCTGGGGCTTAATAAGGCTTTTAATATCGTGGAATGAGAGCATCTCCTTCTTCTCAGGATTAAGTATTGAGAAGACCCCGTCCCAGAGAGCTTTTATTCTTGCCGAATTGAACTCGTTATCCGAAGTCTGCAGATTCTGGTTAATCATCTTTACTCACATCAAGGGGAAGTCTCAGAATATAATGATCGTAGGTATTTATTACCGGAACACCTTCATAGCTTGTCTCCCTCTTTCTATCGTAACTGAAAAGATGTATGTGGCCGTGAATCATGCACAGCGGCTTGAACCGCCTTATAAACCAGCGAAAAATCCTGAATCCCCGATGACAGTTATCCTCCCTGTCATTTACATGTCTGGGCGGGGCATGGGTAATAAAGACATCAAGATATCTTCCGTGGACAAGTTTGTTCCAAAGCAGATGAGGAAATAGTTTTAATATTCTTAATAACATCTCGGTCTCAGTATACTGGTTTTCACCCCTGTTATATTTAATCGAACCGCCGAAACCGGCGACAATTAAATCAAGTTCTTTCAGGTAGACGGATCTACCGTCGGCGTGCCAGCCTCCGCAGAAGAGGTTTTCCTGATCATCGCAGGTTTTCTCAATTGAAAATGGGCTGTGGTTGCCAAGCACGTAGACAAAGGGAACATTTAAATTCGAGACAACAAATTCGTAGTAGTTTTTTTTAAGATCTCCGCATGATAGTACGGCATCAACATGACCAAATCTTTCTTTCAAAGATTCGTTATAAATGAGAGGATCAATATGATCCGAGATGCAGAGTATTTCCAGGGGTTTGTTCAAAAATCTCAGTCTCCTGTAATGGTAATGACGTCTTATCTGATCATAGTGAATAAATTGCAAGATTAAAAGCTCGGAATTGAAAAAGTTTAAAATCCTGCTTCGCGGAATCTTTATCTTGACTTTTTATAGTTTCGATATTACCATATGACTGATTGATAATAAATGGTCACAATGACAGGAGATTCTATTGCCCAGGGGTTTTACAGAACAGGAAAAGAAAAATATCCATAATCGACTGCTTCAATGCGGGAAAGAGACATTCGGACGTTTCGGTATAAAAAAGACGAGTGTCGAGGATCTCACAAAACAGGCCGGAATATCAAAAGGAGCCTTCTATCAGTTCTTTCAGTCCAAGGAGGATCTCTATTTCGCTATTATCAGAAATTATGAGACAGCCCAGCAAGAGCGGATGTACCGGCTTCTATCCGAAGAGTCTTCGAACGACAAAGAGCTTTTGAAGATGGTACTCCTCGAGATTCTGGATCAGGTCGACAATGACCCTTTTCTTCGCCGGCTTCTTGCAAAAGAGGAGTTTGAATACCTCTGGCAGAAATTTACTCCGCAGCAGCTTGAGGAGGCTATGACTGCCGATATTGATTTTTCCTCGCAGCTTGTCCAGACCTGGAAAAAGAAAGGTAAATTAAAGATTGATGATCCCAGGCTTATTGCCGGAGTCTTCCGGGCGATTTTTTTCCTTTTTCTTCATAAAGAGGATATTGGAAGGGAGTCTTTTTCGGCGGTAGTAGACCTTCTTCTCGATTCGAGCATAGACAGACTCATAAAAGAGTAATTTTTTTATCTCTTATGTGACTATGAAGGCTATAACGGTCACACAGAAATATAGAAACAAGGAGAATTTGTGGAAAATCTAAAGGATGGACCAATTCTGCAGACGCGGAATCTTACAAAGAGCTACGGGAAATCGAGAGGAATTATCGATGTTGATATCGAAGTTTTCCCGGAAGAAATCTACGGCTTTATCGGCCCGAACGGCGCCGGAAAATCAACGGCTATCCGGGCAATTCTCGGTCTTATATTTCCAGACAGCGGAGATGTAAGGCTTTTCGGAGAGGACGGTCTGAAAAACGGCGCGGATGTCCGGAGGCGAATCGGCTTTGTTCCCTCAGATCTGAACTTTTATGACGGACTAAACGTCCGGCAGCTGCTCAATTATTCGGCTGATTTTTATGGTGACAGGAGCCGCAGCAGGATTGATGGGTACGCCGAGCGGCTGAAGCTTGATACAAGGCGGAAAATAGATGACCTCTCCCTCGGCAACAGGAAAAAAGTGGCAATAATTCAGGCTCTGCTTCACCGGCCTGAACTGTTGATTCTTGACGAGCCGACAAGCGGACTTGACCCTTTAATTCAGTCCAGATTTTATGAGATTCTCAGGGAAGAGCAGAGCAGGGGATGCACTATTTTTTTCTCTTCCCATACTCTCTCAGAAGTTGAGCGGCTGTGCAGCCGTGTCGCGATTATCAGGGAAGGGCGGATTGTTAAAACGGGGCAGATCGACGAACTTCGGAGAATAAACATGAAAAGGTTCCGTCTGCTGTTCAGGAAGGGAGTGTCTGTTTCCGAGTCGGATTTAGGAAATGTAAAAGAGCTGACATTTACCGAAGGGGGCGCAGAGGGACTCTACACGGGAGACGTTAAAGAACTAATGAGCCGGCTTGCAAAACTACCGATAGAGGATGCGGTCATCGAAGATCCTGGGCTTGAAGAAATTTTTATGCATTACTACCAAGATTCAGGAGTAGAGGAATGAAATTCATAATTTTCAGGATGGAAATAAAACGGAACTTAAAAACGTTTATCATCTGGTCTTCAGCGGTTTGCGGAATGCTTTTTTTAGGAATGTTGTTTTATCCGGTCATAAATGCCGATGGCCTTCTGACCCAGATGGACGCACTCTTTGAAAATCCTATGATGAAAGGATTACTCGGAGCATTCGGTGCCGATGTTTCAGCCTTGGGAAGTCTCATGGGTTTTTATGTTACCTATAATTCAATTTACAACGTACTCCTTGGTTGTATTTTCGCGTCAATTCTGGCAGGGAATCTTCTATCCAGGGAGGAAGCTGATAAGACGGCAGAATTCCTTTTTACCCGTCCGGTATCACGCAACAGCATTTTTATTAGTAAAACGGCTGTCTTGTTTACCTATATTACCTTTCTGAGCATCCTGTTTTTTATAGTCAGTATAATAGCATTTGAAGCTGTAAAAGGGGATTCCCCGCGCCGTCTTGAAATCTCTGACAGAGAAAAAACCCTTGTGATTGAACAAATTAAAAAGTATCCGGAAAATATCTATACTGCATTCAACCTGACAGAAGACAGCTTCGCAGAGTATTCACTAACCTATGCGTCAAGGCTGATGAAGGGCAGCGCATCAGAGCTCAAAGAGATGAATCTTGACATAAATGAGATGAACAATCTTATCGAAGAGGCTATGGAAAGTCCTGAGGACTTTTTTAAATCGGCGCTGGATAATCCTGAAGATTATATGCCGATGTTCGGGATTCAGCCGGAGGGCAGGGATGAATTTCTTCAGAATGTGCGCGGAGAGCAGGAGGAATACCAGACAATGAAGGATAGTTTTTACACAATGCCCGATCTATTCATTCAATTTTTCGATGAGAACCCGGAGCTTGCACTCTCCCAGTTTGAGACAGTTCCCGGTTCGATGTTAGAAGCAATTTCCGTGCTTGATCTTCCGGTCGATTTTGAAAAGGATATATTCATGAAATACAGCATAAGAAGGCTGGCAGTATTATGTTTGTATATATACCTCCTTCTTCTTTGTATAGGCTGTATTGTGCTCTTTGTATCGTTGCTTGTAAATCGCGGCCGGTCGGTACTCGGCCCCGCGCTCGGGCTCGTGTTTTTCTTCTACTTCCTTAATTCCATCAGCGCACTCGCGGCGGAATTTTCTCCTGCGGCCGCTGTGATAGGAATGGTAAGCCCGTTTACCTGGATGGACAGTGATATTACTTCTGCATCCTACAGGTTGAGCCTGCCGAGAGTAGTCACCTTCTTAGTTGTTTCTTCTGCGGCGCTTTTCGGGGCAAACCGGCGGTTAGCTATTAAGGACATCCTCGTTTAAACTATCTATGATGAAAAGCGGCCCTTAAGTAGGGCCGCCGGGGAGACTCGGTTCAGCCGAGTCTTGCAAGATATTCTGATGCTATCTTGTCATCAGGATCGAGTTCAAGGACGTTTTTGAAGTACTGCCTGGCTGCCTCAGTATTCTCGTTTTTTAGCGAGACTATCCCGAGATTTGAGAGGATTTTAATGTTGTCAGGCTCTCTCTTGAGGGCTGTCAGAAGATTCTCACGGCTTTCATCAAGACGGCCGAGTTCCATTTGGCATATTGCAAGTTCATTATAAAGATCAATCTGATCCGATCCGAGCTCAAGAGCTCTTTCGAATGCCGCGGCACCCTCAGCGTATCGTTCTTTTCTGCGGCAGGCCCAGCCGAGCAGAAACCACGCGTTCCAGACTTTTGGCGCTGTTTCGATATATTTTTTGATTTCGATGATTGCCTCATCCTCTTTACCCATTTTTATTAAATCGTAAGCACTTAAGAAGTAATCATTGCTCTTTTTCTTCTGGTTGATCTGTTCCAGAATGTCGACAACTTTCTTCTTTTTCTTTTCGTCGGTGCTGTTTTTTATAAAAAAATCGAGATGCTCCGTGGCCTTTTCAAAATTACTTTTTTTAAGGAAAAACAGACCAAAGTTGAAGTGCGCTTCTTCTGAATCGGGATGATCTGATAAGAGTTTTTTATAAGCTTCAAAGGCCTTCTCGTTGAACTCTTCGGCCAGTTCAATTTTTCCGATAGCAGTGTACGAATCAGCCCTCTCGTCATACAACAGCGAAAGGTTCAGTTCTGATGTGAAATCAGAACTGAAAAGATTTGTGAGTGAAAGAAATAATTCTTCGGCAATATCAAATTCTTTCTCACCGGCTTTTACAATGGCGGCATTTGTGAGTTCGTTCTTGATATCGGGTTTAATAACAGTTATCAGCTGCCGATAGTAATCTGCATACTCA
Organism: Spirochaetales bacterium; assembly: GCA_016839055.1. Taxonomy (GTDB): domain Bacteria; phylum Spirochaetota; class Spirochaetia; order UBA9216; family UBA9216; genus Thalassospirochaeta. The sequence continues at coordinate 275,420 of JAEKNX010000001.1, forward strand.
TGCTCAGGATTATGGGCAAGAATTTTGAGTGCCGCAGCTATAATCATTTCCCAGCTGAGGTTGGTAATGTCTGAATATCCGTTATCTGGATCAATCTCAACCGGCAGCAGGATAGCCGGATCTATTGGTAGATTTTCAATGTTATTTATGTTCTCCGGTATGGAAATAAATACAATATTTTTTAGAGGATCAATAATATCCATCGTAAATTCCTTAATTTAAGATTGCTCTGATTTGGCTTTTTCCGGTTTTTTCTGAGAAATATAATCGTTGACAAGAAGTTTATATTCAATCGGCAGCTTAGTCTCATCGAACTGAATAGCAATGGATGCTATATCTTTTCTGTTTTCTATTGGTTCAAAACGTAGGACTTTGCCCGGAATATTGAGAGAGGTGCCGGTTTCTTCAATTTCCAGTCTGAGTATAATTGCCTTATTTACAAGAAATTTCGCAAGACCGACAATTATAAGCTTTGAACCGGAGAAAGATATATCTCTGATCAATGCTTTTCTCGGAATATTCTCAATCAGAACGATGATGTTCTTCGATTTAAGGCCGAGCTTCCTTATGACCAGATCATTTATTATAATGCGCTCTTCTCTCCGTTTTTTCGAATTAAGATTAGACTCGAGAATCCGTCCGAGGATTATTATTAAATCATCCGAGGGTCTCTGCGTGAAAGCCAGTGTTATCAGTGACAGTCCGGAGTTAGCTTCCCCATAAGAGGTGAGTCCTGCCATCTTTGCCGAGATTCTCAGAATAAGCGGACTTGTTTTATCTGCCTGCTTGAAACTCAGCTGAAGTAAAACAAGGTTGTTAGCCTCTTTAACGTTATTGAAAAAATCTGATTTTACACTCGCTACAATCTTTGCAGTGCGCATAGAGGTCGAATATACAAAACAGGGCCAGTATTCGCCCTTGCATTTAAGCAGGTTGTTTCTGGTCTGAAGCCCGGTGGCCCTGATTACTTCTTTGTTGAAAGAAATTTCTACTTCTCCAAACTGTTGGTAATAGTTTGAGATTTGCTGTCCAGTTATAAGTGCCATATATAAAACCCCGCGATGCCGCTTGAGGAAAAATCTCTTGAACTTCAATGTTCAAGTGGGTTTCCTTTTCGGTGCATCCTGTACTATGCAAGCACAGCACAATTCAACATAGAAATCCGGAATCCCTTTTCTGAGGTTTGACCCAAGAGATTTACGACCCCGCCCGTACACCGCAGGGAAAATATTATTCAAGACTTTTGTCAATTCTCTCCATTATCTGGAGCGTCAATCTCTCAACTTCATCAAAATCAGAACCCCTTCCGTCAATAAGCATCTGCTTCTCCTTCTGAAGTTCATCTATTAGTATAATACTAGAAATTATCAAGTTTTTCAAAGGATCTTTTATTGATAATCCGGATTCCACTGCTGCTGTTTTTTTTTTAAGGTAATCAACAATCTCTTCCATGCGTCCCGGATCTTCATCAGTCTGAATCGAAAATGAAGTTCCAAGTATATTTACCTGAAAGAGATTTTTGTCCATCGCCTAGAATATTTCCAGTTCAGGTGTAATCCTTTCTGCTTCGGATGCCTCTGTTTCCTGCATCGCTTCAATATCATCAATTACAGGAGGCTCCTCCGTGACATCTTCAATCACTGCGGATTGAAGAAAATCTTCAGTCGAATCCGTTTCAAAAGGTTCCTGTTGAAACGCTGGTGAGGGGGGATTTGGAACAGAAGGGGCAGGAGCTGTAATCTGGTCTTCAAGTTTATCAAGCTGACTGAGAACGTCCTTAATCCCTTCTTCAATTTCCAGCTGATCCAGCTTGAAACTGTCTATGACATCTTCAAGCTGGATCACCTTCTGTTTATACTCATCGAGCTTATTTTCGAGAACAGAGTTTTCCTTTTTAAGGCTGTCAATTAAATCAACTGCCATACGGACTTTTTCATCAAGGCTGCGTACCTGCTCGACTGTTAACATAAACTATACTCCGAGAGCTGTTTTTGACTGCTCGACAAGAGTAGTAAAAGCCTTTGGATCTTCAATGGCCATATTGGAAAGAGCCTTTCTGTTAAGCTCAATATCGGCTTTCAAGAGTCCGTTCATGAACTGTGAATAGTTAATACCGTTGAGCTTACAGCCAGCGGAAATTCTCGTTATCCAGAGTCTTCTGAACTCTCTCTTTTTAACTTTTCTATCTCTGTATGAATATATACCGGCTTTTGCTACGGCATCTTTTGCAGCGCGAAAGTTGGTACTTCTTCGTCCCCAATATCCTTTAGCCTGCTTTAATATTTTCTTTCTTCTTTCGGTCCTTCTGGTACCGTTAACTGCTCTAGGCATTTCTTAGTCTCCTTGAATTTCGAAACCTACAATATTTGATTAACCGTAGGGTAACAGCTTTCTTGCTTTTGCTGCTTCTGGTGCACTTAAGAATCCGCATTTACGGAGTTTTCTTTTTCTTTTAGTACTTTTCTTAGTAAGAATGTGCCTCATACCCTGTTTTTTGTATTTCACCTTACCGGTGCCGGTGAAAGAGTATCTTTTTGAGGCTGATTTTCTTGTTTTCATCTTAGGCATAATAATCCTCGTATAAATTAATTCTTATTTTTGGGACTTAAAATCATAGACATAAACCGTCCTTCCATTTGAGGAGGTCTGTCGACATTGAAAGATCCTTCAATAGCTGTCATTACTTTTTCAAGCACGACCTTTCCTAGTTCGGTATGAGCAAGTTCCCGTCCCCTGAAACGTACCGTAACCTTAACCTTGTTGCCTTCATCGAGAAATGTTTTAACATGCTTAGCTTTAAATTCTAGATCATGCTTTTCAATCTTAGGCTGCATGCGAATTTCTTTGATCTTTACGAGTTTCTGCTTTTTCTTGGACTCTCTGAGCTTTTTTTCCAACTCAAATTTATACTTCCCGTAATCAAGAATTTTACATACCGGTGGATTTGCCTGTGGGGCTACCTCAACCAGATCCAAACCTGCTTCTTTCGCCATGGTGAGAGCATCCGTAACGGAAATAACATCGTGCTGGTTGCCGCTGTCATCGATTAATCTCACCTCTTTAACACGAATTTTATCGTTTATTCGAAGTTCTTTTGCAGCCAACATTCCTCCTTATTTTCTGAAGCCAAAAAGATTAAGCTAATATAACACCAGAGTAAAAAAGAGTCAAAGGGGTATTATAAGATTGCTTATATATTCCGCCCTTGCTTGATGAAATCATCCCTCTATGATAGTCTTTTTTCATGGTAATTTTTTTATTAGTCGCGGTACCCCTGTTTTATCTGATTATGGATAGTCTGCTGTCAAACTTTCACGGAAAGATTGATGACAGTTATAAACCATTCGTATATGGACTTATCTGTTTTGCAATCTCGGTTGTAATATATAATATAATACGGCTAACAGCAATATTCCCGACGTATACTGTATCGGGACTTTATTTCTATTATATTATGCATGATAACCTGATTCAGTTTCTTCTGGCAGTTGCAAGCTATTTGCTTGTCTTCGGTTTCAGTGATTTTGAGTCAAATCATCATGCCGTGAACCGTTTATTTTCATTCCTGTGCGGATATTACTGTATGTGGAGTGTGAATGACGTTATAATAAATTACGGCTGGTTCAATAGTTACTTGCTGCTGATAATACCTATTCAGAGGATAGGACTTATTGCCGCCTTTACTTTTGTATTTTCAGAGGCGCTGAAGCAGACCGGAGTTCGAAAGGTGCTTCTTTATCTGACATGCCTTGTTCTTCCGTTTATAACAGCAGCAGGAGCATTATGTTGGAGACTGTCCCTCCCGATTCCTATGGTTATAATAACTGCCGGTCTTCCCGCACTTTCAGGATTTCTTCTCTATAAAAAATTGCAGCCCCGGGAGCCTGAAATGAAGATTTCTCTTTCTCCCGGGAATGAAATTAATTAAAAAAGCCCGCGTGAAGTTTTTTCAAAGATTCTTCACAATGACTCTCGGGGACAACAAGGGTTAAATTGATCCTTGAGGCTCCGAGGGATATCATCCTGATAGGCAGGCCTTCCATTATCTTGAATATTCTCGCAATAACCACCGAATCTTGCCATAAGTCCTGGCCGACGAGACACACAATACTCTTATCTTGCTCAACAGAGACTTTTCCGAGCAGATTAAGATCTGCGACGATTTCTTTAAGATTTGACTGGTTTTCAATGGTCATCGACACTGAAACCTCGGAAGTGGTTACAATATCAACAGAGGTCTGATATTTCTCGAATACCGAGAATATCCTGGCAAGAAAACCATAGGCGTTGACCATGCGGCCTGTTTTGATCTCGATTAATGTAATATTTTTCTTGATGGATATTGCTTTCAGGCCTGTTTTTCCTGATGAAGGAGCAATAGTAGTATATTCACCGTCTGGATTATTTGTGTTTTTGACCAGAACCGGTATTTCACGGTCTATGGCGGGAACAATTGTAGACGGATGGACAACCTTTGCTCCGAAAAAAGCGAGCTCTGCAGCCTCATCATAACTGATAATCGGGATGGTTCGCGCTTCCGGGATGATTCTTGGATCGGTGGTCATTATGCCGTCAACATCGGTCCAGATCTGAACCTCTTCGGCCCTGAGTGAAGCCCCGTAGATGGTCGCTGAATAGTCTGAACCTCCCCGGCCGAGAGTGGTTGTGGCACCGTTTAAATTTGTTGCGATAAATCCCTGAGCGACATAAAGTTTGCCTGATGTCGGAAATACCGCTCCACGAATCAGCTCACCAGTTTTATCCATAAGAGGGGTTGCTGAGGTGAAATTATCGTCAGTTTTAATAAGTTTTCTTGAATCAAGGAGAATTGTTTCAATTCCTCTTTCTCTGGCACGCGCGGTTATTATCGTGGTTGACAGTAGCTCGCCGAAAGAAAGTATTGCATCGGTACTTCTCGGGCTGCATTCTCTGAGAAGGGTCAGCCCCTTTGTCAGGGAAGAAAGTTCTTCGAAGAGCTTTTCAGCGCGTTCTGTTGCGAATCTGAGGTTGTCACCGGATAAAAAGGTGTTTATGGTGAAAAAATGTCCCGCTTTTATCTCCTCAAAGATTGAGAAGGCGAGTTTCGAGTTACCGGTGACTGCTGCCTCTGAAATACTTACGAGTTTATCCGTAGTCTTTCCCATAGCCGACGAGACGAGCAGCGGCGCCCTTTCAAGCTGGTTTTCAGCTATGCTGATTGCGTTGTCGATCATTTCTGTGTTTTGTACGGATGTTCCACCGAACTTCATTACTATCATATAGTACTCCTTAACCGAAGGAAATCAAAATGCAGAGATTGAAAATCTCCAGTTTCTGATTTTCCTGATTTTAATTTGAGTGAAGTTTTTTGACAATCTGGCAGGCCGCTAAATTATACCATTCGATGTCAATAATACTTCAAAAGCTTTCATTTTCATGAATGCTTTAATTGACCCGAATCATAGTTTATAGAATGGAATAAACTGACTTGCAATCCAATAGCGCTCCACTATAAAGTGACAGTTTCTGAGGTGTTATCCTCAGAACCCAGAAAATGAATACGGGAAGTTCATCCTCTTCGGCGGCTGGTCCCTTTCGTTCTGATTCCCTGGAAAACCCGTTTCCTCAGCAGACTACTGTTGACCTCCGCACCTCTATTGACCCGGAAATTAATATTTATAATCTTTATCATAGCACAGATAATTAATCAACGACTCCAGGGTTGTCATTAAGTTCATATCATTGAATAATAGCGCCATGAATGCTGCAGAGAAGCTGTCAAAGGCTGTGATTGAAAAACTTCGTGACTCTATACTTGACACCGATGGTACCGAGATAATGGCCTGGGGAACGGTCTTTGAAGGTTTGGTTACTGAGGTGACTGTCGCCGCGAGAGGTGACGAGGGTTCGGTTCCCGCGGTATTTCAGCACATGGAGAAGGGAGATGTTGTCATTCACAATCATCCAGGGGGAGTGCTGAAACCTTCGGGCGCGGACATGCAGGTTGCGAGCCGGCTTGGCGAACACGGAATAGGTTTCTATATAATTGACAACGATGTTAATAAAATAAGGGCCGTCGTCGAGCCCGTTGTTGTGAAGCCGACTGAGGCTCTCAGTATCCCTATGCTGTCAGATCTTCTTAAACCTGATGGAGCCCTAGCGGCCGAGATGAGAAGCGGCGGTTATTATGAATACCGGCCGTCTCAGGTAGCTATGCTTGAGAGGGTTGCCGAAAGCTTCAATGAAGACCGGATATGTGTTGCCGAGGCCGGTACCGGTGTAGGCAAGTCCATGGCCTATCTGCTGCCCGCCCTGAGCTGGGCTTCCGGAAATGACGAGAGGGTGGTGGTGTCCACCGCAACCATTAACCTTCAGCATCAGCTTATAGACAAGGACATTCCGCTTGCCAAGAAGATTCTGAGTACAGTAAACAAAGCTGTCATGGACTGCAAGACTGTTCTTGTTAAAGGCCGCGGTAACTACGTCTGTCTCAGGCGGCTTTCAACGGCTATTGATGAGCAGACCCTCTTCGACGAACACAATGATGAACTGCTGGCTATTAAGGAATGGTCTGAGAAATCTCCGAGTGGAACCCGTGATGATCTGTCGTTTTTTCCTCCGAACGTCCTGTGGTCCAAAGTCAATTCTGAGGGAGATTCTTGTCTGGGCCTCCGGTGTAAATACAGGGAAAAATGTTACGTATTAAAATCCAAGAAAGAAGCATCATCTGCGAAGCTTCTAGTAGTTAACCATCACCTTCTGTTCTCTGATCTGGCTATGCGGCTCGATGGAGCGGGCTTTGACAATTCTGTAGTCCTTCCGCCATTTACACGGATTGTGTTTGATGAAGCTCATAATATGGAAAATAGCGCGACGAGTTTCTTTTCGTCCGAATTGAATATCTTTTCGGTTTTGAAGCAGGCGAATCTGCTTTATAGCCGAAGACGCGCTAGGACCTTCGGAGCCCTGATAAATCTCCAGATTGAAGCCGGTGCTTTCGATGATGATGAAAAAATACCAGGAATGGTGGATGATATAAAAGACCAGGTGATGGCCCTTGATGCGGCGGCCCTAGGTGTCCTCGGGGGCGAGATGAGCATGCGCCTCCGGAGGGGGACGGAAGAACCTTTTATTGAGAAAATAATTCCCGAGATGCTTAAACTTCAGAAGCGGATACTCGATTGTCTTTATTCGGTTGAAAATATTGTTAAGCGGCTTGATGAAAAAGATATGGAGCTTCCCGTTGTCTACGAGGTGAGGATGCTCGAACGGCGGCTCGAAGGACTTGCCTCAATATGCCAGGCGTTCTCAATGTGGGACGAGAAGCCGGGTGATGTATTCTGGATGGAGAAGAAGAAGAGCAGCTCTGGTGAGGCTTTCGCGCGTTTTGTAATAACACCGCTCGATATTTCAGGCAAGATGCGTGAATCCGTTTTCATTCCCTATGACACCGTTGTTTGTACCTCTGCCACAATATCGGTAAACCGCGACTTCCGTTTCTGGTCGGCGCGGGTAGGACTAAGCGGTTTCGAAGACCGCAAGGTGACAGCCTCATTGTTCAAGTCTCCCTTCCCTTACAGGGAGAATGTCCTGCTCGGACTTCCAGAGGATGCTCCCGAGCCGAATTCTGAATTCTATCAGAGTTTTGTTCAGGACTTTTCTATAAAAATGCTTGAGGTTTCACAGGGGAGGGGGTTGCTGCTCTTTACCTCATACCGGATGCTTACGGAGACTTTCGACGCACTGAAACCTGATCTCGACCGGCTTGGAATCACCGCTCTGCGGCAGGGTGATGATGACCGCAGCCGGCTTCTTGAGCGGTTCAAGACCGATACCGCGAGTGTGCTCTTTGCAACTTCGTCATTCTGGGAGGGAATTGATACCCCCGGTAATGCTCTTCGGGTTGTAATAATTTTCAAGCTTCCGTTCATGGTTCCGACAGATCCTGTTATAGCCGCCCGAATGGAGGCCGTCGAGAAGCGGGGCGGTAACCAGTTTATGGAATACATGCTGCCCGAGGCGGTTATCAAGTTTAAACAGGGATTCGGAAGGCTTATGCGGCGCGGCACGGACTCCGGGGTGGTAGCGGTGCTTGATTCGAGGATAATAAATAAAGCTTACGGTAAGATTTTTATAAATTCTCTCCCCGAAACGGCAAGGAGCATCAAGCCTACCGATGGAATACTGCGCGACTGTGAGAGTTTTCTGCTCGATTAAAATGCTGGAATGAGAATTAAGATTGATTTTCTAAGAAGGCTGATATTGAGGATAAAAAAAACCGCCCGGAAAACGGGCGGTTCATTTTTCTGTACTGCTGCTTATTTTACAACGGCAAGAACGTCAGTAATACTCACGAGAAGGTACTCATTTCCGTCTGCTTCAAGTTTTGTTCCGGCATATTTGTCGTACATTACCTTGTCGCCGACCTTAACCGTGATCGCATCTTTGTCATCACCAATTTCGGCAACTACACCGACATTAGTCTTTTCCTGTGCAGTCTGTGGAATAAATAGGCTTCCCACTTTCTGGTTTTCTTCTTTTTCGATCTTAATAAGTACTCTGTCGCCCAGAGGTCTAATCTTCATATCTCTGTTCCTCCTGATAATCTACGAGACTAAGAAATTATAATATATAATATTTCAAAAAAAATATACGGATGAATGATATTATCGTCAAGCTTATTTGCATAAATTTAGATTTATTTTTGATTGCCGCCTTCAAATCTTTTGATTATGTTATATATAGTAATTTTATTAATACCTAAGCGACGGAAATGATAATGAATGATTGGAAGAAACATCTTGATAACGGCAGGAAATGCTTAAACAATGAGGACTTTGAGAATGCCCAGAACTTTTTTGAAGCAGCTCTTGAACTCTGCCCTGATGAGGACGCTGCGGCGATAGGTGAGATAGTATTTGACATCGGCAGGGCATTTTTCGGATTAGGGATGCGCGGGGTGGCCATCAGTAATATGCTTGCCGCGTTAAAACTAGGGGCCGGTGAGGACCATACCGAAAATATGATGAAAGTTCTGATAAATGAATACGGCATGCCGGCTCAGAAGACCGTGGAGCTTGATGATAAGGCAGCCTTCTATGCTGTTCATATAATGCGGTATCTTCATAGTAAGAAGTCAGGTAAATTCGGGACAATAGCGGAACGGGACATGATATATGAACTCGTAATGGAAGCCTGGACAGATTTTAGAAGCTCAGAAACTCTGTGCGGCTTCAAGACGAGAGAGAAGATAAACAAGTTTCGTGAATATGTCATTTTTTTCCCCACTTTCAGTGTTCAGGATATTGAAGAAAATCCGAAAGATAATGTTTATTATGCCGATTTCGGTAGTGATCTATGCTTCTGCGGCAGCAGATTACCCTATATGTGGTGCTGTGGACGCATAAAATCTGTTGAAGAACTCGAGAATGGGTTTTTTTGACCCATAAATAGGGCTTAGGAAACTCGCCGGGGCATTTTGACACAGTTAAAAAATAAACTGAATAGTATTATTTCCAATAAGTATTGTAAATCTATATAATATAAAGAATTAAAAATTATCTAAAATTTTGTTTTTCTGGCACGCTTCCTGCTCTATAGTATTCAGGAGGAAGAATATGGTTAATATAAGCAGATATGATGATGAAAATGTTCTTTCCATTTATTTGAAAGAAATTAATAAAATACCTCTACTGACAAGAAAAGAAGAAGATACATATGCCCGGCAGGCTGCCAAGGGCGAAAAGTTTGCAATAGATAAGCTCGTCAGCTCGAACCTCCGGTTTGTGGTGAATGTAGCGAAAAAATATCAGAATCAGGGATTGCCGCTTTCCGACATTATAAATGAAGGAAATATAGGCCTCATGAACGCCATTGACCGCTACGATGTAGATAAGGGATATCATTTCATCTCCTATGCGGTATGGTGGATAAGACAGGCTATACTGAAGGCTATCTGCGAAAAATCAAGGATGATAAGACTGCCTCTCAACAGGGCGAATGAGCTAGTGCAGATTGAAAAGGCCAGGAAGGAACTCCTGTCCGACAGGGGTGAGAATCCGGATGTTGCAGATATTGCCTGGGCAGTGAGCATGGATAAAGAACATGTAGCGAATCTGCTGAATGTATCCCGGGAACATATCTCCCTCGAAACTCCAGTTTATCAGGACAGAGATTCTTCCCAGCTTGGCGATTTTATTGAAGATGAAGACTATACCAGCCCAGAAGAGGCCGCAGTTGCAAACGCACTCAGGAATGATATAAATATGATTCTTGAAACTCTAAGTGAGAAGGAAGCCGATATTATTAATCTCAGGTTTGGACTTAACGGAAAGGCTCCGATGTCGCTCAAGGAAATCGGTGATGTATACGGTCTTACAAAAGAAAGAATCCGTCAGATAGAAAAGAAGGCTCTAGCCAGGCTCAGGCATCCATCGAGAAGTAAATACCTTGAGTCATATGTCGAAGCGCAAAGCGCTTGATAGCATAAAGTGAACATATGTGTATAGGTGATGACAGATGCCCTAGTGTCGTATTGACATTAGGGCATTATTATTTTATTTTAACTACATATTTACATATCCATTAAATACTAATCAAACTGGACATACATTTTTGGAGGGTAACGGTTTTTTATGGCTGATACAAAATTTATTTATTATTTCGGTGACGGCAAGGCCGAAGGTGATGCAAGCATGAAAGAAATGCTTGGTGGAAAGGGAGCAAATCTCGCGGAAATGACGAATCTTGGTATTCCTGTCCCGCCTGGTTTTACAATTGCTACTGATGTTTGTGATGCTTTTTATAAGAATAACAGGCAGTATCCTGCGGGAATGAAAGACGAGCTTGCCGCTACGCTTGGTAAACTTGAAACAATGATGGGCAAGAAACTTGGCGATCCCAATGATCCTCTTCTTGTTTCTGTAAGATCCGGCGCCGCGGTCTCAATGCCGGGCATGATGGACACAATTCTGAATCTTGGAATGAATGATAAGGCTGTTGAAGGACTCGCGTCCATAACAGGAAATCCCAGATTCGCGTGGGATGCATACCGAAGATTTATTCAGATGTTCAGTAATGTCGCTCTTGGAATGGACATGAACGTCTTCGAAGATATTCTTGAAGAGATGAAAAAAGATAAGGGTGTTGAAGTAGATAATGAACTCAGCGCTGATGATCTTAAAGAGCTTGTACATCTATACAAGATTGCTTTCAAAGGAAATCAGAATAAGGACTTTCCCCAGGATCCGATGGAGCAGCTTCAGGCTTCAATTGACGCCGTTTTCGGCTCATGGAACAACCCAAAGGCAGAAAAGTATAGAAACATCAACGGAATCAAGAACCTTAAAGGAACTGCAGTTAACGTTCAGTCGATGGTTTTTGGCAACTTTGGAGATGATTCAGGAACAGGGGTTTGTTTCTCAAGAGACCCCTCTACCGGTGAAAATGTGTTCTACGGTGAGTATCTGATGAATGCTCAGGGCGAGGATGTTGTTGCCGGTATCAGAACTCCGGAAAAACTTTCCAAGCTCGCAAGTGAGAACGAAGAAATGTACGGGCAGCTTGTAGCTTTTAAAGAAAGACTCGAGACTCACTACCGCGACATGCAGGACATGGAGTTTACTATTCAGCAGGGAACTCTCTACATCCTTCAGACTCGAGGCGGAAAGAGAACGGGCGCGTCGGCCGTCAAGATTGCCGTTGATATGACAAGAGAAGGGCTTATTTCGAAAGAAGAGGCTATGTTCCGTGTCGACGCAGATCAGCTTGATCAGCTCTTTCACCCGATGATAGATCCTGCAAGTAAAAAGAATCTCAACACTCTTGCCAAGGGGCTTAACGCATCACCCGGTGCGGCTTCAGGAAAGATTGTTTTCTCAGCTGATGAGGCTGAGCTGTGGGTTGAAAAAGGAGAGCTAAAGGTTCTTCTCGTAAGAAAAGAAACTTCTCCCGATGATATCGGCGGAATGAATGTAGCTCAGGGAATTCTTACTTCTACCGGAGGAATGACTAGCCACGCTGCTGTTGTTGCCCGTGGAATGGGCCGCCCCTGTGTTGCAGGATGTAAAGACGTTGTAATCAGCGGAAAGACCATGAAGGTTAAGGGTAAAATATTCAACGAGGGTGATTGGATCACAATCGACGGAACAACCGGTGAAGTTTTCGAGGGACAGGTCGAGACAATTGCTCCAGAAATGTCAATTGAACTTATTGACTACCTTGCATGGGCTGATGACATCAGGCTTGCCGATGAGCGTGTCGGCCTTGCACAGAAAGGTTTTCTTGTAAGAACAAACGCCGATCTGCCAGAAGATGCAAAGCTCGCTCGTGAGCTCGGTGCCGAAGGTATCGGACTCTGCCGTACAGAGCATATGTTCTTCGAAGGCGGCAAGCTTGAGCACTTCCAGCAAATGATTGTTGCCGATACACTCGAAGGTCGGAAAAAAGCACTTGAGAAGATTCTCGATCTGCAGACTGCCGACTTCAAGGGGATCTTCAAGGCAATGAGCGGTCTTCCTGTAACTGTTAGACTCCTCGATCCCCCGCTGCATGAGTTTGTACCTCAGACTGCTGGTGATATTTCTGCTATTGCTAAAATGGCCGGAATCAGCGCAAAAGAGCTTGAAGAAAAGATTGAATCACTCCATGAGCACAACCCTATGCTCGGGCACAGAGGCTGCCGACTCGGTATAACCTATCCTGAAATCTACGATATGCAGGTTGAGGCTATCATAACAGCAGCTGTAGAATGCGACTCCGAAGGTGATGAGGTTCTTCCTGAAATCATGATTCCGCTTATCGGAACATGGCAGGAGCTCAAGATTCTCAGAGATAATGCTGAAGCAGTTATTGCAAAGGTATTTGAGAAGACCGGCAAGAAGGTTGACTACAAAATTGGTACAATGATTGAGATTCCAAGAGCAGCTCTTACGGCTGACGAGGTTGCAGAACACGCAGACTTCTTCTCATTCGGTACTAATGACCTTACCCAGATGACCTTCGGTTTCTCTAGAGATGACGCGGGCTCATTCCTGCCGGCTTATATTTCACAGGGAATTCTTGAAAAAGACCCGACCGCCTCACTCGACCAGACCGGCGTAGGTAAGCTTGTTGCCATGGCCGCCAATCTTGGCCGCAGTGTTAAACCTGATTTGAAGCTTGGAATCTGTGGAGAACATGGTGGAGATCCTTCATCAATCGACTTCTGTTACAGAACTAATCTTAACTACGTATCCTGTTCACCATTCAGAGTGCCTATCGCAAGACACGCTGCGGCACAGGCCGTACTTAACAATAAAAAATAACTGACGAAAGTCAGAAAATAAGCCGCCTGATTTCATCGGGCGGCTTTATTTTTTTTATGATATAATACTCAAATGAAAAACATTGCTGAAACAATTGAAAAAATGCCCAAGGCTGAACTTCATGTTCATCTTGAGGGGGCGGTGCAGCCTGAAACGCTGCTTGAGCTCGGAGAACGGAATAAGGTTAGTCTTCCGGCATCAGATGTCGATGGACTATTAAAATGGTATAATTTTGAAGACTTCCATAAGTTTATAGAGGTCTATATGAAAATATGTGAGTGCATCAGCACGGCCGATGATGTATTCACCGTTGCATGGGAGTTTTTTCAGGGTCAGAAAAAACAGAACATCATCTACACCGAAGTTACCTGGACAGCCTATACTCACATGCTGCAACATGAGTTGTCTTTCGATGCTCAGGCCGAAGCGCTATATGCCGCGGCCGACAAGGCGGCGAAGGAGCTGGGAGTAAGAGGCCTCTATGTTTTTGATATCCCGCGTCAGGTTTCGGCTTCCGAGGGGATTGTAACCGCAAAGTGGCTCGCAAAAAATTACAATCCGGATTATATTGCCGCCATTGGAATGGGAGGTCCTGAAGTCGGCTTTCCGCCTGAGCGACATGCCCGAGCATTTAAAATAACCGGCGCAAAGGGGATCCCGGCAGTTCCGCACGCAGGAGAGACCGAAGGGCCATTGAGTGTAAGGGGTGCTTTGAAGCTGCCGGGTACAATCCGGCTAGGGCATGGAGTTAGGGCCGCCGAAGATCCGCTTCTTCTTGAAGAACTGAAGGAGAGAGATATAGTGCTTGAGGTATGTCCTTCGAGTAATATCTGTCTGAAGGTTTTTCCTGATCTGCCTCATCACAACCTGCCGGTTCTTCTTGATGCCGGCTTGAAAGTCACAATCAACTCAGATGATCCGCCAATGTTCAGTACTGATCTTACCTCTGAATATCATAAAATCACCGAAACCTTTGGATACGGCGCACAACAGCTGAAAACCTTCAACGAAAACGCAATAGAGGCAGCTCTCTGTAGTGAGGATGTCAGAACGGAACTGAAAAGAAAGTTTGAAACAGAATGGAAGGATATAACCGATGAGCCCGATTGAAATTATTCAGCAATTCTAATTTTGACCTCCGGAAGCCCCTGAATAATCTTTAAAATGTTTAAATATCTAAATCATTCCTCTTTGCCGCGTGTTGAAAAGTTCTAATTCCCGCTTCCGGGACGTCAGTAGTTCTGGATTTGGCTGCCTTTGTATGCCGCCGCTGGGGGCCCCGGTGCCGCCTGAGAAAAATTGAGGTCTTCCGAACCCTAGTCTGATGGTGTCGGGGTCAGCAAGGGCCGACATTCGGGGGAATTGCAGTCAAATTCAGAATTGCTTGGAATAATTAAAAAATGATTGCAAGCTTCGGTTTTATTTAATAATCTAATAGATGAGGGAGTTTTGAAAAACGATTATTTTTTAATCCCTTTCGCTGTTTTTTGCACAAGAAATTGGAGAGATTTCAATCTCTGACTTTTTAAAGAGTCTCAGTCAGAGGAAATTTAAAATCAGGAGAAGGTTGTGAAGATTATTCAGGAAAAACGTGCCTATATCGAAGAATTCCAAAAACTCTCTATCTTTAAATTTATGTCCGCAACGGAAATACTCCATATAATTTCAGACAGCGAATTGTTCCATTATGATGATACCGAAAAAATCGTTAATCAGGGCGAGATAAATCAGAATATTCTGGTTGTAGTAAACGGCACTGTTCAAGTCAATGTTAGAGAAGACAGCGGCAAGGATGTCTATATCTGTTCGATCGAAAAAGGAGAGATCTTCGGTGAAGCAGGAATGTTCCTCCGGGTAAGAAGAACTGCCAATATTGTGAGTCTCGATGAATCAGTCATCCTCCGAATTCCTCGCCCTGTAATAATGAGATTCATAAAGGAAAACCCATCAACCGGAAATAAACTTCTTTTGGTCATAATTCACAGTCTGCTAAAAAAACTCCGGGGCGCGAACCAGGAACTTGCTTTCGAGAAGATGTGTGAGGTTCAGTTCGGAGATCTCGACAGCCTCCTTGAGGAACTCTCGGACAAGTAGAATGAAATTCAAGCGGCTGCTTCTAACTATCCTGCTTTTTTTTATAATATTTTACGCCGCGGCCGAATCAGAACAGGATCAGCAGCTCGGCCTGCTATGGAAATACGCGGTCGGAGGAAAACTGACAGGCAGTCCGGCTGTTTCTAAAGGCGGCAGGGTTTATCTCTACGCGGAGGACCGGTACATCCATTCCATCGACAGTCATGGCAGGTTCCTGTGGAAATTCCGGCTTTCAGGCCGGCCCGCGAGTTCACTTGCGGTGAGTTCGGACGGAAGCATATATGGTTGTACCGAATCCGGCCTGCTCTATGCCTTAAATCCGGCCGGAGAGGAACTCTGGAGGTTTGACGCGGGTGGAGAGCCGGCCGGAGATCCGGCGGTTTCGGCCTCCGGGACGGTCTATCTTTGTCTTGTTTCTGGAGAAGTCTATGCCGTCAGTCATACCGGCAGACTCAGGTGGAAGATTGAAACTGGTGAAAAGATCAAGCAGTCCCCGGCTGTGGATTCCGGAACGGCTATCTATATTTTCACCGATCACGGGGGAATATTTAGTTTGACTCCCTGGGGAACTGAAAACTGGCGATACCTTCCTGAAGATTCGGTAAGTTATGAGCTGGGATTAGCTGTTATTCACCGGAATGTCCTTTACCGAGGCAGGGCGAATTACCTCGAAGCAGTCGGCTCCGACGGAGCACTGCTGTGGCTGCTTGAACTTGCTGAAGACTGCGGCGCGGTTATGATGTATAAAAACGGCCTCTGCGTAATTTCGATATCCGGAACGGCTTACGGTTACAACACAGACGGTGAGCTGCTGTGGGTGAATGATGAACGCCGGTATCGAGGATATCCTGTATCTAGTGAGCAGGGCATATATCTCCAGAGCGGCGCGGAAGGTCTTTCTCTTCTGTCATTTGACGGAGAGCTTAGAGCGGAGACTTTCATAGACGGAATTCTCAGCCAGCCGGTGCTGAAAAACAGGATGCTGATTGCCGGCTCGGAAGAATGGATTATATATGCTTTCAGCGCTGCCCCTCCGGATTGCAGCATTTGGTCACAGAGGGGAGGAGACGCCTCACACGGAGGCCGCACGAATGAAAACCGTTTTGTCTTTAATGAAAGTCTCTACCACCGTGAAATTGATTATTTATACCTTAAAACCATGCTTGAGTCTTCTTCCGCAGATGATATGGAAAAGGCACTTGCCGAGATAGGTAGGAGTATTGATATGAAACCTGAGAACCGCGGGTTGAGCTACATTTTGCCGCTGCTGTACAGAGCCATCGGAGAAGACAGGATACCAGGCCGACAGAGAGGCAATATAGCCATGGGTTCGGACTTTCCCGCAATCAGGGCCGGGGCGGCAGATCTCATCGGCCGGATAGGAGATTTTTATTCGGTTGAGATTTTGACCAGGGTTCTTGAAGGGGAGGCTGATACTGTCGTCTGTGAGGCTATTATCAACGCCCTGGGCGAGCTTGGAACGAATTATCGGAATATTAGCCTTGAGTCAGTGTATAATAAAAATAAGGGTCACAGCGGAAGAGCCGGTGATTACCGGGTAGCTGCCGCCGCTGTCAGGGCTGTAGGTTTGATAACTGATTATTCCGGGAATATCGATTCGGAATACGGATACAGGACATTGATTGAAATTTACAGCGGCAATTATTCAAAGAATATCAGGGAAAGTGCGAAGGCCGCATTAAGGGGAATGAGATGAAGAAGGTTTTTTTTAATATTGTATTATTTCTGTTTATTTCAGTATGTTTTCAGGCTTCTGCCGAGACGGTCTTCGAAGAAGAACTGCGTACGGCCGGTGAAGACGATACAATAGTCTTTAGGAATTATTCAGGGCCTCATAAAAAAATCGATACTGTCGATCAGATCCTCGGTATAGGGCGTTCTCTGGGTGCCGGAGTGGGGCAAGAGGCCGGGGATTTCAATTATTTTGCGAAGTACCGCATTATTCACGCGGTTGACAATACCGTCACTGACGCTCTGGATGCCGATATTCTTATTCTGTCTCAGGAAGCTGCCGTTGATCATATTGTCAATCTACGACGGATAATATCGGGCTATCTTGAGTCAGCCTACGACTATGACAGAGCTCAGGCGGATATGCTCTCAATTTTTATTACTGTTTACAATGCGGTACATCGGAACGATATCGGTTATTTCACGGAAAAGTACAAGGCCGTCGTTTACCGTAATCTTTCGAAAGAAAAAGCAGGACTCGCATTATCATATGATCTCTGGCCCGGGAATACTATGATAGTTATTCCACTTACTCCTAAGGCCGGCAGCGGTGCTCTCGGTGATCTCGATTCCGATGTTCTGACCGAAGAGGGAGTTATCGAGAAGCTTCGGGAGGAAGATGGCCAGGGAATAGAACCGCGGCGCGAGATTGTTGAACTCAAGGAAGATGAGATTCTTGAAGAGCGGCAGGAAATTAAGAAAGAACGGGAAGAGCTGGAGCAGCGCCAGCAGGAGCTCATTGAGAAAAAGGAAGAGCTCGAGAAGGAAGCAGATGGAACAGGCAAGCCCGAAGCGGTCGAAGCGGTCGAAGCTGAACTGGAGCAGGTAGCCGAAGGACAGACCGTCCTGGATGAAAGAGAAAAACAGGTTGAAAAGCGGGAGGAGAGTATTCTCCTCGAGCGGGAATCCATTGCCGAGGATCAGAAGGATGAAATAAGCCGGGAGACGCCCGCCGATCGTGCTGACAAGGCCTCTGAGACTGCGACTGAGGCCCCACAGCCGGTTCGGGCAGCTAAGGTGATTACTGTTCCCTTTTTGAAGCTTAGCAGTGGTTCAGGCGGTTATACGGGGCAGCTTTTACTGATTGACCTCGATTCGGGGAAGATCCTGAAACGCTCTGAAATAGATTCCATCAGGCTCAGGGGGTATCGCTACACATCTGATGGAATTCTATCCGTAGCCGGTGATTCGGGCGGAAACCGTATAGTCAGTATAGTAAAAATTGATCCTGAGAGTCTTGAAATCCTGCAGTCCGGAACCGTAGAGGTTTTCATCGACTCAGCCGTAATTGAATCCGGCGGAAGCTATTATGCGGTTGTCCAGTCAGACGGCGGGTGGAGGATAGGAATATTTAATAAGAATCTGGAACTTAAGCAGGTCTCGGCAGCCGAAGTTTTTCCGGCTACTGAAATATATCTTCGGGGAGAGGACGTTGTCGTTCAGGATAAAAACGGAACTGTCAGAGGGCTCCGCAAGGACGATTTTATAACCGTTCCGTAACGAGCTTTCGTCATTATTTCGGTTTAGGGATAAAAATGCTTTCTTTTTTCAATGCATGGAAACAGCACTGTCTGACTCATCCTCAAGTTCAATCAGGAAGGCGTCTGCTTCCATTGCAATCATTTCCAGTTCTTTCTTTCTTAAATGTTCAGCCTGTACCCTGAGATTAAGATCGAGTACCGCAACAACGCGGTATCTCGGTTTTTTATCAGCCTCTGAAAATTTTGCTCTTTTTCTATAAAAAATTTTTCCTGCCATAAATATCTCCCTCTAAGTTGCTCTGTTAATACAAATTCAGTATGAACAGGATTTTATAAAAGTTGAGTTGTTATGTCTGATAATGCCTCAGTCAGGATTTTTTAAAGAATCCTTTGAGTTTTTTGAAGAACCGCTGGATTGCTATCAGAATTCTCCTGAAAAACCCGGGGTTTTTTAGTTTGTCAAGCATGGTAAACGCGTCTCCTGCTTCATCAATAGTAAAAGCTTTACGGTGAATGTTTTCATCAATTTCAATCTCGAGTTCCTGGATGCGGTCAGGATGCTCGATAATCCGGACGGGAATAGTCTCCCATCCAAGCAGCTTTGCCGACTCGAGTCTGCGTTCCCCGGCTATGAGTATTTTTTCGTGGGTAACAACAATG
The DNA here is from genome assembly GCA_016839055.1 of Spirochaetales bacterium. Taxonomy (GTDB): domain Bacteria; phylum Spirochaetota; class Spirochaetia; order UBA9216; family UBA9216; genus Thalassospirochaeta. The sequence continues at coordinate 294,690 of JAEKNX010000001.1, forward strand.
GGGTTTATTAGTCCGTGCTTTTCGAGGCTTTCAGATAGTCCCTGCAAATTACCTAGATCCCGTCTGATTCTTTTACGTAAAATTATTTCGTCTATCCGCATCTGCATAGTTACAGTATATCTTCAGTCTCGAAAAAAACAAGTATTTTTCGATTAATCAAGCAGCGGGTTGTAATCGCCATTGTCTTCGGTACCGATTCCGCTATCTGCAGGATTGTCGAGAAGGAAATCCGGAAGATCAAGTTGTGGAATATCAAAAGTCTGGAAAGGAACGTCCTCAATAAGAAGGTTCTTCTGAAGTCTGATTAGCAGATCTTCATTTCGCTGTTTTTGGAATTTATGGATATTACAGGTCTTCCGCGGTTCTGTTCCAATCAGAAAAATTTCCTCTTTAGTGCCATCATCACAGTCATTAGTCGGAAGGAGTCCTGAGATCTTGCAGACCCTCACCCTGATAATACCTGACTCAGGTTCGGGAAATTCCTTAACTTCAAGGTCTTGATGAATTTCCTTCATGTATAAGGCCCAGTAAGGTCCGGCGGCGGTAGCTCCGGTAAGGTAACGACCGAGAGAGTTGCCAGGAGTATCGAAACCGAACCAGAGGACGGAGGTGTAGTAGGGTGAGAACCCACTTGTCCATGCGTCCTGCCAGTTCTGGGTTGTTCCCGTTTTTCCCGCCATAGGCATGCCGTCGAAACCGCCGACATAGCGACGTCTGTTGGCCAGGGTGCCGAATTCAACAGTACTCTGGAGCATGTCAGTCATAACATAGGCTTCCTGGGGAGTCATAATCTGATCTTCACCCTTGTTCTTCTGCTTATCCCTGAGACGATCTTTCTCAGGTTCTAGAATGATGTTTCCCTGCCTGTCCTCGACACTGATAACGGCAATAGGGACAACCTCTTTTCCCTGGTTGGGAAAGGTTGCGAAGGCCCTTGCCATATTAATCGGCGCAAGCGCGGTTACTCCGAGACCGAGCGGGAAGCCACGGGGAAAGAGAACCTCGTTATTCCGTTTATCATAGAGACCGGTCATTCTCGATATCCTGTCAATCGCTGCGTCAAAACCTATACCATCGAGAACCTGTAGTGAGGGTACATTCATTGAGGTGGCTAGGGCATATCGGAGGAGAACCGAACCCTCCCATTCCCCGAGATAGTTAAGCGGCTCGTAAGGATTGCCGCTATCATCAAAGAAGACAATTGGTCCGTCGTAGAGGCGGGTTGCCGGAGTAAATTTATGTGACGAGATCGCGGCGGAATAATAGAGAGGTTTTATACATGATCCGGGCTGAACAATGGCATCGACTGCCCTGTTGTACTGTTTGGTCTCAAAATCACTGCCGCCGACCATGGCCAGTATTCTGCCGGTGTTGTTTTCAAGCGTTATAAGTGCGCCCTCAACGGTATTTTTTTCATTTCGGCTCTTGTTTTTGTTATAACCGGTAACCGAAGCCTTGTTCAAATTTGTTAATCCGAATATTGATGATAGCATGTAGAGTGACGGGTTTATGGTCTCAAAATAATAATCGGTTGCAAGGCCCTTCTGCCTTGCTCCTGTAACTCTTATATCTCCGATATTAAAGGCGAGAGAGAGTATGTCGATTATACTGATGAACTCGTCGTTGACGATTTCATATCTGCTATCGGAATACTTCTGATATTCCTGATTAATTTCCCGATATGCCCTGTCCATTATCTTGTTGGCCGATTTCTGGATATCGAGATCCAGGGTAGTATGAACAATGAATCCGTCTTTGTTAACATCAACGGCACCGTAGAGCATGTCATTCAGTTGAAGCCTGACATATTCACTGAAGTAGGGAGCCTTGCTGGCGTTGTCAAAATACGCGCTGGCAATATTGGATCTACTGTAGTCGAAACTATCCCAGTACGCGCTGAATGAATCGTCGGCTTCTTCTTTACTGCAGTAACCGAGTTCCACCATCTCATTAAGAACATCAATCTGACGGTTGCGGGCGGTCTCAGGGTGATTAATCGGTGAGTAAGATGCAGGGCTTGCCAGCTGAATGACCAGGATTGCTGATTCGGCAAGGGTGATGTCTTTGGCCGAATGCCCGAAATAGAACTGTGAGGCGGACTCCACTCCATAGGTATTATGTCCGAAATAGACCTCATTCATATATATTTCAAGGATTTCGTTCTTAGTTAGCGCTTTTTCTATTTGAAAAGCATACCATACTTCTTTTACTTTCCTGGTTATTGATATTTCAGATCTGTCCGCATAATGAGCTCCGGCTACCTGCATGGTCAGAGTACTGAATCCGGAGAAATAGTTGCCGGCTATGATATTAAACACGGCTCTGAAAAAATGTTTAAAACTCAGCCCGTTGTGTTCGTAAAAGTTCGCGTCTTCGCGGCTGATCAGGGCATAGATTAAGTGTTTCGGCAGTTCTTCGACCGGCACAATTTCTCTCTTTTCATCTGAAAAAAGTTCGGTTATAAGATTGCCGTTCCGGTCAAGAATTTGAGTAGGAAGTGCGGGTTCGTAATTCTGGAGGTCCGCACGAATGTCGACATTTCTAATCTCACTAAGTGTTCTGCCAAGAACTACTCCGATAAAGACTGCCAGTATGATACATACAGCAAGAATTATTTCAATTCTTCTGCGCTTTTTTTTGTCGGAAATCATAGGAATCACATTATGGGCATGAGGTGATTTTGTCAAGCTGTGGAGGTAAATTTCAGTAGCGCAGATTCAGTAAAAAAAGAGGCCGAACTGCAAGGCAGTCCGGCCGATTGTGTCGGTAAATATAGTAAACTGGGAGGGGAACTATATTAACTCCCGACACAATTATTATCGACTTTACTTAAAAAACATTTAGTTCTCTTCTATAAAAATATCAAGAAAAAGTGAAATTTTACAGTCCTTACCCGGTAAAATCTCGAATTTTTTGCTGATTTTGTAGTCTCCTATCTTGAAAAGGACAAGATGTTCGCCCGGATCTATTGTCATTCTGTTTTCAGAGCCGGAATGCATCTTCTCTCCGTCAATATAGATTATTGTGTTCTCCGGTACATCAATGAAGATAGTGCTTTCGAGTTTTTCTACTTCAATGTTGAGATTCGTTGTCTGACCGGCGGAAATATCAAAGGAGCGGCTGATATTTTTACCTCCCTGAATGCCGAGTGTAAGGCTATGGCTGCCGGAGGCAAGTTTGTATTTACCGTCGTCGTCCACGGCCTTATTGTCAATCATGAGATTGAGGTCCTCAGCATCAAGGCCGTCAGGAATAATCACAACAAGACTCAGCAGGCCGGAGTCACGAAAGATCGGGGATACCGAGATTGTAAATCCACTATTATATAATGAGGATGGAAGACCCTTCATCATCGGCAGGATTGTGAACATCATCGGATAATCTGTCTCGGATGTAAGCGTGCTTAAGACAGTAATATAGGGTCCAATCTCGCCGGGGAGACGTTCTCCCACAGGGATTCTGATATGGAATTCGGCGGACTCCGGCAGTATTATAGAGTCATACTTTTTGCCGTAGTATGTTCCTATTCCTTCTGTGATTTCGGGGCTGATTTGTTTGTAAATGTTGAAAGCGAAGCTGCTGCCATATCTTCTGAGCTCAGAAGGCGCAAAGATTTTAACCGCATAGCCTCTGATAAACTCTGATCTACCGTCAACTGAGACAGCGAATACATCTTCTATACCCATTGTGAACTCATTGTCACCAGGGGCGGATGAATCAGTAAGTTTTATGATGTTGACGACATCTCCACGTATATTCTCACTTAAAACTGGAATAGCCGAGAGGAGAAGCATGCTTACTGTCAAAATAACTATCAGTTTTTTCATTCATCCAATCCGGGAGTAAGTCGCGCCGGGTTCCGTGACAGGCCTTCTTTCCGTATCTCAAAATGAAGATGAGGGCCGGTTGATCTGCCGGAACTTCCGACTTCTGCTATTATCATAGTAGAATTCACCTGAGAGTGCAACTCAACAAAAATTTTATTTAGATGTCCATAGAAAGTGCTGTACCCCCCCTGATGAGCAATTTCAATATAATTGCCGAAGATCTCATTATATCCGGTATCGGTAATTTCTCCTTCGCGGGCCGCGTAGACGGAGGTTTGAATAGGTGCGGCAATATCAATTCCGTTGTGAAAACTGTTATGACCAGAGAAGGGGTTTTGCCTCATACCGTAGCCTGAAGATACTATCCCTTCGGGAAGCGGGTTTGAAAAAAGAATTCCGAGAAAATAAGCCCTCTCGACATCATGGAAACGCTCTCCCGGAAAGTAAAAATAAGACTGCCTGGTAAGTCCGGCGTCGCTCGTTAAAATTGGAAGAGTCAGTTTTTCGGCGGTGGACTGTCGTCCGAGTCTCCATGACAGGGCTATAAACTCGAGATCAGTCTTCGGTTCGGCTGGAATAAAGATTCCAGCTTGACTGGGTATGAGGATAGTCAGGCCGCCTAAAACGACTGATGATGATGATATTCTGTTTAAGCTTGCAATCGTTTCATACGGCAGACCGGCCTGAGAGGCAAGACTGAATATATTTTCATCGTTTCCTGTGGTGTAGGAATAAAACAGGAGGGGAGGGAGTTCTTTTCCCGCTCCGGCTGCCCTGTAGTAGAACTCGATATCCTCCTGAAGCTGCCGGTAATTGAGATCAGAATAGTTAAGAGCTTCTATCCGGGGGTACAGCAGGTTTTCAGGACTGCTCCAAAGTCTGCCCGGCAAGAACAGGATCAGCAGTAGAGAGAGAAAAAAATATCTTTGAATAGTAATTCGGGTCAACCGCGGCTCCGATAGAAAAAGTTTCCAGTTATAGAGGAGATTTCAAAAATCAGGGATTTTTGAAGTCTCGACCTTGGATTTAAATGAAGTTTTTTGACAATTTGTCATACTATAATATTTTAGCTTCCTGTTGTCAAAAATACTTCAGAGGTTCTTTCCAAAATAACCGATTTTTGAAAGAACCTCTATGTATAACAATAAAAAAAACGACAGTCTATATTGATTTTGTTGTTATTTCCGCTTCTGTATGCCGATATTTTAAAAAGCATCAATTAATTAAGCTGTATCGTTGACAGCTTGTCGGCATGGAATTACAATCAGCTTAGTTAAGAAGTAACAGGAGAAATAATGCCTAAACCGGTAAGATATAAAGCTAATTCTATCGTATATTTCAAGGGTGACAGTAGTGAATCCGTCTACATCCTTAAATCCGGTTCAGTTTTATTGAAATATCAGGATATTGAGACCGGCCAGGAGCTTCAGGATATTATTAGTACCGGGGAGTTTTTTGGGGTAAAATCAGCTTTAGGAAAGTATCCCCGGGAAGAAACAGCCTTCGTGGTCAAGGATGCCGAGATGCTGGTCTTTACAGTGCCTGAATTCGAGTCCGTTGTAATGCAGAATACCCGTATCATTATGAAGATGTTGAAGGTGTTCTCCAATCAGCTCCGGCGTATACACAAACAGCTCAGCAACCTCATTTCGACTGGAGAGGATGAGAATCCGGAGACCGGTCTGTTTAAAATCGGAGTCTACTACCAGAAATGCGGAAAAAATGTGCAGGCGCTTTATGCGTTCCGCCGGTATCTGACCTATTATCCGGCTGGAAAATATGTAAATGAGGCCAATGAAAACCTCCAAAGGGTGGAACTCCTCGTTCAGAATGCTCCGTCATATAATGTATCATCACCTTCGGTATCGCCCCTGCCCGGTGCTTCCGGAGGAGCCTCTGCCGGAAGCTCCGGCGGAACCATGTCTGATACCGCCAAGGAATATTATAAGGGTGTTAATCAGTTCAGCCAGGAAAAATTCGGCGACGCTCTCAATATCTTCAAGAATGTAATTGTCGGCGGCGGTGATTCTGAATATCAGGCCAAAGCTCAGTTTGAAGTCGGCAGATGCCTTTTTAGTATGAAAAAATATGATACATGTATCAAGCATTTTTCCGCGATGATACAGAAATACCCCAAGCATCCTGATATGCTCGAAGCTCTTCTATGTGTAGGAAATTCCTATGAAAAAAAGGAAGAAATACCGAAAGCCGCGGGATTTTATAAAAAGATAATTACAATGGCCTCCGATGGTACCCAAATTCACAAGAAGGCCGCCAGAGCGCTTGAAGGCTTAGAAGGATAATTTCAATGGCGATAGACCTGTCTGTATTTGAACGATTTGCAAAAACATTTCAGAAGAATGATATAATTTTCTGTGAATTTGAGCCCGGTGATAATTTTTATCTGATACAGTCAGGCCGTGTGGAGATTACGAAAATAATCGAGAATATCGAGAAAACCATCGACATTCTTAATCCCGGTGAAATTTTCGGAGAGATGTCCATTCTCGAAGGTGCTCCCAGATCAGCCTCGGCAATAGCATTTGATCAGGTCAAGGTTCTTGAGTTTAACAGGGAGAATTTTGAGATTCTGATGATGGGAAATCCTCAGATAGCTCTGAAACTGCTTAAACTTTTTACAAAACGGATTTATGACCAGAAACGCCGATTCATGATTCTGACTCTCGAAGATGAACCGGCACGGGTAGCCGATGTTTTTCTGATGCTGAATGAAACCAGCACCGTCGAAGCCCCGACTGAAGAGATGCGTGAGTTCAAGACCACCGTCGATGATGTCGCGCATTGGGCCGGTATGTCTCCGGAAAAATGCCGGACCATCCTGAATCACTTCATGGTTCAGCGCAGGCTGGATATATATGAAGATCGGATTGTCGTTCGGAACATTAGTGATTTTATCCGTTTTGTAAACTCGCGCCGAAGAAACCATAAACAATAAAAAAATTCTTTAAAAAATCAGCCGCATGTAGATTCCGAGTTGATATCCGGATTGAAAAATCAGTGAAACGTCGAGCCCTTTACTGGCATATAAATCTCCCTAACGTGATGTCACCTTAGGGAGATTTCAACTCGGTATAGTTAATTGAAATAGATCTTTGCTTCTATAACAGGAGTAGGATTATCACTATCAATCGTGATTACATATGGATTCCCGCTTTCCGGAAAACCTTTTACACTACCATTGACAAATATACTTCCGTCCGCGGAGTATTTTCCTCCGCCGATAGCATTTTCAATGACAATTTTACCTGCCTCTATTTCCGCAGCGGTTACTTTTTTAAGCAGTCTTGCATAATTGCCCTCTTCATAACCTGAAGCGTTGACCCAGGAAGTATCATCATCGGCTGTCAGGGCAAAGCCTAAATCTGTAATCTCAGAGTATGTTTTCTCAACATTGTCGTACATATATTTTAGATCAAAGGTAAGTGAATAATCAGGGTTAATCGGTTTAAGCTTATAGGTACCTATATCTATAAGAAGTGCTTCACTTAAGGCTTCGGAGGAAAAAGTATAGCTGAAATAAATATCCTCCGGTTTTCCCGCAACGTCTTCCCCGTAATTAAAAATCTCACCCCTCACATATGAATCTGCAGTTAGCTCCCAGGATGGAAGACCTGAGATTACAAAAGTGTTGTCCTCTTCATGACAAGCCATTCTGAGAAATCCATTCTCGTCCTGCCCATCAGTTAGAAGATCTACTTCAGTATCGTCAGCATATGACCAACTGTACCTAGGCGCTGAAGGATGAACTCCTTGATCTGATGATTAAAGACAGCAATGAACTTATCGGGCTCCGGGCCGTCTTGATGAGCGGCAGAGATTTATAATATCATTGATCTATGACTGATAAAAAACTCCTGCTGCATACATGCTGCGGTCCCTGCGCAACTGCCTCTGTTGAGCGCCTTCTGGATGAGGGCTGGGCGGTTGACTTGTTTTACAGTAATTCTAATATTCTCAGCTATGATGAGTATCAGCGCCGCCTCGAGGGGGTTCTGAAAATCGCCGGATATTTTAAAGTCGGCCTTGTTGAAGATGAATATGATCATGATGCGTGGCTCTGCGAAATTAAGGGTCTTGAGGCCGAACCCGAGAAGGGCAGCCGCTGCGGAGTCTGTTTTGAGTATAGTCTCGGACGTACGGCCGCCGTCTCTGGAGGATACAGCGGATGGGCAACTACTCTGACAATCAGCCCGCACAAGAACTCCAAACTAATCTTTGAGATAGGGAAGAAGGCAGGCGGGTTTATTGAATATGATTTCAAGAAGAAAAACGGATTTGCCCGCAGTATCGAGCTGTCAAAGAAGCTGGACCTTTACAGGCAGCAGTACTGCGGCTGTGAGTTCTCGATGAATCGGGAATGACTTAGTAAGGCAGTACAATATAAAACATAAAAAGATAATGGATTGCGGCCCCGCCTAGAACAAAGAGATGCCAAATCTCATGAAAACCGAATTTACCCGGAATCGGATTCGGTTTTTCAATATAAAAAATCACCGCTCCTACTGAATAAAGGATTCCTCCCAGAAGAATCATTGAAACTCCCCAAAGCCCAACCTTAGGTATGAGGTGAATAATCAGGGCCGCGCCTATCCATCCCATACAGATGTACAGGGTGTTTGTGAACCATTTAGGAATGGATGGAAATACTGCCTTGATTGTTACGCCGGCGCCTGCAAGAAGCCAGACGACACCGAAGGTACTCCAGCCCCATGAGTCACGGCTTAAGACAAGGCAGAGAGGAGTGTAGGTTCCGGCAATGAGTATGAAAATTGACAGATAGTCAAAAAGCCTGAAGAAAGCATTCAGTCGGTCTGAGCCGTCTATGCCGTGATGAAAGGCACTTGCCAGAAACAACAGGAAGAGACTGGCTCCGTAGATTGAAAATCCCACTACATGCCAGACACTTCCGTATATGGCTGACTGGACAATGAGAAAAACCATTCCCAGTAATGAGAATGCGGCCCCGGCTGTATGGGTAACCGTATTTATAACTTCATCGGTAACATGGCGGCTTCCGTCTTTGCTTGTTTCATTCATAGAATTATAATATGGAAAATGAGAGTTTTGGTCAATTGAGCTGATAAATTCCCAGCAATTCTAAATTTGGCTGTAATTATATAATCATCCGGCCCTTGCTGCACCCCGTACCTATATTTCTGCTGCGAAGACGCAGATGGAAGCTGATTTTCTATCACATACTGTGAGATTATATAGAGTTTATATATAAGAAAAAACTAGATGTTATAGTTGACTCCTGTCTTATATGTTCGTAACTTTATGTAATACTAATAAGATCTGGAGTTATTGTGAATTCATTTAATTATTTTATACCTACAAAGGTTTTATTCGGACCTGGAAAACTGAATGAACTGGCTAAAGAACCTCTTCCCGGAAGCAGGGCTTTAATCGTTGTAAGCGGCGGAACATCCATGAAGAAATACGGATATCTTGAGAGGGTGCAGGGACTCCTGAAGCAGCAGGGCGTCGATTCTGTTGTCTTTGACAAAATACTTCCTAATCCAATTCTTGCTCATGTCACCGAAGGAGCACAACTTGCGAAGGCTGAAAAATGCGACTTCATTATCGGTCTCGGAGGCGGAAGCAGTATCGACTCTGCCAAGAGTATTGCTGTCATGGCAAAGAACTCCGGTAATTACTGGGATTACGTTCACGGCGGCAGCGGCAAAGGTCAGCCAATAAAAAACGGAGTTCTTCCGATTGTAGCAATAACTACTACTGCAGGAACCGGAACAGAAGCGGACCCGTGGACTGTGATAACTCATGAAGAGCGAAATGAAAAAATTGGATTCGGTACAGAGGCAACTTTTCCGACTCTCTCGATTGTCGATCCTGAGCTTATGGTTTCAGTTCCTCCACATCTTACCGCATATCAGGGATTCGATGCTCTCTTTCATGCTGTTGAGGGTTATATAGCTAATATAGCAAGCCCGGTAAGTGATGGGTTTGCTCTCTCTAGTATCGAGCTTATCGCAAAATCGCTTGCGGCTGCTGTAAAAGACGGGAGTAATATCCAGGCGCGAACAGATATAGCGCTTGCGAATACTCTTTCGGGCTTTGTTGAATCAACATCTTCATGTACTTCAGAGCACTCTATGGAACACGCAATGAGCGCCTTCTATCCTGCTCTTCCTCATGGCGCGGGGCTTATTATGCTCTCTGAGGCTTACTTCAGTTTCTTTGAAGATAAAATTCCCGAAAAATTTGCCCGAATGGCATCGGCCATGGGAATGGAAGCCGAACCCGGGAATTTTGTAAAAGCCCTCATGAAGCTTCAGAAGGACTGCGGCGTTGATCAGCTTAAGATGTCTGATTATGGGATAAGTAAGGAAGAAATCGGAAAGCTTGCCGAAAACGCGAAGTTCTCGATGGGCGGATTATTCGACATGGACAGCTATTCTCTGAGCATGGCAGAAACTGTCTCCATAATGGAAGCGGCATATAAGTAGAACCGAACATATCAAGAAAAAAGGGGCTTTCCGATATTCGGAGCCCCTTTTTTTAGTCTTCGAAACTGTCGGTATCAATTTTTATGACCTCGATAACCGGCTTGTCTGTTATATCAGTTTTTTTCTGCTCGACCGAGCAGCTGCCTTTTGGGCTCATTCATGTATGAACGCCAAAACGAGGCAGTATCCATCTTTGCAGAACAATGATTCCCACAAAAACAAGAATCATAGCAATATTTTCATTCATATATGCACCTCTATAAAGAGAATATAAAGTAAAATATATATAGTCAAGTTGGCAATGATAAATTCTCAATATATAAATCTGATAAATACTTTGCCCATTGCCAAAAGATGTTTTATGTTAAGTATATAAACTTGGAGGAATTATGAGTAAAAAAAATATGATTGAGGCTGTAGCGGAAGGTATAAAAGGGGAACTCGACGGTATATCAATATATGAAGCGGCAGCCGAAAGAAGTCTGGGAGAAATTAAAGAATTTTTTCTGGATCGGGCAGCTGAGGAAAAGATGCATTATAACTGGCTTGCGAGCTATTATCGGAAATTGATGAAAGCTGAAGATGCAGATGTAGATCTTCTTCCAGGTGTTCTACCCGATAAACCAAGCCCGATAATAAGCGTTGAATTTCTTGAACGAATAGGCTCAGATAGTTTCCTTAGTGCCGCTATTTCCTCTTCGATTCTGCTTGAGTTAAATGCTATTGATCATTATAGAAAAAGCGCTGAAATTTCAGATGATCTCGATGTGAAAATGCTTTTTACGGAGCTTGCTGACTGGGAGAAAGATCATTATGAAATGCTGCTGAAGATCCAGGAAGATTCCCGACAGAGCTGGTACAATGCTCAGAGTTTTGAACCTTTTTAAGTTTTTCTGCAGCGCTTTACATGAATGCAATTAAGTATTTACATCCATAAGCAGCTCTTTCAAGAAGTAGGAAATTGCCAAACCATGTTTCTTGAAAGAGTCGTTGCTGTATAAATCAATTCATAAATCCTAAACACTGCTTGCTTTTTCAATATTGCCGGTTATTGTAGCATACTATTTTTGTAATATATAAACATACCTATGCAAAAAGATAAAATAATATCTAATATTCATTGACAGATCTCAAAGAAGCAAGTTATGGTTATATAGGATTAAAGCTTTGGTGGAAGCTGTTATATTGAAAATAAAGAGACATCTCTAACTAGTCATAGGAAAGTTCTATGCAAGATTAGGGATCTCTAAAACGGAAGGACCAGTGATTGAAGAAAAGGAAACAATTTTAGATCAAAAGGTTACTCGTCGGGATTTTCTCAAGATATCAGGTATGTCTGTATTGGGAATATCGGCGGTATCATGGCTATTTCCCGGATGCAGCAATGCTGTAAATGACGAAGTGATGTTATTTGAGAATGCGTCGGGAGTGATCGTTCACATCTCCAATAGATGTACAGGCTGTCTGTTATGTGAATCTACATGTTCGGTAGTTAATGACGGAAAAGCAAGTCAGACCACAGCAAGAGTGAAGATCAGCAGGAACTTTGCATATGGCCCTGAGGGAGTCACGGGGGCTTGGTGGAATAATCCCGGCGATATGGGTAATTTTAAACTGGTGGCGGAAACCTGCCGGCAGTGTGAAGTTCCCGCATGTGCTCTTGCCTGTCCGGAACAGGCTATTTATCAGGATAAAAAGACGGGTGCGAAAATTGTTGATGCCGAGAAATGTATTGGCTGTGGTACCTGTACCGCCGCTTGCCCTTGGAATATTCCTACTGTTGATCCTGATTTAAAGGTTTCAACCAAGTGTGTTTTATGTCATGGCTACCCCGGCTGTGTTTCAACATGTCCGACAGGAGCTCTTAATTTTGTGACCTGGGAAGATGCTATACAGAAGTATAAAGAGCATTTCAAGGTAAGCTGAAGAGCATCGACTGAACAATAAAAACACATAGGAGAAAGACATGGCAATTAATGGCGGATGGGCAGGAAAAACTCTTAGAGTAAATCTGTCTACAGGCAATATAACTACAATAAATACAGAAAATTTCAAGAGATATATCGGTGGAATGGGCATTGGCTACAAGGTTCTATGGGATGAAGTTCCTGCCGGAACAAAGGCTTTTGATGAAGCAAACAAAATCGTATTCGGTGTAGGTCCTTTGACAGGAACCGGAGCAATTTGTTCAGGAAGAACAAATATTACAAGTCTTCTTCCCTCAAACCCTTACAATGCAGTAAGTGACAGCCACATGGGTGGACATTTCGGAGTTGAACTCAAGTATGCCGGATGGGATGCTATCATTGTTGAAGGAAAATCATCCAGACCCGTATGGCTCAAGATTGTTAATGATAAGGTAACAATAGAAGACGCAGGACTGTTTTGGGGGAAGGGAACCTTCGATACCATAGCCGGAATTACGGCAATGATGGGACAGGAAAGCCAGGTAGCGGCTATCGGTCAGGCCGGTGAGAATCTTGTAAATCTCAGCGTTATCAGAACCGGTCCTAGCCACTCAGCCGGAGGTCATGGAGGAGTTCTTGGCTCCAAGATGCTGAAAGCCATCGGTATTATGGGAAGCGGCGCTGTTAAAATTGCCGGCGACAAGATGAAATGGCATGAGCTGAATCAGTATACTCTCAGCATAGTCGGCGCAAATAATCAGCATGTTGTTCCGCGGACACCACAGCCCTGGGCGGAATACAATCATCCCGGAAGCCGATGGACGGCTAAAGAAGGATTATATTGGGAAAAAGCAGATCCTCCTATTGAGACAGGAATCTGTACACCGGAAGAAAACCATAAGATCGGCTTCCGGACAATGAAATCAATGCTTGATATTGGTAAAAATGGGCCTAAGTATACGGTGAGAATGGGCGGCTGCGCATCCTGTCCGATTCGATGTAAATCACATCTCGAAGTTCCTCAACTAGAGAGGTATGGTGTTCCTACTCATGTGGCTAACACCTGTATGGGATTCTATACTCCATGGGGCGTTATTGCTCCATTTTCCGGTAATAAAGCCAATGTCCCGGGTGAGTCTGAAGATGATTCACTGGTAATCGCCAAGGCGCTCGGCACATATATAGCGGATGATTATGGTGTCTGGGGAAACTACGGCCAGATAGGACGCGACTTTCACTGGACTTATAAGAATGATGTCCTGAAAAGAGTTCTTCCCGCAGCTGAGTACAACAGCATAAACTGGGAACAGCTCAAGGCTGGAGATCCTGAGTTTTTCAAGGATTTTTATCGTCGCATAACTTTTAAGGAAGGAGAACTCAGCCATTTAGGTGACGGAGCTTTCCAGATTTCAGAGAGATGGAACCTCGGTGAAGACTATTGGACATACAAGGGAAATAAACTCTGGACCAAAATGGGATATCCAGTTCATCATAGTAATGAATCTGACGGTCAGGTCGGCGCTGTTATCAGTGTTCTGTTCAACCGGGATGCTCAATGTCATACGCACCAGAATTTTATTGGAAGCGGACTCCCGACTGATCTGCAGAAGGAAATAGCCGCCGAGATGTGGGGCGGGCCGGAAGCCATTGATGCTCCTGCTGATTATAAACCCATGACCAGAGCAAAGGCTAAATTCGCTAAGTGGAGTGTTGTCAGGAATCTTCTCCATGATAGTCTCACCGTATGTAACTGGATGTGGCCCTTCATAACCTCACCGCTTAAGGATAGAAACTATCGTGGTAATACTGCTCTTGAATCACTCTATTATACAGAGGCCACAGGAGAGACTATTACTGAAGATGAGCTAGACCTCCAGGCGGAAAGACTCTTTACCCTTCACAGGGCTCTTACTGTCAAGCAGATGGGTACCGTCGATATGAGAAACAAGCATGATCAGCTTACCGGCTGGCAGTTTGATATGGATCCCGACAAGAAGGCCTTCACCCCTGGGACTATCAAGCTTGACAGGGACGATTTTGAAACAACACTTACGATGTTTTATGAAGAGATGGGCTGGGATGCTAAGACAGGTTCTCCTACAAGGGCTACACTAGACAAGCTCGGACTCGGATATGTAGCTGACGAGCTGGAAGTTTTGAAGCTTCTTCCTGTCTAGGTTTTAAGGATTAAAATGTCTGAAGTAAAAGCGGATGAGACCGAACGTCTCATCCGTGACAAAATAGTAAGTCTTATCAGAGATAATTCAGCTAAGGGGGTAGTTTCTTCATTGAAGAAACTACAGACCAGCGCTTCCGATTGTGGAGATCTTTCCGGTTTTTACGGAAAGATCTCTCAACATACTGATTGTTCCGATATAAAGGAGATCTCAGGAGGCGACGGGCTCTACTATTACAGCAGTGGACGGATGTCAGATAGTTATGCAAAGTTAGCGGTGATGCTCGAGGAAAAGGATCTGCTTAATTTAATAGTTTCTACTATTAGAGATGAAAGCAGGATCTATCCGAGGACAACTGCGGCCGAGGTATTTATTGAGGCTCCGTATTCAATACCTCAGGAAGATATGAATGAATTCCTTAAAATAATTGAAACAGATGAGCGGTTTCCAGATATTGATAGTTGTCGGACGTCTATTGATTCAGTATATCTTTACTCAACGGATTACATTCCTAAAGCTCAGGCGGAATATCTCAGTGAATGGGATGCAGTAGGTCAATATGAAAGTCAGTAAGTCTGTAAAACCAGAGCATCTTCCACTTGTTGCGGAAGTAAAATTCCAGATGTTTATAAATGGGATTTATTATTCGGATTTTTTATGTACGCCAGATTCTATAACTGAGCTGGTTACGGGTAATCTTTATGTAAACAGTAATATTACAGCGATTGAGGATATTGAAAAAATATGTATAAACGGTTATAAGATTGATGTAATCGTGGCCGACACCGAAGGCCGAACGGAACGGGCGAAGACTTCAGGTGAATTTTCGCCGCCCGGGCTTGAAAAGCTGATAGAGTTTGCAAAGTTAATGTTTGATAGAGCAGCGATTTACAAAGAGTATGGCGGAATACACTGTAGTGCTCTGTCTGATGGAATAAATCTTATTGCTTTTAATGAAGATATTGGCAGGCACAATGCTTTTGACAAGGTTGTCGGAACAGCCCTGATGAAAGATTTCGAGCTAGATAAACTTATTTATATTACATCGGGCAGAGTTAATCTTGAAGTTATGAATAAAGCTGTGGCTTGCGGGATTCCATTAATAGTGTCCCGTAGTATAATGTCGAGCGCCGCTTTTGATCAGGCTGAAAAAAACGGGACTATGGTTATTGGTAGAATATTAACTGCCGAACCGTTTGTCTATGAAGGGAAATGATACTTATGTCGGAAAAGACTATTGATATAAATTCTACAATGGCATTTAAGGCGCACTTTAAAGTTCTTAAAAGAACTCTTATGGTATCTCTAATAAGCCTTACCTGTGGCAGCATTGTCTGTTTTATATTCTTTGAACCTATAGTTGAGTTTCTTTACACCCCTTTCCTGGGGATTGAAGGCAATGGGACAAATGATACCCTGTTTATAAACAATATCTTTGAGGGTTTCTTAACAAAACTTAAAATTTCGATTTTATCCGGATTTACACTGAGTTTCCCGATAATCTTGTTTAAAATTCTGCAGTTCATTTTTCCTGCCTTGGGGAAAAAAGAAAAAAAGGTTATACTTTATACTCTTTTAGTGAGTGCTGTATTAGTATTGGTGGGTTTTTATTATAGTTACTATATGATCCTGCCGCTGACAATAGAATTCTTCACCAGTGTAGGGTTTCTGCCAGATAATGTCGGCATCCTGCTTAACTACCAGAACAACATAATATATATTTTTAAGTTCATTTTTATGATTATGGTCACCTTCCAGTTTCCCGTTTTAATGGAGATGCTGATGGTTACAAACATTATTGAGAGGAGCACTCTGATTGGGTTAAGCCGTTTTATAATTGTAGGTGTTTTTCTGCTGTCGGCATTGATAACGCCTCCGGATTTTATTTCCCAATGCATGATAGCCTTTCCAATGGTTTTTTTGTACTTTCTTGCTATTTTTATTGCAAAAGTTTTTAGATTCGGTGAGAAGAGGGAATAGTAATAATGAACGGCAATGGACTTGGAATAAGCGAATTATTAGTTCTCCTGGTTGTAATACTTGTTTTTATAAAACCGGCTGACATGCCTAAAGCGGTTCGATTAATCGGGAAAGTATGGGCAAAATTTTATCTTTACTTCTCAATGTTTAAGAGGGAATTTAGAAGGCTAGAAAATGAGATTGGTATTGAAGACGAGATGAAGGAAATACGGGCGATAAATGCACAGTTGAAAGGTGAAGTTGTATCACTTAGAAATAGTGTTAATATAATTGAAAAAAAAGAAATTGATGAGATGAAAAGTAATGCTGATAAAAGCATAGATCAGGATAACAAATCTAAGGAGAAATAGAATGCTTGGATCTACAGAGATTATTGTAATTGGTGGTGTGATTGTCTTATTATTTGGGGCAAGTGCTATTCCCAAATTTGCTAAATCATTAGGCCGTGCCAAGAAAGAATTTAAAGACGGCGTGAATGAGGGACTGGAAGAGCAGGATAAAGAAGAAAAGAAATAATATTATTACAGATTATCTAATTTTTTACTTGTTATGATATAGTCTTACTAGTTAAATATGATATTTCACGATATTGAGAGGTTTTATATGGAAAATAAAAGAATAGTTATCCTCGGCGGAGGATATGCCGGGATTGAAGCGGCGAAAAAATTAAATAAAAGATATAAGAAGAATGATAAGGTAGAGATTACCCTCATAGATAAAAATACATATCATACTCTCATGACTGAACTTCATGAGGTGGCCGGCTCCAGGGTTGAGCCTGATTCAGTGATGGTAAGTTATGAGAGAATTTTTTCCGGCACCAAGGTAAATGTTGTTACCGATTTCATCACCGGCATTGATTTTGAGACACAGAAACTCAAATCAGATAAGACTGCCTATGATTATGATTATCTGATTCTTGGAACAGGCGGTGCTCCGGAATTTTTTGATATTGACGGAGTTCAGGAAAACTCTTTTTCACTCTGGTCTCTTGAAGATGCAATGCGTATACGAGAGCATTTTGAAGAACGATTCAGACTGGCTGCAAAAGAACCTAATCCGGAAATCAAAGCGAGAATGCTTACCTTTGTTGTAGCCGGCGCCGGATTTACAGGTATTGAGCTTATAGGTGAATTTCTTGAACGTCGTGATGTTCTATGCGTAAAATATCATATTCCTGTTTCAGAAGTGAAAATGATAGTCGTGGAAGCTCTCGATACTGTGCTTCCGATTATAGAAGAGAAACTCCGCAATAAAGCAGTTAAATACCTGGAAAAGAAGGGAACGCAGATTATTCTTGGCGCGCGCATAACGGGTGCTGCCGAAGGCAAGGTTCTATTAGCCGACGGTTCGGAAATCGCTACAGATACCTTCATCTGGACCTGTGGTATTCATGGTTCCGAGTTTACCTCCAGGATTGATCTTACAAAGGGACACACCGCAAGAGGCGAGTGCAGCAAAGCATCAGCTGATGGTATTCACGGGATGAGCGGTTGTCGTTTTGAGGATGACGAGCGCTACATTGTCGGAATACGGGGAAGAATTCTTGTAAATGAATATATGCAGACAGTGGATTATAAAAATGTCTTCGCAGTTGGAGATAACCTCTGGTTTGTCGAGCATGAGAAAGTTCTTCCTCAGATTGTAGAGACGGCCCTCCAGACTGGAGAGACCGCTGCACTAAATATCATCGCAGATATAGAAGATGCTGAAAAGCATGCGTTCAAATCTAACTTCCATGGTTTCATGGTTTCCATAGGCGGCAAGTATGCCGTGTCTAACGCCGGCGGAATGAAGACCTCCGGGTTCATGGCTATGGTAATGAAGCATTTTGTGAATCTGCATTACCTTTTCGGGATTGCCGGTGTAAATTCTGCCTGGGGATATCTGAAACATGAGTTTTTCGAGATGAAAGATAGAAGAACTTTTATCGGTGAACATCTTTCATGGAAGATCCAGGGATGGTGGACAGCCCCGCTTAGGGTTTGGCTTGGTGTTATGTGGCTGACCGAAGGACTTAATAAGATAGGAGAAGGCTGGCTTAACTTTTCTGCTGGAACAAAATCAAGCTGGATGTTCAGCCAGGGAATTATACAAAGGGGTGTTAAAGCTGCCGCAGATGGAGTCAGCGCAGCGTCCGGGGCTGTAGAATCCGCCGGTGTTTCCCATGGCGACATGACGGCTGTTTTTGACGCTGCCGCAAAGAACGCATATTCCTTAACAGATACCGTAGCCGCAGCCTCCGGCGCGGCTGAAGAAGTTGTCGCCGACACCATCAGTGCCGCCTCTGGCGCAGCCGAGACAGTGGTCAGCGCGGCAGCTGATGCGGTGAGCGCCGCGTCGGGCGCTGTTGCGGATACAGCCTCACAAAGCCTGGAAGCAGTCGGTCATGTGTTCGGAAAACTCTGGGATACTGCCAATAACATCATTCCCTATGATTCTGCCTTTGTAACATGGTTCAGGGAGACATTTATGGACAGCCTGATGGCTTACATCCATTTCCCCGTTTTTCAGCTTATGATAGTCGTCATGGAACTCGGTATCGGACTCGCGCTTATAGGCGGACTCTTCACATGGGTTGCTGCAGCGGCTTCAATTGTAATGTGCGCGGTCTTCACCTTCTCGGGTATGTTCAGCTGGAATCAGGCTTGGTTTGTTTTTGCCGCCTTTCTTATGCTTGGCGGAGCAGGACGAAGTCTCGGTCTTGACCACTGGGTAATGCCTGCAATCAAGAAGTGGTGGAACGGTACTAAATTCGCCCGACGTACACACCTTTACCTCGGCGAACCAAGACTCAAGAAATAAATAATTGCGGCATCATTTCGGCGGCCTTTATCCAGGCTGCCGGAGTCGCCTTTCTTCAAAGGAATATTATGCAAACGGTTTCAAGTTCAATTACTAATATACAGATGACTGAAGATCTGAAGCAGGTAAGGACGGTAATTGACGATCTCATAAAAGATACACCTGATATGATTCATGATATGATTTCCAATCTGCTCTCATGCAGTGGAAAGATGCTCCGTCCTATGATGGTAGTCCTTGCCGGTCGTTACGGCGATTTTGAGGCAGAAAAGATCTATTCTCTGGCAGCGGCAGTTGAGCTTCTTCATAATGCAACCCTTGTTCATGATGATATTATAGATGATGCTGCGCTCAGACGCGGTTTACCTGCAATTCATACAATACATGGTTCAAAGCTTGCAATTCTCGTTGGAGATTATCTATTTTCAACATGCTTCGTGCTGGCGGCCAAAAACTCGAAGATTCAACATTATGACAGCCTCGCGCAGGCTGTTGCCCGAATATGCGAAGGGGAAATCCTTCAGGATACAGGGAAATTTGTCTTCGACCCCAGTGTTCGTAATTATAAACGAAGAATTGCCAGCAAGACAGCGGTTCTCTTTTCCCTGAGCCTCTATCTCGGCGCGAAGGAATCTGGTTGCAGTGAGACTGTGTGCTCTGTTTTTATACGAATCGGATACAATGTCGGAATGGCGTTTCAGATAATTGATGATATCCTGGATTTTACAGGTGATCCGAAGAAAATAGGAAAACCCGCATTTGGTCATGACCTGTCAGAGGGTATTTACACCCTGCCTCTGATTCTGGCTCTCAAGGACGGGGACGCGCAGCTTGAAAAGATGATGCGGAGACAGAGTCTCTCAAGGCGAAGAAGAAAAAAAATCGTCGGGATAGTAAGCATTTCGAGGGGGATGGAGGACGCAAGAGGGGCCGCGGCTCTTTATTCCGAAAGGGCACTCAGGGAAATCGGACGGCTTGATGACGGATATACAAAAGATCAGCTGCTCAGCCTGACCTCGAGGCTGGTGTCGCGGGAATACTGAGCAGAGAGCAGGTTTAAAGCATCTACTCGAGGAAGGTTTTAATCCTTGGATGATCAGGATTACTGAAGAGCTTTTCTGTGGAAGCTCTTTCTCTTATTTCTCCCTCGTCTATGAATACGACCCAATCCGACACTTTTCGAGTGAAGGTCATCTCATGGGTAACTATTATCATTGTCATATTGTCCTCTGCAAGGTTCTTGATGACCGAGAGAACCTCACCTGTTAATTCCGGGTCCAAGGCGCTTGTTGGCTAATCAAAGAGCATTACCTCTACCTTGCGAGGAGGATGTCCTCAGCAAACCATTTCTTTGAGATCTCGGCCGCAGTTCCGTCGGCGGCCATCTCGTCAATGACGTGATCAACGGCATGAATGAAGGCCAGTTCATCCTTTCGAAATCCAATTGCGTATTCCTCGGCGGCAAAGAAATCTTCTGCTATCTTATATATACCGGGTTTCCCGGAGAGGTAGTACCGGCCGAAAATCTCATCTACGACGACGGCATCAATCCTTCCGACTTCAAGATCCATCAGCGCCTGAACATTGTCCTGATATTTGACCAGTTCGGTAAAGCTTTCCATTACAGGGGTGTAACTCTTGACGGCATCTTCCGCGGTGCTTCCTAGCTGTATGCCGATCTTTTTGGCTGCGAGATCCGATTTCATACTGATTCCGGATCCTGGCTGAACAATGATTATCTGCTTGTTTGCAATATAGGGCTTGGAGAACTCAATCTTCTCCTTGCGCTCATCAGAGATAGACAGTCTGTTCCAGATTATATCGATGTTTCGGTTGTTAAGATCGAGTATCTTGGCATCCCAGTCTATAGGCTGAAGTTTCAGTTCAACTCCGAGTCTTTTGCAGACTTCCTTTGCCAAATCAATATCGAATCCCGCTATTTCTCCGTTTGTATCCCTGAACCCCATCGGCGGGAAGCTGTCGTTTAGACCGATGATGATTTCACCCTTTTCCATAATATACTTGAGAGATTTATCTCCGTTTGATGCTGATTCCTGAGTTCCTGCGGCAAATAGCATAGTTGTCAGCAGAAGTACAGCGAGGATAGAAGCGCTTCTTTTCATAGTAACTCCACATGTAAAAATTCAAGGCAAGTATAGGGAGGCACGAGCTTAATGTAAATATCAGAGGGGATTATTATTGGTGATTCTCAGATAACGAGGCAGGCGTG
The DNA here is from genome assembly GCA_016839055.1 of Spirochaetales bacterium. Taxonomy (GTDB): domain Bacteria; phylum Spirochaetota; class Spirochaetia; order UBA9216; family UBA9216; genus Thalassospirochaeta. The sequence continues at coordinate 316,104 of JAEKNX010000001.1, forward strand.
CAGGAATGTATAGCGTATTTAATTACTTGCTATTAAAAAAAACTCATGCATAATTGAGACAAGGAGCATAATAATGAAAACTTTAATAGTTGAGGACGATTTTGCCAGCAGACTGCTGCTTCAGGAACTTCTTAAACCCTATGGAGACTCACATGTCGCTGTAAACGGGGTGGAAGCGGTAAGTGTATGTACTGATACAATAAAGAACCATAAATATTATGATCTGATATGTCTTGATATTATGATGCCTGAGATGGACGGACAGACCGCCCTTAAAAAGATACGGGCCCTCGAGGACGCGGCTGGACTTGGTTCCTTCACCAGGGCGAGAATAATCATGACAACCGCCCTCGGAGATGTGAAGACTGTTATGGGTTCGTATTACGAGCTCTGCGACGGCTACCTGGTTAAACCATTTTCTCGAGATCAGCTTGAAAAGCAGCTCAGGAAGCTGAACCTGGGCTGATATAGAGAAGGTGAGGGACAGGGAGGCAGAGTAGTCTCAGGTCTCTTCCGGAAAAAGTTCTGTTTTCATACTGGAATTCTCAATCATTTTTCCCAGCAGCTCGGAGCTGATGATGATGAGAGGCAGTGAGACGGCAAAGCGGATCAGGGTAAACTTCAGCCCCAGGAAGCTCGCCTCGAATATTGCCATAGGAATTCGGAAGATAGCGGCGGCGGTAAGATAGGCGATAACTATTGAAGTCCTGGCGCCCTTCTTGTAGAGCGAGGCTGAGACCGGGAAGGCCACATACATTCCGCCGACTGTTGTTCCTGCCAGCAGCAGAATCCAGAAATAAGCCTTTAGGCTCGACTTCTCGCCGAGGTGCCTCTGAATAATCTCTTTTTTTACCCAGACTTCAAACAGGCCTATAAGGATGAAGGACGCCGGCAGTATCTTCAGCATTGAAAGTGCAAAGGTGAGGAAATTGCTGCCTATTTCCCTTCCAGGCTCAAAACCCGTGAACAGTGATATTAAAATAAAAAGAGCGTATACAACGGTGATACCCGGCTGGATAAAACGCTTCATGATGTAAAATCTCCATAAAAGAATCCGATTATAAGCGAGATGGTCAGGGCCATTACAAGGCAGACAGCATTTCGTAAAAGACCGGCTTTCATGCCAAGGTACTTCTGTTCAATAGGAAATGAGATAACCCCGACGAGCATCAGCGTCGTTGAAAAGGAAGCAATCACCGAGTATGGAACGCCCTTTCCGGCGAGGATGCCGCAGAGCGGAAAGGCCACGAAGCCGGGCATCATCGTGATTGAGCCGAAGAAGGCCGCAATTCCGATGCCGCGGGCAGAGTTTGCGTCTCCCAGGTATTTAATTATCATCTCGTCGGTCACGATATGGAGGAAGACAGACACGAGAATCAGCATGATTGAGAACGCCGGGGCAATTTTTATGAATTTCTTAAATGCAACTTTGAGCGCCTTAAGGGTCTTCTTCCTGTCGGCTATTAGTGAGGCTATAAGGGCAGCCCCGCAGATGGTGTAGAGTATTATCATCTATCTTCCAGTTTTAATGGATTTCATCGCCTCATCCGCGAGATAGGAGCTTCGTACAAGGGGTGCGCTCGAGGCGTGGAGAAAACCCATTTCCATCGCGATTTTTCCATACTTGTCGAATTGATCAGGATGAACCCATTCCACGACGGGGTGGTGTTTTTGAGAAGGTGACAAGTACTGTCCGACGGTTAGGAAATTACAGCCGACATTCCGGAGGTCGCGGAAGAGGTCAATGACTTCGTCCTCTTTTTCACCTAGGCCCAGCATTATCCCGGATTTTGTATAAATACTCTTAGATTGATCCTTCACGCGCCGGAGAAGCTCGAGTGACTGCCTGTAGTCTGCCTGGGGCCGTACGCCCGGATAGAGCGCGGGGATGGTCTCGACGTTATGATTTATTATGTGCGGCCCGGCAGCTATAACGCGGCCGAGGGCCGCCTCATCTCCCTGAAAGTCGGGGATGAGCACCTCGATTATCGTGTCGCCATCGTCAGCCCTGATTGCGCTTATTACATCGGCAAAATGTGCTGAGCCGCCGTCTGTCATATCATCCCGAGTTACCGAGGTTATGACCACATGTCGGAGGCCCAGTTCTCTGACGGCCTTGGCAATATTTGCAGGTTCGTTCGGATTGATAGCTTCAGGACTGCCGTCGGCGACGTTGCAGAAGGTACAGCTTCTGGTACAGACTCGGCCGAGAATCATGAAGGTGGCGGTTTTTCGGTTGAAGCATTCTCCCTTGTTCGGGCAGGCGGCTTCTTCGCAGACTGTATTAAGGTGAAGTTCTTCGAGAAGGTTTTCGACCTTCGTGAAATCATAGCCGGCCTTGTATCTTACCTTTAGCCAGTCGGGACGTTTAGTTCTGTCCATCATATACCTCTTGGAGTTTTCTTTGTATAAGCTCGGCGCCGAATACCTGCGAGAAATACTTTGCCGTAAGGCCTTTAAGCTGTTCAAAGTCAACTTCATGTCCAAGCTCTTTTTCGACTGATGTCACGCTGCGATCGGCAAGGCCGCAGGGAATAATCCAGTCAAAGTGTCTGAGGTTTGTTTTTACGTTAAATGCAAAGCCGTGGAAGCTTATCCATTTTCTAACCGCTATACCTATCGCAGTTATTTTTCGTGAATCGATGTAGACGCCGGTATATTTGCCTTTGTCGGACTTTGTCTCGATTCCGTATTCATTCTTCAGAAGACGTGAAAAGATTTCTTCGATGTTGGAAACATACTGGTGAAGGTCTCTGCCGAACTCTTCAAGCCTGAGGATGGGGTACCCGACTATCTGTCCGGGGCCATGATAGGTCACATCTCCTCCGCGCTCGACATTAAATAATTCCACACCTTCACGGGCAAGGATTTCGTCAGAAACAAGAATGTTCTGTCTCTCGGCTCTTCGTCCCATGGTAAGAACTGGAGGATGCTCGACGAAGAAGAGGGTGTTATCCAGACGTCCGTCCTTAACCTTCAAAACGGTTTCTTTTTGAACCTTGAGTGCTTCCGAATATGCCATAAGTCCTAAATCAACAAAGTTTATCTTCATAAATTTCAACATAACATTTTTACTAAAAAATGAAAATTACCCTTATGCTGTTTGCTTATAAGTGATTGGTTATTGTATAATAAACTGAAGGAGTAGCCTATGGATAAGGTAATAAACATCATTCTTGGAGGGGGGAAGGGTTCCAGACTTTATCCTCTGACAAAACAGAGGGCAAAACCCGCTGTGCCATTCGGTGGTAAATCCCGGCTTATAGACATTGCTATCTCAAACAGCATTAATTCGGGGTTTAGGAAAATATACATCCTGACACAGTATGAATCGGCTTCACTTAACTTCCATATCAATAGATCCTATCAGTTCGACAACTTCTCAAAAGGTTTTGTTGAGATACTGGCGGCAAGTCAGAATGATTATGACAACGGCTGGTATGAGGGGACTGCCGATGCCGTTCGGAAGAATATGAGTAATTTCAGGAATCATAATCCTGATTACTATATGATTTTATCAGGCGACCAGTTGTACAGCATGGATCTGAAGGCATTTTTAAAGCAGCATAAGGAAAGCGGAGCCGAAATAACAATAGCAGCCACTCCGGTTAATAGGGATGATGCGAATGAACTAGGTATCTTGAAAATAGACGATGAGAAGAAGATTATCTCCTTTCTCGAGAAACCGGGACCAGACAAGGATATTTCCGAACTTATTATTCCCGATGATATATTATCTGATTCCGGAATTGACCGCAGATCAGGGAAAAGTTTTCTTGCATCGATGGGTATTTATATTTTTAACGCAGATGTAATGGAAGAATGTCTGGATTCCAAATATACAGATTTCGGAAAGGAAATAATTCCTGAGAGTATAAAAACCCGAAAGGTTATGTCTTATGTTTATAATGGGTATTGGGAAGATATTGGAACTATTAAGAATTTCCATGAGGCGAATCTGAATCTGGGTTCCCCTCAGCCGAATTTCAATCTCTATGATGAAGAAAAACCTGTTTATACTCATAGACGAAACCTTCCGCCGTCAAAAATCAATTCCTGCGTTTTTAAGCAGTCTCTGGCTGCCGAAGGATCAATTATTACTGATGCTTATATAAATTATTCTATAGTAGGAGTAAGAACCATTATTCATGAAGGTGCATCTCTTGATTCAGTCTACTGTATGGGAAGCGATTTTTATGAGTCGCCCAAACAAGTTGCAAAGAATCGTACACAGGGAATACCGGATATTGGAATAGGCAGATCTGCGGTAATCAGAAAAGCAATAATTGATAAAAATGCCCGTATCGGTGCTAACTGTAGAATAGGAATTGATAATATGGACAGGAAAGACGGTGACTACGGATTTTATCATATTGTTGACGATATAATAATCATTCATAAGAATGCAGTAATTAAAGACGGCACCGTTATTTAGCGGGATAATATGGAAATACCCGGAATAATAAAAAATGATCCCTACCTGCAGCCGTATACGGAAAAGATAAACTATCGAATCAGACGGTTTACAGACATCAGATCAGAACTATATGAAAAGTCAGAAGGAAGCGGCAGGGCGTATGAGTATTACGGTGAACACCGCCTGGGAAACTCTATTGTTATCAGAGAATGGGCGCCCAACGCATCGGCAATTTTTCTGATCTGTGATCATAACAACTGGCGGAAGTCGGAGGAGCTTGCTTTCCGAAGACTCGGAAGCTATGGAGACTGGGAGATTATTGTTCCTGAGGCAATTCTTAAGCATGGGAGTCTTTACCGTTTGCTTGTAGAATGGTCCGGTGGACAGGGAGAGAGAATTCCCGCCTATGCAAGGAGGGTCGTCCAGGATCCGCAGACCTATATTTTCAGTACTCAGGTGTGGTTTCCTAAAGAAGAATACCGCTTCAAGTATAAATCTGAAGACGCCGCCGGGGGCAGGCTGTTCATATATGAGGCTCATATCGGGATGGCTGTTGAAGAAGGGGGAGTCGGAACTTTTAGCGGATTCAGGGAGCATGTCCTTCCGCGGATAATAAGTTCGGGGTTCAACACAATTCAGCTGATGGCCCTGATGGAGCATCCGTTTTACGGCTCATTCGGCTATCAGGTTTCAAGTTTCTTCGCCTTATCTTCAAGATATGGAACCCCTGAGGAATTCAAACAGTTAGTTGACGAATGTCATAAAAACAATATCAGGGTGATTATGGATCTTGTTCACAGTCACGCGGTTAAAAACGAGGTTGAAGGCATAAGCAAGCAGGACGGCAGTGATTTTCTATACTTTCATGAAGGCGGACGGGGCGACCATCCGGCCTGGGATTCTCGATGTTTCAATTACGGTAAACCTGGGGTTCGAAATTTCCTTCTCTCAAACTGTGCCTGGTGGATTGAAGAATATAACATCGATGGTTACCGTTTTGACGGTGTAACGAGCATGCTCTATAATGACCACGGACTGGGAGTGTCGTTTGACCACTACGACAAGTATTTCGACGAAAATGTTGATGAGGACGCCGTCCTCTACCTTGCTCTGGCCAATGATCTGATTCACAGAATTAAACCGGAGGCGATCACAATAGCCGAAGATATGAGCGGACTGCCGGGCATAGCCGCCCCGCTAAAAGACGGCGGATGCGGCTTCGACTACCGACTTACAATGGGAATACCGGATTACTGGATAAAGCTTCTTAAAGAGGTGAGTGATGAAAACTGGAACGTCTCTGAAATCTGGAATGTTATGAATAACCGTAGATTCTCTGAAAAGCATATAGCCTACTGCGAGAGTCATGATCAGGCCCTTGTTGGAGACAAGACCTTGATTTTCAGACTTATTGACGCCGATATGTACAGCGGCATGAGCATCGGTTCCGGGTCGGTCAGGGTTGAGCGCGGTATTGCCCTGATTAAAATTATAAATTTGCTTACTATGTCCGCCGCCGGTGACGGTTATCTGAACTTCATGGGAAATGAGTTCGGGCATCCGGAATGGATTGATTTTCCAAGAGAGGGAAACGGCTGGAGCTATCATTATGCAAGGCGGCAGTGGTCGCTCGCCGATAATAAGGAGCTGCGGTATTCGAGGCTGCTTCGATTTTCATCTGATATGCTTAAATACTGCGCCGGCTCACTCAATGCTCAGTATTCAAGACTTATAATGAGCAATAACAGCGATCAGATCCTTGCATGGGAACGCGGCGGGCTGATCTTCGTAATAAATCTGAACTCCAAGAGGTCGTTTACCGATTACGGAATTGAAGCCCCTGCCGGTAAATGGGTTCTGGTGCTTAACAGTGATTCGGAGATATATGACGGACACGGCAGGATTCCGGACGGACTTGAAATTTCTTCAGTAACGGATGAAAAAGGAGTCAGCAGGATAACACCCTATATTCCATCAAGGACCGCTCAGGTTTTTAAGAAAGCAGATTGAGGTTTGTAATGAATAATATTAATGGTCCATTTGAGTTAGATAACGACCTTGAATGGCTGGAGACAAATCAGGCGGGTGCGTTCTGCTGTTCTACAGTTCTTGACTGTCCGTCAAGAAAGTACCATGGCCTGCTTGTGACTCCCATCGAGGGGGCTGAAGGAAGATATCACATTCTTTCATCTGTCGACGCGGCGGTGAGCGGTAAGCCGGATTACACCCTCGGCACAAGCCGGTATCCAATGGCTGTTCACCCCGAATCATATAAAAACCTAGACATGGTGGAATTGCTTCCATGGCCTGCCTGGCGTTACCGGAGAGACGGACTTGTAATCAGGAAAGAAGTGTTCATGTGTCCCGCACAGAAGGCTGTCTACCTAGTCTTCCTGCTCGAAGAAGGGGCCGCCCGGATTTGTCTTGATCTGAAGTTTCTGTTTACCTTCAGAAACAGCCATAATCTCACTCGAAAAAATAATGATATTAATCCGGAAATAAGAAAGGGTGACCGTCTCAGACTGAAACCTTATGAGGGGATGCCCGAAGTTGAAATTACATTTTCCGGGGAGTGGAGCCAGGAAGGCGATATATACTGGGATTATAACATCGAATATCCTGAAGAACTGGAGAGGGGGTTGGAATATTCTGAAGACAGATTCGTTCCTGGACAGGCCTCGATATCACTCAATAAAGGCACTGCCTTTGTCATAAGGGTGGCTGTCGAACAGGACTCCGGGTTTGATCCTGGGCTTCTCCCCGGGATGAGGGATGAGCAGTTGAAGATGAGGCAGAAAGATGTTGCCCTAATTGACCGCCCTGAAGCGCTTCTGAGGTATAATGCCAGGCATTTTATGCTCGTTAATCCTTCGGGTAAGAAGTCGGTGAATGCCGGATATCCATGGTTCGGTGAATGGGGCCGCGATACGATGATAGCTCTGCCAGGGCTTACCTGTTATAACGGCCATACAGATTCCTGTGTCGATGTTCTTTGTGACTACATCTCGATGATTAAAGACGGACTTCTTCCCAATACCCTTGGAGAGACTCAGGGGTATACTTCATATAATTCAATTGACGCGGGCCTGCTTTTCTGCAGAGCCGTAATTAATCTGATGAAAACAGGTTACGGCGTATCTGAGGCGGAGAAGAAAGTCCTGCATAAAAGATTTCTGCCCGCTGTTGAAGGACTTGTTGATGCCTTCATCCAGGGACGGGTTCCTGGAACAAGGCTCAATTCTGACGGACTAATTTCCTCGGGCAACAGGAATACGCAGCTGACATGGATGGATGCTACGGCCTGGGGCCATCCGGTGACGCCCAGGTGCGGTTTTGCTGTCGATATAAACGCCCTATGGTTTGACGCTCTTTGTCTTTGTCGAAGTTTAAGTGAAGCTGGCGGAAAAAGAGTGGCCCCGGCGGTTATTGTTCTGCTTGAGAGTATCCCTGAGAGTTTCCGGAAGATGTTCTGGATTGACGACGGTGAGTACCTGACTGATACTGTCTACGATGGAAAGCCGGACTATAAGATACGGCCCAACATGCTTTTCGCCTCATCCGCCACGGAAGGGCTTCTGGATGACAGGCAAAAAAAAGCGGTTGTCGCTGCGGCGCAAAGGCATCTGCTGACTCCGCTGGGGCTGCGGACCCTGTCTCCTGAAGATGAGGAATTTTGCCCTTATTATACAGGTGGTCCTGATGAGAGGGATTCACGCTATCATCAAGGAACTGTATGGCCCTGGTTGCTTGGCATAATGATAGAGTCATCGATAAATTGCTCAAATGAGCCTGTAAAAATTGCTGAATCATGGGCAGGGTATCTTGATAATTTACTGAAGATTCATCTTAATAATCAGGGATGGGGATTTATTTCCGAAATATTCGACGGAAGGACACCCGGGAAAGGCAAGGGCTGTTTTGCCCAGGCTTGGAGCAGCGGGGAGATTATAAGGGCATATTCCATCATTCAAGAAGTACTGAAATAAACATACAGAGGCAATAGTATGAAAGAAATTAAAAGAAAAGGAAATTCCGAAACTGAACTCATGGAAGGCTTCCTTGAACATTTAAAATACAGTCTCGCAGTTAGTCTTGAAAACAGCCACAGCACAGATAAATATATAGCTCTTGCATACACCGTTCGCGACAGGATAATCGAACGGTGGTTTGACACAAAGCGGACGCATGAGGAGAAGAAGGCAAAGTCGGTAAACTATTTTTCATTCGAATTTCTCATGGGCCGGGCCATGAGTAACAACATGATCAATCTCGGCATCAAGACTGAGGTTGATAAGATGCTGATTGAACTAGGAATCAACTGGGAAGAAATATCCTCAGCTATGGTTGATTCGGGCCTCGGGAACGGCGGACTCGGACGTCTTGCGGCCTGCTTTCTTGACTCACTTGCTACTCTTGAGATTCCGGCCTACGGCTACGGCCTGCGGTATAAATACGGTTTTTTCAAACAGATAATAATAAACGGATATCAGATCGAAGAAGCCGATGACTGGCTGAAAGGAAAAAATCCCTGGGAGATCAGGCGGAATGATATTCCCGTAAAGGTGCAGTTCAGGGGGCGGGTAGCCAGAAATAAAAAAGGCAGGTGCTTCTGGGTCGATACATCCGATATAATCGGAATACCATATGATACGCCCATTGTCGGTTATGGCGGGAATACAGTAAATACGCTCAGGCTTTGGGATTCAAAGAGTTCGGAGCAGTTTGACTATCAGGCCTTTAATCAGGGAGATTATTTTAATTCTCTCGATGAAGAGGTTCTTGCCGAGACCCTTACGCAGGTACTCTATCCGAATGATTCAATATATTCCGGCAAGGAACTCAGATTCAAGCAGCAGTTTTTCTTTGTGAGCGCATCTCTACAGGATATTTTTCGGCGGTTTAGTAAACTGGATCTGTCGATTGAACATTTTCCTGAAAAAATGGCCATCCAGCTCAATGACACTCATCCTGCCATAGCTGTAGCCGAGCTGATGAGACTGCTGGTTGATATCGAACAGCTTGACTGGGACGCCGCCTGGGATATAACGAACAGGACTCTCGGATATACAAACCATACCCTGATGCCGGAAGCCCTGGAATCCTGGCCTGTTGAGATGTTTGAGAAGTATCTTCCGCGGCATCTCGAGATTATTTATCAGATAAACCACTTTTTCCTTCAGACTGTTGCCGGGCTCTATCCGGGAGACCAGGGCAAACTTCAGCGGCTGTCCCTGATTGGCGAAGAAGGCGATAAGAAGATAAGGATGGCCCCCCTTGCAATTCTTGGTTCCCACTCGGTGAACGGTGTTGCCGAGCTTCATTCAAAGCTGGTGAAAGAAAAGCTTGTGCCCGATTTTTATCAGATATTTCCAGAGAGATTCAATAACAAGACAAACGGAATAACTCAGAGGCGATGGCTGCTGAAGGCAAACCCGGAGCTGTCTGCTTTGATAACAGAGTCGATAGGTGACGGCTGGATAACCGATCTCAGAGGTTTGAAGAAACTCAATATGTACTCCGATGATTCGGCATTTCTGGGACGTCTGGACAAGATTAAACGCGGCGGAAAGCAGGAGCTCTCTGATTTTTGTTTCAAGAATTACGGCTACAGACTTAACCCTGACTCAATGTTTGATGTCCAGGTTAAGAGGATACATGAATACAAAAGGCAGCTGCTCAATGTTCTTCACATAGTAGCCCTCTATAATAGGGTGAGATCCGGTAAAATCATCCATCCCCGTACATTCATCTTCAGTGGAAAGGCCGCGCCGGGTTACGAGGCTGCAAAACTTATAATAAAGCTGATAAATAACATCAGCAGGGTCATAAACGGTGATAAATCGATGAAGGGAATGCTGGAGGTTCACTTCCTGCCCAACTACAATGTTTCTCTTGCCGAAAAAATATTTCCGGCGGCTGAATTGTCCGAACAGATCTCTACTGCCGGAACAGAAGCCTCGGGTACCGGAAACATGAAGTTCATGCTTAACGGTGCTTTGACAATAGGAACCCTCGACGGAGCAAACATCGAGATCCTCGAGGAAGTCGGGGCGGAAAACATGTTTATTTTCGGCCTGAAAACCGAGGAAATTGAAACTCTGCGCCACAACTACAGCCCCGAAGACTATCTTGGAGACGAGGAAATAAATGAGGTAATCAAACTGATAGCAAGCGGATATTTTAATATAAGTGAAGCGGATATTTTTGAGCCGCTAATACGTAATCTTACGACCTATGATCATTATATGCATATGGCGGATTTCGGTTCTTACATTAAAGCTCAGAATACGGCAGGTGAAAAATATCTTGACAGGCCGGCATGGCTTCGTTCGTCCCTTTTAAACATAGCTAATTCGGGGAAATTTTCATCAGATAGAACCATAGCCGAATATGCCTCCGATATCTGGGACGTCAAGGCCTGCCATGTCCCTAAATAACAGACTTATTTCTCCGGAGAGCAGCCGGCTGAGTGTTTTTATAAATGACAAGCCGGTTCCCGATAAAGTCCGTCTTCTGAGGCTCTACGCCGGTGATTATTTGACATTGAAGGTGGAGATAACATCAAAAAAAAGCTGGGATGAATTTCTACTGCATACCGACCTGGGAGGCAGCTGGTCATATCTCAGTTTTAATAAAGATGAGACTGATGAGTCCTGCTATACTCTTGAACTTAAGATAGCCGGAGCAGGAGAGTTTTGTTTTCGTTATGCCGCATCCGATGAGAATAGTCTGTACTGGGAGCCGGCACCCTATCACCGGCTTCTTGCCGACCCGGCAGTTATGGATGGGCTCACAATGTACACACTCATTCCTAATGTCAGCGGACCTGTAAGTGCGTGGAGCAGAAAGCTGCCGGAAATTGCCGCAATGGGATTTAACACCATACATTTGCTGCCGGTAACCATGATGGGCTCATCCGAGAGCCCTTACTCCGCCGCGGATCTCTTTAGTCTTGATCCGGCATGGGGAAAGGACATCGGCGACTTTAAGACCTTCGCAAAGGAGGCCTCCGCAGCCGGGATTATGCTCTGTCTTGATATGGTTCTCAATCACATCAGTATTGATAACCCGGTATGCACCAAGCATGCTGATTGGCTGATACCCGATGACCAGAGGCCTGACGGACTGAAGCGTGCCGGCTGCTGGCATCACCGGGACTGGATAAGCTGGGAGGATCTCGTTCTCATCAATTATGATCATCCGGTCAATACCGTTAGAGCCGAAATTTATGACTACATGAGGTCATATATCGATTATTGGATAGAAGCCTCCGGCGGGAAAGACATAATGATAAGGCTTGATAATCTCCATTCATCAAATCAGCCCTTCATCGGCTGGCTTCTTCCTGAAATAAGATTAAAGTGGCCGGACGTGATTATCCTATCGGAATACTTCGGAGCCGAAGATCACTTAAATGAGGCTGTACAAACTTTCGGTCTGAACCTGCTTATGGCTAATTCATGGGAGTATCCCTTTGCTCCGGTTCTTCAGAATTATCTCTCCGGTCTGCATTCGCCGGAAACTTCAGCTAAATATCTTATCGAACCATCCTCACATGATACGGGCAGTATTCCCGAACTCTTCGGTTCCGTTAGTTCCTCGATTCCGCGTTATCTCTGCTGTGCGTTAATGGGTACAGGGCAGACCGGAATAATACAGGGTTTTGAATACGGCGCGGCAGAAAAAATAAACTTTATCGGGCGGATACCTGAAAAAAGACCCGAAGCAGAATGGAATTTTACCGGTATGATATCTGCGGTAAACAACATACTACATGAATATCCCTGCTTCAGGAAAAAAGGTAATATCGTTTTCCTGGAAACAGGCTGTGACAGTCTGATTGCCTGCAGGCGGACCGGCGAGGGGGCAGAGTTTATCATAGCGGTAAATCTGGATACCGGGGCGCAGCATGATTTATATATAAATTCCGGAAACCGTTTTCAGTTTATCCTGTCCGAGAATGTTGAGCGGGAATCGACTGATAATAAAATAGTATTGAAAGCCTGCGGGGTTTGTGTTCTGAAGAATATTATCACCGTATAGGAGTTGATAGATGAAAAAGATATTGATGCTGACAAGTGAAACGGTTCCTTATGCCAAAACAGGCGGGCTGGCCGATGTTGTGACGGCTCTAGCTATCGAACTTAAACGGCTTGGCCATGATGTGAGGGTACTCATGCCCAGATACTACCATATAGACAGAAGCAGTCTGAAAAGACACGACAGCGCGCTGGGAATATGGCTTGGAAGTGGAGAAGAATGGACTGCTGTATATGAAGGACATCTTCCGGGTACTGAAGTGCCGGTATATTTTCTCGATCATGAGCGTTTTTTCGGACGCGACGGGATATACGGAGCCCGGCCTGATGATGGGTTTGAGGACAACGCAGCGAGATACTCGCTGCTCGCGCGCGGGGCCTTCCAGCTGTGTAGAATGCTGCACTGGTTTCCGGATATAATTCATGCACATGACTGGCCGGCGGCTCCGGCCTGCTATCTGCTTAAGAAAGAAGAGGGGCACCGGGAATTCTCGAAGACCAGGAGCGTGCTGACAATCCACAATCTTGGATATCAGGGAATCTTTGCCCTGAATGACGCTGTTTATCTGCAGCCTGAACTAGACGTATTAAATCTTTCAACAATAGAGTACTCGGGTGCTTTTAATTTTCTGAAGGCAGGGATAATGACAGCTGATAAGATTACAACTGTCTCTCCAACCTATGCTGAGGAAATAAAGAGGCCGGAGTATGGTTTTGGGATGGACGGCCTGCTAAGATACCGCGAACGCGATCTGAGAGGGATTATAAACGGTATCGACTATTCAATCTGGAATCCTGAAACAGATGAATATATCAGCCCCAATAATTTTTCAGCCGACAATATCAGGAATAAAAAATTAGTTAAAAAAGATCTGCAGAAGAAAGCCGGACTCAAAGCCGCCGCCAATGTTCCGCTTGTCGGAATAGTAACCCGGCTTGTTGATCAGAAGGGAATTAAGGAATTATGTGCTCCAGGCAGTGGCGCACTATTTTCCATCTGTAGTGATTTTAATATACAATTCGTAATTCTCGGCTCGGGAGACTCATGGTGTGAAAAGGAACTGAACAGTTTGTCTTCCAAGCTTCCGAACCTGTCGGTGAAAATCGGTTATGACAATCATTTCGCTCACCTGATAGAAGCCGGCTCTGATTTCTTTCTCATGCCCAGCCGGTATGAACCCTGCGGTCTCAACCAGCTGTATTCGCTTTCTTACGGGACCCTTCCTATAGTGCGGAGGACAGGAGGGCTTGCTGATACTGTTGAAAACTATGACATGGAAACCGGCGGCGGAACAGGCTTTCTCTTCGACGACCTGCGTCCGGATGTTCTCTATGATGTCCTGAAATGGGTAGTAGAAACATGGGAACAGAGGATGCCGGACATCCTTGCGATGAGAAAGAGGGCAATGGAAAAGCGGTTTGCCTGGGAGAGTTCGGCCCAGGAGTATCTGGAAGTCTACTCTCAGGCGTTAAAACACTGATAATCAGGTTTCGATGGTCATCAGGTCGTCATCATCAAGGTAGAGTTGGGGTTGATCCGGGAAAATATCGCTTATCAGCTTCTCTGTAAGAGTTGAGAGTTCCTTAGGAAAGGGTGAACCTGGATTTGTTAGAATAACAGGACTTCGCCTGAAAATTGAGGCCTGAACCTCTTTATCTTCCGGGAGATGTCCGAGGAAATTGAGCTCAATACCAATATTCTTCCAGGTTATGTCACGGAGTTTCATGCCCAGGTTTATGCTCTCCTGATTCTCGACCCTGTTTATCAAAACCATAGGTCTGAATTCTTTTATTTTTAATTCGGCAATTTCTCCGGAATCCTTCGAATACGCATAGAGTTCATTTAGCAGATCATGGCTGAATGAGCGGCCGGAACCCTCCAATTTGCTGTTTACAAAATTATAGATTATATCACGCTCCATGCTTTTGGCCTTAAAACTCCGGAAGAGCAGCCTGAAAACTGATGTCTTTATGAAAGAATATGCATTCAGGACAGAGGTAGTCTCGGGAGTTGTGAAAATTATTCCGTTAGAGGAAATAAGAAAGAAATCGACAGTATTAAAGGTCGATCCGGCTGCCAGATCAAGGATGACGAAATCGGCCTCGAGATTATTAATCTGCTTGATAAGTTTCTGTTTTGTGAAGAACTGAAGATTTCCGGTTCCGGGATTAAGTGTGTCGCCAGGTACGAAGAATAGGTTTTCAATCTCAGTATTTACCATGATCTCTTCGAGAGAATCTTCCTGTTTGTTAATAACGGAACTGACACCCGAATGCCTGTTTTTTATTCCGAGACAGGTATGAAGGTTGCTTCCGCCTAGATCAAGGTCGATGAGTACTGTTTTTTTTCCCAGCTGGGCCAGCTTTATGCCTAAATTAGAGGTGAAGATGGTTTTCCCCACACCTCCTTTTCCGCTTCCAATAGGTATTACAATTGCCATATAATCAGGATAGTGAAGTTTTCTCCATTTTGCAATTAAAAAATTGAATAAATTACTTCTTTGATTTAATATATTTCCATGATAATTACTGCTTTTGACGGAAGTCCGAGAAAGAATGGAAACAGCAGGATGCTGTTAAACGCGTTTATTGCCGGCGCGAAAGAGAAAAATTCGGATATAAAAATATATAAAACTGATGAAATGGATATTAAGCCATGCAGAGGCTGCCTTATGTGTAATACATTGAAGCTTTGTGCAATCCGCAAAGACAACTGGCAGGATATTGCGGACAGAATTGCGGGCTCGGATATTCTGGTTTTTTCGAGTCCTATATATTTTCATCACACCACAGCATCGATGAAGCGGCTGCTCGACAGGCTGCGAAGTTTCATCCATGTGCAGATAACCGTAAGCGGTCTTATTCATACCCCTCATGAGAAATGGAACAAAAAGATTTGTCTGCTCACGGCACATGGATCCTCAGCCGTCGATGACGCGCTGCCCCTAGTCGATCTATTTAAGTTTTTATCTGAGGTCATGGGGCCGGATAACGAGTTTTATCATCTCAATGCTGTCCGTCTGGCAGCATCGGGGCAGATATCATTTGATGAAGAACGGCTGAGAGGACTCTATAAAAAGCTTGGAATACCTGTTGAGCTTGCCGTAGAAGATGCCGAACGTAACGCCGGATATCTGAAGGAAGCCGAAAATCTCGGATGCAGCTTAATTGGACGGAAAATATAATGAACATCGGCTGTTCAACATCCTTCAGGCAGGTTAAAATAGCCTAGGAGGATATATGTACAACATTGAAGAATCCCTTAGTGACCAAATCCTGTCATTTAAAAGTTCGCGGCCGACCGTTATATTTACCGAAGCATTAGACCCCCGGCTTCTTGAAGCCGTTTGTTATTTAACCCGATTTCTGCGGCCCGTTCTTCTCGCGCCTGAAAAAGATGTCAGGAAGGTATTCAGCAGCGAGCTGAGTCACCTGGAAAAAAGTCGGATAGAATTTACAATTTCTGAATCTAGTTTCGTCGAAATAAGTAAAAACAAAGAACTTGTTGAAGAATTCGCGGCCGAATATCAGAAGACTCTCGAGGCCGAGGGTGAGAAGATCTCTCATGCTGATGCCGCTGGGAAAATGCTCGACCCCTGTTTGTTTGGAATCTTTGCCGTAAGGCTCGGTCACGCCGACATGGTTGTCGGCGGAAGTACACATGAACCGGTCACGTATTTTCGCCATGTGCTGAAATTTCTGAAGAAGAAGCCGGTACAGTCGGAAACCGGGATATTTGTTCTTCCTGATGATCATCCTGAAAACATTTATTCAAATAATATAATTGTCTTCGGAGATGTTGGTGTAAACGGTACAATGACTCCCGAAGTTCTGGCGAGAATAGCCGTAGATACCTGCTCAATCGCCAGGAATCTTTTTCCTGATAATGTTCTGCCGAGGATACATGGCGCCATTGTCTCGTACTCAAATCACGGTTCGGATGAAGGTCCGTCACCGGACCTTGTAAAGAAGGCAACAAAGCTCGTTCCGGATCTCCTCAAGGAGTATGCTCAGGAGGATCCGAGGTACAGCACCATATCAATCGAAGGTGAAATCAAGGCTAATGTAGCCCTCTCTGAGCGTTCGGCTATGTATTACAACAAGGAAAATGAGGATGGATGGAAGGGCCCTACTAATGTAATCATCTGTCCTAACCTCGATATGGGAAATCTACTTTATCATCTTTACGCAACAAGATTCCCCGATGCGAAGAAATTTACAATCATTTCCGGGGTAGGATTCTCGGCGGTTGATCTGGCCAAAGACTGTTCCTCAGAGGATATTCGGCTTGGAGTCAAGGCGCCTATTCTAAATCTTCTTCAGAAAGAGGGATGGACAAAGACCCGTCGTGATACCTTCTTCAGACGCTATAAGGTTCTGGCAATTAATCCTGGATCTACATCGACGAAAGTCAGCGTATATGAAGGTGATTATGAGCTTTTCACCGAAGAGCTGCAGCATACGGCAGAAGATCTCGCGCCCTATGAGGGCAAGGCTGTTGCCGAGCAGTTTCAGTATCGAAAAGATATGATAATGGAGTTCCTGTCTGAAAACGGATTGTCAATAGATGATCTCGACGCAGTCGCCGGACGCGGAGGCCTTGTTCGGCCGATAAAACACGGGACTTACCGGGTTAATCAGCGGATGCTTGATGACCTTAGGGCCGGCATAGGCGGCGAACATGCCTCAAACCTCGGAGCGCTTATTGCAAATGAGATGGTTGACGGCACTGATCTCCCCGCCTTCATAATTGACCCCATCGTTGTCGATGAGGTGGAAGAGAAGGTCAAGATAACGGGCCTTAGTGAACTGAGGCGGTACATAATCAGCCATTCCCTGAACCAGATAGCATCGGCAAAGCGGTATGCTGAGGAGCACGAAACCTTTTACGAGAATCTCAACATCATTGTCGCTCATATGGGAGGCGGAATATCCGTCGGTGCTCATTATAAGGGCCGATATGTCGATGTCAACAATGCTCTAAACGGGGAAGGCCCCTTCTCACCACAGCGTTCGGGTTCACTGCCTATAGGGCCGCTCATAGATCTCTGTTTTTCCGGTAAGTACAGCCATGATGAGATGAAAAAGCTCAATAAGGGCAGGGGAGGCCTTATTAACCTTCTAGGTACAAACGATCTGCGTGATGTTGAAAAGATGATAGACGAGGGAAATGAGTTTGCCGCCCTTGTTTTTGATGCTCTCGTATATCAGATGTCAAAGGAGATAAGTTCGCTTATACCCGCCTTCAATGGAGAGGCTCTGGATCAGGTTATTCTTACCGGTGGAATGGCGCGCTCTGAAAAACTGGTTGAAGGAATTACCGCTTCAATCAAACTGCTTGGATGCGGAGTTACCGTTTATCCTGGGGAAAATGAGATGTATGCGCTGGCGAAAGGAACTGTCAGGGTTCTGCAGGGCAAGGAAGAGGCCAGGGAATACAATCCCTGAGCCGTCAGTTTTCTTTATTGAGAAGCTGATCCAGTGAATCATGAGTGCGGTTGAGTGTCGAGGATATAGAGTTGGCATCCTGAAGTAGACGGAAAACATCTTCAAGTGACTTGAGCCCGTCAGTAATGGCTATCGTCTGTTCCGACACTCCTCCCTTTATCTCTGCCAGCATATAGCCGGAATTCTCGAGACTTTTTCTGCTCTTATCGAAGTCACGGCTTGTCTCAAGCATGTCCTTCTGGAAATTCTCCAGGAGGACAATAAGATCGTTGAAGCTGCCTCGTACCTGCTTGAGCCCGGAGTTGAACTCGTTGATGGATCCGCTTATTGTATTCGCGAAATCCTGAGTCTGTACCGAAAGGCTCCTTATTTCCTTTGCAATGATATTAAATCCCTTGCCCGAGCTTCCTGCGCGTGCTGCCTCAATGGATGCGTTAATAGCAAGGATGTTTGTCTGCTGGGCAACATCATCAATTTCACGTGTCATTTCACGCACCTGCGAGGATTTATCCTCGAGTGAAGAAAAAAGGCCGTGGAGCTTCTGTGATTCCTCAGTTGCGTGAGTTATTTCTTCGACATTCTTCTGAATAGCGGAATTAACAGAAGAGGTCGTCTGGATAATTTCACTCATGCTGCTGTAAATATTTTCGGTGTTTGTGCTTGTACTCTCTGAGGTTGCCCTTATTTCTTCAAAACTCGCGACGATCGTCTCTAACGAATTATGAATATTTTGTATCTTTCTCTCTATTATGTTCATGGCACTCTGGGTCACTTTTGAGAGGATTATCCCCTTATTATAGCCAATGGTAAGAAGAGACATCGTTTTTTTGAAGAAATTTGATTGTTTATCACTCATATCCGTTACTCGTAAATCTCGTCGATTATATCAATTCCGCATTGAAGGCCTGCGAACCAGTCAAGAAATTTCTTTACATTTTCATCTTTGAATATTGCACCATGTTGGGGCGCAAGATACTTAATATTAAGACCGTCAAGTTTTGATATCCATTTCTTTGCAGCCTTGTTGGAGGACATGTATCTGCGGTGGAAGCCTTCCATGATCTTTCGATGCTCATCAAAGTCTTCAACAAAAATATACTGATTTCCCGTAGGAAAGACTGCAGCGCCTATGTCGCTAGTAAATAAAACACAGGAAACCGGATCAAAAAAACTATAGCAGCCTGCTGAATGCAGAAAATGAGCCGGAATCAGTTTCAAGTCAGTTGATCCGGCAAGTTTTAGACTTCCCCCGAGTCCTTCTATTCCGACTATTCTGTCTTGATTAACTATTCCAAAGTGGGGAATGAATCTAAGCCAGAGCTCAGATATGTAGACCTTTGCCTTGGTGACCCCCAGCCAGAGAGCTATTCCGCTTGATACATCCGGATCCTGGTGGGAAAAAAAGATATTGTCGATCTTATCGAGATCAATATATCTGCTTACAAGGGCTATTACACGTGCAAAAAGATGTATTCCGCCAGGATCTACCAGGGTCCCGCGGCCGTTGCTTATAATCAGGTATTGATTAGTCTGGACGACGCCTTGTTCTTCGACTTCATCCGCGCCGAGCCAGATGAACTGATGCCCTCCATCCTGAAAGAGAATTTTACCGTTTATATCATTTGAGTTTATCAATGATTCCTCCTGAGTCTGCTATTCTTAATTAATAGTATATTTAGGGCTTTAGATCAAATGCATCCAAAAAAGCCGCGGGAATGTTGACTCCCGCGGCAGTGATATTTAAGAAATTACCGACAATCAGATAATACTCTCAGCTGTGATTTCCTCCCAGATCTCCTTAATAGAGTGCTTAACCTTCCGTTTACGATCGGTATAGCTTGTATGAAGAAGTCTGTGAGATTTATGCGACAGAGGTTCTCCGAGAAAATCCTCGTAGATCTTTTTAATCATCGGATTATTATGGGACTGCCTGACAGGCGCATTGGCGTCTATTGTATATAAGCCCTGCTGTCTTGCTTCCTTGTTATACTGGTACTCACCCTTGATCCTCGGCTGTCCGCCGCCTGATATGCATCCTCCGGGACAGGCCATGACCTCGATGAAGAGGTATTTGTCTGCCTCTCCGGTTTTAATTTTTTCAAGGACATTACGGGCGGCCTTAAGACCTGTTGCCATGCCTACTTTTACCTTGCCGTAGTCTCCGCCGAGATCAATTTCAGCTTCTCTGAAATTCTCAAGCCCGCGGACGGCCTTGATGTCTATCTTATCAAGTTCCTTTCCGTTGACAACAGCATAAAGGGTTCTGAGAGCGGCTTCCATTACACCGCCGGTAGCTCCGAAAATGACCGCGGCGCCGGTGTAGTCGCCCATCCATGGGTTGTCATACACTGAATCGGGAAGGTCGGCCAGCCAGACACCCTCACGCTTAAGCAGCCTTGAGAACTCACGCGTGGTAAGAACAACATCAACATCCGGTTTCCCGTTCTGAGTCATCTCCGGACGTTTTGCCTCTTCCTTTTTTGCGGTGCAGGGCATTATTGAAACAACCCTCATATTACGGGGATTAATGCCCATTTTCTCGGCAAGGAAGCTTTTTGCTATAGCTCCGAACATCTGCTGGGGCGACTTTGCCGAAGACAGATGCGGAATGAGCTCGGGATAATTTTTTTCTACGAAATTGATCCAGCCGGGAGAGCAGGAGGTCATCATCGGCAGAGTTCCGCCGTTTTTGATCCTGTCTAGCAGCTCGGTACCTTCCTCCATTATTGTCAGGTCGGCCGAGAAGTTCGTATCGAGGATTACATCACCTCCGATTTTGCGGATGGCTGAAATTATTTTTGCTTCTACAGATTCCCCCGAGAGCATGTGAAACTCTTCTCCCAGGGCAACCCTGACTGCCGGCGCTACCTGGAATACAGTCACAATTTCCGGATCATAGAGATAATCAACAACTTCCTCGGTATCGTCCCGGGCGGCAAGGGCTCCTACCGGGCAGACCAGCGTACACTGTCCGCAGCTTACGCAGTTTGAACTACCGAGAGCCAGGCTGTCTTTTATGCCAATTTCGGTAGTAAGCCCCTTGTCGGTGAAGACGAGGACGTCGGTCTTCTGCACTTCACGGCAGACCTCCACACAGCGAAGGCATCTGATGCATTTGCTCATGTCGCGGATTATAGCCGGAGACGAGATTTCCTTCGTTCTACCCCTGTAGAAATGGGGATAATTATAATGTGTCTGCTCCAGGCCTACAAACTGGGCTACATCCTGAAGCTCACAGTCGCCGTGTCTGATGCAGGACGCGCAGTCCTGATTGTGGTCGGCAAGCAGAAGCTCAACCTGCAGCCTTTGACGCTCTCTTACCAGCCTTGTTCGGGTAAGCACCTCCATGCCTTCGGCCATCGGGGTGTCACAGCTGGTCACAATCTGATGTTCGGGGCCTCCCTTTTTTTTAGTATCAACAAGGCAGACCCTGCAGGTACCGGGAGTATGATTAAGGCATGTAAGAGCACAGAGGGTCGGAATGAAATGTCCGTGGGCCCTTGCGGTCTGCAGGATAGTATCATTTTCGTTAAATTCGACTTCTTTTCCGTTTATATATCCTTTCATGGTTGTGCTCCTATTTCTCAGTAATCGCGAGAGAGACTCTGTAGCACCTGAGACAGCGGCTTGCTTCCTCATATGCCTGTTCTACAGTGATATTCTTCTCGACTTCTTCGAAGATCTTTTTCCGGACCTCCGGATCAATTTCATCGGCAATTATCCGTTTTGTCGCCCTTACAGGAACTGCGAGATAGTCAGTGTCATCCTTCTCAATATCCTTGATGAGCTCACTCATTCTCTCTGAAGGATCAAAGAGAACCCTCCCGTGGGTGAGGTAGTCATCTATAGACTTCGCAGCCTTCATTCCGAGGGCCATAGCCTCGATAAGGGTCTTGGGTCCGGTTGTACAGTCTCCACCGGCAAAAACACCCTTCTGGGTAGTCTCGAGGGTGTGAGGCTCGGCGTCGATGAGTCCCCATTTATTCAGTTCAATTCCGTCGTTCGGAGACAGGAAGGAATGGTCAACTCTCTGGCCGATTGCAGGAATTATAAAGTCACAATCCATAGTATATTCGGAGCCGTCAACAGGTTTTGCGCTTCTTCTTCCGCCGGCATCAGGTTCTCCAAGTTCCATTTTTATAAGCTTAAGACCGGTTACCTGGTTGTCTTTTGAGACAATCTGTACCGGATGTGTGAGAAAATGAAAGATTACTCCTTCTTTCTCGGCCGCCTCTATTTCTTCATGGTCCGCGGGCATTTCATCTTTTGACCGCCTATAAACCAGATGAACTTCTTCGGAGCCCATTCTGAGAGCTGACCTGGCACAGTCCATAGCTACATTACCGCCTCCGACAATTACCATCTTATTTCCAAGATCAACATCGAGGCCGATATTCAGGTAGTAATGGTTTATATAGAGCAGAAAGTTTATTCCTGATTTATATCCCTTCATCGAGCGTTGTTCACCCGGAATTCCAATCATTTTTCCGGTGCCGGCTCCTATTCCGAGGAAGAAGGCCTTATAACCCCGTTTCTTCAGATCAGTGAGAGTGAAATCCTTTCCCATCCGCTGATTGTAATATATTTTTCCGCCTAGGGTTTCGACTATTCCGATTTCCTTATGAAGGACATCGGATGGAAGCCGATAGTTAGGAATCCCAACCGAGGCCATACCGCCTGGTTCCGAATGAGCTTCAAAGATATCTACTGAATACCCTTTGAGAAGGAGGTGATAGGCGGCGTTGATGCCGGCCGGGCCGGTACCGATAATCGCGACTTTCAGATCATCCGGTTTTTTATCGGCGATTAGATCCTGGTCAAACCAGTTATCGGAGATGTATTTTTCCCGTTCAGCGACAAAGCGCTTGAGCAGTTTGATGCCGACAGGTTCGTCAACGAGGTTTCTTCTGCATGCAAATTCACAGAAACGTACGCAGACCCGTCCGCAGGTCTCGGCCATCGGATACTTCTGTAGTATTACACTTACAGAATGGGTGAGCTTGCCGTCCTGGATGTAGTCGATGTAGCGCGGGACTTCTACTTTGGCTGGACATGCTTCAATACAGGGAGCCGTGACATAGGAGTAGGCTTCCTGTCGCTTGTAATTTGCTATGTCTCTTATCTCGGCTTCAAGCTCCTGACGGAAGTAAGTGAGCATCTTCTGAAGGGCAACGGTGGCTGTCTGCCCCAGCCCGCAGAGGCTTGTGGTTCTTACATGTTCGGCAAGCAGTTCAAGTTCGTCCAGAGACTCAACTCCCGCTACACCATTTATGATGTCAGCAAGTTTCTGCTTGATTATATTGGTTCCAACCCTGCAGGGAGTACATGCCCCGCATGATTCTTTAGCGGCTCTGGTTATATACAACATGGCCGCATCTAAAAGATTAACACCTCCATCGAAGATGAAGAATCCCTTCCAGCCAAAAAAAGCTTTTATTGGATTGCCAGGGTTAAATTCAACAAAGTTGTCGAAACGGGGACTGTCTTCTATCTCAAACATCCTTTTGTCCCTGTTGTCAATGACTTCACCATCCCAGACACCAAAAATTACTTTACTCATAATTTCTCCTAAAAATTGACGATTTCGGGTGATTTCCCGGATTCCCGTAAACATTTTACGAATTCAGTAAAAACCGTATTTTTATCAATCCCGTTAACAGGATTAAAGGCCCTTCCATGATAGATTTTAATTCTATCATGCCTCATGATTTCATTTTTCAGTAGTTTTACCGCATCATTAGCGGTGTATTCACTAAAAAAAATCTCATTAAGTTTTTTGATTGTTAAAGTACCTTCTGCAACAATAATATTACCGAGAAAACCATAGGGATGCATTCCGCATCCTGATGTTTTCAAATCGATTCTTGTTTTATCTTTCAACCGTCGCTCGAAAATTAAGCTGGTTGTCCCTCCGAGAATGATTTTCCCGCCGTCCTCTTTGATGAAGCTGCTGACTGCTTCATCATCGTCTGAGCGGTTCTCCGGAGGTCCGAAAAATATTACAAGACCGGACATTATCCTGCCGTGTTGAGCACTTCTTTAAGAAAAAAACCTTCCGCTTCTTCTGGGCTCGTTTCAAAGACGTTTGAATTAACGCTTACCCGAACTTTCTTGCCGGAACATTGCCCCATGCAGAATGCACCCTTAAGACTGATGTTTTTTTCAAGCTTGTTTGATGTGATAAGATGCTGAAATGTCTTTATCACCTTTGTCGCCCCTCTGAGATGGCATGAAGTACCAATACAGACTGTAAGCTCGACCATGAGAACCTCCTCGTTAGAGATGAATAATTATCAAAATACCGGCTTATTATACACGAGTATTTGTGCACCGCAAGAGACAATTGCCTGATTTGTCAGTGTTAGAGCGCTAACACGAAGTTCATCTAAGGACGTAAAAACATATAAAAACGACTGGAAAAAAAATGAGATAAGAATTATCATTTTTATATAAGATATTGAGGAGTGAATATGAAAAAAGGGCTATCAGTAGTTTTCCTGTTATCAATTCTGTTATCCGGAGTTTTTGCCCAGGAAGAAAGAAGTATTACTATTAAAAATGAAACAGGATACAACATCATCTATCTGTATTTTTCCCCTTCCGATTATGATGACTGGGGTGATGATTTCCTCGAAGGTCTTCAGCTAGCCGACGGTGAATCGATTGACGTGAAATTGAGCCGTGATTATGACGTGTCGCAGAACATTTATGATCTGCAGGCCGTAGATGAGGATGATGACTATTACACTATTTATGAGACGGATATATCTAATAATCCGCTCGTGACGATTACGATGGATAATTATGACGGCGGAAGTGAAGATGATGATTATGATTATGATGATGAATATTCGGGTTATGATGACGGCTATAGTGACGGCTACACCGAAGGCTACAAACTTGGATATACTGAGGCCTTTCGTGATGCTTACCTGGAAGGTTTCAGAGCCGCGCAGGAAATAGAAGTGCCTGCCGACAGCTGGAGATAGGAAGGTTCATTAGAAAACAGACGTAGAAAAACTCAGATGTTAAACTACTTTTTATGCTGTAAAGGAAATGTCAAAAAAGCCGGAATTGTTTCCGGCTTTTTTGGTTTACCCTGCATAAGTAATGATTAGGCGGCATTTAATATTTAAAGACGCCGTTTCCAACACTAATATAGGCACCGTTACCGATTACCTGGAATTGAAATGACTCTATATGTGAACGATCTAATGTTGTTAAGCACATGAGCGCCTTTGTTATCATTCAAGGGGCCGGACTAACCGGTTATGATTCCGAGAGTTACTTCATTGACTCAAGAAATGCTCACTTTTTTCAGTAGAATCGGGGGATCGGAAGATCAAGAATAGTGTGCAGCCCCGGAGCCGCCTTTAAGACTCCCGGAATGCTATGGAGCACCATCGCGGCGGTACCCTTATCTCCCTGAATGCCCGGCTTTATTACCTGTAGAATTTCCGGTTCTCCATCTATGGTTATCCTGTCTTCTTCGTCAGAATCTTCAGAGGCTGTGAAATTCAGTTTAATTCTCTTTCCTTCTGTCGTGATACCGGTTATCCCCTGGGTTATCCCGATAACTCTATCGGTGCTGCCGAGCCTTTTCATCGGAGTCTGGATTATTTCCGCCAGAGACCAGCCCATTCCACCGGCAAGAATACGAAGAGATACTTCCAATCCGATGTGGCCGCCGATGATGCCTGCTCTTCGACCATTTTCGAATTCTTCTGCGGTGAGGTCTTTGCCCATCTTCTGCTGGAAAGAGGTTCTTCGTCGGCGTATATCCAGGCTTCTATTAATAGTGATGGCCTCTATCCGGGTACATGGCGCGGTAAGAAGCAGGGGTAGGAGATCCATTAGAAAGCCGGGATTGATACCTGTGCCGGCCGCGGAGGTTCCGTAACGTACTGCCAGGTTATCAATCCTGTTCCAGATATCTTCGTTGGAGGGAAGGGGGTAGCTCATCTCTTCGCAGGTGGAAACTACCGAAATATCGTGAGAGAAGAGTGTTTCCAGAACAGGTTCTATATCAGCAAGCCGGGATGATGTGGCCGCTACAGCCATAGCGGCACATTCGGATAGGGCGAGCCTCTGTCTGCTGCTGCTCAGCCACTCTTTGAGACTAGGAGTAATATTAATGGCCGGAGCATCAGGGCGGGACAGCAGTTCTCTCAGAGAGAGTTTAGAGAACTTCGGATCCGGATCTACCAATCCGATTATCTCCAGCCAGGGTTTTGACAGCGCCGCTTCGGCTATTTCTCTGCCCATAGAACCGAAACCGATAAGAATGAGAGGAATTCTCATATTATTCGCCTCCATGGAGAATTCTGTACTATAGCGGTGGAGATTGCAAGTGTGAATTATAAGAATTACCCGGGTCTGATCTTTTAGAAGAGCCTTAGAGGCGCACTTTATGCACAAATGTCATAATTGAATCAGCATCAATCCCCTATTAACACTATTGCTATATGTATAAAGGTAATATATATTGCTTTTAATCTGATGGAAATTTTCCCTTTCCAGTACAATAATCGCAGAAGATAATAATTATTAGGAATTGAAAAATGTTTGATAATATTAATGGTCACATCGAAAAAAATCAACTCATCCTCTTTCTGCATTCTATAGATGAGGGGTTTCTTTTGCTTGATGCCTCCTGGACGGTTGTCGATATGAATCTCGGCTCATGGCAGAAGATGGGTTTTCAGCTAGGACAACAGAGTATAGGAGCGAAATTTCTGGAGGTCTTCCCTTCAGTTAGAAATACCGATAGATTTGACACTTATAAAGAGGTTATGCGTACAGGAGTTCCGGCCTCAATTGACCAGGTGTTTATAAAAAACGAGCTTGGTAAAAGTTTTTTTTATTTTCATATCTATAAGGTCGGAGACGGGCTTGGAATCATAGTCCGTGATATTACGGAAGAAAAGCAGCAGGAATTAGAGCTTATAAAGAGGAACAAGCAGCTCAGCGATTTGAGCGCGCATCTTCAGACCGCCAGAGACCAGGAGAGGGCGGCGATTGCCCGCGAGATCCATGACGAACTGGGCCAGGATCTAACAGCCTTGAAATTTGAACTTCATTGGTTGGAACAGAAGATGCTCCCCGATCAGTCTTTGCTAAGAGAGAAGAGCCGTGAGCTTATTAAAACAGCAGATAATATGATACAGGTTGTCAGGAAAATAACCTCCAAGCTCAGGCTGGAATACCTTGAAACACATTCTCTTCCGGAAGCTCTCAAACTGAAATTAAAGGAATTTAATAAAATGACCGGAATCGACACCTCTATTTCGGTTGAATCCGGAGAAATTGAAATATTCCAGGAGGCCGCAATTGTTTTATACAGGATTCTTCAGGAAGCCCTTACAAATATTGCCCGACATGCGGGTGCGTCAAAGGCGGAAGTTACCTACTTTTGTGATGGTGATTCTGCATTCCTGAGTATAATGGACGATGGCAGAGGCATAGGGAAAGAGGAGCTCAATGCACCCGGAGCCTACGGCTTAATCGGCATGAGAGAAAGGTGCAGCAACTTAAAGGGAAAACTTAAGATTACAGGTAGTCTAGGTCAGGGGACGCTTGTTGAGGTTGTGCTTCCTCTTTTGTAGGAATAATCCCTACAGGAAAATCAGAACTTGTCCTATTATTTGTATCAGTGCTATATATTAAGGTGTCTATGAAACGGAGAAAGAAAGATGATAAATGTACTTATAGCCGATGACCACGCGATAATAAGAAGGGGATTAAAGCAGATTCTCTCAGAAGATCCGGGAATTGCTGTAAAAGACGAAGTTGCAAACGGACACCAGGTTTTAGAAAAATTAAGGCAGAACCGATATGATATACTTATTATGGACATATCCATGCCTAAGCTGAGCGGTCTTGATGTTCTTCTGCAGGTTAAAGTGGAATTTCCGGAGCTGCCTGTGCTCATCCTGAGTATTTATCCCGAAGATCAATACGCTATACGAGTATTAAAGGACGGGGCATCAGGCTATATGAATAAAGAAGTGGCCCCTGATGAACTCATTAAGGCTGTTAAAAAAATAATTAAAGGGAAAAAGTACATCAGCGAGAACATAGCCGAGCATCTTGTCGCCATGATTGGAGATGGCGATGGTGAAAAACTACAGGAAAAACTTTCAGACAGGGAGTTTACCGTTTTCCGTCTTATAGCAGAAGGGAAGGTCAATAAGGAGATAGCAGCTGAACTGAATCTCAGCGCTAAAACCATCAGTACCTATAGAACCAGGATTCTCGAAAAAATGAACTTGAAGAATAATGCTCAATTGATAAGTTATGCAGTAAGAGAGAAACTAGTTGATTAGGCGGCAATACTATGTTAGAAAACCTTCTTAATGACCTGTCGAAAAGCGATATTCTCGAAAGTATCTACGAATGTCATAGTGATGCAATCTTCATTATCAGCAGTAGTCCCGAGCGGAACATTGTTGACTGTAATGATGCCGCTGCCAGGTTGTTTGGATTCGACCGTGAAGAATTAATTGGAAAGTCGATAGATATTGTTCACACCGATGATGCCGCATCTGGCGAGGTTGAAGAAATTTTTTTTCCGAAAACTGTAAAAAAGGGATTTTTTCATCTTGATAAATTTAAAATGAAGAGAAAAGACAGCAGTATCTTCTTTTCAGAACTAAGCGTTATGCCTCTTTTTAGCGCTACCGGGGAACATCAAGGCTGGGTTAGTATGGTCAGAGATATTTCTGAAAAATGTAAGGTTGAAGAAGATCTTTCAATTGAGAGAACAAGACTCTCTGCTCATCTCAATGCGGCGTCTATAACCCTTATCACTCTGGATAAAGACGGACGAATTGATTTTGTTAATAGTTACGGTCGGGCTCTGCTGGATCTTGATGATAGTGATGTGAGAGACAGAAACTGGTTTGATGAATTCGTTCCAGCGGGAAAAGAAGAAGAGACTATTTCGCTTTTTTATAAATTGCTGTTGGATCGTGACAGAAACGGTAAATATTTTGTCCATATTATTGATACACCCAAAGGCAGACAAAAAACGATAGGATGGTATGCGGCAGTTTATTATGATGAATCAGATGCTTTCAGCGGTTTCATCCTGAGGGGCGTGGAGATTACCAAAAATGAAGAGTTTGCGGTCAGGATGATAAAATCCAATGAAAGCTTGAGGAAGCTCAACTCGCGCCTTCATAAGAGACGAGAGGACAAGATGGCCGGTCTGACCCGAAAGATAATGGATGATATGGGGCAGGTGGCAACCGGGCTCAGTTTTGATGTTTCGATGCTTGAGAAGATGCTCTGGAAGGATGACTTTAATTCGAAGAGAATAGAGATGTCCAATAAACTAAAAGAAGCAGGTGAGACTCTGAATTACCTGATTCAGTTCGGACGGGATCTCTCATCCGGTATCCGGCCGACATCTCTCGATGACATCGGCCTGCCGGCGACCCTTAAATGGTTTGCAGGCGATTTTCAGAAAAAAACAGGCATCATCTGTTCAGCGCAGCATATCTCGAGTTCGGTATTAGTAGAAAAAGATTCATCAATTATTCTCTTCCGTGTCTGCGAAGAGATTTTTGAAAATATAAAAAACCATTCCCGGGCGAATCGGGTTGATATTCTTCTTGAAGAAAAAGACGGCCGTCTGAACTTGAGTATCAAGGACAATGGCGTCGGTATCTCCAGGGGGGACATTTCAAACCCTGCTTCTTTGGGCCTTCTTCGAATTAAAGAAAATGTAAGAGATATAAGTGGAACAGTCGTGATAAACGGTGAAAAAAGTACTGGTACTACAATTACTATCAGCATTCCTATAAAAAAATAACCAATAGTGTAGTCCTTTTCCTACAATCCCCTGAGTAAGGCCTTACAACATCTACCTTATATTCCTACCTGCAAATCAGAAATCTGCCGATATTACGTATTTCAATCAGCTGTTATGTTTAATAATATCTTATAGCTACAGAGGAATATTATGAAACTGCAGAACAAATTTTTAATCCCGATCCTGTCACTGATTATTGCCGGCATGGCGGCTCTGACCCTTGTCAGTTATATAACAGAAAAAGGAGAAATAGAGCATGCCGTCGAAGGTGAAATAGCTCAGGTTGCTGACGCGCTGCATAGGAATGTTGGAAATTATCTTAGTGAAGCTGATAATAATATTATTATTTTCGGTAATAGAAATCTATACAGGGCTTTATTTGAAAACGAAGGAGCATATGATGCTGCTGCCCTTTTAGCTGTCAATCAAACACTCTTTGATGTTCAAAAGGATAACCTCAAGTATGAGTTTTTTGCTGTAGCTGATAAAACCGGTATAGTTATTGCTTGCAGTGATGAGACCCAGGTAGGCAAGATGAATGTATCCGACAGGGAGTATTTTCAGACCTCGATTGCCGGAAGGGGAGCTTCTTCGGATGTTCTTGAAAGCAAGATGACAGGGAAGCCTGTTATAGTTGTGTCAACTCCGATTATAGTAAACGGCAGTGTGAAAGGAATTTTCCTGGGATCTCTTGACCTGACTTCATTTAGTGAGATCTATGTTCTTCCTGTTAGGGTCGGCAATGGCGGTTATGCATATCTGCTAGATAGAAATTCAAATGTAATCGCTCATCCGGATTCAAGTCTTGTTCTTAAAGAAAATTTCAGTAATGAAGATTTTGGAAAGGCGATAATGAGGCAGGAAGATGGATTTTTGCGTTATACCCACAATGGTATAGAAAAAATTGCGGCTTTCAGGACTGAAAAAATGAAGGGGTGGACTGCCGTAATAACCGCTAATGAAGATGATGTCTATGCCGGCGTAAATAAAATGAAGATGATGTCCATTATTCTGATTTTAGTATGCGTAGTCATTATCGGAATTATTGTATTTTTTATAGTACGCTCTATTGTAATTCCTATTAAAAGGGCTGTTGGCTTTGCTCATCATGTTGCAAAGGGTGATCTGACAGTAACTGCAGATGATGCTTTTCTTAAGAGAAAGGATGAGATCGGGGAACTGGCGAATTCACTGAATAATATGAAGAATAAGCTTCTCTTGGTAGTAAGTGATATTACAGCAGCTACAGATAATGTTGCATCAGGCAGTCAGCAGATGAGCGCGACGGCCCAACAGTTATCACAAGGAGCCACCGAACAGGCCGCATCCGCTGAAGAGGTCTCAGCATCAATGGAGCAAATGGGGGCCAATATACAGCAGAATGCTGATAACGCCATGCAGACTGAGAAGATTGCTCAGCAGGCTGCGGAAGACGCAAACGATGGTGGAAAAGTTGTTCTTGAAACAGTAGACGCGATGAACGAGATTGCTTCAAAAATCGGAATAATTGAAGATATAGCTCGTAACACGAATCTGCTCGCCTTAAATGCAGCCATAGAAGCGGCAAGAGCCGGTGAGCATGGAAAAGGATTTGCAGTGGTTGCGGCCGAGGTACGGAAACTTGCAGAAAGAAGCCAGGAAGCAGCTAAAGAGATAAGTCAGCTTAGTGCTAAGAGTGTGGGTGTAGCCGATACTGCCGGGGCGAAACTGCAGAAAATTGTTCCTGATATCAGAAAGACAGCCGAGTTGGTCCAGGAGATAAGTGCGGCAAGTAATGAACAAAGAACTGGTGTCCAGCAGATAAACCAGGCGATTATGCAGCTTGACCAGGTTGTACAGCAGAATTCCGCTGCATCCGAAGAAATGGCCGCCATGGCTGAGGAATTATCCGGACAGGCTGAACAATTAAGAGCAACGATTAACTTTTTCAAGGTAAACTCATCTAATTCTTCAAAAAAGAATATAGAAACCCCAAATACAAAGCAGCTTCCTGGTAATTTTGAACTATTACGCGGACGATTTGAAGTAAAAGATGAATCTTCAGAATCTACCAGGGGGAAAACAAGTAGAAAAACAGGTCTTGCTCCTGAAAACAGAATACCTCAAATGGCAATTGCTGCTTTCGGTGGAAACAATAGTGGCTCGAATGCTGTAGACACTGATTTTGAAGAATTTTAGGAACAAGGATGAAGCTATGAGTAATAGAATAATGACTCAGATAAATCAGTATTTAACTTTTTCCCTTGATGATGAGTAGTATGCAATCAATGTTACCAAGATTCGTGAGGTTCTTGAGTTTTCATCGGTAACTAAAGTTCCGCGAATGCCTGAATTCCTTCGGGGAATAATTAATCTCCGGGGAAGTGTTGTTCCTGTTGCCGATCTTAAAGTTAAATTTAAAATGTCTGATGTTAAGGCTGATATTAATACAAGAATTATTGTTACTGAGGTGAGTCTCAACGCCGGAGCTGTGATTGTGGGTATTCTCGTTGATTCAGTTCAGGAGGTTATAGATATACCTGCTGAACATATTGAGCCGACACCGAAATTCGGAACCGGTTTAAACACCGATTTTATTGAGGGAATAGGAAAAAAGAATGATGATTTCATTATTATCCTGAATATTGATGCGGTTTTCAGCCTTGAAGAGATAAATACCTTCGGTGAAGATTTAGTTGTCGAAGAAACATTAGTATAGGGTAATTCCCGTTTCTGATTGATTAGGGTCAGGAATGCAATAGAGGTGGATTTATGACAAGTTACGATATTAAAAAAAAAGGAGAAAAATTTGTTTCCGTTGCATCTATGACAAAATATATGCTGAATAAGGAAATGAAGGATAAGTCCTTTATTGAGAATATTCCGCATGCTATATATATTGTAGATATAGATGGGGAAATTATTTTTGCCAATAAACATTTTTGCAGCTTACTCGGATGTGAAAATAGTTTCCTGATTAATAAATCACTCTTTAATCTTGAAGATGAATCGGTGGAAGTCAGAATGTCATCTCATTTTGATAGTGCCATACAGAGTGGTTTCAGGTTTATTTCACACACCACTACTGTCTGTAATTATTGTGGAGAATTATTAAATGTTATCAATAACACCATCGTAGTAAAGAACAATGAAAAGGTGACGGCATTCCTTGGTGTTCTTATAGACATAACCGAGAAAACTGAGATTGAAAAATCCGTAAGTGAAAATCAAAATAAATTAAGCAAAATACTTAAGCATATCTCTGAAGTAATTGCCATTGTCGACAGAAAGGGAATTATAAAATTCGAATCTGAATCAATTGAGTATCTGCATGGGTATAAACTTGATGAGACGGTAGGGTCGAGCTTTCTTGAAAGAGTTCACCCTGGTGATAGAGAACTCCTGACTCAGAAGTTATTGGATTGTTCTCTCGCAAATGGTAATAGTGCATCTTCCGAGTACCGGTTTATACATAAAGATGGGAGCTTGCGTCATATGGAAGTCTTTTTGCAGAATATGTATGATGTGCCGTCTATTCAGGGGATTCTTGTCTATTTTAAGGACTTAACCGAGTTCGATTCAATAAAAAACAGGGCTTACTATTTAGAGTTTAATGATCCACTAACAGGTTTACCTAATAAAGAGATGTTTACCGCGCGTCTGCGAAGGGAATTGAAACGTGCAGAAAGAACTAAAAAAATATTTGCGGTAATGTCCATTAATCTGAATAAATTCAAATATATAAATGATCTGTATGGAACCCCTGCGGGTGATGAAGTTCTAATAAAGGTAGGAGCGAAATTAAAGTCGATATTTCGGGATGATGATCTTGTTTCCAGGTTTGAAGGTGATAAATTCCTTGTCCTTTTATCAGATATTGACGGTTCTCAGAGCGCGGAGATTATCTTTAAAAAGACAGCGGATGTTTTTTCCGAACCTTTGAGTGTAGGGTCTCATATGATAAGAATAACCGCAGGGATGGGAATTTGCTTCTATCCTGATGATGGAAATGATTCTGACCTTTTGATCAAGAACAGTGAAACTGCCATGTGTAATGCTAAAAACCGGCGCCTTACTTCATATTCACTTTTCGATGAAAAACGGAACAATGAGATGCTCTCCAGGATCAAGATTGAAAAAGAACTGCAGGACGCCATCGATTTAAAAGAATTCTGTGTTTACTATCAGCCCAAGGTTGATGTTTCTGGGACAATTATCGGGATGGAAGCCCTTCTTAGATGGCAGTCTCCGGTTCGGGGACTTGTCCCTCCAGGGCTTTTTATTCCAATTGCAGAAAAAAACGGGATGATTCTTCAGCTTGGAGAGCATGTATTGTATGAATCCTGTGTCCAGAACAGGAAATGGCAGGAAAAAGGACATAAGCCCATTCAGGTAGCGGTGAATATCTCTCCTTTTGAATTCAGCAGAGCAGATATAGTCAGTAATATTAAGGCTGTTTTAAAGGATACCGGGATTAATCCGCAATGGCTTGAGGTGGAGATTACCGAGAGTGGAATTATGGAAAATGAACAGGATTCTATTGAGAAGCTGGCTGAGATTCACAACATGAATGTCTCAATCGCTATAGACGACTTTGGTACCGGTTATTCTTCACTCAGCAAGTTGAAGGATTATCCTGTTGATAAGCTGAAAATAGATAAATCATTTGTTGACAATCTTCCTGAGAATATAAAGTCGGTAATTCTTGTGAAAAGCATGATCGGCTTGGCTCACAATCTTGGGTTTAAGGTCGTAACAGAGGGGGTTGAGACAAGAGCGCAATTTGATTATTTACTTGAAAACGGTAGTGACCAGTTTCAGGGGTATTATTTCAGTAAGCCGGTAAATGCCGAAACTTTTGGAAATTTAATAGATAATTAGGAATAGTAAATATTCCATTGTAATACCCTAAAACGCGGAAAAAATCAGGCAAACGTGCTGACGACTGCTTCTTTAAAAGTCTCAATCTCGATGAAGAGCATTTTTTCCATCTGGGCGCAGGAGAAGAAGTCGGCAATGGACGCGTACTTCTCATAATCGGCGAGAAGCGCTGCCGCCCTAGTACCTCCGGTTTCAATAATAAAATCTTTGAGCCGGCAAGCCTCGCTTGAGACGAGGAAGGCTTTTGTGCTTGTATGGGCATTATTGAAAACTGCATCTTTGAAACTATTATATCTGAGGTAGAAGTTTCCGAGAAAGGTGTCAACGAGGATGGAGTTCCCGCCGCGGTTCATGGCTAGTATCTTTTTAAAGCAGCTGTAATCCAGCACCGTTGTGTTTAGTTCCATATTCTCTTTAAGGATAGGTTATGGCTTCCTCCAAATCAAGCTTTTTCAGCCAATTTGTTTAATCTATAGCTGACTTTGAGATCCTACCCGGTATCTTAAATCGGGATTCTTTACGGCCGCCACCTCATCGGGCCTGCACACAGGTGTTGTAGCCGGAAAATTATGGAAAATTTTCGGTGAACTTTCCGCGAGATCAGCTAATTTTATCATCTCCTCAATGAAGTTATCGAGGGTTTCCTTTGATTCTGTCTCGGTAGGTTCGACCATGATAGCCTCCCTTACGTTAAGGGGAAAGTAGACTGTGGGCGGGTGTATGCCGCGGTCTATCAGCGCTTTGGCAAAATCCAGGGCTCTAACGCCTCCGTCGGCGAAGTTTTTTGCCGAGATGACGAACTCATGCAGGGTTCCGTCGGGAAAGGGAATGTTAAACCGCTCTCTGAGGCGGCTCTTTAGATAATTTGCGTTGAGTACCGCATTCTCACTCGCCTCTATGAGGCCGTCGCGTCCCATGTAGAGGATGTAGGCATAGGCGCGGAGCAGGATGCCGAAGTTGCCGTAGAAGGGCGATATGTAGCCTATGGAGGACGGTTTTTGGTATTCCAGGGCGTAGGTTCCGTCATCCCGCATTATTATTCTCGAGGTCGGGAGGAATTCGGCGAGTTCTTTAGTAACACCGACGGGGCCGGCGCCTGGGCCTCCTCCGCCGTGGGGTGTCGAGAAGGTCTTATGAAGGTTCAGGTGGACAATGTCGAAGCCGAGGTCTCCCGGCCTGGCCTTTCCGAGGATGGCATTCAGGTTTGCCCCGTCGTAATACATCAGAGCGCCAGATGAGTGCGCGAGCTCTGTTATCTCCTTTATATGAGGATTGAAGATGCCGAGGGTGTTCGGACAGGTAAGCATTATGCCGGCGGTCTTCCCGTCGAGGGCCTTACGGTATTCCTCCATGTCCATGACGCCGTTTTTATCGGATTTTATAGTCTTAACCTTGTAGCCGGCAATGGCGGCACTCGCAGGGTTGGTTCCATGGCCTGAGTCCGGGATGATGATATACTCGCGTTTGTCGCCGCGGGACTTGTGCCAGGCGGCTATGAGCATTACGCCGGTGAGTTCTCCGTGAGCGCCTGCCATAGGCTGAGTAGTGAATGAATGCATCCCGGTAATCTCAGAGAGCTGTCTCTCGAGGTCGTAGATTACCTGCAGGGCTCCCTGCGTGAGTATTCCGCCTTTGACCAGCTGCGGCTGAAGAGGGTGTATAGATGCAAAGCTGTCGATGCAGGCTATCTTTTCGGTAAAGCGTGGATTGTACTTCATCGTGCAGGAACCGAGGGGGTAGAAGTTTGTGTCAATGCAGAAGTTAGTCCTGGACAGACAGGTGTAATGCCTTACAACCTCGGGTTCGGAGATGTTCGGCAATCCAGTTGTTCCGGTTCTTAGGTATTGTTTCTCGAGAGCCGCGGCCTGTGGTACATCGCTGTGCGGCAGTTTTATTCCCCGTTTGTCTTCGCTGGATTTTTCAAATATCAGCTCCATAATACATCCTCCAGCGCGTCGGTAAAACGTACAATCTCATGCTTGGTTCTTTTTTCGGTAACCGCTATTAGCAGGTAATTTTCCATGTTTTCGTAATACCTTCCAAGCGGAAAACCTGCTGCTATTCCGCGTTCTATCATCTTTCCGATAACTTCATTTGCGTTAACCGGCAGCTGTATTGTGAATTCATTGAAGGTCGGCGAGCTTCGCAGAACCTTAACCCCTTTAATCGCCGACAGGGAGTCTTTTGCGAACTCGGCCTTGTCGCGGCAGAGACTGGCAAGCTCTTTGAGCCCCTTGTCTCCGAGGAGGCTCATATAGAGCAGTGATCGGAGCGCGCAAAGCGACTGGTTAGAGCAGATGTTCGAGGTTGCCTTCTCTCGCCTTATATGCTGTTCCCTGGTCTGGAAGGTGAGAACATAGGCACGCCTGCCGTTCTTGTCGGTAGTGGCGCCGCAGATTCTGCCGGGCATGTTCCTGAGAAACTCCTGTTTAGTGGCCATGAAGCCCAGGTAGGGACCGCCGAATGACAGGGGGATTCCCAGGCTCTGGCCTTCACCTGTTACGATATCGACACCTATTTCTCCCGGCGGCTTCAGCATTCCGAGAGATATGGGATAGACACTGGAAATAACGAGGACCCCATTTTCATGGGCTTTTTTAACTATGTCTGAGTGATCATCCACTGTTCCGAAGAAGTTGGGATTCTGGAGAATTACCGCGGCGGTATCCTTGCCTAGGTGTTTGAAGAGCTCCCCTCGGTCACTCTGGCCGTGGCAGACAGGAACTTCGGTAAAATCAATGTCGAGATTATGAGTATAACTTCTAACCATCTTGCGGTAGATGGGGCTTACTCCGCCGTCCATCACTATGCGGTTCCGCTTTGTAATCCTGATGGCCATCATTGCAGCCTCATAGAGGGCCGTTCCGCCGTCATAGAGCGACGCGTTGGACGCGTCCATTCCGGTCAGGCTGCAGATGCAGCTCTGATATTCATAGATTGCCTGCAGGGTCCCCTGTGAAGCCTCGGGTTGATAGGGAGTGTAGGCGGTGAAAAACTCACCGCGGGAAGAGAGGCTGTCCACCGCTGCCGGAATATAGTGGTCGTAGAATCCGCCGCCTATAAAATAGGTCAGATTATTGACATTTTTGGCCCCCAGATTCCGAATTGCCTGCTCAACCTCAAACTCCGATTTCCCCTCAGGAAGATCGAAGGACTTAGCCCTCAGTTCCGGCGGGATTGAACTGAAAAGTTCATCAATCCTGCCGGAGCATCCGACAGCCTTGAGCATTTCGTCTCTAGTATCATTTCCATTTGGAACATAACTCATGAGTAAACCTCCGATTTCGAAAAAGAGCAACTCTGGATGTGAATGCATTTTGTTCCAATAATTATTGCATTCATACAAAAATATCCTTAATCGAGACTGTCTATAAACTCCTGATATTCACCCGGGCTGAGAAGCGGTGTAATCATTGCTCCGGTAATGCGAATCTTGAAGATCCAGCCGTCGGTGTAGGGCGATTCATTAATCAGTTCCGGTTCATCATCAAGGCGGGAATTTACTTCTATTATTTCTCCTGCCGCCGGCGAATAGACTGAACTAACAGCCTTTACAGATTCAAGTGTTACCGGGCTGTCGCCGCCTGAGATGACCTGTCCGACTTCCGGCAGTTCCACAAAGGTGATATCGCCGAGTTCTTCCTGAGCATAGTCAGTTATTCCTATGATAACCATATTTTCGTCACTTACTTTTAACCATTCATGTTCCCTGGTATAGGATAATTCTTTCGGCAGCATTTCACTCTCCTTTAGTCGTCTACCGTATAAAAGGCAGATCAATTATTACAGCATTTATTTTTGTATCATCTTTTCTGCATTCGATTATGGTACCGACGGCAGATATTGATTGATCAATCATGGCCAGTCCTATTCCCTTATTCAACATTGGTGAGAATACACCGCTGGTGACGACTCCGGCAGGTTTATTATCTTTGTATATTGTAAAGCCTTCACGGGCCGTGCTCCGTCCCGCACAGAGGAAAGGAGTAAGAATCCGGGCGGGCTTATTTCTAATCTGTCTGATGAGGGCATCTTTTCCGATAAAATCTTTATTGAAATTAACAAAACGCTCGAGATTGGCCTCGATTGGGGTTATTTTATCAGTTATGTCATAACCGTAAAGTGGCAGCCCTTTCTCAAGTCTCAGTGAGTTCCGGGAACTAAGGCCGGCGGGCTTTACACTATCAACTTCAAGCAGAAGCTCCCAGATTGTTACGGCCGATTCAGGCGGCATGAAAAACTCAAATCCCAATTCACCAGTGTAGCCCGTGGTACTTGCTGTCAACTTTATGCCCTCATATTCGAACTCAATGAAGGCAAAGCGGTTCATCACAACGAACTCTATATCAGGGAAAACCGACGAAGCTGTTTTAAATGACAGGGGCCCCTGCAAATCGATCTTCGCCGTTTTATCGGAAATATTAGTAAATGAGGTTGAAGTGGAAAGATGGCTACAGATCCATTCAGCGTCATTAGTAATTCGTGAAGAGTTGACGACAATCATAAACCGGGTGCAGCTGTATTTAAAGATAATTAAATCATCTATAAAGAAGCCCTCGTCATTTAAAAGAAAACCGTACCGGCATCTTCCAGAACCAAGAGAGGCGAGTCCGCAGGAGAGAAGGTTTTCAAGATCTTTTTCAGCCTTTTTTCCTTCTATTATGAACTCACCCATGTGACAGATATCAAATATTGAGTTAGCAGATCTTGTGTGCAAGTGTTCTTTAAGGATGTTGCCGTACATTTCAGGCATTTCCCAGCCGGCGAAGGGCGCCAGCTTGGCATCTATTTTTTTATGGTTTTTATAAAGCGGAGTTCTATCGAGTTTTTTATTTACAGACATTCAGTACACCTTTTTTTTATAGTAAGATGAAAGCCTGGTTTATTATATAATCAGATTCGTTAATTTACAAACAGGAAATTATGAATTCAGCAATTCTCTATTTAACCTTCGGAAGCGGTTGGATAATTTTTAAAATGCCGGAATATTTTAAAAATCACCTCTCTATCTAGTAATTAGTAAACCCCAAACCCGCTTCCAGAATGTCAGTAGGTCTGAATTTGGCTGCATTTGTGTGCCGCCGCTGCGGGACCCAGTGCAGTGGTAAATCGTCTCAGTCTTCTGAGCAGATTTATTGCTGTGCAGGGTGCAGCAAGGGCCTAACAGTTAATGAATTGCAGCCAAATTCAGAATTGCTGTTTCTTTGAATATCTTGCTTATATAGGCATAGCCTTCCTTCCTTGCCCGTTTTACTCATTTACGTCTCTTGTTTTTTAATAAATATCCTGCTCTAATATTGTGAAAATTAAAAAAAGAGATAAGTGTATATTATGAGTTAATTGTTTATTCAGTAAGTGTTTAATAGGTGATGAAAAGATAAAAATCTTTTATAAAAACCGTTGACATAAAACCTGATTTTGTTTATCTTAACCAAGCATTACGCATTCCCCTGTAGCTCAGCTGGTAGAGCGGGTGACTGTTAATCACTAGGTCGGCAGTTCGAGTCTGTCCGGGGGAGAATAGATGGATTATCCGAAATGTCGGATAATCCATTTTTTTTGCGCCCATCGTTTTCATCTCGTAATTTGAATCATAGACTATGCAACTCCTCTGTTGATAATAACGCCTTCATGTGTATCGTTAAAGCCTTATTTATTAACCATGCAAACATCATAAGAGTTTTTGTCAGACCAATGTTTGTTTATTCTTGCGTCTATTCCGAGATATGAGCGGTCAGTATGTGTTGGTTCCTTTGAGAAGATTCTATGGCCTTTATTTGAAATAGTCTGAAATATTATTTTTGTTTTTCATTCTGAATGATGATATCATGTGTATTCTGAATAAATATCAGACAAGGATAAAAAATGAAACTAAAGGCTGCTTTGATTCTTGTATTTTTCTGCTTTGGATTTTCCGTTTACTCCGACGATAATCATTATGATGTTTTTAACATAATTGAAAAATACAGCCCGCTTTTAAAGGAAGATAGCAACAACTGGACGACAGTCCATTGCGTTGCTGCCGAAGGCTCGGCAGGCGAAATGGAAATATTACTGGAATCTGCTGACCTGATAGATGAGGTGGATGCTTTTGGAAACTCCCCGGTTATGATTTCAGCCCTTTACGGCAATATTGGGGCCTTCCGTGTCCTTATTGAGAATGGCTGTAGGCTGGACATCCTGAACAGGCGCGGCGGAAGCTGCGCATCATACCTTGGTTATTTTAATGATGAGGATATTGATGAAGCCCTCGCGTTGATTGACGAGTATTCTGATATCGACATCCCGACCTCAGGTGAGATGTCCTTGCTTCATTATGCTGTTCACGGGGGCAACTATGGGCTAACTGCAAAAATTCTCGGATATGGGGTTGATGTCAACCGGGAGGATAGTCGCGGCAGTATGCGGCCTGTTGATATGGCCCGGTTTATTTCATTTCAATATACCGATGTTGTTGATATTTCCGATGGTGATATAGAGCTGGAAAATATGCTCGTAGATCTTCTCCTTGATAATGGGTCTAGGAACAAATCTTTTATTCCGATGTCAATTGGTGCCTTC
The DNA here is from genome assembly GCA_016839055.1 of Spirochaetales bacterium. Lineage (GTDB taxonomy): Bacteria > Spirochaetota > Spirochaetia > UBA9216 > UBA9216 > Thalassospirochaeta. The sequence continues at coordinate 357,244 of JAEKNX010000001.1, forward strand.
GGCAATTTCTTTTTTAATATTTATATAGCGATTGATTCTCTTCTCGATGACGGTCCATCCATGGATGAAGTAAATAGGGGTGAATATTACACTTATAAAGAAGTGAATGGCTCGTTAAATCCTGTAATAGGAATAGAAGCTGTCGGTAAAATGTTTGAAGACGCCGGATTAAATGTGGAGCTGAAACTGCATAAGCAGAATTTCAAACAGATAATTGATGAATGCAATGATTCAGAAGATCTTTATCTGATAATGGCCAACATGTCAGGACATCCATATATTAAAAATCACTGGGTCCTCATTACAACGAGATATCAAACCGGAAGTTACCAGGATTTCCTGAAAGTCTATGAATCTTCATCTCTTTTTGCCCCGCTTTTTTACCGGGTAGATGATATCGGTATGATGATAAGCATCAAAGTAAACAATTGAGGCGGCTATTTTGAAAAAGACAATAATAACGCTTTTTCTTTTAATATTAGTTTGCCCTCTGTTCAGCGATCCTTTCAGCCTGTTAAACAGCGGTGAATATGCAGCCTATCATGATACAAGGGGTGAGCAGGATTTCTTCAGGGCTTACTGGGGCCATAATATAATTGATGTCGGAGCGGCATTTTTTATTAAAAATATTGATAACAAGACGGGCGAGAGTATAAACTACATGGTACAGCTGCGCAGGACAGAAGATAGAGGTCTTGAGATTGAACAGATTAAGGGGCTTAGCGAAGATGATCCTCCTTTGTTCAAACAGTCAATTGTAGACCTCTTGAACTTTATAGACGTTTCGAGTTCCTACAGGACTGACGACGGCGAGAGGGATTTAAACCGGGAAACCTCGAAATATATTGAAATATATCATTTCGACTCTCATCTTCCTCTGTTCGGTTTCAACAGCATCAGGCTGAGCGGCAGAGCTGAAGAATATAAGCTGACTTCGGCCGGGATGTTTGACTTAAATGATATAAGTCCTTTTTTTGAATTAAGGCCTGAAGATGAACTTGACATTCCTGCAAGGAGGGGGCTTGGTATTCCTCAAAAGGAGAAGGTCGAGGCGTTCCTTTTCGATTACAGGCTTGATATAGATTCCAACTGGAGTGAGAATAATGAATCAGGTTATCCGGGATACTGGCTTTCATTATATAGTTTTCGTGATTCCCAGATTATGCTGGAAAAGGAAAAATGGAGCGATATAGAATCCGCCGGACTCTATAGCATCGACGACTTTATCAGGCAGACCGTCTATTTAACCGGAGACCGTATTTTTATGGATTCTATGATTTTGGATATAAATAATGGAATATATACGCTTTCTTATTACCTGAATGATTCTAATAACAGCAATAATTATGTTGAAAGAAAGATCTGGCTCGAGGATGACTATCTCTATATCCTTAATTTTTCGAGTTTTGCCGATATCTACAGGCAGAATCCAGACTACTTTGATGAGATTAAAGCATCCTTCAGGAGGAAATAGATGGCGAAGAAGCTGAATGTGAATTTCAATACTTTAAAATTACCGCAGCTTCTGATAGAAAGCTATCTGCTTTTCTATGTCGGTGCTGTATCAACGTCTGTACGGCAGAGGCTGTACAGATGAGATTCAAAATACGGGGATGAAAACTAATGAATAAAAAGCTGATTATAGTAATCTTGATGACTGTGTTCTTTGAATCAATACTTTTTGCCGATTACACGGTAGGAGAAGGCGGTGATTTTGGAACAATTGCCGAGGCGCTCAGCAATGCATCGATCGATGAAAAACTTGTTCTGAATCTTATTGATCCTGTTTATACTGAATCGGGGCTGATTATAGAATCGGATGTTGAAATCAACGGGGCATCAGTAGATGGTACCGTCATTCAGGCTGCCGCACTTCCTGGCATTGCGGAGGACAGAGTCTTTCGAGTTACAGCCGGAGGGCAGGCTGTTTTCAGGGATTTAACAATAAGAAATGGAAAACCAACCGCAATTCCTCATCGGGGCGGAGGCATCGATAACGAGGGCTTTGTGAGGCTTGAGCGGTGTAACCTCTCAGGGAATGAAGCAGTCTACGGCGGCGGGATATTTACCCGTGGAAGGGTGGAGCTTGTGGATAGCAGCCTGAGTGGTAACTATACTACTGAGCTGCCCAATGAGCTGATTAATTCCGGTATCGGATGCAGGGGCAGCGGGGGAGCTATAAAGACTGAGAAGGGCGGAGAACTGATAATTGACGGATGTTCCATCTGGGATAATTACGCTTTCGGTAGGGGCGGCGGAGTCTTTGTCGCCTGTGAAAGTGCTGCATATATTACTAATACTACAATTGCATCGAATGACTGCAGGCGCAGGGGAGGCGGAATTTACAATAATGGCGACCTCTTCCTGAATCATGTGACTATTGCAAATAACTCATCGGTGAAGCGCGGAAGCGGTCTCTGTTCAAGGGGAAGAGCCTCTATGAAGGGGACTTTGATAGCAGGAAGCAGTTTTCAGGATTTTTATATTGCCAAAGGGGGCGGTATTTACGGAGAAGGTTTTCTTGAAGTGAACGAGGGCAATTTTGTAGCCGACGGCAGCCTCGATGGCGCGGCATCAGGAGATCCGAAACTCAAAGCCCTGAAAACTGTAGGCGGCAATCCGCCCTTCATGCCTATCGGAATCTTCAGCCCGGCAAGGGACGGGCTAATGGCGGAGGACACCCCAGAGAAGGATCAGAGGGGCCGCCTCCGTGGCAGACAGCCTGATATTGGAGCTTACGAGTACGGTTTGTTTTGATAATAAACGGGGTGGTATAGATGTTTTATTTTGATGACGAGAAAAATGTCAGTGAATATACAGCAATGGCCGAAGGCTTTGATGGAAAGGATCTTATTTTAAAACTAGAGAAATATCTTACTCCTGGAGCCTCGGTTCTTGAACTTGGAATGGGGCCGGGAACAGATCTCGATATTCTTCAGGAAAAATACAAGGCTACCGGCTCTGATCTTTCAGAAGTATTTCTGAAGAATTATAACAGAATTAAACCGGACATTCCGCTGTTAAAACTTGATGCCGTAACTATAGATACAGAATTGCGCTTCGACTGTATCTATTCCAACAAGGTTCTCCATCATCTTTTCAGAGAGCAGCTCGAATTATCATTGAAACGGCAGTTTGATGTTGTTCATTCAGGAGGATTTATTCTCCATTCTTTCTGGCTTGGAGAGGGAAGTGAGGATTTCGACGGCCTGTTCTTCCAGTATTATTCACTCAACGAACTCAAGGAAGTCGCCGGTAAATATTTTAAGGTAATTGATTCATGGATCTATGCTGAAATGGAACCGCAGGACTCGGCGGCCTTAATTTTAAAGCGAGTGTGATGCCCTCTGAAAGTTATTGTCCCTATTAGAGTATAGTGATATTCTCACCTCATGAAAAACAAACTAGCGGAAATATATGACAGCAGCAGGATAAAAAGTTTTCTTTTTTCCATGATGCTCTTTGGAATAGTGATAGGACTTTATAACGGAGTTTTTAATAACTATCTTCATGAAATACTCGGACTAACGAAGGCGGAGCGGGGCTGGCTTGAACTGCCCAGGGAACTTCCGGGACTTCTCATCTTCGCAATCCTTGCTCTTCTTACGAAATTTACCGAAATAAGGCTTATTAAACTTGCGTTTCTCATAACTTCTATAGGACTTGCCGGACTCTTTTTTTTCGGAGAGTCAAAGGCGATAGCCATTATTCTTCTTGCAGTGTACAGCACAGGAGAACATATGATGATGCCTGTCAGGCAGTCTGTTGGCCTTCATATGGCAAAAAGCGGGAAAGAGGGTGCCGCTATGGGGCTTCTCCGCAGTTTCGGCAATGCCGGGCAGGCAATCGGCTTTTATGTAGGTCCGCTTTTGCTTTTATTAGCAGCCTCTGCCGGCGGCAATTCTTTTTTCAGGTACAGGATAGTCTTTCTCGCCGCCTTTATAATTCTTGTGACAGCACTCATTGTTTCCTCCTTTTTGAAAAAAGGCAGTGAAAAAGTAAACCGGAAAAAAATTCATATTGATAAAAAATATACACGCTACTACCTTCTCGAAGTATTTTTCGGAGCCCGCAAGCAAGTCTTTTTAACATTTGCTCCTTACGTACTTATTACCGTCTATGACGCTGGTCCGGGACTTATTTCGATGCTGTACGGGTTGTGGTCTGTGATTAATATTTTTATCGGCCCGGCTGTAGGCAGGATGATTGACCGCTTCGGTTATAAGAGGGTTCTAATTTTCGACGCGGTTGTGCTTATATTAATATGTCTTGTCTACGGATTTGCTCATCGGATATTTGCATTCGAAACGGCGTTCATTCTCATCTGCGTAGTTTTTGTGCTTGATGCGGTAATGTTTGCATTCGGAATGGCCAGGGACATGTATGCAAGAAGCCTTGCTGTTACGAAGGATGAGCTGACATCAACCCTTGCAACAGGACTGTCGGTTAATCATCTTGTAAGCATAGTTATTGCAATCTTTGGAGGCTTGCTGTGGGAGAGAATGGGAATGGAGTACCTGTTTACTTTTGCCGCTGTCCTAGGGATGGGCTCATTGATATTTTCGGCAAAACTACAGAAGCCAGAAAAGACCCTTGAGATGTTACAGTAGCAGCCTTTGCGCGTATTCAGGCTGCTCAAGAGTAAGACGAATAACAGAGAGTTCATCTCCATCGTGTGAACCGTTTATACAGACCGTAGATCCGATTTTCTCAAGCCAGGAGCCTGTCATTCTTGCTGATTCATGGATGTGTCCATGTAAGGTGAGAAGCGGCTGGCGCTCTTCAATAAAACGTTTTATTGCGATACTGCCGAGGTGTTCATCAAGCAGGACATGATCAATTTTTTGCCCCTTGAGATCGCCTTTGTCCAGCAGGGTCTTATAGGGCGGGGAATGAAAGAGAAAAATAGAACTGCCTGGAGCCATTTCCAGTGCAAGTGAGTCAAGATCGTCCTTGATCGTCGTCCATTTACGATCGTTCTCGGATGTCGGGAATGATCTTCTTCCTTCCTCAGGGCTTATACAGCCTAAGTCGGTAAATCTTGAAACATCATATCGTTCCCAATCTTTTAAGTAAAAGGGAGTTGGCGGAACAAAGCTGTATCCGAATAAATCATATTTATTCCAATTTAATTTTCTTTGATGAAGATATACCCATAGATTATTCCCTGCACTTATTAAAGATGATTCAAAATATCTCGGATCATCATTTCCCATTATCATAACAACTTTTGGATAGTCATCACCAAGATCCTTATGAAGGGACAAGAAATTTGCCATTAAATAATTATGAATAAAATCAGTATCGCCATGATGAAGGCTATCGGAGCCGGGCATGAAGGGCGGAAGGAGATCTCCTCCGATAAACAGTATTTCGGGCGGCCTCTCACGCAGGTATTTAAATAACGAAAGATACCGCGGCATTTTTCCGTGGAGATCAGTAACAAATACTGCCTCAGTCACTTTTGTGCCTGAGGGGTAATTCTCTTGCTGAGTCGGTAACAGCATCTATCTTTACAGCAAAACTTGTTCTTTTTTCTATGTCCGAATCGGTAATAAGATGTACATCAAGAAGATTATCTGTTTTGTACCCGGTTCTAAGATAATTAATCCGTCCCAGGCAAAGGCTCCAGCCGTCAAGCCATAATAAAAGTGACTTTTTCTTCTCACAGGAGTCGTCAACATGAATTAGAAGATCAATATCGCTCATAGGACCGGCGTTTGCATTTTTCGTGCTTCCAAAAAGATAAAAAGCCTTCACTCCAAATTTCTCAACATCAATCGAATCTGCTATTTTCTCAGCCATGGCAAAACGCCAGCTCCAGTAATCTTCCTGTTTATCGGTATGATGAGAATATATATCAACGGATGCAGAACTCTCCTGTGATGAAGGCGTAGCAAAATAAGCCAGAGCTTCATTAATATCTTCATTCATAAGAATCCTGAGGATTTTTCCTTCTCTTTCTTTCATTACATCGGCTACATAGATTACATCTGATAAATCAGAATATTCAGGGATTAATTCTGACAAAATATTTCCTGAACCGGAAAGAAAGGTTTTGTTAAAAATGATATCGCTGTCATCCGGGTACAATGGGAGATATTTTATTGAAGATTCAACTAGGTCCTGAAAAAAATGTGTTCCAAATGAGAGTTCAGGAAGATAATCACCCTTTTTCTGTGCAATTTCAATAAGCATTGCCGTATTGTTAATGTCGGAATAGTTTACCTTGACACCGAGCTTAATATCCCCCCGGCTTCCCCATCTTCCAGGTCCCATTAAAATGAATCTGCGCTTGGGCAGAAGAGAGTTGATTCGGCTGATTGCCCTTCCTACTCTTTCGAGTTTTTCAAGAGTATTTAGCGAACTATATGCATCTGGATTAACATAGACAATATTAGTGATGTTATCTATGATTCCGTTGCTTACATGTTTTTTAGCATTGAAAAGTATACTATTTTCAGAAATATCTTTTGGAATGGGCTGAGGAATGCTGTCTAAAGAACCGGCCTGAGGTCTGCATTGAAGGAGGTAGATCTCTCCCCTGCAGTATGCAAATTCAATATCTACTTCAGTATGCATTTTGTCTTTGAGTTCATGAAGCATCTGTTTAATCCTGAAAATGAAATCCGTATTTTGAATCAGTGGTTCAAGTGAAAAAATTAGATCATCATTTTCGAAATCAAGTTGATAGATGTTTTTTGTAAACAGACAATTGTCGGAGAATACAGAAATAAGATTCACTATATCAGGATATTGTGAACCATAGGTTCTCAAGATGTTTATCAGGTCGACAGATTCAAATGTATTTGTTTCAAGATTAATAACATCCATCATTTTAGGAGAGTATCTAGCTGCTTCTAGAGGATCCGGATTTACCTTGATATCAGGGTTTCCTGGACACAATAAAACAGGATAGTCGTTACTGAGTCTGTCGACAGCCCGCGTGCCTAGTCCTGGTACTATTCGCAGAAGTCCGTCTTCTTTGTTGATTCTAGGTGACCAGCGATATTCATTTTGACTGAAGCCTACACCCGCGAACGAAGGAAAGAAATACTTGCCGACCTTTTCTCCTACAACTTCCTGAATAATTATTGCCATCTCCTCATGGAACTCCAGAAGACCATGCTCTTTACGGTACTCAATGGGGTCTGGTCCTATTGTCGACGCATAGACTTCCGCTACTGCATCCAGGACGGCTTTAAGCCGTTCTTCTTTCGTCCCTTGATTAGCGAGAAACAAACTTTTGTATTTGCCAGAGAATGCAGTACCGTACCTGTCTTCCAGAAGACTGGAACTTCTAATGATGATTGGCTTGTCCCCCAAATTATCTACAACCATCGACAGTCCATTGAGTAAATCAATAGGAAAGTTTGAGTTTTTAAAGACCTGAATAAAATTGGGATAATCCGCGCGTACTTCTTCAATGTCCTTGAACTTCTGTTCAAGCGCCTCTTCAAGATTATTGTAATAAATAAACTTAAGCATGAAATCGGATGAAATATACCATGTCGACGGTGTCATAACCTCTATTCCTGCATTTTTAAGAAACTGCTCCGCAATGAAGAGCCCGGCGCTTTTCCCGCCTAATTTCCCATGGCTGTTATTGGGATAAACCGAATGCTGTAAGATTGAATAAAAGTCGTCAATATCAAGATAATCACGAGAAAATTTTATAAATTCTATCTGATCTGTAAAAAGCCTCTGTATGAAGAGCGAATTTATATTACATCTGGAATAAGAAGATATTTCAAAATGGGAATTATTCAGATGATGATACTTTGATACAGCAGCAGAAATTTCTGACAGGGGAGTATCGGTATTTTCAAGAACCTGAACAAGAAATCCTATTTTGTCTTCTTTGATCCATTTATTAAGATAGGCCAAAAGTTCGTCATCGCCAAGATTTCGGGAAGCAATTTTAAAGATATGCTGATAGAATTTATCATGAATTGAAAAATCTATTTTAAGACTAGGAATATTTACATCTTGAGGAATCATAATATTATCACAACTTTTTTTCATTCCAAGACAACCCAGAATACTCTGGGCTTCTGCAATACCGAGAAAACATAGACGATTAAGCATCCTTCTGCAGATTCTGTTGAAAAGATTGCTGTCCATTTTTTCAACAAGCTCAAGGATAACCATCCAGTCCGCTTTAACATTGCTGTTTATATCCTTGCGGGCTTGTTCCCACTGATCTAAGGAAATCTGAATATCACGCTGGAAGAGGTAATTTTCAATACGTTCGGCTATTGAATTTAGAAGCTGTTGTTCTTCAGCAAGAAAAGGGGTGTGAAGGTGGTTATCCCTGTCAATGAAAAAAACTTCAAGACTGCCTACCAATTCACCTTTAAGTTTCAATTCAGCTTTTTGAACCCATTTTGATTCAGTAAAATTATCAGATGCAAAAACATCATTTTGATATATTATTCTCACACAGCAGTTTTCCGGATACTGCCAGCCCATTGGTATTATTTCAATAAGTTTGGGTAAAACTTCCTTTATTTTCTGTTGGTCCTTATTTACAATTTCCTTGACTTTGTATAAACATTGCAGCTCTTTAGCTCTTTCGTTGAGACTCTGCAGAAGATCCTGATTATCATTTCCTTGCTTTTTCATAGGACAATTATTCCTTTATGTTTCCTTCCATCTACTAATATTTTAATACTTTTGGGGGATCTTATGTGATTAAAAAACCGGCCGGAATGTATTACTTCCTGTTTTGAAATCCAGTCATAGTTCAGAAATCCCTTATCATTTGGATTCTGCTCATCTATGGATAAATATGGGAGTCCCGTATTGAGTATATTATGAAAAAAATGTGACCCCTGACTGAGTGCAGGATTCATGTCCTCTTTTGTTGATTCAATAATGACACCGGCAGCTGAAATTTGGCTCCAGTTTACAGGAATCCCAAGTGCGGGGTCGGAGCTGCCCCAGCGTCCAAAGCCCGCTAAAATGTATTTACGTCCATTTTCAATAAAACATCTGTTTATTTTTTCAAGCTCAAGCGGAAATTCCGCGGTTCTCATGGGATCGAATTTCGAAGGCTCTATATATACAATATCATTTATATCTTCTATTACAGCATTGCCTAAGGCATTTTCTGAATAAACAATAATATCTTCTCTATCGAGATTGAATATGGAAGAATCAAGGTTTACGAAGGAGGATTTCATCGGTCTAATCTGAAGAAATGCAAAATTTGCTTTTATATCGTTTGCTTGGTCAATATTAACCGCAAATTCAATTTCAATGTCGGAGCCGGATTTTTTTTTGAATTGATCAAGGATCTCTATAATCAATTCATTGAATTCAATAATTCGGCCTTTTAGCACCGGTGAAAAATCTATAAGCCTGAATCCGCTGGGTCGCAGTCCCATTTCAAGCCGGTCTGAAGAAATAGAGTATGTAGAACATAAATTACATAAACTATTGTCTCGCTCAAGTATTTTCAGGGGGAGCTTGACCATGTATTCCGTCTCAGAGAAAGGATTCTTTTTTTCCGGGGGATATAGATCTATGGCCCAGAATTCAGTCTGACCGGCATCAAGAAGGTTTTTCATAGATGCCGGAGGAGGCACTTCCGGTTCGGCCGGATTGTAAAACCATTTTTTCCCACCGTCGACAATCGATTTACCAAGACCTGCTGCAAGTTCCACAACACCGTCCTCGGCTTTTCCATTACTGAAAGGGTAATAGTTAAACGATCTGCCGACGCCTGCGAAATCCGGATAAAAATAGTTATTTCTTTTCATGCCATGAACAGATTGGATAATTACTGCCATTTTTTCAATATTGATATCTATCCCCGCCGCATTGAAGCAATCAACAGAAGACTTAAACCATGTAGAGGCATATACGAATTTCACGGCATTAATTAAGTCTAAGAATCTGACATTCGGATCAGGGTTATTATTAGGAATCATTTTAGTCGCGAAAACACCGGCGAAAGGTTTATTAAGAGAATCTTCAGTAAGACTGGAAGAGCGAATAGCTATGGGCCCCTTAAGGGAATTCGATAAAAGGCGAATTGCGCCAATCAAGGTAACCGGAAACGAAGATTTCTGAAAAATGAGTGATAGCTGACTATCGGATTTATCCAGAAAAAGTTCCGGGCTTAGCTTGTTTTCTTTTATAAATAGATCAAAAACATCAGAAAGCAGTATTGTCATAGGCGGAACACCTATTCTGATTCCTTTATAGATATATTCAGGAAAAATATCTTGAAGACAGGAGTTTATTCTGATTAATCCGGAGCCTTTGCCTCCAGGAGAGCCGCTTCCTATAAATGATATTGGAGAAAAGTAATGGTTTTCCAATGTTCGCTCCTGAAAATGCCGGATTTATAACAATCCGGCTATATTTTAATTATACCCAACCCCGCTGCTTGCAAGCTTCCGCCACACGGGTTATTGAAATAATATAGGCGGAATCCCGCATATAAAGATCATTTTTTCGTGCTAATTCAGAAACTTTCATGAAAGCCGAAGTCATTTTAAGATCAAGTTTACCTATAACTTCATCTTTTTCCCAGTAATAATTCATATTATTTTGAACCTGTTCGAAGTAGCTGCAAGTGACACCGCCTGCATTAGCCAGGAAATCCGGAATCAGAAAAATTCCTCTACTCTTAATCACTTCGTCAGCTTCGACACTGGTTGGTCCGTTTGCGGCCTCAGCAATAATTTTTACGCTGGGTTTGATTGTTCCGACATTCTCCTTTGTTATCTGATTCTCGAGAGCTGCGGGAATTAAAATATCTACGTCCTGTTCAAGCCATGATTCACCCGAGAGAATTTCATAACCTATAGCTTCTGCCTTTTCCCTGTCTATGCCTCCGAACCTGTCAGAAATTCCACGCAATTCATCAAGATTTATACCAGTTTTCTTTTTGAACGAATAAGATTTTCCTTCGGCTTGATCCCAGCATGAAACACAGATTACATTGCCGCCAAGCTGGGTATACAGCTGAATGGCATATTGCGCGACATTTCCGAAACCCTGGACGCTGGCAGTCGTATTCTCCGGTAATAAATTCAGTTCTTTCAGCGCTTCCCTGAGTGTAAATACCACTCCAAAGCCGGTGGCTTCTGTTCTTCCTAATGAACCACCCATGCCTACTGGTTTTCCAGTTATCATGCCCGGGTATTTCGCTCCGGTAATTGTCTCATATTCATCAAGCATCCAAAGCATATGCTGACCGTTTGTCATAACATCGGGTGCTGGTACATCTCTTACGGGGCCAATATCCCGGGCTAATTGTCTGACCCATCCCCGGCAGATTCGTTCCTGCTCATGAAGGCTTAAGTGGTGGGGATCACATACAACGCCACCCTTGCTTCCGCCAAGAGGAATGTCAACAACGCTGCATTTCCAGGTCATCCACATCGAAAGTGCGCGTACAGTATCAATGGTCTCCAGGGGGTGAAACCTGATACCACCCTTACCGGGACCCAAAGCATCATTGTGTTGAACCCTGAATCCGCTGAATACTTTTACTGTACCATCGTCCATTCTTATTGGAATATTTACATGATATTCCCTCATCGGAACCCTGAGCAGTTCTCTTGTTCCTGAATCCAGATTAATATGCCCGGCAATATTATCAAACTGCTGCTGGGCCGTCTTGAAAGCATTATACGATTTGTTTTCCATATCCACTACCTCGTTATCGATACAAAATACTCTACAGATAGTTTGCGTCAACATTTTGACGGTGTCAATGTGAAAAACGTAGAAAACGGAATTATCAGCGCTGTATTAGAGATGTGTTTGCTGGAAATATACGAAAGACGATTAATTGAGGATTAGCTGTGAAGTGCAGGCGTTTGGCCGCAGCTGCTGCATTTGCCATGTATAAGCCCTGAGCTTACAGTTGAATATCCGCTGCGTTTAATAAGAGTATTTCCGCATCCCGGGCAGATTGTATCGGTGCGGCCACCTGCTATGTTACCTGTATAGACAAAGTTAAGCTTCTCTGAGGCTTTTTCTGCTAATTTTATAAGAGCATCAGGCCTTGTCGGGGGAACCGAATATTTATAAGATGGATAGTAAGCTGATAGATGAAAAGGTATGTTTTTATCAATTGATGCAAGAAAGGCGGCGCTTTCACTTATCTCTGCTTCGCTGTCATTTTTCCCTGGGATAACCAGAGTAGTCACCTCAATGTGGCAGTATTTGGCTGCCTTTGTTATGAATTTTAGTACAGGCTCAAGCTTAGCTTTAAGTTCATTACGGTAAAAATCAGGATTAAAACTCTTTAGATCAATGTTTACGGCATCTGTTATCTCAAGAAGCCGCTCTGCAGGCTCAGCATTGATATAGCCATTGGTTACCAGTACATTCTTTAACCCCAGGCTGGAGGCCTCGGCTGCGGTTTCTAATATATATTCCAGATGGACTATCGGCTCGCTGTAGGTGTATGCAATACCAAACGAGCCGCTGCCTGCGGCTGACTCAGCAAGACGGGCAGGGCTGACAGGTTTTGAAAGCGGCTTACCGAACTCTTTCGATATTCGGTAATTCTGACAGAATGGACAGCTGAGGCTGCAGCCGTAAAACCCGACTGAGAAGATGGTTTTTCCAGGATGATAATGGTAAAGGGGTTTTTTTTCCACCGGATCAGTTGATACAGCTGAGAGAACACCGTAATAAGGGAGGAAGGCCTTGCCGTTTCTGCTAGATCTTACACCGCAGATGCCGGTTTTGCCTTCGGCTATTACACAATTATTTGGACAGACGGGACAGTTATACTGCATTTTGACTATCTGTATCCGGCTGATAGTTGTAAACCAGTGAATCAAGATAATCTATGAAACAGTCTCGATCGGCTTCATCAAAATCAGAGAATCTGAAGCTTATGCTTTTGTTATTTCTTACAACCCTGACACCTACGGAGCATACGAAGTCGCCAAACCTAATCGAACAGGCGGGAATATTGGTTCCTTCCTTTATATTCGATGTCAGATGTGGACAGTCCGGTTTAAATTTGAGTCCGTCAAAAGAAAGATCCGAAACGGTTCCCGTGAGCATCGTTAAATTCACCGGATGATTAAACAGAAATTCTACATCATCATACATTCCCCTGGTAAACCGTCTGGGACCTCGGAGGTCATTATGAACAATATAACGCGAAAGAATGTGTTCAAGCTGAATCAGTTCTTCCTCGCTGTCGAAATTCTCCGAGATAACTCCGTTTACAGCGAGACTTCCTGCTTTTAAGGCTTCTTCATTATTGAATGAATCCCCTTTCAGGATGACGAAAACAGATTTGTCTCTCTTGGATAGTTGCCGCATTACCTGAAGGAAGGGTTTCCAGTGCCGAGGGAAATCCTCAGCATTGAAGAGTACGACATCAGGAGATATTTCAGACAGATTATCCATCGCTTTCAGAGGATTATTATAGGAGATGAAATCGTATCCGAGCTTCGCAAAATGTTTAAAAACAACAGCCCGTGTATCTTCTTTTGAAGTAACTAAAAGTAGTTTCATTCAGTCCCCAAATTCCTTACATTATAATTTGTAATATACCAGATATCGTTATCCCGGTGTAGATAATAGGTATATTCTTTGATTTCTATAAATCCTGAGTATTGAAACTTCTCTGTAACTTTTACTTCTGCCTCGTAATCGGTGTATGTTGTTCTCATTATCCGGTATTCAAGTGGAATCATCGCAATATCAGTATCGACAGTTTCACTGAGGAGCATGTTTTTGTATTTCTCAATCTCGATTATCCGGTCCTGTTGTGACAGCCTTCGGTATCTTTCGGCATTTGTCTGGCTTCGCAGGTATAGACCTTCGAGATCCAGGTACAGAAGGAATTTATTCCACTGACCTTTCCGTCTGGCGGTCAGCATGTAATTGAGGACTTCATCGGGCGGTATCGGATGTGCTTTAATAATTTCACCGGTTTCGAAATCGATGATATCCTGAATTTCAGCTGAAGCCGCCGCTGGCCTGAGGTTGAGAGTTAGATTATTGGATTTAATAAATCGCGATGATTCATTCGTATAGAGTTCAGGAAAGAATTTTGCGCTAACTACGAAAATACCCGCTTCATTAATCTCAACAAAGTCGGAAAGATCGGTAATGATTGAATAGGTTTCGCCTGGGGCAAGACTTATTTCGCGGAAGAATACCTGTTGATTTGTAACTCTATCCATGGTAAATTCCGTTGAATGCGGTAATGTCCTGTTACTCAGGGTTTTTACAGAAAACTCAAAATTAAAACCACGCAGTTCAGAAGATTTAAACCTGAAAGTGTCCGGACTATTATTGGTTATTTCAAGTTTTAATTGAACAGGACTATCGGTATAGTAGATTTTTTTGTCATAATATCTAATTATAACCTCAACCTGTTGTGAGAAAACAGGAAAGATAACGGAGAAAATAAATACTAATGAAAATAGAAAGATGTTTTTCTTCAAAATTACACTCCAAACAGATCTTATTATAATTTTCGGAAAAAAAGATGATAAACTTATTCTTTAATACAATAAAAGAAAAAATCAAAGATTACAAACCGTTTTTAGATTTGACAGACCATGTGCGCTCTGGAAATTTTCCAATTGAGCTTGAAGGCGCAGACGGACTCTTTAAAGCCGTGTTAATAGCCAGCCTTTCGGCTGAAACAGGACGGAATATTACTGTAGTCACTGCTGATGAGAAGGAAAGTGAAGCCTTAAGGCGTGATCTCGAGGTACTTGGTATAGAAGTTCTTTTTTTTACCGGATGGAACAAGCAGGCATACGGCAGAAGCCAGGTACAAAGTTCCATATTCGGCAAGAGGATAGAGATTCTTTCCGAGATGCTAGCCTCAGTAAACAGTATTGTTGTAACAACATTGCGGACATACCTAAGTCCGCTTCCGCCGCCCGAGTTTATAAGCGGAAAAATACTAAAGATATCGCTGAATGATGAAATCAATACAGCAGAACTGGAAACCGTACTTATTCAGTACGGATACATGAGGGTTCCCCGGGTAAGTGTTCACGGCGAGTTTGCATTAAGGGGAGAAGTCCTCGATGTGTATATTGCGGGGCATGAGGATCCTGTAAGGATTGTTTTCGAGTTCGATGAGGTTGAAGAAATAAAAACCTTCGATTCGCTTACGCAGAAATCCCTCGAGAAAATTAAGAAAGTTCAGATTCTTCCTGTCAAAGAGATAATCTGGAGCGATGAGCGAATCCTTGGGTTAAAGGCCCGTCTATCCAGCCGCGATTTTGGGAATACCGGAGAAATCGAGCCGCTGCTTGAGGAACTCACTGAAAAACGGGAGAACGACTATGAGGAAATCCTCTTTCCGCTCAGCTTTGACTATCAGACAAGGCTTTCTGATTATTATCAGAAAGACGGAATCACCGTATTCAGCGGATTTGAAAATCTTTCAAGACTCTATGGACAGCTTCGTAAGGAATACAACAAGCTTTATGCCGAAACCAAGATAACAAGCGACAAGCCCGACGGCAGTTTTTTCCCTCATCCCTCCGAGATTCTGATGGATTTAGACGAGGTTATTCAGCAGACTGGAGACAGGGTTCTTATTTCAAATATCAGGGATCCGGAAAAGAAGGATCAGAGGATCGATTTTCAATACAATGGTCCGCGGGCGTTCTTCGGAAATATATCCTACTTCAAGGAAGAGGTAAAATCTCTGCTTTCAGCGGGTTACGAAATAGGCGTTTTTGCAGAATCACATACTCAGGCCGAGAGAATTCGATATCTGCTGCAGGACATAGATGTAACGGTTTATGACGACGGTATTTCCTCCGGTTTTTCTCTTCCTGATCTGAACTTCATGGCAATTGCCGAGGGTGAAATTTTCGGCAGACGTAAGAAACTTGCATCCTCAATCAGGAAGGCGAAAAGCGAGGCCATAGATACCTTCGTCGATCTGAACCCGGGTGATTATGTAGTCCATATAAATTACGGTATCGGACTCTTTAAGGGTATTGAAAGAATTACGACTAAGAAGACCGAACGTGACTATATAAAACTCGAATATTCAGACAGTGTCATTGTCTTCCTGCCGATAGAGCAGGTCAACATGATTCAGCGGTATATAGGCAATGAGGGGCGACCGCCTGTTATGGACCGCATCGGTGGAAAAGCCTGGGAAAACAGAAAGAACAAGGTGAAAAAATCGGTAGAAGATCTTGCCGATATGCTTATAGAGCTATATGCCGAACGGAAAGAGGCTATTGGTTTTTCCTTTCCTAAAGATACAGACTGGCAGATAGAGTTTGAGGCGACTTTTCCCTATCAGGAAACTGAGGATCAGCTGACTTGTATAGATGAAATTAAAAGAGACATGGAAAAGCCTACGCCGATGGACAGACTCGTCTGCGGTGATGTGGGTTACGGAAAGACCGAGGTTGCGATGAGGGCCGCTATGAAAGCCGTCATCGGAGGCAGGCAGGTGGCCTTTCTTGCTCCGACTACAATTCTTGCTGAACAGCATTATGAGAATTTCCTGGAACGTTTTGAGCGTTTTCCGGTGCAGATTGACATGATATCCCGCTTTGTTACAAAGAAGGATCAAAAGAAGGTTCTCGAGCGGGCCGCCACAGGTGAAATTGATATTCTAATAGGGACGCATCGCATACTTCAGAAGGATGTGCTCTATAAACAGCTTGGACTTCTTATTATTGATGAGGAGCAGCGTTTCGGGGTAAAAGACAAGGAAAAACTGAAGCAGCTCAAGACTAATATTGACAGTCTTGCGCTCTCTGCGACTCCGATTCCGAGGACGCTTCATATGTCGCTTCTTAAAATAAGGGATATGTCTCTTTTGAAGACGGCTCCCCACAACCGCCGGCCGATTGAGACCTTCATCCGGGAATTTGATGATAAGGTCATTGCCGATGCAATCAGACGTGAGACAAGCCGCGGCGGGCAGGTCTTTTATCTGCACAACAGGGTTGAATCACTAGAGCAGGTTCAGATATTTTTAAGCAGGGTCGTTCCTGAAATTATGGTAGAGACAGCTCATGGACAGATGGGCTCAAGTCAGCTTGAAGATGTTATGCATCGTTTCATCCATGGGGGCTTTCAGGTTCTGATTGCTACGACTATCATAGAAAACGGTATAGACATTCCCAATGTTAATACTATTATAATAGACCGCGCCGATAACTATGGTATTTCTCAGCTGTACCAGCTCAGAGGAAGGGTAGGTCGTTCAAACAGGGTCTCTTACGCATATCTTTTGTATCCTGACCAGCGTGCGCTCTCGGAAATAGCAATGAAGCGGCTTCAGGTAATATCGGACTTGACCGAGCTCGGTTCAGGATTCAAGATTGCGATGAAGGATATGGAGATTCGGGGAGCGGGGAACCTGCTAGGCCGACAGCAGAGCGGAGATATAATGTCGGTAGGTTTTGATATGTATGTCAGGCTTCTCGACGAAGCGGTGTCTGAACGGTCCACTGAAAAATCCGAACCCAGGGCTCCGGAAGTGTTTCTTGATCTTGATTACAGTGGTTTTATTCCAGATAAATATATCAGCGAATCAGTAGAGAAGATGGAAGTTTATAAAAAAATCGCGTCGGTTCAGAATGATGAAGAACTTGCCGGTGTTAATCAGGAGCTCGAAGACCGTTACGGTCCTCTGCCGGAGGAAGTTCAGAACCTGCTGGCCATTGCTGATATTAAGGCCATGGCCAAGAAGCTTCATATCTCGAGGATAATGGAGCGTGCGGGAAGCATCAGAGTTGAGTTTGCATATATCAGAGTCATAAATCCGGATAAGGTAGCACGTCTGATTGTCGAGAGCGGGGGTAAGGTTACGATAAATCAGCAGAAAATAAATGAACTGATAATTAAAACTGAGACAATAAACCTTATCGAGAAAGCGGAGTATCTCAGGGAACGTCTGAGCATGCTCGTTTAATTATATAAAACGCAGGGGAAAAAATTGGAATATAAGCAGAATATTAAGAGTTATGTACTCCGAGCCAGCCGGATTAGCAGCGGACAGAAACTTGCCATCGAGAAGTACTCAGAGAAACATTGCATTAAGTACAGTGGACAGAAGCTCGATATCTCTGAATATTTTTCTCATCCGCTATGTATTGAGATTGGATTCGGCATGGGGACAGCCACAGCGCAGATAGCGCATAGAAACCCGGATAAATCTTTTCTCGGAATTGAAGTCCACCTGCCGGGTATAGGCCGGCTGCTCTCGAAGATTGAGGAAGACGGAATAGGAAATCTGAAGGTTATTAACCATGACGCTGTAGAAGTAATAGAGACAATGATTCCTGAGTCATCGGTTGAGGGTTTTCATATCTTTTTTCCTGATCCCTGGCCGAAGACAAAACAACAGAAGCGGCGGCTGATAAACCAGGAGTTTACACAGCTTCTGGTTAGTAGATTAAAAGTGGGCGGATATATATATATGGCCACGGACTGGGAACATTATGCGCAGCAGATGCTGAGAGTCCTTTCGGCGAATCAGGATCTACAGAACGAGTATGAGCTCTGGGCGGAAAAGCCTATATGGAGGCCTGAAACCGCGTTCGAGTCGAAGGGTAAGAAGAAAAACCACATCATCCGGGAATTATACTTTAAACGTGTTAAGTAAAATTACAGCAGTCTTCAGCTGTAATTTTCCGGCCGTCAAGGGGCGCCAAGGTGTTTAACTACTTGCTTTTTAAGGAATTAGTAAAACATCCATTAAAATTTTCCTTGCTTATATTACCAATTATGTATTATTATGTGGATTAGAAAATAAAGAGGATTAAATGGATAAATATGTAGAAATTGCTATCAGGAACAATCAGATAAGCCCTGAGCATTATAAAAAGTATAACGTAAAACGCGGACTGCGAAATGAAGACGGTTCCGGCGTAATAGTTGGACTAACCGAGATAGGTGATGCACACGGGTACATCATGGATGAGAGTGAAAAGATGCCGGTAGAAGGCCGCCTCAGGTACCGGGGGATTGATGTAAGAGATCTTGTCGAAGGATATCAATTAGAAGGCCGCAGCGGGTTTGAGGAAGTAGTGTATCTGCTTTTATTCGGCCAGCTGCCTTCAAAAAAAGAATATAACTACTTTTATAAAACATTAGGTGACTTCAGGACTCTGCCCAAGAATTTTACCGAAGACATGATTTTAAATACTCCTGGAAACAACATAATGAATAAACTCGCAAGATCCGTTCTTGCATACTACTCATTTGATGACAATCCTGAAGACAATTCAATAGAAAATGTACTCCGACAGTCAATAATGCTTATCGCAACCTTCCCGTCAATAGTTGCGAATTCCTATCAGGCAAAGAGACATTATTTTGATGGCGAAAGCCTTTTCATTCATACCCCGGATCCTCAGCTGAATACAGCGCAGAATTTCCTTTCGATGATAAGACCGGACAGCCAATATACTTATCTCGAGGCTGAAATACTGGATTTATGTCTTGTCCTTCATGCTGAGCATGGAGGAGGAAACAATTCAGCCTTCACAATTCATGTTGTTTCTTCTACCAGTACCGATACTTATTCGACAATCGCCGCCGGAATAGGTTCTCTTAAGGGTGACAGACACGGTGGAGCAAGTATTAAAGTTCACAGGATGTTCGAAAACATTAAAGAAAATGTCAAGGACTGGTCTGATGAGAAAAGTATTAAGGATCATCTTATAAAAATACTTCATAAAGAAGCCTTTGATAAAAGCGGCCTGATTTACGGTCTCGGTCACGCGGTATATACAATCTCCGATCCGAGAGCGGTGCTGCTTAAGAAGAAGGCTGAGATGCTTGCAAGAGAAAAAAATATGCTTGATGAGTTTCACCTCTACGAAGCTGTCGAAGCTCTCGGTGTCGAGGCATTTCAGGAATATAAGAATATTGATACTCCCATGAGCGCTAATGTGGATTTTTACTCAGGATTTGTATACAGAATGCTTAATATCCCGACAGAACTATATACTCCGATATTCGCAATTGCCAGAATTGCCGGTTGGAGTGCTCATAGAATTGAAGAACTAGTTAAGGGCGGAAAGATCATGAGGCCGGCGTTTAAGAATGTTGCGATAAGAAAACCTTATATCCCATTAAACGAAAGACCGGACTAATCTTTATAGAAATAATCAGCCCGGCATCCTCGTCCGGGCATTTTTTTACCGATATCTTGCTACTCTTAACCCGATTGTAGGTACTGCAAAAGTAACTATTGCAGCGGCTCTATGCCCGCATTGAGTATCTGTGGCCGCGTTTGTCCATTTGCCGCCGGGACACATTCTGCCGCTGGATACAGCCGCGCCACGGTAATCAATCTGATCTGTAACAGGATAATTTCCGGAAAAATCCCAGCACCACTCCTGCATATTTCCCGACATATCCCAGAGATTCATGGCGCTTGAATTGTCCGTCGTACCGACAACATGTGTATGACCTCCCGCGTTGACTCCATACCAGGCGACTTTCTGTGTTGCTGCTGCATCAGAATAATCCGCGGAAGCTCCTGATGCAAAATTATATGGAGTAATTCCTCTTCCGGTCGCCGCAAAATATCTCTCTCCTTCGGTTGGGAGGCGGTAGCCGTTCGCATTCCAGTCACAGGCGGCATTATCACATGTTACGGCTGCGGCATCCCGTGAGTCTTTAATAAAGTTTCCTCCGTATGTATAGCAGGGCGTATAGCAGCACATCTGGCTGTAGGCATTGCACCAGATGAGTGCGTCCCGTGAGCTGACTGTTGTAACCGGTTCCCATTTATCGGTAGAGGGAGGTTCTCCAGCCGGATCTGTTATTGCTCCATTATCACCTTCGCAGCCTGGATTTTGAAAAGTATAACCATTAGCAATCGCCCATGAGTGCACGGTGTACCATATTTCATAAGTAAGCTCATATCTCGCTATTTCGAAATCCGATATAGTGTGATCGAAATTGTCAGGAGTTCCGGAGGTGGCCTTCTGGTTAAATGTTCCGCCGGTTATTGTCACCATGTCACGCTTTTCAAGGTTAATCAGACTGCTGTGAATCCATCTGGCGTACAGATTAATGTTTGAAGATGGCATCGCAAAAGCTTCTCCCGGAGTATAATCTGTGCCGCTTCCATCGGCCATAGTATTCCAGCCTGAGAATGTATAACCTGTTTTAACCATATTTCCCGGAAGCGCTGCGAGTACCTCCGTGTCCGCTTCATATTCATTATCATCATCCGGAGCTGTTCCGCTGTCATAGCCGTTACCGCTGTATATCACTGAATAAGTAGGATTCAGGGTCCAGTGTGCGTATAGGAGGACATCGCTGGTTTTAATTTCAAGAGTATCACCGGCGGAATAGGATTGACCGCTGTGATCTGCCGCCGTATTCCAGGAAAAAAATGAATATCCGCTCTTGCTCAGCGAGCCAGAATCAAGGACCGTCGCAGTATCTCCCTCTGCATAATTTTTATCATCAATCGGAGCGTCTCCGGAGTCTGAACCATTAGTCTCGTAGCTTATACTATAAAGTGGACCGGCTGGTGGATTTACCGAATCATCACAGGAAGAGAGAAAGGTAGTAGGTACTATAATGATAAATAAAATAAGTGTCTCAATAAAAATATTTTTAAACATGTTGCTACCTCCAGGTTTTACCTGAGAATAACTATGCAAGAATCGGACCAGGAGTTGATTGAGTTAAATATTGATTGTTAAATGATTTATAATGAAGAATTTTATTTACCTTTACACTTTGTCAACTTCTGTCTTTTAGTAGTCAATCAATGTTGACTACTAAAATCTAAGTGAACAGCGAAAATAACAGTACAAAATGGCTTGAGATCTAATCTTCCAAAATGTCGACTGTCGGTCTGCTCAGATTAGGTCAACTTGTTAAAATCCCTGTAGTGGGAAGACTGCCTGGACCCTGAAGGTTAGCATGACTTCAGCCGTTTCTCCGACGGCGACCTTCAATGGAAGAGCCGAAGTTGAAACAGCATAATTTATCTCTCTAAAAAATTTGACGTTTACAAACATCACGCTTATCCTATATACAGAGAAGGAGTGATTATGAATAAAAGTGAACTAATCATCATCGCTAAGAATATCCTTTCTGTGTCAAAAACTGCCGTATTAGCAACAACCGGAAGTGATCAAACACCCAGAATGAGGTGGATGTCGCCGGTATTTCTGCGTAATTATGAAAATTACATCTATGCTGTCACTTCGCAGGTGTTTAACAAGACCGGAGATATTAAAAAGAACGGCAGAGTTCAATGGATGCTTCAGACATCGTCGCTCAGCCGGATTATTACCTTTGACGGGACAATGAACATGGTGGAGAATGTTTCACTGCGTGCCGAGGTCCTAGAGGCTCTTGGTTCGCGTCTCGAAACTTTCTGGACAATTAATAAGGATCCGTCAACTCTCATAGTCCTCGAGACTGAAATTACAAGCGGAATGCTGTTCACGCCGGTTAAAGGACAGAAGGAGCTTGTCTCATTCAATGAGGAGTCTTGATATGATCAATGATAAAAAGATATTCCTGACGCTTCTGGCGGACATGCTCCTCGTTCGAAGATTTGAAGAACTTGTAGCCCGTATGTACGGCCTCAGAAAAATCGGCGGGTTCTGTCATCTTTATATAGGCGAGGAGGCCGTAGCCGTAGGCGCGATCTCTAGTTTAGATCTAAAAACTGATTATGTTATCGCGGCCTACAGAGACCACGGACACGCCCTTGCCTGCGGGATGGACCCGGGTGCTGTAATGGCGGAACTCTATGGGAAAGAAACCGGATGCAGCAAGGGAAAGGGCGGTTCCATGCATATGTATGATGCTGGAAAACATATGTTCGGCGGCAACGGAATTGTCGGCGGGCAGATACCGGTGGCCGCAGGCCTGGCCTTCAAAATAGCCTATCGGGAGGAAAAGGGAGTAGTCCTCTGCTTTTTCGGAGACGGGGCTATTCATCAGGGCAGTTTTCACGAAAGTGTTAATCTTGCTAAAATTTATAATTTACCAATTATTTTTATTTGTGAGAACAATCAGTACGGAATGGGTACAGATTTCAGACGTGTTTCCGCTATTGATGATTTATCCGCAATGGGGAAGTCATACGGAATAGACGGAAAGCAGGTAAACGGTATGGATGTTCTTGAAGTGTATTCGGAAGTTAAGAAACTCTCTGATGAGATTAAAAAGAAGCCCGGTCCGGGATTTCTTGAGATTAAGACTTACCGCTATAAGGGCCACTCAATGAGCGACCCGGCAAAATATCGGACCAAAGAAGAGCTTGCCGAATACCGTCAGCGAGACCCTATCGAACTTCTAAAAGTCAGGATGATTGATGCGGGACAGCTCGATGAAGCTGAGTATAAAAAGATGGATGATAAAGCAAAAAAAATCTCTCAGGATGCCGCCGATTTCGCTGAATCAAGCGCGCAGCCTGCCCTTGATGAGATATATAGCGATATATTTGCCTGAGGAGGCAGAGATGGAATTGACAGTCAGAGAAGCATTAAATCAGGCGATGAGCGAAGAGATGAGGCGGGATAAGGATGTTTTTCTAATTGGGGAAGAAGTAGCTCAGTATGACGGGGCCTATAAGGTCAGCCAGGGCATGCTCAAGGAGTTCGGCCCCAAGCGGGTGATAGACACACCTATTACCGAGGAGGGGTTTACCGGACTCGGGATAGGAGCAGCCATGGCGGGGCTTCGTCCGATTGTCGAATGGATGACCCTGAATTTCTCCCTCATGGCCATCGATCAGGTAATAAACAACGCGGCTAAGACCCGCTATATGTCAGGCGGTCAGTTTGCGTTTCCAATAGTATTTCGCGGCCCAAACGGTCCGGCGGAATTTCTCGCTGCCCAGCACTCACAGGCGCTGCAATCACTTTTTGCCCATATTCCGGGGCTTAAGGTCTGCGCGCCGTCAACCCCGGCGGACGCGAAGGGGATGCTGAAGAGCGCAATTCGGGACGATAATCCGGTAATATTTCTCGAGGCTGAGATGATGTATTCATGGAAGGGAGAAGTCCCCGACGAGGAGTATTTGGTTCGACTGGGCGAAGCGGCGGTTAGAGCAGAAGGTCAGGATGTGACTATAGCCGGTTTTTCAAAACCCATGCGTAATATACTGGAGGCTGCCGAGGCTTTAGAGAAAAGAGGAATAAGCTGCGAGGTCATTGATATCCGTTCTATAAGACCGCTGGATGAAGAGACAATATTTAGCTCGGTCAAGAAGACAAATAGAATTGTGGTAGTCGATGAAGCCTGGCCATTTGCCAGTGTAGGCTCTCATATAAGTCATCTTGTTACTACAAACTGTTTCGATTACCTCGATGCTCCTCCGGGACTAGTGGCAATGGAGGATGTTCCCATGCCTTATAATAGGGAGATGGAAAAACAGGTATGTATCAGCACTGATAAAATTGTAAAAGCCGCTGAGTCGGTATTATACCTTTAGGAGGAAGAAAATGGCTGAAAAATTATATATGACTGCTCTGTCTCCTACAATGGAAAGAGGCGTAATTACCGAATGGCACAAGACTGATGGCGATGCCGTGAAAAGCGGAGATATCCTTTGTGAGGTCGAAACAGACAAGGCTGTGATGGAGTATGAGGCCGATTTTGATGCCGTTCTTTTGAAGATTATCGTGAACGCAGGGCAGAGCGCCGCAATAGGAGACACTATAGCAGTCTATGGAGAGGCCGGTGAGGACTATTCACGGCTGATACTATCAGATGTGACAATTATCGAGGAGCCAAAAGCCGCCAAAACGGCGAGCAAAGATATAAGCGGCCTGGATGCAAAGCAGGATGAACCATCTGAACCATCGACGGAGAAAAAGAAGGCAGCCCCGGGCGGAAGGATTAAATCATCTCCTCTTGCAAGGATGATAGCAGCCGATCTTCATATCGATCTGTCTACAATAGAAGGAAGCGGGATTGACGGAAGGATTATTAAGCGCGATGTAGAGCTCTCAGCCCCCTCAGGGATTCAGCCCGAAGCCTCAGGCATATATGAACCTCCCGCCTCAATGGTGAAACCTGTGGGAGGAATGCGCGCTTCTATAGCAAAAAGACTCTCAGCCTCTATGTTTAGCGCACCTCACTATTACCTTAGCATTCAGGCTGATATGAGCACCCTAATGTCGGCAAGGAAAAATATAGTAGAGCGCAGCGGAAAGAAGGTTTCTATCAACTCCTTTCTTATAAAGTTATCGGCCGCGGCCCTGAAAAAACACCCGGTAGTTAATTCTACCTGGGAGGGCGATAAAATAAGAGCTTTCGGCAGCGCCGACATTGGTTTTGCCGTCGCCCTCGATGACGGACTGATTGCTCCGGTAATTAAAAACTGTGAGGCCAAAGGCATTCTATCTATCGATGAGGAATTCAAGACTCTGGCCGGAAAAGCGAAAGAAGGAAAACTTGTTCCCGCGGATTACGTCGGGGCGGGCTTTTCAATCAGCAATCTCGGCGGTTTCGGGATAGAAGAGTTTACAGCGATAATTAATCCCCCGGGTTCGGCCATCCTTGCTGTCGGAGCAGTAATAAAGCAGCCTGTTGTATTAACTGATGAAAGCGATATGGACCTTGTTGTGGTAAAACCGATGATGAAGATGACTCTGTCCTGTGACCATCGGGTTATTGACGGAGCGGTAGGCGCTGCCTTCCTCTCAGATTTAAAACGGATGATAGAGGAGCCGATAGAAGCTCTGATGTAGAGCTTCAATAGAATAACTGAATAAATACTCTTGCATTTCCGTGCTTTTACTTATTATAATGATATCGCAGGCATCGATTCCGTTGGTACGGTGACCTGTGTAAGAACAGAGGAACACTTTGAACGGACTTGATCAGGAGTCAACTGCTCCTATCTCTGGAGGACAGGTACCGTAAATAGCATCACCCAAAGGGCGACATCCATTCTTACCATATCCAAATATTCCAAAACCGGAGGCATCAATGATTCTATGTCTTGATATCGGCAACAGTCAGATTTATGGAGGAATATTCAGTGATGATGAGCTGAAATTCGATTTTCACAGAGTCACAAACGGTGCCATCTCCTCAGATGAGCTAGGTCTTTTTCTAACTTTGCTTCTTCGTGAAAACGGCTTTAATCCTGCTGATGTTACCGCGGTGGCTTACTGCTCGGTTGTTCCGGATCTGAATCCTGTTCTTGAACGCTGCTGCCTCAGATATTTTCGAACTGAGCCGTTCAGCCTTCAAGCCGGGGTTAAATCCGGGTTGAAGATACGCTACTCGAATCCTCATGAACTGGGGTCGGACATGATTGCAAACGCTATAGCTGCGGTCGATCTTTATCCGGACAGAGATCTTCTCATTTTTGATTTTGCAACCGCGACAACTGTTTGCGGAGTAAATAAAGAGGGAGAATATCTCGGGGGAGCGCTTATGCCGGGAATAAAGATTACCATGGAAGCACTTTCGAAAAGAACTGCCCGGCTTCCTGAGGTGGAGATCATGAAACCCCGCAGAGTGTGCGGCAAATCTATTGTTGATGGAATTCAGTCCGGTCTTTATTACGGGAATTTGGGAATGGTCAAAGAATTGAAAAGCAGAATGCGGCGTGAGCTTTATCCGCAGTCCGAACCGGTTGTAATAGCCACCGGAACCTATGCGGAACTTTACGAGGATGAGGGCGTCTTTGATGACCTCATTTCCAATCTTGTTCTCCTTGGTGTCCACAAGGCGTTCCTCCTTAATAACAGGGAGGGCCTATAGAGTCTGGGCTCTCTTAGAAGGAGAACGACTCATGACAAACAATTCTAACTGGACTCAAAGACAGAGCGACCGATGGAGGACAAACCTCGGACTCGCTGAGATGCTCAAAGGCGGTGTTATTATGGATGTGGTAACACCTGAGCAGGCAAAAATTGCAGAGGACGCAGGGGCTTCGGCAGTAATGGCTCTTGAACGGGTACCGGCGGATATCCGCGTAGAGGGAGGGGTTGCAAGGATGTCGGATCCGGGGATGATTCTCGGAATTCTGGACAGTGTTTCCATCCCTGTGATGGCTAAATGCAGAATAGGTCACATTATTGAAGCAAGGATTCTCGAAAGTCTCGGAGTTGATTTTATTGACGAAAGTGAGGTGCTGACTCCAGCTGATGACCGGTATCATGTTGATAAAAGTGTTTTCGAGATACCCTTTGTATGCGGCTGCCGTAACCTTGGAGAAGCTCTCCGAAGAATCGGCGAGGGTGCTGTGCTGATTCGCACGAAGGGAGAAGCCGGAACAGGCGACATTGTAGAGGCTGTAAGACATATGAGAACCCTGATGGATGACATCAGACGCATCAGCGTTATGCCACAAGACGCCCTAATGGCCGAAGCAAAAGAGATGGGCGCACCTTATGAACTAATCCTGGAAACTGCCAGGTTGGGCGCTCTGCCTGTTCCGAACTTTTCAGCGGGAGGAGTAGCTACGCCGGCCGATGCGGCTCTTATGATGCACCTTGGAGCACAGTCGGTATTCGTCGGTTCGGGTATATTTAAATCAGGGGATCCGGAAAAACGCGCCAAGGCTATTGTCGAATCGGTTGCATATTATGATGATTATGACAGGCTCGCGAAAATTTCAGAGAATCTCGGAGAGCCAATGACCGGAATAGGGATGAATGAACTTCCGGTTGAGAAGCGGATAGCCGGGAGAGGCTGGTGAGCGCGCGGCCTGTAGGAGTTCTTTCGCTTCAGGGAGCCTTTGAAAGACACAAGTCCATAATTGAGTCCCTCGGGCGGGAATGCCGGTTGATAAGAACACCCGAGCAACTGGCAGGACTCGGAGGGCTGATAATCCCCGGCGGTGAAAGTACTGTAATTGGAAAACTGATGAAAGCCGGAGGCCTTCTTTCGGCTATCAGAGATTCGGCGGCAGATGGTCTTTCAATTTTCGGTACATGCGCCGGCCTTATTCTGCTGGCAAATGAAGTTACAGGAACACCGGTTGACGGTCTTCATCTTCTTGATGTAAGGGTACAGAGAAACGGATACGGACGGCAGAAGGAAAGTTTCAACTCAAAACTGATATTCAGAAAAAATGAGATTCAGTCTGTCTTTATAAGGGCACCCAGAATTATTGAAACGGGACCCAATGTTGAAGTAATCTGCAGGATGGATGATGAGGCTGTCCTTGTCAGGCAGGACAGAATACTTGCTGCAGCCTTTCATCCTGAACTCACAGATGATCCCGCTGTGCATCGTTATTATGTAGAAGAATTATGTTGAGACATGGTCTTAAATGAAAAATTAAAAAACCGGATCTTTTTGAAAGATCCGGTTTTTATGTTCGCTCGGCGAAGCTATCTGCGTATAGTACAAATATCTTTTCTTCCATATTTCAAACGGATGATTGAAGATCCTATTGAAGCCCTGATATAAAACATTAACGGGATTATGAAAAAATAATTATGAAAAAATAATTGTTGTTGCTAGCCTGAAACCGATCTAAACTAAATAAAAAGTCAGGAGAGCAGTATGAAAAAACTTATATTGATTATAAGTTTGCTTTCTATTGCATCTGCAAGCTATGCCCAGAGTGAAAGTAGATTTTCCATTCACGCCACACCCCAGGCCGAAATTTCCTTGCCAACAGAATCTAATTATTTTACTACCGGAGGCGGAATTGATATTGGCCTTGATTTAAGGATGCCGTTCTGGCCTGTTCTCGGGATAATAGGAGATTTCTCTTATTCTTATCTGCCTATCATCACCGGCGACGGTACAAATTTCCTGAAGGCCGGCGGCGGCCTGAGTTTCACCCTGCCGAGAATTGCCGGGATTTTTTCTCCGGCGCTCTTTGCTTCGGCGGGATATTATTATGGGATAATTGCTGATAACTCGGCAGCAGCCGGCGGGAATCTGTATTTTTCAGGAGGAGGCCGCCTTGGTTGGGTCTTAACCCCGAATTATAATCTCGGACTCGAGCTTAAGTATAAGGCTTACCTCGACGGACTCGGGGGCATGCTCCATCACGGTCTTAATATCGGCGTCAGCAGTTCCTTCAATTTTCATGACGCGCAGGATGTGCGGATTCAGAATATTCAGCTTCAGGAAATTTTTCCGGTACTCTATAAGTTTTACAATACAAACAGCTTCGGTAGTATAGAGATCTCCAATCCCGGAGCCGTCCCGATGGAAGATATCAAGGTCTCTGTTTTTGTCGAAAAATATATGGATAACCCTACAATAGTTGCAGGACCGGCTTTTCTTGGCAGCGGAAAAAGCGCTGTCGTTGACCTTTTTGCTCTTTTCTCGGAAAATGTTTTAGATATAACCGAGGCGACTATCGTTTCAGCAAACATAAAAATTGATTACACCCGGAATGAGGATGAACAGTCAACTGAGCAGGCCGTCTCACTCAGGCTGTTCGACAGGCATGCAATGACCTGGGACGATACCCGCAAGGCCGCCGCCTTTGTGAACTATAAGGATCCGGCCGTAATCGAAATCGGCAAGACTCTCAGCCGTCTTGTCAAATCAACGGTTAATGTTGTTGACGTAAATCTTTGTACCGCGGCAGCCCTTCATGAGGCCCTTGGCCTGTACGGGCTTGAATATGTAATTGACCCGACATCACCTTTTACCGAACTCTCCGAGGATGTCCTGGCCGTAGATTTTATTCAGTTTCCTTATAATACCTTGTATTATAAATCAGGAGACTGCGATGACCTTTCTATACTTTATACCTCAATTCTGCAGTCAGTTGGTATTGATACGGCCTTCATCACTATTCCCGGACACATCTTCATTGCCTTCGCATTAAAGCTTGATCCTGATGAGGCGCTTAAATCCATTTCAAGCCGTGAAGATTTGATTATCCACGAAGGACGGGCCTGGGTTCCTCTTGAGATTACCATGGTGGGAACTTCATTCATGCAGGCATGGAAGACCGGTGCGAATGAATGGAACGAATGGGAGCCTGCGGGACAGGCCGAGCTGTATCAGATGGGAGAGGCCTGGGCCGACTATGAGCCGGTAGGTTTCGGCGGGAAGGCTGAGGATATTGATTTTGTCGGAGGAGAGGATTTAACTGAAAGTTATCTGACGGAAATTAACCGCTTCATAAACCGGGAGATATATGCTCAGAGCGCAGCTGCTGAGGAAAAGATCAACCAGCAGAAAAGGACCCCGGCCAATCTTAATAAACTCGGGACAATTTATGCGCGATACGGAAAAACAGACGACGCAATGGGATATTTCAAAGAGGCTTTGGCACTTGATGATTATTACCCTGCAATGCTGAACATGGGGAATTTGTATTTTCTTGATAATAATCTAAACCTTGCCCTTGATTATTACCGGCAGGCTGAAAAAATTCGGCCGGAGAACGCAGTCCTGCAGCTGCAGATTTCAAGGGTTTTTAATGAACTTGGCCTCTTCGATGAATCGGCCAAGAGTTTTGAAAAAGTACGAAAGGCTAATAAGGCTCTTGCAGAGCGCTATGCATTTCTTGATGTAGCGGCAGCAAGCACCAGAGCATCGGCGAGGGATTCCTCAGATTTCATGCTCTGGCTTGAAGAGGAGTGATTTAGTAAATCAGCTGGAACTTACAGACAAATCCCGCGGTAAGCTGCAGGTAAGAGTATTGTGAAACCAGAAGATAATGGTACCTTGCATTAAGATCGAGATAGAGGTGTTCCGAAATCCTCTTTTCAAAACCCAAACCTCCATTAAGCCCATAGTCAAAGCTATTTAAACCGGGGAAATAGACGCCTCCACCTCCGAGCGCATAGCCTTTGAAACCGCCCTTTGCGAGATTAATTGATTGTTTCAGATCCAGACAGATATCGATGAAATGAAGATTCGGATTCCCGGCCGTAGATGCAAAAAGATAATCATAGTCGACAATTCCCGACAGTGTTAAATCTGGGGTGAAGGAATAACCAAAGTCAAACATTCCGCTGATTCCAGGGCCGTATGTGGTTGAGGCATATAAAGGAATCGTAGAGCCCAGCCGCATGGATGCCTGTCCCTGGTAAAACAGGGGCGCCGGTTTCTCGACATTGATAAAGTCGATGATGTTCCTTTCGGTTCTGACTTCTAATACGCTTACTCTCTTATCATCAAGGCTTATAATAACTTTTGGATAGGTCTGAAGCTGCTGATAAGTTAGAAAAAGCTCTGCGCTATAGGTTCCGTTAAGATTGTCGGTCATCTTTTTCTGATAAGATGATGCATTATTATCTATTACAGGCGACACTGATAACGGGAAGCCAGGGCCAAGATGGTTTCCGTATTTATCTTTTGGTGTAAACTCAACATTATAATTATTCCCATCCATCGTGCTTTCAAGAATAGTCATGAAATAATCACTGCCGCCGGAGCCGACATTGACGACATTGAACATGCTCTTTGTTATTTCCCGGCTTACAGTTTCTCCGTCTCCACCTGGTATTTCAGAGGCTATAAATCTGAAATTATAGCTGCCCGGAACTGTCGTTTCTATGAAAGAATTTGTATATATACCATCATTTGCTGTCCTGTCGTCATGACTGCCGTCGTCATAAAGCCGCAGTTCGGTAATGCTACGCCTGACAATCGGCCATGACTGCGACTCGACAAATTGAATTTTATCATCAAGTGCAGTTACTTCATTTTCCGAACCGGGCTGATGAATTATTGAACCGAAGTCATCATATTTTTTTTTAACAAGAGTATTTGCGGCACTTGTTACCGGAATATCACATTCGACAATTACATAGGCACCGGAAACCGGCTTTTCAGTGCGTGTCAATTCGGCTGTTAATAAAACTGATTCTCCGGTATAGATATTAGAACTGCTGATGTCGGCATCCATCTTTACGCCCCCGAAAGAAGAAACCGCTGAGACTGTTTTAATAATATTACCGGCTGGAACTTTCTCTGATATTGAAATTTCAAATATCCAGTCTCCGCCATGAATTTCAGGGGTTCTGCTGCTAAGCGGAAAAAGTAATTCGATGAATTTGTAGTAATCATCCTCCACATAGCGGATTCTGTTGCCGGCAGTGTACTTATCAATTATTGCTCCATTGGGGGCAATAAGCCTGATATTAATAGAATCTTCGGCGCCCTGCCAGAAAACTGAAAATAAAGCCTTTTTTTGGTCAGCCATGATACTGATCGGTATTGAAACCGGCGGATCTCCGCGACGCAGTTCGAGTACCGGGTCATTTACAATATCACCGCCGCCGGCATGAACGAGTACCTGATTAAATGCCTTGAAAATTGACAGCGGAAGGTCTTCGTTGTTTTCTATAAGCGTATATGAGCCTCGGGAGATAACATCATCAGGCGTACCATCAAGCTCATCCAGCAGTGCCCTGAGAAGGATTCCGTTTACTCCCACATCATAACCTAGTGCAATAATCTGAAGCGGAAAACCATGCGCGACAGGGCTCTCGTACTGAACTATGAAGTCATCTATCCAGGGGGATCTATTCTCCTTGCCGTCTGTCAACAGTAGCATCGACTTATTCAACGTCGTGCCTGTATCAAGGATCTCCATCCCTTTTATAAGACCGCCTCCTATTGATGTCAGTCCGCTTGTTGTAATTCCCGGGATTATAGTTTCAATTACATTTTTTTTTAACTCTGGACCAAGGATGCTGAGACTAGTTTCAGGCAGGACGGGAACGAGTTGATTTATTTCGTCATCAAAAATCACAAGCCCGAAACTCTTGCCGCTGTCTGCCTTTATTAAATTTACAAAATAATCGGCCGCATCCTTCATTGCGTCAATCTTTTTCGGGGCGCCGGAACCTGGAAAAGCTGCTCCGCTCATGCTTCCCGAATGGTCCAGAACCTGGACAACGTCAAAGCTTAATCCGGTTTCCTGGGGCAGAACGGTTATGTCTCCTGTGTAATCATCCATTCCTGCCGTCGATATTTTGATTTGAGTAAGTCCGATTACTCCGCCGTGATCAAAAACAGCATTGTCTGAATCCGGGACAGGGGCAGGGGCAACCGAATGAGCCGAGCCAAGAATAGGTGTAGCCCAGGAGACATTAATAGGGCCGATGTGATTGCCATATTGATCAAAACCGACAGCATATACTTGTACAGGCGCCTCATTAACTTCTATTACGTAATGATCAATTGGAGCACCGCCTGCCTCACTTGAATCCATCAATCTTATGTTGGAGGGGGTTGAAGGATTATCAGGCAGAATTGTTATGGTGACAAAGCCTTCTCTTACTCCGTCTGAGATTTTAATTTTGGCCCAGCCTGCAATATTGTTTCCGGGAGGGCTGAAGGTAACGTTCGTACCGGATGCTGCCGAAAGGCTTCCGGTCGCACCGCCGGTGAAAAAGCTGTCTTCGATTTCCCAATTTGCACTGAGCTGACTTATTGGATTACCGCAGGTATCTGTATTAAATGCAAATAGCGGAATGCTTGCCGTGCTGAGCGGGTGTGATGATGGGACAGATGTTCCGCTGAGGTTTGATTTGATTCCGATTTTTGAAATATCGCCTTCGATTATGCTTATTGTTCCGGTCGTGTCTGAAGCAGCTGTTGTATGATCGGCCATTACAATAATGTCTTGCAGACCGGACTCGCAAGATGGTTGAATTTTTGTACTGCTTCCTGTGTCAGTTGAAAGGATGGAATTAGAAAGTGGGACTGGCGCGGGAGTATATGACCAAGTGACCGACTCAGGTTTACGGTAATAGCCATTTATGTCATAACCACCAGCGAAAAGCTCCAGTTCACTGTCTATCTTTACCTGTGGGGAGGTTATTTCTACGGGCGGGTCTGAGGCATCAACTATTTTTATATGATGGAGAGGACCTGCTACCGTAACGGATGTAATTGTATCGGTTAAAGTGTTGCATGGAGTGTCGTATGTTGCTTTAAATTCGCCTGAAGTGCCGCTGTTATTAGGTTTGAACTGAACACTTTTTTTGTCTGCTGCAATATCAATATCATCGCTTGAGAAATCCCCTGTTATTGTCCAATCGACAGGAATGGAATCAACATAATCGGTGCCTTTATAAGCATTAGCATAAAGAGTGATAATATCTGCGGTATCGGGAATAGAATAAGAAGTAAGTGAATCTATATCGTCACCTGTTGCTGACTGGATTTTGATTGAATCAAAAACAGTGCATGGGGCAGCCTCGACTGAAACTCCAGTATCGGATGTGCAGCCGTCGGTTTTTACTTCGATACATGTTAATTCATACTGACCGACTAATCCGTTAATGATGAATTTCCATTCAAGAGTATCTGTTGCTCCGAATTCAGAACCCTGATTAGGATTAATTCTGAGGTAAAATCCGCCTGGATTATCAGAAGCTTTATTGTAGGATGCATAATATCCATCATCGTCCACATCAGCGTCTGTTTGTAGATACCATTTTGGGGCGGTAAATTGTCCGGATAATGCCGAATCGACATGAAATGTTGCTGATGGTTGAGCCGGGCTGATTTCGTAGTTCAAACAGACGTTATTTACTCCAGCCCCGGATGAAATTGTAACTGTAAATGTGACTGAACCATCGTTCTGGGAAATACAGTTTATTTCTGCAAATATAGGAATAACTGCAGCTGATAGAATTATCACTATTAATAATAACTTTTTCATCTAATACCCCTTAATATACTTCAATTCCCCGCGGAGAACTCAAACTGCTTAAAATATCATAGGATTCAGCATCAGATCCGCTTTCCGGAGTAGTCTTTGACTTATAAAGTTTATTATTATCATTATCTATCCAATACATATATCCATCAAAATCAAGTGTTATTCCTATCGGTTCAATAACATTTCCAGATATTAGAGTAGTAAAACCGGAATCATAACTTCGTGAATTAATCTGGCAACTTCCTCGGTCAGTCCAGTAGATGATCTCATTGACATGATCTAAGGCAATATCTACAGGTTCTACTATAGAAACTGTGAATACATTGTCTCGTGCAGGTGCAGAATAGTCGCTCCTATAGATACCCGGTGTCGCCCCCTGTTCGACCCAGAAGATATCCCCGGTTGTACGATCTACGTCTATTCCATACGGACTGTCCACACTATCAGAAGAATCAAGAATTACGAGATCGACTAGGGGGGATGATGTTGGAGGAAGACTAGATCGGGAGATTGTATTCTGGGTTTTGTCGGTCCAGTACAGATATCGATTAGTAGAATCTATAGCAATGCCGAATGCATCACTCGATGCAGTTAAATCAAAAAGTTCACCAATTCCGCTTCCGTCAAAATTTGAGTACATGAGCTTGTCTGACGTACTGTCTACCCAGTAGATTTTATGGTCTACAGAATCAACTGCTATCGCATATGGATTATCAAGTCCATCACTGTCTGATAGAATTCCTGTCGCTGAACTGCCGTCAAGCTCTGCTCTGGAGATGGATTCATTGCCTGAACTTGTTTCAGTCCAGAATATCCTCGGATGTTTCACCGTGGTTCCGCCGGTAACTCCATATTCTTCAGTATTTCCGACCTCATCTGCGACAACCACGGTAACGTAGTAGGTAACATTATCAAGGACTCCGGTAACCTTGATTGTGCTGATGTCCGTGCTCCAGTCTCCGAAAGCTGTGCCTGTGCTGACAACTTCATCACCGGTTGCACAGCTGACGGTTGAATAATAAACCAAGTATTTTAATTTTTCCTCAGGGCTGATATCATCGCTGCCTTTTGCCCATGAGACTGTGAAGTCTTCCATGTTTAAACTGCTCAGAGTTACCGAACCGGCGCCGCCGGGGCTGGGCAGGATCGTATCATTCTTTGTTTTTGCGCTCGCCGGCTTATATGCCGAACTGTTACCTGCCTTGTCACGCACAAGGACATTGAAATAATAATCACTGAGAATAGTAAGACCCGCAACTTCGCCCGTTGAAATATCGGCGGTCCAGCTAAGACCGATTGTTCCGTTTTTAAGCGCATTCTCGGGAGTATCAATATTATCTGATGATGAATAGATGATGCAGTATTCCAGCTCATTCTGCTCGGCAAAATCATCCTGAGCCTTTATCCAGGAAAGCTCGACTGCCGTTGCTCTGATATCGTCGAAGAAAATTGTTCTTCCTGACTCATCAAGAAAACCGGGCGGGGACGGATCATCGCTCTCCATTTTCTCATCTAAAGCCAGGGCAAGGCTGCTGTTGCATGTTGAGATAAGCGGGATGATAAGAATTATGGGTAATAAGGCCAGCAATCCTAATTTTTTTCTCTCATTCATACCTTACTTCCTTAATAAAGCGGATTATGAGAACTTTTTTTGGTGCCGTTGTAATAATTATCAGCAGAACTTCATATAATATGACTATAGTATATCGCAGGGCGAGTAGCGCTGTCAAAAACAATATAGTAAAAACATCCTATCTCTGATAGATTACATTCATGAATCTTGTATCAGTCAAAGAACTCAGCCACACTGAGGGCGGCAGGTCCCTCTTTAACGACATTACCTTCGGTATTGATGATGACAGCCGGATAGCCCTTGTAGGCCGTAACGGCTGCGGCAAGTCAACCCTGCTTCGGCTCATAGCCGGTTCAAAGGAAGTAGAGGGGGGGGCAGTAACCCGAAACAGGGAGCTTAAATGCGCCTTCCTTGAACAG
This sequence comes from Spirochaetales bacterium, assembly GCA_016839055.1. Taxonomy (GTDB): domain Bacteria; phylum Spirochaetota; class Spirochaetia; order UBA9216; family UBA9216; genus Thalassospirochaeta. Next base: position 393,776 of record JAEKNX010000001.1, read on the forward strand.
AGTCCTTCATTTAAGGGTGATGAACTCATAGCTGATTTCATTCTTGCCGGTGATTCAGAAGAAATGAGATTGATAAAAGAGTATGAGAAAGTCGCCGGTGGACACGCTAAAGACTCAGAACCTGATCTTGATGAAATGTCAAAGCTTATGAGTGAGATGGAAAGACTCGAGTGTTGGAGCCTGGAAAACAGGATACATTCAATATTAACCGAACTTGGAATATTTGATTTAACCCTCAAGATGAAAAATCTTTCGGGAGGGATGGTTAAAAAAGCGGCTATTGCCAGGACTCTCGTCCTGGATGCCAATCTTATAATCCTGGATGAGCCGACAAATCATATTGATATAATCACCATTAACTGGCTTGAAAAATATCTTAAGAACAATAAAAAGGCGCTTCTCATTGTTACCCATGATCGCTATTTTATGGATTCAATATGCAATAAAATATTTGAGATTGATGAAGAAAAATTGTTTATCTATGATGGGAATTATTCTGATTATCTGGGTTTTAAGGCTATGAGAACCAGTGCAAAGGAAAAAGAAGCCGATAAAATCAGCAATATCCTGAGAAATGAGGCGGAATGGATTAAGCGGGGTCCAAGGGCAAGGGCGGGAAAGGACAAGAAACGCACCGAACGTTTTTTCGATTTGATGGACAGGCGGGAGAGCGTCCGGCCCGAGTCGGCGTCCTTCGGCGTCGAGAGCAAGAGACTCGGCGGGAAAATTTTAGAAATTGAAGAGGTTTCTCATTCCTGGGGCAGCCTTGATCTGATAAAGAATTTTTCCTTCGGCTTCAAGAAAGGCGACAGGCTGGGAATTGTCGGTGCAAACGGAAGCGGAAAATCAACCCTGCTGGATATTATCTCGGGCCGACTCGTGCCGGATTCGGGAACGGTCGATATCGGTATTAATACTAAAATCGGATACTATGATCAGCACTCGAGAGAACTCCCGAATGCGATGAAGGTTGCTGAGTATATTAAGGAAACTGCTGAGGTAATAAAGCTGAAGGATGGGAGCACCCTGTCGCCTGCTATGTTTCTCGAACTTTTTCTCTTTCCTAAAAATCTGATGTATACTGAAATCTCCAATCTGTCGGGCGGCGAGAAGAGGAAACTCTACCTTCTAAATATGCTTCTTACTAATCCCAATTTGCTTATTTTCGATGAACCTACAAATGATTTTGATATTCAGACTCTCTCGATCCTCGAAGATTTTCTGACTGATTTTTCAGGATGTTCAGTTATTGTTTCTCATGACCGGTTCTTTCTCGACCGCACAACGGATTTTCTGTTTATTCTCGACGGGAAGGGCGGTGTAACCGGCTTTTCCGGCGACGTAACAACCTATTATTCTGAGGAGAAAGCTGATAAAGAACCATCTGCGACCGGAAAAGAAGAGAATACCGGAAGGAAAACCCGGACTGAAAAGAAGGGGCCATCCTTCAAGGAAAAAAAAGAATTCGAGGCAATTGAAGATGAGATATCCAGACTCGAACAGCAGAAAGATAAGCTTGAGCAGTTGTTCGCGTCCCCTGATCTGGATACCGAACAGCTTTCGGCCAACACCAGAGACTATGAGAAGTTGAATCTTGAAATCGAAAAAAAATACAGCCGCTGGGAATATCTTGAATCTTTGAATAGTTGACTATCGATAGCAATCTTTTTGGATATCAGTTTTTATCTGAGCCAGATTGCCTTATTCATTCCGGTAGTTTTGTGTTTATGGTTTAGTTATCATGAATATCTTGAATGTCGGAATAAACTCGAAGTATTAACCAATATGAGAAAAGCGAGTATGAAATGAATAATGTTGAAATAGAAAAAAAGATGTTAAGATTGGCCAAAGATTTCATAGAAAAACGTTATCCTTCGCGATGGGGTGGAGCAGCAGTTCTTCGAACTGATAAAAATAATTATTTGATAAGTGTCGCAATTGAAACATGTAATTCTGGGGCCTCTCTTTGTATTGAAACGGGTGCAATCTGCGAAGCACATAAACTAAATGAGAGAGTAACACATTCAATTTGTTTGGTGAGAGATAATGAAATTGCCGAATTTAAAATTTTAACGCCATGTGGTATTTGCCAAGAGAGACTGATGTATTGGGGGAATGTTAAAGTAGCAGTTACAACTGATGATAATTCCTTAAAATTTGTATCTTTAAGCGAATTACAAAGATTTCATTGGACAACCGCTTATAAAAATGAAAAATTAGAATTTTATAGTGATGATAGAAACTGATAAATCTCCTCTTTCATGGGCTTTACTCTGCTTTAAGTGTTGTATACTCGCAAATTATTTTTAATAAACCATCATAAAAGTATCAGATACGATTAAATGAATTCACAAAACACTTAAACAAGAATACCGACTTTCGGGGGAATTGCAGTCAAATTCAGAATTGCGGCCTGTAAATAAATGATTATTTTTTGACAAAATATCATGCTATAATGACCATCGATTTATTTTTAAAAACGCTTCAGAGACCCTGTGATATAATTTTTAACATGAGGAGAATTTGAAATGAAGCAGCAATTACCTATTGTATTTCTCACCGGACGTCCTGCCGCAGGAAAAAGCGAGATCATTGATTATCTGAAAAAATGCAGCCCGAATGAGAGGCTCAGAAGGTTTCATATCGGAAACTTTATCGAGATTGATGACTTTCCCATGCTGTGGACCTGGTTTGAGGAGGACGCACTTCTGGAGCGGATGGGCAAGCCGCGTCTGCATTCTGACAGCGAGGGTTTTTTTAAATATCCGCATCTATGGAATCTGCTCATCCAGCGTATTGATCTTGACTATAACAAACTACTTACAGATAAACCTGGTTTTAAGGAGGAAGGCACCGCTATCCTGGAATTCGCCAGGGGAAGTGAGCACGGCGGATGGAAGACTGCCTTCGCTCATTTTTCAGATGAAGTGCTGGGCGCGGGTGCTGTCCTCTATATCGATGTCAGTTTCGACGAGTCTCTCAGGAAGAACCGGAGGAGATTTAATCCCGATAAACCGCATAGTATTCTCGAACACGGACTTCCTGATGAGAAGATGGAAAAACTCTACGGCCTTAGTGACTGGGATGAGTTCTCATCCGCGGATGAGAATTATCTTGAGATAAACGGAATTAAGGTGCCCTACGCGGTATTCGACAATAGTGATGATCTGACAACACGCGGAGGCGATGCGCTGGGGGCAAGGCTGGAAGAAGTGCTCAGTCGTTTGTGGAATAGTAGACAAGCTTGTGAGTAAACCTGATATCGAAATAAAAATCGTTAATAACAGGAGACTGCTCAGACAGTTTATCAATTTGCCCAAGAGTATTCAGGGAAATGATCCTCTCTGGATACCGCCGCTTCGGCTTCTTGAAAGGCTTGATTACATGTTTGGGAAAAATGCCGTTCTTTCCAGATCCGAACATATTCTGCTGTTAGCCTTTTTTCAGGGGAAACCGGCAGGCCGGATTATCGCCTACATCGATCCAAGGTATAATGAGTACTATAATTCATTAACAGGTTTTTTCGGCGCCTTCGAATGCGTGAATGATTCCTCTGTCTCGAAAGCTCTGTATGAGGCTGCCGAGCTCTGGTTTAAAAAGCAGGGGATGACAGCTGTTAGAGGTCCAATAGATCCGGTAGCCGAGTGCTGGGGTTTTCTTCTTGATGGTGACACCCCTCCTGTTTATATGTCGCCTCATAATCCCCTGTACTATAATAATTTTGCCGAGAACAGCGGATACGAAAAGGCTAAAGATCTCAGCGTATATGAGGCTGACTGCGGCAATGGATACAATATGCCCGAACGGCTCACGGATTTTGCCGACAAGATCCTCTCATCCAGGCAGAACTTTACAGTACGCAGGATTGATCCTGCAAATCTGTCGGCGGAGGCGGAGCACATCCTTCGAATTCTAAATACCGCCGTCAGCGGCAATTGGGGGTTTGTGCCGGTAGGTCTTGATGAGATGAAAGACCTTGTATCCAAGCTCAAACTGATTATTGATGAGGATGCTATCTGGTTTGTAGAGGATGACGGAGTTCCCATAGGATGCGCGCTGGGCTATCCTGACATCAATGTACTGATAAAGAAAATAGACGGAAAGCTGTTTCCCTTCGGGTTTATCAGCTTTCTTCGGGGATTAAAGAAGCTCAGAGACTATCGCCTGTGGGGACTTGCCATCATGCCCGAATATCAGGGGCTCGGTCTCGACGTTCTTCTCTATGTGAGCCTCTCACTGGCCCTTCAGCCGAAGAATGTCCGGCTTGAGGCGAATTATGTACTAGAGGACAACCTGAAAATAATCAACGCGCTTGTTAAGCTCAATCTGGACGTGATAAAGAGATACCGGGTATATGAGAAGAATCTGAGTGATTAATCCTCTTTTTCCTCAGGACGGCCCCACCAGGAAAGTCCCGGAGCGTTAAGCGACAGCCTGTAATGTTTATTCCCTGTGTTTAAAATTCCGGGACGTTTTAACCCTTGAAGAGCCTCGACGTCAAATATTTCTTCAACCGATGCGCGGTAATTGAGCCTTGCGTGAACGGTTCCCGTAGGCAGGTGAACCGCCGCAATGCCGGCTATCTTCGCCTTCTCGGCAATGGGCAGTAGGTGTTCGGTCGGATGATTCTGTCTTACCCTGGACAGCCCGACAAAGAGATAGTCCTCAACGAGGCACATCCCCCGTACAAAACCGTCAAGCTGAACTACAACATCATAAGTTCCGCGTTCCGGATCAATTTTTATCAGCTCACCGGTTGCAGAAAGCAGCGCATATAACTCGCCGTTGAGAAATTTCGGCGTGTGAGGCATTCCGAGCTTTTCAAGAATTATCTCTGAGCTATCGACATGCATGAGCAGCCCGCCGAAGGGCCTCGTTCCGCGCCAGCCGGTGGGGGTGTCGGTATGGCCAAGTGAGGTTACATACTCGGGTTTATCGTTTTTGATTGCCATTCCGTTGAGGTGACAACGGTCTTCCGGAGCAAGCTCAGTTATAAACGGCGGCTTCCAGATGGGCTTGAAGCTGTAATCCTCATCAATATAGCTGAGGCAGGAAAACTGCGTATTTACCGCAAGAAGGCCGGTTTTGTCCCAGTGAAAGCCGTGAATGTTCAGCCTGCCGCAGTGATAGGTAGCGCGGGGAACATAGATGTTGTCGTAGGTATTCATCTGTCCCGGATAATTGGCCGCGAGGCTGGGATCGTTTCCGAGGATCACAACCTCGTCCCTGGTGGCAACGGCAAGACGGCTGCCGTTTACTCCGAGAGCCATCGCAAAGTTGAAATTACGAGGCAGCTGGATAAGCTGGTTCTCATTAAGCGCACTTAAAAAGACAACCTTCCCGGCCTGATAGGTGCTTACAGCAAGCGAGATATCAAGCTGCATAAGGAGCTCGGGAAAATTCGGGGTATAGGAACATTCAAAAGGCGCCGGTGCTTTTGCCACGAAGTCTCCTTAATTTATAAATCAATATCAATATTCTCTATGTACAGCAGTCTGCCGTCGTTAGTTCCGGCGATTATATCGAGGTCAGTATCGCCGTCCATGTCGCCGAAGGCTGGGAAGTATTTAAACTCGTCCGACGGAAGTACATTGAAGGCGCCGGCCTGGGCTTCGAAGACAGGAGCAGATGACGTGCCTGTGTTCAGGTAGAAGGTAACCGCCCCCGTATCATAGGTTACAACGAACATATCCTGATCGCCGTCACCGTCGATGTCGGCGAAGGAGGGGATGGGGAAGTCAAGTATATTTGAGATAATAGATGGAGCGACAAGAATGCTTTCTTCTGCGCCAGTAAAATTGCCTAAGTCTGAATCAGGGTTCTTGAGATAGATAATCTTTTTTTCACCTGCACGGCTTAATGTTGAGCTGTAGTAGAAACTCATGTAACTGGAGCCTATAATGAGATCCATATCACCGTCACCATCAAGATCGGCCAGAGTCGGTGCAAAATGAGCATAATCGGAAGATGTTAGGAGAGTAGCATCTTCAAAGCCTCCTGAATTATTACTATTCTGGATAAAAATATTTGCGTTATTAAAAACCCTAGAAATTGGATACTGGTAATTATTGGAGGCAACGATATCAATATCATACTGACCGTCGATATCACCGACCGCAACGAACATTCCCCCGTGTACAGAACTGGAAGAAGAAATTTCCCGGGAAACTATATTACTGAATAAGCTGCCAAATGTAAAAGTCATGTCGGCATCGGCAGTATCATTTTTTAGATACATCGTCGCTTGTTTATATACACTGGAATCTACCTGCGCTTTGTAGCCGGCTATAATATCGAGATCACCATCGCTGTCTATGTCGGCAAGTGCCGGGATGAAGATGTAACTGCTGAACGAACTAAGCCCGGAAATGTTTACGCCGACCGGTGCCTTGAACGCAGGATTACCGAGCACTGTCGCGGGATCTATAGTTGTGTCGTCATCGGTTGTCCCATCGTCAGTCGTGCCGTCATCAGTCGTGCCGTCGTCGGTTCCATCATCACCCGGCGGTATCGCCTCCGGGTCACAGCTGCCCATTAGCAGAGCGAAGATTGCTATTGGAACAAGGTATTTTGCGGGTCTGAAAAAAGATCGGTATTTTTTAAATGAATCATCGGTCTCTGAGTGCAGCCTTTGGGTATGATCGACCATTGAATCCATAATATTCCTCCACTACTAAAACATTATTTATAAATCAATATCAATATTCTCTATGTACAGTAGTTCGCCGTTATTGTTGCCGACTATCACATCGATGTCAGTATCGCCGTCCATGTCGCCGAAGGCTGGGAAATATTTTACCCCGTCCGACGGAAGAACACTGAAGGCGCTCGCCTGGGCTTCGAAGGTAGGAGCAGATGACGTGCCTGTGTTCAGGTAGAAGGTAACCGCCCCCGTATCATAGGTTACAACGAACATATCCTGATCGCCGTCACCGTCGATGTCGGCGAAGGAGGGGATGGGGAAATCCCTGATGTCACTGATAACTACAGGTGGCACAAGGACTGGAGAGGCCGGTTCTTCCGGATCATCAAAATTTCCTGTGCCGTCGTTAACCTGATAGATAATTCTTTTGTTTGGGCCGGAGTTATATGAATGAATACCCTTGGCAACTTCTGAGACGTAAGTATTAGCAATTCCCAGAACGAGATCAAGATCTCCGTCACCGTCGAGGTCGGCGAGAGCCAGGGCCAAGTGCTTTGAATCATTGCTGTCGCTGTAGATTGGGGTGAATAACCCGTCAGTATTTGTCTCGATGGTGTACGCAGCTTTATCTGGGTTTCCTGCTTCACCGGTCCAAAACCGGTTAGAAGCCGCGACAATGTCGATATCCGCGTCGTCATCAATAGTGCCTGCCGCAACAAACATGCCGCCGTTAAATCTATATCCAGCTCCTCCTCCTGCATATTCAGAGGCTTTCGGGAAACCGGTCAGTTCGGATAATTCGTCGAGGGTGAAGGCTGGAACAGCGGCAGTGCCTGTTTCATTCTTTAGATATTTAATCGACTGAACATATGAATATGAATATGAATATGAAGATGCCGAATAGTAGTTTGAATTATGCATGTGAAATCCGACTAAGAGATCCAAATCTCCGTCAGCATCAACATCGGCGAGGGCCGGAACAAATATATAATAATTGCTGACAGACAGTCCGGTAATACTTAATGGTACAGGTGCCTTGAACGCAGGATTACCGAGTACAGTCGCGGGGTCTATAGTTGTGTCGTCATCAGTCGTCCCGTCATCGGTTGTGCCGTCATCGGTTGTGCCGTCATCTACTGGATCTGTCGGAGGATCATCACTTCCGGGAGGAGCCGCCTCCGGGTCGCAGCTTCCCATGAGAAGAGCGAATATTGCTACTGGTACAAGGTATTTTGCGGGTCTGAAGAATGTTCGGTATTTTTTAAATGAATCGTCGGTTTCTGAGTGCAGTCCTATAGTATGATCGGCGATATTTGAATCCATAATATGCCTCCACTACTAAAACAATGTTTAATACTGAAATTAATTGTATCACGTATACTTGATATTTTCAAAGAAAGTATTATATTAGCAGCAGTACTGAATTTGGCTGCAATCCCCCCGAATGTCGGCCCTTGCTGCTCCCCGATACCATCAGAAAAAGGTTCGGAAGACCTCAATTTTTTCTGACAGGATCGGGGCTCTCAGCGGCGGCATAAAAAAGCAGCCCAATTCAGAACCACTGACTTCCCGGAAGTGGGAATTAAAACTATTCAACAGGCAGCAAAGAGGAATGGTTCAGATATTTAGACATTTTAAAGATTATTCAGATGCTTTCGGAGATTAAATTTAGAACTGCTGTTATATTAGGGCCCATGGAAAAAACAATTCTTAAAATATTACTTACAGTTACTATCTTTAGTATTATTATTTCGTCCTGCGCAACCGGAGTCATTGACTACAGTACTGCCGAAGAATCAGAGCGGTTCAGGAGGATTCTCGGGGAAGAAGCCGAGTATAATTATAACGGACTTTTTCCCGATGAGATATTCATCAAGACTAAAACCCAGACCTTCAACTCGTATTACGCCTTCCAGTTGTATAACGGGAAAATTTTCTACAAGGGAATTGACAGGGCTCCTTCTGACTGGACGATTCTGGAACGCACCGGTCTGCCGCGAAACTTTTTAGAAATTGGATTTATAAAACCTGAGCGGATAACCGAAATATCCGCCGACTCGAATGAGCTTGCAGCGCTGTCTGATGAGGGTGTTTTTTATCATATGATGCTGACAGGCGGATTAAGTTATTCGGCCTTCAATTGGAAGCAGAAGCAGGGCTGGCCGGAGAAGACCGACTTGATTCTCGATGAGACTGTCAGGAATATGAGGGCCTGGGCTCTTGGCAGGCGGGGAAGCGAGGTTCTCTGGTATGAGGATGTCAACGGAAACCAGCACCATTACGGGACAATTGGAATTGAAAACAGGTATTTTCTTCTCGAGGATGGTCAGGAGATCCGGATGTCCGACTCTGGGCTGCCGTCGGACTTCAGTCATAATTTTCTGGGACCAGAGAGAGGCCGGTTTATAGCAGAATCAATTTCTGTGAGCGGCAATACAATATTTCTTATAAATGCGGCCGGGGAGATGTACACAAGGCTTGTAGATTTCGACACAGTTGGTTCTGATCCCATGTTTTTCAAGTATACCTACAATAGAAACTATAAGGACGCGCGGCCGGGCTCAGATTATGACACAAATTTTAATTACTGGGCTCTTCCGGCCGAAGACTGGCGAAGCCAGCCGGAGATAAGGCTGCTAGGCGAGGCTGCAATTACAGACTGTATAACGATTGCTCAGAACGGCGAGGGTAACGCTGCCCGCGAGCTGCGGGTGGCGGGCCTGAATCCGGCCGGAGATCCTGGTTATTACTATAAACAGGTTTTCGATGAAAAATGGCTCTTCAAAGAAGCGCCGCTTGAGATAGCAGGCCGGCTGCTAAGCTCCAAAACTGGAGATGAACGAAGCCGTTTGAGAGGGCCCTCTCCTGATAAAGACTATTTCGGGAGACTATGGCGTAGCGGTAGAATGATAGAGGATATTGAGCTGAGCCTTAAAGGATTCAATATTTTTGAAGGTTCCTGTACTCTGACCGTTTCAAGGGGTACTGAAGCGCTTGATATTATTTTTCATCCTGTTGAAATGTGGTATTTCATGAAACGTAAGAGCCCGGGCCGTGACGGAAGTCCAAAGCTGTTTATGGTAACCCTGGATATTCCGGAAGAAGATATTTCAGAACTCTCACCGTCGTTTCAGGATGATATAAATGAATATTTTTCAGCTTATGATCTCGAAACATTCAGTCTTGCCGCGGAAGCCGCTGAGGGTTGGGTGATAGTTGAATCAGCCGGTGAGGATGGGGACGGAATTGAAATGATTTTCACCGAATTCCCCGAATCATTGGAGCTGAACCCTTCTGTGCTGCGGCAGTATTATCTGCTGAGTTCAGATGAAATAGTAGGCACCTGCTTTTCTGATGAGCTTCATGTGCAGAATCCGGGAGAGCTGCGAGAGAGCGGCCGGGGTGTTCTTCTTGATAAGATCTACCGGAACCGTGAATTTCTTGAGGGGGTTAAAAATGCTGTATCTGAAATCAAGAGCATGGGATTCAGCTCGGAATTATCGGAGAAGACTTATTCCGGAATTGAGAACGTTCTTAACTTCACGGGCTTATACCGAATCGACTATCCGAAAATTTATACCGTAACAATGCATTCGGGCAATATCCTCCGTAAGATATATGAATCAGCAGCAAGGAGTCAGTCGGAAAGGATCTGGATTTATGATAATATAATCACGCATACTCAAAAAAGGATTAATTATTATGAGGCTCTTCTTGATAGCAGCTTGGTTATGCCTTCTGTTTTTGCCGAAACCCCGGCAGAATATTTTAGAAAAGCCGGTTTGGATTCTGCGGGCCAAGATGGCGGCAGTATTTTTATAGACAGAAATATAAGGATTGACACAAGCCTGATGGAAAAAATACCCGAGTTGATGATAATCAATGCGGGTCAGAATACCGCCTTTCTGCTTGAGTTTATTAAATATGAAGAAAAAATCACTGCTTTTCTCAACGAAAAAAGCAGTGGTATGACTGAGTTGAAACTGAAGGCGAGGTTTACCCAGATTGCTGTCGGCGATAAGAGAACGCATTCAGAGGTTTATTTTATTTTTGACGGGAGAACAATCAATATAGAGGAGGAAGACGGGAGAACCTTGTTGTCTTTTGAACTTCTGCCTTGATAAACAGGCAATCCGGCTATTTACACCTGATCGGAGAAAGTCAGTTCCCGGAATTTCTGCAGATTCTCGTCCTTTCCGAAGACTATCATCATGTCATTCGCGCTTAGCTGCATATCCGCAAGTTTTGAAGTGAAAATCCTGCTGTTTCGCTTTATTGCCATCACACTGATGTCAAACCTGCTTCTGACTTCCGCCTCTTTTATGGATTTTCCTACAAGTTTTGAACCTGCCGAGAGAAAGATTTCCTCAATTCTGAAATTCTCGCTGTCTGATGCAAAGACCTTATCCATGTAATCAACTGCCGTTGGTTTGAGCACAGACAGGGCCATACGCGTTCCGCCGATTCGTTCAGGATTAATAACCCTGTCGGCTCCGGCTTTTCGCAGTTTTGACTCACTCTGCACCTTTTCCGCGCTTGAGGTTATAAGTATTCCGGGATTAAGCTCCCGGGCCGTTATTATTATAAGGACATTTTCTGCGTCAGTTCTTGCGGTTATCAGCCCCTCGGCCTTCTCAATACCGGCTCTTAGGAGGACGTCGTCTTCACAAGGGTCTCCTATCACGATGCTGTATTTATCAATAAAGGGTTCGGCGATGGTTTCATCGGGCTCAATCAGGACGAAATCCTTTTTTTCCTGGAGCATCTTGTCTATAACTATGAGAGTCATTGTATCGAGTCCGCAGATAATTATATGGCGGCTTAAACGCTTGATTTTCTTTTCCATTCGTCTGCTCCGTTTCTGGGTGGAAATATTCATCTCAACCATCAGGCTGATTATCTGACCCATGAAATAAGTAAATAACACTATACATAGAGGTACAAGAACCATGGCGAATATTCTTCCGCCTTCAGTAACAGGGATGAGATCTCCGTATCCGATTGTTAGGACTGTTGTGATAGTCATCCAGATGGCTTCAAAGAGATCGATATTCTCGAAGTATGAAAAACCGAATACTGCAGTCAGCAGCAGTATTAAGAGGAATACCGGCGGTAGTAAGGTTCTGATAAATCTATGCACTTAATAATATTATTTTATTATTCAGAAAATGTACAGCAAAGGAAGTGAATTCAGTTATTCGCAGACGCCGGGAATGCGGAATCTGCGGATAACTGCTTTGGATTTATTCGAAAACTACTCCGAATGTTTCGAGAATTTTTTCAGTCGTGTAAGAGGTAAGCAGTACCGGATAACCGTTCTGAGAACTCCTTGCCGGATATCCTTCCGCGGTTTCGGGCCAGACTTCCAGGAGGACATTCCCTTCGGTAGTCTGTATATCTATTGTCCAGCTGAACCCGGAAGCCGGGAGGCTTTCGAGAAAGCCTGTGCATCTGAGCGGCGAGAGCATGGGGATGGCCGCCTTTATACTGCTGTCCACCTCGTCATCTCTACCCTCGGCGTGCCAGATTCCGGAGCCGTCCTTAAACATAGTCATCACTCTATCATCGGTTTTCATCGACATTTTCAGAATTCCGTCCCGGGGAACGCTCAGAATCTGTTTCTCGCGCATGGCGCTCTTCTGTCCGCCGAATCTCGACGGAAGATCGCCTCTTACAGAGTAGATGTTTTTATTTCCTGGAAACATAACATAGGTATATATTCCTGAGGAGGAAACCTTGCCGACATAGATTTCCCGCTGCAATTCGCTGCCGCTGAATATTTTAACGGTGAACTTCTGAGTCTCATCAAGGTTGTATTTGCTCAAGGCCCCGGAGGAGGAGATGAGATCAGCCGGTTTTAGATTCGCAACGGCCGAGGTTATTGTTTTCAGCATTGACTGGTTGGCAATCCATCCTTCAGGATTGATGAGCCAGGCTTCATCCTGCCTTGTGAAATCGAGGCTCGTGTCAGGTCCCTCTATCGTGATGTGGTCGATACTCTCTGAATCAACCTGCTGCAATACAGGAAGCTCGTAATTTATATTTCCTGCGGTTCTATAAATTATATAGAGCAGTAGAACGGCGGCGATAGCCGCGAGAATGATCAGCTCTCTCCAGGTCTTTAGTTTATTCATTTTCATCCTCCAGGAACATTGCTGCGATTTTTTTCTGTCTGGATACCCATCTGAACCAGACAAGGAGGCCTGCGAGAATAACAAGGATTGGTATTACTACGATATTAAATGTTTTTAACAAAGTTTTTACCACCGGGCTTGTTTCATCAAGCGGATTATAGCTAAGGCCCTTCTTGCGCATTACCGAAAAATCACCCTTCCCGTTGAGTTCATCGAGAATGTTCATTACCATGATGGAGTTCGTTGACGTTCCGTTTTTATCCACGAGGCTGTCCGAGAGGGTGAAAGATGAGCCGAAGACGAAGAGCTTCCCTTCATCTGTTGAACTAATCATATTCTCCTGTCTGGATAATTCATCCATTCCAAACTGAAGATTATCTACCGGCGCCTCGGTGCCTTCTTCAGGCTGCGGCCGGGATGGAATATTTTTATCAGCGAAGTAACTCGTGAAGCTGCCTTCAAGAACCGCGGCCAGAGGATAGCTCTGTTTATCCTCGGCGGAGGCGGGCGGGAAGATCATCATCGGGTTGTACAGGTTTATCTTCTCCGGTTCATCGGCAAGCCATGAGTCGTCGGATGAGGAGAAAAGTACTTCTGCTCTTCGTCCTTCGGGAAGATTTTCACTGATTTTCACAGGAGAGCTGTTGAGCATGATGAGTCCCTTGATTCCGTCAAGATAGGGCAGGCCGGAGTTAATTTTTCCGGGCTTAATCTCTGGTGCGAAATAAACAGGAATATCCATTATGCCTTCCGCGCTCTGCTGCTGCTGATGGAAACAGTTTTCATCGTAGACGAAAGACTTCTCGACTGTTACTCCGTAATGTTCGAGGAGTTTCTCAAGGCCGGTGTTGCGCGGAATGTAGACAGGAGCCTGTTGCTGCTGTCCCTGCTGCGGCTGGGGAATGTATTCCATATATCCGTCCATGAAGACGGCAATATTACCGCCTTTCATGAGAAACTGATCTATTTGATAGAGTTCCCATTCATTAAAGGGAGTAAAAGGCTGCGGCCGGGCAATAATCATCGAACCGACATCATCCGGAATGGATCCTTCTGTGATTGAAACCGGTTGAACGGCATATCTTTCGGACGCGAGAGTTAAAAAGGCTGAAACAGTGGGTTCACCATACTGCGCTCTGCCGTCTGAGTACATCTGAATTGTCCCGTGATCAGCTAGCCAGGCAATCTTGTTGCCGACTCCGATGATTTTCTCTATCACGCCGTTCAGCTCATTTTCCAGCTGTATCGGGTCCTGAATGGAATATCCAAACAGTCCCTTATTAAGTACATCGAAGCTGGTGAAAGTCTCGCCATACTCGAGGACCGCCGAGGCATAGGCCTCCTGGAGAGCCCCTTTTTCATCCCGGTAACTGAACGGCTTGAAGCCGTAGTCTGCCGCTTCCGCTCCGGCGGCTGCATCTTTGTCGGTATCGAACCACTCGAAATCAATCCGGTTGTAGTTCATCCTGTTGAGGGAGTCGACAGTTGCTGTAAGCTTTTCCGGATAAGTTCGAAGGTCATCTGAAACACCGAAGAGAGAGGAAGAAAGGTAGAGCTTCATGCTTATATTCTCTTCAAGAGACAGCAGTTTGCTGGTTTTCTCCTGAATGCTTGTGACAGCTGAGGTGATAAGGTATTCGATGTTTTCAGACGGGTTTATAACCGGGATGGTCTCAACCATATCGGCATGTATAAATACCGCGCCCATATAGGCCGATATGAGTTTTATCTCACTGTTATCGACCTTCTGAATCTGAATGGGATTTATTCCGTAGCTCTTAGCATCGGCCTCTATTTCGGCCGCGGCGGCGGACTGGGCGCCGGCTGCTGTCTTGACTGTGTAGACGTAATAATTAAAATTACGGTTTCCTGCGAGAGAATATTCTTCAAGGCTGTCCTTGATATTCTGCTCGAGATTATTATAGGGATAGGGAAGATTCTCTGAGATGTAAAATTTTACAGTCAGGGGTTCTTCAAGATTTCCTGCCATTTTTCGGCTTACGTCGGTCAATGAGTAGGCATTGTTCGAGGTGAGATCAATTCTGAAAAATACTGTCTGAAGCGCAATATTTAATAGCACAATAACTAATGCATAAAGCGCGAACCTTAATAATTCTTTCTTTTTAATCATGGGGCACCTATTCTTTTTCCTGATTGAGAAGCCATGAGCCGTAGAGGGCCATGAAGATCACAGAGACAAAATATACCAGATCGCGGGAATCAATTATTCCCTTCGATACGTTTGTAAAATGATATGCCGTCCCGATACGGGAGAGTACGCCGGCTAATCCCGAGGGCAGTACCCAGATTAGCTGGTCTATCAGCGATAACACAACACAGACGGCGGCACTCAGAATAAATGCAACAATCTGATTCCTCGTTGCCGATGATGCGAGAATGCCAATAGCACAGTAGGCGCCGGCCATCAGAAGCGCTCCGATATACCCGCCGATTACCGGACCCCAGTCAAGTTCACCAATAAAGCTTATTGAGAGTGCATAGGCCAGGGTTGGAACGAGCATCAGGGCAATGAAGGCCAGGGCTGAGAGAAACTTTCCTCCGACTATGTCAGCCGAGGTGAGAGGCTGGGTTTTCAGCATCTCAAAAGAGCCGGTACTGTACTCTTCTGAAAAAAGCCGCATTGTTACGGCGGGAATAGTGAATGAGAAGAGCAGCGGCATCAGGTTGAAAAAGCTTCTCATGTCTGCCCGTCCGGCCAGGAAGAAGGTTGAGAAGAAAAACCATCCTGTCAGAGCCAGATATATCGTAATTACGATGTATGCCGACGGAGAAACGAGAAAGGCCTTCAGTTCCCGTTTGAAGACGGTGTTCACAGATTGAAGTCTCATTATACCGCCTCCCTGGTAAGTTCCCTGAAAATGTTTTCGAGGGTCTGTCTCTGTAGATTCATCTCGAGCATGATCAGGTCTGTTTGTTTAATCATTCTATATATGTCTTCTCTTTTATCGTTCTCAGAACCGATAATTACCAGAAGTCCGTCTTTGTTGTCGGCAAGTTCAAGTATTTCAAGTCCTTCTGCCGCTCTGAAGAGCTTTCGGATTTTATCTTCGCTCCCGCCCTTGAGCAGCAGCTGTATTCTCTGTTCAGTCTTGCCGCCCGTTCTGAGCATTTCGGTTGAACCGTCCGCGGCAATCGAACCTTTGTTGATTATCACCACCCGGCTGCAGACCGCTTCGGCCTCACTCAGGATGTGGGTGGAAAAAATTACGGTTTTTTCTTTTCCTATCTCTCTGATTATCGAGCGGATCTCGGCAATCTGGTTGGGGTCGAGTCCTGAGGTCGGTTCGTCGAGTACAAGGATTTCAGGATCATCCATTAGGGCTTGAGCAAGCCCCACTCGCTGTTTATAACCCTTTGACAGGCTTCGTACAGGACGGTGCATTACCTCACTGATACCGCATAGCCCGGCGAGTTCTTTAATTCTTTCAGTTTTATAAGGCTTTTTTATTCCTCTGAGATCGGCAATGTAGTTAAGGTAGTCCCATACGAGCATCTCCGTATAAAGAGGTGCTGATTCCGGCAGATAGCCTATCATCTTCTTCACCTCGGTAGAGTGTTCTGTTACATCGAGTCCTTTTACCTTAATCTGTCCGGAAGTAGGTTTAATGTAGCCTGTCAGTATTCGCAGTGTTGTGCTTTTTCCGGCACCGTTTGGCCCCAATAGGCCGATCACCTGGCCACGTGGGATCTTAATACTGATACTGTTCAGGGCTCTGGTTTCACCATAATCCTTTACAAGATTTTCAATACTTATCATTCTAAGCCTCTTATTGTAGATAGTAATTTGTTTTAATCAGAAAAAAATTTACTTTCGATTCGGATTTTAATCAATAGTTAATTGAAAAAATTATGTAAATTGATTTTGCCGCAGAGGGCCACACATGGTGGTTTAGATAAACCTTCCTGGAGATACTTGAAAGATTTCAGATAGTTTGTGAGCGGTTGCCTTACTGATTCCTCTTGAACCGGTTTCCATTGCGGAAATATTCTCTTTAACCATCCCTAGCTTTAATGCGAGTTCAGACTGACTTAAACCGGCTCTCTTTCTGTAGCGTTTGAGAATTCCTCCCGGAGTATATCTTGATGACGAAGTAAATTACGATGAGATTAATTTTCTCGAAAAGTTTATAGCCGAACAGAAGTTCTCGCTTTCGGGCTTATCCACGCAGCGTAGTTAATAAGATTCATTTAGATCTGGAGAGCAGGGCGGGGAATTCCAATATTGAACAGTTCAGGGCTCTGGTTGTATCATAATCCTTTATGAGATTTTCAATACATATCTAACTATCTAAGCAGTTCTTCTTTTTGTTCATTGCTTAGAATTCTGTCTTCGTTTGATTCATATATCTGAATGCGATTATCACGAAGTAAATCTTTTGCAAAGCCATCATCGAGATCAGCAAGGGCTCTGCTGTCTGCAATAGTAAGGATATCTCCGTCTGTGAGGTTGTACATCAGATAGGAAGTGCTCAAAGTTATATCAATAGGAATAGTGTATTCATTGAGCATTTCTCCGTGGCTTAGAGGCTGAGTTGCGCGCTGTTGGATAAATAAATTAACTCTGTCTGATAAGTTTGCAAGATTAACCGATTGCTCGACAGGTACAAGTGTATCCTGCGGGGCATGGATAAGCAGGAAATCAGTTTCGAGATTTTCAACTATATAATCATGGCTCCATTTACTGAAATTACCATTGGTAGCAGTCTCAATTCTTGCCTTGTAGGGATTAAAAAAAGTTTCTCCGGTGCTGATTGTCCAGTTATACCAGCTTTCCATGTCGCTTGGAGGATAATATGCAACACCGACAATTGGCTTTAGGGTTGATTTAACAGCGCCGTATATTGCTTCAAAACCGCCCCATGAACTACCGCTGATGCCGATTTTATCTGTTTTTTTCGATAGAAAATCAATACCTGCGGTAATATCATCAATATCGTTCTGTATGTCTCCTCCGGAATAAAATCTTGCAAAAACATTCAGAACAGGAAAGCCGTTGATTATGTAAATCATACTGCTTTCAAGCATTTCATCGACAGATACAGGATTACTTTGAATAGAGTCGATTTCTTCTCCTGTCCAATTGATGGCAATATAGGGTCGTGTTAACAGTACAGATTCCGTTTTTTCACCCGGAAAATAAACTGCATATGAAGGAGCAGTCTTCCCTGTCAGTCGAAGCAGCTGATAGGAATACCGGGAGCCATCTTTTAATACTACTACTCCATCTTTTATTACCAGCTGAGAATTAGCATATTCAGGGTAACAGGAGGATGTAACAGATAAAAGGATCAGGATAAATGTAATTTTAATTATGACTTTTATAAAGTTATTCATACGATTATATTATCCTGTTTCTGTGGTGATTTCCATATATAAAAAACAAAGCAGCGGTACTGCAAAAAAAACTCCTCCGGATAATTAATCCCGGAGGAGTTGTGGGGATAAGAAAAAAGTACTGTTATCTGGATTTTTTCTTATTCAGCTGGTCGAATAGTACTGCAAAAACAATCAGGCCGCCGACTGTGATGTCGAGGATGAAGGGGTTGATGCCAAGGAGGTTTCCGCCGTTTCTGATTGCCGCGATTATTACCGTACCTAGAACGGTTCCGAGAATAGTGCCAACGGCCCCGCTCATGGAAGCACCGCCGACTACTACCGCCGCGATAACGTCGAGCTCATAACCTGTTCCGGAGGTTGGTACGCCGTTTCCAAGACGTGCTGTCATCAGAATCCCTGCGACCGCGGAGGTGAATGCACCGAAGGCATAGATACCATAAATATTTTTACCGATTTTAATACCGGAAAGACGAGCTGCTTCTTCATTGGAGCCTATTGCGTAGACGTTGCGGCCAAAAACGGTATATTTTGCAATTATAAATCCAACTATAACTATGAGGGCCCAGATCCATACCATTCCCGGTATTCCAAGGAATTTGGCGACTGCAAAGTGTTTGAACTCAGACGGAAGTCCTGAAATTTTTCTGGCTCCGGATATGAGCATGACGGCCCCGCGGACCATTGTCATGCCGCCGAGGGTGGCAATGAAGGCGGGAACGCTTCCTTTATGAATCAGAATACCCATGAGTACGCCAAGTACTGTGCCGGCAAGGAGTGCAAGAGCTATTGCGAGGGGAATAGGCAGTCCCGCTTTCATCATCATTGCCGAGAGAACGCTGCTGAACGCAAGAACCGAGCCTACAGACAGGTCGATTCCGCCTGAAAGAATAACGAAGGTCATACCAATTGCCATGACGCCTATTATTGATGTCTGCCGAAGCAGATTCATTATATTGTTGTACGACAGAAATCTATGTGACGCGATGCTGAGAACAGCTATCAAAAGCACAAGAATGATAACAAGGTTTCTCTCAGGAAACTGAGATCCCTTTAATTTTTTCAACATTGGTTTATTCTCCTATTTTATAAGCCCCGAAGCCAGTTTGAGTAATTTTTCTTCACTGTAATCACCCCGGTTTAAGATTCCGGTTTGTTTTCCTTCATGAATAACCATAATTCTGTCCGCAATACCGATGATTTCCGGCAGATAGGATGATATCATTATTACAGCATTGCCTTTTGCCAGTAGCTGTTCGAGAAGTATATATATTTCTGATTTAGCGCCTACATCAATACCCACTGTGGGCTCATCAAATATGAAGATCTTACTCTGCCGACAGAGCCATTTACCAATGACGACCTTCTGCTGGTTGCCTCCGCTGAGGTTTACGACTTTCTGCTTTTCGCTGGGTGTTTTAATTTTCATGTCATCAATTTGTTTAAGCGAACGTTCTTTTTCTCTCTTGAGATTAATAAACCCTAATTTTGAAATATCATTATATGAAGCCATGTTTATATTGTTTTCAACAGTGGTGTCGAGTGTCAGGCCTTCATGTTTTCTGTCTTCAGGAAGAAGACCTATTCCATGTTTTATAGCTTCAGCCGGATTTGCAATGGTTACTTTATTATTATATAGGTAGATTTCTCCGGAATCAAATGAGTCGGCTCCAAAGAGCGCTCTGACAATCTCGGTTCTGCCTGAGCCCACAAGGCCGAATATTCCGAATACTTCACCCTTGCGAATACTGAAATTTATGTTTTCAAAAGCACCCTTTCTTGTAAGGCCTTCGACGCGAAGGGCCTCTTCTTTCGGTTCAAAGTGTTTAATATTATACATATCTTCTATAGTGCGACCGACCATCTTAGAGATTAAATCATCTTCATTTGTTTCAGACACAGGTATAGTTGTGATCAATTGTCCGTCTTTCATTACCGAGACAACATCGCAGAGTTCAAATATTTCTTCCAGACGATGCGAAATATATATACATGCAACGCCTTCGTTTTTTAATCTGCGTATGATAGTAAATAATTCGTCAACTTCTTCATTTGCAAGAAGAGCCGTTGGTTCATCAAAAATTATAATTTTACTGTGTTCAAAATATTTCTTGGCAATAATTACCATTTCCTGCTGGGCGGCAGACAGCTGCCTGACTACCTTTTTAGCATCAACGATTATATTAAGTTCGTCCAGAACAGCCTGTGTCTGGGTGATCATCTTTTTCCAGTTGACCAGCCCCGCCTTTGTAAGCGGCAATCTGCCGAGGAAAAAGTTTTCGGCAACCGTAAGATGTCTTGCAATTGTGACATCCTGATAAACAGCGCTTAAGCCGTAGGTCGCGGCATCGATGGGATTTCGAATTTCAACCTTATTTCCGGCTATATATATTTCACCGCCGTTTTTTTGGTGAACACCCATCAGAATTTTAATCAGAGTGGATTTCCCCGCTCCGTTTTCACCGACTATGGCATGAACTTCCCCGGCTTTTATGCTGATGCTGACATCCGTCAACGCCTTTACTCCCGGAAATTCTTTGCTGATATTTTCCATTCGGATAATTTCATCGAAGTTCTGCTTCAAAAAATGCTCCTTTGTCTTTCCGTAATAGAGAAAACCGCGCTGAGGTTAATCAGCCCGGTTTTCTGCTCTATTAAAGATCTTCTTTTTTAGTAACTTTTACACCGGTATCAACAAACTTAGGGAGTGTTTCACCACTGAGAGCCTTGATTGCGTATGCACAGCCTGAGTAACCCATGTTAAACTGGTCCTGGATGATAAGAGCCTTGATAACACCATCACGGAGGGCGATGATTTCATCTTCATCATCATCAAAAGCGATTACCATAATCTTGTCGGAAAGTCCAGCCTGCTCTATAGCCTTTGCAACACCGTCGCCAGTGTGGTTGTTATCAGCATAGATACCGATCAGGTCATCATAGGTTGTGATAAGGTCTTCTGCAGTCATAAGTGACTTTGCAATGTCGTTATCAACATAGCGGGGATCAAGGATTTTGATGTCCGGAGCGAGGATCCTGAGCTGGTCGATGAAACCGCCGTCTCTTTCGATTATTGTATCAACACCGGCAACAGCTGCAACTATTGCAACAGTACCTTTTTTAGCTATACCGTATTTGTCAAAGAAGGCAACCATTGCGTCAGCGGCAAGTTTTCCGCCGAGAACATTGTCAGTTGCGAGGTGGCTTGTTACATCTGCCGGAATTTTGGTATCAACCGTGATAACAGGAATTCCCAGGCTGAGTGCATTCTTAACTGCCGGAACTGCGCCTTCGCCCGCGTTTGTCGCGATAACGATAGCATCGGGTCTGCTCTCAACTACGTTTTCGAGGATTCCGATAGCTTCTTCTACGTCCGCTTCTGAAGCCGGACCATAAACAGTTACATTTACATCTGCGTTGTCAGCGGCGAATGCTTTTCCACCTTCAATAACCTTCTGCCAGAAACCTGAGTCAGTTGCCTTGATTATAAGAGCAATCTGAGTTTTCCCGCTGTCCGCAGCTGTGTCCTGCTGTCCGCCTGCAAAAACAGGAATTACCATCAGTGCCATTAAAACAATTAGTAGGGTAATCTTTTTCATGTTAGTCTCCTTATTTTTTTAGATCTGATACCAGATCGTTTTTAATATTTTTAATAGACTGAGTTATCTTCAGCCTTGTTTTTAATTCAATGTTAACCGCCTTGTATTCCCTCTGCGGATTTCTCATTCGCTCAAGCAGCAGTTCCGCTGCATATTTGCCAATTTCGGAAAGCGGCTGAATAATGCTGGAAAATTCCGGCTTAATATATGTGACATAATCATGATTAGGAAATCCCGATATTTCATCAAAAACTATAATCGAGAGGTCTTCCGGGATGTTCAGGTTTCTCTTGAGTCTTACCTTGAGGGCACCAATGCCGACATAGATATTAGAACAGAAAAGAAGGGTAGGAGGATCCGGGAGATCGATCATCTTCTCGATAGCCTCCTCAGGATTGTCCGCAGGAAGAACTAGTTTAGTGAAATATTCATCTTTTATCGGCAGCCTGCAATCTTTAAGAGCCTTCTTTACGCCCTTTATGCGCTCACCATCGGTATAAAAATGGCCGTACACAGCGCCGATTTTATGATGACCAAGTTTGATGCAGTCACCTATAGCACGGTAAGAAGCGTTGAAGTTGTCTACCGTGATACTGTCACAGCTGAATCCGGCAATGAGGCGGTCGAGCATGATAACCGGAAGGCCGTTGTCGAGACAGGTTTTAATATGTTCGGATCTGGTATTCGATGTTGCTATCACAATACCGTCTACAAGTTTATCCGAAAGAATTCGAAGCTGATTTATCTCTTTTCCCTTTTCATTGCCATAGTCGGAAAGAATTACATGATAACCGTGTTCGAGCATGCAGTGTTCGAATTCCTTTATGATTGGCGGGAAAAACGAGTCTGTAATATCAGGAATAATGACGCCTACTGAAAAAGTTTTGCTCGACTTCAGGCCGCTTGCAATTGGATTCAGCTTGTAATCAAGTTTCTTGACAGCCTCCTCAATTTTTCTTCGGTTTTCTTCGGTGACTGTCATTCCCCGGAGAAAACGCGAAATTGTTGATTTTGAGACACCTGATTCTTTTTCCACGTCAATTATCGTTGCCAAAATACTTCCCTTGGTGAGAACGTTCTCACTTGAAGTCAGTATAAGACGACTTTATTTATCTGTAAAGAGAAAAGTTTATAAGTATGGAATAATTTTATTAATCAGAGAAGATATGATGTGTTTACACATTAGGAAATTGATTTATTTTAAACATATAAAATAATTGACTAAATCAGATAAATTCTCGAAAATAATCATCATACTTTGCTGCCATCAGTTCCCAATTGTATTTCGCATAGATCTCTGAGAAAGTTTCAAGAGGACCGCGGGAGGCTGTCCTTATCAGTCCTGCAAGTTTTTTGAGAAAATCAGATCTGCCGCTGTAAAGAATTCTGTCACGGTGTTCGTTCGGAACTAGTTCAGGATAACTGAGCCTGTCCGGAAGAAGAGGGTGGCATCCCGCCCATGCGGCTTCGACGACGGATATTCCGAAATTTTCCTGAATTGATGTGCTGACTGCTATGTCGGACTTCTTGAGCCAGCTGAAGTATTCTGATTTATCATCACAGAAGCCGTATTGGAGAATCCTGTTTCCGTAATACTTTTTCGCGGCGAGAAATGATTCCGGTTTAGCATGGAAATTTTCTCCGAGTAGAACGAGATTGAAGGGCACTTCGATTCCTTCTGCTTTGAGTATCCGGTCAGCTTCCCCGAGGACGCCGAAAAAGATCTCGGGACATTTGTCAAATTCCCACCTGTGATTCCACACAATAACCGGGGTATGCCCGCCGGTATTTATTCGGGCAGGAAGCGGACGTTCGATGGGGAAATTACATCCGGGATAGATAACGCTGGCTTTTGATTTAATCCTGTCAACTACCCAGAACGGTTTGTATTCCGGCATCTTTTTAATAAACCCCGGCATGCTTCCTGTGAAACTGTTTAGATGTGAATAGGAGTTAAAAAGCAGGCTGTCCGCGGCCAGCGCTGTTGTAATATCGGTAAAACCGAACTGGAAATCCATCTTCTCGCCTTCGGCTAGCGGATAGGATAGTTGATTCTCGTGAAAGTATACGACTGATGGGGGACATTTTGAGCCCCAGAGCATCTTTAAATCAGAAAGACTCATCATGTCGGAGGTGAAAAGAAGGTCCCACCCTGACGGATCTTTTATCTGTTCCGCAAAATGGAGGGCGGCACCTCTCATCCTCCATTTCCAGTAACGGGCGGGAAGAGTGAACAGATCAATATCATGCCGGCTGTTTTTTATTAAACCGTCGGCAAAGTCTTTATGTGAACCGCCGTAAAATGGCTCGAGAAATAGTATTTTTAGTTTGTCCATATCAACTAATATTCTTTTTTTAAGGCATAAAATCAAGCCTGAGTAATATCAGCTTGTATGTATTGAGCCTGTTTTCTATAATATAAGAGGCAAAGTAGTAAATTACAGGAGCAGGTTATGGATTTGGATATTATAAAAGAGAAAGCCGCAGAATACCTC
The DNA here is from genome assembly GCA_016839055.1 of Spirochaetales bacterium. Lineage (GTDB taxonomy): Bacteria > Spirochaetota > Spirochaetia > UBA9216 > UBA9216 > Thalassospirochaeta. The sequence continues at coordinate 418,002 of JAEKNX010000001.1, forward strand.
GGTTTTGAAGAAAACGACTTTTTCAGGAGTGAACTGACTGAGGTTCTTGAAAACGGAACTGCCGAAGAGTTGTCAGACAGGTTTTATACAGAGCTTAGTTTCGGCACCGGCGGCCTTCGCGGCATTATAGGCGGAGGCTACAACAGGATGAACCCCTATACTGTCCGAAAGGCTACGCAGGGACTATCCGATTATATTAAAAAGAATGTCAGCGGCGGAAGTGTTGTTATTGCCTACGATTCAAGAAATTATTCAGATCTCTTTGCGAGGGAAGCTGCGCTTAACTTATGCGCAAATAAAATTAAGGTATGGCTCTTCACCTCTCTCAGGCCTACGCCCGAGCTCTCCTATGCGGTTCGTGAATTAGGAGCTACCGCCGGAATCGTGGTTACTGCCAGTCACAATCCGCCTGAATACAACGGATACAAGGTTTACTGGTCTGATGGCGGTCAGATTACGCCGCCGCATGACGCAGGAATTATTGAGATGGTAAAGAACGTCAGAACACCCGAAAAGGCCATGACGGAACTGGAGGCTATCCGTTCCGGCCTGCTTGTCTATATTGATAAGGAAATTGATGATAAGTATGTCTCAATGGTGAAAAAATATTTTCTTAACCCCGCTCTTGTCAAGGAGAAGGGCAAGAATCTGAAGGTAGTATATACTCCTCTTCATGGAACCGGAACAATGCTTGTCGAGAGAATACTCGGTGAACTCGGCATAGAGGTTCTCACTGTGCCTGAGCAGCGTGAGCCAGACGGAAACTTCCCGACAGTAGACTATCCTAATCCGGAAGAAGCATCTGCAATGCGAATGGCGCTTGAACTTGGCAAGAAACATGGAGCGAACCTCGTGCTAGGTACTGACCCTGACGCCGACAGACTCGGAATAGCTGTTCCGGATGAAAACGGTGAATTTGTTCTTGTTACGGGTAATCAGCTGGGCTGCCTCCTTGGCGATTATATATTCTCCGAACTCCAGAAGCAGGGAAAGATGCCGGACAAACCTGTCCTTGTGAAAACCATTGTTACGACGGAGCTGCAGCGACTTATTGGAAACAGTTACGGCGCAGAAGTCGTAGATGTACTCACCGGATTCAAATACATCGGTGAAAAGATGAAAGAATTTGAGTCGACCGGCCAGAACTATGTATTCGGGGGCGAAGAGAGTTATGGGTATCTTGTTGAGACCGAGGTCAGAGACAAGGATGCGGTATCCGCCGCTGTTCTTACCGCCGAGATGGCACTTGTGAATATGAACCGAGGCATGAGTCTTATAGATCATCTGAATGATATCTATAAAAGATTCGGATATTTTGAGGAAATTCTCATTTCAAAGACCTTTAAGGGACAAAGCGGTCTTGAAAAGATTGGGGGACTGATGACCAGGCTGCGGGAGAATTCGCCGGAATCCATTGGCGGCAGCCGTGTGGCAATTATCCGTGACTTCGGCAGGGGAGTCGAAAAAGAAATCCCATCAGGAAATGAGTCGAGGATAGAACTTCCTTCATCGAATGTTCTTCAGTTTGTTTTGGATGATAAGACGATTATAACCGCAAGGCCTTCCGGAACAGAACCGAAGATTAAATTTTATGCGTCATGCAGGGCTGAAAAAGGTACCGACCATGCTTCATCTGTAGCGGATGTTAAAGGTAGGCTGAATAGAATAACCGAAGATGTAGAGCGCCTCTGCACTTAATCATCTTTCTCCGGCAAGCTCCTTATGCCTTTTAAAGCTCGCCGGAGGAAGTCTGTGGTTGTATTGTTGTTAGTTCCAGACTCGCTTGTTTTTAAGGGCGTAGGTGTCGGCGAGTATCTCCCTTATACTGGCTTCGTCAAGGATGCCGCGGTCAAGCTGATCCTGAAGTTCTTCAATATATTGTTCCTCCATGTTGTGGAGCTTGTCTGATAATCTGCCGCTCCAGATGAGCTGGATTAGATCTTTCATTTCCTCCGAGTAACTCAGCAGTTCCTGAGCTGTTATACAGGATTTATACCACCTGATGTCGTCAATTTCGAGATCGTATTCTTTTAGTAGCTTCACTACGGAAATTTTCTTATTCATACGCAAATACTAATAATTTTTAATCTAATCGTAAAGCGGTTATGGAAAAATAACTGTGCAATAAAAAACTAATGTATATTTTAGATATTCCGATCTTGTAAATAAGGAGTTCTTTCAATAAAACAAGGGTTTTCATTAACCGGTTGTTGGAATTTCATCTATAAACCTGATGGAGGGCTGTAAATGGTTCAATACAGAATAAAAAGCAGCAAGGAGATTAATAATTATCTCAACATCCTTGGTGAGAGAAATGATGGTTTCGATGTTCTTATTATTAATGAAAATAATGAGTACAGAAGAGAAATTAAGGATTTTCTCAGCAAGGAACTCTTTGAAACCTGTCTTAGAACAGGCTATCTAATAAAGTTGGAAGCGGATCAGAATTTGATGACCGCATGACGGACGCCTGAAGAGGTTTCCTATTGAAATAGCCTGAACTTTATTGTTCAGGCTTATTTTTTTCATCTGCCATTGAAAGGTATATTTTTTCGATTTTTTTAATTTTACTATTAATAGCACTGACTTTCTCCGGATCCAGGGTTGTTCTCGAAACCGCTCTTAACTTCTCAATTTCAATAATCAGTTCCTCTTTCTCGTTTTTCGACAATTGGCACCTCACCTTACTGAACATCTTGTATTGTCCTGCTATTAATTATAGTTTTTTTAGGGTCGAAAGCAAATTGAAACATAAACATTTGTAATATAGCTGAGCCTGCTAATGATAATTATGGGGGCGTTCACCCTGCAGCGGCTTTTACTGGAAGCAGGGATTTTTTAACCGCCCTTAAGTTGGGAAATATTACTAAGTTCTATTGACAAGAATATGTGATTTTGTTATAAATCAAACATCAATTGCGCCTGTCGTATAATGGCTATTACCTCAGCCTTCCAAGCTGATGATGTCGGTTCGATCCCGATCGGGCGCTCAATTTGATCGTAACCGCAAGAGCGGTTCTTAATATAGAGCGGCATCCGTACGGATGCCTTTTTTTGTTCCAAATTGCAATTCCGGCTCGCTGCCGGTATTGCTTAATAGAGAAGGGGTAATTATGGGAATCAGGGGCGAATTATTTACTTGTAAGGCTACAACATCCGGCGGAAAACGAACTTACTTTTTTAACGTCAAGGAGAACAGGCAGGGCGATCTGTTTCTGAATGTTGTAGAAAGCAAGGAACACGGCGGAACAGGGTTTGAACGTCATTCCATTGTAATCTTTGAAGAAGATATGGATCTTTTCACGAGAGAGATTCAGAAGTCGCTTGATTATATTCGAGAAAACGGTAAGGGACATTAAAACTTTTTCGCTGTATCGGAGAAAGCCCGTGCTGCCAGCATAGTTCAGCGTGTCTGCGGGTAGGATATCCTTTATGCTTGTCAAACTCCCACCGGGGTTCAAGCCATGAATAACGGATCATCCACCTGTCACGCGCTGTCTTTGCCAGGATGGACGCCGCCATTATGCAGTGTTCTGATGCGTCACCCCTTATTATTGCCCTTGCCTCACATTCTAATTCAGGAATAAACTTACCGTCGACTAAATATAATTCAGGCTTAATTGTCAGCTGCGCTGCCGCTCTCTTCATGGCTAAAAGACTCGCGTTGTGAATGTTTATCTCGTCAATTTCGGCAGGCCAGACCCAGCCTAGGCCGTATGAAACAGCCTCTTCCATTATTATCTCGGATGCAGCAGTTCGTTTCTTCTCGGAAAGTTTTTTTGAGTCATTGAGTATCGAGGTGTCAAAATCCTCTGGCAGAATAACCGCCGCTGCGGTTACCGGTCCCGCGAGGGGGCCTCTGCCTGCTTCATCAATTCCGGCTGTAATAGTCATAGCTTCAATATAGCATAAACTTCGCCGGCTTTCTAAGTTAAAGTTTGGATTGTTAAACGACACAGTCTGTCTATTCATTTTCACCTTTTGTGTGTTAGAATACTTGAAAATATTGCAATATAATGGAGCGGCTGTGTTTTTAAAAAGCGTAGAGATTTTTGGATTTAAATCATTTGCAGATAGAGTATCAATTGAATTTAGTGAAGGCATTTCCGCCCTGCTCGGGCCTAACGGATGCGGAAAGAGTAATGTAGTAGACGCCATAAAATGGGTTTTAGGTGAGCAGTCCTCGAAGGCCCTCAGGGCTGAAAAGATGGAAGATGTTATCTTCAACGGCACCGAGACGAGAAAGGCTCTTAATGTCGCGGAAGTTACCCTGCTGATATCAAATGATCAGGGAATTCTTGAACTCGATATTCCCGAAATAGCAATCAAACGCAGATTGTATCGATCTGGTGACAGTGAATATTTTATCAACAATGCTCAGGTGAAGCTCAAAGAGCTGCGGGAACTGTTTTTTGATACCGGTATAGGCAAAACTGCATATTCCATAATGGAGCAGGGGAAGATTGACCAGATTCTCTCGAATAAACCTGAAGAAAGACGGTATCTTTTTGAAGAGGCCGCCGGAATTACAAAATACAAGGTCAGAGGTGCTGAAGCTGAACGTAAGCTGAGCCGTACCGAAGAGAATATGAGACAGGTTGAGAGCATTCTCAGTGAGGTTAAACGTTCTCATGACAGCCTGAAAGTCCAGTCTGAAAAAACAGTTAAGTACAGGGAGCTGAAGAAGCTTGTTTTTGAGCTTGAACTGGATATGCAGCTGCTTAAGCTGCGCGGTTTAATGGCCTCCTCGAGTTCGGCAGAAGATAAGCTGAAATCGAAGGAAGAAACCAGGCAGAGCCTTACCGATGAAATTGATAATATAAATGAATCTCTCGAAGAGAACCTCGATCTTGTTAACAACATGGAGTCGGACCTCATTGAGAGTCAGAAGAAACTCTATGGAATAGATCTTGAGAAATCCGGGAAGGATAGTCAAGAGAGGATGCTCAAGGAGCGCCGGGTAGAGATTCAGAAACAGGCTGAAGCCTGCGTCGTAAAAGAAGAGAATCTTAAAAAGAAAATTGATGATATAAACAAGCAGATCGAGGATAGAAACAACGAGCTTGAAGAGTCGGCGATTAGGGTTAAGGAAACCGAGAAGAATATCATTGGCTTTGAAAAGAATATTGAGACTGCCGCGAACAGGATTGATGAGAACGATAAGCAGATTACCGCCTCTGAGCTCAAGGCTGATGAGGGTGAGGCCCTACAGACGGAGCTGCAGGATGAACTCCGGGATATTACCGACGATATCGTGAATCAGCTTGATACAAGACTGAAGGAGACTGGATACTCTCTGACAGAGAGACAGGATGCTGAGAAGAAGGTCTTGGAACTTCTCGGGAAATTTCAGATTCAGCATGACGGCAAGAAGCAACTGTTTGAAGATGCTAAGCAGACATCGGCGGGAGAAGGCGCAAAGCGGCTGATAGACTCAGCCGGTGACTTTTTTAATGATTCTATTGGGAAGATAGAAGAAATAAAAACAGCTTTCATTAGTTACAAGGATACAATTCCCACCTTCATCGATGAATTTCTCGCTCCCGAAGGAATCATAGTCCGGAAACGTGACATTGATTACCGAATTGAAGAGAACCGCCAGATGATTCAGTCCATGCGCGAAAAAGCTAAATCTCTGAGAGAAGAAAACAAGAAGCTCACGGTACGAATTGAAGAGTATCGGAAAACTCTCGAAGAGCTCAAGATGACAAAGGTCAGGATGGAAACCCGTCTGAAGGCTGTTGCCGAAGCAGTAAGGCTATTGGAACGCGACCTTCATGATCAGCAGAATCTTGTTCTCGAAAATCAAAACGATCTTGAATCCTTTAATTCGAGGCTTGAGAATATTGAACAGCAGCTTAAAGGGATAGAGTCTGAAAAGGCGGCGCTGAAAAAGGAAGAGGAAAAGCTTCAGAAGGAGCTTTCCAGACTCGAAAACGGCATATCAAAGCGAAATGTCGACATGAAGAGCCGCGAGAAGCAGTTGAAGGTCAAGATGGAAAATCTTGGGAAACTTCATCAACAGATAGAATCTATTCATATTGAAATATCAACCATCGATGTTGAGATAAAAAATGTCTATGACAACTTCAGGGATCGGCATTCACGAGATCTTTCCGATTATGATTCCAAGATTTATGAGCTTCCAGGAGAAGTTAAGGATTATCGAGATCAGCTGGTCCTGAAGAAAGATCAGCTGAAAGCTCTTGGCTCAGTGAATCTGATGGCTCCTGAAGAATATGAGGAAATTAAGGAGCGCTATGATTTCCTTAATAACCAGATAGACGACCTTAATCAGGCTCTGGAAGATTTGAAGAAGATTACCGAGCAGATAAGGACAGAATCAACCGAGCTGTTTATCGAGACTTATAATAAGATACGTAAGAATTTTCATATTATGTTCAGGAGAATGTTCGGAGGCGGACGAGCTGAGCTCAGACTTGTTGATCCGGATAATGTTCTTACTTCTGGAATTGAGATATATGCCCAGCCTCCCGGAAAAAAACTCGAGAATATTGCTCTGCTCTCGGGTGGAGAGCGTTCACTAACCGCGGTAGGAATGCTCTTTGCTACCTACATGGTAAAACCTTCACCATTCTGTATCCTTGATGAGATTGACGCTGCGCTCGATGAGGCAAATGTCGGAAGGTTTGTAAGCACACTGATGGAGTTCGGCAAGAGCTCGCAGTTTATCGTGATAACGCATAATAAGAAAACGGTTGCCGGAGCGGGAGCGCTTCTTGGTGTGACTATGGAGGAATCCGGGATCTCAAAGGCTGTTTCGATAAGGATTAGTAACTCCGGAACTATTCAGGCTGAAGAGAAGGCTGAAGTTTAATGAAGATGCCTTTTCGCCTTCCGTTTCGTTTGCCGAAATTAAATCTTGATTTTTTTAATTTCAGCAGGAGGGAGTTAAGGATTGTGGCGGCGATATTTGGTTCGATTATCGTTGCCGCCGTGATAATAACTGTCATGGTCGGCGCCCGACGCGGAAGTGATGAGCCAAACCGGAACACTGCAGAGTCAGGCGACTTTTATTCGCAGATGGCTACTGGCGAGAGTTCCATGCTGACGCAGAAGCCGTTTCTTTTTGATTTTATTATTTATGAAGACCGAATGGAAGAAAGTTTTACCGAGACAATTAGATTCCGGGAAGTTCTTGATTCCTGGTCAAGCGAGATGGTCGAACAATTCTGGACTGATCCTAAGATAATCGCCGTTGATTTGATGGAGATGGAATCGCAGAAGGTTATTAAGGATATTTTCGCGGATGTTAAATAAGCATCTGCCGCGTCTGATTTTAATATTTATATCACTTATAATAGTTTTAACTGCCTCCTGTGTTACTCCAAATAGTGAACCCGCCGGGTCTTCTCCGCCTGTCGAATACGAAAACCCCGTTAGTGTTGAGCCGTCTCCGGCAGAAAAACAGGAAGAGCCGCAAATAACCCTTCGGCTCCTATCCTTCGAATCTGACCTTACGGCCATTGGTATCCCTTTGAGGGCTGTAGAGATGGTCCTCGGTAGGAAGTGCGCTCTCCCGGTGCCTCCAAGGCGTAAGAGCGCGTCTGTTCGTCCTGAGAGGAAGCCGGAACCGCTTCCTAAAAGCGGCTTGGAGTCTTGTGAAGCGGTAACCGAACTTGTGCCCGAATCCGAAGTTGTCGTTGCTGAATCTTTTCTGTCTGTTGTTTTAGGGAAGGAGGTCTCCCCTGAAGCTGAGCACGAGGTTGAGCCTGATTCCGAACCTGAGCCTGATTCCGAACCTACGGAAAGGGTTGTGGTAACGGCGGCACGATCGCCTCAGGCGGAATCTCCATCGGGAGCTGAGAGGGCAGAAAAAGAACAGCCGCCAGTTTATGAGGAAATGACAACCGAGGCGGGAGAAGTCCTGATAATTACCCTCGATGGAGAGGGGTGGATTCTCCAGGGAATTATGACAGAAGAGGGCGATGAAACTGATGATCTGAGATTCAATAATAGGGAGTATCGCAGCGGGAAAACGGTTTTCAGTTTTTACACCTTCTATGAGAATGTCTTTGTAATCTCATTCAGGCTGATAAATTATTCGACCGGTAGCGTTAATGAAAGAACGATAAAGGTTGTAGCGGGCACGCCTTCTGGCTCTTTAGCCGAGGTAGCCTCAGAGGAGAATCTGTCTGAGGCTGAGATTTCGGAAGACGGGAGCCGCTCAGGGGCCGCCATCTCGGCTGAAGAGGCTAGGGATGAACAAAAAGAAGTTGAAATACCCAGGGATGCCCCAGGCATAGTTAAATATGCTGAAGATCTGAAGGCCGAAGGAAGGTGCCGAGACGCGGAGAAGGTTCTTGAGGAGAGTCTTGAAGCGATGGGCTGGATGGATCTCGACAGGCTGTATTACAGCCTCGCTGAGTTATATCAGGACTGTCCCGAGCTTCGCGATGAACGAAGGGCGGTAAGATATTATCAGCTTATTGTAGATTATTATCCAGTAAGTAATTACTGGAAAATATCGAAAGAGCGTATTAAATATCTCGAACGGTATTTCATTCATATCAGATAGCCTGCTCATGTTGACATTCAGGCAGGTTTCAGGGTATAACAACTCCAAAAATCAGAGGAAATAGGTAATGCTGGATAAAATATCGATTAAATTTAATGACATCTTCAGACAGATTTCCGGCAATGCGTCTATCTCTGAAAAGAATATTGAAGAGGCCGTTGAGCAGATTAAGCTGGCTCTTCTTGAGGCTGATGTTAACCTCAGGGTTGTCCGCAGGTTTGTGAACCATACCATCACTGAAGCCAAGGGTGAAAAAGTACTCAAGGCTGTTAATCCAGGTCAGCAGTTTATCAAGATTGTTCATGACAGAATGGTTGCTTTGCTTGGTGATGAAAAACAAGACCTCGAACTTAAAGGACCTGACACCGAATCGGTTATTCTGATAATGGGTCTTCAGGGCTCAGGTAAGACGACTACTGCCGCCAAGCTTGCTAAAAAGCTTAAAAAGGACGGACGCAGACCGCTTCTGGTAGCAGCCGACCTTGTGAGACCGGCCGCGGTTAAACAGCTCCATATTCTCGGTGAGCAGATCGGAGTCGAAGTATATAGCGAGGATACAAAAGATCCTCTTAAAGTAGTTAAGAATGCACTTAAGAAAGCTAAAAAAGAGCAGTTTAATACAGTTATTCTTGATACAGCCGGACGTATGCATGTAGATACCGAGCTGATGAAGGAACTAAAGGCTGTTGTGGCACTGGCAAAGCCTGACGAAACGCTGCTTGTAGCCGATGCTATGACCGGACAGCATGCTGTCGAGATTGCAAAAGAATTTGACGAGGCCATTGGAATCAGCGGTGTCATTCTGAGTAAGTTTGACTCGGACGCAAGGGGCGGCGCTGCGCTTTCGCTGAAAACAATTACCGGTAAGCCTATCAAGTTTATTGGAACGGGTGAAAAGCTCGAAGATCTCGAGCAGTTTTATCCAGACAGAATGGCAAGCAGAATCCTCGGAATGGGAGATGTTGTCAGTCTAGTCGAAAAAGCCCAGGAGACCATTGAGGCCAGCGATGCAAAGAAGCTTGAAGAGAAGATGGCGAAGGCCACCTTTACCCTTGAAGACTATCTTGAGCAGTTTCAGCGGATAAAGAAAATGGGAAGTATCAAGTCTCTCATTGATATGGTGCCGGGTGCGGCAGGTCAGATAAGTGAAGATGATATAGATGAAAAAGAGATGACTCGGGAGGAAGCAATAATCTTCTCGATGACTATACAGGAAAGGCGAAATCATCGTATAATAGGGCCTTCCAGACGGAAGCGTATCGCAAAAGGCAGCGGTACTAACGTATATGAGGTCAATCGTCTTCTGAAAAAGTTCGACAAGATGCGGCTTATGATGAAGAAGGTGACGAAAAACAAGAAATACCAGGCCAAACTGATGAATCAGTTTGGGGGTGCATGATAAATCATACAGGAGGCTCGCGTGAGCACGAAGATCAGACTGAAAAGATTCGGTACAAAAAAAAGACCTTACTACAGAATTGTTGTAATGGATTCAAGAACTGCCAGAGACGGAAGAGCAATTGAAGAGGTCGGCTTTTACCATCCAATCGAGATAGAGGAAAAGCAGCTGAATCTTAAAGAAGACAGAATAAAAGAATGGCTCGAGAAAGGCGCCAGACCTACTGATACTGTTAAGAAATTGTTTAATAAAAGCAATATCTTTATTAAATAACCAGCTCAGGCCAAGGAGAATAAGGTGGAGAAAGACCTTGTTGAATATATAGCAAAATCTCTGGTAGATGAACCGTCTGAAGTTGTAGTTAATATGATTGAGGGTGAGAAGTCTACCATTCTAGAATTAAAAGTTGCGCAGGATGATATCGGGAAGGTTATTGGTAAGCACGGCAGAATAGCCAAGGCTGTCAGGACAATCCTAAGCGCATCGGCGACAAAGACCGGAAAAAGGATTGTCCTGGAAATCCTTGATTAATGGCAAAGATAACGATAGGAAAGGTTCGTACATCGGTTGGTGTACGAGGATATTTTAAGGTTCTTAGTTTTTCCGGAGAGGAGCAGCACTTCAGGAAAATGATAGGACGCGATTTAGAGTTCAGGCTTAAAGAGCAGAGCCGCTTTTATTCGGTTGAAGACATTAAGATGAGCGGTACGAACCTTACGATGAAAGTAACAGGAATAGACAGTCCTGAAGACGCCAGGAAGTTGTCCGGCTCGGAAATTATAACAGAACGGGTTAATGCTTCCACTCTTAAAAATGGTGAGTTTTACAATGTCGATCTTTGCGGTTGTAAAATGGTCACCCTGGACGGTCGGACGGTAGGCACGGTTAAGTCTGTCTGTGAAAATGCTGTGGCGGACATACTTGAAGTTGAAACTGATGACGGAATAAGACTGATTCCGTTTAAGGATATGTATATCGGCAATGTTGATATTAAGGCCGGGATTATTGAGCTTATTGAGGAATGGCTTCTGCAATGAAGTTCACAGTTCTCAGTCTCTTTCCTGAAATACTTCAGGGTTTTTTTGATAGCTCAATAATGGCGAAGGCTGTCGAGAAGGGAACTGTCGAGTATGAACTCGTGAATATCCGGGATTATGCTTTCGACAAGCATAAGACCTGTGATGACGCTCCTTACGGAGGCGGCGCGGGCATGGTAATGAAACCGGAACCGGTTGCCCTTACCCTTGATGCAGTCGGAGCGGCAGACAAAAAAACGATTTATATGACGCCTTCGGGCAGGCTGTTTAATCAGGCTATAGCCGAAGAACTTGCGTCTGAAAAAGAAATTGTTATCCTCTGCGGCCGCTATGAAGGGGTTGATCAGAGGGTAATTGATGCTTATATTGATAGCGAGATTTCGATAGGTGATTATGTGCTCTCTTCGGGCGAGACAGCCTCTCTTGTAGTTATTGATGCTGTTTATCGTCTTCTTGACGGAGTTATAAACAGTGAGTCTCTCGAAGAGGAAAGCTTTTCGACGGGACTTCTTGAGTATCCGCATTATACGCGGCCTGAAACATTTCGAGGAATGAAAGTTCCGGAGATATTGTTGTCGGGTCACCACGCAAACATTCAGAAATGGAGACGTGGAAAAAGTCTGGAAAAGACTAAAAAAAATAGACCTGAGTTATTGGCCAAAGCCGAAATCTCAGAAAAAGAAATAGAGATTATAGGTGAAATTGAAAAGTCGGGAGACTAGGGGGGACAGCGATGGACTTTGTTAAAGCAATCGAAGCAGAACAGATGAAGGAAGAAATAGCCGATTTTAATATTGGTGATACAGTAAAGGTACATTACAAGATCGTCGAGGGACAGACTGAGAGAGTTCAGGTGTATGAAGGCCTTGTACTAGCATTGAATAATACCAGTTCAAGAAAAACTGTTACTGTAAGAAAAATATCCTACGGTGTGGGTGTCGAGAGGATTTTTCCTTTAAACTCACCCAAGATTGAACGAATCGAAGTAGTAAGAAGAGGACGTGTAAGACGTGCAAAACTTTACTATATCAGAGACCGTGTGGGTAAATCAGCAAAGGTTAAAGAGCTTATCAGGAGAAAAGAAAAATAAGCTTTGAGAATAGCCTCTTTAGGTGTTAATAAAAATCTCATTGTAAAATCCGGACTGGGAAAAGTTCAGTCCGGAGATATTTTATCAATTAAAATTATTGAAAACAGTAAGGGCCGCATTAAAGCATCCATTCAAGGCAGGATTGTTTTAGTAAAAAGCAGCAGTAATCTCATCGCGGGGCAAACACTCAGGGTTAAGGCCGTCTGGAAGGGAGAAGCTCTCATCTTGAAACAAACCGGTGCCGCAAATCCATTTAAGACAATTGTTAATGAACTCAATCTTCCCCAGGATGCTGTCGTGCTCAATTTCTTTCGAACAGCCGCAAGAGCCGGACTGGTCCTGAAAGGCGACATTTTGAAAATCATTCAGAGATTCCTGCGGAACCGGAAAAAACTCGGTGCTGAAGAAGCAGGAGCCGCTGTAGAGCTGTTAAAGAAGGGTCTCTATCCTGAGGATATGATAAATTTCATAAGCGGAGACGGTCAATCTGACAGTGAGGATGAGAAGAAGAAGCTGCTTTTTAATCATCTTCAGGACAGTAATGATATTTGGATTATTGTGCCATTCAAATTCAAATATGACAGCCGGCAGCTTGAGGGCAGCATCAGGCTAAAGAAACGTAGACCGCATAATAAAACTGAAAAAGCGGTAATCGCTGTTCAAGTTGAAGGCAATAGACTTTTTTTTGTAATTGATCGGTTTGACTCGGAAACACGAAAGCTGTATATTCTGTCGGAAGGCAGTTTGAGCCGCAAAGAGATAAGCAGAATTAAAAACGGACTAACCGAAATTCTTGGTAACATGAGAGTCGAAATTGACGATAATATAAGTGAAAACTGCTTTCAAGACGGAAGTTTTGACGGCTTTTCACTAAGTGGTGAAACTAATTTCTGTATTGAGGAAATTGTATGAGCTCGGAAGTCAATAAAGACGGAAAAGTTGACAAGGTTGTTGTTCTCAAATATTTGAAATCACTGCCTGCGCCATTTATTGTGTGCAAGGGGAAGAGAAATCTTGCTCAGAGGATAAAGAAAATCGCAGAGGAGAATAATGTAGAAATAATCAGAGAGGATGAGCTTGTTGAGCGGTTGTATGAGTTTGAGCAGGGTGACTTAATTACCGAGGAACTCTACGAGATAACTGCCGGAATCCTGTCTTTTGTTTATTCCCTGCAGGAAGAAAAATGAAAATAATACCGGTTGAAGAATTGAAAGCAGGTATAAAATATGATAAACCCGTCTATGTCGACGGAGAAAATCTCCTTGTACCAGAGGGCGTGGAAATACGCCAGAAAGATATTGAAAGACTCATTAAATGGGGTGTTGATAAAGTAAGCACTGAAGGTGAACCTGTAAGTGAATCTGCATCTTCCGGCGGAGGAAGCCTGATTGGAATAGGTGTTTCTGATTTGCTGGCTAAGCATTATGAGAAAGCTGTATCTGGAATGGACGGATTTTTCAGTGACTGCCGAAAAGGGATTAGCCTGAATAATTCGGATGTTGAGGATCTTATGAATGATTTCTATCCTCACATACTCAGTAACGCCGATGATTCACTCATATTAACAACGATGAAGAAAATGGGAACAGATGTTCTATCCCAGCCGGCGGTAAACTGTTTGATTCTCTCGACAGTTCTCGGATTAAAAATCAAGATACCGCCGCACAGGCTGATGAATATAGCAAGGGCCGCATTAATTCATGATATTGGAATGACAAAAATACCTCAGGATATAGTGCGTAAAAAAGGAAAGCTTACTCCAGCGGAACTTGAAAAAATCAAACCCCATACTGTCTATGCCTACAGGCTTGCCATAAAGGACCTTGGTCTTTCTGAGGAAGTAGGACGAATTGCCATGGGGCACCATGAGCGGTGGGACGGAAAGGGATATCCCCGAGGTCTAGCGGAAAACAAGATATCCCTCGGGGCCAGAATCCTTTCGGTAACCGATGCCTTTGTCGCCATGAGTAAAGACAGGCCGGATAGAGACTCGCTCTTAGGGTATACGGCTATAAGACAGATTCTTAATGATAATTCAAGGAGATTTGATCCTGCTATTCTGAAGATATTTATTCAGAATATCGGTATTTATCCGCGGGGAAGTATTGTAATATTGAATAATGGGGCCATCGGTAGAATTGTACAGATAAGAGCCGCAGTGCCGCTCCGGCCCGGAATACAGATTCTTGTGGAAGAACGCGGGCGGAAACCGAAGAAAGATAAAGAATTCATCGATCTTTTTCATGAAAAGAATTTATTTATTACCAGGGCTGTGGATCCTAAGGAACTTGTACGAGGGTGAATAAGGGCAGGGATGGTGAAGACCTTGTCTGCGAATATCTTTCCGGGATAGGATGGGAAATCCTGCAGCGGAATTATAGGACGCCAAGGGCTGAAATAGATATAATAGCTCTTGATGATGATGAAATAGTTTTTGTCGAGGTTAAACGATGGGATACGCTTGAGTTTGACTCGATAGAATACGGTATTACCAGGAGGAAACGCGAACGCATTATCTCCTGTTCTAAATACTATCTTGCCGACAATGAGTGGTATCAGGAAAAATCGGTAAGATATGATGTGGTTTTTCATAAAGGGTGCATGTCAGGACTGGAACATATAAGGAATGCCTTTACGGAGACAGGAATTTATGATTAGAATAGCTAAACAGACAGACCCGAAGAAGCTTAAAGAGCTGAAGGACAAAATTAATGATCCTGCTTATCTGGATGTTGCGATAAACAGGATCGCGCATACTTTGACCAAGGAGCTGATCAATCAGAGGGAAACTTAATGAGTAATGAAGAAAACCGGGAAAACAGTAATGAGCAGTCTGCAAACAGTGATGGAAGCAGACGAAACAGACGCAGCAGGAACAACAGAAGGTATCAGAAGAAAGATTTTCCTATCTGTCCTATCTGCGGAAATTCCGTTAAGGACATCAATACCGCTATAGCGGCGGAAGAGAATGAAGCACCCGCGCATTTTGACTGTATTATTAAACAGCTTGAAGAGCGGGAGCAGCTTGAGAAAGATGAAAAAATCTGTTATCTCGGCAGAGGCAGTTTTGGGGTTATCAAAACCAGAAACGGCGGCTCAAAGTTTTTTGTCAGAAAACGAATCCAGTTCGAGAAAGAAGAAAAGAAGTTCGACTGGAGAAGAAAGATCAGCAGCAGAATTAAAAAATAAGCTTGCCTTAGGGCAGAAACCACTAAAAAAAGGCTGCCTGAAAGGGCAGCCTTTTTTTAATCGATAAAAATAATTTAATATTTTCGGAGTTTATTGAGGAGTTCATTCGCCTTCATTTTAACGGGTCTAATGTAGTTTCCCGAAGCAATCGCTACAATAGCCTGGAAAGCAAGCGGGTCATTAAGACCATTGTTTGCATCCGCCAGTTTTTCGAGGGACAGAAGAGCTGAATAAGCCAGATTGTCATCAGGACCAAGGGTATTCTGTGACAGCACAATGCTCGCTATTGTCTGTGAAATCTGATTGTTTTCATTTAATCCGAGCTTGCCTAGGGCGTAGATTGCTTCAGACAAAACCATTGGTTCTACATCTTTAAGTGCGATATCAACGAGAGTGTTCTTGGCGTCTTCACCGCCAAGTTCTCCAAGAAGGGTGCATGCTTCTTTTCTTACAATGGGCATGTTGTTTATCATCCGGCCGGACTGGTTGATTTCGCGCCCGACACCTTCCTGTGCAAGATAATCAAGAATATAGTGAACTTCCGGATCTCCATTTGATACACTGCCTTCGTCTAACATCTTTTCGATATTCTTAAGGGCCATCAGTTTCGAGTCACGATCAAGAGTCGATGCTTGTTCTTTAATGATAATCATCTCAATATTTTGAAGGTAAAATTCCTCAACGGTTAATTCCTCATCTTCCTGAGAAAAAATCAAGGCAGGTGTAACTGCTATAAATGACAGTATAACCGCAGTAATTAAAATCTTTTTCATTTTCACTCCCCGTTATTAAAAGGTTCGGTACCTTATAACATTAAGTATATACTAATTTTCTGGTTTTATACCAATTTTCCAGCTGTTTTCAATTTTTTCAAGATAGTAAAGTACAGATAGTTTTCCTTTAATCTCAGTCAAGGCCTTGATATGGAATTTGTCGATGAAAACAATCTCATCAACAACTGCGTTTGCCCTTGATATCACGACAAGATACAGGAAATAATCTCTTAGATTCTCAATACTATACTTATATCCGCGCTGTTTATACTGTTCAGTATACTCACTGAGCCTGTCAGGGTTACTATAATATTCAATATAGTCATCGGTGAGATACTCAAGCCAAGTCTCGTAATCTTTAGAGGAGATTACTCCGTTCAGATTCGCTATAATAAACTTGATATTACTAAAAGTCTCAGTATAGAGTTCTTTGCTCGGTATAAACTCTTCTTCGACGATTGCTTCCACCGCAGGCTCGGATTCGATCTCTACGGATACTTCGGGTTCGGCAACTGATTTCAGGGCTGCTGGTTCCGGCTCAGGATCTACCGTGACGCACATTGACAGTGAAAAAACGGATAACAGTACTATAAGTACCGCAATTAGCTTCATTTTCATAAGAGAAGTCTATAGCTTTAGACGAAGTTTGTCAAAAATAATTTTAAGAAATGAAATACTTATTCTTGCTTTTAAGGTCATCTGGCTGTAAACTTCCCCAATGAAAGTTATATTTCCGGGATCATTCGATCCTCCAACTAACGGTCACCTTAACGTTATAGAGAGAGCTTCAAGAGTTTTTGATGAGGTAGAGGTGGTTATTGGCGATAATGGTGAGAAGACAAATCTTTTTTCCGCTGAAGAGCGAAAGGAATTTCTTGAGGAAATTACTGCGGATATTGATAATGTCAAGGTTGCTGTTACTGATAGTCTCATAGTGGATTATGCACAAAAAGTAGGCGCAAAGGTTATGCTCAGGGGGGTCAGAGCCCTTACGGATTTTGGATATGAGTTCGAACTGGCTATGATGAACAAGAGCCTCTATCCGGAAATTGAGATTATGTTCATGCCTACTGATCCGAAGTATTTTGTTATTCGGTCATCGAGTGTAAATGAGCTTGCAAGGATGCACGGCAGGGTTAAGGGACTGGTTCCGCCCTGTGTTGAAGAGGCATTAAAGAAGAAATTTAAATATCCCGGAGCATAATCCGGTGATATTGTAAACTGCGTATTTTTATGTATCAGCGCCATCGGTTTCCAGGTGAGGTGCTTGACAATCATAAATCTATACTGTAATGTCTGTTAACTATTAGTAGATTGAGAGGCAGATAAATGGCAGTACCTAAATATAAAACTTCAAAAGCAAGAAGCCGGAGAAGAAGGTCGATTAATAACAAGCTAACTGCTGGTAATTTAATTGAATGCGGAAGTTGCAGCAATTTGATCATCCCCCACCGGGTATGTCCCAAATGCGGTTTCTATCGCGGAAAACAGATTATCGAGCTTGAAGAAATGGCGTAAGACGCTAGTAAAGTAAGGAGCGAAAAATGGACGAGCTTTTTGAAAAAATAAAGAAGCTTATAGCTGAAAAGCTAGAGGTTGAAGAAGACAAGGTCACAATGGAAGCATCATTCAGGCAGGATCTCGGAGCAGACAGTCTTGATACTTACGAACTTGTTTATGCGATCGAAGAAGAAATGGGAATTACCATTCCCGATGAAAAAGCCAATGAGTTTGAAACCGTTGGTGATGCAGTTAATTTTATCAAATCAGTACAGTAGATTCGAATATTGTGGTTTTGTTACCAAAAGTTCCTGCGCTCAAGACGCCTTCGGCTGATGCAGAAAGAAAAAAAGAGTTGCAGATTTTTGAGAAACATGCCGGGATAAGGTTCAGGAAGACTGATTTCCTGAACCTTGCTTTTTCTCACCGATCATTTTCAAATGAAACATCCAGCGACATTGATAATAATGAAAAACTTGAATTTCTTGGTGATAGCGTTCTTGGGGTAGTCGTTAGCGATTATCTTTTCAGAATAATGTCTGGGCAGCCTGAGGGTGATCTCGCCAGGATAAAATCTTTCGTAGTCAGCGAAGACAGTCTCGCCGGAATAGCTAAATCCATCAAGGTTGATAACTATATTCTGATAGGAAAGGGTGAGGAATATTCTGGAGGTCGAACAAAGAAGGCGATACTTGCCGATTGTATGGAAGCCATCATCGGAGCGTATTATCTGGATTCAGGTTTCAAGAATGTTCAGAATTTCATACTCAAATATTTAATCCCCGAAATCAACAAGGTCATGGAAAACAAACATCGAAAAGATTACAAGACTCTTCTACAGGAATATGTTCAGAAACAGTATAAGAGTTATCCAAGGTACAACCTCGTCAAGAAAACCGGACCCGATCATGACAGAACGTTCTGGATTGAGGTTAAGGTTAAAAATGAATCATACGGCCCTGGTAAGGGAAAGAATAAAAAAGAGGCGGAACAGCAGGCTGCCGGAATAGCTTATAGGGAACTCGCCGAAGAAATCGACACTTTTATTGAGTAGACCTGTCATTTTGTTTAAGTCTTTCAGAATAAAATTTAATACCTATTTCAAGCAGTTTCTCTTCATTATTAAGCTCAGGATCTTCGAGAACTGATTCGAGAAGAAACTCGAGAACTTTTCCGAGAGCAGGTCCTCTGGGAATGCCGCCGTCCTTCTGGAGCGTATTACCGTTAATTTTAAGATCACTGATTCTGAAAGCATTCTCGGCTTCGAGTATTGCTTCTATCCGTTTCTGAAACTCAATTAGATTTAAGGGTAAAATTTTTGAACCTCTCATGCCGAATTGATCGGCTCTACGAAGCACGAAAAGATTCTTTATATTCTCAACTCCGACCCGCGCAATAAAGCGGCGGACGGCTGAGTCTGTCCATTCATTCTGATAATGAAACATATGCTGTTCAATTAGCAGTAAAACATGTTTTTCAAAGGCTTTCGGGAATTTGAACCGCTGAATGATGTCCCGGCTAATTGACACGGACAAGAGCTCGTGAGAGTGAAAGGTTGGAATACCCAGCTCGTCCCAATTTATAACCGAAGGTTTTCCGATATCGTGAAGGAGAGCCGCAAGTCTGACCTCGGCATTCTCTGGCGGCGCTCCGTCACAGGAGTAAAGCATGTGATCGAGAACATCGAAATCGTGGTAACCTTTCTGGTCAACACCGCGGCAGGAAGCGAGTTCTGGAAGAATGACCTTTAGGATTCCTGTTTTCTCCATTACCCTGAACGCCGTAGAAGGTTTTTCGGCTTTAAGAATCTTTTCGAGCTCATCGCGAATGCGTTCCGCCGAGACAGCCCTGAGATTTTCCGCCTTCTCGGTCATGCCCGCGAGGGTATCATCGTCAATTATAAAATCAAGCTGGGCGGCAAAACGGCATGCCCGCATAATGCGGAGCGCGTCCTCCTGAAACCGCTCTGACGGCACTCCTATGGCCCGTATAAGCTTTCTTTCGAGATCAGCCTTACCCTCATGAGGATCCAGAAGTACTCCGGTTACGAGGTCATAGGCCATTGAATTTATAGTAAAATCACGCCGTTTTAGATCCTCAAAAATTGATGGGGTGAACTGTACATTATCGGGTCTTCGTGAGTCGGTGTATTCTCCGTCTTCTCTGAAGGTCGTGACCTCTAGGTTGTGGCCGGCATATAAAACCGTGACCGTTCCGTGTTTGATACCTGTAGGAATAACTCTCTTGAAAAGCCTCTGGACGTCGTCAGGCCTTGCGTCGGTGGCAAAGTCATAGTCAGACACCGGAAGACCGGCATATAGGTTTCTAACGGCCCCTCCGACCAGGTAACAGGCATATCCAGCATCATTAAACTGCTGAGAGAATTTTATTAGTGATTTATCAACCTTGTAGCGCATCGGCGTATAATAACAAAAAGATGCCTTTTACTCAACTTGACTTGAAAATTAAGTCCGCTCAAAAAAAACGGAGGTATTATTCCCCCCCTCCTAATAAAAAGGGGGAAGGGAGATTCTTGGGTGCTATAGCAGGAGGGGGTTGAGCGCGAGCTAAATGAAGCCCGCGCAATTACTATTTTATATGCTCAGAACTCGATAAAGTCTGAATCCAGTTCATCTTTAATCCTGTCGTTTTTTTTACCGCTTGCGGCTGGCAATTCCAATTGAGTTGAAGCTTTTCTACTATCAGGTTTGTTTCCTGTCTTCGTGTCTTGTTTTCGGCTGTAGGTGGAAATGCTTTTTGTTTTAGCGGCATAGGTATTATTTTTTTCATTTCCGGAGGCATCCATCTTGAAAAAACTGATCATCTCCCGCAGCTGCTCAGCCTGACCGGTCAGTTCTTCAGACATTGAAGAAGCCTCTTCGGCAGATGCTGCATTTTGCTGAATCACCTGGTCTAACTGAATCATAGCCTGGTTGATCTGTTCTGCGCCAGTGTTCTGCTCATTACTCGATGCGCTTATTTCCGAAACAAGATCTGCGGTTCTTCTGATATCCGGAACTATTGCTTTAATTCTCTCACCGGCGTTGTTGGCCTTATTAACACTTTCAGTCGCAAGCTCCAGAATTTCTGCCGCTGCCTGCTGGCTGACAGCGGCAAGCTTTCCTACCTCAGCGGCAACAACGGCAAAACCCTTGCCATGTTCGCCGGCACGGGCAGCTTCTATAGCCGCGTTCAGGGAGAGCATATTGGTCTGCCTGGCTATATCTCCGACAATATTTATTTTTTGAGCAATTTCATTCATTGCCTTAACGGCCTCGAGAACAGCCTCGCCGCCTTTTTCGGCATCGATAGCGGCCTGTGTCGATATCTTTTCCGTCTGTGACGCATTGTCTGTATTCTGCTGAATATTGGCACCCATTTCTTCTACCGAAGAAGAAACCTCTTCCGCATTAGCCGCCTGCTCTGTTGCTCCCTGCGACAGCTGTTCCGCGCTCTGGGAAAGCTGGCTGCTGCCTTCTGTTACCTGAATCGAAGAACCGTAGACATTTGATACAACTTCACGTAGTTTCTCTTTCATGCTTTTTAACGCATCAGCAAGCACTCCAATCTCATCCTTTTGGTCTATATCTATTTCAGTATAAAGTTTTCCTTCGCTTATCTCCTTTGCGAACTGAACGCCTTTTTTGATAGGGGTTGTCAAGGTTCGGGCGAAGAGAATGAAAAGAATCAGCGCTATTATGAAACCGGCTGCGGCAACTATAAACACCGCGTTACGAACCTCATAAACCGGAGCCATGTATTCAGCATCGGTTACTGTCAGGAAGACTCCCCATCCAGTCTCGGGAACCGAGGCGAAACCCGCTGTTTTCGGAATACTATTATAAATATAGTTTTGAAACCCGCTTTCTCCGTTCTTAAACCTTCGAGCTATTTCTTCCATTCCATTTAAATCACTCATATTCGTTTCGAATATGATGGAAGTATCAGGGTGAGAGATTAACAATCCGTCTGCCTTCGTCACAAAGGTGTAACCTGTCTTGCCAATCTTGGAATCTTTGATTATATGCCAGATGAAATATAGATCTACTACCACCCCGACTGCGCCCGTCACCTTTCCGCTACGGTTATAAACCGGGGCGGCAATGGCGAAGAAGGGCAGACCCGTAGCCTTGCTGATTGCGGGTTCTCCTATATTGACTTCACCTTTCATGGCCTTGGTGAAATACGGACGCGTTGATAAATCGAGCCCTATACTGCTCTCATTTGCCGACGCTATTACAATACCATTTTCATCCATAACATTTATGCCCGAGTAATCTTCACCCAGACCTTTGGTCATGGAGAATTTTTGAAGGATAGCGCTCAGCCTTGCCTGTTTGGCTGCCGAGTCCTCAACAGTTCCGCTGTACTCAAGAGCGGTCTTTGTTTCCTCCCGTTCGGCTATATCTACGGCAATCTTCTTTTCAGTTATTAGCACATTGTAAATTGATAATGACAGCTCCGATGTCCTGGACACGAGCTGTTCTTCTTCAAGTGCTTTGAGCCCTACCGATGCCTTTTGAATGGAAATAAGTCCAATAGCAGTCAGGGGAAGCAGTAGTACTATTACCCCCGTAAGAATCAATTTAACTCCGATTTTGACATTTTTTAACATATAAGGCCTCCACAAAATTTACTAAAATGATATTAAATTATAGGTAATGAAATTTGAGAAAGCAATAAATTGATAATAATTAAGTCGATATAATGCCGTTATTCGGGATATCAGTGAAACGAATGAACTATGCTTAGCCTATTATTACTTACTAGCCGGGAGGATCCGAAGCAGGAGCAAGTATACAAGTTTAGAGATCCTTTGTCGGGGCGGGTATGGGTGATGGAGAATCACAGCTCTGATGGTATCCCTCATAAAAAAACCGCCCCTAAGGGGCGGCGGGTGGTATCAGATGCTGTCATGGACTGGAACTGGAATGCTCTTATTTTACTGCAAAAGCTGAAGTACTGACTGGCCTTTCTGATTAGCCTGCGCCAGCATTGCTGTCGATGCCTGAATGAGAATCTGATCTTTGGTATACTTGACCATCTCAGCTGCCATGTCAGTGTCCCTGATTCTGGATTCAGCCGCCTGAAGGTTTTCTGCGCCGAGAGCCAGTCCCTGTGTTGCGTACTCGAGCCTGTTCTGATAGGCACCGAGGTCTGCACGCTGTTTGTTAACTTTCTGCATGGCAGAATCAATCATTGCCAGTGAAAGGTTAGCTTTATTGGGAGTTGAAATAGAAATAAATGTAGCCGCGTGTGATTGTCCATTTGCGGCCTGAAGACCGAGGCCCTGAGCATTCATTGTTCCGATGAAAATACGTTCCCGTTGATCAACATTGGCGCCTATATGGAGCCACATGCTTGCGGCAACAACATTTTCGCCTGTTTCTTTCGCGAATCTGCCGGTAAGCATGTTCATGCCGTTAAACTGCGCATGTGACGCAATACGGTTTACTTCGTCGATAAGCTGTGACACTTCGACCTGAATCTGCATTCGGTCTTCACTTGAGTAAATACCATTCGCAGATTGTACTGAAAGCTCACGCAATCTCTGAAGAATTGATGTTGTTTCTCCAAGGTAGCCTTCTGCAGTCTGAATAAAGGAAATCCCGTCTTCAGCATTTTTTTCAGCTCTCGCAAGTCCTCTGATCTGGGAACGCATCTTTTCAGACACTGCCAGCCCTGATGCATCGTCACCGGCTTTGTTGATACGCATTCCCGATGACAGCTTACTCGAGCTGTTGTCCATTGACAATGAATTGAATTTGAGACTTCGCTGTGCAAACATTGCACTAAGATTGTGATTGATAATCATCTAATCCTCCTTGATTAGTACACGGGACATCCTTGTCCCTGTAGTTAATTTCGGAATATAAACTCCGTCCTTTAGAGAAATTTGCTATTATATTGAGGCTCTTTCAAAAATCAGGGATTTTTGAAAAACTACCAACCCCCTAGGTGGAGTTTTTTGGCAGTGGAGTGATTTTTTTAGAAGCATGATTAATTCCGCCAAAAATACTCCGGAATCAAATTCAGGAATAACCGATTCCTGAAAATGAAGAGTTTTATAAAAATCAGGGATTTTTGAAAAACTACCAAACCCCTAGGTGGAGTTTTTTGGCAGTGGAGCGATTTTTTTAGAAGCATGATTAATTCCGCCAAAAATACTCCGGAATCAAATTCAGGAATAACCGATTCCTGAAAATGAAGAGTTTTATAAAAATCAGGGATTTTTGTAAAACTACCAAAACCCTAGGTGGAGTTTTTTGGCAGTAGAGTGATTTTATTAGAAGTATGATTATTTCCGCCAAAAATACTCCGGAATCAAATTCAGGAATAACCGATTCCTGAAAATGAAGAGTTTTATAAAAATCAGGGATTTTTGTAAAACTACCAAAACCCTAGGTGGAGTTTTTTGGCAGTAGAGTGATTTTATTAGAAGTATGATTAATTCCGCCAAAAATACTCCGGAATCAAATTCAGGAATAACCGATTCCTGAATTTGATTAGCTTGAAAAAATCATCGAAAAAGCGGATATTGTTTTAATGAATACCAGAACAGCACTTATATTTACGGGCGGTAAGGGACCATCCCCGGATAATGTTGATAAAGTTATCCACGGCGCCGTCTTTAGCATTGCCGCCGACTCAGGATGGGATCTTGCGAAGAGACTAGGAATCGAACCTGATATATTTATCGGAGACATGGATTCTCTCGAGGATCACGACGGTTTAAAGCAGATTTCTGACGACAGAAAGCTTATATTTCCGATAGATAAAGACTTTACTGATACGGAATTAGCACTGAAATATTTGAACGAGCGTAAATATCGTGATATAGTATTAATTGGAGGCGGCGGGGGGCGAATCGATCATCTGATGGCGATAATTACTCTTTTCAGCCGGAGTCCGAGGCCTTCCGAATGGTATACATCCAGAGAACTCGTCCTGTATATAGATCATGATAGGGAAATTTCATGCTCACCAGGGCAGACCATTTCAATCTTTGCCTGCGGAAGAGATGAGGCTGAATTGAGTACTAGTGGTTTAAAATGGGAATTAAATAATTCCGTAATTAATGAAACTTTTTTCAGTATCAGTAATACTGCGCTGAGCGAAAGGCTGAATATCAGGATTAAAAAAGGCGCTGTATTGGTGATACTAAATTACTAATTGATGTTGAGGAGTAATATGCTTAAGAAAGATGTGCTTGAAGAATTATCAATATCATTGTCTGAAAAGGAAAGAGTAACCCTGCTCGAAAGAATAAACCGCAATATGAACATAAATCCACAGGAGAAAGAAGTTCAGGACGAAGGCCGGAGCAAGAAAGAGCGGGAAATTCACATAGAGAACGAACTTAAACATCTCGGCTGGTTCAGGAAGCTGATAATGCTCATAATAAGTAAATTATCTGGAAAGAAACTTGAGGAAATAGTAGTTGAAAGCATGATGAAAAAGCTTAAGAAAACTATTTCCCGCAAACAGCCGGGGCTGACCGGTTTCGAAAGCCGGAATCTGACTCCGCTTTTCGGAGAGATGGTGTTTGAATTATTTGCTTATACCTTTGAGTTCCATGAGCTGTACCGGAAATTATGGCTTGAGCCCGGAGTGTATGAATCTTGCTGTCAGTACATCGTCAGTTCGATGTATAAAGAAACGAAGATAATCCTCGATGATTTTATAAGTCTTAAGGAACTAGTAGATCTCTATGCGGAGTCAGGAAGAAAAGATTTCCTTGTTGAAGAAGTTGATAGAAAAATTAAGGAATACTGTGATGATATTCCGGTTGCGCTGTATGACGAGATTGAGAACAGTATAGAACCGCTGTATGATCTTAAAGATATAATTCTTTTTCCTTATATTGCTTTTTTCAAAAAATTCAGCTTTACCCCGATCCGCAGTGACGACCAGGGAAAGCATTTCTTTAAGAATGCTTCGGTAATGCTGTGCCTTGATGATCTGAAAATGCTCTACAAGGCTTTTATGTCGGGCGCTATGCTTGACGACGATGCCGTTATAAATAAATATCTGATTGAGTTCATCAGGAGTTTAGGCGATGAGAACGCGGTACCCAAGAGTGATCAGAATGTCCTTAACAAGCTTATTGTCAAGGTTAAGGAATATAACAGGAATGTTCCAATACTTGAACTGCTGCGTTTTTTTCGGAAGGACCCCTTCCTTCAGATAAAAATTTCGTCAGAAAAAAAGAGTTTCAAAGATGTATATGCCGGAATTCTTCACGCAGAGATGAAGAATCAGGTGGATCTAAGATATTCTGAAATACAGGCTGAGTATATTGAGCGAGAGATTGGCAGGATTTTTAAGGATCAACCGTTTGCCGAGTTTCGAAATTACCGGAAATATGCGAGCATTGATTATCAGAAGATGGGGCTTCCGTATTTTTCACACATAAAATCGCTTAATGTGCTCTACAACTATATTAAATGTTTCTATCAGAGTCATTTACAGGATCTTATCTCTATTCTCGAGAAGGGGGTTCTGTCACAGAATAGAATAACCCGCGACAGACTTCTTAATCATTCCATCGCGCTTCAGGAATTGGAAGACAAGATTAACAGCTCCGATAATTCGCTTTCTCCGGATGGGGAAGACGGGAAGCTGTTCCATAAGCTCCGGATGACACTCGCCGCCGAACCTTCTCAGCAGAGGATGTTCAGATCGCTTGTAAAGCATAAAAACAAGGAAGTTCAATCGCTGATAGAGTGGGGAGAAGAAGCCCTGGCTGGACTCGAACGGATTTTTGATGAGCTTGTCGGAAGCACATCCAATGTTGTTAAAGTTCAGCTTAACAAGCATTATCTGTTTAAGGGGAAATCGACTACCCTTGTAAGCCTGCTGAAGACGAGGGCGAAGCATATCAGGGAGATAAGAAACCTTATCTCCAAGATTAATAAACTGGAATCCAATTGAGGCGGCTATCAAACTTTTTTTATAAAATCAGTTAAACTTCGAGGCTTTTTACAAGCCCCGTTTCAGATCAAGATGGGTGTTTCACTTGGTAATGTTCGGCAGCTCTATTGCCGGGATGAGGCCTTCGCCGTCTTTTCGGTAGATTCCGTAATAACTGATAAGCTCAGGGTATCTTGAGAAAATTTCACCGTATTTATTGAGTATTTCCAGCTTGGCCGATTCCTCAACAAGTCGGTTCGCAGTTTTCTCGAGAGCCGCCATGTTTATTTTTTCATTGAATCTGGCCATCGAGAAATATTGGCGTTTTCCTTCACGATAAAGATCTAAATCTGGAATCTCTACCTTTATTGGAACGAAATTTATAAATTCAACGGCCTCATACTGCGTCGAGAACTCCTCGAGGAGGTCTTTTTCCATGAGTCTGAAGTTATAGGAAATTTTTGACATATAGGAATCATCCGTAGACTTTTTATTTATAAAGCTTATTCCGTCGATAACCAGAGTGCTCTCGAATTCTTCATACCAGCTCTCAATGGTTTCTGCCCGCAGGAATTCTTCCGAGACCAGGCTTGGAAGAAAGTCCGGTTTTAACGAATAAGTTAGTAAAATACGATAATTGTAGGAAAAATCGGGACTGCCTTCGAGATAGCTGCTGTAGGCTTTCGCCGACGGCAGTTCTCCGGTAATTGAAAGCTCGATTCTCCGGGGGCTAATACTGAATTCTTCCATAATCAAATTCGTAGGGAGAAGACCTTCCCATTCAAATCGGTTTGTTCCGGCTTGTACAACGACGGGATCCCATTTCTCTAGCCTTGTAAAGATAACCCCATATGTGTCCACCGGAAGCTGGAACTGGTAATAACCAAAATAGAAGACTGCTCCGAGGGCTGATAGAATTACTAATAAAATAAAGATGCCTTTGATTCGTGTTTTAACTCTGGAACGTTTTTTCATTTTAGCCTTCCTGAATATAATCTGGTATATCAATAAGATTATTTACTATAACATCGGGTTTTATGTCCTTGCAAGCATCATGATCTAATCTAAGCCTTAAAGAACGTTTATCGCCGGCAAAAAGAATTGTCCTGTAACCCGCCATGGCTGCCGGCATTATGTCGTTCAGCATATCATTGCCTATGAATACAGCCTCGGAAGGATGTATTCCGCATGAAGCAAGCCTCTCGGCGTGAGTCTCAAAAAGTATTAAATCGGGCTTAGCCCGTCGCTCTGTGTAAGAGTAAATGCAGAGTTCGGGGTTGAAGCCCAGTCCGGCGAGTCCGCCGTCGGTAAGGTAGTCGAAGATGAGGGGGGTATAAAACTGGGCATTCGAGATTATTCCGAGTTCGGCATTTTGGAGTAAGGGATGTGAAAGCAGTTCGAACATGCCGGGCATTGGATAAACAGGATTCACGGTGGATTCATAGGCCGCGGCGGCAATTTCCGGATGTATAGCCGTTATATTCGGATAAATGGAAGATAAATCAGAATTAACGAGAATATCCGTCCATACTTTAACTATATCAACTTCCGGATGAGGATAGCCCTCAGTTCTCAGTCTGCTATGTGTTTCTTTTATATAACCGAAAAAAAGATCTCTGATTTTTTCGTAGAGGTCTTCGGAGCAGTTTTCAAGACCGGCTGCTGTTAAGGCATGTCTGAACGCCCCCGAAGAGCCTGATTGAACAGCAGAGCCTACATCACCTGAGACGGAGATAAGCAAGGTTCCGTAAATATCAAAAATGAATGCTTTTATACCCGGCAGTTTCATACCGCAGCTTTCCTGATCAGTCGGAACCGGCTGAATAACTTGTCCAGGCTCAAGAAACTTCTTTAAGGATTGATTCATAACGATATTCTAAATAACGCCCGGCTATGGCGCAAGTAGAAATATGTTGATATTATTAAAATATGAAAAAACCGGACGGAAAACTCCTTGTTTCGGTTGCAGGGCGTATAACAGTTTTTCTTTATCTCTTTTCAGTATTGATATTACTGTTATATATCCAGGGGAATTTTCAGGATTTTCTTGATGCTTCACTTTCCGGTTTACTGACTGCTTATAAGTATACGGCGCTGATGTTCATCTCAACGGCTCTGTCCTATATTTTTATTTTGATATTTAGTG
Organism: Spirochaetales bacterium; assembly: GCA_016839055.1. GTDB lineage: Bacteria > Spirochaetota > Spirochaetia > UBA9216 > UBA9216 > Thalassospirochaeta. The sequence continues at coordinate 446,588 of JAEKNX010000001.1, forward strand.
GGAGAGGCTCGAGTCGGAGTGTCGGTATCAGGATTTTTCTTACCGCAGCCGGAATAACATTATCGGCAGCAGGATTCTTTATTACAGCCATATTATCCACCGCCTTTCAGGCCGTATTATAGATAATGGTCTCCAGAGGCTTGAAACTTCGGTTTTATTAAAATTACCGATATTTTAAGAGCCTCAGTTGACGATAAAATAATATGATAGAATACAATTCAGGATGTAGAAAAAATGGTTAGAGCTGTAAGAGGCGCTGTACAGGTAGAGGCGGACGAAAAACCTCTGGTCGCAGCCGGAATAACGAAAATGATTACCCAGATTGTTGATGATAACCTGATAAAGGTTCACGATATTGTAAGTATATTTTTCACTGTAACAGGAGATATCAAATCAGTAAATCCGGCCGCCGCGCTCAGAACAGAGGACGGTTGGGCAGATACGCCGCTTTTTTGCGCGCAGGAGCCTAATACCGAAGGAGCTATGCCGAGGGTAGTCAGGGTTCTTGTTACCTGTAACAATTTTAAGGCGGATCAAAAAGTTAAACATGCTTACCTCGGCGGAGCTGTCAGCCTCAGGCCGGACTTGAAATGATATGGGGTACAGTTATATACCGCTTAAAATGAAGGCGGAAGTCTTTAGAATAAAAAAAGCATGTGAACTGACAGTTTCGATTCTTGACCGCCTGAGACTTCAGATAAAGCCGGGAGTCGAAAGCCGGGATATCGATCTGCTGTGCCGGGAAATGCTATTCTCGGCCGGCGGTGAGGCAGGGCTTTTAGGATATAAAGGTTTTCCTTCGTCCCTATGCATTTCTGTAAATCATGTTGCCGCTCACGGCATACCAAATGATTATAAGCTCGTTAGTGGTGACATTCTCACGATGGACTTAACCGCCGGACTTAACGGCTGGTTCGGAGACTGCGCTGTAACCCTCGGGGTCGGCGATATCTCCGAAGAAAAGGGGAAGCTGATAGCTGCAGCCGAGAGGGCCACCCTCGCTGGAATTGAAGCGGCGAGGGCGGGAGGCCGGATGGGGGACATCGGCTGCGCAATTCAGAATGCTTCTGTCGAGTCAGGATATACGGTGCTCAAAAATTTTATTGGTCATGGCATTGGCCGGAAAATACACGAGGAACCTGCAGTCCTCCATTGTGGAGAAGTCGGAAGCGGCAGACCAATAGTCCCGGGAATGGTTTTCACTATCGAGCCTATTCTTACACCGGGAGCCGACAAGGTTGTTCTTCTGAAGGACGGCTGGTCGGTTATTACAAGAGATCGGATGCCATGCGCCCAATTCGAACATACTATCGCCATTTTCGGCGACAGGACCGAGATACTCACAAGGGGAACTTGAATTCCATCTGATTTACCTTAGCTGAAGTATTAGGGTGCAGCCAAATTGAAATATAAGGGCCGATTGCCTTCGAGATTATTCATACTTATCGGAGCGTCTTTAAAAACTTGGTTAGTTTTTAAAGATGAATAAATTTAAGAAGCCTCATTAGTATTTTTTTCATTAGCGGATGATATAACGGATGAGAATCAAATGAAAAGCAGTGACTTATAAAGACGGTCCTGAAAACAGAGCCGTCATATGTTTTTTTAAAGTCTGCTGTTTAAAAATTCCTTGCAGAGGGGAGTCATTGTTAGGCCATAATCAGAGAATGACCTGCTGCCTGGAAGCTGGATGATGTCGGCTTCCTCAGGTACTGTATCGATAATTGAAACAATACTCGTTTCTGAGCGCCAGAGAGTTCCCCAGTCCAGACTCGAAATTGTACTGGCGTACGCGAAGAAATTCCATGAGGAGTCGGTTCTTAAACTTTCGGCTGTTAAAGGTTGAGGATAGTCGGCCTTTTCAAGGAAACTAACCGGTATGGCCGTCCATTTATCTAATTTAAATACAATACTGCCGAGTCCGATACCATAATCAATATCATCAGAATAGAATAATGAAATATAAACCTGTTCGCAGCTTGTAAGGTCGTTTGACTTCACATAAATTGTGGAGCCGTCATCTTTTATAGCTATAGTAAAGGCTGACTCTTTCTCAAAGATGTAGGGTGCGCGGGGAGAATAGTTAGATGGATCTCTTACGCCTAGGAAATCGGTGCCGATTCCGTCGACATTCAGGTTGAAATTATAGGTACGCGTCTCGTTGTCACCTTTATCATCACCTGTTAAATAATCTATACGGTAATCACCCTGTTGAATGCTTCTGGCAGCACGGTACCCGATGATTATATACTTGCCATCAGTGCCCATGACACAGTTAAGCGTGAGATCTACTAAATAACTGTCAGGAGTCAGAAGTTCTGCTTCTGTGCCGAAATATTCCAGCCAATCATTTTCACTGAGTTTAATATCTATATACTCAACAGCCTCATAGGTTGGTGAACTTACGGTTTTTGATCGATCCAAGATCTCGACCAAGGTTTCGGCATTTGGCTCTTCAGTCAGGTTATTCCTGGTTGCAAGATCCTCACAGGATAAGAACACTGGAATGATACAGATTAGAATGAGTAGTCTTTTCATTGTTTGTTTCTCCATACAATATTTAGATTACGCAAAAAGAAATTCTTAGCAGCGATTGAAAACTTCTTTTTTAAATCCACTTTATTTTCGAATAGTTATAAAACAGATATTTGCTATTTTCAAGAAAAAAAAAGACCTTCGGATTGATTCGAAGGTCCTGAAATATCTCTTCAATTTTGAACTATGCTTCTTCTTTAACGGCCTTTGATTCAGCAATTACCTTATCGGCAATAACTCCGGAGATAGGATCATAGTGATCAAACTCCATCTCAAAGGACGCAGTACCTGAAGTAATAGATCTCAAGTCCACCGAATAATTAAGCATCTCACCCTGAGGAACCTGGGCGTCAATTTCGAGAATCCCTCCGCCGAGAGGTTCCTGCCCTATGACACGTCCGCGCTTTGAACTCAGATCAGAGAGAATATCTCCCATATACTGTTCCTCACAGAAAACCTTGAGGTTCATGACAGGTTCAAGAAGTTTAACTGCGGCTTTTTCGAATGCAATCTTAAGAGCACCCTTTCCGGCAAGTTTGAAGGCCATTTCTGAGGAGTCAACCGGGTGTTCCTTGCCGTCGATAATTCGTGCTTCAAGACCTACAACCGGATAACCTGCAAGGAAACCTTCTTCCATGGCTTCAAGTATGCCTTTCTCTATGCCTGGCATGTAACCTTTAGAAATTGATCCACCTTTAATAGCGTTCACAAAATGCATATGTTCATCGCGTGAAATTGGTTTGACTTCCATCATGACTTTGCCGTACTGTCCATGTCCGCCTGACTGTTTCTTGTGAGCATATTCCGCATTTGCGGATTTTGTTATTGTCTCCCTGTAGGCTATTCTCGGCTTGCGGGTTTCTAAACCTATTTTACCCTTCTCTTTGATATTATTAAGGATGATGTTCAGATGAAGTTCGCCCATACTTGAAACAACAGTTTCTTTTGTTTCAGAATCATATTTGACTTGAAAGGTTAGATCCTGTTCCGCGAATCTCAGCAGGAACTGATTAAGCTTATCTTCTTCCTTTTTGTTTTCGGCTGAAATTGCAACAGAATGAACAGGCTGGGGGAGTTTCAGCGGATCATATTTTAATATTAAGTCAAGGGAACCGAAAGAATCATTTGTCTTGGCGCTTTCAACCTTGGTCATGATTCCGATATCACCGGCTTCAAGTATTTTGATTTCTACTAGTTTTTTTCCCTGAGACTTGTAAATCTTAGATATACGTTCTTTTTTCCCCGTTGACTCGTTGAGATATTCAGTATCAGGCACAAAGGTTCCAGTAACTACTTTAATAAATGAGAGTCTTCCTGAAAACTGGTCAATGGCTGTTTTGAAAACAAAGGCGCTGGCCGGTTTGCTTGAATCAAAGTTAAGTTCGATAGGCTCATTGTTGGAGTTAACAGCTCTTTCGATTATGCCTTCCGGAGAAGGCGCGTTATTAGCAATAAAGTTAAGAAGTGAGGTTATTCCGCTGTTTGATTTAGCGGCGCCGCAGAGTACGGGTACTATTTTATTTCTTTTCAGTCCTTCATTGAGGCCGTGTCTGATTTCATCTTCCGAGAGAGTGCCTTCTTCAAAATATTTTTCGAGAAGTTTGTCGTCTCCCTCTGCTGCTGACTCAATACAGGTTAATCTGTATTCTGCAACTATATCGGCCATTTCGTCGGGAATATCTGTAGCTTTTTCTTTTTCGCCGGCTGCCGGCACCATATATGCCTTGTTTTCAATAAGATTAATAATGCCCTTGTAAGAATTGCCTTCTCCTATAGGGATGGTTACAGGAACCAATGGAATTTTGAATTTATCTTTAAGATCTGCAAAACAGTCGTCAAAACTGGCTCTTTCTCTATCCATCTTATTGATGAACGCGACCCTCGGCATGTTTCTTGCGTCTAGTCTTCTCCATAACTTCATGGTTTCAATCTGCACTCCAGCATCCGCTGCAACAAGCATAATACCTGTCTCAGCAGATCTGAAACCGGCAACTACTTCCCCGACAAAGTCGGCAGCACCCGGCGTATCAAGAATATTTATCTGCTTATCTTTCCATACAAGATTAGAAAAACTTGTGTGAATGGAAATTTTTCTTGCAATTTCTTCTTCGGTGTAATCGCTGACAGTCCTTCCGGTGTCAACGCTTTCGGCTTTTGTAATGACATTTCCGTTAAAGAGCATTTGCTCAACCACGGTTGTCTTTCCAGTACTACCATGCCCTGCAAGTGCAATATTTCTGATGGCATTCGTTGAAAAACTCATGTTTGCTCCTTATTATAGAGTTAGAATAATTAACTATAAGCGGGCTTTATTGAGCTGTCAAGGATAAATTAAGAGCGTATTTGCGTCATATTATTTACAATAATTTGTCAAATCCCGCCTTCTTTAGGCGCGAAATGACTGAATTCCATCGAAAAAGTTCCTCGTCCCTGAGTTAGACTTCTAAGTACAGTCGCGTATCCGAACATCTTTGCAAGAGGTGACTGAGAGTTGATGTGTTCTATAGCCGGACGGCTCTCGAGGCTGTTTACGAGGCCTCCCCTTGCTGTGAGATTATTTATAACTTCTCCGATGTAGTCTTTCGGGCAAAGGACATCAACATTCATCACAGGTTCTAAGAGGACGGGCGATGCCTGTCTGCAGGCGTTGTCAAATCCCATAGCGGCAGCGGCTTCATACGCGAAAGCAGATGAAGTGAGCTCATTATAGACTGCGTCTGTGAGAGTCACGCCAATGTCGATAGTGGGGTAGCCGTACATTATTCCGCCTGAGAATGAGTTCATTATTCCGCGCTGAACGGCATCCTGATATTCCCGGGGGAGAACTTTTTCCGATACTGCCGATTCAAAGGTTGTGCCTTCTCCGCTGCTAAGAGGTTTGACCTTCAAGGTAATCTCGGCTGTATTTTCTTTTCCTGCCATAATTTTCTGGAATTTCTCAGTAAAATCCACTTCCTTACTAATGGATTCCCTGTATGAGACCTGCGGACTTCCTATTCGGGCGTCAATTTTAAACTCTTTAGTTACTCTGGTCACGAGAACATCTAGGTGGAGTTCTCCCATTCCTGATATTACAAGCTGTCCGGTCTCATCATCCTCTTTTACCTTGAATGTTGGATCTTCTTTCATGAGGGAGTTAAGGGTTTTTTTAAGTTTATCCATGTCGCTCATGGTTTTGGGTTCAATCGCAACGGTTATAACAGGCTCAGGGAAGTGCATCGATTCGAGTAGAACCTGATGGCCTTCACTGCCTATGGTGTCGCCTGTCTGAGCATCCTTCATGCCGATAATCACGCCTATATCACCCGCGGATAGAGTGGAAAGATCTTCAGACGAATTAGAATGCATTCTGAGAATCCTGGTAAGTCGTTCTCTCTTTCGTTTATTCATGTTGTAAACGGTAGTGCCTTTTTTAATTATACCCGAGTAAACCCTTACATAGCAGAGAGGTCCGGCCTCTCTATCATTTTGGATCTTGAAAATCAGTGCAAGAGGGTTGCCGCTCTCAACTCGCTCGACATCAACCTTAGTTTCATTTTTTACTGAGATACCGGTAATTGGAGGAAGATCAAGAGGAGCCGGAAGATACTCGGTTATTCCGTCGAGAAGCGGCTGGACACCGATATTCCGAAGAGAGGCCCCGACGAATATCGGGAGAAAACTCTGCTTGAGGACTCCTTTTCTGATTGTAGTATTTATCAGTTGAATAGGAATTTCTTCTCCTTCGAGATAGAGCTCTGTGATCTCGTCCGATACTGTACCGAGACTGTCCAGAAGTTTTTCACGCCACTTATGGGCTATTACCGAATTTTCATCGGAAAGCGGTTTATATTTAACTCCGGCCTTCGGATCATCTTCCGGCCAGTATATTTCTCTCATATGAAGAAGATCTATTATTCCTTTGAAATTCGATTCATAACCAATAGGCAGATATAAGGGTACGGGGTTAGCGCCGAGTTTTTCTTCAAGCTCTTTGAGCACCTCAAAAAAATCCGCTCCAATACGGTCCATCTTATTTATATAGGCTATTCGGGGCACGCTGTAAGTATCAGCCTGATGCCATACAGTTTCAGACTGCGGCTCGACTCCGCCTACGGCGCAGAAAATCGCTACTGCTCCGTCCAGGACCCGCAGGGAACGTTCGACTTCGGCAGTAAAATCAACATGACCCGGAGTGTCGATAATATTAATCTGGCAATCATTCCAGAAACAGGTTGTTGCCGCAGAGACTATAGTAATACCGCGGTTCTGCTCCTGTTCCATCCAGTCCATTGTAGCTTCACCGTCATCTACCTCACCAATTCGGTGACTCTTCCCGGTATAAAAAAGAATCCTTTCTGTGGTTGTGGTCTTGCCTGCATCTATATGGGCCATTATCCCGATGTTTCTCATTTTCTCTACTGCCATTGTTTTTCTCCGAGGGCATCCTAACATAAAACGACCGAAATAATAAAGAGTGCTGAAAATAATATTTTTGAAGGTTTTCAAATATCTGAAAATATTTCCTCGGAGCTTCTTGACAAAAAATCAGAACTTGTGTACTTTCTATCTCACAACGAACAGGGTGTTTAGCTCAGTTGGGAGAGCGCCTGCCTTACAAGCAGGATGTCGGGGGTTCAAGTCCCTCAACGCCCATTTTAAAAGACGAATCTTTACGGTTCGTCTTTTTTTTATCTCTGAAATTATTATAAGATGGTCACAAAAATAATGAAACATGAAGTACGCAAGAATACCGATATTCCTTTTTCTCCTGCCAAAGTACCCTTTTTTTACGGATGGATAATTCTCGCGATGGGAATTATCGGAGTTTTAATGAGTATACCCGGTCAGACGATGGGAGTGTCGGTTTTTACCGATGATCTGATCCGCGTGCTGAAAATGTCACGGGTCAATCTGTCTCTTGCGTACATGATTGGTACTATTATGAGTGCTTTAATCCTTACCCCTGCCGGAAAGAAACTTGATAGATACGGCATTAGAGCTATCGGTACAGCGGTTGTTTTTCTGCTAGGGGGACTATTAATCGGATTATCTTTCCTGGATAAAATAATCGGCAGTCTTATTTCAACTACAAACGCCAGCCCAAGGCTTGCAGCTTTTATTGTCATAACCATTTCGTTTTTCCTGCTCAGGTTTTTAGGCCAGGGAATGCTCACGATGATGTCGCGAAACATGGTGATGAAATGGTTTGATAAGCAGCGGGGGATGGCAAACGCAATATTGGGAATCTTCACTTCCTTCGGATTTTCTCTCGCACCAAAGCTTCTAAATGGAATGATTGGAGCCGGAGGATGGAACGGCGCCTGGCGGAGTCTGGGGCTTGGAATGATAACAGCCGGAGCGGTGGTGTTCTGGATAGTGAGCCGTGACAATCCTTTTGACTGCGGTATGAAACCGGATAGCAAGTGGAAGGGGCTAAAAAGAAAAGCGAGACCCGCCGGTCATCCGCAGCGTGATTTTACATTGAAGGAAGCCAGCAAAACCCTGCCGTTCTGGATTTTCGGTTTAACCCTTGCTATGCAGTCTTTGTTTGTAACCGCAATCACCTTTCATATCGTATCAATTTTCGGCGCGGCCGGAATAGGGAAGGTTCAGGCTATAGGAATATTTCTGCCGGCTTCATTTATTGCGGTTACAGTTAACTTTTCGGTGAGTCTGATGAGTGACTATATCAAGCTGCGCTATATCCTGATTATGCATCAGCTAGGTATAATGCTCTGTATGTTTTTTGTATCAAGGCTGGGCTCCGGACTTGCCTATGTTCTGGTTATAGTAAGCTACGGATTAATAAACGGATTATTCAATATTTCGATCAGTATTGTCTGGCCGAGATATTATGGTATTACTCATCTCGGAGCTATAACCGGGATGATTATGGGATTCATAGTCGCAGGTTCGGCAGTCGGACCCTACTTTTTCAGCCTGGTTAACAAGTATACGGGTTCATACAACGGAGCATCACTCATTTGTCTCGGTGTTATGCTTGTACTCTTCGTGCTTGCCTTCCGCGTAAGACGACCGGTGCCGCCTGTTTCTGCGGCCGGTGCCGCCTGAGCCGGCGGCCCACGATTGATAAAAGTTGTTTATGGGAATATAATGTTTTCATGACTGAACAGCACCGCATTGAAGAAATAAAGAATAATATTAACGATATAAAGGTCAAACTTGCCGACGCCGCCGGGCGGGCAGGCAGAGACCCTTCTGGAATACAGCTTATGGCAGTCTCCAAAACCAAACCGCTTGAAGATGTCAGGGCCGCTTATGAGGCTGGGCAGCGCCTGTTCGGGGAAAACAGGATTCAGGAAGCCTGTGAGAAATTCAGCAAGCTTCCTTCCGACGCTGAGCTGCATATGATAGGCCATCTTCAGAGTAACAAGGCCGGGATGGCCGCAAAATGCGCCTCCTGTGTCCAGTCAATTGACAAGCTTTCAACAGCGTCCGAGCTGAATAAGAGGGCAGCCGCCCTGAACCGAAGAATTGATTTTCTCATAGAAATTAACACTTCAGGAGAAACTTCTAAAAACGGATACGGCGGAATTGATGCAGTATATGCGGATCTCGAGGCTTATCGGGGATTAACAAATCTGAATTTTCGGGGACTTATGACAATTGCCCCCTTCTCTGATGACAAGGCGGCGGTTAGGAAATCTTTCAGAACACTCTCGGCCCATTACGACAAGCTGAACATTACGCTGTCTGGAGAACTCGACATACTTTCAATGGGCATGTCTTCAGATTTTGAGATTGCAATTGAAGAAGGAAGCAGCCTTATAAGAGTCGGAACGGCTATTTTCGGGAGCAGAAACTATTGAAGCGGGGGTTCCAGCTTTTTCTCATCAGTATTCTGATTCTTGCTTTTTTTTCAGGCTGCGCTACCGTCGAAGATGAAGAGTACAGCTTCGATGAATCCGATGAACCGGTGCCCTACGATGAAGAGGAGTTTCCTGAATGGTTGAGTGATGTAAGAAGAGCCGAAATTATATTTGCCGGTTCTCTTCCTTTTACAATTTTAGTATCGAATGTCGGATATGGAATCTATAGCATGATTTCCTCCGACGCGTATGACATTACAAATTTTACAACAACGGCTTCTATGACTAATGATGAGAAGCTGCAGATCCTCGGTATAGGAGCCGGCATTTCTGCCGGTATCGCCCTTTTGGATTTCATCCTGGGACTGTTTGAAGAAGAGGAAGACCTTGAATAAGATGATAGTCCCAATAGGGATAAAAGTGCAGCGTGTGGATGGTTTTATTGCCGAACAGCTCGGAACAATATCGAGAAGTAATTTGAAAAACAGAATCGACAGCCTGCTTATTAACGGTGAAATTTCCAAACTTTCAAAGAAAATTCATGATGGGGATATCATCGAGTATTCGCTGAAAAAACAGATTGATACTATCATAAGTCCAGAGAAGATCGATCTTGATATAATTTATGAAGATGATAATGTTTTTGTAATAAATAAACCTGAAGGTATGGTTGTTCATCCCGCGGCGGGAAACTACAGCGGAACGATGGCTCAGGGCATCATGTACCTTCTTCAGAATGAGGATACCGATTTTGCTGTCGATGATACAAGGCCTGGAATTGTCCACCGTCTGGACAAGGATACCTCCGGAATAATCATTGCCGCAAAAAACTCAAGGACTCTGTCGCTTCTGTCGGAACAGTTTCAGAACCGGACAGCCGTAAAGACCTATCTTGCAGTAATAAACGGCCGTCTTCCCAAGAAGAAAGGTCGGATTGAAACTCTCATAGGACGGGATAAAAACAACAGAAAGAAAATGACCTGGAAGACTGAAAGGGGCAAAGAAGCCATTACAGAGTACCGGGTTCTGAAAGAATGGGATGGAAAAAGTTTTGTAGCCTTGTACCTGAAGACAGGAAGGACCCACCAGCTAAGAGTACATATGCTGAGTATGGGCACCCCTATAGTCGGTGATTCTGTTTATTCCCGCAAGCCGGGAAGCACTGGACTATTGCTGCATGCATACCGGCTGAGAATTGAAATCCCCGGAGTTCCTGGCATGAGTGACTTTAGGGCTCCGCTGCCGGAACGTTTTAAAGAAGCTATCAGATTTTATTCAGATAAGGGTTGAACATTTTCTCAGCCTTTATAGTCGTGGGTGCTCCGTGGCCTGGGAAAACCAGAATGTCATCATCCATGGTGAAAATTCTTTCCTTGATGTTCTTCTTTAGCAGATTCTCATATGAAGTTGTCAGTTCCTTATCAATTAAACCGGCAAGCAGAACATCTCCGGTAAAAAGCATGTTGGCTATCTTGAAGATGATTGAGTCAGCGGAGTGCCCTGGAATGTTCATGATGTTCACCTCGAGGTCATCAAGATGGAGGACGTCGCCGTCATTTATTTGGTTAAAATCAATCTTGAAAGGCAGTTCGCTGTTGCTGTATATGTCGGCATTATAGATCTTCTTAAGTGTCTTAATTCCGTTTACGTGTGATGAGTGGTTGTGAGTGACAAGAATATTTTTTATATAAAAATTATTGTTCTCGATCAATTTCAGCAGCGGAATATCCATTACTCCCGGATCAATAATAACCGCGTTTCCGCCCTCGGCCGGACCCAATATGTAAGTGTTTGAGAAATTTGACAGAACAAAGTGGAAGAATAGCTTCACGGCATGTCTCCTTTATCAAACTCCGCTTCCTCATGGTTTGAGTATTTGAACTCAACATCCCGCCGGTCCGAATTTGAATAGCCCACCTTCTTCAGGTTGCAGTCTTTGAAGCAGACATTGCGCATGATTGATGAGATGAATGATGAGTAGTAAAGATCACAGCTTTGAAAATTGACCGATTTAAGCTGCGAACCGTTGTAGTTTACATGGAGAGTGTCTGAGTCAGTAAAATTGCAGTCGGTGAATGTAGATCCCGCAAAAACAGAATACCTGATATCGACATTGTCGAAACTGCAGTTGTTGAAAACACAGAAATCAAAAAAGCAAAGCTGAATAGACGTATCATCAAATATTACATTACTGAATACAGTTTCGGTGAACTTGCTTGTGGTAATCGATTTACAGGGGATCCTGAAATCAGAAAAAATACCCCTGCACATCTTGAAATTCGTCAGCTGATCACAGTCGCCGAGTGACGCCACGGTTTCACGGAGGAATTCTTCCGGATCCTCCAGGTGTTCGAAGCAGAATTTGCTGCCGGTAACGGCATGTTGATTACATTTTTCTTGGGCACATCTTCTTGTGGAAAACATGAAAATAATATAACAGTTAATCAGGAAAAACACCAGCATTTTGAGTACCATGCTATGCTGGACAACAATTCTGTATAAGGGTATAGTTTGGACATGTCGGTTTGTTATTTTTGCGGAAATGATTTTCATGAAAACTTAAAAGTATTCAAGTCATCTGAATGTCCTTCCTGCGGAAAAGATATAAAAGTCTGCAGGAATTGTGAGTTCTATAGTCAAGGTTCAAAGTGGGATTGTAGAGAGACTATCTCTGAAGATGTCAGAGATAAGGAACGCGCTAATTTTTGTGAATATTTCAAATTAGGTATTAGAAATTCCAGTGGAAGGTTGAAAGAAAAGGCGAATGACGCGCGCTCGTCTTTCGATAATTTATTTGGAAATGAATAGGGCACCGATCGTTTTTATTGATTCCGGAATCGGCGGTCTTCCTTACCTCGAATGGATAAAAAAACGTCTTCCTGAAGAATCATTTGTATATGTTGCTGATAATGAAAATTTCCCCTACGGTATGAAGACAAAAGACACCCTTAAAAAGATTATGTATAGTCTCATAAAAAGGATTACCGATAAATATAACCCGAAGGCAGTTGTTATAGCCTGCAATACAGCCTCGGTTATAAGCCTTTCATTTTTAAGAGAAAATTTCTCAATGCCCATTATCGGCGTTGTTCCGGCGGTAAAGCCGGCGGCTATTATTTCGGAAAAAAAGAGGATAGGACTCATGGCCTCGAACAGTACAATCGAAGACTCATATACTGAGAAATTAATCGAAGACCACGCGTCTGACTGTATTGTATGTCGCTATGCCGGTTCTGAAATAATAGATTTTATTGAAAATAATCTTTATGGGTCAAAAAGGGATGATATATCGAATGTTATTCAACCCGCGGTTGATTTTTTCATCGAAAACGATGTTGATAATGTAGTTCTCGGATGCACGCATTTTCTGTTTCTGGAAGATTATCTGAAAGAGAAACTAGGCAAAATTAAGCTTGTAGACTCGCGCGACGGAGTCGGAAATCAGATTATTAGAATACTGAGGAAACACAGCCTGTTATCAGACAGGAAAAATAACGATTTTTTCATAATTACCGGAGAGCCGGATAATTTATCGAATAAGGAGAATTATAACTGGATATCAGAGAAGTACGGCCTATGCAGGGTGTAGTCCGTTATGGAATTAACAATATATACACCGTTAAAATCGGTGATCAGACCCTCGAATGCCGAATAAAGGGGAAAAAACTCCAAACCGGGAAAAGGGAATACAATCCTATAAGCGCAGGAGACCTTGTTGATATTGAAATAGATCACAACAACACCGGCAAGGGAATGATTACCCACAGACAGGACCGCAAGAATGCGTTTTCAAGATGGAACCGTAAACGCGGAACTGTTCAGACTATTGCATCCAATGTTGATCTGCTGGTTTGCATAATGTCTCCGGAATCTCCGCCGTTCAGGCCGCGGTTCGCTGACAGGGTTCTCGTAAACACCGAAGATACTATTCCCGTCCTTCTTGTTTTAAACAAGATTGACCAGGAAATTGATTCTGAGGTTCTTATGAGAATAGAGGACTGGAAGCGGATGGGGTATGATGTTCACATGACCAGTGCCGAGACAGGCGAGGGCGTAGATGAACTGAGGCTGAAGCTGAGGGACATAACAGCCGCCTTTGTCGGACAGTCCGGCGTCGGCAAGTCATCCCTGCTGAACGCAATTGAGCCGGGTTTTAATTTCAAGGTCGGTGAGGTTTCCGAAAAATTCAACAAAGGCACTCATACAACGTGTTTTGCGGTAATGGACAACTGGGATGCCGGGACAATAATTGATACACCGGGAATAAAAGAAATAGATCCGGTGGGAATTGAACCTGAGGTTCTGTCGCATTTTATGCGGGATTTCAAACCCTTCATCGGGAAGTGCAGTCATTCTGTCTGTCTGCATCGTGAAGAGCCTGGCTGCGCTGTAAAGGACGCGGTTGAAGACGGCCGAATTCTTGATGAACGATATCAGAGTTATCTGCGGATGCTAAGGGATCTTGAGCAGCGCATCAATGACAACCGATACCGTAAGGAGGAATAACGCTGGAACGACAGACCATTGAACTGCTCGAATTCGATCAGATTTTAAAAAGAATATCACAATTCGCAAAGACTCCGGGCGGAGCTCAGCTCATTCATAATCAGGACTTTGATTATGATTTTGAAGTACTGAATTATAAGAAAGATCTGGTGTCCGACTGGAAGACTCTCCTGCAGTCGGATCTGAGACAGCCGGATTTCTTTTTTCCAGAGATAAATTTCATTGCTAAACTTAAAAAGCCCGGCACCGTGCTTGAGGGCCTTGAGCTGGCTGATACGGCCGCATTCATAATGTCATCTTTGCTGATGAAAAAATTCTGTCTTAGGGATATCGAGGATATTCGGCTTTCGGGAAGACTCAGAGATGAAGCGGAGCTGATATCCGAGCTTACCGAGTACTCGGATGCTATTCTGAAAGAACTGAACCCGGACGGAAGCGTCAAGGAAAACCATCCTCTTCTTCGGAGCGCGAGAAGCAGGATAGCCGCCCTACATAAACAGATAAATAGAATTTCCTCAGGCTATCTCAATGAAAATCGTGATATCTGGCAGTCGACCATCCCTTCACAGCGGGACGGTCGAACGGTACTCGCCCTTAAAACAAATTTCAGGGGCAGGATTAAGGGGCTTGTTCATGAACTCTCCTCGAGCGGCGCTACAGTATTCATCGAACCCTTTGAACTTGTCGAACTTAATAATGACATTACCTATGAACACAGTCAGCTGAATCAGCAAATAATCAAGATCTATCGCGGGCTGACTGAAGGGCTAAGAGAGGCGGCGGAAGTTTTTGAAAAGTTGGTGGAGCAGGTCTATCTGCTGGATACTTATTATGCCCGTGCACAGTACAGTAATAGAAATAACTGCATCAGACCCCTTGAGGCCGGAAGTGGAATGAAAATTATCAAGGGCCGTCATCCGCTTTTGGATGATAAAGCGGTTCCTATCAGCCTTGATTACTCTGATAATATAATTATCCTGATAATAACAGGTCCGAATGCCGGCGGTAAAACCGTCACACTGAAAACCTGTGGCCTTTTTGTGCTGATGAATCAGTTTGCCTGTGAACTGCCGGCCGACGAAGGCACTGCAGTCAGTCTCTACGACAATATTTTCGCCGATATAGGTGATGATCAGTCTATAGAAGAATCTCTGTCTACCTTTTCGGGCCATATGACCCGTATCAGCGCGATAATCCGCGAAGCAGGTACGGAATCTCTCATTCTCCTTGATGAACTGGGCTCTGGGACTGACCCGTCCCAGGGATCAGCTATTGCGATGGGAGTGCTGGAGTATTTCAGGAAGAACGGAATATCAACCATAGTGACAACTCATCATGCGGCAGTTAAAAACTTCGGATACACTCATGAGGGGGCTGTCAACGCGTCTGTCGCCTTCGACTCAGTTACTATGAAGCCCACATACGAGATTGTTCAGGGAGTACCGGGGGAGAGCCACGCAATCGAGATTGCCCAGTCATGCGGACTCAGCGGTGATATCATAAAGAATGCGGAAGATTATATGGAAAACGGCGACGCCACTGTCTCGGGAATGATAAAGGAACTTGAGAGCCGGCAGTATGAACTCATCGGCCGGGACCGCAAACTGAAAGAGGCCGAAATTGAGTTGAGGGAGGAGCGCCGTAAGCAGGATCTTCTGAGACTGAGGCTGCGTCAGGCTGAGTATAATCAGAAGACATCTGAATATGGTGAGCTTAAGCGTTATATTGGAGATTCGAGAAAGATGCTTGAAAACCTGGTTCGGGAACTCAGAGAAGGTGAAATTAGCCGGGAGAAAACGCTTAAGGTTAAGGATTTTCTGGCCAGTTTTAATGAAAAACTGAATGATGTCAAACAGGGTCTCGATGTTGACGGAAAAGAGCTTGTTGAAATAAAAACTGAGAGTGTTTCTGCTGAAGAGCTCGGAGAGTTTAAGGCGGGAATGCCAGTAAGATATACAAAGACGAACAAGGAAGGAACCCTTGTAGAGCGGCGCAAGAACGGACAGTGGATAGTCGCCTTCGGGAATGTTCGGCTGAATATTGCCGAAGACGAGCTTGTTCCGCTGAAAAAGAAGAAGGAGAAAAGGGTCAAGATCAGCGCGTCAGGTTTTAATGCGACCCCTGCTTTCGAACTCGACCTCAGAGGAATGCGTGTTTATGAAGCAGAAAACGCGGTAATTAAGCAGATAGATTCAGCTCTGCTTGCGGGTATAGCCGAGTTCAGCGTTATTCACGGCCTGGGCGAGGGAATACTTCAGAAGACGGTTCATGATTTTCTCAGATCCTGCGGTTCGGTTAAGGAATTTTATTTCTCAGATCCGGAGCAGGGCGGTTTCGGAAAAACAATAGTTAAATTATAGTGATGGACAATGGTATACAGTCATAAAATTAGGGAATTTGATAACAAGCTGAAAAAAATCTTCGACGTTATTGACGATTATCTTGAAAACAATTACGGTAATAGATATGGACTTCATCCAAACCGGCCTGTGAGAGGGGTTACCGCTAATAAAGCGAGTGACGGACTTTTTAATGTAGGGGCGAGTTTCAGTGCCGGCTACGGCAGTGTCTACGGAAGAGGTTATGTAGTTGACGTTGATTTGGCAACCCTCGAACATGTTCCTGAAAAGGTTCAGCACGATATAGAGAATGAAGTAGCTGGATTACTTAGAGAGATTTTCTCGGAACATTTTCCGGATCAAGATATCAAAATCAGCCGTGACGGCGCTGTCTTGAAAATCTACGGTGAATTAATCATAAAAGATTGATTAAATAGTAAAATAAAACTTTTTTCGCTGATATTCATTGCGTCAGCATTAAAGGTTTAATAAAATATAACAATAGATATCGTAAATGAGAGGGAAGTATGGACGTTCAACTTAAAGAACTTTTAGAAAAAATTAATAAAGACGGAGTTCAGACTGCTCAGCAGAAGGCTGATGAAATCGTTTCAGCCGCCGAAGCAAGGGCAGCAGGCATCATCAGTTCCGCAAAAAAAGAAGCTGAAAAAATTATCGCCGTTGCGAAGGCTGATGCTGCAAGGGCTGAAGCGGGCGGTAAGGCTGCGATAGCACAGGCGGGCAGAGACCTGGTTCTAAAAACAAAATCTGAACTCGAGTCATTATTCAACGCAATTATAAATAGTGAAGTAAAGACCGCCATGTCAGGCAAGGTCCTTGAGGAAGCCGTCATAACTATTGTTAAGGGCTGGGCTGAAAAAGGTGAGTACACTATTCAGCTTTCCGACAAGGATTTCAAGGAGCTTGGGACGGGGCTTACATCAAAACTTGCTGCCGAAATTAAGAAAGGCACCGAGATTAAGCCCTTTGCAGGAGTGGAATCAGGATTTCGTCTCACCGAAAAAGACGGCGGTTCGTATTTCAATTTCACAGCTGATGAGGTTGCTGCTAATTTGTCGGTACTTCTGAATCCCAATTTATCAGAGATTGTAAGCGAATCAGTTAAGGAGTAGGTTTTGGCACAATACTATTATACAGTAGCGTCGCTGCCTACAGTCCAGCTGGAACAGGAACCTCCAATTACGATTGAATACTTTCTGGATGCCTGCAGCTATACGATAAAAGAAAAAGACTTTCATATACTTCAGATGGCTACGATTCTACCTGAAGGAAAGCCTTCACATCCTGCGATAGCCAGTTGGTATGCCTGGGAAATGACGCTCCGAAACGAGCTTGTCAAGATGAGAGCCTTGAATACCGGCTTTGACGCCGCGCAGTATCTTAGGGAAGGGGATAATGTCTCCGGGCCTTTCGATGCCGCAAGAGAAGCTGTGAGCTCGGCAAATCCGGCTCTCGGTGAAGATGTTCTCGACAGGGCGAGGTGGAGATACCTTGAAGAAATGCAGATGGGCCATATTTTCGATATGACCGCACTGATAGTCTACTATCTCAAACTTCAGATTGCACAACGCAGGAAAGTCATGACTGTAGAAAAAGGGACCAGGATTTACAAAGATTTGTATAACCGTATAACGGCGAAAATACATCAATCAAACGATGGAGAATTATAGATGGCAGTAAGTAAAGGTAAAGTAATAGGCGTCAACGGAAACATGGTTACCGTACAGGTTGAAGATGTAGTTTCCATGAATGAGGTTGCTTATATTGAAGTCGGAGGAAAGCGGCTTAAGGCTGAGGTTATCCGGATAAAGGGTAATAAAGCTGAGTTGCAGGTATTTGAAATAACAAGCGGAATTGGAATTGGAGATATAGTAACTTTCACTGAAGGTATGCTTTCAGTTGAGCTTGGACCGGGTCTTCTTGGACAGATTTTTGACGGTCTGCAAAATCCCCTTCCGAAGCTGGCCGAAGAATGCGGCTTCTTTCTTGAAAGAGGGGTTTATCTCGGCGCACTTTCGACGGAAATAAAATGGGATTTTACTCCAGTTGCAAAGGTTGGAGATCAGGTTGAAAAAGGAGACACCCTCGGTACTGTTCCGGAAGGCATCTTCACCCACCGAATCATGGTTCCATTTAATTATAAAGATAAATATACGATAAAAAAGATTACCTCTGCCGGTTCATACGGTATTAAAGAAGTAATTGCAGAAGTCGAAGACAGCAAGGGTAAGGTTACAGAAATTACCATGAGTTTTCATTGGCCGGTAAAAAGACCAATAGCAAACTATGTTGAGAGATTGAGGCCTGTAAAACCGATGGTAACAAAGATAAGACTTGTTGATACTTTCTTTCCTGTAGCGCTCGGCGGCACATACTGTATTCCCGGGCCTTTCGGAGCGGGTAAGACTGTTCTTCAGCAGGTAACAAGCCGTAATGCGGATGTTGATATTGTAATTATTGCTGCCTGCGGTGAGAGAGCGGGTGAGGTTGTAGAAACTCTCAAGGAATTCCCGGAGTTAATTGACCCGAAAACAGGCAAAAGTCTTATGGAGCGAACAATAATAATCTGTAATACCTCGTCGATGCCTGTTGCTGCTCGAGAGGCTTCGGTTTATACAGCTGTTACTCTTGCCGAGTATTATCGTGAAATGGGTCTTAATATTCTTCTTTTAGCCGATTCAACCTCACGTTGGGCGCAGGCAATGAGAGAAATGTCCGGACGTCTCGAAGAGATACCGGGCGAAGAAGCATTCCCTGCATATCTTGAGTCGACAATCGCGGGTTTCTATGAACGCGCCGGCCGTGTACGTCTGAAAGACGGCTCTGAAGGTTCGGTTACAATCGGCGGAACAGTATCTCCGGCGGGTGGAAACTTTGAAGAGCCGGTAACTCAGGCTACGCTGAAGGTTGTAGGCGCATTTCACGGACTTTCCAGAGAACGCTCGGATGCGCGTAAATATCCGGCCATTCATCCACTTGACAGCTGGAGTAAATACACGGGTGTTCTTGATGTTGAAAGAACTGAAACTGCAAGGGCTATCATTTTTCGCGGAAATGAAGTTGAGCAGATGATGAAGGTTGTAGGTGAAGAGGGAACAAGCATTAACGACTATGTTACCTATCTAAAAGGTGACTTCATAGATGCGGTCTATCTTCAGCAGAACTCCTTTGACCCTGTTGATAATGCGGTTACAACTGAAAGACAGGATCATATCTTCGGAATTATAATCGATGTAATCACTTCACAGCTTGATCTCGATACAAAAGAAAATGCGAGAAGCTGGTTCAATCAGCTCAGACAGAAGTTTCTCGATTATAACGGCTCTGAATGGGAAAATGACATATTCAAGTCTCTCGAAAAAGAGATTAGGGCCATGATTGAAGAAAAGAAGCTGGGTGTTGATGAAAACTTTCAGGCATCAAAGTCGGCGGAGGAAGCATAAAATGCGCAAGGTATACAATAAAATAGAATCAATAGCTGGAAATGTTATAACGGTTAAGGCTGATGGAATTAAATACGGCGAACTTGCTGAAGTTACTACTTCATTCGGTACATCCCTGGCAGATGTAATTCGCCTCGATGGCGATACCGTTTCACTGCAGGTATATTCCGGAGGAAGAGGTGTTTCAACCGGAGATGAGGTTCGCTTTCTTGGTCATCCAATGCAGGTTTCCTTCTCGGATAATCTCATGGGAAGAATTTTCACAGGTTCCGGCGCGCCTAGAGACAACGGCCCGGAGCTTATGGAAAACCTTATAGAAATAGGCGGACCATCGGTTAACCCGGCTAAAAGAATTATTCCGAGGAATATGATTAGAACGGGTATTCCGATGATCGATGTATTTAATTCACTGGTTGAATCACAGAAGCTTCCGATTTTCTCTGTTTCCGGTGAACCATATAATGAACTTCTTGCAAGAATAGCAATGCAGGCCGAGGTTGACATGATTATCCTCGGTGGCATGGGGCTTAAGTACGATGACTATCTCTTCTTCAAGGATACTCTTGAAGCAGGCGGGGCACTCAGCCGAACAACTTTCTTTGTTCATACTGCTGCCGACCCAATAGTAGAATGTCTTCTTGTTCCGGATATTTCACTTGCCGTAGCTGAAAAATTCGCACTGAAGGGTAAGAAAGTTCTTGTGCTTCTAACGGATATGACGAACTTTGCAGATGCGATGAAGGAAATAGCGATAACACAGGAACAGGTTCCGTCGAACCGTGGATATCCGGGAGACCTTTACAGCCAGCTTGCTTCAAGATATGAAAAGGCGGTTGACTTTGAAGGCGCAGGATCAATTACAATCCTTGGTGTAACAACCATGCCCGGCGATGATGTTACTCATCCGGTACCGGATAATACAGGATATATTACTGAAGGGCAGTACTACCTGAAGAACGGACGTATAGAACCCTTCGGCTCACTTTCCAGACTTAAACAGCAGGTTAACGGTGTAACCAGAGAAGACCACAGGGCCCTGATGGACGGTATGATTAAGCTATATGCTGCCTATCTCGAAGCGATGGAAAAGAAATCTATGGGTTTCAGGATGTCGGATTGGGATACAAAGCTGCTTAAATACGGAATTGTTTTTGAGGCGGAGATGATGGATCTTTCGGTGAACATTCCTCTGGAAGGCGCTCTGGACAAAGGTTGGGAAATCATGTCGGATTGTTTCAGTCCTGAAGAAACGGGCCTCAAAACGGATCTTGTAAAAAAATTCTGGCCGTCAAAATAATAACGGAAGGCTATTCCGGTTTGCAAAGAGCTCTCCGGAATTACCAATTGTAAGAGATTGATCTATGAGGTTATCCTCAGTTAAGGCTCGCCGATTAATCTCGAAGCTATGGAGTATAATATGGCTAAAGTAAAGCTTACAAAGAATGAGCTTAAAAAACAGAAAGACTCGCTGAAGCGCTTTACCCGTTATCTACCAACTCTGCAGCTGAAAAAACAACAGCTGCAGATGGTTATAAGACAGGTAGAAAGCCAGATAAATGAAAAGAAAAAAGAAATTGCAAAGTATGAAGATACTTTATCTGACTGGATAAGTGTTTTTGGCGAGGAAGTAGGGCTCGATGACCTGATAAACATCAAGGAAATCGAGAAGGATACAGGAAATATCGCAGGTGTTGATATTCCTATTTTCCGCAGACTTGAGTTTGAACCAATAGAGTACAATCTTTTTGAGATGCCCCTCTGGGTTGATCAGGGAGTTGTGACAATGAAGGAGCTTGCGGCTCTTAACGCGGAGATTGAAGTTCTCCTTGAGCAGAAAAGACTGCTCGATGATGAACTTCGAACAACGACACAGAGAGTTAATCTTTTTGAGAAGGTTAAAATACCTGAAACAAGAGAGATTATTCGCAAGATCGGTATTTATCTTGGCGACCAGCAGACTGCTGCAGTTGTCCGGGGTAAGATGGCCAAGGGAAAAGTAGTAAAGGTGTCATAATATGATAGTAAAGATGAAAAAGGTTTCCCTTGTCTTATTTGATAAATATAGGGAAGAATCGCTTAAACAGCTTAGGGAACTCGGTGTTCTGCACCTCGAACAGATAGAGGGTAAGGGCGAAGAATATGAGAAGCTCTATGCGCTAACCGGTAAACTCAACCATGCTCTTACTCTGCTTCCGGTTGGAATTTCAGAGAACCCGGTTGAGTATCTAAGTATTGAAGACTCGCTCCTGAGGGCTGACGAGATTGCCGGTGAAACCGATAGACTGAAGTTAATATCTGATAGAATTAACGCTCTATCAAAAGAGATAGAGAGAATCCAGCCGCTTGGTGAATTTGATCCGGCACTCGCCGGTCAGCTCGCAGATGCGGAGCTTACGGTAAGTCTTTTCTCGGTCAATAAATCTGACGCTTCTGTTTTCGGAGCGAATAAGGCATTCAAGATAGCAGAGACAAAAAGCAGAGTGTATTTTGCATGCCTAGGCCCGGTGCCTGAAGCCCTTGACGGCTTTGAGCGTTTTGCAATGCCTTCAAGCGGAATTGTAGAACTTAAAAAAGAACAACAGCTTGCCCGCGCGGAGAAAAGCACGGTAGAGAAGAAACTGTATGATCTTACGGCATATCGAAGCCTGCTTCAGAAAGCGGCCGCGGAGGCTGAAGTCGAGCTGCAGTTTGAAGTTGTTCATTCCGGAATCAATGTTGATGAAAAGCTCTCATATCTCACAGGCTTCTGTCCAGTTCCAGTTATGGAAGAGCTTCAGAAAACAGCCGAAACCGAAGGCTGGGCACTTCTAATTGTTGATCCGGATGAAGAGGATGAAGTGCCTACCCAGCTGAAACTTAGTAAATTTGCTTCTCTTTTAACCCCGGTAACTAATTTTCTGGGAATAATTCCAGGATACCGCGAACATGATATAAGTTTCTTCTTTCTTTGTTTCTTTTCTGTTTTCACGGCAATGCTTATTGGGGATGCTGGTTACGGACTGATCTTTTTCGCAATAACTATTGTGGGCATTATCAGTTTTTCCGCCAGGAAAAAGGATATACCTCAGTTTTTCTTTCTGCTGCTGTTACTGTCCGTCTCGACAATAATATGGGGCGCGGTTACCGGTACCTGGTTTGCCAGTAAAAGCATAATGGAAATAGGATTCTTTCAGAGTCTGAAACTCAATGCTTTCAAGGTTGGAGATAACGAGCAGATTTCTCTTATAATGGGGATCAGTTTCTTTCTTGGAATCTTTCAGATGCTTATCGGTGTCGTTCAGAATTTCAGAAAAAACTTTCCTAAAAAAAAGAGCTTTGCTCAAATTGGATGGTTCGCCATTCTAGTGGCAATCTATTATCTTGTGCTAACCCTCGTAGTAAAAAGGGCTGGCCTTGAAACCTATCCGACTGAAATGCTGTATGTGCTCCTCGGTGGAGTTGCAATTGTATTTCTCTTCGGAGGTCAGGAAGAAGGTCAGAGTTTTATCAAGGGAATCCTTAACTCATTAGGCAACTTTCTGCAGCTTTTTCTCGATGTTGTCGGAACATTTTCCGATATCATGTCATATGTAAGATTATTTGCAGTCGGTCTTGCATCGGTTAAAATAGCTGAAACTTTCAATCAGCTCGGTTCACAGATGTCTGACGGACCAATCATCATCTTCGGAATACTGATTATCATAATCGGTCATTCAATGAATATTGTGCTTGGACTGATGGCGGTTATTGTTCATGCCGTCAGACTCAATATATTAGAATATTCCGGCAAGGTCGGAGTAGAGTGGTCAGGGTTTAAATACGAACCTTTTCAAATAAATAAGGAGAATTAATATGGATTATGGTATTATCGGACAGGCTGGAGCTTTAGGACTTGCTGCTGTAGGATCAGCACTCGGTTGCGGAACTGCCGCACAGGCTGCTGTAGGTTCCTGGAAGAAAGCTTTTGTTTCTAATAAGGCACCCAGTATGATACTTGCTGCGTTTGTCGGTTTTCCGCTTTCTCAGACACTTTACGGTTTTCTTGTAATGCTCGTTGTTGTACCTGCGAAAACAGGTGATATGAAACAGCTTGCAACAGGTCTTTTCGGCGGATTGGCCATCGGTATGTCGGCATGGTTCCAGGGGAAAGCCGCTGCGGCTGCCTGTGATGCTTTAACTGAGACAGGCAAGGGTACTGCGCAGTACGTACTAGCCTTAGGTATTGTTGAATCAATAGCTATTCTTGTACTCGCATTCCTCTTCCTGATATAAGATAAATGGGGGGACTGTCTTCTCTAAGGCGTCCCCCCAATTGATCAGTAAATGAGTAAAAAACTAACAACTGCAGTATCTGCCGGCGGTCTTGTAATCGGCGGCGGAAACAGAATTTCCGTTCAGACAATGTGGAAGAATAGCCTCCACAGTTTTTCTGAAGATGACATGATAGAGATTAAATTCCTCGAATCGATAGGCTGTGATATTTTACGGTTCTCGGCGCCGGACATGAAGAGTGCCGAAGTTCTTGGAGACATCAGGAAAAAGCTTAGAATTCCAGTTGTCGCCGATATCCACTTCGATCATAAAATAGCCCTCGACTGTATTAAACGCGGCATCGATAAAATAAGAATAAACCCTGGAAATATCGGAGCCGGGTGGAAGGTTAATGAAGTCTTGACCGCTGCCGCCGATAAGAATATTCCTATTAGAATAGGTATAAATACAGGTTCTCTTCCCAAAGAATACTCAGAGCTAAAAGATAAATCCGAAGCCATGCTCAGGGCGGCCGAGGATGAGATAGAAATACTCGAAAAAGCTGGATTCAAACATGCTGTCTTTTCCCTTAAAGCTTCAAATATTGAGGCTACAATTGCGGCAAACAGGGCATTCAGTAATAAATACGATTATCCGCTTCATCTCGGGATAACAGAGGCCGGTCCGCAGATAGCGGGCATCGTGAAAACATCGATTGCGTTTTACCGACTTTTTGAGGAAGGAATCGGCGATACAATCAGGGTTTCGCTTACCGACACTCCCGCGAAGGAAGTAATAAGCGGTCGAGAAATACTCAAAGCATGCGGCAGATCAGACTACGGTGTCACTATTATTTCCTGCCCGAGGTGCGGACGTTCCACCTTTGATACGCATAAATTCATTGCTGAGGTATCGGATGAACTCTATTTAATTAAACAGCCGGTTAAGGTCGCGGTAATGGGCTGTATAGTAAACGGTCCCGGTGAGGCAAAAGACGCGGATATCGGGATAACAGGGGTCGGAAACAAGACTGTTATCTTTAAACAGGGTAAGATTATTCATAAAGTTGACGAAAATAAAGGCAGGGATATCTTTTTAAAGGTTCTGCATGATTTTATAGAAAGTGAAGGCGGGGAGTAGTTTGACTCATAAAAATATCATTTTTTTCTTGATTTTTTTACTCTTGCTGTTAATCATAAATTTTTCTGGTTTTTCCGAATCAGAATATGATCTTGAGAAGATAGAACTTATCGAGAAATCATATAAGGGCAGCGGACCTCTCTGGCTGCTGATGGAACGCGGTAAACAGGCATATGAGCTTGGAGAATACGGGCTTTCGTCCCGGGTTTTCAGGGAAGTTATCAACCGCAACGCATACTATCCCGATGCCCATATGTGGCTTGGTTTTATTTTCGAGCAGGAAGGAGAATATCTTCTTGCTGAAAAACAATACCTGAAAGCTTTGGAAGGACGAAAACAGCTTTATGTGATTGAAGACGAATTTCATATCTTATACAAACTTGCTGATATATACGAGAAGACAGATCAGTACGGAAAATATGAACAGATTCTGATGTCAATTATAGAAAAAGATGATAATTACCGAGACGGATTCAAGCTTCAGTACGCAATGGTTGATGTACTTAAAATGCGCGGAACTGACAAGCTGTTCGAACTGTATCGGTATGATGAGAATAAGTATAACCGTGCAAGAACTGAACTTGGTATTTTTTATTATAAGACCGGCCGGTACACAGAGGCAGAGAATAATCTAATTTTCCCTGTGATGTCCGCCGCCACAACCGGCTTTGATTATATCTATGAGAAGACAGCCGATTATAGTTTTACAAGTATAATTTCGCATGTTGATTCGATGAATAAACTGCCGGTACTGCGGGAATATCTGCAGAAGAATGACTTCTATAAGTCTCTCTACTATTTAGGCGCATCGCTCTATGCCGACGGTTTCGGAGATACCGCGCGTGAACTCTGGAGCCTTGTGTATAATTATGATGAGGCAGACAGTAATTGGAGAATCAGGGCCGGCAGGCAGCTGCAGCAGCCATTTATCGAACCTATTATTACTCCACGGACTTAATTACTGAGTATTAAGCATTTCAAATGAAAAAAAATCAATTTTGCCTTTTCCGGAAAAATTGAAATATAGAGGCTGAATTCCATTCTCTGATTCACATCGCGACCTGATATCAATCCACTCTTTTGTACTCCCTATCTTTATGGGAAATACAGCGATAATCCTGCTGAACCCTTTATCTGTGGAAACCAAGATTTTCCCTTTGGCTTTGCCTCTGATTTTTATTGAAATTTCGTTTAGACCGTAAGGATAACCATGATATAGTTTATGCCGGTATTATGCGCACGAAGCGAAATGAAGATTCAAAATTATTGATACTCAATGGAATGGAAATAAAAAGAATTCGGGAGATCAGGGGGCTTTCCAGGGAACGCCTGTCTGAAATAAGCGGACTTCACATCAATTCCATAGGGGCGATAGAACGAGGGGAGAGGGATGTTTCCTGTATCAGCCAGACCTATATCTTTGCCTCTCTCGGCTGCAAAGCCATCCATGTGATGCCGGAATATGATCAGATCATTCTGCATGAAGGAGCAGGCGACTTTGTCCGCCGGGATGTTTTTTCTCTAAGGGATGCGCAGATCATCGCCTTCATAGGGGATATGCTCCGGCTGAGGCGGAAGGCGCTGGGGCTGGATCTGAGCCTGGTGGCGGAAAAAGCCGGAATTCACCTGAATACCCTCTGGAACATCGAAAAAGGGCTGGTTATCTCAACCGGCGCTAATCTGCATAGACTCTATCTGGCTTTAAACCTGGAATGGATCAGCGCCTCAAAGGAAGGAATCCGGTTTTAGCTCTGCACTTTCACAATGGAGAGTGTAGCTGGATTGATCGTATTGTGGTATTTCTCCTATAGATAACTATTTTAGAAAACTGATTGTTTCGGTTTTCTAAACCAAGGAGAAAAAAATGAAAACAGTTTTTAGGTTCCTCTTTACCCTGTCCATTATCGCGGGATTCTTTACCTCCTGTGATTTACCGGAGGCGGATCCTCCCGACGGATCTACCCCTTTCGCCGATATTACCAAGGATACTGAACTGAAAGGGGGGATCTACACCATAGGTAACAGCTTCTATGTGGATGCCCTGCTGACAATTTCCGCGGGGAGTACGTTGAAGATGGATCAAGGGGTCTGGATAAACGTGGAAACATCCAGCGGGGCGGGAAGAATTATCGCTATTGGAACCCCCGAGGAACCGATTATCTTCACTTCCAGCTCTTTATCTTCTTCCCCCGGGGACTGGCAGGGATTAGTGATAGATAATAATGGTTCTGTATTCCGTTATTGTGAATTTCGTTATGCCGATACCGCCCTGGAAGTGAACGGGAACAATGTCACTGTGGAGGGCTGTGTCTTCACAAAAAATAAAACCGGCCTCGATACCACCGATACTACCTCAGGTTTCTCACTTGCCTCCAGTACTTTTAATGAGAACACCCATCCCCTGATTATCAATTCCAGCTTCAATCTGGATGATTCCAATACATTCACCGGAAACACCTGGCAGAGGATTCGTTTCACCGGCAGTACCATCATCGCGGCCAGAACCTGGGCTGTAACATCCGTGCCCATTTTCTGCAGCAACGCGTTCTATGTGGATGCCCTGCTGACCATTTTTCCAGGAGTAAGCCTGACCATGGGAGATGGAGTCTGGATCGATGTGGAAGCATCCAGCGGAGTAATCCTTGCTTCGGGAACTGCCCTCGCTCCAATCAGGTTTACTTCCGCCGCCGCAGTCCCGTCAGCAGGAGACTGGTCAGGAATCTGGATTGAAAACAGCGGCAGTGTTTTTGAATACTGTGAGTTCAGCTATGCCGATGTGGCTTTGGATGTTTCTGTAACAACGCTGACAGTGGAATACTCAACTTTTTCAAATAATTCCGTCCATATAGAACCTAATAGTACTACTTTTGTGTTGTCCGGAACTAACACAAAAGATTGATCTTTTTTATCCCGAGCATGAATAATCCCGGTATTAACAGATACCGGGATTTTTTTTAATGAAATACGCATAATATAATGCACAAAAAACGGCTTCTGTATGATAAGCGCTCCCTGTAAAGCTTTCGATGCCGATAAAAGAATAATCTGAGTAGAAAACAAGGCTGTTTTTAAATATGGGAAGCATTAGGAAGCGAAGAGCATAATGAAAGCAAGAGTCAGCCAGCAAAAAACCGAATATTTCACATCGGTCTTGAAAAGCAGAGGAATTAATCGTAATTTCTGAGTTACTATGGATAAAATTATAATCAAGGGTGCCCGAGAGCACAATCTTAAGAATATTGATCTTGAACTTCCGCGTGACAAGCTGATTGTCATCTCAGGTCTCAGCGGAAGCGGTAAATCTTCACTGGCCTTCGATACCATCTTTGCCGAAGGGCAGCGACGCTATGTAGAATCATTATCTTCCTATGCCAGGCAGTTCCTTGGCAGACTCGATAAGCCGGATATAGATTACATTGAAGGTCTGTCGCCAGCAATATCTATCGAACAGAAAACGACTCATAGAAACCCCAGATCAACGGTTGGAACGGTTACCGAAATATATGATTACCTCAGGCTTCTTTATGCCAGGATAGGACGTCCACATTGTCCAAAATGTGGAAAGGAGATAAAGGAGCAGTCGGTTGATCAGATAATTGATACAATAATGAACTATCCTGTCGAAAGCAAAATTATGCTCCTCGCACCAATCGTAAAAGGCAAGAAAGGAGAGCATCAGAAAATTATTGATGACTCCGCGAAGGCCGGATTTGCCCGTGTTAGAATTGACGGGATTGCAGTAAGCCTTGAAGATGAAATAAAGCTTGAAAAAAACAAGAAACATACAATCGAGATAATCGTCGACAGAATTAAAATTGTCGAAGATATCAGAAAAAGGCTTTCGGAATCAGTTGAAACCTGTCTTGATATTGCCGACGGCCAGATGGCCGTCGTCCGTAAAGATGAAAACGGTGAACATTATGAATATTTTTCCCGAAAAAACTCCTGTGCCGACTGCGGAATAAGCATACCTGAGCTTCAGCCTCGTCTTTTCTCTTTTAATAATCCTGAGGGAGCCTGTCCGGTCTGTTCCGGTATCGGGATGACCCTGGAATTTGACTCTGCCCTTGTTATCCCCGATATGAGCCAGTCCTTCAATGAAGGAGCCGTGAAGACGCATAATCCCGAGGCCAACTGGCATAGGAGCTGGTTTGAAGCCCTGTCAGACCACTTCGGCTTCAGTCTTGACACACCTTTTGATCAGCTGCCCGCCGATATTGTAAATATAATCCTCTATGGCTCTGATGAATCAATAGACGTTAAATATATAAATAAAAAGAATACCGGGAAATTCGAGTATACCTCTGATTTTAAGGGAATTCTTTCTGAACTTAAACGCCGATATTTTGAATCTTCGAGCAATTATATAAAAGAATGGCTGGAAGGCTTCATGAACCAGAATAAATGTACTGCCTGCGGAGGGAAAAGGCTGAGGGCTGAAAGTCTAGGAGTCCTGGTCAATAACAGAAACATACATGATGTTACTCTAATGTCGGTAAATGAAGCCATCGATTTTTTCGAGAAAATTGATCTTAACGAAACCGAATCAAAAATATCAGCTCAGATTATGAAGGAAATTAATTCAAGACTTGGATTCATGAAAAGTGTCGGACTCGAATATCTCACCCTCGAGCGAAAAGCTGCCACTCTTTCAGGCGGTGAGGCTCAGAGAATAAGACTCGCAACCCAGATTGGTTCTTCCCTCGTGGGAGTCCTCTACATTCTTGATGAGCCTACTATAGGTCTTCATCAGAGGGATAATAAGCGGCTGATTGATACTCTGGAACACCTCAGGGATATCGGAAATACGCTGATAGTCGTCGAGCATGATGAGCAGACTCTGAAGACGGCCGATTATATAGTCGATCTCGGCCCGGGAGCCGGGGTTCACGGCGGACATGTTACGGCACAGGGAACTTATGCTGAGATAATAAGAAATCCCGATAGTATTACCGGCAGATATCTCTCAGGAAAGATTAAGATTGCTGTGCCTGAAAAAAGACGTGAGGGAAACGGGCTGGCTATATCAGTCAGAGGAGCCAGCGAAAACAATCTTAAAGCAATCAATGTTGATTTTCCGCTCGGGAAATTCGTGGTTATCACCGGTGTTTCCGGTTCAGGCAAGTCTACTCTGATGGGCGATATTCTGTATCCTGCTCTCAATAATTTTATAAACAGATCACATAAAAAATGCGGCAGCTTCGAATCGATCGAAGGAATGGAAAATATCGACAAGATAATAAATATTGATCAATCGGCAATCGGCCGCACGCCCCGATCTAATCCTGCTACCTACGTAGGACTTTTCACGCCAATCCGTGAACTTTTCGCCGGACTGCCGGAATCCAAGGCCAGGGGGTACAAACCCGGGCGATTCTCCTTCAACGTGAAGGGCGGCCGCTGCGAGCAATGTCAGGGCGACGGAACAAAGAAGATCGAGATGCACTTCCTCGCCGATGTATATGTAACCTGTGACGTCTGCGGCGGAAAAAGGTTTAATAGAGATACTCTCGATGTAAGGTATAAAGGGAAAAATATTTACGAAGTTCTGGAGATGACGGTTGAAGAGAGCCTGGAGTTCTTTAAAAATATTCCAAAAATCAGAAACAAGCTGCAGACTCTTTCTGAGGTAGGTCTCGAGTATATAAAGCTTGGGCAGTCTGCACTGACGCTTTCAGGCGGCGAGGCGCAGCGGGTTAAACTCTCACTTGAACTTTCCAAGAGAAGTACCGGCAAAACCTTCTACATCCTTGATGAGCCTACTACCGGTCTGCATTTTGCCGACGTCAAGAAACTGCTTGAGGTCCTTCAGATGCTTGTTGATAAGGGCAATACGATTGTTTTGATAGAACATAATCTTGATGTAATCAAGCAGGCCGACCATCTGATAGATCTAGGCCCGGAAGGCGGCGACAAGGGCGGCAGGATTGTAGCTCAGGGAAGTCCTGAAGAGGTTGCCGCCGAAAGCCGTTCCTATACGGGGCATTATCTTAAAGAAGTTCTTGGCTGATTTGAAAAAGGAACTGGTTCTCCTTCTGTTAATATTTACATTAGGTCTCAATTTAGTATGGGCCGTTGAGCAAGAGTATTCAGAACTCTATCTTCAAACTGTAGGAGAGGACATCAGGACCTCCAGTTTTTATGAATTATCGGTATGGTGCGGGCGGCTGGAGCTTAGTACGGACGGCTCAGCAGATCAGATGAGGAGCCGCCTCTATAAATATTACAAGGTCGAAACGCCAGGCCGTGAAGCAAAGGCTGAAGCCGCCGGAGGTAATCTGATAACCATCGAAACGGCCGATAATCTTGATTATTTCACAATTGAAAAAATAGATGAAAATTACGTTGAAATAGTCGGGGATGTAGTATTGATCCTCACCGATGAAAAAAATGGTGAAAAGCATAAAATAAAAGCTGATAAGATAATATTCAATTTTAAGGAAGATTACCTTACGGCCACTGGAAACATTGAATATATTCTCGAAAGTGCGGAAAAAACCGAAAATTACAGAGGAGACAAGATTACCTTCAATGTTGAAACCTGGGAGGGACTTTTTTATAAGGGGATATCACAGGAAGATCAGAAAATTGATGATAAGGATGTTACCTTCTATTTTAAAGGCGATCTCATAAACAAGACCGAAGATAATTTCGTTATTCTCGAGAAGGGAGAAATTACATCCTGTGATCTCGATTCTCCGCATTTTAAGCTTAAAGCCGAAAAACTCTGGATGCTTTCGGAAGATGAATGGGCAATTTTAAGTGGTGTCCTTTATATCGGAAGAGTCCCTATGCTGTATATCCCTGCCTTTCTGATGGCAGGCGATGAAATCTTTTTCAATCCTGTCTTCGGCCATATGAATGATTACGGATATTTTCTTCAGACAACTACTTATCTTATTGGTGAAAAGGCCAAGGATGATTCTACATTTTCCTTTTTACAGAGTGATGAGTCATCGTCCTACAATAAATTAAGCGGCATCTATCTTACAGCAGACGATGAGGTTGCAGCGGAAAAGAAAAAGTTTATTGATTCCTTCGCCGATGATGACTATCTTAAGCTGATTCTCGATTATTATTCCAGTCTGGGTTTGTACGGCGCCATAAACGGTGAGATAAACAAGCTGCTGTTCATTAATGATCTGTCAATTCAGGCTTCAATCGCCCGGACAAGAAAGATCGAATTACTCAATAACGCGTATACTCATCTCTTTGCAGATGATGACGGCATTTACGGTAGTATCTGGGAATCGAGTTTTTTTTATGATGTAAAACTTCCATTTCGCTATGATCTCGACCTTTCTCTGATGCTTGAACTCGGATGGTTTGACTTTGATCTTGTTCTGCAGAGTTATTCTGATAATTACTATAAGGATGTTTTTTCCGGAAGAACGGAAAATCTGGATTTACTCGGTATGCTTAATGCTAGTTCAACCTCCTCCTCAACGGCCACCGCTGTAACAAGCGCGGACTGGGAATTTATTGCTTCTTTTACACCGGAACTTGACTTTCTTAAGCCATGGGTGTCGAAATTATCCATATCATCTTTACAGACTTCAATTGACTGGAGATCAAAAAAAATCGATTCATCCTATGCCGTCGACTCATCTGTTTATGATGATACAGTGGATTATTTCTTTTTTCCGCAGGAATATATACTGCCGAGTTTCAGTGCCGAGCTCAACGGGCAGCTGCTTCCATTCGGTGGATCCGGTAAAGAAAAAGATGAAGGGAAAAAAGAGAAAAATGAGGCAATGGAACTTCGTCCCCCCTGGGGAAATAACACCGATGAAATTGTAAAGAAGCCTGATAACATTGGGGAATTTCTGCTGCCTGATATACTTCCGGATATTGAGATTGAAACTGGGACGGTATGGGGTACGGGAGACATTTTTACAAACAAACTCCTTTACAGCATAAAACCGACTTACTTCAATAAAACTCAGCTTAAAATGTCGGATTGGAATACTCCGGAGGATATTGATATTACCGATATTGAATATTCTGTACAGGCAGCGGGACTCGTGGCGTCCTTAAGCTACAAAGCTGGTATTTTCGGAGATTTTATAAGCATCATGGATACTCTGAAATTCACCGGAAATTGGGGTCAGCATTATAATATGGGAACGCTTACGGCCGATGAACAGGAAAAATTTATTCTCGAGGATAATCAGGCTTCAGAGTTGACCCTGCTTAACAGTTTTCAAATAACTGCCCGGCCTTTAATGGGAGTTCAACCGCTATCAGGCTCGAAGCTGACTTATTACTTTTATAATGAGATATATGACTATGATTATTCGATTGGTTCGGAAAGCTTCCTGACACGCGTAATGATGCTGGACAGTGACTCAGTAACAAAGCACAGCCTTGAGTTGTCTATGCCGCTTGTTGTCGGTGATTACAAACAGACGCTGACCCTGTCCAGTACGATTCCTCCGATTGACTTGAAAGCAAGCGGAACTCTTCTTGTAGAAGCTGGAATAAGTAAGACTCAGCTGAATACTGCCATTTCTGAATCTGATGATGTCCTGTCTTTTGATCCTCTTACTCTTAATGAACGTCTGAGCTTCATGGATGATACATATATAGACAGCAGCATCAGCTATAATTATGAACAATTAAATTTTGAGAAAAATATAACATCGGGTAAAATATCCCTATTTGATAAGGATTTGACTCTGACATCAAAATTTATCTATGATTTTACAAGTAATGAGGTTTCCGAATTAAGTGCCGATTTAACAGTTTTTGACTTTTTCTTATATTGGAAAGGTTATCATACTGAAGAGTATGATTTTAACGTTGATTCTGGCTGGCAATCTACGGGAAGTCAGAGTTTTCAGGCAAAGGATTTAAAAGCAGGTTTAAATTCCAAATCCGAGACTTATAGTCTATGGAAAAACAGGATTAAATTTGATTACAATCTAAATAGTTTCATAGATTTTGATCTGGTGCAGTTTACTGATTCTGTTTTTAATTTCAGTCTTGCCTTTGATTTCGAAATATTTGAGTTTTTAACACTCACCCTCAAGTCGGTGAGTGAAAACACAGTGCTGTACAAATATATAACTGACTATACTAATGTTATTGGGGTCAGTACGCTTAATATTTTCGAGGATTTGCTGAAATCATTTAATTTTTTTGATATCAACGACAGATATGAGTCAAATTTTAATTTGAAAACGATAAGTGTCGGTCTTTCCCACGACCTTCACGATTGGGATCTGAATGTCGACTACTCGGGTAAACCCTGGGTTGATGAATCATCCGGAATTCCGAAATATGAATGGGAAAATAAGCTCAGTATTTATCTAAAGTGGAAATCTATAACGGATATTAAGACCGAAATTGAAATAGATAAGGGCGATATCAGTTTTTAAACAGTTAAAGTGAATTGAGAGTTTTTAACTTGACGCATCGGCGTTCGATTCGCTAAACTTGTCCCAAGGAGAAGTTTTGGGTAATAGTTTTACCATTGTTCTTGAAGATCATGATAAGCTCACTGAAATGTGCGGCGTAAATGACGAAAATCTAAAAACAATCGAAGATCTTATCGGATCGAAGATCTATTCACAAGGGAACGAGATCCGTCTCGATTCTGATAATGTCGAAAAACAGTCTCTATTCAGAGAGATTATCAGGAAAATGCAGCAGTATCAGCAGGAAGGAAGATTCATCGATTCGGTTTTAATCAAGACGACAACCGATTCGATTGTTAATCATCACGCCTTAGACAGAGCCCTTCTAGAGCGTAAATCAATAATTCTTCCGGGTGGAACAAAGGTTTATCCAAGATCAGTACGGCAGGCTGCATATATCGAAAACATTGAAAATAATGAGATCGTGTTTGGGGTAGGCCCAGCCGGAACAGGGAAAACATACCTTGCTGTAGCAGCCGCCCTGCGCGAAGTTCTCAGTAAAAATAAAAAAAAGTTAATTATTACCAGGCCGGTAGTTGAGGCTGGAGAGAGTCTCGGGTTTCTGCCCGGGGATCTTACTCAAAAGTTGAACCCCTACCTTAAGCCGATATATGACGCGATGGATAGATTTCTGTCATATGAAATGATAGCAAAAATGGAAGAAAATCGTCTTATAGAAATTGCCCCGCTTGCTTATATGAGGGGACGAAGTCTAAACGACAGTTTTATAATACTCGATGAAGCCCAGAACACCACCCGCGCGCAGATGAAAATGTTTCTTACGAGGATAGGAGAGGGATCTCAGGCGATAATTACAGGAGATGTTACGCAGATAGATCTTTCGTCAGATGATAAATCAGGCCTAATTCACGCCGTGGACATCCTCAAGGGGATAAATGGTATTTCATTTACTTTTTTCGACACAAGAGATGTTGTAAGGAAAAAAATTATGAAGTATATTATTCAGGCTTATGAAAAAGACAGCGGAAGATAGCCAAATTATGATAAATATAAACAGAATTAAACAGACTATAGATGGAGATCGGAAACTCATTCTCGTTTTTCTTCTTACCGTAGTAATTTTCTACGTTTCATCAGCAGTCCTTTCCGAAAACGGGCTGCTCACCTCCGGAGTTAGACTCTCAAATTATGAAGCCGGAAAGGTCGCGGAGAAAGACATCGTCGTCGATCGCGACATCGAGTATGTTGATGATAAGGCAACGAAGCTGAAAAGGGAGGCCGAGGCGCTTCTTGTCGAACCTGTTTTCAGGGTAACTGACAGCATTACCGAGAGAGTAATGTCTTCTTTCGATAAATTTCTTGACATCTACCTGGATCTTATAAATGAAAACAAATCTCCGGCCGAGATATATCTTGGAATTCAATCCGCCCTGCCGGGGGTGCTAACTGAAAAAGATATTGAAATAATACTTGGCACGCAGCGGCCGGCGGAAGTGCTATTCAGGGTTAGGGAAGTTATTAAGAGCGTAATGAACTTTGGAGTAGTCAGCTATCCTGATAATTTTAAAAACAGCAGCGATTCTATTGAGCTTCTAAGATGGAGCAATGACGAGAAGGTGATTGAAACAATTCTTCAGGCGGATTCGATAAGCCTTGATAATCTAATTATTCAATCGAACCAGTTTTACAGCAAGTCTGATCTCTCTGAGGAAGAGCTTGAGGTATTCAGTACTGTTCTGAGATCTTTCATTGAAGAGAATGCATTTTATGATTCGGAGCAGACGAAGAGTAACCGCGACAGGGCCCGTGAGCAGGTTTTGCCTGTTGTGAAAAAGATGGTGAAAGATGAAGTTATCGTCAAGCGGGCATTTATAATCACCGAGGAAAATATGGTCAAGGTTGAAGCCCTAGGAAATTTTTCTGATAATCTGAATGTATCGATATTCTTCGGAAGACTTATATTTATAATTTTCCTCGCGATAGTTTCATATAAATTGCTGCGCCCGCCTATTCTTCTGGCCGTGCCGGCAAAGAGCAGGCTGTATCTGATTATGGTGCTTTTTTCATTCTACATCCTTACAGCAGCCTTGATAACGAGATACACAAATCATAGTGGAAGCCTGCCTGAAGCTGTCTATCTGCCGACAGCCCTCATAATCATGCTTATCTCGATTCTTATAAACACGAGGGCGGGAGTAATAAGCACAATTATCCTCAGTCTTTCACTGTTCCTGCTTCCCGGCGCTCAGATGAACAATTTTCTCTATGCCTTTATATCCGGGGTATTCGGCAGTCTCATCGTATATAAAGCCGAAAACAGAATAACTTTGATAAAAGCAGGCCTTATTATTTCACTTATTAACACTTCGCTTATAATAATGCTAGGCCTTTTAAATAATTCAGAACTCTCGTATTACTTTGACGCGATTTTAGTGTCAATAATTAATGGATTCCTCTGCGGAGTGCTTACCCTGGGACTGCTTCCGATACTCGAGCATATTCTGAATGCCCCGACGGCTTTCAGGCTTATGGAACTTTCTGATTTAAATACTCCCTTGTTTAAGAGAATGCTTATTCTCGCGCCTGGAACCTATAGTCACAGCGTAAGTGTTGCAAACCTGGCCGAGACGGCTGCCAAGGAAATTGGTGCGAACGCGCTTCTGTCAAGGGTCGGGGCATACTATCACGACATAGGCAAGATCGATCAGGCTGAATATTTTATAGAGAATCAAAAGGCCGGTAATAAGCACGATGATCTGAAGGCCACTCTGTCAACAGCGGTGATAAAGAGTCACGTTAAAATTGGTTATGAAAAAGCAAAGGAGCTCGGTCTGCCTGATGAAGTCATGGAGATAATTGCCCAGCATCATGGAAGCGGGAAGATAAATTATTTTTACATGAAGGCTATGAATGAGCAGAAAATTGTACAGAAACTCTCTCCTGAGGATTTTTCATATAACGGAACTCCTCCTGTAAGCCGCGAAGCCGCTGTGGTCATGCTTGCCGATACCGTAGAAGCGGCAACAAGGACGCTTAAAAACCCGACAATGGCTAAGCTTGACAGATTCTCCTGGGAGTTGATAATGGAGAAGGTGTCTTCCGGACAGATGAGAAACTCAGGACTCACTTTCAATGATCTTGAAATTATAAAAAACACCTTCGTTCAGATACTCGGAGGAAGTTTTCACAAAAGAATCGAATACCCGGGACAGAAAGAGGGGGAAGATGAATAAAATTGATTTGATCCTTCAGGATATTAGTTTAGAATATAGTATTGAGAATATTGAGAAGTTCTGCATGTCGGTGCTTGATAAACTCGGAATAAACGATTGGGAGTTCTCAATAGTGTTTTGCGATGATGATTATATAAAGGAGCTCAACTCCACTTACAGGAAGAAGAATGAAGCGACAGACATTCTGACCTTCAGTGATACCGATTCTGACTGGGACTTCGGCACTCCTGATGACGGTAAGCTCTATTACGCAGGAGACATAGCGTTATCAGTTGAAACGCTTCGGAAAAATGCTGAATACTTTAAGGTTGTTGAAGGTGAAGAGTTGAAACGGCTGCTTATACACGGTATTCTGCACCTTAACGGGATGGATCATGAAACTAATAATAGTGATGAAGAAATGATAATTTATCAGGAAAATATTTTAAAAGATTTTGGAGAAATTGTATTTTGAAAAAAAAGAGTTTTTGGGAAAAACTGACCAAGGGTAATGATGACGAAGAGGACAGTTTTCAACATTTAAATCCGATAGAAAAAGATATGATCAAGGGCGTTGTTGAGCTTTCTGATACAACAGTTAAAGAAGTCATGGTTCCTAGAATCGATGTTGTCTTCGTATCTGAAGAAACTGGTCTATCCGATGCGATACAAACTTTAATTGAGTGCGGGCATTCGAGGGTTCCCGTCTACCATGAAACCATCGACAATGTCTGTGGCATTCTTTATGCGAAGGACATTCTGAAATATTTTCTTTCAGATGCTTCAATTGACTCGTTTAAACTCGAAGGTGTAATTCGGAAACCGTATTTCGTCCCTGAAAGCAAGAAACTTGA
The DNA here is from genome assembly GCA_016839055.1 of Spirochaetales bacterium. Lineage (GTDB taxonomy): Bacteria > Spirochaetota > Spirochaetia > UBA9216 > UBA9216 > Thalassospirochaeta. Next base: position 485,060 of record JAEKNX010000001.1, read on the forward strand.
TTCGCTGCTCGTAGAGTTTAAACGTAAAAAAGTGCATATAGCGGTGGCTGTCGATGAATACGGCGGTGTTTCCGGTATTGTCTGTATGGAAGATATCATTGAGGAAATAGTGGGAGAGATTCAGGACGAATTTGATAATGAGGATGAGGAAATACTCAAAACAGGCGAAGGAGTCTATCTTTGTGATGCGAGAATAAATCTCGAAGACCTGAATGAAGAACTGAAATCAGACATCCCCGTCGAGGAATTTGATACCTTAGGCGGATATGTTTTTGATCTTTTTGGGAAAATACCGGTAAGATATGAGAAAGTCTCCGTTAATAATCTCGATTTTATAATACAGGAAGTAGACGGGCATAAAATAAGCAAGATTAAAATTATAAAAAAGGCCTTGCAGTGAAAAATCTTCTGATTATAGTTTTTATCCTGGCAGCATTCCCTCTGTTTTCAGAAGAAAAGAATGCGATAGGTTATTATAATCAGGGGAAGGTTGCCGAAAATATCGGGGATTATTATACCGCTATCGAGATGTATAAAACTTCCCTATCTCTCAACAAGAATTATTTTGAGTCAATTTCCGGATTAGCTCATTCATATTACAATCTCGGAGAATATCAGGAAGCCCTGAAATATGTCGTGAACGCAGAAAAACTTGATGATCTCAATACAGACATTCTGAACCTGAAAGGCCGTATATTTCTCAGCCTTGAAGACTATGTCCTGGCCGAAGAGATTTTTAACGACGTGCTTTCTATCGAGGAAAACAACATCGAGGCGGAGTTCGGACTGGCGGAGCTCGATATTGCCTCGGGGCGGATTATGAATGCCTCATCAAGGTATAAAAATGCTCTTCTCGTTTCTCCTGAAAGCCGAAAGGCCCTTCTCGCACTTGTGCTCATAAACGATGCGAACGGAAAGACCGTTCTTGCTGAGAAATATCTGAGACAGGCCTTGCAGTATTATTCCGATAACGCCTATGTCAGATATATTGCTGCGAAACATTTTTACATGACAGATAATCTTGATGAGGCACTGTATCATCTTAAGACTGCGCTGTTTCTGCAATCGGATTTTCTTGACGCTTCAATCCTTTTAAGCAGAATTTATATGACTGAAGGTAAATACGCTGAGACTGTTGCGGAAATAGAGAAAATTTTGGTTTCGAAAGAGGATGAGTTTCTATTATGGTATCTGCTTGCCCTGGCCTATGAGAAACTCGGTGAATATGAAAAATCTGTAATGGGTTATGCCCGTGCATTATCCGTACGCCCCGATGAGGATCTCTCCCGAATAGCGCTTGAGAATCAGATAATAAAGAATTATCCGATGGATTCTGCTGTGAGGACGGTCTATTCCGAATACCATCGTGATCTCGGACGAAAATATGAAGAGCGGAATATGCTTGAGAAATCAGTCTATGAGTACAGGCGGGCTCTTGTAATAGCTCCCTATTCTGTTGAAGGCCGGCTGTTGTATGCCGATGTCTTTAAAAGAATGAACAATATTGAAAGATATCTTCTTATTCTATCCAACCTTGTAGAAGAGGGCCATGGTACTACCGATATTCTCGATGAAATTGAAATTAGAAGAAGCATGCTTGATCGCACCATTTCAGAGAAATGGAATATCAATCAGTTCACCATCGATAAAGAGATTAACAGAATTGCGCTTTTCTTTAATGATTCGGGCATGAATCATTACGACGGGGAAGTTATTCTTTCTGAATATATAAACTATCTTTTTATGGCTTATGAAAATGTAAAAATAAATCATATAGGCATTTCCGAGGATTTCGCCGACTCATTCCGCGCCGCGCGTGAGAAAAAATCAGATTACTTCATTAGTTTCAGTATTGCCGAGAATAATAGAGTAGTATCGATAACTGCAGACATTTATCTCTCTTCTACCGGAAGTCTGCTGAAAAATATTCATATAATAAAAACCGGTAACCAGATGATTCCCGAGGCATGCAGGGCTGCCGCCTCCGAAATTCATGGGTTTTTTCCTGTATTCGGTACAATAATTAATCGCAGATTTGATGAGGTCTTGATAAATCTCGGTACAAAAGAAGGGCTGAAAGCTGAAGACAAGCTTAAAATTATCCGTAAAGGCTCGGTGGTCCGGGCGAAAGATGAGTTTAGCTTTAAGTATGATGCGGAATCAATTCTTGGATATCTTGAGATAACATCAGCGGATGAACTGGTTTCTGAAGGCCTTGTGACCGTAAACGGCTTCTTTGACATGATAAATCCCGGTGATATTACTCTTGTTTATCTTGAAGAAGATCCTGCAGAAGTGCCCCAGAATACACAAGATGAACAATTGTTCATTTCCGGTGATTTATTCAATTCTATTGCTAATATACGATAAAAAGAAGTTATACAATTGACACTAAGCTTCTCATTTCATATATTTTGTTACGACACCTACATATATTAGCGGAGGAAAATATGAAAATAGCTATTAATGGTTTTGGCAGAATCGGAAGAAATGTATTCAAAATCGCACTGGAAAGACCGGGAATGGAAGTTGTTGGTATCAATGACCTTACAGATCCCAAGACACTTGCACATCTTCTCAAATATGATTCAACCTACGGGGTATACGCTAAGAGCGTTTCAATAAAAGAAGATGCTATCGTTGTGGACGGAAAAGAAATAAAGATTTTTGCAGAAAGAAATCCTGCAAACCTTCCCTGGGGGAAACTCGGAGTTGATGTTGCAATCGAATCAACAGGCGTTTTCACTTTAGCAGAAAGTCCCAAAGGCGGATATCTTGACCACCTCAAGGCCGGAGCCAAGAAGGTCATCCTTACAGTACCCGCAAAAGACACTATCCAGACTGTTGTTCTCGGTGTAAATGAAGAAGCAATTGTCGATTCAATCGACGCTTATTCAAACGCCTCATGTACAACAAACTGCCTTGCTCCTGTTGCAAAGGTACTAAATGATTCTTTCGGAATCGCTCAGGGTCTCATGACAACAATTCATGCGTACACAAATGACCAGGTTATTCTTGACATGCCTCATAGTGACTTGAGAAGAGCAAGATCATGCGCGCTTTCTATCATTCCGACAACTACAGGTGCGGCAAAGGCTGTTGCTCTTGTTATTCCTGAGCTCAAAGGCAAGCTTAACGGCGGCGCAATGAGAGTTCCTATTCCTACAGGTTCGATTGTTGACCTTACAGTTAAACTTAACAAATCTGTTACGGTTGCTGAAGTAAATGCCGCAGTTAAAGCTGCTGCTGACGGTCCTATGAAAGGGATTCTTGAGTACACCGAAGATCCTATTGTTTCAGTGGATATCAAGGGCAATACTCATTCATCAATCTTTGACGCACTTTCAACAATGGTCATGGAAGACGGTTTTGTGAAAATCATGTCATGGTATGACAACGAAATGGGATATTCAACAAGAGTTGTTGACTTAGCTCAGAAACTCATTAAATAAGGAGTCATTTATGGGTCTTAAAACTGTTAAAGATATTGACCTTAATGACAAACGCGTTCTAATCAGGGTGGACTTTAACGTCCCCCTGAAGGACGGTGTTATTACCGATGATACAAGAATTCAGGCTGCACTCCCGACTATTAAATACATCCTTAAGCAGAAAGGTGCAAGGCTTATTGTCATGAGTCACTGCGGACGTCCCGAGGGTGAAAAAAATCCAAAGTTCAGTCTGAAACCTGCCGCTGATAGACTTGCTGAGCTTCTCGACAATGAAGTTATCATGGCAAAAGATGTTATAGGTCCGGATGTCGAGAAGGCTGTTTCCGAACTTAAAGCCGGTCAGGTTCTGGTACTTGAGAACACAAGGTTTTACAAGGAAGAAACCGAAAACGATATGGAATTCGCGAAAAAAATCGCTAAACTTGGTGATGTCTTCATCAATGATGCCTTTGGATCCGCGCATAGAGCCCATGCCTCAACAGAGGGTGTCAGTCACTTTCTTCCTTCAGCAGCAGGTTTTTTGATAGAAAAGGAATGTTTATTTTTCGACGGTATTCTTAAGAATCCTAAGAAACCCTTTGTCGCAATTATAGGCGGAGCCAAGGTTTCTTCAAAGATAGGTGTTCTGGAATCTCTTCTTGAAAGAGCTGACTGCTTGATTATTGGCGGCGGAATGGCTTACACCTTTCTTTATGCCCAGGGTCACACTATTGGCAAATCACTTTTTGAAGAAGATTATCTTGATACAGCTAAAAAGCTCCTTAAAAAGGCAGCCGAGAAGGGTGTTGAGATTATCCTGCCAGAAGACCATGTCGGTGCGGTCGATTTTTCAGAGAATGCCGATGCTGTTAAGATAGACAACATTGATATTCCTGCTGATATGCTCGGCATGGATGTTGGTGATAAAACCCTTGTTAAGATAAAAGAACGAATTGCCTCAGCGGCATCAATTGTCTGGAATGGTCCCATGGGAGTTTTCGAGTTCAAGGCATTCGCAAAAGGAACACTCGAAGTTGCTAAATGGGTTTCAGAATGTAAGGGTACCACCGTCGTAGGTGGAGGAGATTCTGTTGCAGCTGTTAATAAGTTTGGTTTTGCCGATAAAATTGACCATGTATCAACCGGAGGCGGAGCTTCTCTTGAATTTCTTGAAGGAAAAGTACTGCCCGGTATTGAGGCATTAAGAATTAATTAAAACTGACAAAGCAGGAGATCATTATGAGAAAAACTTTTATAGCCGGCAACTGGAAAATGTATAAAACACCGGCAGAAGCAAGAGCCCTGGCCGAAGAGCTTAAAAGTGCACTGAAAGGCTGTAAACACAAGGTGCTTATTGCTCCCAGTTTTACTGCTCTTGACGCTGTTTCGTCTGTTGTGAAGGGAAGTAATATTCTTCTCGGAGCACAGAATATGTCAAACGTTGAAGAAGGAGCTCACACTGGTGAAACTTCAGTCCTGATGCTGAAGGCAATCGGCGTTGATGTCGTAATTCTCGGTCATTCAGAGAGACGACATGTTTATGGCGAGACTAATGAAGTAATCAACCAAAAGGTTAAACTTGCTCTTTCTCACGGTCTTGAGGTCATTCTCTGTATCGGCGAGACTCTCGAAGAGCGGGAGGCAGGAAGGGCTGAAGAAGTTGTAAAAAAACAAACAGAAGCCGGACTTAAAGGCGTGAGTGAAGATCAGCTTAAAGACGTAACTATCGCCTATGAGCCTGTTTGGGCTATCGGAACAGGCAAGACTGCCACTCCGGAAGACGCCGATCAGATTCATCAGGTAACAAGAGACACTGTAAAGAATATCTATTCGGCTGATGCAGCCGAGGCAATGGTTATTCAGTACGGCGGTTCGGTTAAACCCGAGAATGCCGCGCAGTTAATGAGTATGGACAATATTGACGGAGCCCTCGTTGGAGGTGCATCTTTGAAAGTTGATTTGTTTTTACCTATAGCCGAATACGACAAATAAGTATATAATGGGGTCTCTTCTGTAGGAAGAGACCAATTTTTTGTAACTGGAGTTTGAAATGGGTGCAGTTGGTGTTGCTTTAATCGTACTTTTCAGCATGAGTGCTGTATTATTGATAATAATTGTTATGCTGCAGGATGAGCAGGGCGAAGGCCTGGGCGGAATATTCGGCGGCGGAAGTTCATCTGCTTTCGGAAGCAGGAGTGGGAATGTGCTGACCAGATTTACGTCTGTTCTTGGAGCCATCTTTATTATTACAGCTTTCTCCTTAGCTTGGTATAACAGAACTGTTGATAACAGTGATCTGCTTAGAGCTGCTAAGGAAAATGTAACGAATCAAGAAAACGGTGAATGGTGGGACGTTCACGGATCAGAGTAATTGACGGATAAGATAATGAATAATAAAAAAATCATATTCTTACCGCTTTTTCTGATTTTATTAACTGGAAATATTTTTGGACAGTTAATAGATAAGCCCGCGGCTTCGATAAATTACTCGAAGCCGGAAATGATATCCGTTAAACAGCTTGAGGCTCAGGTTCAGGTAGTAAATGCGCTCAGAGAGAGAGCCGGCCAACAGGCGAAACAGCCTACTATAGCCGATAAAGTTGAAGTTCTCGAAATGATGATCTCTGATATGCTGATCATGCAGGCTGCCGAGAGTAAAGGCATAAAGGCTGAAGAGGCGGAGATAGCAAATGCTATTAACAGCCAGAAGGTTCAGCTTGAACAGCAGAATCAGAGGAAGATTACCGATGTCCAGTTCAGAGCTGCTATTGAATCACAGACTGGTTATACCTGGGTTAAATACAGGGAACAGTTATCAAAACAGATAATTCAGCAAAAATTTCTAATGTCTGAAAAACAGGCTGAAATTGAAAGTTATGTTAAGATGCCTGATTTCTCTGAGATCGAAAGAGTTTTTAAACAGAACAGAACTCAGTTTTCAAACCCGGAAATGGCCAGATATAGTCAAATTTTCATCAGTACGCTCAATCTTGATTACAGCAAGGTTCAGGAAGCTGAAAAAAAGGCTGATGAAGCATATCGGAAATACGTAAACGGCAGTGCTAGTTTTGAACAGCTTGTAAATGATTACACCGAGGATCCAAATGCAAAGTACCGCAACGGTGATTCCGGCTATATTGCCTACAATGATCCTAATGTTTCGGCTTATCTCGGCAAGAATTTTATAGACCAGCTTTTCAGTATAAAAGAGGGTGATGTTAAAGGCGTTATCAAGTCAAACATCGGTTATCATATAATTAAAATTACTGATTATCGTGAGGCTAAACTCCTAACGCTCGACGATACTATTCATCCTACAGCAAGTCAGACTGTCAGGGAATTTATCGCGCAGCAGCTCATTGTGAGTTCGCAGAATGCGGCCGTATCTAAATCTTTGAATGAATTAGTAGAAGAGCTTAAGAAAGACGCTGATATTAAAATTTTCGAGGATAATATTAACTGATGGGAACCCGGAGAAAGGGTAGGGTTATCGCTTTTCAAACCATTTTTAGCTGGGACGCAAACAAAATTCAGCTGAATGATCTTTTGAGATTTGATTGGCTTGATGAGAGTGATTTAGGCAAGAATCAGGAAGCGATAGACTTTGCCCGTCTGCTGGCGGCAGGCACGATCGAGAATATTGATATTGTTGATGAGACCATTAAAGATAATTTAGTAAACTGGAAGTTTAACCGCTTGTCCAGGGTTGACCTGTCAATATTGAGGATAAGTGTTTACAGCCTGCTTTTCAGGGATGAGATTCCGCGGAAAGTAACAATTGACGAGGCTGTTGATATAGCAAAATCCTACGGAAGCGATGAATCATATAAATTTGTAAATGGAGTATTGGACAGTATCAGAAAAACGAATGAATAGACTGAATTTAAAAAAATATGCTATTGCAATAATTGTAATTTCAATTTTCTGTCTACTGTTGGTTATTCTGTTTGTAGTTAAAAAAAATAATGACGCAGAAAGCTTTTTTGAAGATGTTTCCATAATTGATCAGAATATTGCATCGGGATTTTATAATCAGGCCGAAAAGCAACTCTCTGAACTATACGATAGAATAAACAGCAGTTCTTTCGCCTTAAGCTTCTTGAAACGAACAGAGAGAATAGCATCCGAAGTCGGAGATTATTCTGATTTCATAGATTATGCTTCCGGTCTGCACAGCAGGTATAAAAACAATCTCGAGCTGTCCGCCGTTTACGCTTATTCGGAATATATGAACGGGAATTATAAAAAAGCCTTTTCTATCTCTGAGGCAAAGCTTGCAAAATCTGATTATAACTTCATCTATCTTGCATCTTTACTAAAGGAAAACAGAAAAGTATCAGACCGGAAGGTTTATGAACTAATCCCTTCCGGGTTCCGACTCTTTTTCAGGAATGAGGGGCTCGGTTATGAAGAGCTGATTACCGCCTCAAAGATTATAAAAGATGATCGGTTAATTGTAGACGCGGCTCTTCTTTTAATGGGAAGAGGTGAAAAAGAGGAAGCCTGGGATATTATCAGCTCAGCCCAAGCCCCGAATAATTTACCGGCAATGTTCATTGCCTATGATAACAGAAAATACGGCGCAGCCGAGAGATATTATACGGAGCTCTCGCCGTCGGAAAAGAACAGGTCGGCCATAGAAATGTTCGGTGCAGATATCTATCTGGAAACCTGCAGCCTCGAGGCTGCCGAGGCTGTATACAACAAAATTCTAAATGATAATCCCGGATATTCCTGGATACCCTACAGAAATCTTTATTCTCTGAAGACCGGCACTGCCGCAGGTATCGCTCATCTTGAAGATGGGCTTAAATTATTTCCTGGGCAGCAGGACCTTCTCCTGCCGCTGGCCTGGGAGACATATATAAGCACCGGGCTGGGTGAATCAGCTGCATCATTATCTAATCCTGAAGAAAATGAACCGCTGTCGGAACTGTTCAGGATCAATGTCATCCTTAAGAACAGAAGTCCCGAACATATAATAGGAAATTACTGGAATATTATAAACAGGGCGCCTGACTCGGAGGTGATCGCTCAGTCCTTCGCGAATTATCTGCTGCGGAACCGCAATTTTAAACAGCTGGAACTGCTGCTCAAAAAATACACTGATTTTAACGGTGAAACAGCCTGGCAGCTGCTTTACTCCGCAGTATCAGCTTTAATGCAGGGAGATGCAGCAGCATCGAAAGAATATATAGATAGATCACTTAAAATTGATGAGACCACCGCTTCTTTATACAATAAAGGAGTGATAAGCCATTTTTCAGGCAACAAGGCCGAGGCTGTTTTCTGGCTGAAACGGGCCTCTGCAACAGCCGAAATGAATAATAAACCGGAATATTTGATGAAAATCTATTATAAACTGGCCGAAACCTATTATAATAATCTTGAATATGGTGAGGCTGAAAAATATGTTAAAAAATCATTACGAATTGCTCCGGATGATATGAGAAGCAGTATACTTTACAACAAAATAAAAGAAGGCCATAATGATAAAACTTAAAAACAATGATGAAATAAACCGGATTCGGGAATCCTGCAAGATGCTCGCGGAAGTCTTTGAAGAATTAAATAAAATAATTATTGAAGGTATATCCACGAAGGAAATAGATGATTTCTGCTGTAGCAGCATAACAAGAAGAGGCGGTAAACCCGCTTTTTTAAATTATGACGGTTTTCCGGGAAGCGCGTGCGTTAGTGTGAATGAAGAAGTCATACACGGAATACCTTCTGAACGAAAACTGAAGAGCGGTGATATAGTCGGGATTGATCTGGGTATAGATCTTAAAGGATATTTCAGCGATGCCGCCAGGACCTATGCCATTGGGCAGGTCTCGGAAGAGACAATGAAGCTGATGTCCGTCACCCGGCAGGCGCTTGAGGCGGGTATTGCAGCCTGTGTCTTCGGTAATAGAATCAAGGACGTGTCTGCCGCCGTCTTTGCGGTAGCTGACGGTAGCAACTACGGCGTAGTAAGGGAATTCTGCGGACATGGTGTAGGTTTCGGCGTTCATGAATCGCCGCAAATTCCGAACTATGTTCATCCCGGACCCAATCCCCGGCTTAAGAAGGGGATGGTGCTTGCAATTGAGCCGATGATTAATCTCGGAACCCATGAAGTAGAAGTGCTCTCTGATGAATGGACAGTAGTCACGGCGGACGGGAAAAATTCCGCTCATTTTGAGCATACTGTCGCAGTATTCGAAGATCATACTGAAATTTTAACTATTCTTGATTAAATCTGCCCGGAGGTAAAATGATAAAGTTGAAAAAATTTCTGTCATCCGGCAAAATCAATCTGATTTTGATCGGAGTTATCATCGGTCTTGTTGTCGGCATAACAGCCGGCGGCGGGGGCCTTGCCGGCAGGGTTCAGGCCGGGAAAACCGATCTCGTCGATATGCAGTATACCTTCAGGGCGGTCTCAGCGGACGTCCTGCCTGTCGTCGTTGAGATAAGAGTAGTTGAAGTTCAGACTCAGGTAATGCCTAAGGGTTATAGCTGGCCCTTTAATTTTATCGATCCTGAGGAGGAAGGGCCTGCCGAAACCCAGGAATATGAGACTGAAGGCCTGGGCTCGGGGGTTATCGTCCGGAAAGATGGTAATAAATATTATGTACTGACCAATAACCATGTTCTGGGTTCCGCCGACCGGATAACTATACGCCTGAATGACAAATCGGAAATCAAGGCCGAGATTGTGGGTACTGATGAGCGGAAAGATCTTGCTCTTGTAAGTTTTTTTTCTGATAAGCCCCTCGAAACAGCCCGGCTCGGCAACTCGGATGATCTCTATGTAGGTGACTGGGTATTGGCCGTCGGCAGTCCGCTTGGTTATGAATCGACAGTAACTGCCGGAATTGTAAGTGCTATCGGCAGAAACGGGCCTAGGGAGAATATCAGCGATTTCATCCAGACGGACGCATCAATAAATCAGGGCAATTCCGGTGGAGCCTTAGTCAATCTTGACGGCGAAGTTGTAGGTATCAATACCTGGATTGCCACGACAACCGGAGTAAGTATCGGTCTCGGATTTTCAATACCTGTCAACAATATAAAAAATGCGATTGACGATTTCATAGAAGACGGCTCGGTGCAGTATGGCTGGCTCGGCGTTACAATAACTGATCCTGACCAGATAACGGCTGAAGATCTGGGCCTCACCGGAATGACCGGCGCCATTGTTAATAATATCTATGAAAACAGTCCAGCCGGTCTGGCCGGCCTTCTGCCTGGCGACCTTATAATCAAAGTCGACGGACAGGAGATAAAGGACTACAAGCATTTCACACGTGCAGTAGGAGACATCAAGGCCGGCGAAACAATCGAGCTGACTGTAATTAGAAATAAAGAGCAGATTAAACTCAGCGCATTAATAGTTCTCCGTAAAAATAGAGAAGAGCTGATTGAACTCTATGATTATATATGGCCCGGATTTACGGCTATTCCGCTGGAGGATAAACTGAAGTCTGAGTTCGGCCTGCCTGAATCTGTCGGCGGTGTAATTATCAGTGTTGAACCCGGTACACGGGCTTTTAAATCAGGTTTGAAAGATTATGATATAATAACTGTAATAAACGGCAATGAAATAAATAATATGATGGATTTTTACCAGAGTATTAACGATAAAAATAATAAATACCGACTTAATATAATCAGAAATAATTCTGAGGTTATTATTGAGATGGAAAAATGAGGTTGAAATGTCAAAACTTTTTCTTGAATATAACACAGTACGTAATAACGCTATAAAACTTGCTCATAGAATTCATAAAGACGGTTTCATTCCCGACGTTATTTATGTTTCACTCCGGGGCGGGGCCTATATTGGAAATTTGATAAGTGAGTATTTTAAGATAGTAAGAACCGAACGTCCCGTTCTTTACGCCGCGGTCGTAGCCCATTCTTATATTGATATACACAACCATGATGAAATTAGAATAGACGGGTGGACATATGATCCTGAGCACCTCAGGCAGGGTGATAAGGTGCTTCTTGTAGATGATATTTTTGATTCCGGACGAACAATCAACTACCTGACTGATGTCCTTCTCAAGCATGGTGTTCCGAGAAAGGATCTGAAAATAGCGGTCCACGACTATAAGTATTTCAATTATAATGACAATTCGGGATCGGTAATCCCTGATTATTTCTGCAGGAAGCATGTAATTGATTCTCCTGAGAATGATATCTGGATTCATTATATGAGTCATGAACTCGTTGGGCTGAAAGATGAGGAGCTTGAAAACCAGTACTTTAATAATGATCCTGAACTGAGAGAGGCTTTGGATATACTTGACAGGAAATAAGGTTTTAACTGTTTTACTTTTTTTCATTCTCATTCCGGTGCTGCCGGCTTTATCTCAGGATGTTGATATCCTGAATTATCCTGCCGGCAGCTATAATCATGAGATTGTGATTAAGATTAATCACAATCTTTCCAGCACGGGAGAAATATATTACAGTTTTAATCCTGAGGATGGTCTTCCCGACTTGCAGTATAAGGGCGGATTCCTCCTTAGTGCATTAAAGGGTGAGGAACGTCTATACAACTTAAAAGTATCGGCATCCGGACGGGTGTATAATTATAGTTACCTTATCGACAGAAAACCTCCGAGCCTTCCTGAAGCCATCCTTATTACCAGAGATGACGGGGCCAGGGGGTATTCTTTTAAAGAACAAGCAGATAATAATAAAATATATTACGGCTATGATGATTACAACAAAGGAACAGTATATCTATGGAATGGTGAACTGCTATCAATTCCTAAATCCGGTTTTATATATTATTACGCCGAAGATGAGGCTGGAAATACCAGCGACAGCAAGCTGTTATATCAGGAAGTCAGACAGAGCCGCGCGGGAAATTCAAGATTAGATATAAAGAGTCCGGTGCCCGGAGATTTTGCCAATCCCCAGCTGATTTATATCGACGAGGCCGGTTTTGACTGGATTAAATACACCTTGAACGGACTCGATCCTGAAACAAACGGCGCCGATTACAATGGCCCGGTTGAAATACGCCGATACGGCAATGTGAATCTCAGAATCGCCGCGAAGCCGGCGGGGTCGGAAAATATTATAAATGAGGAAATAAATTACCGGGTAACTACCAGAGCTCCTTTGAAGAATATTCCCGCAAGCGGTGTCTATTCAACAGGAATAAATATAAAGAGTAATTTCGAAGATTACCGATACTGTCTGGAAGAGCGTATGCCGCTCGAAAATGATCATATATTTGATGATAAACTCAGTATAAACCCAATCTACGGCAGTGTGAAATATATTTCTTTCAGAATAAAGGATTTTAACAACGAACCTGATTCAGAGTTCAGATATTTCTATGTTATCGATGACCGCTATCCAGCCAGTCCTGTAATTGATATTGATGGACAGCTTCCTGCAAACAGTGATGTAACAGTACAGATGGCGGGGCCTGCATACTCAGAAATTTATTATACTACAGACGGCTCGACTCCCAGTGCCGCATCAAACGTGTACAATAAGCCCTTCGTTTTAAGAGTTCCGCTTGATCGTAATGCCGGTTCATACATTATCAAGGCAAGAGCTGTCTTATTGAATGAGAAATCAAGCGATGTCGTCACCAGGCTTATTACATATGACACAAAAGCTCCATTAAAACCTGAGGTAAGAATAGAACTTGATTCAGATAAGGGTACATATAATCTTCGTTATGAAATAGAAGAAGGTGAAAAACTTTTTTACTGCAACGGCGGTGAGCCTTCATATTTTACCGAAATAGACTCTGATTCATTTTCACTTGATGTTCCCGACGGGATGCAAAAAGAATTTAATTTCAGCTTCGTTGTTGAGGATGCGGCGGGTAACCGTTCTGAGCTGTCAGACAATGTATTAATTAGTTTGGACCGAAGACCTCCGTCAGCGGCCAGAGTGAAACTGTTTGAAAATGAAATCGTTATGGAATCAGACGAGAGAGTTGAGTACAGCTACCGTCTCTATCAGAACGGAATTCTGCTTGAAACGGGAAAAGGGGTCTACAGTGAACCGCTTAAGCTGTTTGAAAACGCCGGTAGTGGAATGTGCGTTAAGCTGAATGTAAAAACAGTAGATTCTTCGGGCAACGGAAACCTCAGCACGCATACCTTTTACCCCCCCGCCGGAGTAAAAGCAGAAGGTGAGACTTTTATTTTCAACAGCAGTAGCCTGAATATTTATTCGGGCAAGTCGGTAACATTCCATGCTTATCCCGATGATATAGGTGATAATCTGTTTTATTATCTTACAAAAACCCTTGAAGACGGCGAGAAACACACCGAAGGTCCGTTCAGCACCGATGGCGAGATTATTATTAATGGTTCGGACGGTTTTGCCGAAGAATATCTTCTGGAAGTGTTTTCCGCCGACGAAAATAATAGTAAGAAGTCAAGGGTCAGCAGTCATAATTTTATAATTGATAATGAGAACCCCACTATTCCGGAGATTAGCGGAATTAACATGGATACTGTCTTTTCTGGAAAGATTACAATAGCTCCGATAAAAGATGATGATTCCCGGGTATTTCTTGTTTACAGCAATTCGAAGGAAAATTTGCCGAATGTTTTTTCAAGCTCCGCGATTATATTCAACAAAGAAATTATTTTTGATGTAGAAGACGGAAAGAGAAAAGAGTTTTTTCTCTCAGTTGGTGCCGAAGACTCCGCCGGCAACAGGACGCTGAACGATTTCATCTATCATTTTACGATTGATAAAGAGAAACCCGTCCTCAATCTCAATGTAGCGCAATCAGAGGCATCTTCTGACGGCTCCATAAGCATTACCTCCGCAACTGATGAATCACTTGTTTATTACTATGAGAAGGGAGCTAAGGGCAGCCTCGTACCTGAACCGGACTGGAACTCACAGTTCTTTACCAAGGAACTCCTAATCAATGCCTTAGGCGGAAAGGATGAATCTGTTGTTTTGAAAATTGCATCCTACGATGAGGCCGGCAACAGGTGTGTTTATCCTGAAGTATTACATCTGAACATTGACAAGAAGCCTCCCGAATCGCCGGAGGTTCCTGACTTACTTCTTTTTAAAGATTACAGAAAAATATTTGTTTTATCTAATACTAAATCGGACGGCAGATTGTTTTATTCTGTATCGGCCAGCCTTGGCGCGGAGGACGCGGAGTTTTTCGAGTATGTATCACCATTTTCGATTAAATATTCAGGTGATGATGAGATGATGGTTCTGTCCTTTTTTGTGATTGACGACGCCGGGAATCTGAGTGATACAATCGAACATATAGTCAGGATTCCGAATGTTGAAAATATCGAACTTGTTGAAGGCGTAAAGAATAATACCTCCTATGACAGGGATTTGCATTTAACAAAACTGCCTGATAAAAAAGTGGTCAGATATGAAATACTGACCGATGTAATAATTCCTCCGGAAGTAACCGTCTTTTCCCCCATCCTGCCGGAAAAACTTGAGTTCAAGACCGAAGAAGGCGAGAGTATAGATTTCCTGGTCAGCCTTAAGGAGTTTCAGGATAATAAGGATCAGACCGGCGGTGCCGAACAGGTTATCAGATTCACAATTGACAGGCAGCCTCCCTCTCCTCCGGAGATAGACGGAATCACGGATGCTGAGTATTACCTCTCTGATCAACGCGCGCGTTTCAAGGGAGCAGAGGGGGTAATATATTACAAGATAACTCCTGTCGGAGAGGACAGAGCAGAGTACAGCAAGTATACCGAGGCCTTTGATATTGTCTCGGCCAAGGGCAAATTCCAGAGTTTTCAGATAAATGCATACACCCAGGATTATGCCGGCAACAGAAGTTCTGAGGCAGAGTGGACGATTACTATTGATAAAGAAATAATATATGTGTCTCCCGACGGTCAGGATTATTCTGAGGGAACCAGATCAAGACCCTATAAAACAATCAATAAAGCGGTCGAACAGGTGAAAAACTCAGACCGCAAGACAATTTTTATTGCCTCTGGTGAATATTTCATCAACTCTTCGGTAATCATTGATGAAAACGTCAAAATTTACGGCGGGTTCAACGGGAAAAACTGGTTCGGGAAAGCTGGCGAGACTATTATAAATGTAGGAGACAGCTTTCCCGCCGGAAATCCGGTCTTCTATGTCTACGGCGGAGATCTGAATATTAATGAAGTTCGCCTTGAGTCCGGTGAAATAGATTTTGATACAATATTCTTCATCAATAAGGGTAATCTTAATATAAACAGTTGCAGCATTTCCGCAAACTGTTCAAATGGCAGCAGTCTTGTCAGGCAGAACTACGGTAATCTACATATCAATAATACTGAAATATCCGGAAAGGCTTCGTCGGCCCCATTTATTAGTACTGACTACGGGCTTGTAACAATAAATAATTCTACACTCGAAGCAGATGCCGGTTCGGACAATCTAATACTAATTCAGGCAGAGAACAGTATAAATTTCTCCATGACGGGCTCTCTTGTTAGGCCCGGAACAGGAAAAATGATAACCGCGGTCAAGTTGATTAACAGTAATGTAAGCTTAAATAATAATGAAATATGGAGCGGCCTTGGAAATGTTTCCGCTAATATTATTGAAATAATAAACAGTAAGCTGAAGATGAATTATTGTCGTGTAGGCGGAAACTCAAATAACAGGATAACCGGCGGCATAATATCAGAAGATTCACAGCTTAAGCTGAAGTCGAATAATTTTAATTTTACCGGTAAGAACGGCATAATCGGTTTCAGTATCACAGGCGGTGAGAGTCTTATAAGTAATAATAAAATTTCTGCCGAATCATGCTCGGACTTTTCATACATGTTTATGCTCAGCGGTGGAAAACACAGCATTGAAACAAATATAACTGAAGTTGCATCGGCGCCGGAGACGATATTCCTGCGCTCGAGGAATGCAGATATTGATTATCTGCAGAATACTCTTGCCGTCTCAGGCGGAAAAGAACGTCTGATAATTTTCAATCCTGAAGAGAATTCAACAGCAAGAATAATGAACAATATTATTATCAACCGGCCTGAGCCTGGTAAGGGGCTGAATTCAGTTATTTTTTCGACCGGCACTAATATGCTTTCTTTTAAAAACAATTGTCTGTCCGGCTGGGATCATTTAATGACAGGTAGTCAGAATGCTGACACTCTGATTACCCTTGATTTGCTTGACGGTATTTATTCAGCGGGACAATATTCTGATAATATTGAAGAGCAGTTCAGTGAGTCGTTTACGGCTGAAGACGGCTATCATCTGAGCTCTGATTCAGGATGCATCGATTCAGGATGGGATCTTTCAGCAATTATTAGTGAAAGCAAGGATTTTGACGGTGAAAAAAGGCCGAATCCGTTATTCAGGAATCCGGCCTTCGATATTGGTGCCGACGAATACTACGAGTAGAAGTCGTCTTTATTCTACATTCCAGAACCTGCCGTTTGCTTGAAGGCTGTTCTCCCAGAGCCCTGCGTTATAGCCTAGGGCAAAGATCCTGTTATTGTCAGTATCAAAGAAAAAACTTCTTATAACATCATTGCTGAGCTCTATACTCGCGAATTGGACAGGGGTGCTGAGCTTCGTGTCTGCTGTCTCGGGTGAGGTGAAGACAGGAGCGGCTGCGCCAAGGTCCAATTCATAGTATCCCTTTTCTGAGCCCAGGAGGAGGACGTCTATTGATTCAGAGGCTATCGTTACGCGCTCAATATCAAAAATCCTATTCAGGGATGCCGCGCCTGTTAAATCAGTCCAGGCCCCTCCGGTGTATTTAAGAAGTACCCCTTCATCGGTGCTTAGATAGACATCGGTGCCGTGACAGTAAACTCCTCCGTAGCCGTTTTCCAGTATTAAGGCTGATGCCTCGGCGGCGGCAGTGTCTTCCACCAGAGCTCCGGAGAGTCCGCTGTAGAGTTTATTCCCTGAAATTAGCCAGTAGTTAGCACCGTCGTAGTCGACGTCGAGCTCACCGTAACTATCAAGGGAGTCTAGTTCATCGACCAGGCCTGTTCCGGCGGCAAGACTTGTGGCATCAGTCGAATAGACCGAATAACGTTTGTCATTTCCGGATACAACGCTCACAGTCTTCTCGGTGTAGAGAAAGAGCCTTCCGCCGCTCTGGGCAATATCAATAAGTCTCTCATCGGTTGGAATGTCGGCTATTACTATTTCAGACCAGGTAATAACGTCCGTGCTTACAGCTGTTGTAACAGCCTTAAACAGTTTATAGTCGAGCGTATCCGTATGAAAGAAGATTGCATAAATTTCATCCAGGTTTATCAGCTTGTAACAGCTGTAGCCTGCGGCATCAATAGGCGTCGATACCGACCATGTGGTTCCGTCAACCGCTTTATACCTGAAGGCTCCCGAGGCAATGAAATAATAAGCATTTCTCATAGCCATGTCCCCGATGGTCAGCCCGTTATCAAGCTCGCCGTCGATGATTTCACTCTCGTACTGAAGACTGTAGAATAAGCCGGATGGATTATCTACACAGGAGAAGGCAAGGACGGCGGCTGTTAGTAAAATTGCATATTTTATATATTTCATAATGTTTCCTTAAAAGTGAAAGACACCGGTCAGGCTTATTTGCAGAAAATTCGCTATAAGACTCTGCTCCACGTAATTTCCGGAAAAGTATATTTCAGGAATAAACCAGTACTCCGCGTTGAGTCCGACTGCCCATTCTTCCGTAATATTCCAGTAGGCGCCAAGACCGGGCCTGATGCACGGAGTGATTGTAAAATAATCACCAAGGGTGTTGAATGAAAAACCGGTATTTAGATATATCGGAAATTCAAACGGCCAGGCTATGAAATAATAACCCGTTGTAAACGATATTGGAATCATTGACAATGTTCTCGTCGAGCTTGATGTGAACATTCCCGTCAAATCAATACCCAGATAAAAATTATCAGCAATAAATGATCCCCATTTCAGTCCGCCTACAATTCCGAGGTTCGTGCTGATAAGTGGATTTATAATATCAGTACCATCAGGTGCGGCGGTGGCTATTGTAAAAAGCGGGATAATAGCGCCGGCATTAAGTGAGAATATCTGCTCACCCGGAGAATAAGCAGTCACGCCGAGATAATCATCGGTCTGCTCACCATCCTTGGCGAAAACATTTACACTCAGTAGAGTCAGAAGACAAAGTAAAAGTAATATTTTTCTGTTCAAAGTAGTTCCTCTTAAAGTTTTCATGGAAATAGTACCATCTAGTAGCTCTTTTTTCAAGGATATGTTGAATTTCAATACTTTTATATGGTAAAAATAGTAACATTAGAGGAGGCCGGAATGATGCTTAATAGAGTCGAAAAGATAGATAACAATGTTAAAATCAATAATATTCTTGTCAGTACGGCTGATAAAGCCGGACTGGACGAATTTGTTACCGGGCTTATAGAAGTAAATCCTACTGTCATGATTTACTCAACCGGGGGTACCTACAGCCGGATCAAGGACATCCTTGGTTTGGGCTATGCGGAAAATCTTACAGCAGTGTCTGATTACACCGGACAGCCTGAAATGCAGGGGGGACTGGTAAAGACTCTGGATTTCAAGATTTATCTCGGCCTCCTGAGTGAGACCTATAATGATGCGCATAGGGATGATCTAAGCCGGACAGGGGCAGTAGAGTTTGATATGGTAATTGTTAATCTATATCCTTTCTCGGAGACTGTGAAGAAGAAAGACGTCACCCTCGAAGACGCCCGGGCAAATATTGATATCGGCGGACCCTGCATGCTCAGGGCGTCCGCTAAAAACTTCCTGCGCGTTGCCTCGGTATGTAATCCGGCAGACTACGGGGATATTCTTAAGCATCTTAAAGAGAATTCGGGCAGTTTGTCTTTAGATTTCAGGTTCCGGCTTGCTAAAACAACCTTTGCCCATACAGCGGAATACGACTCTGCCATTTCATCATATTTAAATGGCACAATCGACGCAGACGCAGTTTATGATCTGGTCTAAGTTTAAATGCCTGCCCTCGGTGCTGCTTCACGGCCCTTGCAGGAAATTTTTATAGGAGAAGTAAATGGCCGATAAAAAAATCTCATCAATTTATTCGAGAATCATAAAGGATGAGTTTCCCGAGAATATGGAGCTGTCTTTTTATAATAATGAAGAGGATAGGCAGACTTTATTATATAAGAAGGCTTACTGGACCATAGACGGAGAAAAGAAGGGGCTTCGTTACGGAGAGAATCCTGACCAGGAAGCCGCGCTGTATAAACTGGAAAACGGAAATCTCACCCTCGGTCAGGTTTCTACTATTCAGCCTGGCCGGTACCTTGCTTCGGATATAGAACTGATACAATCCGGAAAACACCCTGGGAAAACAAATATCACCGATATTGACAATTCGCTCAACATCCTGCGCTATTTTTCTGATGATCCTGTTGTAGTCATAGTGAAGCATAATAATCCCTGCGGTGTCGCTAAGGGGAAAACTCTCGCCGAGGCGTACACGAAGGCATTGATGGCCGACAGAATTGCCGCCTTCGGCGGTGCGATTGCGGTCAACAAGATTCTTGACAGGGAAACGGCAGAACTTATTCTCGAAAGTTATTCGGAAGTGGTAGCCGCACCTGATTTTGAGGATGGTGTTGTCGAACTTTTTTCAAAAAAGAAAAACCTCCGGGTAATGAAGATCCGTAATATTGAAAGACTGAACGATTTTATCGGTGCACAATTCCTCGATTTTAAGTCACTAATAGACGGCGGGCTTATTGCCCAGTGGTCCTACGTTCCGAAATTTTCGAGAGATGATATGCTTCCTGCAGAGACCAGTTATAAAGGTATTAATTACAGGGTAAACAGAGCGCCTACCGAAAAAGAGTGGGAAGACATGATTTTCGGCTGGCTGATTGAAAGCGGAATTACCAGTAACTCGGTAATCTACGTGAAAGACGGAGTGACTGTCGGCATCGGAACTGGTGAGCAGGACAGGGTTGGTGTTGCCGAGATAGCCAGAGACAAGGCGTACCGGAAATATTCCGACAGACTCAGCTGGGAAAGATTCCAGACTCCGCTATCCCTGCTTGAAGATAAAGAAGCATTAATCGAAATAAAAGATGCATGCGCGGCTGTCAGCGGAGGAATAAAAGGAAGTGTCATGATTTCAGACGCCTTCTTTCCGTTTCGTGACGGAATTGACATAGGCCTGTCCGAAGGCGTTTCCGCGGTAATTCAGCCCGGCGGCTCACTTCGGGACTTTGAAAGTGTTAATGCATGTAATGAGTATAATGCTGCGATGGTATTCACAGGTCAGAGGAGCTTTAAACATTAAATGCGTAAAAATTACCGGTTGATTATTTATATTGCGGCGGCCGCGGCGGCGGCATTTCTGATAATTTTCACTGTTGTTCTTAACAGCAGAGTAAGAAGGCTAACTCGGTCTGTCGAATCACAGAGAGAGCTGATTCTCGAAGAATCAACCCAATATCGTGAGAATGATGATTTTTTCAATCAGATAAGCGGGATGCTGAGTCTTGATCTCAATCAGACGAGGGCCTCTCTTGGGCTTCCTGTTGCCAGGTATCCTGTTCTACCTGGCAGCAATGATAAAAATACGGACCCAGGCAGAAAGGATTCAGTCTTCTATGATGCTGTTAGCGTGATGATTCAGTCGGAGGAAGATAACCGTAAATCGGCTGCCATCGGCGATTTTTTAAGAACCCAGCTTATAATGGATTTTCTGTTACAGAAAGACCTCAAGAGTGTTAAGGTAACCAACACGCAGACAAGGATAGAACATAACCAGCTGACTTTAGTCAGTATTGAAGCGGCCTCCGAGAATGAGATTGTTCTTACAGATTTTTCCGGTGAAAGTCTGAATACCAGAACAGCCTCCAGGGAAGCACTTTATTTCATCGAAAATAGCTTGAAATCATTGGAAAACGCGGTTTTATTAAAAAAACGGATGTCGGAGCAGCTGAAGGATATTGTCTCAGATCCACAGATTAAGAAAATTTGCGAAAAAAGTATCAAGATAAACAATAATGATGAGGACTCACTTCTTTTCAGCACCGAAAGGAATGATAACAAAATAAGAATTCAAGTTTCGGACATATACAGCCCGGTTTTCAGGATGACAGGGAGTCCTGATTTTACGGATTATGATGATTTATATTCTGAACTCGTCAGTAGGCTGACGAGTTTTGACCTCAGAACCGCTGAAGAGGTCCTGATCGATAATTCCAGAAAGGAAATTAACAGGATTCTCGACGACCTGGAGTTTAATGCCTATCTATCGAGTCTGAATCTCAAGATGAGTCCTGATGTTCGAGAGGATAATGATTATATTTATTATGACATAATACACTCTGATGACCGGCGGCTCGGATCATTTTCAATACTAAAAAAACTCGGTGATATCTATCTGGTCGATGCGGATGAGATTCCAATATCCTCGCTCAAGACAATCGGCATAAAAAAAACGCTGAGCAGGCCGTCAGATAGAAAGCTTATCATCCCTGAAAACATCCCGAATATTAACAATTTATATTCGAATGAGGATTCAATAACTTTTCTGCTCGTAGGTACTCATGAAAAGAACACCGACACCATGATCCTGGTTCATGCGGATAAGACAACCGGAAAAGCCTCCATGATAGGCATACCGCGGGATTTATACTGGAAGGGACGGAAGATCAACAGTATCTACCAATATTTCGGTCCGGAGCAGCTCAATAAAGAGCTGTCTTTGATTACCGGCCTGAATATTTCTAACTATATCATAGTAGATATGTACGCATTTATAGATATTATCAATATCCTCGGCGGTATCGAGGTAAGCCTGGATGAAGATCTTGTTGATCCTACCTACAAAATCAGGGAAAACGGAGAATGGTCAACTTTAAATTACCCTCGGGGAACTTATAACCTAAACGGAATTGAAGCCCTGCGTATTGCCAGATCGAGACACGGCTCGAATGACTTTGACCGCTCTCAGCGGCAGCAGCTGGTAATCGAGTCTTTTCTTAATCGTTTCCGTGGGTTTAATCTGACCGATGTAGATAAAGTATACGGCCTGATACAGGCCATGTATGAATATGTCGATACTGATTTTACAATCTTTGACCTCATGAGCATATATAATGCTTACGGAAGTTCTCATCTCACCGGAAAGCACGTGCTTAGTTTTGACAATATTTTATATGATACCTACAGTAATATATATCTTCTCGATGATAAGGAGGCTGAACTCCCTCCTGACTACAACAAGGGTGCTTGGATTCTTCTTCCGCAGGATAATGACTGGAACAATATCAGATGGTATGTCAGACAGATAATTAACGGAGAGTTATAATTGACAGGTAAATTTTTTATTGAAACATACGGTTGTCAGATGAATACGGCCGAATCCGGAGCTCTTGCGGCGAGCATGATTGAAGCCGGTTGGAGTGAGGCATCCTCTGACAAGAATGCCGATATTATATTCATAAATACATGCTCCGTCAGAAAAACGGCCGAGAACCGCATATGGGGAAGGCTTGGTTACTTTAAAAGGCAGAAACAGGAGCATGATTTCAAGCTGGTCGTCATAGGATGTATGGCCGAACGGCTCAAAGATCAGATAAAAAAAGAGTTCCCGGTTGTTGATGAGGTAGTAAGTAATTTCAAGAAGGATCGTATAGCCGACATTCTCAGCGAAGGCAGAGCAAAGCTCAGCAGTATAGCTGCCGAACTTGACGTAATCGATGAGACCTATACTTTTTTTGATAAGCACCGGAGCCAGACAGATTCCCATGCCATGATTCCAATTATGAACGGATGTGATAACTTCTGCAGCTACTGTATTGTCCCATATGTCCGCGGGCATGAAATATCCCGGATGAACACAGATATAATTTCAGAGATAGCCGGTCTTAATAAAAACGGCGTCTCGGAAATTACTCTTCTTGGTCAGAATGTTAACTCATACCGTTATTCGCGGCCTGGTGTTGATGTGGTAAATTTCACAGCCCTTCTTAAAGAAATAATTAAAGAAACAGACACTAAATGGATAAGATTTACAAGTTCTAATCCTCAGGATTTTACCGATGAACTTATCAAGCTCATTGCTGATGAAAAACGAATCTGCAGTTTCATTCATCTTCCAGCCCAGCACGGATCAGATAAAATTCTTAAAAGAATGAACAGGAAATATACCTCAGATCAATATATAAAACTTGCACTAAAATTGAAGAACCTCGACAGGAAAATTTCATTATCAAGTGATCTCATGGTCGGCTTTCCTGGTGAAACGGATAATGATTTTAAACAGCTGATAGAACTAATGGAGGCGGTAAGATTCGAGGAAGCTTTCACTTATTATTATAATCCAAGAGAGGGAACTGCTGCCTGCGATTTTGAGGATGATGTTCCTGAAGAAATAAAACTGGCCAGACTTTCTGAAATAATTGATCTTCAAAGGCGTATCGGCTTTGAAGAAAAATCACTGAGAATCGGAATGACGGTTGAAGCAGTTATTGAAGGTACTTCAAAAAAAGATAGTAATGAAATTCTCGCTCGTACC
The DNA here is from genome assembly GCA_016839055.1 of Spirochaetales bacterium. Taxonomy (GTDB): domain Bacteria; phylum Spirochaetota; class Spirochaetia; order UBA9216; family UBA9216; genus Thalassospirochaeta. The sequence goes on from JAEKNX010000001.1 coordinate 508,985, forward strand.
GAAAGAAATAGTATGGTTGTATATCCAGGAAAGATTACAAAAATGAATGACTATGTTACAATCAAACTTAAGGATCTGAAGGGTAACACCTTCATCGGGGAGGTTTAGGATATGTTTAAGCTTATCTTTTTTTTAATAGGGCTGGCGGTCACTATTATTTTATCCGCGTTTAATCTTGGTAATTCAACAGATTTTTCATTCGGTTTCAGGGTTCTCAAGAATGCTCCGGTATTTCTTATTGTGCTGACATCGTTTCTTGCCGGTGCGGTTTTCACTCTTCCGTTTGCTTTTGTTGTAAGTTTTAATAATAGAAAAACAAAAAAACGAAAAAGCAGGGAGTCCTTCGTCGATGATGCTATGCCTGCGGATTTTACTCCGGCAGAGAGCGATGAGCCGAAACCTGAATAAGATAACCGTTGTTATCTTCTGTTTGCTGTTCTTCTGCTCTTTAGTATACCCAGAGGAGAGTACGTCACTGATAATCGCCGGGAGCACGCCTGAGAAGGCTGTGGAGAGGCTTCTATCCAGTGACGGCCTGTCAGATGAAGAATACCGCAGCAATCTTATAACGGCAGCTGAGATTAAACAGCTGACCGGTGAGTTGACTCTCGCAGCAGACCTTTTCAAGCAGGCCTCCCTGGCGGTGAAGGGGAACAAGGATTTTACATCTCTTTACAGAGCGGCGCTAATCAGAGTAGAGACCGCCGATTACAGGACAGCAGAAGCCGATCTTCGGGCTATAAGTACATTTTCAGATGACCTTTCACTTCGAATTAGGGCTAATGTGCTCAGCTCTAGAATAAAGAGTTATCAGAACAGCACCGCGGAGGCCCTGGATATAATCAGCGGAATACTCATAAATAATATTGAACTCCCGATGGAGGCTTATCTATGGTCAATCGAGCTGGCCGAAAGTGCCCTCGAAGGCCCCGAATATGAAAATTTCATCAGACTCTATGAAGAAAAAAAAATATCAGAAAGAGAAGCCTACAGTCTTGAAAATCGGATACCCGGTCCCGATTCTGTTTTTGGACTGATAACCACGCCGGATATTGAGAGTCAGACAGATAAAACCGCGGCCGCTCCGAGGCCGATATCTGAACCGGATCAGAGCGAGATCACGGCTGTTGTTATTCAAATTGGATCTTTTTTAAGAATGGAAAATGCCGAGGATCTTAAAAAAACCGTCGCACTACAAGGATTCGCGGCGGATATAAGAATTAAAAGTGTTAATGGAAGCGATTATAATGTTGTTGTGATACCTGTTGGTGAGAATGATACTCAATCGCTCATAATTAAATTAAAAGAAAAAGGCTTCGAAGGCTACCCGCTATATTAGCTGGTTTCTCTCTACTGATTGCCGGAAATATCATCTGCAGGTATCTCAAGCGTCTCTATCTGTACTAATCTGTAAACTACGGTATTCGAAGCTTTAAAACCGTAAATGCTCAGCTTTCCAGGTGTGAGAATCAGGGTTCGTTCTATGGTCCGGTCTTTTTCTATTTCGGAGAAGTCCAGTGCGAAGGTTCGAGTATCATAGACAATGCCGGCCTCATTTATAATTTTTAAATCTAGAATATCAATATCCGCGCTGTAAACGGCAAACCCGCCGGAAAGTACATTATAACTCGTTCTCATCTGGAACTCCGAACCGTAGAATTCCATTACATCTCCTGAGTCGGAGATATACTGACCCGTAAGTATTGGGAGATCACTTAGTCCGGAAACTGACTCAATTGTCTTGATGGTCTCATTCAGCCTGGTGCTGTTTAGTCTGCGGTATTTCATGCTCCAGATATCGTTCGGCGCCTTAACTCTTGTCTGGCTGTCTATATCCTTTACAGTGATAGTAATCTCATCAATTCCGTTAATTTTTACAAAAATTTCGTTCTCGATGTAATTAATTATCTCATTACGACATCTTATATAGAGCAGATTGCTCAATACCTTATAAGAGTTGGCCCAGGTATAGTTTTCCTGAATGTCTCCTGTATAAAAAGTCGCGGTCTGCATGTCCGGATTGAAATATATAATTAGTTCATTATCGTCTTTTTCCCTGCTTTCACTGATCCAGGGTCCATTTATGTAGTTATAGAATCCCTGTTCGTCTCCATCGAGAATTTCAGTGAGCTGCCTTTCTATTATTTCCGTACTTTCCAGTTTTTCTTCCGTCAGTTTAACATAGCGTTTCAGAGGGAAATCCCAGTAATATTTAGACTGAATCAGATCGATAGACTCGGAGGCTGTTCCCTCTTCCCGTGTTACCGTTATTGGGTAGCTCACGCCGTCTTTTAGTCCCTGCTGGTAGGCGCGGGACCTTGACTGCTGAATAATTTCAATCGTGCCCTTTTCGGAAATATTGAATATGGAAAGATAACTGAGCAGGCTGTTGCTGCTGGAATTGTTCTTCCAGAAGATATCGAGGGTGGAATTACCGTTCGCATCGCGTCCGGAGCAGACTATTTCATTGTTATGATCACCAATTAGGTCATCTAAATATACGATGAATGATCTGATATTTGAGGCTCCGGTACTGCTTTGCCAGGATCTTATATATTTATTTTCGACATTATCATAATCTGCAACAACAATTGTTATTTTGCCTTCAGGCATATCTCGATCTTTGATAATTATTATCTGCTCCTCGGAACTATCGAGATCTAGGTTGAGATTAATAGTGTTTATCAGCACCTCATTGCTCCCAAGCTTGATGACCGGCTTCTGTGATCCCGGATCAAAGGAATCAAGCTCATACATTTCTTTCGAGGAGGAGGTGCCTTCTGAATTTGGAATTATTTCCTTGACCATTTCGGGCGGTTCATATTTTTCTGCCGGCCTCAGGCAGGAAAAGAGAAGGAGAGCGGATAAAACTGTTATTATTGACTTCTGTATTTTTTCTTTAATCATTTTCCGGTTGCACAAAATATTTATTAAGCATATCTAACACTTTTCTTTTGATTACATCAAGTGGGTATTTGCTCTTAAACCCCGCTGCTGTCTTGTGCCCCCCTCCGTTAAATATTTGGGCGATGAAGGAGACGTCTATATTTCCCTTTGAGCGCATCGAGCATCTCAATATTCCCTCAAGGTTTTCCTTGAAAAATACTGAAACCCTTATCGCCTCACTCTTGAGAGGAAGGTTAATCAATGAGTCGGCTTCCTCATAGAGGGCCCCGCTTTCTTCTATATCCTCTTTCAGCATTGTCTGAACAGCGACATGTTTATCATAGAAAAATTCAAGGGTCGACAATACTCTTGACTGCAGCATCAACGAAGAAATTGAATTGCTTTCATAAAGTTTTGAATAGACAAAATTAGGATTAACCCCCCCCGAAACACAGGCCTCGGCAATTGCAAATGTTTTTGCTGTGGTCTTGGGATAAATGAAGGACCCGGTGTCGTATACAATTCCGAGATATATAGCTATAAGGATTTCATATGGCATGTCAATTTTCATTACATTAAAAAGTTCATAAAGCATCTCGCAGGTTGATGATGCATCGCTTTCAATATGGTTGGCCGTTGAGACTGAATCTCCGCCTTCATGGTGATCATATATGAAGAAGTTTTTTACCTTTGATAAGACATGTTCCTTGATGGCACCGATATTGTTGATGTCATTTGTATCGAGGATTATCAGAACCCATTCATGAATATCATCGGGGAGAATTTTATCCGAGGTGAAAAGCTCTATCGCTTTATCAACATCAAGGAAATCATATTTCTCAGCCATGGGATCCGCGTTCATTATTTTTACTGTCTTACCAATAGATTTTAGTGCAAGGTAAGCGGCAATCTCACTGCCTATAGCATCACCGTCAGGAGTCTCATGAGCAGTTAGAATGAATTTATCATTTTCGTTAATAAAGTTAATTATTGTCTGAAATCTTTTGTTTTTTTCCATCGTCCTCATCATCTCTATGTAGTAGAGAATTTCTTATGATAACAGCTGCAATTATCCCCGCTATAACCAGAATAATTATTACAATTATAATCCAACCGGAACCTTTATTCTTGTTGTTTTGATTGTTTTCATTTTTATTTTCATCTAAGACAGTATTATCCGCCTGCGGTACTGCTGTGTCACCTGAAAGTATCAGGTTTGATCTCCATACAGCCGGAAGAAAGGGGGTGTCGCCGCTGAAATTGAAAAGCAGGCTTCCTTTTTCCGAATCATTGGTAATGTTTTTTATTTTTGCAGGATCAAGTTCAATGCTTATTCTTTTTTTTTCTTCAGGCTTAATTTCAATAAATACCGGAGCGCTCAGGAGCTCATGGTTTCCGTCAGATATTTGATACAGTATCTGCTCAATTTCAATAATACGAGTGCTGATGTAGCCTTCACTCTCAAGTTCGATAGAAAGGATTCCGTTGTCAATAAGGAGATTATTCGCGATTATTCTGCCTAGGATATCATCTTTACTCATTTCAGGGACCGTATCCCCGGTGAAATCAAGTTCCTTATAGGTTGTAAGCAGCTTGTCTGAAAGCTCACTAGCGGCCGTATCACTTCCTATTCCCAGAATGATGATCTTCCAGCCTTTTCTCTGGATTATTTTTGTGTTTTCCAGAAATTCATGATTGAAACTGCCGTCAGGAGAGTAGTAGCGGCTTTCTTCGGGGGCTTCCTGTTTTCCATCGGTAAGCAGAATAAGATACTGTCGTCCTCCTGTGGGCTGACTATTTTCAAGAGTTCTATTAAGCTCATCCAGCGCATTTCCTATATCGGTGAACCTCCCGTCGGCCGGAATCTCTGATATTTCACGATTTATTCTTTGCATAGATGAATCTGTAATTATTTCATCAAAAATCAGATCTGCCTTTCCATAAAACTGAATGAGCACAAATCTGTCTCCCGGAATGAGAAAATCATTGATGAATACCTTGTTAATGTAAGAAGTTACATCAGTAATCTCCTCAACCATTGACTTGCTCTTGTCAATAACGAGAAAGAGTTCTATATTTAATGTTCTGTCGTCCGCGAACAAGCAGGGTACGGCGGTGAAGGCGGCTAATGTGATTATGAAAAAAAATGATAATAATTTACGCATATGGTTTCCTATATACAGATATCTTACCACGTTGTTTTTTGATTAAAAAGCATTAAAACATATAAAAAAAAAAAAAACATACTTTACATATCAGTATTCTTATTGGTACTCTGTATACTGACATAATAAGTAAGGAGAGTAAAATGGGAAGCATAGATCTACCAAAAAGTCCAATGGTTTTCCACCCAGAAAAGAGAAGTGCGGTGGGTTCCAGGAACTCTCTTGCCCAGGAAAGCAGGGACCAACAGGCTGAAGTTGAACGACTACTCGAAGAAGAAGTCGACAAAGTAATAAACCACATGACCACAAAATTACCAGATGATGTACTTGCAGAGCTGGATGTTATGGGTGGTCTTAAAGAAAAGGTTTATAATTACTTCAACCAGAATTACCAGAATATGTTCAACCGTTACATTGTAACTGCTGAAGATGAGATGGTAAAAAAAGTTAGAAACTTCGTGGACAAAGAGGAAATGAAGGTTTTAACAAGGTATACCCCTAAAGAGATATCTAATCTGCTTGAAGAAGTCGGCGGGATGGATCGTTTTAATACCGGAGAGATTGAGAAATCAATTGTTAACATGTATGGGCACCTGCAGGGACATATACAGCGCGGTATGAACGACCTCGAGAACCTGACAAACTCACTGCTTCGGCAGAAGACGGATGTTGGTGCTTTCATAAGAGGCGAGAACGCATATTCTATTGTTAAATGTTCTTTCAAGGATAGTATTGAAAAACCGAAAACAGTGTGCAATGTAAAACTTTCGGTTAACATTCTTGATTCGGAACTCATAAGCCCGATATTTCATTATCAGGCAACTGTTGAGTATCTTATCAAGGACCTTATCTCAAAGCAGATTATTGATGCGATTGATAAGGAAATTGAGTCTCTCAAGGATGAGAGACTGGATAAGGGACTCGAAGAACTCAATGACAGTGAAATCATCTTCCAGAAAATGGGAAGAGTCGAGAATCACACTGCTGATGAGGTTAATAACGCAAAATCTTCGAGATATAAATACATATCCAAAAATATTATGGAGAAGGTTGAAGGACTTAGAGCTGAGATTGCTCCCGAAGAGTTTGATCCTTTGAACATCCGTGAGAACCTCAAGAAGATTATGGATATCGAAAATATCCGAAACAGAGGTTACAACACAGCAATAAACTCAATAACAAGTATTCTTGATACATCAAAAATGGGTTATCAGTATATCGAAAACCTTAAGAACGCGCGCGAGCTAGTTATTCGTGAGTATGAAGACACCGATGCTGCTACTCTTCCTGATGAGCGCTACGGTATAAAGATGAAATACTATGATAATGCACAGCTCATAGAAGAAAGAAAAGCCTATGATGTTCAGGTGAAGTCTTTTGAGATTGAAGTTGAGCATGTCTGGGATGTTCTTGACATGGTTTATTCAGACGGCAAACGCTTTAAGGGAATAACTGACTTCAACGATCTGTCCAAGGCTTATAAGAACAAGGTTAAAAAGAGAATTAAAGCAAAAACAGGTGATCCTGTATATGACGACATCGAGAAAAGCTGGGATGAGATTTCATTTGTAATTCCTGCCGAAACTGAGGTTGAAAGAATGAACAGGACCTATGTTTTCGATAAGGACAAACTTAATAAGAAACTCATAATAATGCGAGAAAAACTACAGGTTATGTATGGATATAAATATCCTGTACAGCGAAGAGTTATGGAAGACAGAATATCATTCCTCACCGCAGAGTTTCATAAATTCGACTACAGGATTAATCCGTATCATATCCAGCCTGGGCTTCTTCTGGACGTAGACATTACTTCCATTAAGAGAAAAAAGGCTACCCTCGACGGTATGGCTAATGTACTTAATGAGTTTCTCCATGGAGTATCACAAGGATTCCAGGATGCTGCCTTTGCCGCATTCTCAAGAAGAAGATCTACTGTACGTGAAGACATTGATATGAACTTTGCTCCTGACGTTCTCGAAGATGATGAAGTCGCCCACCAGAAGTCACTAGGCTCGTCTTATCTTGATATGCTGAATGCTCCAGCGGAGAGTGCTCCGGCACAGACAACCATCAAGGAAAAAGCTCCCGCAAAAAAGCCAACAATTAAAAAAAGCCCGAAAGCCAAGGGTGTTGTTGACAACGATAAAACAAAAACAAGACGCGGTAGACCAAGAAAGGATAACTTAGAAACCATCTAAATTATTGCATAAACGTGCCCTGCCGAAAGGCAGGGTATATTTTTTATTGAGGATACCAAAATGAACGAATTACTCCGCACATACGACAGCCTGTCAAGTAGACAGGGTTTTAATGACTCCCTGCTTCATTTTCAGTCAGTTATGGATGTTATTTCCGATTTCGAAGATGGTTTTAACGTCGCCGACATTCTAAACAGTTTAATCGCAAATAATGATATCAACCGTAATCAGGTTCCGTCAATTATATCTGCTCTTTTGAATGATAAATATAATTATTTCTGTAAATCAGGGAATTTGGCCACTACAACCACTGATTTCAGCTATATTAGCAGCGAACTCTCAAAACTAAAGACATTTGATGTTGTTATTTGTTATTATCACCCTGAACTGGGTTATCTTGTTATTAATCCAAAGAATCCTGCAGGTTGGAACGTTACAAACGATATTCGTAAAAACGAATTCATTACCGTTTTTGTCGGCACCTTTTCCGACTCCGGCAAAGATACTTTTTCCAGAGAAAAAACGGCGAGTAAGATAATTGAACTTCTTAACGGAGTTAAAACTAAACTACCGGATCCGCTTAAAAAGGGCAAATATAAATTTTTAGCATACGAGGAAGAACTCGTAGCTGAAACCGAAGAGTATGAGGAAGAACAGGAAGAACAGGAAGACGATGAAGTCGAGGAAAAACAGGAAGCCGTAGTGAACGGCGGGGCACAGCGAATGACTCCACTTTATTCCGTTCCTGTTACAAACGAGCTTTTTCATAATGGAAACGTAGAAGCCTGGAAGCGTATAATTCAAAGTTATAAAGCGAAGAATCCGGAGTTGGAAGTCCATATCTTCTATGATGGTGAAAGAATTTTAAATATTGCTTCACTGTTTAAATGGGGAAAGGTGAAACACGGCAGTGCGATCCTATTCGCGGTTGCGGGTGATGACATCAAGGATGTTGCCAAATTACAGAAGTATTTGAAACAGGGCGCGAGTCACCAATTTGAAGCTTTTTTAAAGTTTCCTGTTAATACTGTTTTAAATCTTTTCTAGGATAATTGAGGAAGAATCATGGATATTAAATCTAATTTATTTTTTATAACAAAAAAGACTTCCGCTCAAAAAGCTCCGGATTCGCAGCAAATAGGCATCAGGGGACAGCAGGCATGGGATCTCATGAAGATGGGCATGCCGGTGGTTCCGGGAGTGATAGTCAATACACGAATAGCACCTAAGCTTGATGACACCGAAGAACTCGTGAAACTGTTCCAGCCATTTTTCGATTATTACTCGAAGGAGAGCGGTAAAATCTTTGATAGTGAGGAAAATCCGATGCTGTTGAAGATTGTAATGAGTTCCAATCTTGCCATTGCCAGTTACCCGACCCTTCATAACTTTGGACTTGCCGATGATACCTTCGACGGATTCAGTAAATTTGTCGGAGCGGAATTTGCCTATCATGAGTATCTTTTTATGCTCAACGGAATCTTTCAGATTGAAGAGCGTATCGCGGAAATTCAGGAAGATAATAAATCACTCGATAAGTATCGCAAGGGCATCAGTAAGCTTAATAAGCTGTTGAACTCTGAGAAGAGTGAAAAGGATTATAAGAAGCTCCTGAATGAACTTAAGCAGGAACTTGATCCTGAACTTTTTGGAACGGCCGCACAGCAGCTTGCCGCCGTTATCAAAAGGATTAGCTATCTTATTAAGATTGAAGATACTGAAAATACGGGTGTGGCAATTCTCATTCAGCCGATGGTGTATGGAAACTACGGCAAAGACAGTTATTCAGGATATTTTACCACTCGTAACGCGATAAACGGAAATGAAAACATAGAGGGTGAATTTTTCACGAATAAATTCAATTCTGCCGAATCATCAGGAAAGCGTATAAAAAGCATTGATAAAAAATATTACGAACAGTTCAATGATATAGCACGCAGCCTTGAGTCTGAATATCTTGAAATGCGGAAGGTCGGATTTACTATAGAAAACGGAAGATTATCACTTATTAACCAAAATCCGGTCAGTGAAAAATCAGTCCGGGCAGATATCAAACTGCTTCTTGATTTACGCGAAAAGAAAATAATCACCGATAAAGATGTTATTTCCGGTATCAAGCCGACACAGCTTAACGAGCTGCTTCATCCGATCATCGATATGAAGACAACACAGGGATTAAAGAAGATAGACGGCGGCATCTCCGGAGCGCCCGGCGCTGCGATTGGAAGGGTCTTCTTTTCAACTGAGGCGATTCTTGAAGAATACAAAAACGCCAGACTCAATGACAGGGACGACCGGTTGATACTATGTCTTGCCTCCAGTTTTGCCGAGGACGTCAAAGCCATAGAGATAGCTCAGGGAATTCTCTCATCAGAAGGGGGGTACTCGGCGCACGCGTCAGTTGTTGCGAGGCAGTATGGAAAGATATCGCTCGTAAACCCGAAGATGAATATACGGGGAAAGAAAGCCATTCTCGGTGATACGGAAATAAATGAAGGCGACATTATTACTCTCAACGTCCCTGATTTTGCTGAACCTTCTATATTTTTAGGAAAGGCGGGGCTGATTAAGCCGGATCCGGCGAAGAACGGTTTAATTGAATTTTCGAAGATTGTAAAGAATAATATTTCCGGTTTTGAAATCAGAGCTAACTGTGATAAAGCCTCGGATGCGGCGCTTGCGCTGAAATTCGGAGCCGACGGTATTGGATTATGCCGTACCGAGCATATGTTTTTTGATGAAGCAAGAATTAATGTTTTCAGGGAAATGATTTTTTCTGATACAAAGGAAAAGCGGGCTTCGGTTCTAAAGAAACTTAAAATAATGCAGAAAAAGGATTTCGTCGACCTTTTTACCGTAATGGACGGAAAAGAAGTGACTATCAGACTGCTTGACGCTCCACTTCACGAATTCCTGCCTCATAATGATACTGAGATCAAGGCCTTCCTGGAGTATCTGAAAAAATCATCCGGACTTAAACTTACCAGGCAGCAGCTTGTCGAGCATTCTGAACGTCTGCGGGAATTCAACCCTATGCTCGGACACCGCGGGTGCCGGATTGCAGTATCTTACCCCGAAATCTATCAGATGCAGGTTGAAGCAATTTTTGAAGCGGCATTCTCTCTAGAGGATAAAAAAATAAAGGTGAAACCGGAAATCATGGTTCCGCTCATCATGAATGATGCGGAACTCAAGATGATTCTTTACGGAAAGAAAATTGAAGGCTCAAAGTATGTTGGTCTTGTCGAGATTGAAAAACAAGTTCGCGACAGGATGAAGGCGAAAAAACTCGAATACAAGGTCGGAACAATGATCGAGCTGCCTGCAGCGGCTTTGTCGGCTGGGAAAATCGCAAGGTATGCCCAATTCTTCTCTTTCGGTACAAATGATCTGACTCAAACAACTCTGGGACTGTCCAGGGACGATTTTACTTCATTCATGCCGGATTACACCCTTTATGATATTATGACCGGGAATCCGTTCAGGACACTTGAAGAACCGGTTAAGGAACTTATTCTTCTTGCCGTACAGCGCGGTAAGATTACAAGACCCGATCTTCTAACGGGCCTCTGCGGTGAGCATGGTGCTTCTCCCGAAAATATTGAGTTCTGTATCGAAAATGGATTGGATTATGTATCCTGTTCTACCTTCTCGGTGCCCATAGCATCTCTTGCGGTAGCGCAAGTACTTATGAAACAGAAGTCATGATACAAAAAAAGCTGACAGGCAGAAGCTTGTCAGCTTTTTTTATCTTTTTACAGCAGTTAGAATACGTTGAAATTCTTTACTCCCTCGATTACCAGCTTTGCGGCCTTTTCGGCATCACGTTTGGGAACATGAGCTTCTCTGTTGAAGGTCTGGACAAAGAAAAATTCGATTGTTTTAAAAACATCGGGAAGATGATAAAAACATAAGGCGAAATTCATTCCCGTAGGCCTTAATACGGTGAAGGATGAATAAGTTACAATAGGTTGTTTCGGTACCATTATTTTATACTGGTTCTTCGAATTGTGAATATTCAATTCATTGAATCGGAACGGAATGGCACTTCCGTGTTCTCTCGAAACAGGTTCGATATATTTTTTAGAATACATCGCAGGTTCTACAAGTACGTGGAGTTTGCTTCCGTCTGTCTGGAAAGTCATTCCCTCATTACTCACTATTATATTTTTAACTCCCCCATAGGCAACAACCTCATAAATAGAATAGGGCGAATTGTTTTTAAAAAAAGAAGATATGATATACCCGCCGTCCTGCGGCAGTTTGCCTTCATTGTAAGCCTGGAAAAGATCAAGCGCTTTTACATCAGCCATAGGTTCCTCCTGATAGCATTATAAAATAATAGACTTCAGAGCGCAATAAAGTTTATTTTTTTTATCTTAAAAAATTAAAAAAAAATCATGAGAATAAATTCTCAATTTTTGGAATTATCTTAACTCTTTCGACTTTTTCATGTACATCTCCGACCATTCCTTCATTCCCTTGTTTTTATAGATTATTCCCATATTCCGGAAAACCCTCCAGTCCTTATATCCTTCGAAGATACATTTTTGAAAAATATTCAGGGCTTCCTCATCCCTGTTGTTCCGATAAAGAGCTGCGCCGTAAACAAGCATAAGGTCGAGAGATGGTTTTTTAAAGAAATCTATTGCCGCCTCCATCAGTGGTAGAGTTCCTATGTCGTTATCGGACTTTCTCATGCAGAAAAGGAGCAGTTTGAGATATTTTTCATTATAAGGATCCGAATTGAGAAGCTGTCGGTATATAATTATTGCATCTCTATAGTTGCCAGCCTTCCTGTGGCAGTAGGCAAGCCGATGAAGTGCTTTAGTATCCGGCGCGTTCTCTGCAGTTACAGACATGATTTCAATCGCCGCAGCCTTGAAATTTTCGTGCCTGATTAGAAGAGTTATTAGTTCTTCACGTCTTTCGGAATCATGCGGAAACTCTAAGGCATACTGCTTCAGTGCGGTCATGAGTTTCTTTTGTTCCGGGAAAGTTCTCAGCGCTGAAAATAAACCCTTCCAGGCTTCACGGTGTGAGCGGTTCTGTTTCAGAGCCTGTCGGAATATTTTTTCTGATTTCGCATAATTGCCCGTACTAATATAGCTGAAACCCAGGGCCGTCAGCAGCCAGGGATCCTCTCCTTTTTTAAGCTGCACTTCAATGTCAGTCTTCCACTCGGAACATGGGTATTCAAGCCGGAATTTACAGAGCGGCATGTAGTATGACGCAAAATCGTCTTCAGGGTTTTTGGAAATGATTGTTACGAGTAATTTAATCATATTACTGTATTTCTTTTCAAGCCAGAGAATAACAGCCTTGCCGTAATCCGGTTCTACCGCCTTCTTGTCTATCTCTCCGGCCCTGCAGAAATGATTATATGAATCATCAAATCGGCCTAGGAATTTAAGGCATTCTCCCGCCAGAAGATGCATTTTTGATGTCCTGTTCGCCTTTAGCGACACAATAGCAAAATGCAGGGCTTTTTGGTAATCTTGTTTCTGCCAGCAGGATACCGCGAAATTTTCCTCGGCATTTTCTATCTCATTTAGAAATGTTTTTACCTCATCGGGTGAAAGGTAACTTCCCAGGAGATTCAAGGCGTCATCAACCCTTGAGCATCTTATGAAAGTTTCTGCGAGGAAATTTTTTATGAGATCATCATCCGGAGAAGCGTCGACAGCCCTTTGAAGGTAGTCGGCTGCCTGGGTGTAGTTTCCAAGTTCTTTAAGCCCAAGCCCTATGTACAGAATAGTGGTTATTGAAGAATATCCTGCCTCTTCGAGGAAAAGAAATCCCTGAACTGCCGAATCAAAATTTTCCCGGCGGAACTGCTTAATCGATAGAATCAGGACACTATTAATATACATGGAGTATATTCGTCCGTTCTCAGGTTCGAGGCCGACAGCATTTTCAAGGGATGCAACCGCTTCTGCAGTCATATTTTTCCTGAGAAGAGAGTACCCGAAGTAAGCATGAGCGGGAGCGAATTTCGGATTAAGCTTGACTGCTTCAGAAAAACAGGAGGAAGCACGGCTATATTTTTTCATAGCAAGATATGTTCTGCCGAGGTAGAAAAACCCCGCGTTTGATTTTGGCATTCTCGTGATGTACATCCTGAATGTCATTACGGCCTCATCCCATCTGCCCAGGCCATGACAGGCTCGGCCGAGATAGAGGAGGGCTGAGGGGTATTCATCAGAAACATTCAGAACAGTCTTCAGTTTCTTTATCGCGGAAACATAATCACGTCTTCGTCCGTCTTCGACGGCCTTATTTATCAGGTTTTCAAGATAACCGGTTTTAGTATTTTTCATTTATATTACCTTAACATAAATAAATAACTAATGCTTGTAAAATTTGCATATCAATGCTATAAATAAGAACGGAAATTCTCCGAATTATCTGGGCTAAGGCTATGCTATGGGTAGATAATCGATGGGTAATGTTGGAAACGGTATTGCCTCCCGTATTGGAAAGGAGAGGGATTATGGCAGAAACTATGCCCGCTCTCTCTTTTAGACAGCGGGTATTTTTATGTCAATTATTGGGGCTAATGCAGTTTATATAGTTTCCACCATAATCCTTCCGTATAAATTATGCATTAGTACCCATTTTCTTGTTCCCTAGGCTATTCACATAAAAAAACATTTCTGGTATATTTCCGTATGGAAGACAAGAGCATATTCAGAAATATATCACCATTAGATCATAGATATTATCTATCTAATCGTAAGACCTTTGACGAGCTTGCTGATTACATAAGCGAAGAAGCAAGCATTCTCTACTGCATAAAAGCTGAAGCAGCATTGCTGAAAAGCCATATGAGCATGTACGGTGACAAGTATCAGGATTATTTCAAGCTTGCTGATGAAATAGCTGATTCAATCACGCCTGAAGAGGTATATGCCGAAGAAGAAAAAACCCAGCATAATATCAGAGCCCTCGTTAACATAATGAAAACAAAGGTTCCGGATGAACTTAAACCCTTCATTCATCTCGGCGCTACATCTGTAGACATCCTTGATACGGCGTCATCAATGAAATATCGCGACGCTGTCCGAAACGTGATTCTGCCGCTGCTGATTACTCTCGAACAGCAGCTTGCTGAAATATCGAGGAATGAGGCATATACCCCGCAGGTTGGACGTACTCACGGCCAGCACGCCGTTCCCATCACTTTAGGATTCGCGCTTTCCGAATACGTCTCAAGACTTGGTAAATCAATCATTGAAATTGAACGCCTTTCCACGGACCTCCGAGGAAAGCTTGCCGGAGCGGTCGGTTCATACAACTCGACAAGTATGATTGTAAAAGATCCCTATGACCTTGAAGAGCGTTATCTTGATTATCTCGGCCTCAAGGCCTCGGAACATTCCACCCAGCTGGTAGAGCCTGAGTATCTGCTCAGACTTCTTCTTGAAATCAATGTTGCTTTCGGAATCATAGCAAATCTTGCAGATGATCTTCGAAATCTGCAGCGCTCCGAGATATCCGAGCTCCGTGAGATGTTCACATCAACTCAGGTAGGTTCATCCACGATGCCGCAGAAACGGAATCCGTGGAACTCTGAGCATGTGAAGAGTCTCTGGAAGGCTTTCAGTCCGAGAGTGATTACTTTTTTCATGGATCAGATATCGGAGCATCAGCGGGATCTTTCGAATTCCGCTTCTACAAGGTTTATCGCCGACTACCTTGCCGGTTTTACAGCTGCCGTCAGCCGGATGATTAAGATAACAGCAACCCTCTATGTTGATAAAGAAAGACTCGCGTCAAACCTTAAGTTCACCGGTGATCTGGTTCTTGCCGAGGCTGCATACATTCTCCTCTCCTGTGCGGGAGAACCCGATGCGCATGAGGTTATACGGAAGCTTACTATCGTCTGTGAACAGAAGAAATCAACACTCGGCGTCGAACTGCCCAAAGATCTGGATATCTGGAACAAAATATCGGCTAAGCTCAAAGAAACAGCCGGTCTTGACGCGACAGAGTTTTTCGCAAGTCCTGAACTCTACCGGGGTAAATCAGCGGAAAAAGCAGTCGAAATATCTGAAAAATACACTGAACTTATGACTCAGATGAAGGAGGCTCTTAAATGAATATCAGAGAATCACTGAGTTATGATGACGTACTCCTTGTACCGGGTTATTCCAATGTTCTTCCTCATACAGCTAACATCAGGACCCGGCTTGCGGGCGATATCTACCTCAATGCACCTGTCATTTCAGCGGCGATGGACACGGTTACCGAAGAGAAACTTGCAATAGCACTTGCCCTAGAAGGCGGGGCAGGAGTAATACACAGGAATCTCTCTCCTGAAGTGCAGGCGGCCCAGGTAGCCTCAGTGAAGCGTTTTCTTAACTGGATCATAGACAAACCCATTACAGTGCTCGAAGACGCGCTGGTGGGTGATGTGAGGAACCTGAGAAGACAATATGGGGTATCCGGCTTTCCTGTGACTGATGGAAAAGGCAAATTAGTTGGTATTATTACAGGACGTGATCTGAGATTCTGTGACAATAACAACCTGCACGTCAGGGATGTCATGACACACGACCTAGTCATTGCGGAAGGCATACCTACAACCGAAACGGCTATTGCCATGTTTAATAAGTATAAAATTGAAAAGCTTCCGGTTGTCGATGACAACGGAATTATAACTGGTCTTGTTACGGTAAAAGACATGGAAAAGCACGGTGAGCATCCTAACGCTGCAACCGATGCCTCCGGAAGACTCATAGTAGGGGCAGCTGTTTCTCCGCAGGATTTCGAAAGGAGGCTTCCATTTCTCATAGACAGCAAGGTGGATTTCGTAGTACTCGATACAGCACACGGTGACTCTGAAAGTGTTATAAATGCGGTTGCCGCCATCAAGAAAAATTACAATATCCCTGTGATCGGCGGAAACGCAGCAACGGGTGAGGCCACTAGACGTCTCATCGATGCAGGTTCTGATGCCGTTAAAGTCGGCGTCGGCCCAGGATCAATTTGCACAACAAGAATTGTAGCCGGAATAGGGGTTCCTCAGTTCTCAGCAGTAGCATGGTGTGCTGAAGAAGCCGAAAAATCAGGAATACCAATTATCGCAGACGGCGGAATAAAATTTTCCGGTGATATTCCGAAGGCTATAGCCGCCGGCGCATCTTCAATTATGGTCGGGAATCTTTTTGCCGGGTTAAAAGAAGCTCCAGGCAGGGAAATAATCTATGAGGGAAGAATTTTCAAACAATACCGGGGAATGGGCTCAATCGGCGCTATCAGTGAGGGCTCGGGCGACCGGTATCAGATGAAAGAAGGTGACTCTCCGGTTCCTGAGGGAATAGAAGGCAGGGTGCCTTACAAGGGCGAACTAAAACCCTTTCTTCATCAACTCATCACCGGTCTGAAAAAAGGTATGAGCTATTGCGGATGTTCGGATATAAACGAATTGCGTAATTATAAAAATTTTGTTAAGATTTCCCCCGCTGGTTTACGTGAAAGTCATGCACACGACATCATGATAACCCAGGAAGCGCCAAATTATTCTAAGAATTGAGACTTTTTTAGATATCGGTCGTATTAAAAAAAAGTCTCTGAAGTGTTTTGACAATATAAAAGGTTTTCTTGTTGTATCTTTTGTTAAAAAACTTTCTTAAAATCTGTGGAAGGAAGTTCAAAAAATGATATTTTTTGAATTTTCAAAAAAATAAGGGGAAAATTATGAATCTTGTTGTAGTCGGAGCTCAATGGGGAGACGAAGGTAAAGGTAAAATAGTCGATTACCTGGCTGAAGACGCGGATCTTATCGTCAGATTTTCGGGCGGCGCTAACGCCGGCCATACTATTGTTACAGGAGATGTAACATACAAACTTCACCTCGTTCCGTCAGGAATTATTTATCCTGATAAAAAAGTAGTGCTCGGCACTGGTATGGCCATTGATCCGGCCGCTCTGTTTTCCGAACTTGCGACTATTAAGGAGCAGGGGATTGACTGGGAGAACAGGATTTACATATCCGACAGGGCTCATCTGGTTCTTCCGCGCTACCGCGATGAGGATATAGTGCTTGATAAAAACCGCCTCAATCCTATCGGGACAACCGGACGCGGCATGGGTGTATGCTATGCGCATAAGGCTCACCGGGACGGTATCAGAGTCGGTGATATGTATAATGAAAAATTATATGCTTCATATACCGATGAAGACCGCGGTTTTCTTGACGAATTCAAAGCGTTGATGAAGGATATGGTAATTGACCTTACCTCTTTCATGGCCGAGAACAGCGACAAGAGAGTTTTATTTGAAGGTGCTCAGGGAGTTCTTCTCGATCTTGATGTAGGAACCTATCCCTATGTTTCCTCCGGATATTCTCAGGCGGCCGGTGCCGCAATGGGCGGAGGAATTGGCCCCCGGGCAATTGACGGAGTAATGGGTGTTTTCAAGGCATATTCAACAAGGGTCGGAAACGGTCCTTTTCCGAGTGAATTTGACCCGGACAGGGAAGGTGAACTTGAGAATTATATCAGGGAAACCGGACGTGAGTACGGTGTAACAACCGGACGTCCCAGGCGCTGCGGATATCTTGACCTTCCGGCACTGAAATACGCATGCAGGGTTAATTCCCTGGATTCATTGGTTTTAACTCATCTCGATGTCTATGATGAGATTGATGAGATTAAAACCTGTATAGCCTATGAATGCGACGGCGAGCTAATTGAAAACTTCCCGACTAATATCAGTCTGCTTGAGAAGGCAGTTCCTGTTACTAAATCATTCAAGGGATGGAATAAGACACTTACGCAGTGCAGAAGTTATGACGAGTTACCAACTGAAGCAAAAGAATATATAAAATTTATTGAAGACTATACGAAGACTCCAGTGGACATAGTCTCAATCGGTTATCGCCGTGAAGAAACAATTCTTAGAAAAGAATTCTGGCAGGCATAGCAATTATGGATAGAATCCTTGTATTTGACTTTGGAAGTCAGACAACCCAGCTTATAGCCCGGCGAATACGTGATTTCGGAGTTTACAGCGATATTGTAACGGCAGAAACCAGATGCACCGAAGAACTTCTCGACGGCGTTAAGGGGATAATCCTCTCGGGATCACCGTACTCAGTCTATGAAGACGGCGCACCCGTTCCCGATAAATCAATTTATGAAACGGGATTGCCGGTATTGGGCATCTGTTATGGCTTTCAGCGCATGACCGCCGACCACGGCGGAAAGGTTGAAGCTCTGGAGAAGACTGAATATGGCCGATCAAAGATCAGTTATGTCGAGGACTCTCCGCTGTTTAAAGATATTCCAGATAAATTTGTGTCATGGATGAGTCATGGCGACAGCATCGGCCGGGTCGGCGATGATTTCAATGTTATTGCTAAATCTGAACATCATACCGCCTGCGCCCGAAATGACAAAAAGAATCTCTACGGCATTCAGTTTCATCCAGAGGTTACGCATTGCGAACACGGCACAGATGTTTTAAAGAACTTTGTCATCGGAATCTGCGGCGCTGAAACAGGCTGGGACATGGATACCTATCTCAAACAGGAGATAGAAGAGGTCAGGCAGAGAACCGGCGATAAAAATGTTCTCCTTCTGATATCCGGCGGGGTTGATTCAACCGTTGTAGGGGGACTTCTGCTGAAGGCTCTTGAGCCGTCGAAAGTGCATTTAATGTATATTGATACCGGAATGATGCGAAAGGACGAATCCGCGGAAGTCGCAATAGGTCTTAAGAGATTAGGCGCAGAAAACCTCTATCTGATAGACGCGTCAGAGAGATTCCTCTCAGCCCTTGCAGGGGTCTCTGATCCCGAGGAAAAACGCCGGATAATAGGCGATATGTTTATCAAGGTTCAGGAAGATGAAATAAACAAGCGACTCAAAGGAGATTATCTCCTAGCCCAGGGAACACTCTATACCGATTTAATTGAATCAGGAAAGGGCGTCGGAAAGAAGGCCCAGGTTATCAAGTCTCATCATAACGTGCGTTCACCCCTTGTCGAAGCAAAGCGTGAAGCCGGTCTTATAATAGAACCTCTTGGAAAACTCTATAAGGATGAGGTTCGAGAGCTTGGACGAAAGGTCGGAATAGACGATCATATAATCCGGAGGCATCCCTTTCCCGGACCAGGCCTTGCCGTAAGGATTCTAGGTGATATTACCGAAGAGAAGTGTGACCTTTTACGTGAGGCTGATCATATCTTCATCAGCGAACTTAAGAGCCGGGGTCTTTATGACAAAATATGGCAGGCGTTCTGCGTACTTCTTCCGATTAAGTCGGTGGGTGTTGCGGGAGATCTCAGAGAATACGGCTTTGTACTCGCCCTTAGAGCAATCACCAGCAGTGACGGCATGACGGCGGATGTTTACCCCTTTGAAACTAAAGACATCCTAGAAATGTCATCACTTATTACAAACTCGGTACGGGGAATAGGCAGAGTCGTCTATGACGTTTCTTCTAAACCGCCAGCGACCATAGAGTGGGAATAATTAGCCGATTATCGGCTTAAGCAGAATAATAAATCCAATAATAACTAAAACTCCTCCGCCGGCTGTTTCGGCATGCCGGCCGAAGAGATTACCTATCCTACAGCCCGCGCGGGTTCCTGCCATACTTAAGACAAGTGTTATAATTCCTGTGACTACGGCCGGCATGAATATTCCGGTTTCAAGATGTGAGAACGCGAAGCCGGCGGCCAGAGCGTCCAGGCTCGTAGCAATAGCAAGAAAGAGAAGAGTTTGTATTTTGAAATATTCGTCAGCTCCACGACAGCCTTCCCCGGCCTGCAGGCTTTCATAAATCATCTTCCCGCCTACAAAGGCAAGCAGAATAAAAGAAAGAATATGGGAAAATGATTTTATATAGCCGCTTAATATATTCCCCGCCGCCCAGCCAATTACAGGCATAAGAAACTGAAAAAAACCGAAGAAAAAGCCTATCTTGAAGGCCTGACGCCAGCTTACAGCCGGATTTGCGCATCCGCAGGAAACTGAGACGGCAAAAGCATCCATAGCAAGGCCCACGGCAATCGCGAGTACGGCGGCTATCGGCAATTAATAGTCCTTTAGCAGAGCGGAAAGTTCACTAACCGAGCTGAAATAATAGTCACAATGCTCTCTCATATAAGACTCAATCTCGGGAATGCTGTGTCCCCATCCGGCTCCGGCTATGGGAACTGAAGCATTCTTTGCCATTATCAGTCCGGGCTTGAGATCATCTACCATGAGTATATCCTCAGGCGCAAAGCCGTATTTAGATTTTATCTGTTCTACGGGCCATATAGCCGGTTTTCGTTTACTGGGATCATCGTCCCAGCCGAAAATCATGTCCGGCATAACGCTTCTGCCGTTTACCTTGTAATGCTGTTTAATCATTCCGGCCTCAGAATGAGAGACTACCGCTACAATGCCGCCTCTGCCTTGAAAATCTTTAATCAGTTCTATAATACCGTCAAAGAAATGAGGAACAGAGGCCTTATTGAACTCATGCCATATTGCGAACTCTTCCTTCATTTCCTCTTCGGAAAATCCGAGCTCATCGGTTAAAAACTCCATTATGCCCGGATTGAAATTTTTCAGGAACCAGGTATCAAGATCTACGGCCCTGGTTCCCGGACGCATCCTTTTTATAGTTTCCACATGAGCGGGATGGTGAATCTCCTTAGTACTTCGTACGGACGTGTCGTCGTGATCAAGGATCAGGCATTTATATTTCATACTGCATTTCTATCATGAATATCACTTAGTTTGCAACGGGCTTTTCTTTATGCTGTGGATTTATTATATTATGCTATGCAAATAGAGACAGTCGGTATTTTTTGCGGCTCGAGTACGGGCAGTAATAACATCTACCGGGAAGAAACAATAAAACTTGCCGATTACCTTGCGCAGAACGGAAAATCTCTGGTCTATGGAGGAGGCACGGCCGGTCTCATGGGCGTTCTTGCCGGACGAATGCTGGAGAAGGGCTGCCGGGTGACCGGAGTGATTCCTGAGATGATTCAAACTAAGGTCGGCCATCTGCCGCTCACCGAGACAATAGTAACACCGGATATGCACTCGAGAAAGCGCAAAATGTATGATATATCCGACTGTTTTATCGCGCTGCCGGGTGGAATAGGGACGATTGAAGAAATCAGCGAAGCCTTTACCTGGCAGCAGCTGGGTTATCATTCAAAAGCGGTTTCGCTGTATAACATAAATAATTTTTTTAAATATTTCGACAGTTTTCTTGAAGCTGCCGAAATGGCCGGTTTTATAAAGAATGTCCACAGAAGCAGGCTGATTATTGAATCCGAGCCTGCAAGACTGCTTGAGAAATTGGAATCTTATGATGGTACTACAATAGATAAATGGAGCTGATGAATGAAGAAAGATAATATGAGCATTTTTATGCTTAATAACGGAAGATACAGGGGCGCACTCCTTGATGCAACCGATATGGTAAGGAGCATGAGGGAAAAACATGAGACCGGAGTCATTGAGACTTTCGCCCTTGGAGAAACCTATATTGCCGCCGGGCTACTGACATCGATGCTGAAGGGGAAGGATCGCATCGGTATTGTTTTTGAATGCGGCGGTCCGTTAAAAGGCATCAGCGTAGAGGTAACCGCCGGGGGTGATGTCAGGGGTTATCTGCAGAATAATCCGATACCTCTCGAGAAAATTCCTGAGCGCCTCGATCTTTCCAATCTGTTTGGACCAGGATTTTTATCAATAACCAAGTATCTGGAAGACAGCAAGCAGCCGTTTACCGGACAGGTTATGATAACCTATGGGAGCATAGCGAAGGATCTGGCCTACTATTACACAACATCGGAGAATACACCTACCGCATTTAATCTCAGTGTTAAATTTGATACCGAAGGTTTACTCATAGGCGCCGGAGGAATGTACATTCAGAAGATGCCATCAAAAGAAGGAGAAACCCAGGATGAAGGGGAGGCCGAGGGCATTCAGGATGCGCTCGGCGGGATGCCTTCGATAGGTATCAGCCTTGCCGAAGGAAAAACTCTTCAGAATATTCTATCAGAGAATTTCGGGAAGTTTAAGCCGAATGTGATCGGCTCTAGATTTATAAGTTTTAATTGTAGCTGCAGCAGGGAACTCTTCGAATCCTATCTCTGCGCGCTGAACAGCGACGGCAAGAAAGACATCCTCGAAAACGGACCTTACCCTGTTGTCACCCTCTGTCATAATTGTAATACCAGCTATAAATTCAGCAAGAAAGAAATAGAAGAATTATTCAAAAAAAACGGAACTGTCGACTGACAGTTCCGTCCTTCGGCAATGCGGATTAGACCACGTCGCCGTTTTCCGGGCTCAATTGAGTTTTAATCTCGGCAAGCCTTTTTTCAAGATGTTCAGCTTCTTCTGAGAGCATGTTTTTATACTCTTCATCAGAAATACGCTGAATCCCCATTGGGGGGAAGTTCATGCCGCGGTAACCCCCGGCCTGTCTGCCCATCCCGTTCATTCTTCCGAAACCATTCCCGCGGCCGAAACCGCGGCCGCCGCTTTGAAAGGAACCTGGTCTGTTAAACCCGTTGCAGTAACCTGCTCCGTGTCCTGTTAATGGTCCGTATCCGGCCGGACCTCTGCCGTCTCTCATTGGCATAAGATACCTCCTGTATCAATTATGGCTAATTAGCATCCAGTCGGCCTTCTTTGAAGGCACTATATGCTTCCTTAACTGTCATGTTTCCCGCCCCGATATATATTTTCAGTTCTGATTTTTTTAGAACTTCCGCGGCATTTCCTCCTGGGCCGTTTCCGGTAATCAGAATGTCCGGCGACAGGTCGAAGAGTTTTTTAGCTGTCTGAGGTCCTGCACCGTGGGCGGCGTTCTGTATGGCGGTGTTGTCCTCAATCAGCGTCTCCTCAGATTCATCATCATAAAGAAAGATGTAATCCGTTCTTCCGAATCTCGGATCCATCTGTGAATCCCAATCCTTTCCCTTTGTAGTAAATGCAATTCTCATTTTATCACCTCTTTATATATTTCTTTCTCAGCTTCAGCCCAGGCTTCAGTGAGAATTTTTTTAAGTGTTTTATTATTGTATTCAACAACAGTAAAACCTTCAGTCATCGCTTTTGTAAAATCCGGTTCATACGGAATTTCAGCAAGAACCTTGATACCTTCATTTTTTGCAAAGTCTTTGAGCTCTGCTGATAATTCAAGGTTAAGATCATGTTTGTTAATAATTAATCCAGATCTTATTTTAAATTTCTGTATGAGTTCAAAAACGCGTTTTAGGTCATGAATCCCCGACGGGGTGGGTTCGGTTACAAGAATTACAAAGTCAGCCCCCGAGAGAGACGAAATTACCGGGCAGCCAATTCCGGGAGAGCCGTCAATTAAGATCAAATCTTTGCCGTCTTTTTTGGCAATTTCACCGGCAATTTTTTTTACTCGGGCTACGAGTTTTCCGGAATTATCCGCTCCCGCCTTAAGTCTGGCATGAACCATTTCCGTCCCGGTCTTAATTCCTGAGATAAAAACCTCTCCTACATACGCATCTTGCATTGTGATGGCTTTTTCAGGACAGATTACGCAGCAGTATCCGCATCCTTCACAGTCTGCCGAGTTTATTTCAAACTTGCCGATTTTATTATCTACAGCCTTGAAACGGCATACATCCATGCATTTCCCGCAGGCAGTGCATTTTTCCTGATCGATCACGGCTGTATATCCGCTGTAAAAATCTTCAGTACTCTTATAATCTGGCTCTAAAAGCAGGTGCATATCATCGGCGTCCACATCACAGTCTCCAACGACTATATTATCCCTTCCGATTACAGCAAAGGATGCTGTAATCGACGTTTTTCCTGTTCCGCCCTTACCGGAAATAACAACAACTTCTTTCACTGATTGTTTCTCCTGTCGCTTAATCTCTTCAAATATTTTGCCACCTTTTTGAGCTCTTTTCCAAACTCCGGAACATCACGATGCACAAGTTTCCCTTTTGAGTACAACTCTGCAATCTCACGTTTATCCGGCAGCTTCGCAATAATATCGATTTTTTCATCACTGCAGTATCTAATAACAGCATCATTTCCGATTCCGAATCTGTTAATAACAACAGCGAAATCTTTCTTAATTTCCCTCATGGTATTAACAGCCATTTTTAAGTCATGCAGACCGAAGGGGGTTGGTTCGGTTACAAGGATCACAAAATCCGAGTTTTTTGCAGCTTCAATGACCGGGCATGAACTGCCGGGAGGTGAATCAAGAAGAACCAGAAAATCTTTCGGGTATTTTGAATCTATATATTCAATGCTCTGTGCAATGAGGGGCACAGCCTGTTCCTGACCCACATCAAGTCTGCTTTCAATAAAAATGAAACTATCGGTATTAAAAATGGTCTGACGACCCATCTTTTGCATCTGCATTGGCAGTGCGTTCTCAGGGCAGAGCTCGGAACATGCATAACAACTGTGGCATAGTTCCGGCATTACCAAGATTGTCTTTCCTAGTTTAAGCAGTGAATTAAATCTGCAGATACTATCACAGACCCCGCAGTTGCTGCAGAGATCCTTATCCCACTGCGGTATCATTTTATTCCTTATTATTTCTTTTTGAACTTCGCGCTGGATGAATAAACCGGAATTAGGTTCTTCAACATCCATGTCAGCAAGAATTATTCCCGGAAAATCTTTTCTTTCCGCACATAAATCTGCAAGGTTTGTTGAAAGTGTAGTTTTTCCTGTTCCGCCCTTACCACTTGCAATTGCAATCTTCAATGATTTCTACCTCCGTGGCCTCGTCCGTGGCCGTGGCCTGTTCCCTTTTCGCTGCAGCATCTTCCATGCCCATATCCGCCTGCTATATCAACTAATCTTGTTGAACCGCAGGAAGGGCATACTGTAAACGCCCGTTCAAAA
Source organism: Spirochaetales bacterium (assembly GCA_016839055.1). Taxonomy (GTDB): domain Bacteria; phylum Spirochaetota; class Spirochaetia; order UBA9216; family UBA9216; genus Thalassospirochaeta. The sequence continues at coordinate 534,113 of JAEKNX010000001.1, forward strand.
CTTGTATTGAACATATGCTCACAATCCATACACCTGATTATATTGCCTCTGAAATGAATATTACCGCCCTCGATTGAGAGTTCGGCGCCATCTACCAGGAATTTTGACACCTTAAGCCGGGCCTTATCGATGAGTCTAGTGAAGGTGGACCTTGATATTTCCATCATTTCAGCCGCTTCTGCATGATCCAGCCCATGATAATCTGCAAGACGGACGGCTTCATACTCATCAAGACTCAACATTATGGGTACAAGCTTGTTTCTTGCCACGCCTGTAGGCTTGAATGAGTTAAAAAGGGGCGGTGAATGAACCATTCTCTGTTTTTCGGGTCTCGGCATAAGTACTCCTTAAGTCAATGTAATGCACATATGCTCATAAGTCAAGAGTAAATTTAGACTTGTCAGTTATTAAATATCTGAAGTTAGAGTCTTTCTCGGAGTATTGAAGTTATTTCCTCAAGGGATAAACTGATTGGATTATTCTTGTTTGATGAGGCTGCCGCAATCCTGGGAAGGTCTGACTCGGTTATTCCGAATGCGGATAGCCTCGGAATATCAAGACTCTCAGTCAGTCCTTCGAGAACCTGGATAAATCGGTACCTCGCCTCTTTTGGCAGAAGATCTTCGCTTCGAGCCGCGATATATCCGAGTTTTGCGAATTTGAGAAGTGATGCTGATTCAGGATTTTCATTTTCTAGTTTTATTATAGTTTGTTTCATTCCTTCGGCAAGGAGTGTTCCGCAGATAGCTCCATGGGGCGAATTGAAGAAACCTCCCACAGAGCCTGCAATTCCGTGAACGACTGAAAGACCGCAGTTGGCGAGAGCTGTTCCGGAGATGAAGGCTGCGTAAGCCATCTTGTTCCAGGCATTCGCGCAGGCTTCGCCGCAGTACTCTTGCTCATCCTTTGTCGCCGCGACTATCGGCAGAGCTTCGAGAAGAACTTCGATTGCTCCGATAACGCGTATATCAGAGTAAAAACTTGCATTAGAAGAGATATATGCTTCTACAAGTTGAGACAGGGCATCCATTCCACTGGAGGCTGCGACTGCCGGAGGACAGCTTGAATACAATTTTGAGTCTATGATAGCTACATCAGGAGTATAGTTAAAATGCCTGAGTGATTTTTTAAATCCGGCGTCCCCGACACGGCTGAGTACGGCGTTACTCGTAGCCTCGGAACCTGTTCCGGCGGTGGTAGGAACAGCGATGAAGGGTATTTTTCTTCCGGTCGGAGTTCTGTCTCCGATGCCTTCCAGCAAGTTACAGACACTGCCTTCTTCACACAGCATGGCGCTTACTGCCTTGCCGGTATCGATAACGCTTCCGCCTCCGATGGCGGTAATGCTGTCTATCTTAAGATCTTTCAGCTGTTTTACTATCGAGTCTACGAGTTCTGGAGAAGGTTCTGAATTAACACTGAATTTAGTGATGGAAAAACCATTTTCTTCGAGACTCTTGGTGATTTCAGCGAGTTTTCCGCTTTTTTCAAGAGAACTTCCGCCTGTAAAAAGGATTATATTCTTACCGTAAAAGCCGGCTTCATCGGCAAGATTTTCGACACTGCCTGCCCTGAAGATGATCTTTTTGTTAGAGTTGAAAGTAAAAGGAACTATATTCATCGTAAACTCTCCCGTACTCCGTATTATAATGCTGCAAGCATATCTGATAAAGAAAAAAAAAGATATATTTTTCATTAAATAAAGGCTTGCCTTAGTATCATATTTTATTTAATGTAATTTATGCGAGAAACAATTGAGCATATTATTAATACTGAAAAAACCGCCGCCGATATTCTTCTCTCAGAAGGAAAAAAATCAGCAGCCATCATCACTAAAAACGACACGAGGATATCAGAAAATCTCAATGTGTTTATGGAACATGAACACAATCGGTATAGTGAGGCTGTAGAAAAAGCTGAACTTGAAAAATTCGAAGCAATTGGAAGGATCAGGAACGAAAATACTGTCATGAAAGCTGACCTGGAGGCCATATCAGATAAAGTTTTAAATTTAATAATGAAAACTGTATTTGATTGAACAAAGATGGGAAAAACTGCCGTTTCAGAATATGGATATATTAATGCCAAGCTCAGGACGCGAATAGGGCGCATCCTGACTGATGATTTTAAAAAAATACTGACAGCATCCGATGATCTTGAAGAAGCAGTCCAGGTCCTTCAGAATTTCGGTTTCGAAAAAATTGCCGAAGTATGGAACAGCACCGGCGATATTCAGAGTGTCGAATTTGAATTGCTTAAACGTCATCTTGAAAATTTCAGGATGGTTATGAAGAACACGCAGGGTGAGCTTAAGGACTTCGCTAGTCTGCTTGCTATTAAACCGGAAATAGAAAATATTAAAAATACTCTACGGCTGTGGTATGGCAGTAGAGTGAAAAAGCGGCCAATCAGTTACCGCTCCGCCTTTATCTACAAGGATAGAATATTTGAAGACATAGACTGGGACGCTCTTGTAAATGCGGTAAGTCAGGAAGACATTAACGGAGTTTTCAAGAATACTCTTTATCGTTCTGCCTTCACCGAAAACCTGGCCGATAAGGCCGGTTCCGGTATCTTTAAAACTGAAATAATGCTAGATAAAATCTATTACGCGAACCTCCTTGAGCAAAGCCGAATTCTTAAAAATTCAGATTACAACATCCTGAAAGATATTATTACTATTGAAATAGATCTTCAAAACATCAGCTGGATGATCCGTTACCGGCATTTTTATAATATGAGTTTTATGGAAATGAAGGATATAATGATCCCCGGCGGAAGCAGCTTGCAGTTTGATATTCTTGAAAAGAATGAGGATGCCGCCCAAGGGAGCATAACACCCACAGATCTTCTGAAGAAGGATTATCCCGAGTTATCGGCCTTCTCCATCTCAGATAAGCATAATTTCTCCGGCCAGGCCCTTCTACTGGAGCAGCTTCTTGATGAAACAAGAAAAACCAAATTTACAAATCTGCTGATTGGATATCCGTTTACTGTAGGTATTATACTTGTTTATTTATTCATGTCCGAGAGGGAGATGAAATACATTTCTTCCGTTTTAAACAGAAAGTACTATAAAATGGGTACCAGACAAATGGAGGAGCAAGGCTGATGGGATTATTTACATCAAAGATGCGACTGCTTACCGCGGTTGTTATCGAAGAGAAATCAGAAAATGTAGCTCGTGAGCTTCTGAGGATAGGACTTCTTGATTTTGTAAAGATATCGAACATTATTGACACCGATGATTTTCATCTTAAACAAGACCTGTCTGTGAGCACCGAAGTTGCCGAACTGCGCAGACGTCTTGAAACCCTGTATCAGCAGGCCGGCATCGAATCTCCAGTCCGTGAGGCTCTGATCATAGAGCAGATGTCCGATTTTAACGAAGCTAAATACCGGAAACTAATCGACAAGGCCTCATCAGGTATTCAGGAACTCAGGGAAAAACAGAAAAAGCTTCACCAGGACAGTTTGAAACTAGAGGAAATAAAGAATTATCTTAATCGCGGGGGCTTCGGCGGTAGAGGCGGTGCTGTATCCGACTTTCTGTCCATCCACAGGGGTAAACCGGGAAGAGGCAGCTTCGATGACCTGCTGAGTCACCTTACCTCAATTCCCCATTTCGGCACAGCGGTTCCCGGCACAGCGGATTTTTTTATTGTCACTTTGAAACGTGATCAGGCTCTTGTCAGTGAATATTTCACAAAATATATGTGGACGGAAAATGATGAGCAGATCAGGAATAAACAACACGACGAAGTTCTGCTTTCTGACATTAATGAAAGAACTGTATCGATAAAAACGCGCATTGATGAAATAAAGACTGAAATGAGTACTGTAATCATAAAACAGAAGGATGAGTTCGACACAATCTGGAAAAACCTCAGGATCCACGAATTGTATGGAAGAATCAGGACTAATTTCGAGCACACTGAAAAAACCAGTCTGTTCTCGGGCTGGCTTCCGGCTGACAAGTCCGAAAGACTGGAAAAAGCCGTTAAAAAAGCATCTGATGGCCAATGCGTAATAGAATGGTCCGAACCGGAGCAGTACAGCAGGCAGTCCGTTCCGGTTGAAATAAAACACTCAGTGGCGCTTGCACCATTTCAGATGCTCGTAGAGAACTATGCCGTGCCGGAATACGGAGCCATTGATCCGACCATCTTCGTTGCCGTCTCCTATATGATCATGTTCGGCCTGATGTTCGGAGACGCAGGACAGGGGCTTGTCATCATGCTCATTGGCTTTCTCGGTGGTAAGTTTATGAAAAAAGCGTCGGGAGGAATAAAGAATTTGCTCCGACTCTTCATCTACTGCGGGGCTGCGTCTGTTATAACCGGTATTCTTTTCGGATCATACTTCGGCTATAAGATTTTTCCTCCTCTATGGTTTGATTATCACGGGATAGTTGCCGGCCACGGCGCTCTAGGCTCTGGAAATATTACTAATGTGTACGACATCCTGAGGATAACAATTTATTTTGGAATAACGGTAATAGGTTTAGGTCTGATTCTAAACTGGATAAACCTGCTTAAGAAAAAAGACTATTTCAGACTGCTGCTTGATAAATCCGGAATTCTCGGCGGTTGGTTCTACGGCTGCGGGGTTTATACAGCCTTCTTTTTTGTCGGGACTGAATATAAAGAATTGCCTGCGCCTGACCTTCTCACTGTTTTTTTCGGTATTCCTGTGCTGATTCTTCTGTTTAAAGCACCTCTTCATTTTATTCTTCATGAAAGGGGTAAAAAGAGTTTCGACGCTTTCAAAATTATTGACTTCATCATGGAATGGATAGTCGAGATTCTCGAGATATTTTCGGGTTATCTTGCCAATACCCTTTCATTCATGAGGGTTGCAGGGCTTGGAATAGCGCATGTGAGCCTCATGGTTGCCTTCGACACAATCGCCGGCATGACCGGGGGCGGAGCGGCCGGAATTTTAATTTTAATTATTGGAAACATTCTTGTAATAGCTCTCGAGGGTCTGTCCGCCGGAATACAGGCGCTGAGGCTTAACTATTACGAGTTTTTCTCAAGGTATTTTACCGGTAAAGGTATAGCATATAATCCGGTTTCATTACGGAATCGGAAACAGGAGGGCTAAGTGAGCGCCAAAAAAGAATTTAAAAGAAAGATAGTACTCAGTATCGTGTTTTTAACAGTATTTATGGGAATTTTTTCATTTATAGGAACGGAGCCGGCCTATGCAGAGACAGCAACTGCAGTCGTTTCAGAGGGTAACAGCAACCTTCAATGGGGATTGATAGCCGCGGCCATCGCTTTCGGATTCGGAGCCATTGGGGCGGGTATAGCAATTGCCAATGTAGGCGCAGCTGCTATGGGCGCGATTGGTGAGAAACCTGAAATTGCCTCCCAGGCGCTTATTTTCATAGCACTGGCAGAGGGGCTTGTTGTATTCGGCTTTATCACCGCGCTGATGATTCTGGGAAAGGTTTGATTTACACGGATTTATCGGCATGAATTATTTTATTATTGGCGATGAAGACACTGTTCTCGGTTTTGAGCTTGCCGGAGTCTCGGGTGCGAGCGTAGATTCTATCTCTGAAGCGGAAACAGCTTTCACATCCGCGTTAGAGGACAGAAACAACGGCATTATAATTATTACCGAAGGGGCGGCTGATCTTATTCGTGATAAGGTTGATCAATATCTTTTTTCGGCCGCTTTTCCTCTTATTGTTGAAATACCCGGAAGCGGGGGGGCCAAAGCAGGGCATAAAGATCTTCGGACCCTCGTGAATGAGGCTATAGGAATCAAATTATAGATATGGATGATGATAGTAGACTGTTAAAAGTAATAATTGAACAGGCCGAGACAGAAGGACGGAGAATAATAGAGAGGGCGGAAAAAACCGTTATCGGTAAAAATGATGCCTTTGAAGCCCGAAAAATGCGTATAAAGTCAGAGACGGATCAGAAGATATCCGATAAATTATCCGAAATAAAAAAACACACTGAGTCAGCCGTCAAATCTGAATCAAGAAGAAGAAAACTCAAAAAGCGGGAAGAAATAAATGCCGATGTTATTGAGTTATTCTACCGTAAGATTGAAAAAAAAATCGGTACAGCAGACTATGATAGTTTTCTATCAAAGCTCATTGCCGAAGGTGTTATTGCCGTTGACGAGGATGAGGTAGAAGTTTTATGCTCACATCGTGAGGAACTTAGTCCTGAAATTATTGAGAAAGCAGTAGAACTGGTTAAGAAATTGACGGGCAAAACTGTCGCTATCAGTTTTAATAGCGAGGCAAGGACTTCAGCCCAGGGTGTTACCGTGAAATCAAAAAACGGCAGAATAAACTATAGCAACCTCATTACATCGCGGCTTAGAAGATTTGATGAAGACATAAAACAGATTATTTTTACCGAACTGAATAAGGAGTAGTCTCCGTATGGACAATAGAATTATTGGGCATGTGAAAAGGGTTAACGGACCCGTCATTGAAGCCTCAGGAATAACGGACGCTATGATGATGGAACTCGTCCGGATCAGCGAGGGCCGGCTTATTGGAGAAATAGTCAAACTTGCCGGAGACACAGCTGTAATCCAGGTTTATGAAGACACAACCGGGATAAAACCCGGAGATAATGTATACGGTTCAGGAATGCCGCTTTCGGTTGAGCTCGGCCCGGGATTAATCGGAACGATATACGATGGAATTCAGCGTCCTCTCGAGGAACTGCTTGAAGCCTGCGGCGAGTTCATTGAAAAAGGAGTTACAAGACCTTCTCTTAACCGGGATAAAAAATGGCACTTTATTCCCACTGAAGGACTTACTCCGGGAAGTAAAATTGATTCGGGTTTTTCTCTCGGAACCATTGTGGAAACCGCGAGGGTCACGCACAAAATTCTTGTTCCGCCCGGGGTTTCGGGCACGATAATTTCAATTTCTTCCGAAGGTGATTACACTGTTGAGAATATAGCGGCAGAAATTGAAACTGAAAAAGGACCGATAGCTATAAAATTTTTTCAGCGCTGGCCAATCAGGAAACCCCGGCCGGTAAAAAGCCGGCAGCCGCTGTCGGTGCCGCTTATTACCGGACAGAGGGTAATAGACACCCTTTTCCCTCTTGCCAAGGGTGGAACCGTTGCCATTCCAGGCGGTTTTGGAACCGGCAAGACTATGACCCAGCATGCTGTTGCCAAATGGTGTGACGCGGACATCATTGTCTACATCGGCTGCGGGGAACGCGGCAATGAGATGACAGACGTACTGACGGAATTCCCGAAACTAGTCGATCCGCGCACAGGGACTTCTCTTATGGAGAGAACTATTTTGATTGCTAATACCAGCAACATGCCGGTATCAGCACGTGAAGCCAGCATCTACACTGGTGTTACCCTCGCTGAATACTATCGGGATCAGGGCTATCATGTTGCCATTATGGCTGACTCCACCTCGAGATGGGCCGAAGCACTCAGGGAGCTTGCCGGCAGAATGGAGGAAATGCCAGCCGAAGAAGGTTTTCCCGCTTATCTGCCGACCAGGATAGCTGAGTTTTACGAGCGGGCCGGTTATATGATCGTTCAGGATGGAAGTGAAGGTTCTGTTACTATAATTGGAGCAGTATCACCCCCAGGTGGTGACTTTTCCGAGCCGGTGACCCAGCATACAAAACGTTTCGTAAGATGTTTCTGGGGTCTCGATCGACAGCTTGCCAATGCCCGGCATTATCCGGCCATCAGTTGGCTTGATTCATACAGTGAATATTTAAACGATGTCGCAGAGTGGTGGGAAACGACATCAGGTGCTCCATGGCTTAAAAACCGGGCTGAGATAATGGAGCTGCTTCAGAAGGAAGTCCGGCTTCAGCAGGTTGTAAAACTAGTAGGCCCCGATGCCCTTCCTGACAGTCAGAGGTTCACCATTGAAGTATGCACCCTCTTTAAAAACGCCTTCCTCCAGCAGAACGCTTTCGATGATATCGACCGATACTCGTCTGTCGAAAAACAGGTGAGGATGCTTGAAATAATATTGATTTACGCAAGACGCGGCGCTGAGGCCATTCAGAGGGGTGTTACAGTAGTGAAGCTGAGGCATATGAAAATTGTGCAGGACATAGCAAAAATGAAACTTAGTATATCTAATGATGACATCACGGGCCTTGATAAACTTGAAGTCCGGCTAGAGCGGGCGATGGATCAGCTGGAGAGTATTTATGAATGATATTAGTTCAATTGAAAAAGAACTGCTGGCAGGCCGGGAGTACACCGGCATTCACAAGATTGAAGGGCCTCTCGCATACATTAAAAAAACCCATCCCGTCGGTTTTCAGGAACTTGTTGAATGTGTTGATAGAGAGGGAAACATCCGCACAGGAATAGTACTCGATACTTCCGATGATGTTGTTGTTGTTCAGATTTTCGAAGGTACCTCCGGGCTGACTCTGCCTGATACACGAATGCGTTTTATGGGCGAACCTCTTTCAGTCGGTGTGTCCGAGGCTATGCTGGGACGGGTGTTCAACGGTCTTGGTAAACCGATTGACGGAGGAGCGGCGCCCCCGACTGAGAAACTTCTGAATGTAAACGGCAGACCAATAAATCCTACCGCGCGCGAGTATCCCCGGGACTTCATTCAGACAGGCGTCTCAATTATTGACGGTATGACAACCCTGATAAGAGGTCAGAAGCTGCCGATTTTCTCCGGAAACGGACTTCCTCATAATGAACTCGCGGCTCAGATAGCCCGTCAGGCAAAAATCACCGGCGACAAATCAAATTTCGCTGTTGTATTTGCCGCGATGGGAGTAAAGCACGATGTCGCGCGTTACTTTATAAACAGTTTTGAGGAAACCGGAGTAATTGGGAATGTAGCCTTGTTCCTTTCTCTTGCTGACGACCCCTCAATTGAGCGGACAATAACACCCCGGACAGCATTGACTCTCGCCGAGCATCTAGCGTTTAACAAAGGGATGCATGTTCTCGTAATTATGACCGATATGACAAATTACTGTGAGTCGCTCAGGGAAATTTCGACCCTGAGGGGAGAGATTCCCTCACGAAAGGGTTATCCGGGTTATCTTTATTCCGACCTTGCTGAGCTTTATGAAAGATCGGGTATGCTGAAGGGGTTTGAGGGTTCAATTACCCAGCTTCCTATTCTTACAATGCCTAATGACGATATCAGTCATCCTGTTCCGGATCTTTCGGGATATATAACCGAAGGACAGATTGTATTTGAAAGGGGAATGAATGCCAGGGGTATTTATCCTCCTGTAGCCGGTCTTCCGTCGCTTTCCCGTTTGATGAAAGACGGCATAGGGGAGGGAATGACCCGGGCAGATCATCCACATCTCTCGAATCAGCTTTTTGCAGCATACAGCTATGTAAAAGACGTACGGAACCTGGCTTCAGTTATTGGAGAGGAGGAGCTTACACCTCTCGATCATCAGTATCTTGAATTTGGTGATTTTTTTGAGAAGGAATTCGTAAACCAGGACAGCCATGAAGACCGGACTATTGAACAGACTCTCGATATTGGCTGGAAGGCTCTTTCAAAACTGCCTGTTGAAGAGCTACATCGTGTAACTGAAGATGAAATTGAGGAGTACTATGACAGATGAAACAAAATGTAGCTCCGACCAGATCAAATCTTCTAAAACTCAAAGATGAACTGAAGTTTGCTGAACTCGGCTATGAACTTCTGGATCAGAAAAGAAACATTCTTGTGATAGAACTTTTGACACTAGTCGATCAGGCTGTAGAATATGAGGCGAAAGTTAATGCTTCACTAGGAACAGCTTATGCTGCTTTGAGAAACTCTGTCCTGGAAATGGGCAAGCTTAAAGTTGGAAATCTTACAGGTGCGGTGAATGTTGAAAATCAGATAAAGCTTAAAGAACGCCGGGTTATGGGAGTGAAACTTCCCGTGGTTCAGACCGAGTTTGTAGACAGCGGCCCCTATTTCAGTCCGCTTGAGACAAGTTTTCTGGTAGAGGAAGCACTTGACAGTTTTAAGGAGTCGCTTAAACTTATGGGAAGACTTGCCGAGCTTAAAGTCTCAATAATGCGGCTCGCGTTAGAGGTTAAAAAAACTATAAGGAAGGTAAACGCTCTCGATAAGATTGCGATACCTGATTTAAAGGAATCACTCGAGTTTACTGTCAGCAGGCTTGAAGAAGCAGAACGGGAAAATTTCATCCTGATGAAAATGGTGAAAAACCGGCTTGAGAAGAAAAAGGAGGATATGTGAAAGGACCAATTAAAAAGATTCTGGTCTACATTGACGGCTCGGAGGCTTCAATTTCCGCCGCAATGTATGCTATCGCCTTTGCTAAAACTTCCGGAGCATCGCTTTCAGCGCTCTATGTTGTTAACACAAGGGCCTTGAACGATCTGGTGAAAGCCCGTATTTTTCTTCAGACTGAAGAAGACGAGTATCATCATGACCTGGAAAAAGACGCTGAACGTTATCTGAATCATGTTAAAAAACTTGGCGAAGAAAAGAATATCGAGATAGAATTATTGAGTCTTTCCGGCACAGTACATCGCGAAATCAAGGATGAGATCAAACGTGGTGATTTTGATCTTCTTGTTATCGGCGGAATATCACAGATTAGAAGCCGGCGTGATGAATTTTTTAATGAAACAGACCGCACACTCAGGTCCGTTACCTGTCCTGTACTAGTCGTAAAAGACGATGATAAGGTCTGGGATATTTTTGAGTCACTGTAGGGAGGGTGTAAAAAATGGGATTTTTAGAATTACTTGATAAGAAATTGATAAAGGTACCGCTTAAATCGGGCAGTAAGAATATGTTGTTAGAGGAACTGATTGATCTACTCAACAGTGAAGGCTGCCTGGTTGACCGCGAACTTGCGCTTCAGGATGTCCTGAAGAGGGAAGTGCTCGGCAGCACCGGGCTCGAACGGGGCATAGCAATACCGCACGCTAAAACAACCTCGGTAGACAGGATGGTTATGTGTATAGGAATAGCCCCCGGAGGCATCGACTTCGAGGCCCTCGACGGAAACCCCTCGTCCCTGTTTTTCATGATCCTCGCTCCCCCTGATCAGGCAGGACCGCATATTGAAGTTCTTTCTGATATAGCCCGGGTAACAAAGTCAAATGCCATGTGCCGGCTGCTTACAAATGCTGCCGATGCTGATGAGGTGATGGAGCTGTTCGAGGAAGATTAGGAATTAGAGCCGCTCTTGAAAGGGCGGCTTTTTTAATGCAGGGTTAACCTGCAAATTATGCCGCCGATATTTTAATAGACTAATTCTTCTTTAAAAATTATTTTGTCATCATTAAGAAAAATACGGATTAGATGTACATGCATATTATCACTGCCAATATTCTCATAATAAAGAAACATATTGTCATCAGTAGGATGATTCCTCGAAGATAATGTACCACACATATACTGAGTAAAAGAATACCCCTTATATATATCCTTTGTCCGCATCAGTTCAAGTTCATGGGTGTGTCCGCAAAATACATGATCAATATTATGCAGTTGCACAAAATCGATAAGAGTTGCTGAATTTTTTAATGGACATTCATCTGTTCCCAAAACCGAATGATGAGTCATCAGCAGCGGTAAATCATAATCAGTTTCTTTGATTTTCAATGAAACAGCTTTAAGAACTTCTTTTTCCACATAACCGTCATCATTGTAGAGTTCATTGGAATCGATACTGATTACCAATATCGTTTTACCATCTATATGAATTGATTCTACAAAATTAATATCGGTAAAATTATCCTGAACCATGGTTATTTCACGATCCAGAAAGAGATAGTTTTTACTGGTTATAGTTGTTTCAGGAATGACGATGAGTTCCGGAGTATATATATATTTCCGAAATAGTTCATGAGAGCGCATACTTCTTTTATCATGATTTCCTATAGTAGATATAACGTGTTTGCATTTAATTGATTTCAAGAAGTTCCCGGCGTCTGAATATTCATCTTCCAGACCATCTGAAGTATTGTCTCCTGTATTAATGACGATATCAGCATTATAGGAATTAATCTTATCAATAAGAATCTGGTTATTTCCTATCCAGTGTCTGGGGCCAAAATGTAGATCCGAAATATGTATAATATTCATGTTTTATTCCTAATGTAAGTAATAACCGATAAATCTACAGGTTGTTGAGCTGCAAAATATTCACTTCAGTTTATTAGTCGCTCCATGTTAATCCTCGGAGGGCAGGCAGGCCGAATCAATTTGGAAATTGAACTTCAAAATAAAGTATACACTTTTAAACTTTATCAATCCAGTTAGTAATAGTTTGTTCATTGATAGACTTTGTATTCAAGAGGAATTTTCTCATAATTGTGAAACAATTCATTCCGGAATGGATGGCACCGCCAGTAGTCCTTGTTTGCTCAGCTATGAATGATCATAGAATGTTATTTTTGGAATGGTATCCAACAAGCTGATTATCTCAAGTGATTGCAGGACCGGTTCTGGTGCTGAGAGACAAAGAATGTATTTCTTTCCGATAAGCCAGTGTCTGCCGATGGGGATTATTGAGGTGTTAAGCCTATGGATGGACCCAATACCGCTTCCTAGGCGTTTTAATTCGGCTTCTTTTGTAGTCCATATTTTATAGAACAGTATAAGGGAGTCTTTCCCCTCTTTATGAATGTCTTTCTGTTCTTCGCCTGAAAAATAGAGTGAAGCTATATCGCCGGCATTGGTTCTCGGTTTGAGATGTTCAATATCAATACCGGCCTCATCATGCCCGATGTAGAGAGCAATCAAATCTTTAGAATGGGAAATGCTGATATGAACTTCGGAAAACCCCAGTAGAAATGGTTTTCCGTTCGGCTCTTCACCATATTTTACGGAACCTGCGGGTAGTGAAAGTTCTGTTTCAATTATTCCGCGAAGCTGTTCACGACCAGAGCCATTTTTTTTATCGTATGAGCAAAGGAATATTTTCGGCCTTGTCATTTCTTAAGAAGACTACAATAGCGGCTGAAGATTTTCAAGCTTGATTTTCAGATTAATAGTTGCTATAATCCAATCGATAATTCAGTTATAATAGTAGATGAGTTAACTAATTGTTAATAATATAAAAAGCTAATCAGTTCTTCGATAAGCATGTGGAGCGGAATACTTATGAAACAACAAATACTTGCAATGGCTTCAACCTGATGGAGAAAGCTGGTAAAATTCTTCTTGTTATTGTATCTATCACCTATCCTGTATTGATTTTTCTTGGCCTTGTTGTTTTTAAGACACCGCCGCGGATTCTCTCCTTGTGCATTGCATTTGTTGTTGTCGTGAATTTTCTGGCTTTTACCGGCCGAAAAGCTGCCGGCGGAAAAAAAAACGTCGGAAAATATATTTTAACTGGTGTGCTTGCTCTTCTGGTTGTTTTCATATTTATTTTTAATAGCGAGGTTTGTTTGAAACTCTATCCGGTGATAATTAATGTTTCATTGCTCGCTACCTTCGGCTGGACCCTTCTTCGTCCGCCTGTGATGATTCTACGTTTCGCTAGCATTCAGGATAAGACTCTGTCTGAGCAGGAGGGATATCCCGGCATTGTTAGTTATTGCCGCAAAGTAACCATCATCTGGTGCAGCTTTTTTGTATTCAATATTTTAATGTCACTTTATACAACATTTTTTCTCTCGGATTTTTTCTGGTCCCTGTATAACGGACTGATATCATATATATTAATCGGAGTTTTGTTTTTCGGAGAAATGGCCGTAAGACATTTTGTTCAAAAAAGATGATAGATTATAATAATTTTTCTTCAATAAAGGTCGGCTCGCGAGAACGAGACTCTCTTTTTAGCTTTTCGGGATCCATCAGGTATTCATGGTCTGATTTCGTATCTCATGTATCGATTCTTCGTGAATTTATCAATAATTCGCCGAATAAGCGGTGGATATTGAATTGCGATGATATTTATTTTTTCACATGTGCCTTTACAGCTATTCTGCAATGTGGGCGGGAAGCACTCATTTCCGCGAATACTACATCTGAATTTATTAGCGAGATTACAGGGCCGGAAACTGGCTTCTTATCCGGGGATCAACGCTGTGGAGCTGATACTATCCCTGTAATTATCGATGCATATTATTCTATAAATACAAGGCCGGTATCTGACACTTGGTTTGAGTTTCCACTTATAGATGCTGATACTGCGCGGATTACTCTTTTTACTTCAGGAAGTACTGGCAAGCCCAAGGCTTTTTCGAAACGACTGACTGAACTTGAGGTAGAGACTCGCGAGCTCAGTCGTCAATGGGGTGGTTTGCTTGAAGGACGGAAGATGTATTCCACTGTTAATCATCAGCATATTTACGGTTTGTTGTTCATGGTTTTTCTCCCGGTATCGTCGGGACTTCCGTTTTGCGCTGACCAGATTCGCTTTCCTGAATCACTCGGAAATTTATCCGATGCCGAACCTATTCTCGTCTGCAGTCCGGCTTTTTTTAAAAGGGTTTCAGCAATCGAGTTTAACGCGGATGTTTTTTCGGAAGGAACTGTTATTTTTTCATCAGGCGGTGTTCTGTCCGAGAAAGTTGCGCGTGAAATTGAGGCCAGGCTTGGAACCAGTCCGCTTGAAATTTACGGAAGTACGGAAACCGGAGGTATCGCCTATCGGAAATCAGTTGCCCAGACGGCCTGGACGCCATTTCCCCGTAATGCTGTTACCATTAATGAAGAAAACCGTATAGTTGTAAAATCCCCTTATATATTGGAGCCTTCGGGTTTTACATGCTCCGATCTAGGACACTTTGTAGATGACGGCCGTTTCATTCTTGAGGGCCGGATGGATTCTATTGTCAAAATCGAAGAAAAACGAATATCTCTGACTGAGGTTGAATTCCGTCTTATTGAATCTGTACTGATCAAAGATTCCTGTGTTATCGCGTTGACGGGAAAAAGGCAGTATCTTGCTGCTGCTATTCAGCTGAGTGATGAAGGATTAGAGTTTTTTAAAGATAGCGATAAAAGGGAAGTAAATGTTTATTTCAGGGAGCATCTCGCGAAATATCTGGAAAATACAGTTATTCCGAAGAAGTGGCGACTGGTGGATAAGATACCGAGAAATACTCAGGATAAGGTTAAACGTACCGAGATAGAAGCTTTATTCAGGAAGAATGAAGATTTGAATATTTACTCCGTGTCAATTGAGAATTCCTCTGCAGTTATTGATTTCACACTGGGGATCGGCTCTGTGTATTTTAACGGGCATTTCAGGGAGTTCAGCATTTTGCCTGGTGTTGTTCAATGTGATCTTGCGATGAGATTTGCTCATGAGCATCTGTCCTCTACATTGAAAATGAAATCTATCTCCAGGATGAAATTTAAAAAACCTATTTTGCCTGAAACCAGGCTGCTGCTGGAGTTGAATTTTAATAGCAAGCGCAACAAACTCTCATACTCCTATTGTGGTTATGGTAATGGCATTCAATATTCAAGCGGAACCATTACACTGGAGGAAGAATGAAAGTCGAGAATAAAACCTGCGCAGTCATTCCGGTTTACCGGCATGGAAAGACGCTCAGGGCTGTAATCAAAGGTATTTTAAAATGCAGCCTGCCGGTTGTTATAGTTGACGATGGAAATGATGAGGAAACAAAGGCATATATTCGTCAGTGCGACAATGATTTCGAGGATGTACATATTGTAGAACTTTCAGTGAATCTTGGAAAAGGAGGGGCAGTGATGGCTGGACTCCTTCGGGCGGAAGAGCTTGGGTTCACTCATGCTTTTCAGGTTGACGCTGACGGGCAGCATGATCTGTCTCCTATTCAGGAGTTTTTAGAGGAATCAGGGGGGAATCCCAATTCTCTTATTTGCGGATATCCGGTATATGATGATTCTGTTCCTTCATCGCGAAAGAATGGCCGTAAAATTACTAATTTTTGGGTTACTTTAGAAACCTTGTCACGTGACATTCGCGATGCGATGTGCGGCTTTAGGCTCTATCCTCTATCCAGGACTTGCCGCCTGATTAAAAAGAGCCGGATGGGAAAAAGAATGACTTTTGATATTGATATTCTGATACGGCTTTCATGGGCGGGAGTGCCGATGAAGTTTTTACCCATAAATGTTATTTATCCTGAAGACGGAATATCAAACTTCCGAATGGTTAAAGATAATATTGCGATTAGCGGTATGCACGCAAAGTTGTTTTTCGGTATGATACCGCGAATACCAATTATTCTTATAAGAAGGTTAAAAAGAAGTGGCTGTTGAGACTGCTCATTGGCGAAATCAGAAAGAGAAAACCGCGGGCTTTTTACCTCTGAGAATCATGCTGGGTACGTACCGGCTATTAGGTGCGAAAAGATTAAGGATAATAGTATATCCTGTCGTTTTTGTTTTTTGTATATTCGCGCCCGGTGTATGCAGTTTCTCTCGAAAGTTTTTGCGTCGTACCGCTGGTTTTGGCAGCAAACCGAAGCCCGGAGTGATGGAACCTTTCAGGCATATAGTTTCTTTTGCGTTTTCTATGATAGAGAAGATCTCCGCCTGGTCGGGAGATATTGATCTTGAAAATATCAGGTTTCACGATGATGACGCCGGAGTTTTGATAGATCAGCTTGAAGAGGGTCATGGAGCTATTATTATTTGTTCACATATGGGTAATATGGAGATTCTTCGTGCTCTTGCTACCCACAATAAAACCAAGGTCAATAGAGAATTTAAGGTGTCATCCATCGTTGATTTTTCAGGAACCGCTCATTTTAATAAAATGATTGAGAAAGTAAATCCTGCCTCTATGATGAATCTTATCAATGCCAGAGATATAGGCGTTGACACAGTGATAGAGCTTCAGGAGCGTCTTGCTGATGGAGAACTTTTGGTCATTTCGGGGGACAGGACTGCCTCGACGACTGCGGGTAAGGTGGAAAAACTTCCCTTTTTAGGAGAGCCCGCATCCTTTCCTCAGGGTTCTTTCATCCTTGCAAGTTTAATGGATGCACCGGTATATTTCATGTTTGGAATTCGCGAAAATGATATGGATCCCACTTCGATATACGACCTTCATATTATACGGGCAAATACTGAGTTTGCAGGATCGAGGAAAGAAAGGAAGAAGAAGATCAGAGAAATAATTAAGGAGTACGTCAGTCTTCTTGAAGGGTTCTGTGTTGAGCATCCTCTTCAATGGTATAATTTTTATAATTTCTGGAATTAATAAAATGTACTTTAAATTGTACGATAAGGTATAGGAATGGAAATTAATAATTTAAGTGTTGAAACAGATTTTTCAGTTGAATTTTACGATGTTGATTCAATGCAGATAGTATGGCATGGAAATTATATTAAATATTTTGAAGTTGGGCGATGTGCTCTGCTGGATATCGTTAATTTCGGTTATACTGAAATGGCAGATAGCGGGTACGGTTGGCCGGTTGTTGATGTACGGGTGAAATATATCAAGCCTTTGATCTTTCGTCAGAAGGCTACTATTCAAGCTGAATTGATTGAATATGAGAACCGCCTGAGAATCAGATACAAGATATTTGATAAGGAAACCCGGGAGCTTCTTACAAAGGGTGAGAGCATTCAGATGGCTGTGGAAGTTGCAACAATGACGAGTTGTTTTGTATCCCCGGCCTGTCTCACAGAAAGAGTCGAAGAGGCACTTGAACAATTGCAGTTGAGGGTTTGATTGAAAATCCCCCGCGCACAGGTAATATGCCTAGGGGATTTTATTCATAGTAAAATATGTCCGGCAATGGCTGCCAGAATTATAATAATATAAACTCTTTCAAGAAAGACAAGTAGTAAATCTTTTATGGATATCTGTACTTCAGTAGCCAGTATAACTGATATCGGTCCGGCAAAGAAAATGATTGATGAAATTGATATCATTCCGGTAACATATCTTGCAAGCTCAGATGCGCCAACGCTTGATACAATGGCTGCAGGGGTGAACATTTCAGCAGCGGCCAGGGCTGCTGCCTTTGAGACCAGCATAGTATCTGGAACCTGCATCAGCTTTAGTATGGGGTAAAAGATATAGCCAAGGAAATCAAATAGCTGTGTATTGTACACAAGAAGAAAAGCTATTGTAGCTATTGATACCATAAGCGGTGCCAGCCTGAAAATGATAAGCATGCCATCTTTGAAATTTTTAAGTAAAGATCTGTGTATTTGAGGAGCCTTTTCAGCAGTTTTTAACGCTTCGTTTACCGCTGTTTTCAGGAGACCCTTATTGCCCCGTTTTTCATTGTCAGCATTATTTATCTCATTGTAATAAGAGTTCTTGATTTTCCGTAGCGGGTATAGTCTGCAAACTATTGCCGATGTAACAAAGGTAATAATCAGGGCTGATAGAAAGAACATCGTCCATCTATCCATGAAGCCTAAGGTCTTTGCTACAATTACCATGAAGGTCGCCGAGACTGTTGAAAATCCTACCATTGTAAAAGCTGCTTCCTTCTTTGTATACTTACCGTCTTTATATAATTGATTCGTAAGAAAAATTCCTACTGAAAAACTTCCAATAAATGACGCTACTGCAGTTACAGAAGCGGAGCCGGGTATCTTCCATATTGGCCGCATGATGGGGCGCATCAGTACCCCGAGGAATTCAAGAGAGCCATAGTGTTGACTCCCGCACAGGAATTAAGATTTAAGCTCATTTATCCCGAAATATAATTGTGTGAAAGAATTCCAAAGG